>NZ_JAIVLH010000003.1 GCF_020524345.1 Metabacillus niabensis
CAAGTTGTCCTTCTTGATATTCTTTCACTACCATAAGCTTAAATTTTTCATCATATCTAGACATTAATAAAACACCCCAAAAGTTAGATTCTTTACTCTAACTTTTGGGGTGCAGTTCAAATAGAGGGGGGTTTATGATATTTATCAATACTTATTCTCCTGAAGGTTTGGTGATAGGAGTATATGCAGCTAAAGGTATCCCCAAATTTGGCGTCCCATCTTGATTCCAGTGAAATTTTTGGATCCTTGGATTACGAAGCTTCCCATTCCTATGGTCTCCTTCAGCCTCTGAAAAAGAAAATGCGTGATACAGAATCCAATCCTCAGTTCCATCCGGAGATTGAGTAAAGCTATTATGTCCCGGTGAAAACACCCGATTTTTTATATTCTTTGAAAAAACAGGTTGAGGATACTTACCCCAAGAAGTTGGGTCCATTACATCATCTGATTCATTAGCAGATAACATTCCTAAACAATAATCATCCGACCATGTAGCGCTTGCTGAAAAGATTAAAAATAGCCTCCCATTCCTTTTCAAAAAGATTGGCCCTTCATTAATTGCCATTCCACCTTGTTTCTCCCACTCAGCTGTTGGTACAGATAGTAGAATATTTTCACCTACTAATGTCCAGGGATTTTTCATTTTTGCAATATATAAGGCTGATCCATAATCAGGAAAATATCCATAACCTGCATAAAGGAAATAAAGTTGATTATGATGCTGAAGGACTGTTCCATCCAGCCCTGGAAGTTCCGTATTCACAGCACCTTTAAAACTCCATTCCCCCTCTAGCGGGTTTTCAGAGGAATTTTCTAACACATAAATTCGTCGTGTGTCATCTCCTTGCCCGTCATTAGCAGTAAAATAGATAAACCATTTATTATGTATAAAGTGGATTTCCGGCGCCCAAATATTTTTACTGTATGGCCCTTCTGCAGGAGGCACCCAAATGATCTTCTTTTCAGCAGTTGATATCCCTGTAATCGTTGTACTCTTCCAAAGGGCTATATGAGTACGAGTCGTAGCTGTAAAATAGTAGTTCCCATCAAAATGTTTACATATATATGGATCAGGCCCACTCTCAAGTAGAGGGTTCATAAACATTTCTCCTACTTCTACTTGACTTTGATTTTGTTTATTTTTTTCCAACGTATATCCTCCATTCATCGTTCATGACATATCCAAAATAAACGGGTAGGTATCTTTATTTTCTTGTACCTACCCATTTCCACTTATTTTTCTTCTATTTTTCTTATAAGTCTTAGAGCATCTCCCTCAAGTTCTTGTTTGATAGCTTCAGATAGTTTCTTTTCTTTTTCTAGAGAATCTCTAAAATCATTTAGATGCTTGATTGATTTAGCAATTTTCCCTTTGTCTAAATGATGCTTTGATTGGTCTAATTTATTTATAATTTTTTTATATGCACTATGAACAATCTCACCAGATTCTTTCATTCTATCCAGATCATTTTTAAGGGATGAATGGGTCGCTTCTAGTGGTTTTACCACAAAATTATCAAACGTTGTCTGATTATAATTTGATCGCAGTCCTACTTTTCCTTGCGTAAACGCCGTGCTGCTGTTGTCTGTATAATCTATTTTGGGCACATTCATATCTCCAACATAAATCTTTATATTTGTGCCTTTAGCGACAACTTTCACATGATGCCATGTATTCAATGGCTCATTTAGTTCAGCACCTTTTAAGTATTCCCAGTTATAATTAAACTTCCCTAAATGAATTCCAGCTTTATTTATATAAGCTATATAACCTTGCATAAAATCAGGATTATTTTGCCCAAGTTCAATACCGTTTGCCGGATTATTCACTCTGAAAAGTAAACCACCGTCTCCTGTTCCAGCTCGGATATTAAGATCCGCTTCGACTGTATAATCCTTCCACCTACTGTCTCCTATGACAGATTTCGCAAAGGTACCTGGTGATGTGCTATACTCACCTTCAATAGCTAGTGGTTCTTGACCGTCACCAACTGAGAATTGGATGCTTCTAAAGTCAAATTCCCCTTTTACCATTTCCACCTTGATGGTATGCTTTCCAGCCGGTAATGAAACATTTTCTTTAATAATACTTTCCCAGTTATCCCATCCTCCAGTTTTTGGAATACTTATAACACCTGTTAAATCAACAGTATCATCTAGCCAAAGCCTTATTTGACTTCCTTCTATATCAGTTGCCACTCTAATAGCCAGTTCATAATCATCCGCTTTGCTTATGTCGACATTATATTTTAGCCATTCTCCAGCCTGGTTCCAGCCTACATTATATCCACCTTCCGGATTAATACGGATATCGACTGCATCTCTCCTATATTTCCCCCCAATATTATCAGGAGAATTGTCGTGATATCCAACTCCTTCACCACCAGTCATATAATCCGCTGCCATTATTTTTCCCGGAAGCTCCTTTTGATGATCAAATCTATGAAATAGTAGTCTGGAAATATCAAATTCTCCATTTAAGACTTCAAGCTTTAACGTATGCTTTCCAGCTGGTAAAGAAAGATCCTGTAGTGAAATGTTTTCCCACCTATTTAAATCCCCTGTATTAGGTATATCGATTTCTCCTGTTAGATCAATGTCATCATCTAACAGAAGCCTTACTTTCCCTCCAGATTTAGTAGAGGCGGCAATAATATCTAATCCATAACTTCCTTCTTCTTCAATATCGATATTATAGGCTAGCCATTCTCCTGTTTGGTTGGAGGTAACAGCATAACCACCTTCCGGATTTGATCGTATATCGACAGAATCCTTCCGATATTGTTCTCCACTATTCTCTAAGGTATTATCATGATATCCAACACCTTCGCCGCCAAGATTGTAATCTTCCGCCTCAATAATACCAGGGATTTGCTTATGGATATCAAATGATGTAAAGTCAATGCTCGTGAAATCAAATTCTCCTTCTACGATCTCAACCTTTAACGTGTGCTCTCCCTCAGGTAATGTGACGCCTTCTTTTATGACAGGCTGCCAATTATTCCAATCCCCGGTGTTAGGAACATCCAACACACCAGTTAAATCTATCTCATCATCAAGCCAAATTCTCACTTTTGCTGATTGAAATGTTGTTGCCGCATTTAATTGAAGATTATATAAACCCGATTCTTTAATGGATACATTGTATTTAAACCATTCACCAGTTTGATTCCATCCTACTGCAGTACCTCCTTTTGGGTTATCACGTATATCTACAGAATCTCCTCTTAATACCCCGCCGATATTTTCCGCTGTTGTTTCGTGATAAGCGATTCCTTCACCGCCAGTAATATAATAAGCAGCACCTATTGACCCCGGTATTGGTTTGTACGCATCAAATACGCTTAGTTTATTTGTATTTACTGTCCAAAACCCTTCTATTTCCTCCCAGCCCTCGCTTGTTCCATCATTGAAGTTTGACGATATTTTCGTAACTTCCTTACTTTCATGAAAATCAAGTGTCGATAGATCAAAGCTTCCATTTTCTGCAATGACTTTTAATGTATGTTTTCCTTTTGGTAATTTTATCTCCTCAATCGAAAGAGTTTTCCACTTATCTGTTTGAGGGATATTGATGCTTGGAGTCAATTCCGTCGAATTGTCTAATACTACTTTTATTTGTGCATCTTTACTTGAGTCAGTGATTCTTAAATCCAGATTATAAGAACCCTCTTCTGCAATAGTTACGTTATAATTCAACCATTCTCCTTTTTTATTCAAACTTACATAATATCCACCATCGGAATTCCCTTTAAAATCTACCGTATCTTTTCTATATTTATCACTAGTATTCTCAGTCGTTGTGTCATGGTAGCCTTTTCCTTCTCCTCCTGAATTATAGTGCACCGCTTCTATGCTCCCTGGTACAGGTTTATATGCATCAAATACAGAGCTTCCGTTTACCTTATTACTAAAGGCAGTAAACCCGAAAGCAGCATGAACATCATTCGTCATGTATCCAATCTTTCCACCATCCAGTTTTTTTATGTGTCGGGTTTGCTTTTGCATACCATCTACAAAGATCTTAAAGGTTGATGCAGCTTTTTCGATTCGTATTTGATGAAGTTTAGTATAATCGTAACCATTAGGTAAATCTGTTGCTTCCCATTTTTGTTCAACACCGTTTACGATGAAGAACGTTTCTAATTGATTTTTATTAGGATTTAATACTGCTAATCCATAGTTTTTTTCATCCTTATAGGAGAAAACAGCACCAAAACGTGGATCACTACTGGATCCTTGTTCAATTATTTTCATATTAAATTCTGCGGTGTAGTCTGAGGATGTCCCAGCCTTTGTCAGTTGTTTAAACACTTTCGCACTACCCGTTTTTGTTTGCTGAAGCCACCCGGACATACCTGAGTTAACATTCCAGCTTCCTCCATTTACATTTTCCCAGTTCTTACTATGTGAGGATTGAGTGAACCGCTCACTAAAATCAGGTAAATCCGGGTTAGGCTGTTCGGTTGTAGTTGGACCAAGAACAAGCATTTTATCTCCATTCCAAGCAATTCGGTCGAGGTTCATATAGCGACCTGGATTTGCATGACTATGATAAACCATATAATCGGAATCAAGATCTGGTCCGCGAACAACAGAATTATGTCCTACACCTGCATTTACTCCTTCTGCATTTAGTAAGATCGGGTTTTGTTCCAACTTAGGTGCGAAATCAGCTATCGGGGAGTCGCTCGATGCATAATCAACACGGTAAGCTTTATTCCAAACGTGATTTCCTGTGTACGTCATGTAATATTTGTTATTTCTTTTTATAATCGTTGGTCCCTCTGTCCAACCATTCATTTCTGCACCAGTGTGTGAAACTTCTCCAAATGTATATGGATCAGACATTGGCCGTGCATCAATTCTTTGGTCACCGGTACTATAGAAATACCATTTCCCATCATCGTCTATAAACACATGTCCATCAATTCCCATACCGAGGTTTTCTGTTTGCTTTTTGAAAGGCCCTAAAGGATTTGAACTTTTATATACATAATGTCCATTACCTCCAGGTGATGTGTACATATAAAAACTACCATTCCAATAGACAACCTCAGGTGCATAGGCAGCCTTTGTTGTGGGTTCCTCCGTCACTAATCCACCGTACTCCCAATTCACCAAATCTTCTGACTTCCAGACTTTTACTCCACTCTTATCATCAACCGTACTGACATAAAGATAATAAATACCGTTATGTTTTAAAATATAAGGATCTCCTTCTCCATAAAACACTCCTGTATCCCATTCCCAAGAATTCGGTAACGTAAAAGGGTTACTGAAAGCAAAGGTTGCTAGCGGGAGAGACAGTATAAAACTAACCAAAATTGCCATTGTCATCATCTTTTTCAGGAAAATCTCCTCCTATTATTAGATTTTTTAAAAGTACAAAGACTACTAGCTAATACTCTATTACTCAATAAATTCCAAAGGAAAAACCAAAGGAAAAGAAGTTGGTCTTTCCTTTGGTTTTATCTTATTGATTTTGCAAATGATACTTCTCCATCTTTACTATTGATTTGTTTTTAGCAAAAGCTAAGATTCCTCCAGATAAAAACATGAGTGATGCTAAAATGTCCATGACAAAATAAGAGGCTAAACCTATGACAATAAACCATACCGGCTTTTTTGTTTCTGCTTTATCGTCCTTTAATCTCCTAGCTAAAAAGAAGTTTATCACCCCTAATAAAACAAATAACATCCCAAACGAGACCGAAAAGATATATAAACTTCCAAATATCGATTGTACTGCTTCCAGCTTTGCGAAGGTATCAAAAGAAGAGTTCAGCCCTTCATTTTTGATAAATGAAGCATAGACAAAAATGGTTAAGAGTCCTGTAGTCATTTGCCAAATGGATCCGATAATGATTAATCTTCTCTCGAGTTTTCTATTCAATGTGAAACCTCCTTTTGTTTCTACCCTTTAACACCTGATGACAAGGAAAGCGATTCCATAAAATATTTTTGTGTGAATAAATATAGAATAAATGTTGGAACGATCGCAATTAGCGCACCTGTTAAAGCATGAGCTATATCAAGTGCATACATCCCCTGAAGTAATTGCAGCCCTGGTGTAATTGGCATTTTTTCTATATCATTAAACACGATCGACGGCCATAAGAAGTCATTCCATGAACCTGTAAAAGTAAACAACGCAACAACCGTTAAAACCGGTCTTATTAACGGTAATATTAACTTAGTGAAAATTTGAAATTCAGAAGCACCGTCCACTCTGGCAGACTCATCAAAGTCCTTAGGAATTCCCTGCATAAATTGTCTCACTAAAAAGATATTAAATACTCCGGCAGCCCCTGGAACAATGGCTGCAAAATAGCTATTAACCCATCCTAATGTATCAATGATTTTATATAGTGGGATAAGGTTTACAACAGCAGGGAACATCATCGTTGCCATTAAAAAAACAAAGATGGCATCTCTTCCCTTAAATTTCATCCTTGAATAACCATAACCGGCTAATGAAACAATCACTAGTACTAATACTGTTTGAGATACCGATATAATCAGCGAGTTCATAAACCACTTAGCAACAGGGGCACTTGTGTTTTCAAACAGAACATCCTGATAGTTACCAATCACCCAATTTATTGGCAGGATGGTAAATGGATTTGATTGAATATCCGATTCATTTTTGAATGTAGTTAAAAATGTGTAAAGTAATGGAACAAGCCATATAAACGCCATGAATAATAAAAAGATGAATGAAATCATTTTCGATACTGATATTTTCTTCAAGGAAAGCACCTCCTAATCACGTTGTCTTAAAAAGAAGAATTGGATTGTTGATACAACCATAATACATAATCCTAAAATGACAGCCATTGCTGCCCCAATTCCGGCAATGGAAATTCCAGAACCGAATGCATTCTCTTGAATGTACATTAATAGAACTGTCGTCGAGCTTGTTGGTCCACCTTTTGTTAACATGAGCGGCTGCCCGTAAACATTAAATTGTGCGATTGTCGTAATAACGACTGTATAAAGTATTTGAGCTCTTATGCTAGGAAGTGTAATTTTAAAGAATTTTTGAATATTATTTGCGCCATCTATTGATGCGGCTTCATATAAATCTTTTGAAATTCCATTAAGAGCAGCTTGATAGATAATCATATTTGCTCCAATTGTCCACCAAACAGTTACGATAACCAATGTAACCCAGGCGTACGGCTGGGTAGATAACCAGTTTGTATCAACATTCAAAAAATGGTTGATTGGTCCAAATGAAACACTAAATAGCATAGCAAATATGATCATGACAGCAGATACAGAAAATAAAGATGGCATATAAAAGAGTGCTTGGAAAAACTTCATTCCTTTTGGTTTCGTATTTAGTCCAGCAGCTAAAAACAATGGAACTATAACACAAAATGGGACTGTAAATATTACAAATTTAAATGTATTTCCCAAACCAACACGGAGTTGTTCATAGAAAGTAGAATCCTTATTAAGTAGTATTTCTGTATAGTTTGCCAGTCCTACAAATTCAGGATCACCAATTAGATCCCAATTGGTAAAAGAAATATAAACACCATATAAGGTGGGAAATAGAAAAAATACGGCAAAAAGAATGAGATGCGGTCCAATATATAGATAAGGTGATAGATTCAACCTTTTTTTATTTGATTTTCCTACCAGTAACGAGGACATATTTACTTCCTTATTCTCTCCAGTATTTATCATCATTTTAAGCTCCTATTCTTTCGTTATCGAATAGAGAGAGGACAACTCAACCAAAGGGACAAACCCTTTGGTTGAATCATTCTCAATAATTTTAGCAACGCTTATTTGTTTGTTGCTATTTTATCTTCAATGGCTTTTTGTGCTTTTTCCAATCCTTCATCAATATCTAATTTTCCAAACGCAGCATCTCCAACTAATTTATCAATCTCTTCAACTACAAAGCCATTATATTTATAATCAAAGATTTTTAATGTTTTTTGTAATTCAGGATCTTCTACTAAAAATGATTGCGGCATTTCTTTGTATTCAGAATCTTCTAGTGTTTCTAATGCCGCAGGGTTTTGTCCTGCCTTTGCCCACGGAAGTGAATGTTGTCTGACATAGTCAAGGAAATCCATCATTCCTTTTGTTTTCTCTTCAGACCGATTTTCGTCTTTAAACATGACGAATTGATGAGAAGACGTCCAGTTTACAATATTATCTGGTGAAATTTGCGGGAAATTTGTTAAGCCCCAATTTAAATTTTTCGCTTCATTTAAGCCGTTTTGCATCCAAATACCTTCAGGATAGAAGATTGCTTTACCGGATTGAAACAATTGACCTGGATCTTCTCCATCTTTGTTGGCAATTTTGTCATCAACTAACCCCTTAATTAATTCCAACGCTTCTTTCGCTTCCGGCGTATTAAGAGTTGGTGTTTCTCCATCACTAGTAATATCTCCACCTAGTTGATTGTAAATAGATAAGAAGATCGGTCGGGTCCAAGTTAAGCCGAAACCAGTAATACCGTCTTTTTTAGATAGTTCTCCAGCCTCTCGGATTTCATCAAATGTAATAACGTTATCATCAAGTGCATTTGGTGCATATTTTTCAAGTAATTCTTTATTGTAATACATAACAAAGCTGTGAACATCTAATGGAACACTATATCTGCTGCCATTAATATCTCCAATATTCCATCCTGCGGGAACATAGTTTTCTGCTTTAATTTCAGGATAATCAACCAATAAATCATCGTATGGTGTTAACATATCATTATCAACAAATTGTTTAATTCTCTCTGCATGGACAATGGTTAAATCAGGGATACCTTTTCCGGAATTTACTACGGTTGGGATTTTCGTATACATATCTCCTTCAGTAATAGATAGGTTTTTAACCTTGAATTCCGGATTGGTCTTATTATACTCATCCACGATTTGTTTCATATTTTCACCATCTGGACCTGTAAACGGATTCCAAAATAGAATCTCATTTTTAGATGATCCTGAACTACTGGATGAACTACTACAACCTGATAAAGCCATGGCTAACACAAAAAGTATCATGAACATTAATACCGCTTTTTTCTTCATATATTTCCCCCCTAAGTTTTGTTTTACTTTATTTAAATCCCTTGACTGAAAATAGACCAATTTCAGTCAAGGGATCTTTCACATCATTCATTTTTGATTGGAATAGATTAGTTACCTTACAATCGGTACATGCCACATATCATTTATCTTTTTAAGCAGTTGTATATCACACTTTGGTTTTCGATCATATGTTAATAAGCCATTAATCTCCTGTTCAACATCTGTTAACTGTGTATAGCAATATCCATGCAGAGCACTGGATTCATACACCGCTTTCATGACTCGTTCATAATCTGCCAGAAAATCTTCCTCATTTGTAACCGACGTATAACCCCAGCCACTATCATCACCAACTTTATATCCAATTCCACCGAATTCAGTTAACAGAATTGGCTCCCCACTGTGATGATAACCTTTTGTATAGATCTCTCGTCCTGCAGGTCTTGAAAGAAGCAGGTTTTCAGTAGTTCGTAATGAATTCCGAAACTCATTGTGCTTTTCCACTTCATCCTTTTGTCCATGGTTGTAATTATGAATGGCACAAATATCTGTTTTTGTTAATTCCCACCCATCATTTGAAATGACTAATCTTGTTGTATCAAGTGAATGGATTAAATGATACATCGCTGCCGAATGGTGTATTTGCTGGTCATTATTACAAATAGAAGGAACTCCCCAGCTTTCATTAATAGGTACCCATGTGACGATACAAGGATGGTTGTAATCTCGTTCGATGATTTCAATCCACTCATTTGTTAAACGCGCAACAGCATCCTCGCTAAAGGAAGGGGAAGCAGCACATTCTCCCCAAACTAGAAAGCCTAATTGATCTGCCCAATAAAGAAATCGCGGATCCTCTACCTTTTGGTGCTTCCTGCAGCCATTGAAACCCATCTCTTTCGTTAGTTCTATATCTTTCTTTAAATCCTCATCAGTTGGTGCAGTTAATAAACCTTCCGGCCAATACCCCTGATCAAGTACTAATTTTTGATAATACGGTCTATTATTTAGATACACCATGCCATTTTCAGTATGGATTTTCCTCATTCCAAAGTAAGAAGAAATAGTATCCAGCACTTGTTCTTGTTCTTTCACACGTATTTTGACATCGAATAAATTCGGATTTTCTGGTGACCAGTTCCACCCAACATGATGAAAACCAGTTCGAAATATTTTTCGATTGTAGAGATTAATCGACCTTTTGACAAAACTTTCATAAATTTGGATGGTTTCATTGGCAATCACTTCATCTTTAAAGGTGATATCGATTTCCACCTTTTTATTTATATAATCACCTGCCAACTCAAAATCGATTGTAATATCACCTTTGTCGATATCCGGAGTGAATCTCAATTTTTTTATATGAGTTTTATTCACTGCTTCTATCCATACTGTCTGCCATATTCCGGTAGTCCGTGTGTACCAAATAGCAGCAGATTTTTGAATCCAATATTGCTTTCCTCTCGGAATGGTTTCATCTATAGAAGGATCTTCAACTCTTACAACAAGTGTTTGGTTTCCATCCTGTAAATAGTTGGTTATATCAAATGAAAAGGAGGTGTGGCCACCCTCATGGGAACCTACCAAATTTCCATTAACGAAAACCATTGCTCGGTAGTCAACAGCACCAAAATGCAGGATCATTTGCTTTCCATTCATAGAATCGGGAATCGTAAATTCACGACGATACCATATCCAATCATGGAAAGAAGGATCATTAATTCCACTTAGCTTTGTTTGATAAGCAAATGGTACATTTATTTTTTGCTTGTATTCCGTACTTTCTTTAAACCATTTTTCTTCCAGTCCAATATTCTGATCATCAAATTCAAAATCCCATTCACCGTTTAGATTAAGCCAGTCTCCTCTTACTAATTGTGGGCGGGGATATTCTTGTCGAAATGTCATAAACTTCTCCTTTATCTGTGTTAAAATTATTTACTGTTAATCTCTTTAATTTTGGTTAAGTCTACTTTTGGTGTTCGATCTTCATTTAGAAGTCCATTAATCTCTTGCTGAACATCTGTAATTTGTGTATAACAAAACCCGCTAATATATGGAGTATCTTTAATTCCTTGTGTAATAGATTCATAGCGTTTTAGGAAATCTTCTTCATTCTTAACTTGATTTCCATACCCCCAACCTTTTTCTGAATTGAAGGCAATACCGCCATACTCACTGATGATGATTGGTTGGGCTTTATATTCATATCCTTGTGCCATGGCATGTTTATGTTTATTGAAAGCTATTTCATTATTCACTACTTTTTCTTTATCTCCATAGCGGCTTAAAAATTCATCTCCATATTCCACATAATCGTGTAATGTAATGATGTCTGATACTGTGTGCTCCCAGCCATCGTTAACAATCACCGGTCTCATACTGTCGATTGCTTTTGTGAGATGATAAATTCCCTCTGTGAACTTTTGTTGCTTACGGTCTGTAAAAATATTTTTCACACCCCATGACTCATTAAACGGTGTCCATACAATAATACTTGGGTGATTATAGTGTTGCTTGACAACCTCCATCCATTCCTCAGTAAAGTTTTGAACAGCCTCATCTGAAAACTCGTATGTTGCAGCCATTTCAGACCAAACAAGGAGACCCTTTTTATCCGCCCAATAAAGATATCGTTGATCTTCCACCTTCATATGTTTTCTTACTCCGTTAAAGCCCATCGCGAAAGTTTTATCAATATCCTCAAGTATGGCTTCTTCGGAAGGTGGTGTTAAATGGGATTCCTCCCAATAACCCTGATCTAAAATGAGCTTTTGATAGATTGGAATATTATTAAGCAATACATTTCCGTTCTCTATTGATATCTTTCTCATCCCAAAATACGATTTTACAAGATCTATGACTTCACCATTTTTAAGTAAAGTAAATGTAACATCGTATAAGTTAGGAGAATGTGGACTCCAATGAACAACTCTCCAATGGTGGAACTCACTTGCAATATTTGTATTTATTGTTAGGTTTGGACGGCTAACTACTTGATCAAATGTCTTTATGGGTAAACCCTTAAAGGAAATAGACGTTTTCAACACATAGGAAGAATCCATGTTACCTCCTACTTCATAGACAAATTCAACTGATTCAGTATCTATATCAGGGGTTATTTTTACAGCATGAATATGTGTATCATTTAAGAACTCAAGCCATACTGTTTGCCAAATGCCTGTTGTTTGAACATACCAGCATTCATAACTCTGATCCAACCATCTCTGTTTTCCACGTGGTTGAAAGCAGCTTTGGCTATCCTCGTTTTTTACGACAATGTCCAGTTCATTTGTTCCTTCTAAATAGTCTGTTATATTGAAAGAAAAAGCGATTTGCCCACCTTTTCGTTCACCAACAAACCTCCCATTCACCCATAGCTTTGTCTTATAATCTGCTGCCTGAAAATGAAGGACGATTTCCTTGCCCTCGTATTCAGAAGGAATCGTTATTTTCTTCTGATACCAAATATGTGGACAAAATTCTTCCTCCTCAATTCCGCTGGCTTTTGTTTCATATGTAAATGGAACAGTGATTTTTTTATCAGCGTTGAATTTCTTGTACCACTTCTCTTTTTCACCATTGTTATCTTTATCAAATTTAAAGTTCCATTCACCATTTAAGTTCAACCATTCTGCTCGTTCAAATTGAGGCCTAGGATATTCCTCTCTAGGAATGCTATTATTTATCATTCTATAAATCTCCTTTAACCAAAATCTTGTTTATACACTCAGTACACTGAAAGTGCTTACACAAATATTATTACAGAATCAGTATAACTTATATACTAAATTTAATATAAAATATACTTTTATATACCAAATCAATTCTTTTCTCCCGATAATTGTGATCACTTAAAACGACATTTTTATAAGAAACGTAAATTTAAGCGCTTTCATTAAGATGTTAATATAATAAATCTAGATATCACATACTAAATTTAGTATAAAATATACTTAATTTATAAACTAACCAAAGTATTCTTATATTGTGAACAATACCTTACAGGTACCAAAAACTTGTGAAATGGAGCATCCAGGGTGGTTATTGAGCACGGGATAGCAAGAAAAAGGAATCAATGAGAAGTCACAAAAAACCGTACATTATATTTGCCTAAATGGCTCCAACATGTACGGTTTAATCTTGATTGTTTAATCACCGAAAAGTATTCGTTAACCTTCATATACTTTCTTCATCATTTACAATTTTCAGATCAACAGCAACGTATATTCTTTTTGGACTGTAATGCCCCTCAAGTTGCTCTAAAAGCAAGTTCACTGTTTTATTACTACATTCAGCAATATTCTGTTGTATAAAGGAAACCCCATATATTCCGGACGGGTCAAATGATAACAATTCAATGTCTCTGGATGCTTCTTTTTTAATTGATTTAATAGCTTCATGAGTATATAAAGCTAGTTCAGCATTCATCGTAAATACAGCTGTTATTTCAGATTTACTTAAAAGAAATTCTTTGATAAGTGCAGGGGTTTTACCAGCTGAAATATCATTAAAGTTTAAAGTAAGCCATTGATTTTTATTGATAGTCGTTCCCTTCTTTAAAAAAGCATTTTCAAAGCCTTTAGCTCGTTCAGCTGTAACTGTATTCGTAATAATTGGTGAAACAAGACCAATGTTTGTATGACCTTTTTCCAAAAAATAAGAGATCGCCTCATAGGTCCCAGATTCATTTTCAGAGGTTACACTATAAGTCAATATATTCTCCATGTATCTATCAATTAAGACCAGAGGGAATTTATCCAGTGATAGCCTGAGTACTGCTTCATTGTAAGTTTCCTTTTCTGTAGGAAAAATGATCATTCCCTTTACATCAAGCTTTCTGAACATTTCAATTGCATCAGCTTCTTCAAACTGAGATTCTCGCGTGATTTTTATAATTAGATGATAGCCATTTTTCGAAACATATTTTTCAATATAATTAACAAACTCTTGCTCAATCTTCGTTTTCATACTAGGAAGAATAAATCCTATTAGTCCTTTTGATTTTTTCGTTATACTAGTTGAGCTTGTGAGACTACTTTCACAAACAAACGTCCCTTTCCCTTTTATTCTTTCAACAATTCCCTCTTCCGCGAGTCCTGCTAATGCATTTTTGGTTGTAATTTGGCTCACATGATATTCTTCCGTTAATTCCTTTTCAGATGATACTCTGTCACCTACTCGCAGCTTACCAGATTGGATTTGCTCTTTAATTCTATTTTTTATTTGTTGGTATAGTGGTTCATTTTTTATTTTAACTCACCCTTAGTATATTATTGATACTAATTATACTAAGTCTTAATATAAAATACTACATCTTATTTCTAATAGTAGGAGTATCTCTGAAAAGCAAAAGCCAACTTAGAATAGAAGGCATTAATTCCCTTCTCCCAAATTGGCTTAAACTTGAAACTTGATTATTAAGATGTTTGTAAATTTTAAAGAAATATTTTTTTTTACAAATAATAACTAATAAACAGACCAATAAAAAGAAGAAATCCAAAGATCGTATTCGTTTGCGCAGTTGCTTTCATGGCTATACCAGTATTCATCGGAATCTCATTATCTAAGAAACCTTTAACTGCTTGAATCGGCTTTGGTACACTTAATAAGACAAGGAAAAGCCAAGGACTTGTATTACCTACTATTACTAATCCAGCAATCCATATATAGGAAATAATAAATAATAATGCCAGAAAATAGACCGCTTTTCTATGCCCCATTAAAATAGCTAAAGTCTTCCTTCCACCTTTCGTATCTTCTTCAATATCTCGTATATTATTAGATAGATTTATAGCTCCGACAAGAATAGCAATAGGAATAGATAAAAAGATGATTTGCAAGTTGATTGTATTTGTTTGAATAAAAAATGAAATTAATACAAATAAAGAGCCCATACAAAGACCGGCAAATAGTTCACCAAATGGTGTATACGCGATAGGAAATGGTCCTCCTGTATAAAGGTATCCAATTGCCATACCAATAATCCCAACCAGTGCCAACCACCAACTGCTACTTGCACAAATATAGATCCCTAATAATAGTGCTAAACTATATAATGCCAAAGCAAGCTGTAATACAGTTCTTGGTTTCATACCATGACGTACAATCGCGCCGCCAATCCCTACCGAATCTTCTGTATCCAATCCTCGTTTAAAATCATAATATTCATTGAATAAATTTGTAGCAATTTGAAGAAAAAGACATGCACATAACATAGCGATAAATAGTAAAATATCAACCTTCATATAAAACATCGCTGATACAGTTCCTATTAAAACAGGTATAAAGGATGCTGTTAACGTATGTGGCCGGGTTAGTTGCCATAACAGTTTTCCCATATTTTTATTTTCTTTACCCAGTGTTTGTTGATCCATCATTTCAATCCTTTCAAACCAGATAGTGACATTATATTAGGTTAGGAAACTACCTACTTTCTAGTTATATCATAATAGTTATTGTCCTTCTATACAAAGCCTCCTATGAAACAACTTCCAGCACAAAAAAATTCTCTCCACATTGAAATGTATTTTAAGGAGAGAACGTTTAGATGTTAATAGATTATGATTGCAACATCACTTAACCTGAGGACGTTATTAACCAAATATTTCTTTTGCTAACCTTTTTCCTGTAGGAGTCGCAGCGAGACCGCCTTCTGCTGTTTCTTTATGTGCTAGGGGCATTCTTTGGCCAATCAGATACATCGCATTTATGACTTCATCACATGGGATTTTACTCTTAATACCTGCTAATGCCATATCTGCTGCTGTCAGTGCGTTGGAAGCACCCATCGCGTTTCGTTTCACACATGGCACCTCAACTAAACCTGCAACAGGGTCACAAACTAAACCAAGCATATTTTTTAAGGTAATGGCCATCGCTTCAGCTGCTTGGGCTGGTGTACCGCCTGCCAATTCCACGATTGCTGCAGCTGCCATTCCGCTCGCAGAACCAACCTCTGCTTGACAACCGCCAGCAGCTCCTGAAATTGAGGCATTATTTGCGACAACAAAGCCAAAAGCTGCAGCTGTAAATAAGAATTCGATCATTTCCATACGTGTCGGGTTTAATTTTTCTTTTACTGCAAATAGTGTCCCTGGAACAACTCCAGCTGAACCGGCTGTTGGAGTAGCACAAATTGTTCCCATTGCGGCATTTACCTCGTTTGTCGCAACTGCCTTACTCACTGCATCTAACAATAGATTGCCTGTTAGCGTTTTTCCGCTTTTTATATAATTCTGCAACAATACCGCATCTCCGCCAGTCAGTCCTGAAAAAGATTGTACCCCTTTAAGCCCCCGTTCAATCGCTTGTTCCATGACCGTTAAGTTTTTGTCCATTTTTTCTATAATTTCTTCTCTTGTAAGACCCGAAACCTTAATTTCCTGCTGGATCATGATTTCTGCTGTTTTCACTTGTTTGCTTTCTGCCAACTCTACAAGTTCGGCTACGTTCCTAATCATTAATAAACCTCCTTAACCCAATCTATTCTACCATTCGTATCGTTTGAATAATGTTTGGCAATTTTTCTATTTCTTTTAATACCTCATCCTCGATTTTTTGATCTACTTCGATCACCATCATCGCCATATTACCTTTTTCTTTCCGTGACACTTCCATATGTCCAATATTCAATTCATATTTCGCCAGAATGTTTGCAACACTGGAAATAGCTCCAAACTTATCTTGGTGCACAACTAAAACGGCAGGACATTCTCCTGACAATTTTAGTTGAAATGAATTTAATTCCGTAATTTCAATGGACCCTCCACCAATTGAAACACCAACGATTTCCATTTGATGATTATTATCGTCATACAGGTTAATTCTGACTGTGTTTGGATGATTAGTTACGAGATTTTCAACAATAAATTCTATTTCAATCCCCGCTTTTTGAGCTATTTGTAAAGCTTGTGGAATTCGTTCATCAAAAGTATCAAAATCAAGTAGACCACCAACAATAGCAACATCTGTTCCGTGACCTTTATATGTTTTGGCAAATGAGCCATATAAAGATATAACTGCCTTTTTCGGCTCTCTTCCGAACAATGTCCGTGCCACTCTGCCAATTCTAGCTGCACCAGCTGTATGAGAACTGGAGGGGCCGATCATAATGGGACCAATAATATCAAATGCAGATCTATACTTCATTTATATTCCACCTTTTATATTAGCAACTTCTTTTTACTTAGTTGTTTATTTAAACTTAACCATTATGGCATAATACTTTAATACACATTTTATTCATTTCGTTGTCGATGGTTTCTTGTAATCTGAAATATTCAAACTATTTTGTAAACGCTTACACATAAAGATAAACTAAATAATTCCTTAATTTTAATATCAAAGTCTTTCAAACTCAAAAAGTATCATAACATAATAAACTTTAGTTGGAAATTAGAAATTAAGTATTTGTAAAATTCAATCAAACTTAAACCCCTTTGTGCATTTAGACCGGAAAGGTTCGAAACTTACTATATAAAAAACTTCAATCCCTTTATTAATAAGGAATTGAAGTTTTTTCACCATATATAATAACTATTTTGCTACGTTTTTCACGTATTAAATATTTAATCCCTCTTTAATATTTAATCCTTCTCTTATAGACTTCAATGTTACTTCATTGGACCATTCCGGTTTATCCGGATAAGCAAATACTGAATTTGTTACAATTCCATCAAACTTCATTTCTCTTAATTTTCGATAAAGTGCTTCAAAGTTTATTTCTCCTTCACCAGGGTTCAAGTGTTGATGAATCGTTACGTTCGCATTTGGAGGATTTACAATATAACGCAGTCCGAATGCTGCTTTATGATTCAGAGTGTCGGCAATTAGGACGTGAGCAAGCAAACTACCCGCTTCTTCCAAATGTTTCTCTACATCGCCGATACCATCATCATAAAAGAAAGCATGTGCAACAGAATAGACTAACTTCATCCACTCTTTATCAAATGCACGAATCATTCGAATAGCCTCTGTATTTAACTCAATAAAATCATTAGGATGGGATTGTAAATTAAGGTTAATTCCTTCTTTTTCAAAAAGCGGCATGAGCTCTTCCATTGATTTAACAAAAGCTCCTTCACTTTCCACCGGCCGGCTTTTGTCTCCGGCAAATTCACTGTTCATTAAATCTACTCCTAAATCAGAAGTGATCTCAATACAGCGCTTCCAATTCCTCACTGCAGCTTGACGTTCTTCCTCATTCGGTGAAGACCATTGTTGTACAGGAAGGACAGAAGAGATTTTAACACCCGCATCTAAACAATATCTTTTTAAATCTTTAATCAACTGTCTATCAACCTTAGGATATTCATAAAACCAAATAAAATCTTTGCGCGGTGATAACTCTACATATTCATATCCTAATCTGGCAACGGCATCAATTGTATCTTTTAAATTTGTATTATCACGATAATGTGATGGATCATAAGCCAATCGCAATGGAAACATCTCCTTTTTATGTTGTTTTTATTTAACATTTATCTTCTCTTATTTAGTGGAAGTTTTGGATTTAGAGGAACAATCAACGAAATCGAATAGTGTAATTCGTAGGATTGTTCCATCTAACCTTTTACATTACCAGCGAGCTGTTACCATCTTTTTACGAGTATAGAATTCTACACCGTCTGTTCCATTTGCATGCAGATCTCCGTAGAATGATTTCTTCCAACCAGAGAATGGAAAGAACGCCATCGGTGCAGGAACACCTAAGTTAACACCTAGCATACCTGCATCTATTGTTTCACGGAATTGTCGTACATGACTGCCGTTCGTTGTGTAAATACATGCGCCATTTGCAAAATCAGATTTATTCGTTAAAGCAATTGCTTCATCTAATGTGTTTACACGAACGACTGATAATACAGGAGCAAAGATTTCTTCCTTCCAAATGGTCATTTCAGTATTAACATGGTCAAAAATGGTAGGTCCTACAAAGTAACCCTCTCCAGAAGCTTGAGCATCTTTGCGTCCATCACGTACTAAAGTAGCTCCTTCTTTTTCTCCAAGTTCAATGTATCTCTCTGTTCTTTCTTTATGTGAATCACGGATAACCGGTCCAAGGAAAACTCCTTCATCTAATCCATTTCCGATTGTAATATTATTTACTGCTTCCAGTAATTTTTCCATAAATGGATCTGCAACTTCTCCAACTGCAACGACAACTGCAGCAGCCATACATCTTTCTCCAGCTGATCCATATGCAGCGTTCATGATTTGGTTAACAGCACCATCTAAATCTGCATCTGGCATAACGATTGAGTGATTTTTTGCACCAGCAAGAGCTTGAACACGTTTGCCATGATTTGAAGCAGTTTTATAAACATATTCTGCAACTGGTTGAGAACCAACAAATGAAATCCCCTTCACTTGAGGGTGTTCCAACAAACCATTTACAACATCATGTGCACCGTGAACAATGTTTAAAACGCCATCTGGTAAACCGGCTTCTGTAAATAATTCAGCAAGGCGATTTGCAAGTAATGGTGTACGCTCGGAAGGCTTTAATATGAAAGTATTTCCACAAGCAATTGCTAATGGGAACATCCAACAAGGTACCATCATAGGAAAGTTAAATGGTGAAATTCCCCCGATCACACCGATTGGATAGCGGTACATTCCTGATTCAACATTTGTTGCAATATCAGGAAGCTGTTTTCCCATCATTAAAGTAGGAGCACCTGCAGCAAACTCAACACATTCAATCCCACGTTGCACTTCACCGTATGCTTCGTTATAGCTTTTACCATTTTCCAAGGTTACTAAGCGGGCTAATTCATCCCAATTCTCTACAAGTAATTGTTGGTATTTAAAAAGCACTCTTGCTCTGCGAGGTACTGCCGTTGTGCTCCAAGTTTTAAACGCTTCTGCCGCTACTTCAACCGCATGGTCCAAGTCCTCACGACTAGAAAGGGGTACATTTGCTAATGTTTCACCAGTTGCCGGATTTGGAACAACTTCTGTTTTTCCGGAATTAGATTCTATCCATTTACCACCAATATAGTTTCTTAAATTTTGAACTGTTACTGTGTTTGACATAATCAATACTCCTCCCTTTTTAACAATCTATCATTACACTACTTTAATCGTTTTCATTTTCTTTAACTGGCAAATTAGTAAAGATCATGAAAAGTAGTAGCAAGTTCACATAATCAACCTATTGAATGAAATCGATTTCAATGATATCTCCGAAATAATCTTTCTACAAGACTTATTCTAAATGAAAAACGAAACTTTGTAAACGCTTTTCTAATATTCTCTACATTAAAAATCTTTAAATATTACAAGGTTTTCAAAGGTTTATATGATGAAATAACAAATTATTAATCTTATATTACATATATTCATTTTCATTTTTATTTAGAGAATTATTTGAAATCGATTACATTAACTATATATTCTAAAAACAACTATTTTAGTACGTATATTCTAACTTTTCCGCCAAGGAATGAAGAAACTAACATCATCCATTCCATGGCTTTCCTAATTTTTCACCGATGATTCTCTGATAATCAGTTCATCTTTCATAACAAATTTTTTCTTTTGAAGAGATTCACCATTGATTAATTTCAATAATAGCTCCATTGCTTTTTTTCCTATTTCGTACTTCGGCTGATTAATTGTCGTTAAATTTGGCTCAATTACGGAAGACATTTTTATATTATCAAACCCAACAATCGCCACATCTTCCGGTACTGACAAATAACTATCTTTCACAGCTTTTATTGCGCCCATTGCCATTTCATCATTAAAAGCAAAAACAGCCGAAGGCGGGGTTTCTAAGGCTAGTAATTTCAACATTTGATGATAGCCTGATTCAAAGGTAAAGTCGCCTTCCTGAATATATGCTGAATCAATTTCCAAATCATGACTCATCATTGCTTGTTGAAAACCTCTTAATCGATCCCTGCTTAGGATTACATTTATAGGTCCTGTAATATGAGCAATTTTTGTATGTCCCTGCTGAATTAAATGTTCTGTCGCTTTTCTCGCACTACTAATGTTATCAATTGAAACGGTGGGAACATTTAACCCATCCATATATTCGCACGCCAAAACCATTGGAAAATGCTCAGCTATTTCCTCCAGTTGGGTTTTATCTTGTCTGGCCGTTAATAGGACCATTCCATCCGCTTGTTTTTGCAGTAATAAATTAATATATTCTTGTTCTCTTTCAGTATCGTTTTCAGTATCTCCTAAAATAACCTGGTAGCCATTTTGAACAGCGACATGTTCAATTCCCCGTAAAACCTTCGAGAAGAAAGCGCTTGTAATATCAGGCACGACGACAAGTATAATTTTCGTTTCCTTCGTTCTAAACTGCCTTGCAACAATATGGGGCTTATAATTTACTTTATTGATAACCTCCATCACTTTTTCCCTAGTTTCTTTGCTGACTAAATCAGGATTGCTTAACACTCTGGAAACTGTTGCAGGCGATACATTGGCTAATTTTGCAACATCACTCATTTTCATTTATTTCACTCACCTTCAGTTGACACCATGAAGCAGAAATAGTATCTAAACTCCACACTCGTTTTCATTCATTTATTCTATATATCGTTTATAAAGAACTTTTAGAAATAGGGCAATTCCAAACTATTTTAACACGTGAAAGAAATAAATACGATTTTTTCATATGTTAAGTAAGAAATGAAAAAAGTGAAAGGATGGAAATACAAACTACTTTATCAATGAACAAAAAGCAACGTTCTAACGGGCAATCTAAGGCATTGTTGAACTTTAACAGAAATGCATCTTTTATGTGAACTCATTCTTGCAGGTTAAGTGATTTTTTTGCAACCCTTAATTCACTGCCTCTTTTGATAGAAGGCTCCTTAAAGCACGATCTTCGTCTCTTGTTAAAAACTCACAGCAATCGCTATTGCTTTTCTACTTGATTGAAATTCTCTCATTTTCCCCTTAACAGTATTAACTATAGCTTCTTTACCTGGAGTTGTAATAGCGCGTTGGTCATATAATTCCAAGTCACTATTTAATTTCTCTCGCACCGCTTTTGTCCATGCTTGTAGACACTCTGTATTTACGTTAATTTTTGCATGGCCTAATTCTATTGCTTTTCTAATCTGGTAGTCTGGTATTCCCGAACCACCATGCAGGACAAGTGGTATGCCCGTTAGTTCGGATATTTGTTTCATTTCATTAAAGCCAAGTTTCGGCTCACCTTGGTAAGGACCATGAACAGATCCTAGTGCAGCAGCAAGCGCGTCTACCCCTGCTTGTTCAACAAGTCGAACACACTCGTTTGGATCAGCATATTTCACACCGCCAATAAGGCCATCTTCCATTCCACCAACCGTTCCAACTTCTGCTTCAACAGAAGCATTTTTAGAATGTGCATATTCGACAACTTGCTTTGTCATTTGAATATTTTGATCAATTGAGAAGTGTGATCCGTCTATCATAACGGATGTAAAGCCGGCATCAATCGCTTGTTTACATCTATTGACAGATAACCCGTGATCAAGGTGTAACGCTACAGGAACTGTAATGTTCATTTCTTCTATTAGAGCTCTTACCATCGCAGAAATGGTTTTAAATCCTCCTAAGTCATCCACCAGCCGATCTGAGGCTGCTACAATGACCGGCGATTGTTCCTCTTCTGCAGCCTGAAGGATTGCTTGAGCCCATTGTAAACTATTTATATTAAATTGACCGACAGCATACTTCCCTTCTTTTGCCTTTAGAAGCATTTTCTTCATCGGGACTAAAGTCACTGCATACACCTCCTTAGCTATGTTTAAAATTCCTTACTTAGAGGCAATTTCAACATTATAGTAGTTAGTAATAACTTCCAATGTAGTTTCTTTCGCTGTTTTAATTGCTTCTTCTGCATTTAATTGATAGTACTCCGGTCTAAAGATTTCTACTGATGCCGGACCTGAGTAACCTTTATCTTTTAAAATGCCCAAAATACTTTCTAAATCAATTACACCTAATCCCGGCCACACACGATCTTCATCTGTTAAGAAACCGATTGGAAAATCCTCTGTATCATCAATATGGAAGATAAATATTTTAGAACCGTCAGCATTTTTAAGATCTTCCAGTTGTGATCCCATCGCATGGAAGTGGAACGCATCTAAAACTAATCCAACATTTTTGCGATCAACCGCTTCCACAATATCATAGGCTTGACCGAATGTATTCACTGTACATTGAGGATGACCGACAAATTCCAGTGCAATGTTAACACCATACGGTTCTGCTAGTTCTGACAATTCTTTTAACACTTCTACACAACTATCTTTAATATCTGTTTTCAAGATTTTCTCTTGTGTTACAAGTGGAACAGCTACGATATATTGAGCACCAATTGCTCCTGCTACTTCCAACATGTTTTTAAATTCAGCAATAGTTTCCTTAAGCCCTGCTTCATCGCGATTGTTAAAGAAAACAAGTGCATTTAGCGCCAGAGGCTTGATGTGGTTTGATTTAAAGAAATTAGCTAAATCATCAATCGAATGGTCTTGAAGATATTCTGGTAATTTATCCATTGTGCGAATCTCAATAAAATCATATCCATGTTTTTCACAATACTCTAAGTCTTTTACAAGGTTTGAATTTTCTAATGTTGTTGCCTGATTAAAACATAGTTTCATCGCTCATCTCTCCTTAAAAATCAAGCATTTACTGCTTCGGTTGGTTTACTATAAAAAACTGGTTTCTCTTGTAAAGTAATCTTCTCTTTTTCACCTGAATCTTGTGCTTTAATGGCAGCATCTGCTGTTACCTGTGCAATATAACCATCCCATGAAGTTGGACCGTCTGGTTCACCTGTTTTCTTAATCGAATCCATGAAATCTTGAAGCTCTTTGTCATAAGCATCAATAAAACGATCTTTCCAATCCATTAAGACATGTGTACCGAACATCGCATTTTTGCGGAATGAAATGCTCTGGAATTCAGGTAGACTAACAATCCCTTCTTCTCCGATAACTTCACATTGAATATCATAACCGTATTTACAGTTCACATTAATTTCCGCAGTGATCACGATTCCACCTTTTGTTTCAAGTGTCACAATTTGCGGATCTTTAAGATTTTCATGTGCATGCTTTGATTTTTTTGGATAAGCCACTTGAACCGTTTGATAATCATCGTTAACTAACCAATGCAGAACATCTATTTCATGAATTAATGTGTCATGAATGGCCATATCTGTCGTATAATTTTCTCCCACTTCCGGATTTCTGTGTGCAGCCCGTATCATAAGCGGCTCACCAATAAAGTTGTTTTCAATCGCTTCTTTTAACTGAACGTATCCACTATCATAACGACGCATAAAACCAACTTGTACAAGACGCTTACCGTGTTTCATTTCTGCTTCAACAATTCTCATGCATCCTTCAGCTGTTGTAGCCAATGGTTTCTCAACGAATACATATTTTCCAGCTTCAATTGCTGCTAATACGCTCGCCTCATGAGCAGGCCCCCAGCTTGTTACAAGAACAGCATCAACATTGTCAGCAGCAAGAAGTGCTAAGTCATTTGGATAAACAACTGCATCAAGCCCAAAACTCTTTACCGCATCTTCTGCAGACGTTTGATTCACATCTGTTACAGCAACAATTTTTCCACCTGCTAACTTATTGCTAATACGTTTAATATGTTCTCTTCCAATTGCACCTGTACCGATTACTCCGAATCTTAATGTCATGCTCTATTCCTCCTAAACATTTTATTTAATCTCTCTTGGCTCATACAAATAAAGGCAGTAGAGTCATGTAACCTCTATGCCCCTGCAAAAACTAACGTTCATAAAGTTAGTTTTTAACGATTTAGTCCTTTGTTTTTAGGAGCTTTTCATCAATATATTTTCTTGTAAGCAAAGCATATTCTAAAGGGTGAGCTATGGCTGGATCTTGTTCTGCTTCAATGACGATCCATCCTTTATAATTGTGATCAAGCAAGAATTGATAGACCTCTGTGAAATCAATACATCCATCTCCAGGAACAGTAAACATTCCATTTAAAAATGACTGTAAAAATGATCTCCCATTTTCTTTACATTGATGTAGTACTTCTTGTCGTGAATCTTTAAAGTGAACGTGTTTGATACGATCAATGTGCTTAATCAAAAGCGACATATAATCCCCATCTGAAACGTAAATATGACCGGTATCATAAAGTAAATGAACATGATTAGAGTCTGTGTTCTCCATAAGACGATTAATTTCTTCTAAAGTTTGCACTCCTGTCCCCATATGGTGATGGAAAACAAGTTTAAGATTATACTGTTCTGCTATTTTTCCAAGCTCATTTAACCCGACGCATAAAACATCCCACTCTTCATCAGTAAAGTATGGCTTTTCTCCAAACACATTCATTTCAGTTCCTTGAATACTGTATGTCTGTTCTGACACTACAGCCACACTGGCATTCACTTCTTGAAGATATGCACAATGCTGATGAAATTCTTTTGAAGCTTCTTCAAGACCGTCTCGAATAATAAAGCTACTAAACCATTTACCTGCAATTTTTAAATTTCGTAGATTAAGCTCTTTATTTAAAATTTTTGGCTCCGGGAAAAATCCGCCAACCTCTGTTCCTTGAAACCCTGCAACAACAATATCACTTAACAGATGTGATAACGTATTTTCCTTCCCAATTTCCGGTATATCATCGTTTCTCCAACCAATGGGAGCAATTCCCCAAAGAATATCTTGATTACTCATGAGCTCACCTCTATTAATATTGCTTTGCATTTTGTAGTTTTTGTTGTTTTGTCTCATATGACTTTTGGACACCTTCTTCAGCAGAAACTTCTGGTACACCCAAATTCCACCAGCTGCCATCATACCCATCTGTCATCGTTTTTGGTAGCACTTTCATTTCAATTAATGTTGATCTATCTTGATTTTTAGCATCCTCAAGAGCTGATTTTAATTCCTCAACTGTGTTTGCACGGTATGCCTTTGCTCCATATCCTTCAGCTACTTTTGCATAATCAATGTTCATAATTTGGTTATCATCTGTTCTGAATTCACAGAAATAGCTACCATTTCCGAAATCCATTTGTAAATTATTAATACATCCGTAACCTGAGTTATCAAACAGAAGAATATTAATTTTCTTCTTGTATTGAATTGCTGTAATAAATTCAGAATGTAGCATAAGAAAGCTTCCATCTCCAACAATTGTGTATACTTCCTTATCCGGCTCAGCAAGCTTTAAACCCAATGTACCGGAAACCTCATAACCCATACAAGAATAACCGTACTCCAGGTGATACGTATTTGGTACCTCGGCATGCCATAGTCGTTGAAGATCACCAGGTAATGATCCTGCAGCACAGATGATAATACTGTCCGGATCAATTGTTTCATTGATTGTAAGCAATGCAGTTGTCTGCGGTAATTCAGTGTTTAATGCATCTGCATATTCATTTAATAATTCTTGTGAGAAATGATTTTTTATTTCCGGATCAAAATTTTCTCTAGTAAATGTCACCTTGCTTAATCTATCACGTTCAACTAACCATTCTTCTTGCAACTCATCTATATAGGTGCCGAATTCACTCTTATATCCTTCCAACATAGGGATTAAGGCTTCAATTGAAGACTTAGCGTCTGCCACGACTGGAAAGGCATCTAATTTGTATGCTTGCATACGACTAACATTTATGTTTAAGAAGTTAGTTGTTTCAAAGTTAAAAATTGTCTTAGAGGATGTGGCGAAATCTGTAAATCTTGTACCGATACCAATAATGAGATCCGCTTCTTGTGCCGCTTTATTTGCTGCTGAAGTTCCGGTAATACCTAGTCCTCCAAGGTTGTTTTTAAATGTAGATTCAACAGCTGATTTACCAGCCTGTGTTTCAACTAATGGAATATTATATCTTTCTGAAATTTCGATGAGAGCTTCTCTTGCTTCTGAATACTTTGCTCCTCCACCAACAACAATCACCGGTTTTTTGCTTGCTTTAATTAGCTTGACTGCCCCCTCTAATTCACGTTGGTTAGGGAGACGTCGGTCAATATAATGTACTCGTTTTTCAAAGAACTTTACATCATAATCATATGCTTCCCCTTCTATATCCTGGGAAATACAGATGGTAGCCGGACCCGCCTTTGCTGGATCTGTCATCACTTCAAATGCACGAATTAAGCTTGACATTAACTGTTCTGGCCGTGTAATTCGATCCCAATATCGGGATAACGGCTGAAGAGCATCATTTGTTGTTATCGCAATACTATGTTCCTGCTCTACCTGTTGTAAAACCGGATCAGGTTGGCGCGTTGCATATGTGTCTGCAGGAAGTAAAAGAATCGGAATATTATTCGCAAGTGCTGTACCTGCAGCCGTAACTAAGTTTGCGGAACCTGGACCACTTGAAGTTGTAACCGCATATATTTTTTTTCTGAGCATCTGTTTGCTGTAAGCAATTGCCGCGTGTGCCATTCCTTGTTCGTTTTTACCTTGAATTATTTTTAAGTTTCCGGGATTTTGTTCAAGTGCCTCTCCAAAACCCAAAACATTTCCATGTCCAAAGATGTTAAAAATTCCTTCAACAAAAGGCTGTTCTTCACCATCAATTGAAACATATTGTTGCTGTATAAATTTAACCAAAGCTTGCGCTGTTGTTAATCGAATTGTGTCCATCTTTTTTCACCTCTATCAAACAGATATTGTTTCATTTTTATCAATTAATGCCTCAATTTCTTCTACTGTCGGCATTGCTTCTGATGAGCTATGTTTACTTACAACGATGGATGCTGATGCACTTCCATATTTTAGTGCTGTTTCAATATCTTTCCCGGAAATTAGTGCGAAAAGAAAAGCTGAAGCATAGGAATCTCCGGCACCAAATGTTTTTAAAACCTTTGTTTTGTATGCTTTTCCTCTAAATGTTTCACCTGACTTTGTATATGCATAAGACCCTTCCACACCATGTTTAATAACGACTAATTCAGGAAAATGATTAAATAAGTACGTAACAGTATCCTCGTTTTTACCTTCTGTTGTTCTGTTTTCAAGGGCATCATATTCATCACGAGTTCCAATGACAACGTCTGATTGCTCTGCAACAAAGGAGTAATATACAGCTGTTTCCTCTTGGTTTTCCCATGAATATGGACGGTAGTCTAATTCAAAAATGACTTTAACACCATTCTTTTTAGCCAAACTAACAGCCTTAATAACAGCTTCACGAGACGGACTCTTAGAGAGTGCAGTACCTGATACAAGTAAAACTTTTGACCTTTTAATGTAGTCCTCATTCACCTCTGCTGGAGTTAAATAAAGATCTGCAACATCTTGACGGTACATAAGGATGCTGCATTCTTCAGGACTTTTAATTTCTGTAAACGCCAATCCAGTTTTATGTCCTTCTTGATCGACAACAAAATTCGTCGTATCAACCCTTGCATTTCTCATATATTTTTCAATAAAACGACCGTGCTGGTCATCAGCAAGCTTTCCAATAAAACCTACTTTCAACCCGAGCTTTGCACTGCCAATCGCTATGTTTGCAGGAGATCCACCAACATACTTTGAGAATGTCATTGTCTCTTCCATTGGGCGGTTATACTCAACAGCATTTAAATCAATACACGCACGGCCAATTGCGATAATATCGAACTCTTTATCTGTATTAAAATTCACTTTCATGTCCATCACATCTCCTTTTGTTATCGTTTTAAAATCCATTCATGGTCAGGATCATTATGAAACTTCCAAACTCGTGTAGGACCTGCCATTATATTTAAGTAGTAAGACGTATATCCTTCAGGAACTCCAACTGGATGATAACCAACAGGTACAATGACCGTGTCACTATTTTCTACTGTCATTGTTTCATCTATTGAGCGATCATCTGTGTAAACCCGTTGGAACACAAAGCCCTGCGGTGGATCCATTTCATGGTAATATGTTTCTTCCAAAAATGATTCCTCAGGCAAATTATCCTGATCATGCTTATGAGGAGGATAACTGGACCAGTTACCACTTTCTGTAAACACCTCTACAACTAGTAAACTATTTGCTGAAGGATCAGAATCAGGCAGAATATTATGAACCATTCGTTTATTATTACCTGCGCCTCTATGCTCCACACCAATATCTGCAGCACTGATGAGTTTTGTTGGTAATTGTTTATTTGAAGGTGAATAACATAAAGCAACTCTCGCCTGACTAACGGCCTCAATGTCAAAGGTTTTATCATTTGAAACATAAACACTGTCAGTTGGTTTCTTTTCAAAAACTGATTCACGCGTTCCAATTTGATCAAATAATACTTCCTGATCACTTACATTGATTTGTCCTGTTACAGCCACAATACAACATTCTTGTTTTCCTAACGTTTCTGTATATTTTGCCCCAGGTACCAGGTCAATCATCTTAAAGCCAACATACTCTAATGTTGAATTAACAGATGTCACCTCATGTACAAGAGTAATACCCTTTGCCAACTCCTTTAGCACTGGTTTACGCAGTAATCTACTCATTCATGATCCTCCTTATTTGATAATGTATTTATGAATATTTTACATCTATCTGCTGATCTTACTGAAATCGATTTCATTCATTACTATAAAAGAATGAAAAAATCACCTAGGGTATTTAGTTTATTTCACTTGTTGCTCCAAAAAGGTCATGCCAAGCGTTTTTGCGACAGAATTTTTACCTATCTTGAACTTTTTAGTCCATTCATATTCTTTTAATGACAGGATTACTATTGCAATCGATTTCATTTATATGTCTTATTAGACTTTAATATTCTCGTTGTGGTTAGAAATACTAAATTTATAATTTAATAGTAACACTTACATAAAGCGCTTTCAAGTTTTGTTTGGAATTTAATAAATTTCGATACTATCCCGGAAAAGGTCTATCTCAAAGGGCGGGATTACTCCTGCTGATCTGATGGATACTTTATGTTAAAGCTTACCTGTTAAAAATTGTGCTTCACCCAGTCCAAAACTCCAATCCGCATTATTATTTTCTGTAATCGATATCATGAGATCTTCAGGTGAAACACCACACTCTGTTTTCAGTCTATCAGCTAATAACGCATATAACTTTTCTTTCTGACTTGTTGTACGTTTTTTACTTACAACACTTATAAGAACCAAGTCCTTTGTTCTTGTAAACCCTAACCCTGTATCTTGAATGATCAATTCATTTGGAGCATGCTGGTGAACAATTTGATAACGATCACGTTGAGGCACTTGAAAAGCATCCACCATCGCTTGGTGAGCTGTATCAAGCAACTTCCTTAATGTTTCTTCATCTCGACCTTCTACTAAATCAAAACGTAATAATGGCATAAATCTAAATCCCCCTAAATAATTTTTTTAACTTGAAATGATTAATTCAATACCATGTTTCTTTGTAAAATGCTGATACTCTTCTCCCGGAAATTTGTTTGTAATAATACAATCAACATCTTCGAGATCACAATACGTCATTAAAGCATATCGACCAAATTTAATATGATCAACCAGCAAATAAATTTCATCACTTTTTTGAACAACAGCTTGCTTAATTTCACTTTCATGTGGAGATGAATGTGTTACCCCATTTTCTAGTGTAATTCCAGTGGAAGCCATAAAAGCTTTATTAATGTTGTAGGATCTTAAAAGATCCATATTTTTCAAGCTAACAAATGACTTCGTCTTACGATCAAACACACCACCGGTTGAGATGACATTAAGATTTTCATATGGAAAAGAATTGAAAATAAAATCTAAATTATTTGTAATAATTGTCACTTGTTTATCTTTTATAAACTTCACCATTTCAAGTGTTGTTGTTCCTGAATCAACATAAATAATGTCTCCATCTTGAATTAAATCAGCTGCAGCTTTTGCAATAGATATCTTTTCTAACTGATTCTTTGTCTGTCTTTCATTAAATGATTTAAGAGTTGCATGATTAACTGCTACTCCCCCATAAACCTTTTTAATCTTGCCTCTTTCCACTAATTGCTGAATATCTCTTCTTATTGTGTTCTTAGAAACTTCAAATACCTCGACAAGTTCATCTAAAGAAACTGTTTGTTGCTGAAAAATATAATCTTGAATTTGTTCAATTCTTTCCGTTTTTATCATGACAATCCCTCTGTTCTCATTTGGCAGTGTGGTAGTGATGAATATGTCATTAACACTAAATGATTCATGTAAACCATTTCATCTCCCTTACATCAACTATAAATGGTTCTAACGATTTTTTCAACACTTAACCAAAAAATAATCATAAATATTCAAAAACTTACCCATTTATACTACATCTCTTAAAAAATTTACAAGATGAAAAAATACAAGTTTCTGTAACTACTTATTTGAAAGGTCAATAAACCCTTAGTTTATAAGGGTTCTTTTTAATAAATAGATACAAACTTATGAAATTTTTCAAAAATTCTCATTGACTGAAAGCGCTTTTAATATTATGATCAAACCAGATTAAATTACCAAAACATAATCAACACATTACCAACATATTGCAAAGGGGAGAATTTATATGGAACAATCTCAAAAATCTTTTCTATTTAAAGTCATCTTTGTATCAACATTTGGCGGGCTACTATTTGGTTACGACACTGGTGTAATCAATGGCGCCTTACCATTTATGTCTGAAGCACTTGGCCTTACGTCGTTTACTGAAGGGCTTGTTGCAAGCTCATTGCTTTTTGGTGCAGCTCTTGGTGCAGTTTTCGGTGGTAGATTATCAGATTACAGCGGACGCCGGAACAATATCCTGTTATTAGCTGTTATTTTCTTTGTCGCTACAGTTGGATGTACGTTGGCACCAAATGTAACGGCTATGGTGTTCTTTCGCTTCCTGCTTGGATTAGCAGTTGGAGGAGCATCAGTAACGGTACCTAGTTATCTAGCAGAAATGTCTCCAGCGGAGAGTAGAGGAAGAATGGTTACCCAGAACGAATTAATGATTGTGTCCGGTCAACTCTTAGCGTTTGTTATTAATGCTATTCTAGGTAACACAATGGGCCACCATGATCATGTATGGCGTTATATGTTAATTATTGCCGCACTTCCTGCGATCTTTTTATTCTTTGGAATGCTTAAGCTTCCAGAAAGTCCCCGTTGGCTCGTTTCTAGACAAAAAAATACGGAAGCTCTACAAGTTTTAAATAAAATCAGAGCAGAAAAGCAAGCGAAATCAGAATTAAATGAAATTAAATCAATTTTCGAAAAAGAAGCCCAAACTAATAAAGCTACGATGAAAGACATGGCTGTTCCTTGGGTACGACGTATTCTTTTTATCGGAATCGGTATTGCAGTTGTTCAACAAGTAACGGGTGTTAACTCTATCATGTATTATGGGACTGAGATTCTGAAAGATGCCGGCTTTGATACTGGTGCAGCACTAATTGGTAACATCGCAAACGGTCTTATTTCTGTACTCGCTACTTTTGTGGGAATTTGGCTGCTTGGAAAAGTAGGTCGCAGACCAATGCTATTAACTGGTTTATTAGGTACAACATCAGCGCTTCTTCTTATTGGTATATTCTCCATTGCACTTGAAGGTACTGCAGCTCTTCCATACGTTGTTCTTTCGTTAACGGTTTTATTTCTCGCCTTCCAACAAGGTGCTATCTCACCAGTTACATGGTTAATGTTATCAGAAATATTCCCTACTCGTCTAAGAGGTCTCGGTATGGGTGTTAGTGTATTCTGTTTATGGATTGTTAATTTTTTAATAGGTTTATTATTCCCAGTGCTTTTAGCATCAGTAGGTCTATCAACTACATTCTTTGTTTTCGTTGGACTCGGAATCATTGCTATGACATTTGTCGTTAAATTCTTACCGGAAACAAAAGGTCTGTCTCTTGAGCAATTGGAGGAGTACTTCCGTAATTATGGTAAGGATACTAATACGGTTAAGCAGTTAAGAAAGATAGCTGAATAGATAAAACGAAGGCGCTTATTTTAAAGCGCCCTTTTTGATTTAGCTGTTTTGCATAATTTTTTGTTTTTCAATGTATTTTTAATGGTGAAAATTGTTACACCATGTAAGTCAACTTCTAGTACTTCTTTATAGATTTCATAAAGTGTGCCATTCGTTTTAGCAAATGAAACGACTTCAATTCCATCCTCACGTGCAGCTTCTTTGTGAAACATCGTTTTGTAGTTTAGTTAACAACTTTTACTTGGCTTATTCTCTCTATTACTCCAAATTCGTGTGATAAACTTCCATTTTTTCTTCAGATACTGATAGTTCCTCTTTTAGTCTAACGATAATTAACTCAAAAAGCAGCAGCTGTGCTTGCTCAAATACCGCCCCCATTGGTTGAGGAGATGTACGGTTCTGGATATCAACTTTCATTGTTTGTGCATCAATTTGTACAACATGGTCTATATATTGTAATAGAGGAGATTCATCAGAAGCTGTTATAAAAACAACTCTGGCAAATTCTTGTTTTACTATTTTCAAAAGAGCTTCTACAGTTGATAAATAACCCGTACCAGAGCTAGTAATAAATAAATCATTTTTTTGAATTCTTTGTGCTGTAACATCACCAACTACATGAACATCTAAACCTAAATGCATCAGTCTCATCGCAAATGCTTGAAGCATTAACCGCTCTCTGCCCAGTCCAAATAAAAAGATTTTTCGAGCCTTAATAATCTCTTTTATGAATACTTGAATATCTGTGTCTTTAATACTAGAGAATGCAACCTTCAATTCTTCCACCATCAATGATTTAAGTTGTTCCATGTTTCCTCCTACAAGTATTTATTCTTTATCAAAACTCCTAATTTTTTCCACAAGTTGATCATACTCTTGAAAATTCGTAAAGGATTGAAAAGAATAATAAATTTTATGAGGAGCTCTATCTTGTACCTTTTTCAGAAATGCTTGATGACATACAATAAGATCAATGTCTGGATCTATATGATCTTGTATCGATGCATTATTTACCTTAACGTCTAAGTTCGCTAATTTTAATTTTTTTCTAAGCATTGCTGCACCCATAGAACTTGATCCCATACCTGCTTCGCAAACAAATAATACTTTTTCAATCGGCTTTTTAATGGGTTTTTCTCGTAATGGACTACTTTCAACTTCTTCCATCTTCTTTTCTATCGTATTATTTATCTTTGAAAAATGGTCAATATGCTGTAACGTATTAAGTGTAGCAATTTGAGTTTCAAACTCCTGCTCGTTAGGACTGATTAATGAACGACCTAATATAATAAAGGATAAAATAAATGACACAATAGCAGAAATGATGATTCCAAATAAAACACCTAGTATATCAGCCTTAGGACTCATACCTATCAAGGTAATAATACTACCAGGAGAAGGAATAGAAACTAATCCTATATTAAGAAATTGAAACACTGCATTACCAGCTATTCCACCACCGATTACAGCAAATAGAAGTTTCCAATTCCGCAATATATATGGAAAATAAATTTCATGAATTCCTCCAATTGATTGTATGATCATTGATAGTGTTAAAGACTTTCTTTTCCCATGAACAGACTTGAAAAAGTATGCCAATAAAACACCAAAGCCAGGTCCTGGATTAGATTCGAGGAGGAAAAAGATTGATTTTCCAATTTCCTTCGCCTGATGAATTCCTATTGGAGTTAAAAACCCGTAATTTATAACATTGTTAAAGAAAAATATCTTCGCTGGCTCAATAATTACTGCGGCTAATGGTAACCATCCAGAATAAATCACCATTTGCAGCATGTAAATGAACTCTTTGATGCCACTTGATAATAATTGTCCTACGTATAAAAAGCATATAATGGTCAAAAAGACACCAACAATTGCAATAATAATATTGGATATTAAAAATTCGAAACCGATTGGAATTTTGTCTTTTAATAGTCTCTCAATTCTATTTACGATAAATCCAGCAAATGGACCAATAAACATAGCTCCAATAATAATAGGGACGGAACTTGCCATTGTTAATCCGTAAACAACTAAAGCAGCAACTACAGCCCCTCGTTTCCCTCCTACTAATTTCCCTCCAGAATATGCTAACAAAATAGGTAATAAAGTTTCATAAATTGGATTAACGAGCAGGAGTATCCGATCATTATAAAAATATCCATAGATACCAAATAACTCTTGAATGATCCCGACAGCAATAATCACAGCAATATTCTGGTAAATCATTGCACTGAGTAATTGACCAAATTTTCTCATCGAGTACTTGGCTCCTTTAATAACGCTTTCATTCTTGTGAAATAAGCACTGGATAAAAGTGACTCTATTTCAATTTTTATCTGCTCCTCTACTCCTTTCTTGAGAGTCTTAAGAAACGAATCTTCGATTAAATTTGCACTTATTTCACTTATCATTTCTATATGTTCTTTTGGAGCATTAATAGGAGCTGCCAGCAATAGAATAGTATCGATTTTTTTTTCATCCCAAACTGTTAAACTACTTAATTGAAACACGGATACAAATAATTCACTTACGCCTGAAGTTTTTGTATGTACCATTGCTAAATGGTCTAGAACAAATGCACCTTGTTTTTCTCTTTTTTCTAAATCGAATAAGACTTGGTCAGAACTCGCTACGACTGAAATAGCTTCCACCTTATCCGTTAGGTCTTTTAAAAGAGTATTTTTATCCGCTACTAAATGAAAAACGGATAAATTTCGTAAGATTTGTACCATCGCTTCACCATACTTTGCTGATCCTACCATTGATACATAACTTTGTTCTTGTGAGCCCTTCGCTGCTTCTTTATCTTTTATTATTATGGTCCCTATCTTTTTACGGATTATATTGATTTCTTCTTCTCTTAAAAATGGACTGACCAAAATGTAATGATCTGGTTCCAAAAATGGCAAAGAAACGGTAGACAATATCAATTGATTTTGTGATAAATTGAATATTCGATCCCTTAATTCAGTTAATGACAATATTGATTCTATTTGGAGATTTGATATTTCTTTCTCCACTCTTGAAGCTAAATATGTCGATGTACCCATGCCGCTTGCACAAACAACAATAGCTTTATAGATACGACTTTGTTGCTCTTTTAAACGAATAGCTGATGCACCTATATGGATAGCTAAATAGCCTACTTCATCTTCTGGTATCACCTTTCCTACCTTAGCAGAGATGGTTTCACCCGCTTTAAGACAAGCTGTAAAAATATCCGGGTATCGCTGCTTTATTTCTGAAAGCATGGGGTTATGAATTTGCAAGCCTAATTTTAGCCTATTTACAGCCGGTACTAAGTGAGCAAGCAACCCTTCAAAAAGTGCAACATCTTCTTTTAACGATAGTGAGAGCTCTTTTTCGACCGCAGTTATAAAGCATTGCGTTAGATCGTACCATTCCATATCGTCTTGGCTATTTACAACTGTATCAGGATGGTTTAAAAAATTAGCACCATATAAATGAAGGGTGATGTATCCAATCTCATATCCCGGTATTGAAATTCCCAACATTTTTTCTAATTTCTTTACAATTTGTTTAGCAATTGAATACTCTTTCATTGTTTCAATCTCTTGAACTAAATTTTCTTGCTCAAGTACAGTATGTACATCATCTTTAATTCTCTCGATAGCTAATATGAGATGTACAACTAAATTGACATAATTTCGGTCAGTTAACTCAATATGAGTTTGGGATTCAATTACTTCTTTTACAGCATGCTCTACTTTTAATATACTCGATGTTTCGACAAATTTATGTAATCGTTTACAAACCAATTGATTAAACTGACTTCCTTCAATTGTTCCTTCCTCCTGTTCTGAAAGTTGAAAAAACTCAAACCACTCCTCAAAAGTGATATCTTTATGAAGCAACTTAGATAACATTGACCTTTTATCACTTTCTGCTCCTTTTATAAAAATCCCTACACCAGCTTTTCGAATTACAGTTACATGATTCTGAATGCATGTCTGTTCTAATTTATCTAAATCATTACTAATAGTTGCTTCTGTAACACCGTATTTATTGCTTAATGTAAAAAATTTGATTGGCTCGTTTGTTATTAGTAAATCAAATAATATCCCTTCTTGTCTTTCTTCCGGTGAATAGAGGGTGTATGTATTGGCATTTATTATCATTTCATTAAGTTTTTTCTTGTCTTCAGGTTTACCATTAATCAAAATGCCTGAACCCATTTTACTTACAACTTCTAGATTAAAGTCTCTTAAAATTGATTTTAAAGAAGAAACTTCCCTTTGCATTGTTCTCGAACTTACCTTAAACTGTGCAGAAATCTGTTTATAAGAAACAGGTGAAGGTGCATTCAACAATGTTCGTAATATGGATTCCTGTCTGGAGCTTAATAACTGAAACTTACTCATTTTACTCCCCCAATTCAATTTATGTTAAATTTTAACTAAATCTCTTATGTCATTATATAGTAAGCATAAAATCTCTGAAAAGGGGGAATCAAAAAAATATATAGCTATACGGTTCCTTCATTCTCGGTTTCGTATATAAAATAAATTAGCTTAGACTCTATATGTCTATGACAACTTTTATATGGCCTTTCCCAGTTTCCACCTGATACAAAGCACGTTCAAATTCGTCGAGACTATATCGATGTGTGATAAGTTTTTGAGTGCTTACTACTCCATTTTCAATAAATTTTAATGCACGATCAAAACAATGGGTTTGTGCAAAGGATCCAATAATCTTCAACTCTTTTTGAAAAATTTCATAAGGACTTAACTGGATTGTATCTTTTTGTGCTGCAACACCATAAATCACAACTTTTGCACCATTTTTACAAAATTGAGGTAAGTGTTGTATAACCTCTTTTGCCCCTGTAGCGTCAATCACAATATCAAAGCCTTTTGGAAAAAGATTGTTTATTTCTTGTTCATGTTTCGAATAATTAGATCGCTCCATTTGCACAACATGATCAGCTGCTAACTCTTTCACTAATGCTAGTTTTTTCGAATCAGATGCTGACACCACTACATTTCCAGCACCCGCATTTTTTAATAATTGCGCTAAAATGATCCCAGTCGGCCCTGTACCAAACATTAGTACATCATCACCAGGTTTGACATCGATCACATCCAAACCATGTACAGCACATGCTGTTGGCTCAGCAAAAACAGCTTGATCATATGATAAATTCCTTATCTGAAAGACTTTATCATGATTCACGACAACATATTCTGAAAAACCGCCTGGTCCATTAACTCCTAAAGAATAAAAATTTTCACAATAGAGAGGTTCATTACGTTTACAATAATAGCAATGGCCACATAAAACTGTATTATCACAAGCAACACGATCACCTATTGTTATACCTTTTACGTTTTCTCCTACTTGAACAACTTCACCGACAAATTCATGTCCAGGAACGAGAGGAAAACCTGCAATAAATTCCCCATGGTGAATATGAATATCTGTACGGCATACTCCACATGTTTTCACTTTAATCAAAACTTGTTGGCTTTTTATAACAGGATTTTGTACATTCTTAACTGAAAATGTTAATGGGCTTTCATATAAAACAGCTTTCATTTTTTTCTCCCCTTTCCATTTTTACTATTCGTTCATCCCTATCTTTCTACAAAAAATCTCATTATTGCCTTGCTGATAAGACATTTGCTTAATCTTTATTATTCCTAAATCATCCCATTTGGATAAACTATTACTTTTAGACTCTCTTTTTTATTTAATCGAGCTCTCTCCATAGCTACTTTTGCTTCTTCTAATGAAAAACGATCTGTAATCAGACAATTAAAATCAGGAGTCTTTGCTAGTAAAAACTTAATACCTTGTGGGTATGTGTTTGAATAACGGAATATCCCGAAAATATCTAGTTCATTATCTGCGATTAATGGAACATTAAGTCCAATTTCATCTTGTGGAGGAAGCCCGACAATCGCCAACTTTCCACCACGTTTAACAGCTTGAAGTGCAGATTTTAAAGCTATTGGATTTCCTGCCGTTTCTAAAGCAACATCAACGCCTTTTCCATTTGTTATTTTTAGAATCTCCTCATTAGGGTTTTCTTCCAACACATTAATCACATGAGTTGCACCTAGTTTTTTTGCAGCGACTAGACGATTCGGCTCTAAATCAGTTACGATTATTGTAGATGCTCCAAAAGCTTTTACTGCAGCAATAGCTGTTAATCCAACTGGCCCCATCCCCATAATCGAAACCGTCGAGCCTGGTTTTAACATGGATCGTTTTGCTGCGTGAATTCCTACTGAAAAGGGCTCAACCAATGCAGCTTCCTCAAAGGAAAGATCATCAGGAATGGGAAATAAAAAATCCTCCCGGTGCTTGATATATTGTACAAAAGCTCCATCAACAGGTGGAGTTGCTAGAAATTGAACCTCTGGGCAAAGATTATATCGACCTTCTTTACAATACTCGCATTTACCACATGTGATTCCTGGTTCAATGGCAACACGGTCTCCTACTTTTAATTTTGTGACATTTTCACCAACCTCTGCTACGATACCTGCACATTCGTGACCAAGAATAATCGGTTTTTCAACAACATAACGGCCAATTTTTCCATGTTCGTAGTAATGAATATCTGATCCGCAAATTCCCACGGCCATTACCTTTACTAAAACCTCGTCTTCTTGGACCTTTGGAACAGCAATTTCTTGAATTTCAATTTCATATGGCTGAGTCATTACCGCTGCTTTCATTACTTTCGGCACTACTACTTTTTCACTTACTCTCTCTTGATTTTGTACATTCATTTGTATATCCTCCTAATCTTCTATTTAACAGCTCCCATTGATAATCCTTGAACAAGATATTTTCTTACGGCTAAACCAGCAATAACCATCGGTGTAATAATCACCGTTCCAGTAGCCATTGCCTGACCCCACGCTATTCCATTTTGAGTGATTAATAATGAAGCTGCTACTGGAACTGTTTGTGTGTCATGACCTGAAAAAACGGAAGCAAACATAAAATCATTCCAAGAAAACATTAAACATAAGATACCTGTCGCAACTAATCCAGGTGCAGCAGGCGGAAGAGCAATTCTCCAAAATGCTTGGAAACGACTGCAACCATCAATCATGGCAGCCTCTTCTAACGCAACAGGAACTTCCTTAAAAAACACCATCATCATCCATAAAGCAAATGGTAAATTAAAAGTGGTATAAGCAAAAAGCAGACCCGGCATCGTCCCAATTAAACCCAGTTTTGAAAACATTAAATAAAGTGGCAAAATAACGGCCGGAATTGGTGCCATACGTGTACTAATAATCCAAAATGACAACCCTTTTTCATTTTTAAAGTTTCCTCTGGCTAATGCGAATCCTCCCAATGTTCCTAATACTAATGAAATTACGGTAGAGAGTACGGCCGCAATGACACTATTACTTAAGAAGTCAAAGAAATGACCATTCTCTGAAAACATAAATTTAAATGTTTCAAAATTAGGTTTGAAAAAGAATTTAGGTGGCATAGAAAACATACCAGCTTCTGTTTTAACTGAAGACAAGACCATCCATACAATCGGAAGGAGCGCCCAAATTAACGCGATTGTAATGATTGAGTACAAAATTGTATTCTTTATTGTTTTTTTCATTTTAAAAGATACGACCACGTTACTCATCTCCTTTCACCATAAAATTGACGAATTGTTTGCCCAAGAATATGGTAGTAAACAACATGGTCAACCCTAATGCTGCGGCTGCACCAAAATCTTGAAATTTAAAAGCTACTTCCATTAAATAAAAACCAATAACTTTTGTAGAATCCGCCGGACCACCTTCAGTTGTTATTTTTATCGTATCAACAAAGCGAAGGATATCCATTGATCTAATCAGCAACGCAACTAAAATTGTTCTTGAAACAAGTGGAAATACAACCTTCATTAATTGCTGCATATAATTTGCTCCATCAACTTGTGAGGCTTCCAGAGGTTCTTTTGGCAAAGATTGGAGGCCCGCTAATACGATCATGGTTATTAAAGGCGTCCATTCCCAAACATCCATGAGTATGACAGCCAATAGTGCTGTCTTTACATCCCCTAATATTTGCACATCAATCCCTACTAGTCCTAATAACCAATCATAAAGCCCATATGTTGAATTTAATAAAAACCTTCCTAATAAACCTGCAACAACAGGGGCAACAAATATTGGAATCATCCATAACGTAACAACAATATTTCTCCCTTTCGGAAGTTCATAGATTACTAATGCAATACCAACTCCTATAACAAGTTCTAATAATAGTCCTGCAACTGCATAAATAGCAGTTCGTCCCCAAGATGACCAAAAAGTTTCATTTATTAATACCTTCTCCCAATTCTCTATACCATTAAATGTAGGCTGATCTACTGAAAGCATGAAATCCATAAAACTAGCATAAATGAGATAAACGAATGGAAATATACTAATAATGGCTAAAATAATAATCGAAGGCAGTATCATCCAATGTTCGGTTTTATATTTTTTTAAGTTAAATAGATTTGAAATAGAACTCAACTTACCTTTTTTTGATACGAGCTGTGTATTCTCTGCAATTTTTGTGTAATTAGTTTTTGCATTCACTAGCGTTGTCACTTCCTTTCCTTTAAGAAAAGATAGGAGAAAATCTTTCTCCTATCTCAAATCATTAGTTACCAGTTGCTTGATCACTTTGTTTTGCAATTTCTTTCACGGCTTCTTCTGGACTTTGTTGTCCAGCTAACATCTTAGACAATTCTGTAAAAATAAATGTGTCTATTTGTGGCCATTGAGGAATTTTAGGTCTCATGTAGGCATTTTCTTCTTTCCATGCTTCTAAAGTTACTTTCATTGGTAATAAATTAGGCATCTGCTTTGATTCTTCAGTACCAGGCTCCATACCCTTATTCACTTCTTCAATTTCATAAACCGAGTGACGAGTAGGAGTTGATCCACCAACATCGGATTTCAAGATCATGTACTGTGCTTGTGGGGAAGTAGCCCATACTAGGAATAACCATGCTGCTTTCTGTTCTTCTGCACTTGCATATTTATTAATGCCAATTCCTGTTCCACCGTATGCATTTGCATTACGTACCTCACCTTTCGGCAGCAAGGACCAAGCAACATTTCCGACAACCTTCGAAGAGTCTGGATTTTCAAACGTAGATGAAAATTCATGCCACTCCGGCGCCATTGCAACATCCCCAGCTGCAAAAGCTTCTCCTAAGCCTGACCAATCCCATGACGTACTGCCAGGTGCGGCTACTTCAAGTATTTTCTTATAAAGTTCAGCACTTTTAATTGCAACCTCTGAGTTCATTGCTGATTTACCTGGGTTTGATTTTCCGATAGCCCCAAGCTCAATATCCTTAAAATAATCTCCACCATTTGCTGCAAGAAGATTACTAAAGTCATTCATTAATGAGTCATGTTGTTTTGCTTGCTGACCCGATCCATATTTAACTTCTGTGATTACCCCAGCCTTTGCCTTTTCTGTAATCCATTTTGCGATTTCATAGTATTGTTCCCAAGTTAAGTCAGGTCCAGGTGTCCAATCAAAACCTTTATCAGCCATAAAATCATCTTTATATTTTTCAAAAACATCTTTACGATATGCTAATACCATTGTTGGATTATCATATGGTAACGCGTAAAGTGCATCCGTATTTCCCATATATCCATTTACTTCAAGCTGGCTTTTAATAAAATCCTCTAAGCCGCCAGGAACAGATGGCATTGTCTTTTCTTCCATAAATGCATTTAAGTCTATAAAATGTTGTGAATGCTTCGCTAAAATCTGATATGGATCCGCATAGATAACGTGGTATTTTGCGGATTTTGCATTAAAATCAAGACTAGTTTTTTCAACGACTGTTCCTAAATCGCTTTGCTCTATATTTACTTTAATTCCAGTTACATCTTCAAATAAATGAATATTTGCTGCTAAAGCTGAAGATGGCGGAGTATTTTCTGTGATAACATTTAATTCAACTCCTTCAAACTGTTTCCAGTCAAAGCCTTCTGGAGCAGTAATTTCAGGCAATCCCTCAACCCATCCCTCAAACGGTGCGGCTACTTGTACTTCAGTATTAATTTTGTCAGCGTTTTCTGCCTTTGTGTCAGATGGCTTTTGATTACTAGTGGACGATAATGATGAACAAGCTGTTAAAATTAATGACACGATGGCGAAAAAAATAATCATCTTAAATAAAATCCTCTTTCTCATTACTTATCCCCCTTTATTTTTTATATCCTATGTATTTTGGATACGCTTTCATTATATGATGTTGATTTCTGCCATTAAAGACAAAGATGTCTTAATTTTGTCACAATTCATACATGACATTATTTCTAAATATCTTTATCCCTCTTTGTATTATTAAATGCCCATATTAGAAAAACTTGGCTTGTCGCCAAGTCCTAATGGAGAAAGCTTTAGTTTTTCGAATACTATCATCTATAAATTGATATAATTTCTGATAGTATAAATTAAGAAGTTAAAGTGTAGTATCACTTCCAAATATATACTACTATATTATGAGTTTGCATTTTTATCCAAACCAACTCATGAATAATCTCTTTATTTAAATAATCGAACGAACTATGACCATAAAATTAAAATTAACAATGTTCAATTAATATGTACTCTTTTTTTCATACGTCAATTTCCTTGACTGCACTTGCAGATCCTGTGCGATCTAAGGTTAGGCTCTGGAGCTGGCCACTAAAATTAAGTATAAAATTTTATCCTTCCTTACCTTTAAATAAAAGCTGACTCAAAAGATGTTATTAACAACCATTTGAGTCAGCCTCTACATAATTTGATATCATTATCTAGTTACCGCAATTGAGTGATGTTCTTTTGAGACCTCTGACAACATAAATCACCCTTTCACTTTACTTAATTAAGATTAACAGTAAAAATGCACATTTTCTTGGAAAATAATTATTAATTCCTTGTCAATATTTCAAAATTATATACGGTTGCATAGTCACTAATAAAAGTCCATCTTAATTTAATCTAATGAAATGGAGAACGCGAAATTCCAAAAAGATAGTGTTCACATAGTATTTACCTCTTACATTGGCGCTGCTATTAGATGGAAAATATCTTTGACTTCTTATAAAAAAATTGAGATAGTAATCAATGGATTTTCATTGTTAAATAGGATAATCTAATAAACATAACCTTATAGGAAATGGATGGAAATAAAAAATGATTGCAAAAACTGAAGAAGATTTTAACGGATTAAAAGAAATTGGAAAAATCGTTGCCTCAATTCGAGAGGAATTAGTTCAAAAAACAAAAGTGGGTATCACAACTAAAGAACTTGATGACATGGCAGGAAATTTATTTGAAGAATATGGGGCAATTTCTGCACCAAAGGGAGAATATAATTTCCCTGGATACACTTGTATAAGTGTTAATGAAGAGGTGGCACATGGTATTCCAGGTAGTCGTGTAATAGAAGATGGTGATCTTGTAAATATTGATGTATCAGGTTCTAAAAATGGTTATTTTGCTGACACTGGCATTTCATTCGTGGTTGGTAACGGAGCACCTGAATTAACAAAATTATGTCATACTGCTGTTGAGGCATTCGAAGCCGGATTAAAAAGGGTTAAACCCGGTTCTAAGAAAAGCAGACTTGGCAAGGCAGTAGTAGCGACTGCAAGGGAGAACGGGTTTACAGTTATTATGAACCTTACAGGACATGGAATTGGTCGCACCATTCATGAGGCCCCCCACCATATTTATAACTATTATGAGCCTTCCGATGACGAGCTTCTTAAAGAAGGAATGGTTATAGCATTTGAACCGTTCATCTCAACACGTGAAGAGGAAGTGTTTCAATATGAAGATGATGAATGGACATTTGTAACAGAGAACAGCTTTGTGGCACAGTGTGAACATACGATTATTATTACAAAAGAAGGACCTATTGTCATTACATTATAATAACTGTTTAGGATTAAGCACGAAAACCACCCTTATCAATTTAAAGGTGGTTTTTTCATGCCCTTAACTTATTATCGGACTTTTTGGTTGTTGTTTTTTCTTCATTTCTTTTACTTTTTTCTTTTTTTCAATTTCGTTATTGACTGCTTTATAAAACGAGGCACCCATTAGTATCATGACGAAGGAAAATGGAAGGGCAGCAATGATCAGCATATTCTGCAGCCCCTGTGTACCACCAAAATAAACAATAATAGCGGCCATCGCAGACATGGCAAGACCCCATGTAATTTTAACGGGATTTGCAGGATTTATAGATCCCCATGTACTCAACATCCCTAGAACAAATGTGGCTGAATCGGCCGAAGTGATAAAAAAGATAGCAATAACAACAATCGTTAACAATGCCATAAAATCTCCAAGCGGATAATGTTGGAGAACTCCAAATGTAGTGGTTTCAAGTGAATAGTTGGAAATAGCATCAATTCCATTTTGCTCAATATTCAAGGCGGAAACACCAAATACTGCAAAAAAGATAAAGCAAACGATAGCAGGGACAATTAGGACACCAAGTAAGAATTCCTTGACAGTCCGTCCCTTTGATACTCGAGCGATAAAGATACCAACAAATGGTGCCCAAGAAACCCACCATGCCCAATAAAAAATGGTCCAGTTATCTATCCAAGTACGACCTTCTTCATTTAATGGAGACAGACGGAAACTCATATCAAAGAAATTCGTAATATAACCACCGAGTGTTGTTGTAAACATATTCAAAATATAGAGTGTGGGTCCAACAATGAAAAGGATTAATAGAAGGGCAAATCCAAGACCCATATTAATATTACTTAAATACTTTATCCCTTTTCCAATTCCGGACCATGCTGATAAGGTAAATAGTATGGTTGAAATGGCGAGAATTAATAACTGCATCCCATAATTGTTTGGCGTATTAAAAAGGTAAGACAATCCACCATTAATTTGCGCTGAACCAAATCCAAGAGTGGAAGCGACACCTACAACTGTAGCAAAGATCGCCAGAGTATCAATTAACTTACCCGGCATGGCTCGCATACTTTTTTCGCCAAATATAGGTATTAGTGTTGCACTTATTAATCCAGGATATCCTTTGCGGAACTTGAAATAAGCTAAAACCAGAGCGACAACGCCATATACTGCCCATGCGTGAACTCCCCAATGAAAAAAGGAATATTGGAGCGATTGTTTTATCGCCTCGTCGGATCCCGGTTCAAATCCCGGCGTACTTTTATACGCATGGGAGATAGGTTCTGCGGTTGTCCAAAATACCAATCCCATTCCCATACCTGCACTAAATAACATCGCAAACCAGGTAGGTGTACTAAAATCAGGTTTATCATCTTCTTTACCCAATTTGATTTTTCCAAACCTAGAAAACATTAAATAGATACAGAATGCGAGCAATAGCATGATAAGTAATAAATAGTACCATCCAAATGCTTCTGATATGTATGACGTTAGATTTGCCGTCAACGTCTGTAAATGTTCTGGAGCAACTGCTCCCCAAACAACCAGTACTACACAAATAGCAAGTGAGTACCAAAAAACTGAACTAACTTTGTTCACAAATTTTCACCCCAAATGAAAGATTCATTTATTTATTATGTCGTAGCTTCTTTTATATCGCAAATATTTGATGTTAAGAATTTTTATTAATTTCCATCTCATTGTATGTTCAATCATTTTCAGGGGTGGAATTTTGACTTTTATTGGTTCGCAAGCCTACTATCACGCATAATTTTTGCATATTAATAAAATTGCAATAAAATTCTAATCATCATTCACAAGAACACACTGTGTGCTCCCCTGAATTTTCCCTTCCTTCTTTTCTAATTTTAATATGTAACATAATAAAGGAATAACAGACCTTACATGCAGTCTGTCATTCCTTTATTTTTTAGAATATTACATATCTTGTTTCGGATTGTTATTATTGTTCATATTTCTGTTTTGAAACAAATTGGTATGACTTGTAGGTATGTTCGTTTGCTCTGGTTGTCTCTTCCATTCTTTCGGATCTGGACTTTGAATTGTAGTTTGCTCCATTTTATTACCTACTTTATTTAGAGTACGACTGGCCGCTTCTCTCCCACCTAATCCAAAAGCCAATCCAAATGCAAGAGTGAATCCGCCCAGGATTAAGATGAATGCAGCATTTACAATCGTACTTGCAACTCCTAGTTGATTAAGTGCCATAAAGAAAGCTAGTGTAATAATAGTATATTTGGCAATATTACCAAGCATCTTACCTTCTGTTTCTTGTCTCACCATGCTTTTCACAATACGTTTAACAAGATCTCCCGCATAAAATCCAATTCCAAGAATAAGAACAGCCGTTAACACCATCGGAATATATGCCAATACAACCGTTAAGATAGAAACCAAGCTTTCAAGATTAACAAGCTGCAATGCTTCTATTGTAAATAGCAGAACAACGACAATCTGTGCTGCCAATCCTACTAGCTCAGAGAGGGTTAAAGTTTGTGTGCTCTTTCTCAGTGACCCTAGTCCCATTTTAGAAAGAATGCTGTTAAATCCAACTCGCTCCAACAAAGAAGTGATAGCTGTCTTGACCCATTTACCGACCCATAAACCTGCTGCCACAAGGAGAATGGCAATAATAATGTTTGGAATCATGTCCATGATTTGACCAAGCATTCCAACAGCCGGTTCGGAAATACCATCAATATCCAATGTTTCAAGTGCCGAAATGACAACCGGGATTAAAATAAACACATATACAATTGTTCCTATTAACTGAGAAATCGAATGGTTATCAAGTGCCTTTTCAGCACCTAATTTAGCTGCAAGACGATCTGTTCCAATACTGCTTAGAAACTTCACAAGAATTTCTTTTACAACCTTTGCTACTAACCATCCAATAAACAGAATGACCGCAGCACCAATAAGTTTAGGAATAAAAGCAAAGAATCCATTTAACATGCCTTCAAGAGGTTCTGAAATGGCTTCAATTCCGAGAGCTGCTAGAACCGCAGGTAAGAATAGCAGCAGTGTTAAATAAAAGACTGCTTTAGAAGCAGAGAGTACCGCATTATTTGCTTGATTTCTGTCACCTGTTAGCTTCCATCTTGATAAAAATCCTTGAATATGTTGACTATTTCCTGCCTTTTTAACTAAAATTGACAATCCTGATGCAATCAACCAGGCAACAACGGCAATAAGAGCTGCTTTTAATAGACTTGGTATTGCCGCTGCGATAACACCCAATGCTTGTGAAATTGGCTGTGCAACATATGGCAAACTCAGCATATTTAAAAATACAACAAATGCTATAGCCATAATAATCCAAAATACAACCTTACTAATAATACTTTCAGAAGAATAGTTGAAAGGCTTTGATGCATCCCGGTTTCTATTAGAATCCGGTCTCATCCATCGCGCCATTTTGTTATCAAAATCTGTACGATGTAAGGCAGCCTTTACCGCCTTTGCAATTATAGTTGCAACAATCCACCCTATCAAAAGGACGAGTAGGGCAAGTACTAAATCTGGTAATCTCCCTAAATAAGCCATCCAAGAATCTGTCACTCCGTTGTAATCTATCATGTTCTGCCTCCTTTAAAAAATACAATTATGTGATGTGATTGATTCATAGGTTACATTCCCAATGAATCATGTGGTTAAACAGAAAAAAACTTATAAAATTATCTAAAATTAAAGTTTCAAAAAAATCTATTAGGGTTCAGCCAGTTAATCAATCTATTTAGTAGATAAGTGATGCTCACAGCTTTTACTAGACATAAACATTGTGTTTACAAAAGATTAAGAAGGGTATGCAAATAAACGAAGGATCATAAATCATGAAGGAGGAATAGACATGAATATTACCGAAGTCATGACAACCGATGTTGAAAGTTGTACAGTAAAAAGTTCTTGCAGTGAAATTGCTTTAAAAATGAAAGAGCTTGAAGTAGGCTCTATTCCAATTTGTGAAGATGAAAGATTAGTAGGAATCGTAACCGATCGCGATATTGTCATAAAAGGGATAGCAAACAATCTATCAGGTGAAACATCCATTTCAAAGCTAATGACGGAAGATGTTATAAAAGTAACAACGGATATGTCTGTTGAGCAAGCGGCAGAGATCATGTCACAGCATCAAATTCGCCGTCTTCCTATTGTCGAGGGTGAGAAATTGGTTGGAATGGTTTCGCTTGGAGACATAGCAGTCCACAATGAATCAAAGAAAAAAGCTGGAAAAGCCCTCGAGGACATTTCCGTACCCGCCGAACCTAATCACTAATAAATTAATTCAAAAACAATTAAAGGAGTGATAAAAATGCCATTGTTGGAAATAAGTATTATTCCCATTGGAACAAATTCTACCAGCTTTAGCTCAGAGGTCACCAGCGTTGTCAAAAAAATTGAAGAAAAAGGATTAACCTATAAGCTGACTCCCACCTCAACTGTCATTGAAGGAGAAATTGATCAGCTCTGGGACATTGCCAGAGACATGCATCAGAAGGCATTTTCAGTAGGTCCCGACCGAATTGTAACCAACATAAGTATTGACCATCGTACTGATAAACAAATGGATATGAAGCATCAGGTAGATACAGTTGAGAAGGATTTAGAATAAGAAATTAAGTCAAGAAGAGAACACCCCCATACTTTTGTGATGTATGGGGGTGTTTTTACATATCATAAATTTTCAAAATCTCAATTATCCATTCTCTCTTTCAAAAACTTCCTTTAAATCATCTTGAATACTTTCATCCGCAAGTTTTAAATTTGATCGATATGCTGCTCTACACATAAGATGTGCTGCAACAGGGGTTGTAAGAAACACAAAGAAAATCCCCAAAATTAATCGAATACTGAAATACCCCTCAGATATCCAAAAATAACACAGTGTCCCCAATAATGTACAAAGAACACCAAGTGTTGAACTTTTTGAAGCTGCATGTGAACGTGTATATAAATCAGGAAATCGTACTAAACCTACAGCACTAAGAAAAGTGAAGATCGTTCCTACCAAAATTAGTAATGCCGGGATCAGTTCACTTGTTTCGTTTGCGAACAATAACAACACCTCTTTCAATAAATCTGGCAAAGGCAATGGTACCTACAAATGATAAAATGCCAATTAACAGGATGATCTCCAATATGGCATGACTGTCTAATAAAACAGAGTAAATGGCTACACCGGCAATAATCGTTATACTGATTGTATCTAAAGCCTGCACTCTGTCAGCAGTTGATGGACCTTTTATGACACGATATAGTGCCGCCAAAATTGAAAGAACCAATAAGAATAACGCTATGTTTAAAATGATTTCGGTCATTTCCTTGTCACATCCTTAATTGCCTTCTCAAAGATTTTACTCGCTTTTCTCACAGATTCTCCTGCTTTTGGTAGATCTAAGGCATGAATATAAAAGACTTTAGAGTCTGATGAGACTTCAATTACAACTGAACCTGGAGTAAGATTAAGCAACAGCGAAAATATGGTTACTTCTAAATCTCCTTCTAAATCGGTTTCTACTGTAATAATTCCCGGTGTTAAATTAACTTTTGGTCTTATTACATGTCCTACAACAAAAATGCTCGATGTGATCAATTCCCTTATAAAAACCAAAAACAGCTTTAAAATGGATCCCAATTTACTCAAATAAAATTCTTGTTTATAGAACCGTCTTAGGATGAAAAGGACTACGATTCCTACCAAATAGCCGCTAAAAAAGGCTAGAAAGCTCCATTCATCTTGGAGAAACATCCACAAGAATGCAATAAATAGGTTGATTAATACCTGTAAAGGCAATCAAACCACCTCTTTTCATAATTTCAAGAACTAGAGACTTTAAGGAATCTGTTTCCCTTGAAATACCGCCTCAATATATGCAGTTGGATTCATCAGATTTTCAGCAGCAAGGTTAATATAGTTATATATTCCTTCAGCCCCGACACCTAATAGTATGGTCAGGATTGTTAGTATACCTATTGGCAACATAATCCCCTTAGTTGTTCCTTTTTCCATTTCCTTACTTAGATATCCTTCTCCCCAAAAGCCATTCATAAAAATCTTCATGACCGAATACAGAACCATTAGACTAGTAAATAGTCCTATTCCGCCAATCCAATAATAACCTGCCTCAAAGGTACCTCGTGTTATAAATACTTTCCCTATAAACCCGCTTAATGGAGGAATACCGGCTATCGATAAGGAAGTGATAAAGAACATCCAACCTAAGTAAGGATGTGTCCGAATCAGACCACTTATCTCTTTTAGCTTACTAGTACCGGTCAAATAGATAATTGTCCCCCCGATCAGAAACAAAAGGGCTTTAATAATAATGTCATGAATAAGGTAATAAATGGAACCTTTAAACCCCTCTACTGTGTAGGAAGCAAGTCCAGTGATAATAAAACCGACACCGACGATAACATTATAGGTTAAGATTTTCTTGATATCCCAATATGCTATTGCTCCAATTGCTCCCAAAATCATTGTTAAAACCCCTAATATCCCTATAAATAAATGAGTAATTTGAGGCTCATGATAAAAGACGAGTGTAAACATACGAAATAATGAGTAGATACCGACCTTTGTAAGTAATGCAGCAAAAATCGCGGCAATTGCAGTTGGTGGAGCACTATATGAACCTGGTAACCAAAAGAAAAGAAATAGTGCTGCTTTCATACTAAATACAATAATGAAAAGAATGGCAACAGTAGTAATCAGCCCTCCTTGTCCTACTTCCGCAATACGTGTTGAAAGGTGTGCTAAGTTAAGTGTTCCTGTGATTGCATACAAATAAGCAATCGCAAGTAGAAACAAGAAGGAAGAGACAATATTAACTAAAATATATTTTAGTGACTCCCGTAATTGAAGCTTTGTACCACCTAATGAGATTAAGACATATGAGGCAATCAGCATCACTTCAAAACAAACATATAGATTAAATAAATCTCCCGTTAAAAAGGAGCCATTTACTCCTGTTAAAAGAAATAATGTTAATGGATAAAAGTAAAATTCTTCTCTATCTTTACCAATTGTTTTAAAAGCAAATAACATACAACATAATGCAACAATGCTTGAAGTTAATAGTAGTAATACAGAAAACATATCAGCCACAATGCTAACACCAAAAGGCGCTACCCAGCCACCCAATTGAAGGGTTTGAATACCTTTGGCTTCAATTTGTCTGATCATCAACAACGCAACAATACTAATCAATAAAATTGCCAGAACACTTACTACTCTTTGAAATAAGATATTTTTCCGAAAAACAATCATCATCATTCCTGCAATAAGAGGTATGATGATCGGCAGTATAATAAGATTATTCATGTTCATTACCCCTTATTTGATCTATATCAACAGTTCCTAATACTTTATTCGCCCGATAGCTTAACACTAAAAAAAGAGCTGTAACAGCAAAATTTATGACAATTGCAGTCAAAATCAATGCCTGGGGTAGGGCATCTGTATACGTAACATTTTTTTCACCAATGAGTGGCAGTCCCCCTGTTTTTAAGCCACCCATCGTAAGAATCAGCAAATTAATCCCATGACTAATGATGGATGACCCAAGGATGATTCTTAATAAATTCCTCGACAAGATCAAATAGGTACCGATCATAAAAAATAGACCAACAAGGATAGATAGTAATGTCTCCATTTTATCGATCCTCACTTATTGTCATAATAATTGTGACAGCTGTACCAATAACAGCCAAGGCAACTCCAATATCAAAAAGCACGGCAGTTGCAAGTTCAGTTTTTCCGAATATAGGAAGATTAAAATAGTCAAAAGTTTGAAATAAGAATGGTTGGTTAAACATCATTCCCCCTATTCCAACAAGTACTGCGATTAATACGCCTATCGCAGCAAGCTTTGTAAAATCAACAGGTAAATTCGCTTGAACACTTTCTATATCAAAGGAAATAAATAAAAGAGTCAGTGCTGCAGCCATACTAAGACCTCCGATAAATCCGCCTCCGGGATTATGATGGCCAGCAAAGAACAGATCAATGGAAAAAGTGAGAATAATAACGACAGCAATCTTTGTTACAGAATGAAGAATAACGTCATTTGGACTAGTAGAATGTTTCATTATTTTTCACTCCCTTTTAATCGTAGTTTAATTAACGTGAATACTCCCAAGCCTGCAATACATACAACTGAAATTTCCAGCAACGTATCAATGCCCCTAAAATCAACCAGAATGGCATTAACGATATTTTTTGCCCCTGCAAGTACGTAGGAATCCTCGAAATAAGTTGAAATCGGTTCAAACAGACGTGTGCCATTTGCCGAAAGAGCCATAATCGTAACAGTTAAACCAACACCAAACGATACAACGAAATTTGTTAATTTAAATCTTACTCTTCCGATATTTTTTCCAAGCTCTGGTAAATGGTAGAAACAAAGTAAAAATAATGCTGTTGTGATCGTTTCAACAACCAACTGAGTAAGAGCTAAATCCGGTGCACGGAAGATGACAAATAACATTGACACAAGAAAACCAAGTACACCAATTAATACTAAAGATGTCATTCTCGACTTCACAAAAAGTACGGCACCTGCAGTTAGTAACATTGCCACTAATAGTCCCAATTCGAACAGTGTGACAGGTGCATCTTTTGAAGAGTCAAATGAGATTCCATTGAAAAAGAAAAGAGAACCACCCAGCATCAAGATCATAAATAGGAAAATATAAATCAAATACTGACGGATAGACCCAGTCATATATTTTTCAGTAAGAAGACGTGATGCTTGTTCAGATTTCTCAATTCCAAGATTATACAAGTTATTTAGTTTCAGACTCTCAGGATATATTGCATACACTTTTTGCCACTTCTTTAGGAGAAGATATAAAACTCCTCCAACTAATACAACACCTATCGTCATAAATAATTCTGTGTTCCACCCATGCCAAGCACTTATTTTCACCTCAAATACACTGCTCTCCGCTACATTTGGTAAAACAGCATGTAAAGCAGGTTTCAACAGGTATTTTGCAAGGACATTCGGGAAAAAGAAAATGACTATCACAAGCGAAGCTAAAATAATTGGTGATAGTAACATGCCAAGTGGTGCTTCATGTGCTTTTTTCCCTAATTTTTCAGGCTTATATTGACCGGTAAATGTCTTAAATAAAAGAATCATGCAGTAGATAAAAGTAAAAACACTCGCAATCCATGCAATAGCAGGAATCATCCACCCGAGGGTTTCCATATTAAAACCACTCATCTCTGATGCTTGTAACACACTTGTGAAGAACATTTCTTTACTTAAAAATCCATTAAACGGAGGTAATCCGGCCATCGCAAAGCTTCCAATAAGTGTTAATGAAAATGAAATAGGCATGATATGAATTAATCCGCCTAATTTCCGAATGTCACGTGTCCCTGTTTCGTGGTCAATGATTCCCACAACCATAAACAGACTACCTTTAAATGTGGAATGATTAATTAAGTGGAAAATGGCTGTAAGGATAGCCCCTGCATACAAAGCCCGCTCATCCTCAAACCCATAATATAATGAAATAGATCCAAGGCCGAAAAGACTCATAATCAACCCTAATTGACTGATGGTAGAATAGGCTAGCAACGCTTTAAGATCTGTCTGTTTTACAGCATTTAACGAACCATATAATAATGTAATTAATCCAATACTTGAAACGATCCAAAACCATTCAGCACTTCCGCCGAATATTGGAGTGAAACGCGCAACAAGATAAATTCCCGCTTTAACCATTGTTGCTGAATGCAAATAAGCACTAATTGGTGTAGGTGCTTCCATTGCATCAGGTAGCCATATACTGAACGGAAATTGAGCCGATTTTGTAAATGCTCCCAAAAGAATGAGGATCATCGCAGGAATAAACAAGGTATGTTCCTTTACAGCAGAAAGCTGGGTCATCATGTCACGAATGCTGTATGTATCAGCCATTATCGATAAAAGGATAAAACCTGCAAGCATAGCAAGCCCGCCGAATATGGTAATGAGCATTGACTTAAGAGCTCCATAGCGTGAACCTTTACGCTGATACCAGTATGCAATCAATAAAAAGGAAGAGATACTTGTTAATTCCCAGAATACATATAAAACAAGTATGTTATCAGAGAAAACAACACCAAACATTGCTCCCATGAATAACATGAGATAAACATAGAAATTATGAAGTGATTCACGTTCAGCTGATAAATAATAGATAGAGTAAAGAATAACCAGGGTACCTACTCCTGCAATGAGAAGCCCAAAAATAAGACTTAATCCATCTATATATGTTGTATAATTAATATTTGCAGAAGGCAGCCACGGTACTGTTTTTAATATGACTTCTCCCTTGGCGACAACAGGGATATACCTTAACAAATAAATAAAAATGATAAGAGGTACAAACAATACAAACCAACCAGTGTGAACCTTCGGGGAAAACCGTTTATATAAAAAGGGAACAAAAAAAGCAAATATAAATGGAATCAAAATCATGATATATAACACCGACATATGATCCCCTCCTTTTGTAAGTTTATTTACAAAGATTAATAGGTTATATCATAGGTATTCTCAATGTAATTTTTATAAATGTAGGCAAGATATATGTTCTGAAAAAATTAGTTTGACTGATGATTATACAAGATGCTATATTCATACATAGTCTGACTTAAATAGTGGTAAATTATCCTATTAAATACACATACGAGGTGGACTTTAAAATGAAAAAAGTAAAAGGTCGCATGGATGAAAGTATTCTCGTGTGCGTTTATTATGGACCAAATGGAGAACGTCTCATCCAACGTGGTTGCAAAATTGCAAATATGCTTGATTGCCCACTTTATATTTTAACGATTGATCCAAAACCGTTTGATGATTTGGATGCTGAGAAATCTCTTTATATAGAAAGATGGAAACACTTAGCTAAACTTCATAATGCTGATGAATTCATTATAAAAGACAATGAAAAACGTCCAGTTTCAAAAGTCATCGCTGATGTGGCAAGGGAGAAAAGCATTACTCAAATTATTCTTGGACAAACTGCCCAAAGCAGGTGGGAACAAATCGCCAAAGGTTCTGTCATCAATTCCTTATTACGTGATATACCATTTACAGATCTTCACATCATTTCTGTTTCACGTGCACTTAAGGATGAAGAGGGGCAATTTGAAAAAGGGGTTAGAGCCTATCTAGTGAAGGAAAACGAAAAGTATCGTTTATCCTTTACCCACACAAAAGATATTGAATATGAAGGAATCTTCTTTAAAGAACATGGAACCGATTTTAATAATGGAATCTTTAAGTTTATGAAAAGCAAAGAAACCTTACAAGTTCGAGTTACTGACGATATAATTGAAGATTTCACAAATGTTTCCCGGACACTTGAAACCTATAGTGAAAATCCAGACGAAAACAGGTAACTCTATATCTATATTTTTAGCCTCTGCTTTGTAATGAAGCGGAGGTTTTTTATATGACTTATTATGAGGGAACGCATGATCTTACAACAAAACCAGCCTCATAAATTCACATCCACTTTAATTACTTGTTTTTCATCTTTGTCAATTCCTAAATATCGTAGTGTTTCTGCAGAAGAATGATGATGATAAATCGACATTAAAATGGAAATAGCTATTCCCTTCCGGTAAGCATGGTAACCAAAAGTCTTTCTAAGTGTATGTGTTCCCACTTTGCCGATAACTCCTACCTCCTTAGCGGCATTGTTAATAATACGATATGCCTGCTGACGAGTAATTGGTTTAAGATCCTTTTTTGACTTAAATAAATAATCTTCCATTTTAAAATCATGTTGGGCAAAGTAATTTTCTATTTCATATTTCACTGCATTATTTATAAAGTAGCCTATTGCATCATCTTCTTCGATATAAAGGAATTCTTTAACCTTTTCACCATCAAAAACATCCCTTACCTTCAAAGCAAGTAAATCACTAATTCTTACTCCTGTATTAATACCAAATACAAAAAGCAAAAGGTCTCTTTGTGATTGTTTTTTTAATTTCTCTTTTATCGCATCTATTTGTTCAATGTCTTTGATCGGATCGACATATTCCACAGGAAAGCTCCCCCTTATGTTACATAACTACATTCTAACAAAAATTATGTAACATTACAATTATCTTGATCGCTTGATAATTAATCATCATTTTCATTTATTACTTTTTAACGTCACTTAGAATGTCCAATTATTATGCCCACCCTTATAAAATCAATGTTCAAATGTGAATTTTCACTAACGTTACTTATCCCTACCTATTACAAAATTATGTAACATAAAATCGTATAGAACATGAAAAAGGTGTTCATAGAAACAGTGAATTATAATCTGCCTCTAAGAATAAATGAAAAATAAAATTTTATGGTAGACTTAAATAGGAAAAAAATTTGAAAAGAGGAATTTTATGAATGTAAGTGAAAAACATAAACCATTTAAATTAAGAAAGATTTTACAAGGATTAATGGTCATTATCGGCGGAATTATCGCTGCATATGGACTTGAAACAGTATTAATTCCAAACAATGTCTCTGATGGCGGGGTAACAGGACTAAGTATCGTCGGCTCAAAACTATTTGACATACCATTAGGAGTTTTGATTGCCGGCATAAACATTCCATTTATCTGGCTTGGATATAAACAAATTGGCAAAACCTTTACGATATTATCGATTCTTGGCATAGCTTCACTTGCTTTAGGTACAGTGTTCATGCATCATATTCCTGCTATTATTGAAGGAGATACACTGTTAGTTACTGTTGTAGGTGGGATTATCCTCGGTTTTGGAATGGGACTAGCACTGCGTAATGGTGGAGCATTAGATGGGATTGATATGCTTGCCGTCCTACTATCTCGAAAATTACCATTTGGGACAAGTGATCTCATTTTATTCTTAAACATCTTTGTGTTTATTTTCGTATCAACCGTATTTGGACTTCAAGGAGCTATCCTTTCGGCGATCGCTTATTTTATTGCTTCTAAAGTCATTCATATTGTTGAAGTAGGATTAAGCGGCTCTAAAACATTCCAAATTATTACAACAAAACCTGAAATAATGATCAAGACAATTCGCGATCGTTTAGGCAGAAGTGCGACATATAAAGAAGCTTACGGCGGCTTTTCGAATGAAAAATTCAAAGAGATCACATGTGTCATCAACCGCTTGGAAGAAACCAAACTTAAAGAAATCATAAATGAAATCGATGGAAGTGCCTTTGTTACCGTTTATGATGTTGCTGAAGTTAAGGGTGGTAACTTTAGAAAACATAATATTCATTAACTTTTACTAAATAGGAAACAATAAATATGCAAACCCAAAAAGACGCAATTTAATAAGTTGCGCCTTTTTGGGTTAAAAAATTAAGAAAACTGTTCCAATTGTAATAATTCCCCCGCCAATAACTTTACTTTTTGTTACTTTCTCCTTTAAAATCATAAAACTTAGAATCATCGTGATAACAACACTAGCTTTATCAATAGGCGCTACTACTGAAACCTTTCCAATAGCTAAAGCAGCAAAATAGCAAAGCCATGATAAACCTGTCGCCACACCTGATAGGATTAAAAAGAGATATCCTTTTGAGGAGATTGTTTTTATTTCTTTATGATTTCCTTTAAAAAACACGATTGCCCATGAAAAAAGTAAAATAACGATCGTTCTTAAAAAGGTAGCAACATTTGAATCCACATTTTCAATTCCGATTTTTGCTAATATTGCCGTTAACGCTGCAAATACAGCCGCTAATATGGCATACACAATATAAATTTGAGAACCGGTAAAGCGTTTCTTTTCTTCATTTTTCCCAATTAACACAAAAGTCCCAACAGCAATTAATGCTCCACCAACCATAATATGCGGGACAGCTTGCTCTCCCAAAACCACAATTGATAATATAATTGTTAATACAACACTTGATTTATCGATTGGTATTACCTTGGAAGCATCCCCCATCGCTAGTGCTCTAAAGAAAAACAACCAGGAAATCCCTGTTGCTACCCCTGATAATAGGATAAATAGTAATGCTTTTGTTGAAATCATGGTGATGGAATGAAGCTGATCTGTGATTAAAACAATGATAAAAGCCATGATTAATACAATAATCGTCCGGATGGCTGTGGCTAAATTAGAATTCACATTCTCCATCCCGATTTTAGCCAGAATTCCTGTTATTGAAGCAAAAAAAGCAGCAAGTAATGCCAGCGTGACACTCATCCTATACCCTTCTTTACTCTTAAATTTCTCCTATAAGAGTATTAAATCTGTTACAAAGAGATTCCATACTATATGGGAGTTTCCAAAACTAATTATTACGATAAATTTTAATCGATACACCCAAATAGTACAATAAAGATACCAAATATTTTATCATTAGAACTCTACATATTTTGTTCAATTTGCTCCCCACTTAGTCTTAATAGCTTCGTATTCTTCATTTGTTAAAGATAGAACAGAACCATGTCTTTTTTTAGAAGAGCCTAAGGAGTAAGTCGTTTTTACTATTTCAAACTCACAACTTGAAAGATCTCTGGTGAGTAATGGTAGATATCCCTTCCCTGTTGCATATTGATCAACCAATAAACACCATTCTTTTTTGTTATGAAATTTAAAAATCAAAGGACCCTCAACATCTTTTCCAGTTAATCCGGTTGAAGCCTCTAATGTTCCAATCTTTTTCCACGAACCTAGTATTTGCTCGCTTTTTTCTATTGTGATTTGTCCATCTCCTGAATATCGATAATACATTTTATTATCTCTAATAATCGTTGTATCAATAATATGGGTATCTTCTGGACGTTCAATATACACATTCGGATTTGTAAAAGTATAGAAATCCCTTGTTTTTGCATAATAAATATTATGGGTTCCAAATTCACCTTCGTCCAAGACTCTTGATGCCCAAAATACAATATATTCTCCTGTCTTTTCATCATATATTGCCTCAGGAGCCCACGCATCCCCTGCATTTTGCGGGGCCACTTCAATCATCCAAGGATCTGACCAGTTGACTAAATCATTTGATTCCCAAACAATAATAGATTTACTTCCAGCAGTTTGTGCTGCATCCCAACCTCTTCCATTTGCGATCCGTAAATCTGTAGCGATTATGAAAAATTTATCTCCCTCTGCTGATCGCAAGATAAAAGGGTCTCGTACTCCCTTTTCACCTATATCGGAGAGTAAAATTGGTTTTCCACTATTCAAATCACTCCAGTTCAAACCGTCTGTGCTGCATGCAAAATAAATCTGTTCTCCTTTTTCATGCTCACCTGTAAAATGAACCATTAAATAAGCCTGAAAACTCATTTCTCCTGGTTTTGCCTTCACCGTAAGAGAAATATGCTTCGTTTCACTTAACTCTCCAATAGTTATTGATGCAGTTAATAGAACAGGTGTATCGGTTTCAGGTCTGGATACAATACCTGCAGGAATATCATCATATCCCTCAATCTTGACGTTTTTCACATTTACTATATCCGGTCTACTCGTTTCCCAAGATATTGTTGCTCCTTTAATAGATAACGGTAAAGAAATATTTCCCCTAATGTCATCCGCATGTGGAATTTCCAATTCTTTTTTTATTGATTCAATCATTTCTTTATCCGATAATCTTGCATCTCCCATTGAACATTCCTCCCCATTTAGTAACTAACGCTTTTACTACTGTATGAAAAGCTACTTATAAAATGTCACATAACTTGCTGTGAATCAATATAGATATTAGACTATACCTAATAAATATCAGTAGAGTTTTCATAAGCTGATGGCATGTAACTAGTTGTTTACTTATACAATTGTTAGGGTATTAAGTAGAGTAACCTTTTAACATTTTATATCATAAGGAGGATATATAATGGACCGGGAAAAAGTGCAGCAAAAGAAAAAAAATAACCCCGATAGATTTAAAAAAGATAGGGAAAGTCAGCAGGAAGTTGACCAACTTGTTATGCCAATTGATGATCTACCCCTAGAAGATATAAAAGAGGAAAAAAGAGAAGAACGAGACAAACATGATACAAAAGATCAATCTTCTAGCGAAAAAAAATATAAGCCTTAAAATAGCAATAAAAAGCAGTGGTGATCCGACTGCTTTTTTATTTTGTTTCATTTAAATAAGGACGCCTCTTAATAAAAAAGGCGTCCTTTCGTTAATTTTTAGAAACTTCATGGAATGGACATTTTCCTGTCATTGGTTTTGCATCATCACCTATAAAGTACTGTTTCCACTCCCGGTGATCAGGATCACCATAATGACTTATGTTTGGATGCTTCGGAAGCTGATCCCATTTTTCCACACGTTCTCTCACTTTCTCTCTGGACATCGCTCCTCCTTTGGACGTTCCTTCTAACCCTTCAAAAATACGGCGTGGCTGAAAACCTAAAATGAGGCTGTTTCCTAAGTTTCTTGTTTTTCTTTGTTTGTAAGCAGGTGCATTTCCAAAGACAAAAAATGGTTCATTCGCAAATGAAAATGCCCATAAATGATGGTCCGGATCGTACGGAATATCCTTCGGCCACTCTCTTTCATCATGTTTATGTAAAAATTGCAAGATTCTCCAAAAATAATCTCGGTAATAGGAAATTGATTTTTCCGTCTCCTCAGGCTCTACGAAAAGAAATAATCCATGACGAACAAGCTTAGGTGCTTGAAATAAGTCTATGAAGCTATTAATTGTATCAGGTAATTGTGACCAATTATCATGAGTAATGTATGAGTATCGAAGTTCCCCTTTATTCTCTGCACTCATCCCAAAATAGCACGGAAAGGTAGAATCTGTAACTGTTGAGTGAAACGTCTGATATTCTTTTAGTACCCAATCAGGAACGATTTGATCGTTTACCATGTCTTCCTTTGTTAACAATAAACTCTTCTTTTTTGTTTGCATGTCATCACCTTCTATAATTATTTTATCCATAACAACTTTCTATTTTTAAACAAAGAGACTGCGTTTAAGCAGCCTCTTTCATCAATTTTTCAGTTTAAGCATGTTTTCGCATACTCTTCATAACAAAACTAACGACAAATACCAGAACAATTGCTCCTATTAAAGCTGGAATAATATAGAAACCTCCTGCTTCCGGACCCCACTGCCCCAATAAAAGAGATCCTAGCCATGCTCCAATAAATCCTGCAATGATATTACCAATTATCCCGCCTGGAATATCTCTTCCTGCGATGAGGCCTGCTAACCAACCAATAATTCCACCTATAATTAATGCCCAAAGAAATCCCATTTTTCATCTCTCCTTTTAATTTTTTTAAATGTGTTTACTAGTAGATACCCATTGTCCAAATTGATAAACTTTCATTTTCATATTTTTTTAAAAACGTTGTTACTCTTTTATTCTTCTATCAAAAGATTAATCGTTTTAAGAACAAATTTTTAAGGGTATATGAACATTAAGAAAAAAAGATTAACACAAATTAATTGAAAGGATGGATTTAATAATGGGAAGTAAACCGAATCCCACGAAGGATTTTGTCATGGAAGAAAAACCAAAGACGACAAATGAAGAAACTCAAGAAGGAACTAGGAATGACCCAGTTGCAGAAATCAGATCGGAAATGCCATCCAAAGAACAACAAAACGGTGTCGATATTACCAATCCATATGAAATTGCAAAGCGTTTAATCGAACGTGCAACAGAATCACTACACCTGCCAAAAGGAGTTTATGAGATTTTAAAAAAACCGACCAGAGTGATGAAAGTTTCGATTCCAATTCGTAAAGATAATGGGGAATATGTAAGCTATACCGGTATTCGCTCCCAACATATTGATATACTGGGCCCGACAAAAGGTGGAGTACGATTCCATCAAAATGTTACCGAGGATGAAGTAATTGCCTTATCCATGTGGATGTCTTTAAAATCCGCCTTAATCGGTTTACCATTTGGAGGTGGTAAAGGAGGAATTATCGTCGATCCACATGAACTATCAAATCGGGAGCTTGAGGAATTGAGTCGAGGTTATATTAGGGAATTAGAGCCTATTATTGGACCTGCAAAAGATGTCCCTGCTCCTGATGTCAATACCAATCAACAAATCATGGGATGGATGCTGGACGAATTTGATCGATTATCAGGGCGTAGTGTTCCCGGCTTTATAACAGGCAAACCAATTGTGATAGGTGGGTCAGCCGGACGGATTGAGGCAACCGGACGTGGGGTCGTCATCTCTATTATAGAGGCAGCCAAACGTTTGAATCTCAAACTTGACAACCTAACCGCAGTCATTCAAGGTTTTGGAAATGTTGGTTCCATTACTGCAAAACTATTACATCAACATGGAGTAAAAGTGATCGCTATTACGGATGCAAAAGGTGGCGCTTTTTCACCAAATGGTTTAGACATTATGAATTTAATAGACTATGTTAATGAAAATGGAACAGTAAAAGGTTTTAAAGATAGTATGAATATTACAAATAAGGAACTGTTTTCGCTGGATTGTGATATCCTCGTTCCGGCAGCATTAGAGAATCAAATTACAAGTAAAACCGCCCCTGCTATTAAAGCAAAGATCGTAGCTGAAGCTGCTAATGGACCAACTACACCGGAAGGAAATCATGTAATGGAGGAAAAAGGGATATTTGTCATTCCTGATATATTATGTAACGCCGGTGGTGTAACCGTATCCTATTTTGAATGGGTTCAAAATTCTATGAATTATTTTTGGAAAGAAGATGAAATTAATCAAAAATTGCAAGAGAAATTAATTCATGCATTTGAAAGTGTATATTTGATGAAAGAAGAGAAAAAGGTTAGTATGCGAGAATCAGCCTATCTGGTAGGAGTCGGAAGACTAGCAGAAGCCATGAAGGCCCGCGGATGGATTAAAAATTGGAAAATGCCGATTGATTGTTAAGAGAATAAAATACTATTAGGATTTCTTTCTGCATTTTCACTAAATTAATTGACAATAAGGGATGTTTAAGAGTTAATCATTATCTTTTAACACCCTTTTTTATAAAAAAAAACCAGCTTCATATTAATGAAGCTGGTTTAATATGTTTAAGGATCGTATATCCTGTTTTGTTTCAGCTGTTCCCAGAAGGTATATTTTTTCATATAGCTTTGCAAGTAAACGATGCTGCTCTTCTCGTGCTTCTATACCATTTTCTTCATTTAACGATGTGAGAATTGGTTTTGGATCATATTCCGTCATTTTAATCTCTTGTAAGATACTCTCAATTTCCTCCAGTTGCTGCTTCGAAGCCTCTATTTCATAATAATGAAAGTGATCATCAAATGGGGAATCTTGAATATCCCCGACTTCGACGGATACATAGTATCTTTCTGCCATTTTAATCGCTCCTTGACAACATTTTTAATAGGCGAATGATTAGTAACGATTTGATGTAAAACTTGGGCTTCTAGAAACGCTCTGTTGTTGATCTTTTTAATGAAAGACAAAACTGACTATGTTATGCTGCCATTTGTCTTTTATCGTCACGATGAAAGACAAAACTGACTAAGTACCACTGCCATTTGTCTTTCATCACCACTATGAAAGACAAAACCAACTAAGTATCGCTCCCATTTGTCTTTCATCGCCTCTATGAAGGACAAAACCAACTAAGTACCGCTCCCATTTGTCTTTCATCGCCTCTATGAAAGACAAAACCAACTAAGTACCACTTCCATTTGTCTTTCATCACCACGATGAAAGACAAAACCAACTAAGTATCGCTCCCATTTGTCTTCCATCACCACTATGAAAGACAAAACCAACTAAGTACCACTTCCATTTGTCTTTCATCACACTAAGAAGGACAAAAGCAGCTTTATAGAACTGCATGATTTGCAACGTACTATAATTCCCTGATTTTATCCTTCTAATGGAATTTCAAAATTATTCTGTTTCTGGATTCTTATTTTCGTTATCTACATCATCCTTTTGTTCTCCATCGCTAGGACCATTATCTTGATCAACTCCATCAGCACACCCAGCTAGGCCACCAAAAGTTAATAACGCAGCCGTACCTCCAACAATTAATTTTTTCTTCCAACTATTATCCATTATCAATTCCTCCTTTTTACTTTGTTAGGAAGGTTTTACCCTTCTAGAAAAACACTCAAACTTAAAATAGAGATTTAAATCTCTTATTATAAGTAACTATTTATTCAAACTTTTTGTAACCATAAACTGGTTTTCATCTTTGAGTGGGTTTGCATATATGTTTTATAAAAAGGTGGACGGGTATGAAACTGATTAAGAAAAAGTTAATAATATTGGGGGACTATTCATGTTCGGATTTGAAGACATGGGAAAATTTTTTCTTTCCCTTTTCTTAGTACTACCTGTCGTTACCATCATTCATCAAAGCGGCCATTTATTTTTCGCAAAGCTTCTAGGATGTCAAGTAGATATTCATATAGGTACAGGAAAAACGCTTTGCAAGGTAGGGCCCTTTTGTATCCGTAAGGTCTATTTTGTAGATGGTTGGTGTGAATATAAGGAATTGCATCATAACAAAAATGGGAAAGTAAAAAAGGTGCTAATATTTCTAGGTGGTTCTATCTTTAACATGTCAACCATTTTTCTTGTTAACGGTTTAATTCTACAAGGGACCCTTAACCCTAGTATTATACTCTATCAATTTGTATACTTTTCTGTTTATTATGTGTTCTTTTCTCTATTTCCGGCCCAATTTGTAAATGGTTGTCCAAGTGATGGCAAAGCAGTCTTAAACATCATTTTTAATAAACCATTAGAAAAAGATCCTATCAATTAGCATTAAAATATATAGTTTCAATCGTATCCAAACATGTTTAGCATTGCTTATTTAGGGAAACTGTTTAGAAAAAACATTGGTGGTTACTATGAAAAATAAAAAACAAAACAAACGTAAAGAAAGTCAATACCCTAACAGACAATATTATTTTCCTGAGCAAATTATCGAGTCTTTTATTTTAAAAGGAAAAGAATCATTACAAATGACAAGACGTGCACAATTTATTCTTTCCATTATGGCGGGAGCATTTATTTCATTCGGTGCCCTCGCTTCCGTTTTATTGTCCAGTGATCTTGAGAAAGCAGGTTATTTTCATCTTTTATCAGGTATTGGTTTTGCCATTGGATATGCCATGATTTTTTTATCAGGATCCATTCTTTTTACAGAAATTAATATTTTACTGCCAAGTTACATATTGCATAGCCATTACTCTCTAAGCAAAAAGATTTTACAGTTCTGGCTGGTTTGCTATATTGGGAACTTCCTTGGCGCTCTTTTTGTCGGATTTTTACTTAATCTTTCAGGTTCATTAGATAAAGAATTTTATGAAGGTCTTCTCGTTTTTATGGAGAAAAAAATGCAATTTACTGAGCGCGGAACATGGGGATGGTTTCAAGTTCTTTTTTCAGGCATTCTAGCTAACTGGTTAATTGGGATTGCTGCGGTTTTAGGAACGGCTGCTAGAGATGTTGCAGGAAAAATATTGGGTATTTTTCTTCCTGTTATTATTTTTGAAGCTGGCAATTTCCAACACGCGGTAGCCAATATGGGATATTTCAGCATTACTGTGCTGGAAGGCTTTGAGTATAATTGGTTTCAATTAATCTTTTATAATATTATCCCTGCCTCTATAGGAAATTTAATTGGCGGAGGAATATTAGTTTCGCTTTTATTATCGTTTGCTTTTAAAGAAGATATTGATGAAGAAGTACTTGAAGAGGAATAAAATACATAAATTAACATTTTTTAAATATAACCTCTTCCTTGTCGGAGAGGTTATATTTGCTTTCGGTTTTAGTTTCTTAGTTCTAGATCGATTCACACACAAACTTTCCCATTGAAGGTTGTAATATAAATTTCAGTCTCTCGAATAGGTATTATCTCCCTTATCATATCAATCTAACATGATCATTTTTTCTTAGAAGATTCACAAATTTTCGTTATAAAGATTACATTCATGCTATAATAAGAACATATATTAATAGATATATACTCTTATTTTTTAATGCATTTGGAGGTGAAAATATGAAATGTGGTAAGGTCAAGAATATCGTGATTATTTTTTTGCTTGTTAGTTCCTTAGCTATTCCTACCTCAGCATTTGCAACTTATGGAAATACATACACTGATCAAAACTTTTTTGAATCCATTTTTAGTTTCTTTAATAGTACTGGCGAAAAGTATTCGTGGGGTAATGATAAAGATGATTGGGATGATGACTGGAATAAGGATAAGCATAATTGGGGTCATTGGGATGGCTGTAAAAAAGGTAAAAACAACCGTTGTATAGAGTCCATTGATATATGGAAAGATTGGTACTGCAGGAAGGATAAAGACCGAAATGACGAACATGATTATGGTTGGGACGATAAACATGGAGGGTATGATAAGAAGGATTATAGTTGGGTTGATGATAACAAAAATAACTAGTTAAGCTGGATATGGTAAAAACATATATGGAAAGAAAAAACCTATTAGAAGGTTTGGTATTACTTATGTTGCCATGATAAAGGTAATGAACTAACTGCTATAGAATTATATCTTCAGCTTGTAGACAATGTCTGATATTTAGGCAGGTCTACAAGCTTTTTTCCATTCAATTCTGGACTAAGAAAATGATACACCTCATTGTAACGTCATATAAGTTTTTCTGTTTTTTTCCCATTAACGTATATATAATGAATTTTATAAGTAACAATTAAACTTTCCAAACCACATGAATAACACACCTATCATACCCCTTGGAGATATGGAAAATCATAACCATTATATATGGTACATATACTTAACTAAACGAACTAAATGAGGGAAAATAAAGTGAAAGAACAAAATAAAATTATGTTCATTGTTGATGAGCTGTTAAAATTATCTGACCGTTTCGTAACAGTTAAAATAGAAGAAAGATGTCCTTTGAATCGAAATATAGGAGGGAAGTACAGCCTACAAGAACATGCCATTACATTATATGTAGATGAAATTAAAAAACAGTGCGAGTTATTGTTTCCCGGCAAAAATGTATTCCTCGATTACACTGCTGTCATTCTTGCCCATGAACTCGGACACGCAACTGATCAATCACTTTTAGCATTAATTGAATTGCATGAGAAAACAGAGAAGCCACTACAAAAAAGACAAATTGACTTCCTTATTGAGTTTCAAGCGTGGAAAAAGGCAAAAAGATTAGTACCAAATATACCATCCTCTTTTTTCAATTACATAAAACACCATTCATTAGAGTACTATTACAGCGAGATTAATAGGCATTACGCCGTCTAATTCATGATTGAAATTAAAACTCCTCACAATAGAAGCCTGTACTAATTAAGTACAGGCTTCTATTAGTTTGTCTCTTTTGTTTTATTTAGTCTCTTTAAAGTAAATTAATCATTATCTCGTTGTTTACTGCGTGCTTCTCCACCCTTTTCACCAATCTCTTGGTAAAACTCTTTATCGTGGTTTTCTGAAGTAGCTTCTCCACCTTTTCGACCAATTTCTTGATAAAATTCTTTATCATGGTTCTCTGAAGTAGATTCTCCGCCTTTTCGTCCGATTTCTTGATAAAATTCCTTATCGTGATTCTTTGAAGTGGCTTCTCCACCTTTTCTGCCAGCTTCTTCTACCGTCATTTTTTTGTCATCGTTTTTAGCCATTTTCAATTCCTCCTCGAATAAGTAAAATGTGTTGTCCTTTCGGACTTAATGAACTATAACCGCTTTGGTAGGATAGTAAACCTCTAATAATAAATAAAGTTTAGAAATCTACTTCACATCTTTATAACTAGTTTCGCTCATTCTATAATGGGGAATTTAATAGATAATAACTCTAAATAAGGTGATATTATGCTAACAACTATTGGTCCTAATAACTGGAAATGGCATCAATTTGAGAAAAACGAGACTGAAAAAATAAAACATATTATACATAAAGAGTACTGTCCCTTTAACAGGGAATGGCTTGATCATATTCAGGGAGATAAAACAAATTGCTTAAGAACATTCATATTAGAAAATGGAAAAAAGATTGTAAAAGGTTCGCTGATTTACGAACAAAACTTCGAGGATGAATTAGATCATAAAATCTGTCATTTTTTTATGACGAGTGATCTGTTGATTACAGTTAATCTTGATCTTACCTCTCTTAAACATATAAGCCAGGAATTATTATTTGGACATATCGAAAAGACCGAAAACGCTGTTGATGGATTTTTAACCATACTTGGAGAACTAATGAATGAAATGCTATATGGTATTGATCTATTCGAAGAAAAGTTAAACGATCTGATTTGGAATGTGAGTAAAAAAAATAAGACAAGCATTCTCGATAAAATATATATGCGGAGACATGAACTTCTGCTTTGGAAAAATTTATTCATTCCATTGAAGGAGCTGAAATTGGGAATAGAGGAAATCTATATTGATGATGAAATAAATAATAAAATTATCTTTAATCGAACGGGCAAACGGATTGATAGAGCAATGGTTCTAATTAATGAATATGAAACTGAAATTGATTCAATTATTAATTTAGAAGAAGTCATTTCTTCCCATCGCGGGAATGAAATTATGAAAACATTAACTGTTATCACAACAATCTTTACTCCTGTTATGGCTTTAGGGGCATTATGGGGGATGAATTTCAAGCATATGCCTGAGCTCGAATGGAAATATGGCTATTTACTTTCAGTTGTACTAATTATTGTTTCAACTCTAGCACTTTACGGTTATTTAAAAATGAAAGGCTGGACTGGTGACCTTTTGAAGGCCAGAAAAAAAGGATCGTTTTTTAAGTGATATGAATTTGCTTATAAAGGTATTTCGGCAATCAAAATGTATATTTTTAACAACATTGCCATTTATTTGTAATTTACATGTAATATCATTATGCTAAAATCTTATTTAAGCCGATAAAAAAAGGAGTTTCATCTATGTCAAAATATTTCATAGATCATTCCAAATTAATTGTACATCGGACAGCTTTCATTACCGATGGCTGTAACCATCATAAGATTTTACATAAACACCTAGAGGAATCTAATAGTGATGAACAAGTATTACAGTTGATCAGTCTTGGTGATTATCATCAATGCCCTCAGTGCTTTGAGTATTTCTCTTTAGAAAAGGATAAGCATCACTATGTTCGTTACTAGAAAAAATTGCAAAATAATAAATTCATTAACGTGAATAATAGTCAGATAAAGTGAAAACATTTGGGAGCTGGTCAGAAGGTACTTATATTCTGGCCAGCTCCTTATTAAATTACATCGAGACAATTTGTTTCTTTTGCGATATCTTTACTTATTGGGAACGGCGAACTAGTCCTCCCAATTACATAACATTTGACTCGTTACATATTTGAAAATGAGAGGAATTTTATATAGTAAGTAAAGTTAGAGTAAGTATCTAAAAAAAATTTCAGTACTATAAAACGTTTTCGTAATTGATTAAAATAAATTTAGGGAATCAAGTTTCAATAATGGGCAATGATGAAACTTATTAAGACTCCTTTAACACTTTATGTTACAGACGCTCAATCAGAGGAGCCTATTACAATTTTAAGGAGAATATAATGATGAAAACGATTAAACTCGGAAACAGCCTATTAGAAGTACCCGCCATCGCTGTCGGATGTATGCGGATTAATTCACTTGAAAAAAATGAAGCTGAGCACTTTGTTCAAACTGCACTGGAATTAGGTGCTAACTTCTTCGACCATGCTGATATTTATGGTGGCGGAGAGTGTGAAGAAATGTTTGCAGATGCGATTCATATGAGTGATGATATTCGTGAAAAAATCATTCTACAATCGAAGTGTGGAATACGAAAAGGAATGTTCGATTTTTCAAAAGAACATATTTTGGAATCTGTTGACGGAATTCTAAAACGCTTAAATACTGATTACCTAGATGTTCTTCTTCTTCACCGCCCAGATACATTAGTTGAGCCAGAAGAAGTGGCAGAGGCATTTGATACACTTGAAAGTACAGGTAAAGTGCGTTATTTCGGTGTTTCCAACCAAAATCCAATGCAAATTGAACTCTTAAAAAAATCAGTTAAACAAACGATTGTGGCAAATCAACTTCAATTAAGTATTACGAACGCAAACATGATCTCAAATGGTTTTAATGTGAATATGGAGAATGATTCTGCAATTAATAGAGATGGCAGCATTCTAGATTACTGCAGACTTAACGATATCACGATTCAGCCTTGGTCTCCTTTTCAATATGGATTCTTTGAAGGCGTATTCCTCGGAAACGACAAATTCCCGGAATTAAATCAAACGATTAATGAAATCGCTGACAAGTATGAAGTTAGCAATACGACGATTGCAATAGCATGGTTATTACGCCATCCAGCAAATATGCAACCAGTCATTGGTACGATGAACATAAACAGATTAACAGATTGCTGTAAGGCAAGCGACGTTCATCTTTCGCGCGTAGAATGGTATGAAATTTTCCGAGCAGCAGGCAATGTTTTGCCTTAAATCTAAAAACAAACAAAGCACCCTTAATTCTTCATTAAGAGGTGCTTTGTTGTTTTGATTATTCTATGTCGGGAATGTATATGCCTTCTAAACTAAGTAACAACATGACATCACTCTTCAGGCATCCATATTTTAAAATTTCCGCTCAAGGCTAATAAACTAAAAAAATACAAACAATTGTCATAATAACGGCGATTCCCAGTACGCACTGGTGTATTCCAAAATAATTCTACACATTTCCTTGCATTAGGACCTGTTGTAGATAGTGAAGCCATTGCATTAGACGCTACAAGCCCGACAGGATGAAGAGATTTTTCCTCAAAGGATTCCCCGGAAATTTTATAACGTCGATAATCTGCCGGATCTTTATCTATAAAAAACTGCTGGATTCTTTCATTTATTTCTATCGGGGTTTGTTCATCTTTAAACCATTCATAATCCAATCCGATGTTGCAAGCTACCCGGTAAGAATCACTGAAAAAATGTCCGTAGCCATTTTCATTATTAGGAGTTCCATCATAATATGCATACTCTGGTGCTAAGCCTGTAACAGGATGACATGCGATTTTTAGATATTCTCTACTTGCAACGGCAGCTTCTTTCCAGAATTGTCGATCTTCTGGATAAGCCCATAATGAAAACAACTCATAAAAATGTGGTAAATGATAGGAAGGATCAGAAAATTCAACGTTCGGAACAAACTTTATTAATTTATTTTCAGGGTTCCACATTGGAAAACCTTCTCCTTGTTCTCCCTTATGAAGACAGGTTCTTAGTAAGTCCCTTGCTTGTTGTCCGTAGTTAAAGATTCCGTCCCTGTCACCCCAACGATGTGAAGCAAAAAATAAGGCCAAGGCAAAATATTCCTCTCCATCTGGTGCCGGTCCATGAGAGCGCTTTGAACCATCTGTGTTACAAGACCAAGCAAAATATCCTGCATTTTCTCCTTCTGTCATATACATATTCTTAAATGTCCACTTCCAAAGTCGGTCGAATATATCTTTTTGATCCATTTGAACGGCCATCATCATTCCGTATGACATTCCTTCTGTACGGACATCCAAATTTCCCGTATCAAGCATGTACCCTTCATCAGTTCCAACTTGATAATAAATTTGAGTTTCAGAATGCTGATCTGAAAAAAGTTTATTCCATGTATCCTGTACTCTTTCATTAATCACTTTATCAGAATATCCATATTCTCTAAAAACATTTCTATATGTTCTGTTATAAAGTATTGCCGTGTTCACCTATCATTCCCTCCTACCTATTGTTTGGTTATTATACAAACAAAGTTTTTAGAAATTTTATCTTTTTTTTTCAAGTTTACGATCTATTAAACGAGTTATTTCATTTTCCCCTTTATAGTGAACACAATCAAAGAATGCAGATGTTCTACTTTCTTTTCCATTCCCTGTTGCATACACCCCAAGACAAACACCGGTAAATACGCCTCCAAATCCTCCATTTTCTTCTTTGGATAAGTTGGCCAGTGGAGCTTTTCCAAGGTCCTGCCACTCTTCCCCTTCTTCTGCATATTGAAAATGATAATCTTGATTATCTGATTTTATCTTTAATTGAACTGTTAAATTTCGAATCATGCAACGTGCAATTTCTTCAGTTTTTCCTTGAATCGTTTTTAATGCGACAACTACTTTTTCTCCATTTAATTGGTTAACAGCTATCTCATAATGTGCTTTTTCATTTAATCGAACTGCCAAGCCGGCTTCTTCGCCTTCATTTTTCGGATCAAATTCAAGCAATGTACTAAATTCCATTTTACTATGTTTTTGTGGTTTACAAATAAATGTAGGAACTCCTTTTTCATCACTCAAATGATCCGGTCCACCAATCAATGCCAACCAACTTTTTCGTTCAGATAAGGAGTAGTTTTCCTCACTTTTAGCTCTAAGATAAAACCATGTCAAATCTAATACATCTTGTTCAAAATCATCATGATCTATAAAATTTTCCTTAATAGTAGATTCTCCGGAAAGCTTCGTTGTTTCCATAACACCTGATACACTGCCCTCATTATTATCAATCATTGGCCATCCATCTTCTGTCCAAGTTATAGGTGCTAAAAACGTTTCTCTTCCCAAAACTGTATATTTTTGATTCACAGGTCGGGTTCCTAAAAATACAGCCCACCAGTTCCCGTTTGGATCTTCGACAAAGTCGGCATGCCCAATGTTTTGTATTGGATGATCATTCATTTGATTATGTGTTAAGATAGGCTTATTTAACATTTCGAAAGGTCCGTAAGGTTGGTTACTTTTTGAAATGATAGCTCTGTGATCTTCTCCTGTTCCACCACATGCACATAGTAAATAATAAATTCCTCTTATTTTATATAGGTGCGGGGCTTCGGTCCATTGTCCTCCATCACCATGAGATATAACTACCGGTGAGGTTAAGGCCATACCGGTATGGATATCGATTTCATATTGAATAATATGAGACTCGTATCCAACTCCATTTTGAACGGTTACATAGACTTTTCCATCATCATCAAACATTAAGGAAGGATCAATATTTCCATATGGAATTTTAATTGGATCTGACCAAGGACCTTTTGGATCAGTTGCTGTGACATAAAAATTACCAGTTCCTGATACATCAGTCGAAATCATATAAAATGTTCCATCATGATATCGTAACGTAGGGGCATATAAACCACCGGAGCTTCTACTATTTCTTAAGTTAACCTGACTGTCTCTCGTTAACACACTACCGATTTGTTTCCAATTAAGAAGATCATTACTATGAAAAATCGGTATGGCAGGAAAATATTCAAAAGAGCTTGTTACTAAGTAAAAATCATCTACTCCTACTTTTACAATACTTGGATCTGGATAAAAGCCAGATATAACCGGATTTAAATACTTCATTTCTACACATCCCCTTCTCTTCGAATTTAGAGTTAAGTAGGCCTATTCATCTAACCTAAAATAATCAAAGTCTACAAAACCACCAGGTATTTTTGTTGCATAGTTAAATAAAGCAAAACGATAGCCTACAAAATGATCTAATTTATATTTCATTTGAAGGATGTTCCCTATAGGATTCCAATTCTCCCCATCAAGGCTATAGTAAAAATAAGCTTTATCTACTTGATCTCGATAATCTACATAAATTTTAAAATACACTCTATCCTGGTTGACGGGAATACTTTCTATTTCTTTCCCATCTCCTAAACTATTATTGATCATAACAACAAAGCAAGTCTCTCCTGATTTTCGCACACCAACAAATCCATAGTCCTTTTGAAATGCGGCAAAACCGGCAAGATCTCCATCCTTCATCTTGGTTATTTCCAACGCTACCTGCGCTGAACATTCCGGTCCCATTGTTCGTTGTGTAAGTGTATTCTTTGCTTCTTCTATATTTTTGCATATGTTTCCTGTAGTAAGGCGCAAAAAACCAGGGCGGTCTGTGAGTGACCAAAGGCGATGATCGGGATTGTGATTCCACTGCCATACTACTTTTAGAAGCTTATGGCAGTCTCCATCAGAAAATTCTTTTGAAGAAGATGTTGTCAGGTCGAATTCATCTGAATCCACCACATATTGTTTACCGCTCACTCGTCCTTCTTGAGTCATCACTTTTTTCAAACTGGTATCATGTTCTCCGAAAATTGGCCAATCATATTCCCATGTAACAGGGATAAGATATGGTATCCGTCCAAGTGCACCACTATCTTGAAACAGGAAGCCATACCATTCTCCATTTATCGTGTCGATGATCCCACCCTGCGCAATCCCTTTATGGTTAAAAGCAACTCTTCCTTCATATTCTCCATCTAACTTTTCCGAACGATGCACTAGTTGAGTTCGATTTCCATTTTTTGGCCATGTAATAGTAAAGACATAGTACATTCCATTTATTTTTTGTATATGTGCTCCTTCCGCGGGTAAACCAACTTTCTCCTTTGGACTGGCAACTAAACTCGCCTTAGGGATGATTACTTTATTAAGTCCTCCTTTTTTGATAGCTGTAGCGTCCGCTGTAAGTTCAATCACTTTAATATCATGATTTCCGTAAACCATATACACATGCCCATCATCATCAAATAATAAAGACATATCATGATAGTATTCATCTAGTACGGAAGATGTCCAAGGACCTTTTTCAATATCCTTTGTTTGATAGATATATGTTTTACCAGTTGCCAAGGAACCAAATGTTACATAAAAGGTGTTATGATGATAACGGATACTACTTGCCCAGGAACCTTTGCCATATTCGTTTTTCCCGCTACTAAGTGTTTGTTCTTCATTATCTGCCAGGATATCGTATACATAACTCACAATTTCCCAATTTAATAGATCATAAGATTTCATAACTGGTACGCCGGGGTTATAATACATAGTCGTACTTGTCATATAGTAAACATCATTTACCCTGATAACATCTGGATCAGGTATATCTGTCCAGACTATCGGATTCTTAAAAATTCGCTCTTCTTGTTGAGTTGGTATTGTCACATTAGAATGATTTTCTTTACACACAATAACACATCCCCTTGACCTATACTTTTTACCTCTTATCTATTAATCACCTTCCAAAAAGATTCCTTTGGTTGATGATGTTCATTAAATAATAATGGCCAATTCTTTCTTCCACGCACTGGAAAATTGTCGAGCCATGTATAATCATCCGCTGCTCCCCAAAAGGTAACGGATGTGATCACGTCAGAATACTCTCTTAATAGTTCAAAAAAACTGTTGTAGCGATCGGTTTGTTTAGCTACCATTTCTTCCGTAGGGACTTTTACATCAGTTCGTTTATCATCAGAACCAAATACAGAAACATCCATTTCTGTAATATGAATCTGTAATCCTAAAGAAGCATATCGCTCTATAGCAGTTCTAATATGATCCAAAGTAGGACTATATAAATTCCAATGTGCCTGTAAACCAATTCCGTGAATTGGCACTCCTCTTTCCACTAATCCCTTTGTTAACGAATATATTTTTTCTCTTTTTTCCGGATTTGACTCATTATAATCGTTATAAAACAGCGATGCATTAGGGTCTGCCAGGTGGGCATATTCAAAGGCTTTATCGATAAAATCCTCCCCAACAATGTCTTTCCATTTAGAATCTCTTAACAAGTTAGCTCCAGAATCAGAAACAGCTTCATTTACAACATCCCAACTATAGATTTGTCCTTTGTATCTTTCCATTACAGTAGAAATATGTGTTTTCATTCGTTCTAAAAGGGTGTATCGATCAACAGAATTTCCATTTTTATTTGTAAAGACCCAATCAGGTGTTTGATTGTGCCAAACAAGAGTATGTCCCCTTACTTTTTTTCCATAATCATTGGCAAACGATAGAAGCTGATCTGCTTGATCAAACGTAAAAGTTCCCTCTTCAGGTTGCAAGCTTTCAAACTTCATTTCGTTTTCTGCCGTAAGACTATTAAAATGTTTGATAATCAATTCTTTTTGGGATGTGATCGTTAAGGGATTTACGGCTGCTCCCATAAGAAAGTAATCTTCATATTCTTTATAAAGAGATGGGACTTCATTTTGAACGTTAGATGTTGTCACCCGAATCGCTCCTTCAAATATAGTAGAAAATCTAACCAATTGATTATTCCAGAAACATGATATGATTTACTTAACAGCCCCTAATGTCATACCCTTAACAAAATATTTTTGTAAAAACGGGTACACACAAATAATAGGGAGACTTGCTACAATGGTCATAGTAGCCTGAATTGACTTAGGGGTGACAGCTTGGACAGCACGCTCACCACTTGCTTGAGCAGTATTCCAATCTCCATTTGAAGTTGCTGTGTTTTGAAGGATCTTCATTAACTCATATTGCAAGGTCGTTAAATTCTCGTTACTTGAGTTATATAAAAATACGTCAAACCATTGGTTCCACTGGCCTACAGCAACAAATAATGCTACCGTAGCTAAAACCGGTAAGGACAAAGGCAGCACAATTTGAAAGAACACTCTAAAGTCCCCTGCACCGTCAATTCGCGCTTGTTCAAAAAGACTTTTAGGAAGACCTTCTATAAATGAGCGCATAATAATAAGATTGAATGCACTTATTAATCCCGGTAAAATATACACCCAGAAAGTTCCAATTAAATGCAAATCTCTCATTAAAAGGTAACCTGGAATTAATCCCCCATTAAAATACATCGTCATAATAAATATGATGGTTACAGACTTTTTAAAAACAAATTTTTCTTGAGCGATCGCATAGGCCACCATAGCTGTACATAATAATCCAACCCCTGTACCCACAACTGTTCTAGCAACAGAAACAAAAATGGCCTGAATAATCGATGCTTGACTGAATACATATTCATAGTTTCGCCAAGTAAATTCTCTTGGCCATAAGTAGATTCCACCTTTCACAGAATCTGTTGCGGCATTTAAAGAAAGGGCAATTTGGTTTATAAAAGGATACAGCATAATAACACTAAGTAAAATCATGAACAGTATATTAAACGTATCAAAAACTACATCTTCTCTCGTCCTCATCAAACTATTTCTTTTTCTAACTTTTAACATTTTTATCACCCTCCTTAATATAAACCGCCTTGGCCCATTTTTTTCGAGAATGAGTTAGCTGCCATTAAGAATATCAAGCTAATAACTGTTTTAAACACTCCCGCTGCTGTTGCCAATGAAAAATTGAACATTGAAATACCATAATTAATAACAAACACATCAATATTCTCTGAGAACTCTATATTTTGACCATTACCTAATAAATATTGAGCTTCAAATCCCGCCTCAATGATATATCCAATATTCATAATCAAAAGGATGACAATGACTTGCTTCATTCCTGGAAGGGTAATATATCTAATCCTTTGTAAACGGGAAGCCCCATCAATTTTTGCTGCTTCATATTGTTCTTGATCAATCATTGATATGGCTGCTAAATAAATGATCGTATTCCACCCTACATTTTTCCAAACCTCTGAGGCACCTAAAATCCCCCAGAAATATTCACCTTTCCCTAGCCAAAGAATTTCCTTGTCAATGATATTCAGTCCCATCAGTATTTCGTTAACGATTCCATCAATAGACAAGACAGAGGAAACAAGTGCTGCTGCTACAACCCAAGAGAGGAAGTGAGGTAAATAACTAATAGTCTGAACAACTTTTTTAAATTTTAGATTCGTTAATTCATTGATTAATAGAGCTAACCCAATAGCTGTAACAAACCCTAAAACTAAATTAATAACACTTTGTGCCAATGTGTTTCTAAGAACACCTAAGAATCGATCATCAGTAAATAGAAAAATGAAATGCTTAAACCCTACCCATTCTTGTTCTGAAAAAGGTCGAGCTGGTTTAAAATCCTGAAATGCCATTGACCATCCCCAAACAGGGAAATATTTAAAAATAAATACCCAAATGACAAAAGGCAACGTCATTAATAATAATGCCTTTTGACTCCGACATTTTTTAATAAATGCTTTCATACCCTTTTCTTGATTTAGTTGCACAATTGGAGACGTATGTGATTTTACTTTTGTTTGTGCCTGCATGATAAGACCGCCCCTTCCTAATTGATCATAAACAATGAAGAAGGCTGAACTTCTCTCTATAGATCATTCAGCCTTTTCATTAAGATTCTTATCTACTTGCCCATTAGTTCAGCTTCTTTTTTAACGGATGCTTCGATTACATCTTCATAAGCTTTATACGGCAATTTATCAAATTCTCCCTTAAATTTATCCCACTCTGCATCAAATTTAGACGGATCTGCAAGTATGATATCAGGGTATGACCGTTTGATAAGATCACGGGACTGTTGGTCATATAACTGTGCTTCAGAGCCAGTTTCGATCACTGCATCCCAGAACGGGAACCATGGTGCCGGATCCGGCTCAGTGAATAAATCCGTAAATGTTTCAATGTTATAGGCTTCTAAGAACTCTTTGTCCACTTCATCATAAGCAAGTTGGGCAACTTCAGGTTGAACAGCTGGATCAACAGAGTTACCATCATCAAATGTACCTCCCATAATTGGCCAGTACCAACCTAATGCTTTAAAGCCAAATTCATCTCTAAATTCTTCTTTGTTCACTAAATCAATTTGTTCCTGAGTTCGGTAATAACGACCTTCTTCATTTACTTCATACGTTTCTCCTTCAATTCCCCATGTAATTAACTTTTGAGAATCAAGCTTTGCCATATGATCTAAAAACTTAATAATTCTAACTTGATCTTCTTCAGAAGTACCTGACGTGAGTCCCATACCCGGAGAAGTAACGTAAGATTCTGGATTTAAATATTGATCTTTGATTCCTTCTTCGAAAACAATCGGGAAGCCCATATAATCATTATAAGGATCATCATCCAGCTCAAGTGTGTCTAATGCTGTACCTGATTCCCAACGCGGTCCAAACCATCCAACAACTCGTCCTGAAGAAATCTTAGCCAGATATTCATCAAAGTTTTGTGTAAAGGCTTCTCTATCAAATAGTCCTTTAGCATTTACTTCATTTAATATTTTGAGCCATCTCTTTGTAATATCCTGATTATGATGAACAGATACTTCCAATGTTTCATCATCAACCATTATTCCTTCCTGTTCACCTGATAAGAATGCCGGCGGGTCAAAAAGCTGTCCAACATGCCAATCGTATTGTAATAATGTATAAGGAATGGTATCTGCCCCATCTGTTTTAGGATGGGCTTTTGCATATGTTTCAACAATCTCAAAAAACTCATCTATTGTTTTTGGATGCGGATAACCTTGTTCTTTTAATGCTTCACGTTTAATCCAAAATGCACTTTGTCCAACATTTGGAGGCTTAATGTATCCATTTGATACACCTGATGGAAGAATATAAATGTTTCCATCCTCTTGTTTCATTTTCTCCCAAATTGGATCATACAATTTTCTAAGGTTTGGAGCATGCTCCTCAATAAGATCATTAAGTGGTACAAATCCTCCTGCATCAATAACATCATTTGTCGCGTTTTGAGCATTCAGTAATTCCGGGTATTCTCCACTAGCAATCATTGTCCCTATCTTTTGGTTACTATCTCCAACGATATGTTCAATGTCAAAGTTAACTCCGGTTGCTTCTTCAAACATTTTTCCAATTTTGGTATCAGCTGTGTTAACGTCTTTACCAGTTGAAGATGCATTAAAGAATTTGTAAGTAAAGACTTCTCCTTCTTCTTGTCCAGCACTTTCTTTGTTTGTACATGCCGTTACGACGGACAGCACTAGCATAAGACATAAAAACAAAACTAGAGACTTTCTTTTTACCACTTTAACTCCCCCTTTTTAATGATTACTTATTGCTTCACACCAATGTTGTAAGCACTTTCATTATAACTTAGACGCTATTTATTAGTGACCTGACAAAGTATAGTTTTTACTTTGTAAACTTTAGTGATGTTTTGAAATGGTTGTTTTCTCACTTCGTTATTTTGGATTAAAATTAGTTCGTTCCATTGCGCTCCAGACACTATACAATTAAATAGTAGGTTTCAAAAGCAACAACCTTTCAAAAAAGCCATTTATATAAGAAAAACCAATGTACACCGAAAAAGAATTCGACACACATTGGTTTTGGTTTTTCTATTAATCTCTTGAAAGAAAGTAAAAAATTAATTTTTGTATTCAAAAAACGGAAGAATAATTTTTACCGTTGTTCCTACACCTTTTGTGCTTATTATGTTAAATTCAAACTGATTAGAGTAATGTAATTTTAAACGATAGTAAACATTTTTTATTCCAACATGTTCACCAATGTTTGCAACCTCTTCTAATGATTGCATGACCTGTTCATATTCTTCCGCTTCCATTCCCTGTCCGTTATCATTTATCTCACATACTAATTTATCATGATTACGCTTGATTGAAATGGTGATCATCCCTTTTCCTTTTATCGGTTCAATACCGTGAATACTGGCATTTTCAACAAATGGAATGAGTGACATGTTTGGGATAAGGCACTTTGCAGCGTCCGGGTCTATATCAATATGATATTGCATTTTATCATCGAATCGATAATGCTGTATTTCTAGGAAACATTTAATTAAATAAATTTCTTCATCTACTGTAACCCAATCTTTTCCCCAAATAAATGATTTCCTTAGCATTTTAGCAATATTTTCTATGATTTTTGCTGTTTCATCTTCTTTTTTTAATATGCTTCTCATACGAATAGTTTCTAAAACGTTAAATAAAAAGTGCGGATTGATTTGACTTTGCAAGGCACTTAACTGTGCCTGCTTTCGTTGTAATTCTAAATCCTTCTTTTGAATATCTGCAACATACACTTCATTTATCAGTCTCTTAATTTTAGAAGCCATTCTGTTAAACGCATGTGTAAGTTCACCAATTTCGTCCTGATCATCTACTCCTTCTATCAGCTCAAAGTTTTGATCTTCTACCTTTCTCATATGTCTTAAAATACGTAAGATTCGTAGATGAAGGGAGCTTGTAATATAAACGATAAAAAGGGATGGAAAAATTAAATTAATAAGTGCTAAATACAGGATAAAATTCCGTGACCCTTTAATATCCTCAAGTAATACATGTTCTTGAGTAACAGCAACCACTTTCCAATTATTCAAATAAGGAAGATTATATGACTCTTCAAAAATAACTTTATCATCTGGTAATGAAACTGACTTATACGAATATTTGCTTTCAGACCAATCAATCTTTGAATTTGTCGTATATTCAATAGTACCCTCATCATTCAATAAATATAATTCTCCCGGAAACGTAACATCATGAAAAATACTATGCATTAATCCTGCTTCTAGATTTATCTCAAGTATTTTCTGCGTAGAATTCTTAGAAACAAAATAGTCCATTTCTCTTATTAAACTAAACATATCATGTTTTCCTGAATCTCCAACGCTTCTGATTAAAACGGGGTAGGAGCTTCTAATTAATTCTGATTCTTTATACCACGTGGAACCTTTAACAAGTGTGTCAATTTTACTAATCCCACCTGCGTATATGACGGTATCATTATCTGTGTACAACTTAATAGAATGAACAGATGGATAAAGGGACACTTCTTTACTTATATCCCCGAAATAATCGTGATAAGCATGGATAAAATCTATCGATGAGTTATACTTCGTTTCTAAAAGATTGTAAAGTTCATAGTCCGTGTAAATCATAGAGGAAATTCCGACAGCATCATCTATGGATGTTTGGAAATCATTCGCTATCTGTTTCACAGAAAGAGACATATCATTCATTTTCTGTGTTCTAACATTATTGGTCGTAACATGATAATATGCGATATGGGTTAATGTGATTGGAATAAATACAGTACAAATATATATGATGAGCAGTTTGTTTCTTAAATTTAGATTATTAAACTTATATATCCTCATGGTAACTCCATCTCTGTCATTTTCCCCTATAGTTTTTTTCGATATTGAGTCGGTGTCATACCAGTCGTTTTTTCAAATTGAGTGACAAAATAATCTGAATTGGAAAACCCCACATTTTCAGCTACCTGATAAATTCGCATATCTGTTTGTCTTAGCTTTTTCTTTGCTTCACTGATACGAACTTGTAAAAGATAATCTTTAAAGTATAATCCATACGTTTTTTTAAACAACTGTCCCATGTAGACAGGGTTCATAAAAAATTGATTCGCTATACTCTTTAATGTAAGGTCTTCTCTGTAATGTGTATCAACATACTTTTTTATTCTACGTATATTTAGTTTTCCAGAATCTTTATTTAATTGATTTAAAAGTATTGCGGCTTCTAATATAAATTCCAAAAATATTTCTTTTATATTTGGTAAAGTACGAGGCAGGTTATCCCAAATTAACATGGTTTGAAGGGAGTGGACATTTTTTTCATCCCCATCCATCGACTGGATGGTTTTAACTACTTCATGAACCACCCGATTAATAGACGTTCTTACCGCATCTTTCGCAAATGCTTTTTCCTGAAATTGCTCAAACATTTTATCGATTGAATTTTTTATTTTAGAAATTTGATTTTCTTCTATATGCTCCATGAGTGTATGGTATAAACCATGATCAAGCTCTATATAGTTCACAGCAGATACTTTTGTTTTGCCATAATTAATGGGGGTTTCTAAGGGTTCCAAGTACTTGAATTGCAAAGTCTTTACTGCCGTTTCATAGGTCTCTTTGATTTCATCGGGATCATTTACAATGTTCCCAACAAATATAGAAACATCCGTATTCAAACTGCCCATTAACTGAGTCTTTATTACTTCAGAAAACTGCACAATATTCCCATTGAATTGTTGAATCTCCTCACTTTTGACGAGTATGCCAACACGATTATTGCCATGTTCACGAAATAAAGTAGTAGAATGAAGGTCTTCACCATGAATCGTTTTACTTATAACTTCACGTATCTTAGTCGCATTAACCATAACATTATTTATCTCAATAATCATATACGCCATTCCTGTTGTTTGGTTAATATTCAACTTTTTCATACAATCATGACGATGCTCTTCTTCTAATTCCCCAGTTATTAATTCATTAAATGCAGTAGCAGCAAGAATATTGTTTCTATTTCGGTCTACCTGTAATTTCTTCGTATGCTTCTCCGCAACCTTTTTAAGTGTCTCTTCTATTTCATCTTTATCAACTGGTTTTAAAATAAAATCATGGACACTATACTTAACAGCTCTTTGAGCATATTTAAAATCACTATATCCAGTAATAATAATAAAGTTTGGGGAAGATTTCTTTGACTCTACTGTCTGCTTTATCAACTCGAGGCCATCTAACACCGGCATCTTGATATCAGTAATGACCAAATCGGGATTGTTCAACTGGATGTACTCTAAGGCATCTTCTCCATTATCAGCTTCTGCACAAACTTTAAAGCCACAGCTCTCCCAATCAATGAGATTAATCAATCCTTTGCGAACAAATCGATCATCATCTACTAAGAATACGTTGTAAGCCATAGCCATTCCCTCCAATCATATAAGCTCTTCGACATATACCGCACACACATATATAACGCTTTCATTTTATCATACTAAAAGTCAAATAGACTCACAATGTTGACTTAGCTGATTGCTGCTTATCTTCTAATCTACGAAATCCGATTAATGCACAACCCATTATAATGAAAGCAATTGTGCTGGTCGTTATTAAAGGGATTAATCCCGGTATTAATCCTAGCAGAAAATAAAGGGTGGTTAATCCTATAACAATAAGCATGGTCGTGATAGGACTAAGAATACCGATTAAAAGAGCATGTCTAAAATATTGATGGATTTTCAAATCATAATGTACATATACAGGTACAATATATAATAAAGAGATAAAATAGATGATACTAATAAAAATCAACCCGATTTGAAACAAATAATATGTTGCTCCATTCATATTTTGGATATATAAAAAATCAAGATATAGTAAATAGCCAACTAATGTGAAGATTAACCCGATCAAATTAGACTTAAAAAATTCTTTCTTATAAGTTAAAGCAAAAGTCTTTAGAATTTGTTTTCCAGTAGTATCCTTTAATAGCAAGTGACGAATAACTGTAAACATTGCAACGCTTGCCGGAAAAATACCAAATACAATGAACCCAATCAGTGCACTGCCGATCCACAACAAATTAATGTATGCCAACCACATGACCCATTCTAACAACAGATAAAACTTTGTTATATTGAGAACTTTCCCCATTGTCTTACTCCCTTCATCTTTATGATAAGCCCATTAATAAACGATTATATGGAAAAGAAGAAGGCTGATAGCTCAAAATCAACCTTCTTATTTTTCAAAATGCATATAGATTCTTTTTGACAAAGATCTTATTTCTGAGTTAGGGCATCCTACTATCCAGATTATGTAAACACTTACATTATACCTTTTTCATCTTTTATCCATTACCCTATAAACTATAGATTTTACTTTAAAAAACATAGATCAGTCCAACTTATTCGCAATCATTTCCAAACTGTTTCTACTATTCTATTACCTCAACTCATCTTACACAAGCCAAAAAAAAACTCCTATACGTACATCTTTAACAGGAGTTTTTTCTTTTAATTGAATAACGATTTAATTTAAACGATCAGTTTTGTGAAACTGCGAAATTATTTTTTCCATTGTTCTCGGAAAGGCTTACATTCTTATAATCAACATATTTAAAGTACCCTGCTTTTCGTTGTCCACTTAAGTCTTGTACACACAAACCAATAAACGTTCCTGTAAAACGAATATAATCTGCATCGTCATCTGAAAGATGACTTATATCTACTTTTGGCCCGATTTCTTGCCACTCGTCATTAACTTCCTTATAGTAAAACTGCAACCACTGTTTATCGATTTTTGCTTTTAATTTAGTTCCTTTCGATGAGTTTAGTGGAACATCCTTCTCTAGCAACTCATCGTAACTACCATGTTTTGATTCAATAATTCCTATACATTTTCCTAGCTCCTCGTGATGCGTTATACGGAGATATACATAATCTTCAGTATCATAATAAATGATAAGACCTGCCATTTGTTGAAAATGTTCAGGATTAAATTCTATTTCCGTTTCAACCTCCACCTGAAAACTTTCCAATCTTCGGGCTAAAAGACTTTGGTGGTGAGTGGATTGCATGGATTCTCCACCTTTAATTGTTAAATATCCTTTTCGTTCTTCTAAAGAAATCCAATCTTTATTGAATTCTCTTCTGAGAGAATTCCAATACTTTTTCAAAGAATTCTCCTGAAAATCATCATAGTTATTTTCTATTTCAAATGGATGATGTTCTAAATCAGGTGCTTCTACTTCAATCTTTGGATGTGGACCACCTTCCACACGAATCCAATTATCCTCTGTCCAGTAACATTTTTGTATCGCTGTTTCACGACCTAAGATACACTTTTTATCAACAACAGGACGTCCACACAAATGAGCCATATACCATTCTCCATTCTGTGTTTCTACAAAACTAGCATGTCCTGCTTTTTGTAATTGGCTCATATCATTTTGATTTGAAGTAAGAATAGGATTCATAGGGTCTACTTCATATGGACCATGTAAAGACTTCGATCTAGCAACAGTTACTGAATGGGTGTACCAAGTACCCCCTTCTGCGGTTACTAAATAATAGTAACCATTTCTTTTATAGAGATGTGGAGCCTCTGTTAATCCTATACTAGTACCCTTAAAAATATTTTTAACAGGACCTACTAATCTTTTTTCTTCAACAGAATATTCCTGCATGACGATTCCTGCAAAAGAATTCTTTCCTTTCCGATGATCCCAAATCATATTCACCAACCATTTTGTTCCATCTTCTTCATGGAATAAGGATGGGTCAAATCCGCTACTGTTTAAATATATAGGCTCAGACCATGGTCCTTCAATATTTTCAGCCGTTATCATATAGTTATGGGTGTCTTTAAAAGCTCCCATTCTACTTTTTACATCCGTATATATTAAATAAAATAGTCCATCAGAATAACTTAATGCAGGAGCCCAAACTCCACCTGAATTAATGTTTCCTATCATATTCAATTGACTAGTACGTGTTAATGGATAAGTAAGAAGTCTCCAGTTCACCATATCCTTTGAATGGTAAATTTGAACTCCGGGAAACCATTCAAATGTAGAAACTGCAATATAATAATCATCTTCAACTCTTATTATACAGGGATCGGGATGATATCCTCGCAATACGGGGTTTACTATTTTATTCAAAAAGTCTCTTCCTTTCCTATTTTAAAGACTGACAAACCATATAGAGTTACTCTTTCCTTTAACAAAAGTCATAATAGGCTAAAAGGGAATATCCTATAAATATTAAAATATTATTCTCATGAAACTACACTTATAGTTAAACTTGTTCTTTTTCCTTTTCCATTGCTTTCATACCAGCTTCTAATACCTCAATAATTCGATCTGTATCATATACACTTCCACGCCATGTTCCTCCACTTACTGCCTGTAATGCAGCCCACAGTCTTGTGTCATCAGGAAGATCCTGGTGTGGTTTAAGGTCAGGATGTGGCTCACGGATAGTTAATATCTTTGTTGCTTCTTCTATTGAAACCCTTGCATCTTTCGTTCCAACAAAATTAACAGAACCAGTCAATTCATAACAGTCAACTATGATTTCAATCACATCTCCATCTCGTAATTTCCCAATAGGACCGCCGCCCAATGCCTCTGGACCAACATGACCTATACATGCACCTGTTGAAACTCCGGAAAAACGAGCATCTGTAATGAGTGACACATATTTTCCAAAAGGTAGGTACTTCAATGCTGATGTTAACTGATACGTTTCTTCCATTCCTGTTCCTGAAGGGCCTCCCCCCATAACCACCATGATATCTCCTGCAACAATCCCACCTGTTTTGATGGCTTTTATAGCTGATTTTTCTGACGTAAAAATCTTCGCTACTCCAGTATGACGGTATACCCCGTCTTCTCCTACTCTACTAGGATCGATAGATGTTGACTTGATGACAGAACCTTCTGGTGCAATATTTCCTGTAGGGAAAGTAACTGTAGAAGTTAAACCTCTTTCTCTCGCTTTTATTGGATTCATAATTACTTCATCAGGGTGAATTCCATCTGCATCAATTAAACGCTTTCTTATTTGAGCTCGCCGCTCTGAGTGTTCCCACCAATCTAGATTCTCCCCAAGCGTACTTCCTGTAACAGTTAATACATCTTCGTGTAATAGCCCTAAATTTCGCAAATGAAGCATAACTTCCGGAACTCCACCTGCTAAAAACACTCTTACAGTTGGATGATTATCCGGTCCGTTTGGAAGTACGCTTACCAAACGTGGAGTTTTCTTGTTAATTCTAACCCAATCTTCTACAGTAGGAATCTTACATTTTGCAGCATGGGCAATAGCTGGTATATGAAGTAATAGATTTGTTGATCCTCCAAATGCCGCATGGACGACCATAGCATTTTCAATCGCTTTATCAGTAATAATATCCTTTGTCGTTGTTTTACTTTGCTCCATTTCTAATACTGCACGTGCTGACTGTCTTGCCATTTCTGCCCAAATCGGCTGACCAGATGGAGCAAGTGCTGAATGAGTAATAGCTAAACCCAATGCCTCTGCAACGACCTGTGCAGTAGCAGCTGTACCCAAAAACTGACACCCGCCACCTGGTGTTGCACATGCGACACAACCAAGTTCAGCAGCTTCCTTCAAACTGATTTCTTTGTTTGCAAATCTCGCACCAATTGTTTGTATTTTCCCCGCATCTTCACCAACTGTTGGTGGAAGCGTTACTCCGCCAGGGACAATAACCGTTGGTAAATCATGCATTCCAGCAAGGGCAATCATCATCGCTGGTAACCCTTTATCACAGGTAGCCACTCCAATCACTGCACGCCGTGTTGGAAGAGACCTTATTAGACGGCGGTATACAATCGCTGCATCATTTCTAAAAGGAAAGGAATCGAACATCCCTAACGTACCTTGTGAACGCCCATCACAAGGATCGCTAACAAATCCTGCAAAAGGGACACCATTTCGTTCTCGGATTTCTTTTGCAGCTTCTATCATTAATAAATCTACTTCCCAATGTCCTGTATGATACCCTAAAGCGATTGGACTTCCATCATAATCCCGGATGCCACCTTTCGTACCTAGAATCAAAACTTGTTTTCCAAGAAGATCCTTAGGTTCCCAACCCATACCAACATTTTGAGTAAGTCCGAATAGATCTCCACTAGGAGAATCTTCAAGCATCTGAGCGGTAAGAGGAAGTGCACCGATTGGTCCTTTAGCATGTGTTTTCACTTTATAAAGAGACTGTTCTTCTTCACCAAAAATTGATTGTAATGACATATTAATCACTCCAGATTAAGTTGATTATTTTCATCAAAAATTGTGGATACCGGAGGAATGAACCCCTATATACTTTTTGAATTGTTCATTATCATCACTCTTTTAACTAAAATGTTTTATATTATAAAACACCATGCTATTATATAAATTTCTTGTGTTGATTATAGCATAAACCCTCAAAAAGTAAACACTTACATTGGGATTAATTAGCTAAATTATCTACTCCATTTCTTCTCATCCTTCTTAAAAGAATTCAGTTCTTAATTGCAATTTCATAATGATTGTATTACTGTAAAATTACAATAAGAAGTGTTTGTGTTATGCGAATACTACTTAAACTTTTACATAAGAGGTAAAAATAAAAATATGCCTATTATCCAATCTGTCCAACGTTCTCTAAAAATTTTAGATCTTTTTAATGAACATACAAATGAGCTTAAAATTACTGATATAAGTGAAAGAATGGGTCTCCATAAAAGTACCGTCCACTCGTTATTAAAAACACTTCAAGAGTCCGGATATATCGATCAAAATCCAGAAAACGGCAAGTACCGACTGGGATTAAAACTTGTCGAGAGAGGGAATTTAGTAATAAGTTCGATTGATATCAGAAAAATTGCGAAAAGTTACCTTATTGATCTATCGAAACGTACAGGTCAAACTACTCATCTCGGAATATTGGATGGAAACGCAGGTGTTTATATTGATAAAGAAGAAGGGGAAAAATCGGTGATCCGTTATTCCCGAATAGGTCGGAGAATTCCTCTTCACTCTACAGCGATTGGAAAAGTACTCTTATCACTTCAAAAGCCAGAAATAATTACTCAATTGTTACAAGACTATGAATACACTTCGTCTACAAAAAAAACAATTACAAATGAAATGAATCTTTTGGAAGAGCTTGAAAAGGTACGTCAACTTGGATATGCAGTAGATAACCAAGAAAATGAAATAGGAGTCCGTTGTATAGCAGTCCCTATCAAAAATCATCATAATCAGGTACTTGCTGCGGTTAGTATTTCAACCTTAGTGTCCAGTGTGAACGATCAGAAGCTTGAAGAATTTATTGTTCTACTTAAAAAAGTAGGACATGAGTTATCTGACCATGTAAGATATGGATTACCTGATTAAGTACTTCTTTCGAAATCATGCCGTTAATGTGTTTAGCAACAAATAAGCCAATTTGGAATAGAAGATGTTCTTCGTCTCCATTCCAAATTGGCTCTTACCTTCGAGGTAGTTACTTACTATCACTTGACTACCTTTGTTTATAAACTGTTAATACGTAAGATGCTTACTTTGTACCAGTTAAGTGCCTTTGAATTACCCTTTCCCATACTCCTTCCAAAATACGCTTAAACACAATCGACTGTTCCCAACGATCTGATATTTCTTTCGAATCAGAGGATGTTTGTTTTGTTATTGAGTAATCTGGAGGTCCAAGCTCACAGACAAGCGGAAGAACATCTCCTTGTTTTGCTTCCTGCAACCAGTATGACATTCCTTTCTCCCACCATTTAACAAAACGCTCTGTTATTGGATGGCTGCCATCTGATCCAATGTCGATTTGTATTTGATGCCCATTTGATACACGTGCATGGATCGAGGACGTTCTTTTTAATAAACTATCAAAACATTCTTCTGCTTTAGCAGAATGACATCCTTCTCCAGCCACTACATAATGTGATAAATCGATTGTTAAACGTAGATCAGGAATTTCATTTACATAGTTCACTGTTCGAATTAAATCCTGGGTAATCCTCCCCCTATGAGTTTCCACAAAATATGGGATATTTGCCTTTTTTGCCTCTTCTACAAGATTTTTTAATAACTGAACTGCTTCTTCACCAATAATAAAATCATCCATTACTTGGGAACTCACGTATTGGACTCCAAATTCGTTTGCTTCTACTAGTAACTGCTGAAGATCTTCTCTTCTAGATGGAAAGGAATGGATTCCGAAGCTAAATTGGTATTCATCAAGTAAGCGTCTCCATTTCACCTTTTCATTTTCTTTTGGAAGCTCACCCATGATACCCGTAAAGCCTGCTTCAGCTATTTTTTCAAACTTTTCCTCCATCGTCCATTCTCTGTGACCATTTCCTAGTCCATTCATAGCCCACCAAGACTGTTGGATATCAATTTTCACCTTTTCATCTCCAATCTCTTTATTTCTATTGTTCTATCATCACCCATTAATGAGGGTATTCAGCATCAAATACTTCTCCACATGGACCTGAATCCTGATTTGTATCTGGTTCTACCTTACTTCCATTCTCTCTAAATAATGGGCTATAAAAACTTCCAATCTTTGTCGTCGACTCACCCGCATAATGGCAAATAAATGATTTTCTAAATCGATCCTTCGTTTTATTACGATAGGAACCATGAATCAAATTTCCATTAAAAAACAATACATCCCCTGGATCTAATATAGCTGGTTCAGCTTTTAAGCCTTTTGGAACTTTTACATAGTGAGTTGTAAAAGATTCCTTCGCATCTGCTTTTTCGGGACAATAAATATCATCGTTATTCGTTTTCGGCACGACGAGTAATGTACCATTTTCTTGATCAGCACGATCAACCGCAGTCCATGCTGCAATACAAGTCCCTGGTTCTACTTTCAAATAAAAGTTATCTTGATGGAGAGCCTGCCCGCGCGCTCGAGGGGGTTTGAAGTAAAACATACTTTGAGCGGCCAACGCCTCTTCGCCAAATAAATCATTTAGTATCTTCATTACTTTTGGATGTAACATATATCTCATTGCAACATCATTAACACGGTGTGGATGCATCATTCTGGGATATCGTTTTAACGGATCCTCTTGCCCATCTAATAATAATTGGTCTATTTCAGGCTCAAAACAACCAGGAATGACAGCATTACTCATTTTTATAAAATTTTCGTCAAGCTCTTTCATTTCTTCTTTCGTAAATACTTCTTTCACAATTAAATAGCCTGCTTGGTCAAACTGTTCTCTTTGTTCAGGTGTAATCGCCTTTAACTTTGTTGCCACTACTCCCATCTCCTTTATCATCATTAATTTGTTTCTATATCAACAAGTGTAAATATTTTTTTCTTCTTGTTGAAGTAATGATACAACTAAAAACTATAACAATCCTGCTATTCTTTAAAAGAACCAGTGTGATATATTGAAAGGATCAAAGGTGTTACATAAATCACAAGGAGGAATATGCATGGCTGATATAGATTTACCATCAGAATATGTAGCTTACCCTGAATCCCATGTACTCATTGCCGGTCATTTTCTAGTAAAGGATACATATCAAACGAAAAGGCAAGCCGGAATGAACGATTGGTTGATTACCTTCACCCTAGATGGCGAAGGTTATTTTAAGACAGGTGATGAACATATAATATGCACTCAAGGGGATGTAACAATATTAAGGCCAACTGTTCCCCACCAATACGGAACAAGCAGGGGGAAAACATGGCACTTTTTCTGGGCCCACTTTTCTCCTGAACTCTTTGAAACCAACTATCTATCAGATAAAAGCCTTGTAAATCTTACAATAGAAAACGAATATATCCGCAATAGGATTAATCAATCCTTTGAAAAGCTTATTCAAGATTATCGGGAGAGACAGAAGTATTGGTATGAGTTATGTGAACTTTCTCTAAAAGAAATTCTATTATTAATTGCCCAAAGACAAGAGCAAGTGTTGGATTCACGTATTGAAGAGGTTCTTCATATCCTTTCCAAACAAATGAAGGATTCTATTAGCATTAATAAATTAGCAAAAAGTGTAAACTTATCTCCTTCAAGACTTTCTCATTTATTTAAAGAAAATGTCGGACAATCAATTCTTGATACATTGAAACAAATGAGACTAAATCAAGCTGCTCTTTTGCTCGAACATACAGATCGATCCGCCTCCGAGATTGCCTATGAGGTTGGATATCAAAACTATAACTATTTCGCTATACATTTCCGTAAGCGTTATGGTGTCTCACCAAGGGAATATAAAAAGGAAAGGCTACATTCTTTCAAATAAAAAATCCCCCGACTAATGGAACCTAATTAGTGACCACATTAGTCGGAGGATGATGGAATTTTTTTATATATTATTTGCCCAAAAGGTTAATTTATTAGTGTAAACAACCTTGATCAAAAATTTTTATGTATCAACCTCTTAAACTACTATCTTAATTCCCATTCTTCTTCTCAATGGCTTTATTAATTTTTTCATTTCCTTCGTCCACATATTCACGGTATTCCTGATTACCACTATCAACACTTTCTCTATAAAGCTGATTCCCCGTATCGACTGAATAACGCCATTTTTTATTTTCGTAATCTATTATTGCAGAAAACATTTTTGATGCTGGGTGATCATAATCATCAAATCTCTCCTTCAAGTATGCTTGTGCTTCCTTCATGCGCTCTTTCTCACGATTGCTTTTTTCTTTCATGCTTTCTTTTGTATTTTGAGCAAGCTCCGTTTTTTCTTCCTTTAAATTGAATGCTTGTTCTTTTCCAGCTTCTTTCCAATTAGTCCATTGTTGTTGAATTTCTTCATATTGAGCTCGCATATATTCATTTAATTCCTTCTCTGAATTTACATATGTAAACTCACCATTACCCGCGTTTGCTACTTCCTTTAAAAGAGTTTGGCCTTCATTGTCGACATCAAACCCAATAATATTCACAACTGTTTGAATATCTGCTGAAACTAAATTCTCAGCTTCTTTGACAGGTTCACCATCACAAGTTTCAATTCCATCACTCACAACGTATATAACAACATTATCTGTATTTTCAGGGATATCGTCCTTTACAGCTTGCAAACCAAGAGCAATAGGTGTCCACCCAACAGGCTTTACCTTACCCAATGCTTGTTGGAATGTTTTTTCATCAAAACTTTCATTATATAAATTTTCAGTACTACTACAAGATATTTTTTTATCAGCATCACTATTTGATCCTTTATGACCGTATACACGTAACGAAATAGTTGCATTCTCTGGTACTTGTTTCGCAAATTCCATAACCGCATCCTTTGCCGCATCCATTCTCGTTTTACTTCCTGCTTTTGCTGCCATACTTCCACTTGCATCTATTAAAATAGCATAGTGAGCTGTTTTTAAAGTAGGAGTATCCACTGTTTCATCCGGACGATTAATCGCTACCTCCACACTCGAATCAAATTGAAGCAGTGTCTGCATTTCTTCATGATAATCCTCAGCAAATAAATATAAGAGCTCCTCCATATACTGCTCTTCTGTGAGATTATCAGGTAATTGGTCAAGTGCTTCCTTTACTTTCTCCTCATCATATTGTTCACCACTAAAAATTCCTGGGTGTCGCAGCATTTCCTTTTCTATGTCGGTTAACTCCCGATCAATTCCTTCCATTTCATAATAGTTTGCTTCCTTAGGTGAATATGTTTTTTCTTTTCCATTCTCATTTTCTTTTTCGGTTTTCTTTGGTTCAACATCTGTTTGTGCCGGTTGAACTTCATCTGAAGAACAAGCTGATAGCATGATCGAAAGCATCGCTATCCCCATTAAAAGCCTCTTCATTTCCTCTCTCCTTCCTGTCACAAAAATAACAATGATTTCATATTACTGTATTTTTAAGTGGAATTTTCCTATATTAAGGAAAAAAGGAAAAAAGTATGATATTGTATTTTTAGATCTTTTGAATTAGGACTTAGTGAGGAAAAGGCGTTTTTTTAAAATAAAAAATCTCCGTAAATGTTGATAAAACAACAACTTTTACGAAGAATTCATTCTTACTGCAAAAAATAAGTCTAGTTCCCCGGTACTCATACTTTCACTATTACAAGGCCAAAACTAATCGACCAATAGCTTGAATACAACAGGCTTATTACTACTAACGTGGTCTGTAGTAATCTCCAGACCCTCTTCTGTCCGTTTCCAACTTGGTTTTTCATCAAATCCTAGAATAGAAATGTCTTTAATTATGCCATGAAAATGAGGTAGTTTTGATGCATCTTTTTCTGCGAGAGACTGGATATTTATTTTTCCATCTTGCGGATACTTTAGCACTGTTGCGTAAAGATAAGAGCCCTTTACAGTAAAGCGTATATCTTCTGAAGTAAATTCTTTAGATTTACTGTCTGTAAACTGTCCCTCTTGAATTTCTGTAGGTCCCTCACCAGACTTCCTCCACACTTTACTATCATAAATGGCTTCACCATTCACTTTTAGCCAATTTCCAATCTCGAACAATATAGATTTATCTTCATCAGGTATCGTTCCATCTGCTTTTGGTCCAATGTTCAATAATAAACTACCATTTTTACTCACGATATCAACAAGGTTACATATAATCTCATTGGCAGATTTATAATCATTATTTTCTGTATAGCACCATGAGTTTTTGGCTACAGACGTATCCGTTTGCCAAAAATAGGGCTTCTGTTCTGAAAACTGCCCTCTTTCTATATCTACTACTGCACTGCCAAACATAAAGGCATCATGTTTATAGTTAATAGCAACTTCCATGCCCCATTCATCGGCACGATTATAGTAATATGCAGCGAATTTTTTAAGATATGGTTTTACTGAATGATGCTGTATCCACCAATCAAAATACATGATTTTTGGACGATAACGATCGACTATTTCACAAGTGCGTACCAACCAATCCTCAAGAAATTCCTTTGAAGGAGAAGGGCTAAATAAGTCTTGATGATTAGGTTCCGGCATAGCCGCCCAATAAAAATCTCCCCTCGAAAGTGGTTCTTTAATGTCACTATCGAATTCTTTGCCATGGCTCATAAAAAACCAATGTTCAATTCGATGGGAGGAAGCACATAGTGGAATGTCTCTTTTTTCTAATGCATAACCTAATTCCCCGAGGATATCTCGTTTAGGTCCCATTTCCGAAGCATTGAAATGAGAGTAATTACTCTTATACATTTGAAACCCATCGTGATGTTCTGCAACAGGCATTACGTACCGGGCTCCGGCTTCTTTAAAAAGGTCTGCCCATTCATCTGGATCAAAGCGTTCTGCTTTAAACAGCGGGATAAAATCTTTATAGCCAAATTCCTTATGATGACCGTAAGTTTTAACGTGATGTTCAAATTCTTTTGACCCCTGAATATACATATTTCTTGAATACCATTCACTTCCAAAAGCGGGAACTGAATAAACTCCCCAGTGAATAAAAATGCCAAATTTCGCATCACGGTACCACTTTGCTAACTCGTACTTCGAAAGTGACTCCCAATTGTCCTCAAATTTTCCCTCTTTAATCACTCGATCAATTTCATTTAAATAATTAGTATATTTATTATCAGTCATCATCTTTCCTCCTCTAACGTCTAAGCAAAATTTATTCGGAGATAACACCTTTTTTTAGAATAATGTTTGCATAAAGAGCTTTTTCACCAGTTGCTATTATGGCATAGGCATTTTTTGCTCTTTCGTAAAAAGAAAATCTCTCTACGTATTCGAAGGGAATGTCTATTGAGGTTTGTGTGGCTACGATCGTTTTATACTCCTCCCAAATTGGTGTTTTAACAGGATCTCCTTTAACGACCTCCATTAGAGTGATGGGGTGTTTTGTATATGTATCAATTGGAAACAATTTCAAAATTGATTCTAGTATCTCTGTTGTTCTACTCCCATCATAGCGGATCACCTTACTATTATGACTTGCTGAAGGGAAGTTTCCATCAGCAAGTAGAATTTCATCTCCATGTCCCATTTCCATTAATATCTTTAATAGTTCAGGGGAAATTATTTTTGGTATGCCTTTTAACATTTTCATATACTCCTAATCTATCAGTTTTTTCTCTTAAGCCTTCAGACAGCAGGCTGGAACACGATTATCCGACTGCAATTTCCTTTCTTCCCTTCCTCTCAATTCATGAAAAAGATTACGATTTTCGAATTGGAAAATAAAGTGTATACTTTTCATCTGTCACATCAACTAGCGGAATAAATTTAAAGTTTGTGGACTGATTTTTAGTTTTATATGTTCCATCATTCCAAAAACTATGGTGTCTTTCGTTATGAGAAGCTAAGAAAGTATCTGGTTTATGATAATCTCCTACAATTTCCCTCTCCTCTTCAACTAGACCTGCTAAAACAAGTGGTCCATCCATTAACGCTACCATATTTTGTGAACCAAGCAGTGAAGAGACAGAAAGTTGTTTTGGAAATTCCAATGTTACCTGATCATGTTTCCATATTCTTTTCAAAAGAATAAATGAAGATTCGATCATATACTCTACTTCTTCTCCATTAATTTTCACAGTGGGTTCTCTTTTCACCCACCAAGGAATACGAATTTTCATCTCAAATTCAACTTGTGTATCGCACTCTATATGAAGAGCATGCAAATAGCGATCAGGTCGATCACTTGGAATTTGTGGTACATGCACAAATTGAATTTGCTCAAGCCCACTTTTATGAAAAGTTCGAATAGGACCAGCTCCATCTTGAGTTCTATTACGTAATTCTAGTTTTACATTTGTTTCTCCATACTTAAAACTAGTTCGTGAAGGAATAAATTGGCTGATCGTTATTCCATTTACTTGCCTATGAAAGATACATTGATCATAAGATGCTTGTGCTTGAACAAGTGTTCCGTGACAACACCAAAAATGCTTCGTTGGACTTCCCCAATTCTTCTTGCTTCCAGGTCCCATATCTAAAAAATATGAAACCATCCCTGTTTTCTTGTTCTGTTGCGACATGATTCCATTAAATAAATTCTTTTCCCAGAAGTCAGCATACTTTACGTCTCCAGTCCAACGGAACAAAAATTGGGAAAGTCGCATCATATTGTAAATAACGCAATGTTCCTGTGCTAAGCCTAATCTTGCAGTTAGGTTTTGAGGGGGTGTCCACACTTCACCACAAGACACTCCACCTGTACAATATGTTCCCCTCTTCACCACTGCCTCCTCCCAAAAAGCCTCAACAATGTTACGCCAGCGTATTTCTCCAGTTACCTCCCAAGCACGAGCAGCTCCTAATATTTCCGCTACTTGCGTATTTGCATGTTTATTTGTAAGAACATCCTTACCTTCAATAAGTGCATCAAAAAAACTTGGGCGATCGTACCTTTTGATTAATTCAAGATGTTCAGGCTTACCAGTAAGATCATATAAATCCACCCATGCTTCAAGCATTCCTCCTGTTTCATAATCTAAAATCTTATCCAGTTTTTCTCTTGTGAAAAATGTAGTCCAATGATAAAACCATTTTGAGAAACGGTCTGATATGTGTAAGGCCTCATCTATTTTCATCATTCTGTACACATCATGTAATCCCATAAATATTTTATGGATGGTATAATGTGGCGCCCATACTTGTCGCCCTTCCAATATCCTCTCCATATAACTCTCCGGAATTGCCGCTACCCATTCTCCGCCGTTTGCTTGCTGACATCTTGCAAGCTCCTGAACGATAAATAACGTTTTCGCTCTAAGCTCTTGATCACCCGTTTGTCCATAAACATAAGCTGAAGCTGAAAGCCAATGTCCTAAGAAGTGACCGCGCAGCTCACATGTTGGTGACTCCCAACCCCAATGCCATGTTTCTGGTCCTTTTTCTTCATCTTCACTATCAAAGGAAGTACTAGCACTTCCACTGTAACTCCATAAACCCGCTTGAAGATAAAAATTTCGTAGTAAGTTTTCCGTTGTTAAACTTTTAAGATATGAAGCATTCAAATGAAAACGATCCAAAAAGGGGCTATCAATTAACTTTATTGATCCTTGTTGAAACTCTTTTAAATTTTCGATCATCAACTATCACTCCAACATCTTTAGCATCTACTACATTTATAAAACCGAAGAAACCTACTTTACTCTTTTTTCATAAAGGAAGGAACTCCCCACTCATACCTTCGAAACTCTTAAACAAGTATTGTTTCCGCTTCCATTACTTCTTTAAAGGGATCTATTGTTTAACGTTCAGAGTATATGAACCATCTCTTTCCGTAGCAAAGCAAATTAGTCCGTCAGCTTCATGTAACCCATTAACATTTTTACCATTTGTATCAGTTAACGTATATGTACCTTTCAAGTTTAGTTTGCATTCATTTCCACTTAAGGAATGAATGACTGCCTTTTCTATTGAACCATTCTCCCAATACAAATCTGCTTCAAATCCGCCTCGCGCTTTTATGCCCTTAATAAAGCCTTTGTTCCACTTTTCAGGGAGGGCAGGTAGGAACTGTAGTGTTCCATTATGGCTTTGTAAAAGCATTTCAGCAATTCCGGCAGTACCTCCAAAATTCCCATCGATTTGAAAAGGTGGATGGTTGTCTAAAAGGTTCGGAAGGGTCGAGTGCTTCAGCATTTCTATGATATTTGTATAGGCAAGCTCTCCGTCCCAAAGTCTTGCCCACATGTTTATAATCCAAGCACGACTCCATCCCGTGTGACCCCCGCCATTTGCAAGCCTTCTTTCTAAAGTTGTTCTGGCTGCACGTGCAAGCTCTGGGGTATGAGAAACGGTAATTTGTTTCCCTGGATGGAGGGCAAATAAATGTGATATATGTCGATGGCCCAGTTCTGCCTCCTCATAATCCTCCATCCATTCCTGGATTTGTCCATATTTACCTATTTTCGTTTCTGGTAAGCGCTTTAAAATCTCAGTCAATTGTTCTCTAAACGCTTCGTCCTTCTCAAGAATTTCACTTGCCTCAATACATGCAAGAAATAATTCACTCAAGATTTGGCTATCCATTGATGGTCCAATACACAATGTTCCTTTTTGACCATTAGGAAGAATATAGGTATTTTCCGGTGAAACAGACGGGCTTGTAACCAGATATCCTTCTTCCGTTTCTACTAAAAAGTCTAAAAAGAAATCTGCTGACTCTTTCATAGTCTCATAGCTTTTATCAAGAAAATCTTTGTCATATGTAAATTGATAATGTTCCCATAAATGTAGGCAAAGCCATGCTGCACCCGTTTGCCAGTAGGTTGATGGAGGGTAAATATCCTGTGGAGCCGTATCCCCCCAAATATCAGTATTATGGTGTGCTACAAATCCTCTGCATCCATACATAACCTTTGCTGTATGTCTACCATTTACACGCATTCGTTCAATTAAGTCAAATAATGGTTCATGACATTCTGATAGATTACATACCTCAGCAGGCCAATAGTTCATTTGCACATTAATATTTGTTGTATATTTACTATCCCAAGGTGGTCTCATTTGGTCGTTCCAAATTCCCTGTAAGTTTGCCGGGAGTGTACCAGGCCTACTACTGGAAATAAGTAAATAACGTCCAAACTGAAAATATAACTCAATCAACTTATGATCTTCTAAACCGTTTTTGACCCGGTTGAGTCTTTCATCTATTGGCAATTGGAGGATTTCTTCACTTAATTCATCAGTCAAACTAATATCCATTCGTTTAAAATAAGCTGAATAATCCTCAATATGACGTTGCTTCAATTGTTCATAAGATTTCATAGCTGCTTGATCAATCTTTTTAAAGCATTCTTCTTCTGGATTAGCATGCCGAAAGGTCGATGCAGCTGCTAAGAATAATAAGACTGTATCTGCCTCACTTACAATTAGGTGCTCTCCAATCGTTTCTACCGTTCCTCCCTCTGGAAAGGCAGATAGCACAACAGAATAATCAGATCCACCGTTCCCCCCACAATTCCCTTTCATGACTATACTATTATTTCTTTTTGAAGATAAACTCTCAACATATCGATTCTGTTCTCTGGAAAGCCTAGCAGTAAATGAAATCGAACCTTTTTCACTTGATGTAACACGAATCACTGTTATTTGATCAGGGTAGCTGGAGAAAATTTCTCTGTTATAGCTGGTTTGATTCAAAGAGTAATCAACCGATACCATCGCTTTTTCTAAATCTAGCTTCCTTGTATATTCTTCGATCCCTTCATGACCAAAATGAAGAAACAAATCACCTAGCGTCATATAATGTCTTTGTGTTTCAGGTGTTCCCGATAAAGCATATTTTGCTAATTTTTCAGCTTCACTTAATCTTCCTTCCTGAAGTAATCCTCTAATTTTAGGAAGATTTTCCAATGCATCAGGATTGTTTCTATCTCTGAATCCTCCATACCAGATTGACTCTTCATTTAACTGAATTTGTTCTACTGAAGTTTTGCCAAATACCATGGCACCTAATCGACCATTCCCAATAGGCAATGCCTCATTCCATGTTTTTGCAGGCTTATTAAATACAATCATATTATTTTCCAAAACTGGTTTCCCCCTTATTATTTTAATGAATAAAATCGAGAACAGTTTTCACCTAATATTTGATTCTCGTAATCAGAAGCGTATTGTTTCACATAGTCTAATACAATGCCCATAACTGCTTCATAGGATTCGCTTACTGTGCATACAGGCCAATCAGATCCAATCATGACTCTTTCGGGTCCAAATGCATGAAATACACGATCAAGATAGACTTTAAAATCTTCTTTTCTCCAATTCTTCCAATCTGCCTCTGTAACCATTCCAGATACTTTCACATAAACATTTTTGTATTCTGCAAGTTTTGTAAGATTTTCCTTCCAAAATGAAATCTCTTTATTCTTAATATCTGGTTTACCGATATGATCTAAAACAAATAACTGTTCCGGAAATTTTTCTACAAGTTGGAGAGCATAAGGAATATGCTTTGGAAAAAGCAAAAGATCATATGTTAAGCTAAAATCTTTTAGCACACTGATGCCTCGTTGAAATTCTTCGCTTAGCATAAATTGATCATCAGCTTCATCATGGATCACATGACGAATGCCTCTTAAATAGGAGTTGTTCGCAAATTGATTTAACTGTTTTGTTACATCAGGTGAACAAAGGTCCACCCACCCTACAACACCTTTGATAAAATCAAATTTTTGGGCTAATTCTAAAAGCCATTTTGTCTCTTCTAAGCTTTGTCTAGCTTGAACAACGATCGTGCCATCAAAATGAATAGATGTTAAACGTGTCTTCAAATCTTCAGGTAAAAAGTCTCTTTTTAATTCAGACATATCGTCATCTATCCAGCCAAATTCCTTGTCATTATAGCGCCAAAAATGGTGATGTGCGTCAATTTTCATCAATCAAAAGATCCCTCACTTATTCCTATTATTCATACTCAATTACTGCCTTTATTACTTTTGCCTCAGGAGCTAGCAAATGCTTGAATTCTTGCGCTATTTCATTAAATGAACAGCGATGTGTAATTAAGTCCTTCAAGATCATGCTTGATGATTTTACAGCTTCGATTACTTCTTGAAAATCTTCCTTTGTTGCATTCCGACTTCCCATTAATGTTAGCTCTTTCTTATGAAAGTCAGGGTCATGAAACATGATGTCACCCTTTACTAATCCAACAAACACGATTGTTCCTCCATGTGCTGCGTATTGAAATGACTGATTCATAGATTGGATATTTCCTGTTGCATCAAATACAATATTTGGTAGGTCACCATTTGTCATGTCTTGGATTTTTTGGAGTGGTTCATTTGTTACGCATACTGTTTCATCGACATTCGCCCAGTTTTGGCAAAAAGCAAGCCGTTCTTCATTTATATCCATTGCGATGACACGAGCTCCTCTATATTTAGCAAACGCCATAACTCCGAGACCTATTGGTCCCGCACCGATGACTAAGACATTGTCACCTTCTTTTAAAAATGATCGCCTAACAGCATGGGCACCGATCGACATTGGCTCTAACATTGCAGCTTCATCAAGTGAAATTCCATCTATCTTTATCAAGTGAGACACCGGTACTGATAATGTTTCACACATTCCTCCATCTATATGAACACCGATAACATTTAAATCTGTACAGCAGTTCGTTTTCCCTGCTGCACATGCAACACATTCTCCGCAATGCCTATATGGGATAACCGCAACATGATCACCTTTTTTTAAACCACCATCATTTTTTTCAACTTCTTCAATGATCCCTGACAATTCATGACCTAAAATTCGGGGATACGTAAAAAATGGCTGATTTCCTTTATACGCATGGATATCTGTCCCACATATTCCAATTCGCTTAATAGCTACCAACGCCTCTCCTTTTTTTAAAGTAGGCTTTGCCATTTCGATCATCTTTAGGTCGTTTGGATTTTCACAAACAATAGCTTTCATTTTATATCCTCCCAGAATGGACTGAAAAAAGGATTACCAATCCTCACTTCTTCCACTAGACCATGTCTTATTGTGGATTGGTTCGAGAATAGCAAGAATCTCTTTTATAAAGTCTGTATCAATTGGATTATTTGCCCATTCGATATTCTTTTTAACATTTTCAACACTTGCTGTACTCACTAAAGTTGTTGGTACTTTTTCATTCGCTACCGAGTATTGAATAGCAAGCTTTGAAATGTCTACGCCATGTTGTTTACAAAATTGAGCTGCTTTGCTACATACATCTTTTATTTCTTGTGATGCCGGATGCCATTCCGGTACCGATCGATTGCTAAGTAGTCCCATCGATAGTGGGGATGCGTTCATCAAGCCGACCTGATTTTTTTCTAAAAGAGGAAGTATATCTAATAAAGAATTGTCATTTAATGAATAATGACAATAGGAAAGGATGACATCAAGATCGGTTTCGTTAAGTACTTTTTCAAATATGGCTAACGGTAAACCCGAAACACCAAAAAATCGAATTTTCCCTTCCTTTTTTAGTTGTTTGAGGGCAGGGATTGACTCCTCTATGATCTGTTCATAAGAACCAAATTCGATGTCATGCAAAAGCAAAATATCTACATATTCCGTCGATAACCTTTTTAGACTTTCTTCTACACTTGTCATTATTCTATTCTTTGAAAAATCAAATTCATGCTCTCCATATCTTCCCGCTTTTGTGGAAAGAATGAACTTCTCTCTCGGAATATCCTTCAGTGCTTTTCCAAGTACAGTTTCTGCCTTCGTTAACCCATAATAGGGTGAAACATCAATTAAATTCATTCCAAATTCTACTGCTGTATGAACCGTTTTCATTCCCTCATCCTCATCAATATCTCTAAACACAGAACCTAAAGACGAAGCACCATAACTAAGAACAGGAACGTCTAGCCCTGTCTTTCCAAGTTTTCTATATTTCATATGCCCTCCCAAAAAAGGTAATCTTCACATTGCATTGATACAAGGAACTTACCTAAGTATCACACGTCATTTAATACCTTCTATTTGTATATCTCAAAATATTTTTTATAAATAATCATAAAAATTAGAACCGATGAAGAGACCTTCATCGGCTTTTTATTCAATTGTTCAGTTAAATAAATCAGAACTTCTATAAACTAGAAGTGTCATAAGCTTCTTGCATAATTTCTAGATAACGTTTTAGATTTAATTGTTCAAATCCTTTCACGTATGAATCCCATTCTTTATCTAAATCTTTTGTGCCTGTAATAAACTGAAGAGAATTCTGCTCAATATAATCCATAATATTTGTCTGAATCATCGCAGCTTCATCTGCTACAGCTGGGTCAATCCAAATGGCCCAATGTGGGAAAACCTCAGAAGGCTCTTTCCCTTCATATAAATGTGTTGCTTCCTGCAATCTGCGCTCATATCCTTCTGCTGTATAAATATCAGTTGCTTGGACTAGCCCATCTCTATGTTCTCTTGAATGATAAAATTGCACCATTGATGTCCAATTATCATTACGTGGTTCTTCACCTTCTTCAAGCTGAATTTGTGCAAGTATAGGTTCAGCACTTTCCTCAATCGCTACTTCTCCTTCTTTAGGTTCCCTCCAGCTTTTATCCTTTTCCCCATAGTAACTGCGAATCAGCCCTTCCTCTGTAAACATATAGTCTACTAGCTTAATAGCAGCAATCTGCGCTTCCTCACTTGCCTTATTTGTTATAACAAATGCACCTCCAGGAGTGCTTGGGAAGTTGTAAGTTGCATATTCAAAGTTTGGTCCTTTCAGTGGAGCCAATGCATCGTAATCTTTAGAATACTCTTCATCTGTTACAAACACTCCTGGGTGCATCGCAGTTGATGCTCCAACAATTTGAATTTCTGCATTATTACCTAATTTTTGGTGTGCTTCAATATTCTGTGAAAAGGCACCTTTATCAATTAACCCTTCTTCATATAAGGACTTTATATAGGTTAATCCTTCCTTCCATTCTTCTTTATTTGCAGCTAAATCAACCTTTCCATTTTCCAAAAGCAACCTTGATCGGGAATCATCATATATAAAACCGTTCATTAAATATGGAATAATAGACGATTCAATTAGTGCTGGAGAACCACTCATTGGAACTTCATCCTGTTTTCCATTTCCGTTTGGATCTTGAGTTTTAAACGCTGTTAAGACATCTTTAAATTCTTCAATTGTTGTTGGCATATCCAAATCTAACTTTTCAAGCCAATCCGTATTCATCCAAAGTTTGTTTCCATATGAACAATGGAAACATTCATTTAAATGTGGCAATCCATAAATATTTCCGTCAGGAGCTGTTACCATAGATGCATAATAAGGATGATTTTCTAACACCTTTTTTATATTTGGAGCATACTCATCTATTAAATCATTTAATGGAAGTACTACACCTTGTTTTCCATAACGTAACAAGTCTGTTTGAGAAAACTGATCAACCCAAGGAACTAAGAAAAAGACTTCTGGGTAATCACCACTCGCTAGTGCGATATTTCTTACTTCACTTGCAGAAGTACCGTCATAAGTGGTTACTTGCCACTCTAAATCAATATTAAATTTCTCTTCAGCAAATTTAGTGAAGGAGTTTGTTTCTAAATCGGTTTCAGCATTTTGTGGTCCAAAAACCTTAATCTTAACAGGACCATCACCATCTTGCTGAGACACTTCTGTTTTTTCATTTGAACTACAACCAACTAAAGTAAGACTGACAATAAGCAAAAATGATAAAAAGTATAGCATCGTCTTTTTCATTTTAATCTTCCCCTTTTCATTAAATTGAAAGTCAATCTCAAAATCTGAATACACATATTTACTCCACATTCCCCCTTTCAACATTACCAATTAACATGCATTATCCTTTTACTGAACCAATCATCATACCTTTAACAAAGTGACGCTGAACAAATGGATAAATGAGCATAACAGGTAAACTTGCAGCAACAATTAAGGAGTATTTCATCAAATCAGCTAGCTGCTGTCTTTCCATCATTTCAGATGCTTCTATCCCACCTGTCCCTGTATTCAAGATAATAATATTTCTAAGGACCAACTGGAGAGGATGTAGATCTGGATTCTTTAAATAAATTAAGGCATCAAAGTATGCGTTCCACTGACCTACTGCATACATTAAAACAAGAACGGCTATAATGGGCTTGGCCAATGGTAGGACAACTGACCAAAGGAAACGTAAATCACTACAACCATCCATTTCACTTGCTTCTACTAATTCATCCGGTATGGAAGTTTGAAAGAAAGTACGTGCAATAATAACCTGCCAAACAGCAATAGCGTTAGGAATCAAGAGTGCCCATCTTGTATCAACCATACCTAACGATTGCACGACAAGATAAGTTGGAATCAATCCGCCATAAAAGAGCATGGTGAATACGATAAAAAACATCAGAAAATTTCGACCAAAAAATGTTCTTCTCGAGAGTGGATAGGCAATCAACACCGTCAATGTCACACTAATTAAAGTTCCAACTATAGTATAAAATAGAGAATTCATATAACCTGTTAGGATCTGAGCATTACTAAATAAAACTTCATACCCTTTAAACGACAGGTCAACAGGAAATAACCATACTTTGCCAGATGAAACTGCTTGAGGACTGCTTATAGATGCACTAACAATATAAATAAGTGGATAAAGAACAGCCACTAATAAAATGGATAGAAAAAGGTAAACTCCTGTTAGAAAAATTCGATCAGCAACAGATTCTTTTATTTTGTTTTTACGACCAAACATCATCTTGTCCCCCCTTATTACCACAAACCATTTTTAGAAATTTTCTTTGAAGTTGCATTTACAACCACAAGTAAGATTAAATTAATCACTGAATTGAACAGACCAACGGCTGTTGCAAAACTAAAGTTGGCATTTAACAAACCAATTTTATAAACATATGTTGAAATAACTTCAGATGTAGATAAATTAAGAGGATTTTGTAATAAAAAGACCTTTTCAAACCCTAGTGCCATAATGTTCCCCACACTGAGAATGAGAATAATCGTTGCAACAGGCATAATGCTCGGTATATCAATATAGATGATTTTTTGAAGTCTCGTCGCCCCATCAACCCTCGCAGCTTCATATTGGGAAGGATCAACACCTGAGAGCGCTGCCAAATAAATAATGGCTGAATAACCTGCATGCTGCCATACATCAGACCAAACATAGATGTCTCTAAACATGCCAGGCATACCAAGAAAGTCGATTGATTCAAGATTCAATAGTGAGAACAATTGGTTTATAATTCCAATCCTAGGAGAAAACATTAAAGTTAACATGGAAACAATGATAACAGTTGAAATGAAATAGGGTGCATATGTGACTAATTGAACTGTCTTTTTAAATACGCCATTTTTAATTTCATTTAAACATAGAGCCAATATGATCGGAATAGGAAACCCTACTGCAAGCGCATACAAACTAAGATAAAACGTATTTTTTATAAGCACCCAAAATTGTGGATTGTTAAAAAACATCTCAAAGTGCTTAAATCCAACCCACTCACTCCCCCATATTCCTTTCACAACACTATAATCTTTAAAAGCAATGACTGAATTAAGCATTGGGATATACTTAAAAATAAGAAAATATAAAACTGGTGGAATAACAAGTAGATAAAGTTGCCAATGCCTCTTTATTGACTTTTTGGCATTAGCCAAAATTGTTGACTTAACCTGTACTACACTCGAGTTAGGTGAAGTCTTATTTGCTATCTCGACTTTCAATTCAACCCCTCCAATCCTTTTTGTAAACGCTACCAATAGTTGAGAACTATTAAGTTGATACGAATGTAACATGAGCTTGATCAGCTTCATAGGTACAATTGAATATCACTAGGACAATCAAGGATAAATTGACCATAACGCATACCTAAAAAACATTATCAAAAACTCTCTAAGCTAAATGCCACTTCAAAATAAAAGACTTTTCTTACCTTCTCATAAATCATTCACATCCCTTTTTTTCTAACTCAAGTAACATCACAAAAACTACTTGAAATATTGCTTGAATAATACATAAAAACGTCAAGGTACAAATGATTTTTATCGGTACATCTTGTGTGTACTAAATATTTCATAAGGTTAAATCAAGTTTTACAGCACATATACGTCACTGATTTAGTCTACATTTAAATGTACAAGACAACCAACCTTGAAGAACAACAAAAAAACAAATAGAAATGATCTATTTGTTCAAAGTAGAATTTAAACTTATTTAAATGTAGAGTTGAATCCTTTTCATTTTGCCTCAAGAGCTGCTTGTCTATAAGATTTCGGTGTAACATGTAAGACCCTCTTGAAAGCTCTTCGAAATGAATGGGCAGAATTATAGCCAACTTCACTTGATATCTCTTCTATTGTCATATCTGTCCCAAGGAGTAACTCTGAAGCCTTATTGATGCGTATTTTTTCAATATAATCTGATACATATTCACCAAGTTTTTCTTTAAAAAGCTGGGAAACAAATTTCTCAGGAAACCCTACCTTTTCCGATATTCGATATAATGATAAGTCTGGATCATGATAATGTTCTTCTAAAAACTCAATAATTAACTTAATAGCCTGATCATTTGATTCTTTTTTTCTTTTATTAACCATGCTACAGTATTCATCAGCTATCAATTCAAATTCTTTCCAAACATGATTTAATCCAAGGTTTAGATGAATTTGTAAAACTCTGTTCACCAATTTGATCGAATCCCCGCATCCTTGAGAAGTAGCAGAGTAACAACCCTTTATCAGCGTGGATTTTATTTCTTCCAATAATTGCTCCACAATCTTTGGCGATAGTTCTCTATTACTAAAATTCTCTTGAAATATTTGTGCCATGATTTGTTTGATATCGTATACTTCCCCTGTTTTCATCGCATTTATCAGTCGAATTTCAAGATCCATTGGATAATAATACATACTTGTTTCTCTAGCTATATCTTGATACCAAAGTATCTCACTTTTACTTAATTCTGAGAAGGTGGAATCCAATGCCTGCTTTGCCTCATAATAAGAACGATTTATTTCCTTAAAATTTTGAAATGATTTCCCTACATAGGCTGATATTGAGATACGATAAGAATTAGCTACCGATGAACTCAGTTCGTGTAAGAGATGTACTATTTCATCAGAGACATTCACTTTATTTTCACTATTACCAGTTATGATCATAACAATCTTATCTATATTTAAATCCGTCATAACAATGGAAGGTTCTAGCTCCTTAATCGTTCGTTTAATAAGGAAGCGGGATGCACTTAACTCATTATGAATTTCTTTATTCTCCATATCACCATAACCATTTATTCTTAAAATACAAACATATCCAAACTCTCCTCTAAAGAGTACATTTAACTGTTCCGCTCTTTCAATCATTCCTTCCTGATCGTAAAATTCTCCGCTTAATAAACTATTTATAAAGGAATCCTTCAATATATCTTTTTGATTCGTTATTTCTCTTTTTAATAATTTATTATTAGAGATTAAATTCGAGATATTACCGTGTAAAAAGTCAAACTCATTATTATGTTTGGTAGCATCCGGACCAATTTGCTCTCTAACCACATCTATTAAGTTATGAATTGGCGAACTATCACGATAAGCAAGAAATAAACAGAGCAACATCCCAATAATCAGCGTACTTAATGTAACAACCATGGTTATATGTTTGATAGCCTCCGCTTTTTCCATTAATCCTTCTTTAGGTATCCCTGCAACATAGTTCCATCCATTAAGATCAGACTGTATAGATAATAACATTGTTTCATTTTCTATTACTTTATTAAGTGAGTCTGTATCTTTTGTATACTTATTAACAATTTCTTTAGCCTGGGTTTCATTAATTCCCATTATTGTTATCGGGTTTCCTTCTTTATCAGTGATAAAGGCCCAGCCACCATATTGCTTAGATATTCCTTCTAATAGAATATTTATTTTCCGCTGGTCAATTGTCAAAACTGCTGTACCTAATGGTTGATTTAAACTATTAAAAGGAAGAGATTGAAGATATGTAATGACAGAAAGCTCCTTATTGTTACTCGTATATGAGCGAAGTGGCAGTATTTCTCCTTGATAATTCCCATGCAAAATAGTTTTTTTCCATTGAGCGAAGGAGAGATCATTATAATGGTAAGTTTCATAGAAGTGGTCAACTCTAAAAAAAACAGCACCCTCTTTTAATACAGCATCATAATTTTTTAAATAAATATAAAAATCCTCTAAAAAATCGTTCGAATGAGTATATGTTGAAACAAAACGTGATGTTTCTCTTAAGCTGTAAATATCAATTGGAGTAGGCTCTGTTCTTGCCGTTAAATGTTGATTGAAATCCTCTAGAGCAATCTGTCTTGTAAACCTTTCAATCTCCATGATTCTGCTCTCTAAAATATCCTTACTTTTGTTTAAAATTATTTTGCTCGTATCAATAGAACTGGTCTTTGCGACATCAATTGATACTTGGTACGATATGAACCCGGTAATAAGTGGAAATAAAAGAATAATAACATAAGAAAGTAAGAATCTTCTAAAAATTTTAGGTATTTTCATTTTCAAAACAAAGTCCCCCTCCCTCCATAAAGATAACGCTTACATTTATGTGTAGACAAGAGCTATCAACCGCCCACTCCACAGTAAATAGCTATAGCACTCTCATCTTATCACGTTTTTCAATTTATAAAAATAATATTTATAGACTATTTCTAACCATGCTCACCTTTTTAGATTATAAGAAGCGGCATTATCTATAATTAAATGATCGATGCCAATAATATCTTTATTCTCTCGAAAAGCTCCAGCCGAAACACCGATTGTTTTTCTGAATACTTTGTTGAAGTAATTGGCATTTGAAAAACCTACCTTATGTGCAATATCTGTAACACTAGTATTTGTTGATCTTAATAGCTCCACAGCTTTTTGTATTCGAATCTTCATAAGATATTGCATCGGTGGCATTTTAAGATTACATTTAAATTGCTTAATAAAGTAAAACCTTGAGTAACCTGCAGCGTTAGCTATGTCATCAAGGGAGATTGGCTCATGATAATTAAATTGGATAAATGAAAGTGCCTTTGTAATTTGAGTGGAAAAATTCTCAACTACTTCAATATTTTTGGCAAAACGATAGATTTCCATAATAAATTCATAGGCTTTTGAAGAGGCATAATAAGCATCTGTCATTTTTTGTTCTTTCGTATTTTGGTAGATTTTGAATAAAAGTTCAATTAATTTGGAATCAGGAGGAACTTTAATGATCGAACCATTTTGTCTTCCAATATATTCCCAACATTTAGCAGCTTCATTTCCCTCAAGTGTTAAAAAAATAAATTCCCATTTGTCACTTTCTTGAGGAAAATAGTAGCGATGATCACTTGGCACCTCTACCATAAACGCTTCCCCGGGTTTCACCGAATAAGTTCGTCCATTTATTTCAAGCATTCCAAAACCAGAAAGTGTGTATTGAAACACATATGTACCAATATCTTTTCGTTTTAATCCATTCCAACTATAGATATCCCCAAACTTTATTTCTTCCTTACCAACTACCCTGATATTCGCTACATCATTTGGAAGTGTGTCATAAAAACGAAACCCATACACACCATAATTGGTTTCATTTTCTTTAGATGAAATAGACAATATTTTACCCTCCAATCGCACTAACTTACCATTGAGGTAAGCATGTAACCGTTTTATCATTATTATAGCTACAAATAATAAATAGTTGAAGTAAGGACCATTCATTAATTTAAGACAATTTTTATCCTGGTCTTACTAGTGAACTTTTCTTTCTTCATCTTTCGGGAGGATTACTAGATGTCTAAAATAACATTTCTAGGAGCAGGAAGTACTATTTTCGCAAAAAATGTTCTTGGTGACTGTATGTTTGTTCCAGCATTATCAGGCTTTGAATTTGCCCTATTTGATATTGACGAGCAAAGACTAAAAGACTCAGAAAATATGTTGAACAATTTAAAACATAGTTTAAAAGCGAATATCACAGTAAAAGCGTATTCTGATCGAAAAGAAGCGTTGCGAGGAGCAAAATATATTATTAATGCTATCCAAGTAGGGGGATACAAACCAAGCACTGTGATTGATTTTGACATTCCTAAAAAATATGGTCTCCGTCAAACGATTGCTGATACAGTTGGAATAGGTGGGATTTTCCGATCACTGCGTACTATCCCAGTCATGATGGATTTCGCTAGGGATATTGAAGAAGTTTGTCCAGATGCCTTATTTTTAAATTATACAAATCCGATGGCAGCTTTAACTGGAGCAATGCTCCGTTTCACAAATGTAAAGACAGTTGGCCTATGCCATAGCGTACAAATTTGTAGTGAACATCTGCTTAAATCATTAGAAATGGATCATGAAGGAATTGAAGAAAAAATTGCTGGTATAAACCATATGGCTTGGTTACTGGAGATCAAACGTAATGGTCAGGATTTATACCCTGAAATTAAAAGACGTGCAAGAGAAAAACAAAAAACCAAACATCATGATATGGTACGATTTGAATTGATGGATAAATTCGGATATTATGTAACAGAATCTTCTGAGCATAATGCAGAATATCATCCGTATTTTATTAAACAAAATGAACCTGAATTAATTGATAAATTCAACATCCCTCTTGATGAATATCCAAGACGTTGCATTGCGCAAATTGAAGGTTGGAATAAAATGCGTGATGAAGTTGTCAACAACGCTCAACTGACTCATACTCGCTCACATGAATATGGTTCACGCATCATTGAAGCTATCGAAACAAACATTCCTTTTAAATTTGGTGGTAATGTCTTAAATAAGGGACGTTTAATTAGCAATTTACCTGAAAACGCTGTTGTCGAAGTCCCTTGTGTTGCTGACCGCAGTGGTATTAATCCATGCTATGTAGGAGATCTTCCGGAACAATTGGCAGCACTCAACCGAACAAATATTAATACACAACTTTTAACAATTGAAGCAGCAGTTACAAAGAAAAGAGAACACATTTATCAAGCTGCAATGCTAGATCCACATACAGCGGCTGAGTTATCCATCGATAAGATTGTTGCAATGTGTGATGAACTAATTGAAGCACATGGTGACTGGATTCCAAATTTTGAAAGCAGTAAACAATATAGTAATTCATACTAATCATGTTGAGATCATGGTTTTCACACGACTAGCTAAAACAGATTAAAAACAAGAAAAGCTTCAATCCCTTTCTTTATCAAGGGATTGAAGCTTCCTACTTTGATTACTCGAACTAAGTCCCTCTCCTATCAAAATTAGTAAGGGAATTAACATGATCATTACTCTAAGTTAATTATTATTTAACAATGTTATCACTTATTATAGGAAGATCATTGAATTGCTACATGATCAACATACACAGCTGTTTGACCACTGCTATTTGAGGAACCTGTAAACTGTACTCCAATTTCTTTCATATGACCTAAATTTGAGATAGATGATAAACAGTTTACTCTATTTCCCACCCGTAAATGATATACCTTTAATAAAATACTTATTGAAAAAGGCATAGATTAATAGTACAGGTAATGTAAAGACCATAGAGGCAGCCATGATATAGTTCCAATAGCTAATATACTGACCTTTAAATGTATTTAATCCAAGTGGCAATGTAAATAGGTTTGGATCCGATAGTACAATTAATGGGCGCATAAAATCATTCCATAGTCCCATAAAAACAAAAATCGTTTGTGCTGCTAAGGCCGGACGAGCTAATGGTAAAACAACTTTGAAGAAGATACCAAATCTATTTAGACCGTCAATCGAAGCTGCCTCTTCCAATTCTTTTGGGAAGTTAATAAAGAATTGGCGCATCATAAAGATGAACGTTGCATTAATCATAGATGGAGCAATCATTCCTTGGTAGGAATTTAACCAACCTAGCTCTTTTAAAATTAGATAGTTTGGTATCATCGTTACCTGTGCAGGAATCATCAACACAGCTAATATGGTGACGAACAATGCTTTTTCACCTGGAAAACTTAATCTAGCAAGAGCGTATCCAGCCATTGAATTAAAGATTAAGTTTAAAGCTGTCGCTACAGTTGCGATAAATACACTATTAAATAACCATCTTGGAAATAACTCTTGTTCTACAAAAATCGTCTTATAGTTGTCGAAGGTAAAATCTTTCGGGATAAAATTCATCGAACCACTTACAATTTCTTCAAGGGTCTTAAAAGAAGAAGATAGCGCCCATAAAAATGGGATGAGCGTAATAATCGCGTAGCCTACTAGAATCACATATAAGATGTTTCTTCCAATATTTCTTTTCTTCATGCTGCTCACTCCTTAGTAGAGGGATTCCTCTTTTGAAAATTTTCGTTGAATTAAGGTTGCTACTAGGATCACCAATGCCAGAGCAAAGGCAAGTGCTGCAGCATATCCCATTGTGCCAAAATTCTTAAATGCGTATTGATATATCAATAAAACAACCGTTAATGTAGAGTTATTGGGTCCACCAGATCCACCTGAGAAAATATAGGATTGATCAAATAACTGGAATGTCCCGATAATCCCCATGATGACAACAAATGAAGTAACTGGTCGTAAGTTTGGAACAGTAATATACAAAAACTTTTTAATTGGGCCTGCTCCATCTAGTTCAGCTGCTTCATAAAGTGAATCAGGCACATCTTGAAGAGCCGCTAAATAAATAACCATAAAGAATGGTGCAGTTGACCAGATGTTCATAATCATAATCGCATTTAACGCAACTGCCGGGTCTCCCATCCAGTTGTAAGTTGGTAATCCTACCATGCTTAATAGATTGTTAATTAACCCATTTTGGTTGTACATCCACATAAAAATTAACGTTAATACGGCTGATGATGTTAAGGTCGGAAGAAAATATACGATTCTAAAAAACTTTTCTCCCTTTAATCCTGCGTTTAAAGAAGCTGCTAAAATCAATGCTAGAATGGTTTGACACGGTACCACAATCACAACATATTTGAATGTATTCCAAAGAGCGATCTTAGCCCTTGTGTCATCTAGTATTTTGGCAAAGTTTTCAAAGGCAACAAATTTATAGCTTGTTCCACCTAATAATTGAACATCATTAAACGATAAGAAAATCGCATATAAAATAGGGCCAACAACAAATAGTAACAGGACAAATAAAGCAGGTGACATGAATAAATAACCTTGACCTGCCTCTCTTAATCTTGCTGGTGAGTACTTTCTTTTCATGTGTTTCATCTCCCTTAATAAGAGCCCTCTCTTTTAGTTTATATAACTCTTTCTAGCGATGTTAGATTGAAACATCGCTAGAAAGAGTTGTATACCTTAAAAGGATCAAGAGGAAGGAAGCAATTCCTTCCTCTCTTAAAATTATTGTTGTGCTTCAATCTCTTTATTCGCTTGATCTTGTGCTTCCTTCAATGCATCTTTTAGTGGTCGATCACCTAAGTATGCACTAACAAACTGATTATTAAAGTTCGTAAAAATAACAGGTAGGTTTTTACCATCAGACCAAACTGTTGCATATGGTGCACCTTTTACAAGTGCGCCACGTAACTCATCTTTATCATATCCAAGCTCAGCTGCAACGGATTGACGAGATGGTAGTTCAAATCCTTTTGACGTCCAAGTTTTCATTCCTTCTTTACCAGTTAGATAGGAAATCAGCTCCCAAGCAGCTTCTTTCTTCTCTGATGCTGCATTCATCACGTAACCTACAGTAAATGCCATTGTTCCTTGTTTTCCATCGATTGTTGGTACTTCTGTTGTTCCGAAATCAATATCTCGGAACGTACTTTGTAAGTATGGAATAGCCCAGTTCCCTTCAATGACCATTGCCGCTTTTCCTTGACCGAACATTTCACCAGTCCAACCTGCACCAACTTCATTCGGTTGTGCTGCCGTTTTGTCCACTAAGTGCTGATCCACATATGGTTGTAATCCTGCGACAACACCTTCACTTGCGAAGTTTGCTTTACCATCTTTTACAACATCCCCGCCTCTAGATTCTGCAATGAATTGAAGGCGTGCTAATTCTGGATTTTGACCGAAACCAAATACTTGATTACCTTGTGTTAATTTTTTAGATACGTCTTGTAGTTCAGCCCATGTTTTTGGAACTTCTACGCCAGCATCAGCAAACATTTTCTTATTATAGAAAAGAGCTAGAGTAGAATATCCTTTCGGGAAACCATACGTTTTACCATCCATTTGGAAAGCTTCTATTAGAGGTTTTTCAAAATCATCTGTGTCAAATTCATCTGTCACGTAGCTATCTAAAGGTTCTACAACACCTGTTTCAATTAAACCTGGTGCTTCAAACGCATCAAGATAGAATACATCTGGACCTTCACCACCGATTAATCTTGTTTTCATAACATCCATATATTGATCAGCGATTACTTCATGCTTCACCTTAATAGTAGGATGACTTGTTTCAAAATCTTGAAGAACTTGTTTTAGTAGTTCACTTTCTTCTGGAGATGACCCCCATCCAGCAAGTGTAATTTCAACTGGTTGATCGGAGTTTGTTGCATCTCCGCTTGCACTATCCTTTTCATCACCATTGCTACAGCCAGTTAAAACACTTCCAACTAAGAAAGATACTGTACCTAAAGCAGCTAACCACTTTTTCATCTTCATTTTTGCTTCCCCCTTTTATGGTTTTTCTTCATAAACAATGCTGTATTAATAGATAAGTTCAAACCCTGTTGTATTCTCTAAAACTGTTACTTCAATGCGATCTTGATTTCGTTGAAGTGAAACCGATAGTTGACCATTTCCAATTGTCATTCCTTCAACAGTTAATGAGTTCATGTCATCTAATAGAGTCGGATTTAGTTTCATTTCCTTTTTCAAACTATCTGGGAATAACCCTAATAAAGTTTGGATAAAGACAATTGGTGTTCCAGCAGCCCAAGCCTGCGGGGAGCACGCAACTGGATATTTCACAGCCTGACCAATCTCTTTGCTGTAACCACAGAAAAGTTCAGGCAAACGATCATATTCGAAATGAGCTGCGGCATCGATTAAACCAGTCATCACTTTTTTGGCTTCTTCCTGCTGACCAAGTTTACCCATTCCTAATAAAATCATGCTATTGTCATGAGGCCAGATGCTTCCATCATGATAACTCATTGGATTATAGCCAGCTTCCCCCTCACCCATTGTTCGAATTCCATAGCCTGAAAACATTTTTTCCGAAAGAAGCATGTTCGCTACAGCTTTGTTTCTTTCTTCAGAGAGCATACCCGAGAATAAGACATGACCTGGATTTGACGTGATGGTTCCAACTTGTTTTTTATTTTCATCAAGAGCAATCGCATAGAAGTTCACATCATCCATCCAGAACTCTTTATCAAACTTTTCTTTCAGTTCACCTGCTTGTTGTCTAAGCTCGTTAGCTTCCTCTTGTTTTCCAAGTTGGTCGTAAAGATCAGCCATTCCTACTTTTGCTTGATAGACGTAACCTTGAACTTCAGCTAATGCAATTGGTGTTTTTGCATAATCTCCGTTACGGTGCACAATGGAGTCACCTGAATCTTTCCAACCTTGATTCGCAATTCCCTTACTAGATTCTTGATGATATTCAACAAATAAATCACCATCACGATCTCCGTATTGATCGATCCATGTTAAGGCTGCCGCAATATTCGACTCCACTTCCTTCACAATCTCAAGATCACCCGTCCATTTTACATACTCGCTGATTAAGACCAGGAAAAGTGGTGTAGCATCAATTGTTCCATAGTATGGTGTGAATGGAATCTGATTTGTGTTTGCTAGTTCCCCAAAACGAATTTCGTGCATAATTTTACCTGGTTGTTCATCACGCCAGGAATCTAGGTTTTTCCCTTGTTGGCTTGCCATTGTTAAAATTGTCCCTTTAGCCACGTCAGGGTTTAGTGATAGCATTTGTAGAGCAGCTATTAAACTATCACGACCAAATGGAACGCCGAACCAAGGTAAGCCCGCTACAGGGAACTTGCCATAACCAAGATCTGTTAATAGAACTCGTAAGTCGCCAATCCCTCGATCCACAAGACGTTGAAGAGCATCATGATCTGTTTTCACCTTCGGAATGTTTGCTTCCCACTCTTGATATGATTTTTTTAGTTGATTAAGAGCCAATTCCGATTCAATGACCTTATTATCGTTTGTGTCACCTACTTGTGGTTGAACCATAAAAGTGACAGATTCTTCACACCCATGATCAAGATTAAAATCAAACGTAATGTCACCTGCTTCGGTTACCTGAACTGCTTCTTTATTCCAATCAATTCTTGTGCGTCTATTAATTTGATCAGCACCTTCATAATGATAAGTTAATGAATTCCCATCAATTGTTTGCCCTGTACGCTTTCCAACCTCTCCATTTTGAAAGCCGCGAACAATAAACATGTCTTTAAAATCAACATCCACATGGATACTTAGGTTAAATTCAACAGGCTTTGGATAGTAATTTTTCACCTTAACTGTTTCATATAACACGTCTCCGTAAATAAACCGTGTACGTTCTATTTCGACTGATTCACGCCATAAAATGAGTTCTCCATCTTTTTCCATATGTGGATTTGTTAATAAAATCTTAGCCATATAGTTTTCATCAGCATCTGATGACAACAGAATAGGTTCCTCCCCATTAATACGAAGATCCAATTTGCTTAGAAAACGAGTATCCTTCGTATATAAACCTAAACCATATGAATGATTCTCAGGGATATTTCCTTTGTCATCTGTTAGTAAAAATAAATCATTTTCTTTTATCACGCGGTAATCCATTCTACTTCCACATCCAATCTCTTAACATTGATGTTTAATTATGAACTTAATTTCCAAAACGTTTCGGAATTTGCACATAAAAAAATCTTATTTATATGTAACTTTAACGTTTTGGATTTTTGTTAAATAAAATATAATCGAGCATTTTTACCAATACTACTTAAACGTTTTGGATTTACGCTAAAAACCACTCATTACTTGTGGTTTTTAGCCGCAGATTCCCTTACAACAAGTTTAGTTCCAAGGGTAATCACATGTGGCTCAAGTGTTCCTTCTAACATTTTTATTAAAAGGTTTGCAGCTTGATAACCTAATTGAAAGATATTTTGAGAAATAGTTGTCAAAGGTGGGTTAGAGTATCCTGCTAATAATATGTCATCATACCCTACTACAGATAAATCTTCTGGGACCTTTCTACCTATCTCTTTTGCCCCTTCAAGAATTCCTAGTGCCATTAAATCACTTGCAGAAAAAATAGCTGTAATTTCAGGGTGTTTTTTTAATAGTTTAATAGCTTGTTCTTTTCCTGTTTCTTCTTCAAACATTCCATTGACTACCCATTCTTTTTTATATGAAAGACCAGCCTCCTGTAATGCTTCCATGTATCCTTCGAGTCTTATTTTACTAACAAAAGCCTTGCTATGACCATTGATCATCGCAATATTTTTATGCCCCAATTCAATGAGGTGATTAACTGCCTTTTTGGCACCTAATTTATTATCTGTTGTAACGTGTCCAACATTCTCACTTTGTATTGGATAATCAATTAATACACAAGGAATATCACTATTTACAACCTCTTGCAAATATGGGTCATCTGTTTTAATTCCCTGAATAATAGCCCCATCTACTCTACGCTCACGACAAAGCTGTGTATAGGTTTTCTCCCGCTGTTTAGTCGAGTTCGTATTAAATAATACGAGATCATAATCTAATTCAGATGCACATTCATTGATACCAGAAAGAACCGAAAAAGTAATTTGATCTTTTTCACTTTCTCTGTTTAACCCTGATACTAACAATCCGATTGTTTTGGATTTATTCATTACAAGTCCTCTTGCCAGCGTATTAGGGCTATAGTTTAGCTCTTTAACTAATTTCATAATTTTTTGTCTTGTTTTCTCGCTAACATCTGAGTATCCATTTATCGCCCTAGAAACTGTTGTAACTGATACACCAGCAGCTTTAGCAATATCTTTTATTGTTGTCATGTCACCCAGCCCCCAAAACGTTTCGGATTACTTATGATTTTATAATAATAGATCATAAAACCGTTTGCAAGTATTTTCTTTTTTCTATCATATTAGACACGAAAACAAAAAAGCGTAAGGCGCTCACCTAGAACAATAAGACAAGTTTTATCATTTTCTTGTGTATGAAATAATGTATTATACTCAACAGCCGACAACATAAACCTATCAGTGAATGTTCCTATTCTAAAGCTAATCAATTAGTTTATAATATTATCCATTTTATTTCGCAGAAAATAAATTATTTCAGAAGAAAGACAAATTACACTATGTCTCTTACCTATTTCCTTAAATAATACTCTAATCAAGCTTTCCTTTTCCTTGAGCGTCAGACTTGCTAAAAGCTATTAAACAGCAGAATGGAACATTTTTTTGTATATAAACCATATCGAAAAAAGACTGAACCCAAAAGACTAATTAGCTAGACTTTTGGGTTCAGCCCACATACATTCTTTAAAACATATATCAACTATCCTAAAACCGGAGAAAACTCACCAGTAATTGTCTGATACCCATTATTCTTATCATACTCTTGTTTGCGTTCCAATCCGAATTTCTCCAAGATTGGTAAATCATTTGTTGAGAATAAATAGCTATCACTTGAAGCAACGTGCTCGTGTAATGCCCAGTTTGGTACAACAAAGAAATCACCTTTTGACCAATCAAATCGAACACCATTAATAGTTGTATAGCCTTCACCTTCATGAACGTGATAAATAGAAGCATGTGTATGTCGGTGTGCTTTTCCTCTAAATCCAGCAGGAAGCTTTTGCATCCAAGCTGCAATGGTTGGACATGCTGTATCTCCATTTGAAGGATTAATATACTCAACGGCATAGCCATCATACGGATCTGGCTCAAATCGACTTAAGCCGTTGATTGCTGCCTCTGTTCCTTGCCATTTATAAGAGCCAAGAGGAGCTTTTTTCGAATAGCGATCGGAAATTGGACGAACCATTCCACCTTGGTAACGTTGTGAACTATAATTATCTGGAAGACTAGGCTGCTCGATACGATCTGGATATGGTTCAAAGAATGTTCCACCAAGATAGTAGATTGTAGGAATATCAAGACAGTCCATCCAGATCATTGGTTTATCACCTTCATGTCCGTGACCGTGCCACAGGCCGTTTGGTGTTGTTAAGAAATCTCCTCTTTCCATGAAGATTCTTTCACCCTGAACAATGGAATATGCCCCTTCTCCTTCCATGACAAAACGAAGTGCGTTTTGCACGTGTCGATGAGATGGTGCTGTTTCACCAGGTTGGATTAATTGAACAGCTGCGTATAATGTTTGAGTCGTTGATGCCCAGCCCCACGGCTTTCTGTAATTTAGACCCGGATTTTGTAAGTAAATTGCTCTTCTTTCTCCCCCACGATCTGGAGTAAAAATTTGTGTAGCTTCCTTTAGCTTTTTCATTAATAATTCACTTTTCCATAAGTATGCCTGTGCATGTGGTTCAGGTGTATGCTTCATTAAATCTGGAATCGCATTCCATAAAGGACCAAGATGGTATTGTTCTATGTCTCTATTAAAATCCTGAACAATCGTACTGTTAAAAAATTCATTTTTTTCCGCCATGTCTTCTCCCCCTATTCTTGATTATACTTTGATAAATTGCGCTGAATTTGATGATAGTGCTTTTCAACATGCTCCACGATCAAATGGTTCACGATAAACTCAACAGGTTTTCCATCAAAGCGCGGGTTACGGCTTGGAGCAATTATTTCTAAATCTTCACTTGAAAGGGCTTGAAGCGTTTTTTCTACCTCAGCTGGAATAGAAGCAAGTTGGTCTAGTACATCCGCAATCTGCAAACTGGTCACATTTTCTTCTGACACTGTTTTCAGTCTTGTTTCATCCGTTAAGCCTCGACCCCATGTTTGATCAGGATGTTCTTTTATCTGTTGAATTTCCCTCACCCAATAAGGAATAGCTTCGGCAACATGAGTAATAATTTGCATAATTGACCATTCTTCCGTAGATGGCTGCCATCTAATTTCCTTCTCTGAAAGTCCCTTCACAACGTTCATGATGTTATGAATAGAGTGCTGTACAGATTCAATAGAGCTCGCTTGTAATGTTTTGGTCATGATACGGGCACCTCCGCTGTTTGTTTCACTTTATTCTCAAGGACTCCAACCTGATCGACCTCAATACGAACCACGTCTCCATCTTTTAAAAACACTTGTGGATCTCGTGCAACACCTACTCCTCCGGGTGTACCAGTTAAAATGATATCACCGGGCTCAAGCGTCATGATATTGGACAAAAATTCAACAAGATACGGAACCGAGAAAACAAGATTGGCAGTATTAGATCGTTGGCGTTCTTCTCCATTCACCGTTAAAACAATTTCTAATCCAGATGGATCGGTCAATTCGTCTGTTGTTATTAACCAAGGACCCATTGGAGCGCTTCCATCAACTGCCTTTCCTTGAAGCCACTGTAATGTACGTCGTTGTAAATCACGATACGTAACATCATTCACAATTGTATATCCTGCAACATATTTTAAAGCCTCATCTTGCGAAACATTGCGTGCACGTTGTCCAATCACAAAAGCAAATTCCGCTTCATAGTCAAGCTGCTCTGAAATCGGATGAAATGGAATATCATCCTGTGGTCCGACAATCGTATTGGCAAACTTAGCGAAAACAACTGGATGTGGAGGCAGTTCACGCTTCATTTCTAAAATATGCTCACGATAATTATGGCCAACGCAAATCATTTTGCCAGGAGCAGGAACAGGTGCCTCTATTTTGACATCAGAAACAGAGAACACCAGCTTACGTCCCTTTACTTCATCATGATTTACCGCATAAGCAACTGCCTTTTTTGCCTCCTCAATGCTTTCTAATCCACCTTGTAGAAATTCCGTCATTTCTCCTGGAACAAATGCTTCTGCAATTTTTTCGGCACGTAACTTCCCTTCTGAATCAAGTAAGGAACGATAGGCGGCGTTCAAATCAATCACGTTTTCATTCTCTATTGCCCCTAAACGGGATATCCCATCTTTCGTAAACATCACTAGCTTCAATTTCATTCCCTCCAAATCGAAAATTGTTTTACTCTTGCTCATATTATATCGAGATGAATAGTGAGCTCACATTCTATCGTTCTTCTATATGGAACAATTCAGAAAAAAAGCAAAAAAATAAAGCTGAGAATCAAATTCTCAGCTTTTGAAACGATTATTTTCCTTTCGTTTGCGCAACCTTACTAATTCCGTCATTTTCTCTCCTGAACGAACGACTTCTTCAACTAATCTATGACTATTCAACTTACTTTTCATCCGATTTGCTGGTCCGACCATATTAATGGCTGCCAACACTTGTCCCTTCTCATTAAAGATTGGTGCTGCAATTGCCATTACGTGTTCCTGAAATTCTTGGTCACATACAGCATATTTCTCTGCTTTAATACTATTTAACTTTTCATATAAACTTTCATGGGAGGTTATCGTGTTACTTGTAAAGGATTCCAACTTCTCCGGCAAAAGTTGATGTCTTTCTTCCAACTCCTGAAAGGCTAGAATAGCTTGACCAATGCTTGTTGCATGAATAGGATGCCTTTTCCCAATATGTGTAAACAGTGAAGTTGGGTTATCACACTCTACCTTTTGAAGGTAAATCATATGTTGATCCTCAAGAATTCCAAGATGTGAGGTTTCACCTGTTCTTTCTGTTAACATATTTAAAACAGGAACGGATTCAGTTAAAATTGGTAACTGTGAACTCACAAGATTCGTTAATGTTAAGACAGAGGTCCCTAAGCTGTAACGATTTGAACGAGGATTTTTATAAACAAAGCCTTCACTTGCCATAGACGCAAGCAGCCTGTGAACGGTACTTTTGCTTAATCCTAAATGTTTCGCAACATCTGTCACACCTTGTTCAGGATGATCCACTGTAAAGCCTTTTAAAATACTTAAAGCATTTGCTAGAGATGAGTCTCTTTTCTCCTTCAATACACTCACTCCACCCTCTTAGACTCTTACATTTTTACTCATATCTATCAATTCACTAAAAAGCCTAACTTTTCCTTTGTTAAATAGAAGAAACTCATTCTTTTTTAGTATAATAGAAGAAGATTCTAAATAGAGGTGTGAAGCTAAATGGATATGGATACCCCAGCAAAAGCTATCTTATCATCTGTTAAGAATGCTATGAGAATATTACGTTTGTTCAAAAAGGGTCAGGAAGAATTAAGTGTAACAGAGATTGCAAGACTTATTGATTTGCCTAAAAGCACCGCACATCGATTAATTGCGGAGCTAGTAAATGAAGGATTTTTATCTAAAAATCCGAAAACAAATCATTATCGCTTAGGACTATCTCTCTTAACTTTAGGTGGTGTTGTATTTAGTCATAGAGAACTCTATCGTGAAGCACAACCTATCGTAGACAATCTTGTAGATGAGTTAGGGGAAAGCGTTCATATTTGTCTTCTTGAAGATCATGAAGTTGTTTATTTATTTCGAAAAGAATGTGACCAACCTGAAAGACTCTTAACCTATATGGGCAGGAAAAATCCTATTCATTGTACTAGTGAAGGGTTAGCAATTATGGCTTTTCAAAAACAAAAGAGTATCAATAGCTTTTTAAAGAATACTTTTTACTCTTACACAGAGTTCACACTAACAGAACCAAAAGAATTAAGAGATGAAATGAGTAAAATCCGAAAAAAAGGCTATGCCATTACACCCGGCCATTTTTACAAAGGCTTTGTCGGGATCGCTGCCCCTATCTATGATCATACAGAAAACGTAGTTGCTTCTGTATCAATTATTAGTTCAACATCACGAATAACAGAGGAAAGGTTTCCACTATTCATTGATAAAATAAAAGCAGCAGGCAGTCAGATCTCTGAAATGCTGGGATACTTTAAATAAACCATCCAGCAACAGAACACTGGATGGTTTTTCAATACTATATTAGATAAAACGTATTTCCCTCAGGTCCTATCGGTAAATGACCAGCCTCAATTAAATCAACAATTGATATAAAAATATTTTTCCCCTCGGCTAGCTCCGCTGTGCATGACATTACACTCACGTACATGGCTAAACCAACTAGGTATTCTACGGTTTTCTTTTCTTCAAATTGCTGAAACAGATGTGAATAAGCACCATGAAAGACGAGTTCCGGCACGCGATCACCTAAATCCAAAAGGTACTTTTCATGACCAGCTTCCTTAATCTTGCGGCTTAACTCTTCTGGAATTTCTTTTAAAGATTCCCACATTTCACTTCCCTCAAAGGTAAGACAGCTAATTGTTTCTGGTACTTCTTCTTTGGATAACCACTTTATTTCATAAGAATTCACATTAAGATTATCCATAAATTCAATGACTTTTTCCTCTGCCTCTAGGTTTTGCTGTCCAGCCTTCTTCCCCCAATGAATAGCTTGTAATCTATTCACCATTGCGTCAATAGATTTAGTCTGCAAATCAACTTCTGCAACATTAATATTCTCAGACATGTATCTTCCGCTCCCTTCGATTGGTTTTATGTTAATATTTTGTTGTTAATTCAGGTGGTCCAAATTTAGGACCATAAGGACCTTCATCTAGCCAACGTCCCAATCTAGGAATAATAGATACAAGTGATGCAGCTAATTCACGCTTCATATTCATATCAGGAGCATTTCCTTGTAAATGATGTAGGGCTGTGCTTGAGCCATCACGGTTCCACAACGCTGCAATTCTACGTTCATTCGCCACCGCTTCAATGGCTTCTGTTCGCTCTTCTTCTGAATTAGCTTTTAGGGCTTTTTCAATTCCACGAACAGCTAACAGTGCATCAGGAACTCCAGAGTTTAGACCGCGAGCACCAAATGGAGCGAATAAATGAGCTGCTTCCCCCGCAAGAAGAACTCTGTGTTTTTCATCTGTAAACGAGTTAGCAACAACCTGATGAAAACGATATGTTGATACCCATGTAATTCTTTCCGAGTATTTTGAATCCATTACTTTTGGTAGCCACTTTTTCACTCCTTCAAGATCAGAAAACTCTTCTGGATTATCGTTTTCTAACAGTTGAAGGTCGACACGCCAGCCCCCTTTAAAAGGAACAAACATCACATTTCTCCCTCCCATTGCAGGGTGCTGATAATGGAATGTTCTCTCAAGAGGGAGAGGATTCTCTTCATCTTCTTTCACATCGACGACAAGAAAAGTATCATTTGTTCTCGGACCCTCAAACTTTAAGCCAGCTTGTTCCCGCACTATAGAACGAGCCCCATCACTACCAATAATGTATTTAGCTTCCCATTCTTCACCAGATTTCGTCGTTAAAATAACATGATCTTTTTCAATAACTAATTTGTCTACAGGTGAATTCCAGGAAAACTCCACACCAGATTCCAAGCATTCTTCATAAATATGTTTTTCAATTTCATCTTGATGAAGTGCTGTAAAATGCGGTAGTTTATGAGGATCCTTGTTATTGGTTATTCCATAATTACGGACATACACTTCTTTACCTTTGTACAAAGTTCTTTTTACTGGCCAGATAATTCCGTTTCTTGCTAGAGTAAAACCAAGTCCTTTTGATGTTTCTTCTAAGAGCTTTAACGTGGCACTATGCAGATAAATAGCACGACTCCCTGGGCGGGCACGTCCAAATGGTTCAGCTTCCATCACAACTGATGAAATCCCCTTTTTTTGTAAAGCAAGACCTGCTACAAGTCCAACCGGACCAGCACCGACAACGATTACATCACATTTCTTTTTATTCGACATTTCCTTCTCCCCTTTAACGAAATTGTTTTCTTCTTATCTTGATTATAAGAAATCGAAGCGATTATCCTTATCCTTTTGTTCCTCTATACGGAACAGGAATATAGTTTTTTTCTAAAACCTCTATTAAAATTTTCCTAAACAAAATTACTCTACTAACGTCCATACAAAAAGACTCATGGCAGAAAATCTTTCTACCATGAGCCCTCAAAACTAGCACTCTATTTTTTCAACTGCGTGACAAACATTTACTTCAAATCCACCAATTTGTTCAATTTCAATCTTCACCTTGTCACCATGCTCAATTGGGCCAACGCCTTCTGGAGTTCCTGTTGCGATAATATCTCCAGCATTTAGCGTCATATTATTACAAGCAACTTCAAAACATTTATAGCAATCATAAATCAAATGTTTTGTACTGCCATCCTGGCGTATTTCATCATTTACCCACAAAGTCATTTTTAAATCATTAGGATCTTCAATTTCATCAGCTGTGACTATCCAAGGACCAATTGGGGTAAACGTATCAAACGACTTTCTCCATGTTCGCTCTTCATTTCCTCTAATTGATATATCTAACAGAGCAAAATAACCAAAAATATAGTTTTTCGCATCCTCTGCTTTTACGTTTTTCGCTTTCTTACCAACAATATAGCCAAGCTCCGCTTCATGATCTGTTCGACGATCCTTAAAAGGAAGAATAATCGGGTCGGACGGTCCTGATAATGATTCAGGAGACTTTAAAAATAGTGCTAAATCTTCAATTGTTCTTGGAGCATTGTTAAACATTTTATTCATTTCAATTTGATGGTTTTTATAGTTAACTGGTGCAGCCCAAATTTTCTTTGTGGAAGGTACAGGTGAATGAAGTTTTACACTAGATAAAGGATATGATGTACTCTTGGCTAAGGCATCCTCTATTCTTCCTTTCAACACATCAAAGTTTTCAATAAGGCGTTGAAAGGATTCACCTGGATTAGAAGGCTTCCACTCTACTGCAATTGATACATCAAAGATTTGGTTTCCTTGAACAATTCCAAGTAAATTCTCGTTAAAAATCGCAATTTTCATTCCAGGCTACCTCCTTATCTTAATGCTAGTTTTCCGGTACAAACACTTTCTCTACAATTTGATGACCCTCGTTATCTTCGTATGCTTCACTGTACTCAAGGTCTAATTTTTCCATAACCGGTTTATCATTAAACGAAAACAGAAACACATCACCTTCTCCAGTGTTCACATGCTCATGTAAACTCCATGGCGGTAAGATAAAAAAGTCACCTTTTTCCCACTCAAACTTCTCTCCATTAATGACCGTATAACCTGAGCCTTCAAGAACGTGGAAGATCGCACTATGCACATGTCGATGTGCCTTTGTTTGTTGACCGGATTTAAGCTTTTGCATCATCGTTCCAATTCGAGAATCTGCAGAGCCGCCTGTTGTTGGATTAATGTACTCAATTGCATAACCATCAAAAGGATCGTTATCTTCTTTTGTCATTTCATCTAGCAAATACTTCACCCGTTCAAACTTATACCCAAAGATTGGGGAAGGATAGCCAGGCTCCTTTGATTCGTTAAGCTTCTTAAATGCTCCCATAGAGAATTGCTTTGTTGAGTAATTTCCAGGTGCTTCCATTGGGTAGGTTTCCTCTTCATATGGTTCGAAAAATGAGGCAGCCATTGTTTTCACTAGTCCAACATCAAGCCCATCTAGCCAAAACATTGGCTCAGTTCCTTCATGCTTATGTTCATGCCACGTCCATGCCGGAGTTAAAATCATATCTCCGCGCTCCATATATGTTTTCTCACCATTAACGGCTGTATATGCTCCGTCTCCTTCAATAACAAAACGAATCGCTGACTGTGAATGATGGTGTGAAGGTGCACTTTCACCTGGTAACAGCAATTGAATACCAGCATAAAGGGTATGTGTACCATAACCTACAAGACCTCGTTTTAATAAACTTGGATTTTGTAAATAAACAACGCGTCGCTCAGCATCTTTACCTGGTTCAAGTAATTCGCCAGCTTTTAACACATATTCTCGGATTGTTTTCCATTTCCACAGATATGGTTCTACATCATGAACAGGCTCCTTTGTTACCATATGTCCGAGATTATACCAAAGTGGTCCTAAATGCTGCTTTTTCATCCCTTCGTAATACTGATCCAATTCTTCTTTCATAAACACATTGTTTTTTGCCATCTTTATTCACTCTCCTAGAATTACGATCTATATTTTTCTTCTTTTATAATGATGTCAGCAATCCTTCGTTTTACCTTTACTAAATCCTTCTGACTGCTTCTCACGAGTCGACAGGCAAGCTGAGATAGAGATTCTTCATCACCTATGTGTAGTAGGAGGTTTAATGCTCTTATCGCCAATTGCTGCGATTGTTCATGTGTATACAATATTGTGTAATCAATCTTTTGCTGGTTTCTTTCAATACCAGAAAGTTTAATCACCTTTTCTGTTCTTAATATCGCACTCTCAATTGCATAGATACATGAAACAAGGTCAGCAAGGAATGCTGCAACTTCTTGTTCATCGTTTAACAAGATCAAATCATATTTTTGTATGGAAAAAATCATTGCGTGATACAATTTTTTTAATAGATGAAGAGTTTGTTTTTCCTGAATGAGAATTCCTTCTTGCGCTTTTGTTTGCTCAATTGGCTTTTCATACGTTTTAAATAGTGTTGAGGCTATATTCAATCGATTAATTTCGTTCGTCCCTTCAAAAATACGAGTGATTCTGGAATCACGATATAACGTCTCTATTTCGTATTCGGCCATGTATCCGTAGCCTCCATGAATTTGAAGGGCTTCATCAACAACAAAATCTAGTGTTTCTGTTGACATCACTTTATTGATAGAGCATTCAACTGCCAAATTGCTTATTGTTGGTGCAACATCTTCTTGATCAGCTAATTGGTTAAATGACTTTTCTAACAATCCTGCTGTTCGATAAATAGCACTTTCATTTACATATGTTTTTATTACCATATCCGCAAGTTTATTTTTAATGAAAGGAAAGCTAGAAAGTGACTGACCAAATTGTTTTCGCTGATTAGCATATGTAACCGCTAGCTCAATCGCATGCTTGGCTGCTCCAAGTGATGTGGCAGAAATTTTGTGACGCCCAAGATTTAAAACATTAAGTGCAATCACATGTCCTCTTCCAATTTCACCAATGATATTTTCCTTAGGAACCTTCACATTGTCTAAAATAAGCGAACAAGTTGAAGACCCTTTTAGCCCCATCTTTTTTTCCTCTGGACCAATAGACACTCCATTGAAGTCTTTTTCTAAGATAAAGGCAGTAAACCTGTCTCCCTTTACTTTTGCAAAAACGATAAAAAGATCTGCAAAACCAGCGTTTGAAATCCACTGCTTTTCGCCATTCAAGATATAAAAACGATTACATTCGGAAGGAATGGCTGTTGTTTTTATATTCATAGCATCTGTTCCAGCTCCAGCTTCTGTTAATGCGTAAGCTGTAATAAGATCACCAGTTAAAATGGCGGGTAAGTATTTGTCTTTTTGTTTCTCTGCGCCAAAGTAAGCAATTGGAAGAGCACCAATCCCGGTTTGCCCTCCAAAAGTAATTGAAAAAGAACGAGCTGGTGCTATTTTTTCAGAGATAATCGTTGCGGAAATTTTACCAAGACCCAGACCTCCAATAGCCTCTGGAATATCGGCACTGATTAATCCGAGTGTACCAGCCTCTTTCATCAGTCGTACCGTTTCATGATATTGCTGATTTTCTATTTTATCTAGTGATGGTCTTACATCTTTCACAACAAACTTCTCAACTAAGTCTTTAATCATTTCATGCTCCTGATTAAAATCCTCCGGAATAAAGACTTCATCAAGTTCAACATCAATCGTGAGATAATGCTGTTTCTTTTTTTCCGTGAGCATTTTTTAAGCCTCCACAGGTTGGTCAGGTTGTAGCATTTTTCCTCGAACTTCTTCAGGGATTTGCTGTGCTTTTGGCTTTTCTTTAAAAGAAGTCCAAGCCCGAACTTCATATCCATTTGCTATTTCTTTTTCTCCTCTTAAGAACACATGACTAATTTTAAACACTTTATTTTGAATTTCCTGAACTGTGCTTTGAACTCTAACCGAATCTTCAAATAAAAGTGGTTGCTTGAATTGACAATTTGCCTCAAGAATCGGACAGCCTATTTGCTGTTCTTGAAATAACTTGAAAGATGGATAGCCAATTGCTGATAAATATTCATGTGTAGCCTCGTCCATCCATTTATAAAAATTGGGATAAAATACGATACCTGCAGCATCTGTATCTCCCCATCTCACTTTAAAATCATAGTTACTTTTCATATAAAACACCTTCTTTCGCTTTAGACGGGACGACTTATTTCCCCTGCCAATTGATCACGAAGCTTTAGCTTTTGAATTTTCCCACTTGCTGTGACTGGAAAATTCTTTGTTAAGATAACTTTCCCGGGCAATTTATAGATTGCAAGCTGCTCTTTTAAATAGTCTTTCAGTTCCTCTTCTGTGCATGTTTTTCCATCTTTTAACCGGATCACAGCACAAACAATCTCACCTAGTGTTTCGTCTGGAAGCCCAACTACAGCTGCTTCAGCAATTTTCGGATGCTTCATTAAAACACCTTCAATTTCTTGAGGGTAAATGTTAAAGCCCCCGCGAATAATCATTTCTTTTTTTCTACCAACAAACGTTAAGTAACCTTGTTCATTTAATTTTCCTAAATCACCTGTATAGAACCATCCTTTATCATCCAATACATGAGCCGTTTGCTCAGGCAGCTTATAATATCCCTTCATCATCCCAAAACTTTTAATGGCAATCTCGCCAACATCACCATTAGAAACTACTTCTCTTTGATCATCTACAATTTTTAACTGCACACCAGGAATAGGTTTGCCGACTGTTTCACAAATATTTTTTTCTTCATCATCGTATGGCGTCATAGTTACTGAAACAGTTTCTGTGATTCCATAGGATTGACAAAGGTTAATTCCCATCTTTTCTCTAATTTCCTTCATTTTTGCTGGCGAAATAGCAGATGCCCCTACGATTCCTGCTCTTAAGGATGACAGATCATACTGATCAAAATTTTCTGTTTCCAACACTTTAATAAACATGGTTGGAACACCTTGTTTGATCGTCACCTTTTCTTGCTGAATCAGCTCTATCATTTGCTGTGGATGGAATTTTTCTTGCAACACTATACGCGCTCCTGAGGATATTGCACAATAGAGATTAATCGCCATACCAAAGATATGAAAAAATGGAGCAGCAACCACAAATACATCTTGATCTGTACAAAAAAGTTGTCTTTTAATTGTGTTCGCTGATTGCACAACACTTCGATGCGTAATCATAACCCCCTTTGGAACTCCTGTTGTTCCAGAAGTATAAAGAATACAATTAACATCATTGTTTGTATCAATTTCTGCTTCTTCACCTTCATTTTCATTATTTAAGCGTAATTCATCATACGATGGAATACCAGCCAGCTTACATTTAACCGCGATCGCTTCAGGTACAATATAAAGAACTTCTTTGAATCCAATGTTTTCTTCAAATTCTTTCGTAGCGAAAAGAATTTTAGGTTCAGAGTTATTTAAAATAAAATTGACTTCATGTTTTTTATACTTTGGGTTAAAAGGAACAAGTACAGCCCCAAGTTTAGCGACAGCAAAAAAGATTACGGCCGTTTCGTATAGATTGGGTAATGCTACAGCAATGCGGTCACCTTTCTTAATTCCTTTTCCCCTTAACCCTGCTGCAATACGATCCACATCTTTTAAAAATCCCGAATATGAAACACGTTTCGTTAAGTCGTATATGGCCTCTTTCTCTCCATACTGAGTAGCTGTCCTTTTTAGTAATCCATACAAAGTCATTTGATCTTCGTTATGATTCATAACTAGCATCCCCTCCCTTGTTCCTATGTCTTAACAAGTGATAGATCATGAAATTCCTATATAAAAGGGTCTATATCCTTGTAATTGATCTTAATTCACACATATAACATTCGATACAACGCTTTCATTCCCTTGGGAATTTAAACTATTTCTTTTTTGGAAAGCAATTACAATGCTTCCCAGATAGCTGCAATTCCTTGACCTCCTCCGATACATACTGCGGAAGCCCCGAATTTTTTGTTTCTTCTTCTTAATTCATAAATGAGGGATGTTGAAATTCTCGTTCCACTTGCAGCTAACGGATGTCCAATCGCAACGGCTCCACCATTTACATTTCCGATCTCTAAATCAAACCCTAACACTTTTTGGCATGCCAGATATTGTGCCGAGAAAGCCTCATTAATTTCAATTAAATCTAGATCACCAAGTGACATATTCGCTTTTTTCAAAGCACCTTGAATAGCTGGAACAGGGCCAATTCCCATATACTTAGGCTCAACTCCGACTACTTCCCATGAAACTAAACGGGCAATTGGCTCTAAGCCACGCTCACTGGCATAATCACTTGATGCAACAACAATCGCAGCAGCTCCATCGACCATTCCACTTGCATTCCCAGGTGTTACCACACCGTTTTCAACAAATCGTGGTTTTAATTTAGCAAGCTGTTCCATACTTGTATGACGAACATGTTCATCTTCTGAAATCACTTTATCACCTTTTCGTCCCTTGACTATTACCGGAACAATTTCTTCCTGTAAATAGCCCTTTTCTCTTGCTGCCAATGCCCGTTCATGACTTGATAGCGCATGTCGATCCACTTCTTCTCTAGTCACATTGTATTTTGCTGCAAGATTCTCGGCTGTTTCTCCCATTGTGCAATCTCCATAGGTATCATAAAGACCATCCCATACCCAATCCTCAACAACTGGTGCACCAAGCTGACTTCCCCATCTCATCCCACGAATAACGTGAGGCACCTGACTCATGCTTTCTGTTCCACCTGCTAACACTACATTTGCTTCATTCGTTAAAATATAGCGCGCTGCCGTTAAAACAGATTCAAGACCTGTTCCACATAAACGGTTAATGGTTAGTGCAGGTACATCAATGGGTGTCCCTGCCTTTAATCCAACATGTCTTGCTAGGAGGTGAGCATCTTTACTTGATTGCTGAACATTTCCAAATACAACCTGATCAACATCCTCACCAGTTATCTTTGCTCTTTGCAGGGCTTCTTTCGCTGCAATTGTACCCAAGTCAGTTGCGGTAATATCACGAAATGATCCGGAAATCTCGGCAAATGGTGTTCGCGCCCCTTCTAAAATCACGATATCTTTCATATATTTCACCTCATTTTTAATTGATGGTGTTTCCTATCTTCCCGTATAAACAGGTTTTCTTTTCTCCACAAATGCTTGAAGTCCCTCGACTCTATCCTGAGTTGAAAAAGCATTGCCAAAGCAAGTACTTTCAATGATAAGTCCTGATTCTAAGTCAGTATTTCCACCAACATTTACTGCTGTTTTTACCATTTGAAGTGCAACTGGTGGTTTTTGAGCCAATTTCTTTGCCCATTCCTTTGCTGCACTAAGAACCTCTTCAGCAGGAACTACTTTGTTAACAATCCTTAGTTCTAGCGCTCTATTTGCATCAAACATATCACCGAAGTAAAGAAGTTCCTTTGCTATACCTTGACCAACAATTTTTTGTAATCGCTGTGTTCCACCACCACCAGGGATGATTCCTAAACCAACCTCTGGAAATGCAAATCTTGCTCGATCTGAGCTGATTCGCAGATCACATGCAAGAGCAAGCTCTAAGCCCCCACCAAGTGCCAAGCCGTTTAGTGCCGCAATAACAGGCTTTGTTATTTGTTCAATTTTTGAAAAAACGGTTCTAGATACTTTGTTCATTTTATTAACACCAACAAGATCAAGACTAGCCATTTCGTTGATGTCAGCTCCTGCCACGAACGCTTTCTCACCGCTACCAGTAAGAATGATGGCACGGACTTCATCGTCCGCATCAAGTACATCAAATAAGGTTGAAAGCTCCTGAAAAACTACTGTGTTCAATGGATTTACCGGCGGTCTGTTAATTGTGACCACCGCTACATTTTCTTCAATTTCACATAATAAAAATTCATAAGTCATTATGACGTCCTCCTTCATTATTCGTAATCGTAAAATCCTGCACCTGTTTTCTTACCGTGTCGCCCTGCTCTCACCAGCTGCTTTAATAATTGTGGTGGGGCAAAATGGTTATCATTAAATTCTTCTTTAAAATACTCCATCACATGGTAACCAATCTCAACTCCTGCATAATCTTGAAGAGTGAAAGGTCCCATTGGGTAGTTCAATCCTAGCGTTACCGCCTTATCGATATCCTCAGCTGAAGCAACGCCTTCCTCTAATAGCTTAATTGCTTCAATAAATTGTGGAATCATAATTCTATTTACGATAAACCCAGGCGAATCTTTCTTTACTTCTACTGGTTCTTTCGATAGTTGTTTAGATAGCGCTTTCAATTCTTCGATTGTTTCATCACTTGTCTTATATCCACGAACTACCTCAACAAGCTTCATGAGTTGTGCTGGATTAAAGAAATGCATCCCTGCCACACGATCTGGACGTTTCGTTGCAGAAGCAATTTCTGTAATAGACATGGACGAAGTATTTGTAGCTAAAATGCAATTTTCGTTCACAATGTTATCAAGCTTTGAAAATACTTCTTTCTTTAATGAGAGATCCTCTAGGACTGCCTCAATCACAACATCTACTCCACTCATTTCTTCTAAGCTAGTAGTTGTTTGTATACGGGCAAATGCTTCTTGCTTTTGCTCTTCAGTCATTTTTCCTCTTTCCACACTTTTGCTCATAAACTTATCAATACGTTTAAGAGCACCATCTAAATAACGCTCCTCAATATCATTTAAAATAACATTAAACTTATTCAAAGCTGCTAGATTCGCAATACCTGCTCCCATCGATCCAGCCCCAACCACACCAATTGTTTGAATAGCCATCTCATCTCATCCCCAATCTCTTTATCAATTTCGATATGTTCATTATAGCCGTCGCTATAAGGGGTTTGTACCTACACAATGTAGGAAAAAAATTATTTATTTTCCTACATTGTGTAGAAGGTGGCAGTGCTATCACTACTCGTAATTTGTCGAATAAGTTTACAAAAAAGCAGTCCCAACTCAACACAAGTAGGACTGCTTTTTTACTACTAATCTAGCTCTTCTTCAACCGCTCTCCATTCATATCATACAGCTTGAAAGCCATCATTAAATTAAATCTTATTTCAGCATCATTTAAATCAACGTTTAAAAGCGATTCCACTTTTTCAAGTCTGTATAAAAGGGAACTCCGGTGAATGAAAAGCTCATCTGATGTACTTTTTATATTTCCGTTATTTTGTAGAAAAACATATAAAGTATGATATAAATCTATGTTTTTATTTTCTGTGTAAGTTAACAAAGGATCCAGCTGACTTTTTAAAAACAAGTTTACTGCATTAGATTGGTCGAGATAGTGGAGAATAGTATACGCTCCAAGATCTTCATATAGTGAAAAAGAGATATGCTTCATCCGAATTTTAATCACATTTAATGATAGAAGTGCCTGTTGATAACTCACATAGTAATCTGGCATTTTGTCTGTTGATGAACCGATACCCAGTAAAACCTTACAATCGCGAAACACTTCTAGTGACCATTTTTCAATATTATGATAAAGGTTTTTCCAATACTTTTTACTTTGAATGTCTTCGTCATCCACCGGTATTAGCAAAATATAGTTTTCATCATGTGACACTGTTAAAATTCGATGATCGAACTTAGCAAGATGTGACTTGATCGCATCCCATATAAGGACTTTTTTTGCCTGTTGTTCTAAAAGGTCGTTTTCATCTAATGAAATCGTCAATACCGCGACACGATGACATTTGAAAATATCCCATTGAAAAAGGTTAGCATATTGAATGATACTTTCCTGATCTTCGATTTTTTCTACTAACAATTTACTAATAAAACTATCCTTTACCTGCTCTTTTGTATCAAGAACAAGCTTTTGCTTAATAAATTGTATTGAGCATATGTTACGTGCCATCTCAACTGTTAGCTGGTCGAATTCATTCATTTCACTAGCTGTATTACAAACAGAAAGATACCCTAATAAATTGCCTCCACCATTTATCACCCAGAAGGAAAACACACAGTCATTTTTTTCAGGATGTATGACTGTAAATTTTTCTTGTTTATTTAGAGTTTGCCTTGTCTTATTCGCTTGTGATGCCAGATTATCAGGTAACATGTAATCGCTATCACCATTTCGTAAGTTAAAGGTAATGGGCCTCATAAATCGATCATATAGAATAACTGTTTCTTGAAATAAATCTGAGAGCTTTAATGTAATTCCTTCAAAATCATCATCTTCAACTGTTTTTTTCACAAGTGATTGTTGAAAATCCAGTAAAAAGTGAAGGCGGTTTTTATTATCTTTTTCACTTTTATATAATCGCGCATTCTCTAAGAGAGTCGCAACATGTGTTGAAAGCATTTCTAAGATTTTTAAGTCTTCTTTAGTAAAAGGTCTTTCATATTTATTCTGAACATGAAGTACACCGATTGGCTTAAGATCAATTAAGAGTGGGACTGTCATTTGGGCGCATTCCGTTGCCTCAAGAAATGGAAAATATTCCTTAAGTGCATAGTTATCCTCAATCATGATACGATCGAGATATTCCATTTCCCCATAAACAGGCTTTTGTAGAACAAAGCAATTTTCTTTTTCATTATATAAATACATACAAGCAAAATCGGCATTTGTCGAGTTACCCGCTCTGTATGTTACTTCCGAAAAATGCTGGTCTAGAGAAGAGTCGAGAGATTGATTTTTGCTGATCCATTCAATACCTTCTAGCTTCTTTAACTGATTTTCCTTTTGTCTTGCCACAGATAAAGCTACAGCCATATCTTTTCCGAATTCCTCAAAATGACTTTCCATCTCTAGTAGTGGCACATAACTTAAAAATCCTACTATACAAAAACCAAAGTGATGAATGTCATCATTTAGTGGAACAGTAAACCATGTTTTCACATTTTCTTCCTTAAGTATCTTTGTTAACCTGCAATGACTAGTTGATGCAGATGTTTTATATGTTAAGCTTTGACGAAGAAGTTTGGAGGAACAGCTTGTCGCTAAAAGAGGGAAGTGCCTAAGGACTGTCGGAATATTTCCACTCCATGCCTTAGGAATAAAATGATCTCCCTCACTCAAAACGACTCCAACAAAATCACAGTATAATTCAGAACGGAACGAATCAGCTAAATATTGAAGCACTTCATCTTCTGTATTAATTTTGATTAGCTGCCGGGATGTGGTTCGTAGATGATGTTCTACCTTTTTCATTAGTACTTCTCTCTTACTGTTTGACACACAATAACCCCCTGTTTCCGTTTTTCTTGATATTAATAGTATAAAAGAAGAAAAACTTAATTGAAAAGGTAATCGTGATCGTTTTAACGATTAATCTACTTGATAAAATGATATTTGAACATCATTTGGTCTCCTAATTCCTTCTCCAATAAAAATCATTCGGTTCAAATAAGAGTACTTTTCACTGCTTGTTTCAAAATTGGGAGTAGTTTTGAAATAATAAGAGCCATCAGGAACCTGCTCACCACGTATGATTTTATCAATAATTTCTTTAGGACCGTGTCTGAATCCTTTATTAATCACATAAATGGGTACGCCATCGTCCGTTTCAATCACATAGTGAGCAAGAGCTTCTGTTACACCATCATATCTTATAATCTGATAATCAGCCCCTCCTGATAGGACTTTTCCTTTTATTCCATTACCTTCAAAAGTACCTCCAACAATCGGAATCACTCTCCTTATACCTGTTCCAACATCCCCAACTTCAATTGGATTTACCACCTGAATATTTGCTTTAAAAAGAAATGTCGTTTCCATCCACATAACCCTTTCTTTGATTAACATTTTTAGTTACATAAACAAAATAACAAATGGGCAACCTTCTACCATTCTAAAATTTCTTGAAGAATAGTAGGGAAGTTAACCCATTTGAAGGTAAACCCTGACAAACTTATTTTGCTACATTCACTGGTCGATTTTCTGATTTAATTTCATCTTTTGCTTCATAATAATCCCCATGCTTTTCCTGAACAAACAACATCGCGATCCCACCTAGTAACGCAGCCCCTCCGATTGCCACAAAATTAAATTGTGGTAAAAGATTCATTGTTAATAGGAAACCGACAAAGGTTGGCGCAACAATTCCACCAATACGACCAAAGGCCATCGTGCTTCCAAGTGCTGTGGAACGCATGCTAGAAGGATAGTATTGAGAAACAAATGCATTGGAGATGTTCTGTAATCCAACTGAAGCTGCACCGATGATCGATATCAATACAAAGGCGATTGCCATACTATTTGTTAATCCGATAAAGGATAATGCAATAGCACCACAGAAGAATAAAGGAACAAGAACCTTTTTAAATCCAATTTTATCAACCAATCGACCAAAAATGATCGTTCCTACGATTGCTCCAATTTGCATAACAGCAGTGAATGCTAGACTTGAGCTAAGATCATAACCTGATTGCATCATAAGACGCGGCAACCATGTATTCATCGAGTAAATCAAAACAAAGGCACTAAAGCAAGAAACCCAGAACATAACTGTACTTAATGCACGCTTATCTTCAAAAAGCTTTACAACTGGTGAACCTGGATCTTTTGCGGGTGGCTTAACAAATTCGAATCCCCCGCCATTTTTTAAGCTTGGGTCAATTTTCATTAACGTTTTTCTTGCTTCCTCTTCTTTTCCCTTGTCAATTAGAAACCCTACGGACTCTGGGATACTTTTTAATAGAAATGGAATAAACAATAGCGGAATACCTGCTAACCAATATACCGGCTCCCATCCAACGGTTGGTAAAAGCGAACGACTTGTTAGTGCTGCAGCAAGTGCTCCAATGGAATAACCACAGAATATGAAAGAAACAATAGCAGATCGAACTCGTTTTGGAGAAAACTCAGTAGCAAGCGCAATAACGTTCGGCATTACCCCACCAAGACCAATTCCAGCAATAATTCGAAATACGGCAAATAAAATTGGACCTGTTGCAAAACCAGATAACATAGTAAAAAAACTAAATAAAAACGTAGTAAGTATAATAATCTTTTTACGGCCTATTTTATCAGACAACATCCCAAATATAACTGCCCCAAGAGCGGTTCCAATAACAGTGTAACTACCTATTGCTCCAGCAGTTACATCAGAAATCCCCCACTCCTGAATTAATGAAGGAACAGACGCACCATAAACGACAACATCGTAACCATCAAAAGCAATAACCAAAAACAACCAAGTTATCAACCATACATGAAACGAAGAAATTTTACTATTATCAATAACATTCATCGGATTAATCACTTTCATTTTTGTTAGCCCCCTATTAGCATTTTTAGAAAACGCTTTCAAAAACTCCCTCCCTTTTTTAAATATTCAGTTTTCTTATTTTTATTGTAATAGATTTAGTGGAAAATAGTTACCTACTTTATGTAGGAAAAGAGGGATTTTATTTCGTTATATTTGTGGAAAGAGTGTACAAAAAACTTCAATCCTATGTTGGACTGAAGCTAAGTTAAAGACTTTCATTCATGTTCCAACAACTGACGAACTTCATTAGGGATCACAACAGCTTTAGGTTTTTTATCAGACAGATCTCCCCAGGCTCTTAATTCAGTACCAATAGCTATAATGTCATGACCCTTATGAAAGGTATGCTCTACTAAGAAAACTTTACTATGAATCTCTTTAATTTCTGAATGTATCGTCACATTGTCTTCAAAAAAAAGAGGTTGCTTAAAATCACAAGTAGTCTTTATAAGTGGTAATCCAATCTTCTTGACCGTAAACAACTCTGATGTCGGATATCCTATTCTTGAAAATAGATGATGTGTTGCCGTATCCATCCATTTATAAAAATTAGGATAAAAAACAATTCCTGCTGCATCGGTATCTCCCCAAGTAACAGAAAACTGATACTCGCTTTTTCTCATGTAAATTTCCCCTTTAAAATGGAAAACACCTTATAGTGGAAGTAAGGTGTTTTCCTAGTTTATAAACTTACTAGTAATTAATTAACAGCTCTTTCATCCACAACCCGCTTAGCTTTTAAGTCAAATCGAGGCAGTGAATTCTCTGCTACCATTTCTACATCAATTCTTAATCCAATTCTGTCTCTTAATTTAGTTGCAACTTGAGTGACAAGATCGGCCTCAGCTTCTATTTGCACTTTAACTTGATTCATATTTTGTTCTGTGTAATAAATAATTCTAAATTCCTTCACAGCCTCAAACTCACGTATGATGGATTCAATGGAAGAAGGAAAGATATTAATCCCACGAATAATAACCATATCATCCAAACGCCCAATAATGCCGTTAACTAAGAGGGTATTTTTATTACCACAAGGACATGGTTCTTCACTGCAAATGACCATATCACCTGTGCGATAACGAAGTAGAGGATACCCATATCTTCCGAGGTTCGTTAGCACCAACTCACCACGTTCCCTTTTTCCAACAGGCTCTAACGTATCTGGATTGATGACCTCCACAATAAATTCTGCTTCATTCACATGCAGTCCATTTTGTTCAGTACATGAATATCCATATGCCCCTATCTCTGTCATTCCAACATGATCATAAAGCTTTGCATTCCAAAGCCTTTCGATTTGTTGTCTAATTGATGGAACAGATCCTCCAGGTTCTCCTGCAGTAATGATCGTTTTTATGTTAGTTTCTCGTAGATCTATAGAATTTTCCTCGGCTACCTCTGCTAGGTGTAGAGCATAACTTGGGGTGCATAATAAAACGGTTGCTTCATTATTTATCATGCTTTGTAATCTTTCTTTAGAGCTTTGACTTCCTCCTGTAATGACTAGTGCACCTAGTCGCTTAGCTGCTTCGAATGCAGCCCAGAAGCCAATAAAAGGTCCAAAGGAAAAGGCTGAGAAAGCGATGTCATTTTTTGTTACATCACTAGATTTAAATACTTCCAACCAACAATCTTCCCACCAGGTCCAACTCTCTTTTGTATCAAGTACTTTTAATGGTTTCCCTGTTGTACCAGAGGTTTGATGATATCTCACATATTCTGCCTTAGAAAATGTGTGGTTTCTTCCTAATGGTGAAAAATTTGTTTGATCTTGTACAAGCTCATATTTACATGTAAAAGGAAGCTGTTGCAAATCTTCCTTTGACCGAATCGGTAATAAAACATGTTTTAGCCTATCTTTATAAAACTCATTGTATTGAGAAATAAACACAAGCATTTGATTTAGCTTCTGAATTTGTAAGTCTGATAGTGTCGTGTCCATTTCATTTACACGGAATGTGCTTTCCATTGTAGTCCCCCCTATTCATGCTCCAATTATAGAGGATTAAAAACTGACCTTGTATTCTATCGTTCCCCTATATAGAACAACTAAAAAACAATTTTACATCGTTATATTAATATTCTTAGGCTGTTTCACCTTTATTGGTACTGTTTCTTTAATACCAAATGTACAAACAAACGCAATGAATGCTGCGACTGCTGTAATTCATAACGGAGCCGTTAATCTGTAATTATCAGCCAAAACTCCCGCCGTCATCGGCCCCATCGCCCCACCGATTATTTCTCCTGTTAAAATAACGAAGATTATGCTAATTGCAATAAACACACGAGGAACAGATTCTGCAGGAACAATATTCATTACTAGTGGCTGATAGCCATTTCCGATTGAAAAAATAATAAGAGCGGATGAAAAATAACATCACGACAACTTAACAGAGAGAAAAATATATAAAAATTTTTCTAATTTCATTCTCTGAAAGGTCCTTTACGATGTTAATGATGTTATGAATAGATTCAATGGTGCTCGTTTGTAATGTTTTGGTCAATGATACCGGCACCTCAAATGTTTGTTTCACTTTATTTTCAAGGACTACTCTAGTAGCATTTGATAAGATTAATTTAAATCAACAACTACTTCATTTTCAATAGACCCAATACGTGTTACACCTTCTCTAGTAAATGATACAAGTTTCATAAAAATCTCCTCTCCTACTCTTTGTTATGCCACTCCGACTTTTCTTGAAATTTCATTTCTTATACCTCTTCACTCTACTATCTTGAATCACTCCATCCCAATTTAATCCATAGGCAAAATCATAGACATTGCCTTCTGAATCCACATAACATTCCATGTCATGAGGAACATCTTCTTTTTGTTCTTCAATTGTTCTCATATTAGCAGGCATTTGCATTGGTAATAATCCGGACGGCTCTCGGTCACCGGTAAGAATATCCAAAATAACTTGATCCTGAACCCCAAAATTCGCGACAATCGCATGAACATCTTGTTCAAACTCCGCTACTATAGCTGGTTTGTTTAAAAGTAAAGAAACGATAGCTGGTTTCCCGTTCATCTCTTCTTTTGTTTTCTTTACCATCTCTAAATCTGTCGTGTTTGCAGGAGTAACTATTTTTCCTTTATAGCTTCGATTATCACCTGCAATACTTTTTTCTCTAGCATGTTCAGCCATATATGTTCCATATTGAAGACTAATTGGAACATATCCATTTCCTCCAGCCTCAGCATCTGAACGGCTAAAGCCTGTTCCTGACTCAGGGTTAAAATGAAAATCAGGATTGGTTATAAACACAAGACTAAAATCAGCTTGGTCTGGGTCTTCGGTCACATTAAAGTATTTCCTTACAATATCCAGACTGACCGGGTAATCGTATTTTTCCGGGACAGGGTTGCCAAACCAATCTTCCGATTCAGCTGTATATCTTTTCGGAATATAAACGGTTTTCCCCTTTTTCAAAGGTAGAATATGATCCTTATTTTTCAAACATACAACTGATTTCACTTGAGCTTCATAGCCTTCAGCCATGTATTCTGCCTTCCCAACCGTCTTTTCACTTTCCTCTACATGAAGATAAGGATTTTCAAAAAGACCAGTGCGGAAAATATTTTCTAAAAGACGAACTGCTGACGCCTCAAAGCGCTCACGCATATAAGCTTCACCATGCTCTTTTACGCCCATGTTGTATGCATCAATGACTGGTTGAACTTCATTATTTCCACCAAACTGATCTACTCCTGACATAAGCAGTTTATAATGACGCTCAGCTACTGTGTATCCTTCTACACCCCATGGTTTGCCTGCAAACTTATCTTCCGTTTCCGGCTCATCGGCAGTAATTAACCAATCTGTACAAACAACACCGTCATAGCCATACTTTTCACGCAGAAGGTCGGTAATAAGATAAGAGCTATAAGAGTTTCCGACATTTTCTCCATTAACTGGGTCTTGGTCAAAAGAAATCGTGTAATATGGCATAACTGCCGATGCCTTTTTGGTTTTCCCTTCTAGTTTAAAGGCACCTTCAAGGAATGGTTTTAAATGCATGTCAAAATTATTACCTGGATATACTGCATATTTACCATAGCCAAAATGTGCATCACGTCCACCTTCACCGGATCCTCCGCCCGGCCAATGTTTTACCATCGCATTCACACTGTCATAACCCCAGCCCTCAGTGATTTCTTTTGGACCATCCGAAGTCTGAAATCCATCAATATAGGCGCGCCCCATATCAGTAGATAATTTCGGATCTTCTCCAAACGTCCCATTAAATCGATACCACCGCGGGTCTGTTGCAAGGTCTACTTGCGGTGATAATGCCGTTGTCAGCCCTATCGCACGATATTCCTTTGAAGCAATTTCCCCAAATTTACGGGAAACTTCAGGGTCAAACGTTGCGGCAATTCCTAGTGACTCCGGCCACATAGAAATTTGTCCTCCGGCACCTTCATTAAACTCTGCACTCCCTTCAATTCCATGTCTAGGGTCTGAACTGTTGTTGGCTGGAATCCCTAATCTAGTTCCTTCTACGAAAGCTTGAACATTGTTATTCCACTTTACCGCTGCTTCCGTGCTTTCCACTGATGTAATGAGAACATGTCTAAGGTTATCTTTTTTAAGAAATTCCTTTTGCTGATCAGATAAATCCCAAGGCTCCGCATCACTTTCCGGGTATTCCTTTCCAGCAAACGTATACTTATAGGGTCCTCTTGACAGCGCCGGAATAGATTGATGGCGACTATAAAGCATGAGACCTGCTATTTCCTCAATTGACATTTTTGATGCTAAATCTTTTGCCCGCTCCTTTGGAGACAAACGCCAATCCTCATATTTATCCAATTTCCCATCTTTATTTAAATCCTTAAATAGATGTCCATCAATATTTATAATTGAAACATCGGAACTTGTGGAATAACCGAGAAAAGGACCTTCTGAATTTTCCACATATTGAATCGTTGCCTGATTACTTTTTGTCTTCATCCTTCATTCCCCTTTTCACTTCATATCCAAAGATTTTTCCAACTCAGGTACATTCTTTATTAGACTTAGCCCTAATCGAATATATTGGCCTTCAGGTGCTTGAACAAGCTGCATCTCTTCAATTAATTGATTAATAAACCGTGCTTCTATTTCTTTGTCATAGATTGGCTCTACTTGCTCATAATCTTCTTTTATATTAAATAACATGGATTCTTGAAAGTTTTTATAAAATTGGAATGGGTTTCCTTCTTCACTAAACGGAATCTTATAAACAGGATAATCCGTATACTGCAAATATCTTCCTACCTCGATCTGATCACATTTTCCGTTACCCATAAAATTGCGGAATGAGGTTGGCATGGCTGTATACCAATCACATGGGAAATTATCTTCCCTTTCAGGCCCCCGGAAATACGTATAGTGTCCATCCGTAATATTTACTGTCATTCCAAACATGCCATATAAAGCATGGCCTCGTATTTTCCGCTTTGTACCATGAATAAGGCCGAGTAAGGAGCTACCACAAACCGTTGCCGGAACATCAAGATGAAAATAATCTAAAATGGTTGGCATGATATCAATATTTTGAGTGATTTCAGCGATCCGTGTTCCCCCTTCTACTCCCGGTAGATGAACCATTAATGGAAGGTGAGCGACCTCATTGTAAACATGCATAAAGTTTTTTCCTGTCCACTCATGTTCACCTAATAAAAAGCCATGGTCTGTTGTAAAAATAACCAGTGTATCATCCCACAATTGTTGACCATCCATTTCATCCAGTAATTTGCCTAACCAATGGTCAATCATTGTGAGGTTAGCAGCATAGCGTTTTTGAAGATGATCCATTGCATCTTGTGGCTCGGTTACTTTTTTATAGCCTGGCCAGTTAAACCTCGGCCCTTCATACTCATCACCATAGAGGTCCAAATAATGCTGTGGACAATCGAAAGGCTCATGAGGGTCAAAAGCTTCAACCATTAAAAAGAATTGATCCGCACCTTTGTTATCCTTCAACCATTTGCATGCTGCCTCCATTGTTTTAGGACCTGGGTAATCTTTTTCATTCTTTATAGTACTGCGATTTTTTTCATTTTGCGGGAGAACCCTCCCAAGAACTTCTGGCATGATCGGATCAGTTACTCGTGAAACCCAAGGATCTCCCTCTTGACCACGATGAAAATCCCATGTATCAAAACCTTGGCAATAATTTTCTCCGCCAGTTGAAAAATAGTGATAATGATCAGTAACGATATGTGAAAAAACATTTCCTTCGCGAAGTGTTTGCTGAAGTGTGACATCAAACGGTTCCATCCCGCCCCAGCCTCGTTCTAGAAAAGCAAGGCGACCTGTGAATAAATCCCTTCTTGCAGGCATACATGGTAAAGACCCTGACCAATGATTGTCAAAAATGACTGACTTATCGGCTAGCCTCGATATATTAGGTGTTTTCACCCATGATTGTTGATTATATGTTTCTAGCATTTTACGAGTTAAGGTATCTAATAAGATAACAACTGCTTTCATTTTGCATTCTCCCTTCATTTGTTCATAGTTAAGCCATATTCCATTTGATCAATTTTCTTAATACGCTCGTTCAGCCTTTCCTCTGGTTGTGAACCTTTGAGAGAAAGGACTTCATTAACAATTCTAGTTGCTACCGGCGCTAATTTTTTCCCTTTAGGTAATGTTTTTTGACGCTCTTCAAGCCTTTGTTTTACTTCTTCAACCGATTCGAAATGAAATTGTAAGTCCATAATATCCGCTCTCCAGGTCAGCAAAGCTTGAACAAGCTCACTTTTGATTGGAGCAACTGCCTCATCATGAAATAAATCATTCCTTTCTTGAGGGTCATGCCTTCGATCAAATAATCTTCCTGTACCTTCTTCAAAATAATATTCCAGCTTCCACTTTTCACTAGCCACTGCTGCTGATTTAAATAAGGTTGCAACAGCACATTGACGAGGGGAGGAATCCCCATCTATTAAAGGTGTAAACAAATCAAATCCTTGCATGGAATCACTGTGAATACCAGCTGCTCCAAGGATCGTTGGTCCTATATCATTCCACGTTGCAAACCGCTCTCTTTTCCCTTCTGGCAATGTTCCAGGCATGCTCATCATAAAAGGTACTCTCCACGATTCATCATAATAGTTATGTTTATCATTAAATCCATGATCAAAAAGCTGTAACCCGTGGTCCGAGCTAAAAATAACAAGTGTATTCTCACGAAGACCTGTTTCATCTAAAAAGCGAAGTAATCTGCCTGTTTGATGATCACAATACGCCGCTAAGCCATAATATAGTTTCCTTACCTTTTCTACTTTCTCACGTAAGCCTTCATGATAGATTGCTCCTCGCGCTTCATACAAATCCTTTAAGGATAAATCGTCCGGTAACGGTTTACCAGAAAAATAATCTTTAAACCCTAATAATATTTTCATATGCTCTGGAAAAGCTTCAATTTCCCCTTCTATATAATTTAGTTCAGGCAAATCGATATCATCATATAGAGTGGCCCATTTTCCAGGAGGATCCATAGGCTCATGCGGGCTTACCATTGAGCAAAATGCAAAGAAAGGTTGTTCGGTTTTTGAGGACTTTTCCATTTCTTCTATCGTCTTATCTACAAGAAAAGCTTCCATAAATAAATCTTCAGGTATTGAATTCGGGTGGTCACTAACACGACTATATCCGTGTTTCGTTATATGTTCTGCATAACAATCCTTTATATTACTAAACTTTTCTCCAACTACATGTTGAATATCAAATGAATCAATTGGACCAAAGTGTGTTTTTCCAACCATTATATTTCTGTAACCAACTTTTCTTAAATAATCCGGAATTGTTAGAAAATGGGTTCGTCGTTCTAACCCATTTTCTAAACAACCATGAACGGGAGTATGGACTCCTGTCATCAAACTGCTCCTTGCAGCTGAACAAACTGGCGATGAGGTATGTCCTTGTTCAAATAAAACCCCTTCCTTTGCTAATCGATCTAAATTTGGTGAAATAGCAAATGTGCTTCCCATGCAGGATAATGTATCCCACCGTTGGGAATCTGTCGTGATTAATAAAATATTAGGTTTTTTCATCTAATCCCCACCTTAATTGATATCGATTTATAATAGAATAATAGATAAAAACCCGAATAAATAAACACTAAAATCCTATTCTTATTTAATTGTAACCGCTTTCTAAAATGAGGTTAAGGGGTCGTTTTTTATGATTCAGGGTGATTTTTTTTACATTGCATCCTAGTTTGAAACAAATAAAAAAATACTGACATGTCACTTAAAACAAGAGACAAAATCAGTACTTTTTTTGCTTTTTTCAATTATTGTGTCTTTTAAATCTTCAAATTTATAATCCCCTAAACGTAACCGCTTTCAAATGTTAGTATGGGAGTCTTCTAATTTTACCTTTTCCCGATATTCACCTGGTGTTAATCCAATATCTTTTTTAAAGGTTCTCCTGAAATGCTTCTCATCCCAAAAACCGACCTCTTTTGCGACATCTTTATTAGTTAATTCTGTTTTCTTCAACAACCTGCAGGCATGCTTCATTCTTACATTTCTTAAATATTGAACAAAGCCGGCACCTGTTTCCAATTTAAACAGACGGCTTAAATAAGAAGAATTAAAACCTGCCTGGTCTGCCAGTACAGAGAGAGATAAATCTTCCATATATGAATGTTCAATAATGGATAGTACTGATTTAACTAACTCTACACCACCATTAACCTCTGCAATATCCACCTTATCTTCTTTATTGTCTTTTGGATTTAATTGTTCTTTTAAATTTGTTAAAACATCATAAATTTCATCATTATTAATTGGTTTGAGTAAATAATCAACCGCACCGTAACGCATAGCTGTCCTTGCATATTCAAAATCGTTATGTGCCGAAATAACAATAACAGGCTGGGGTAAACTTCTTGATTTCATTTCTTCCATTAATTCCAAGCCACTCATAATTGGCATATGAATATCAGTTACGACAACATCAATCTGTTTATTATTTTCCAGCTTTGTTAAAGCTTGTCTTCCATCACGTGATGTATCAATGACAGTAAACCCACAATCCAGCTTATTAATAACCTTTTTGAAACCTTCGCACATCCATACTTCGTCATCTACCACTAATACGTTGTACATTCGTTCAACCCCTCGCTTCTGATGATTTATTACAAAGAAGAATCGTTCAACTGAAGGCTTACTCCGCTCCTAAGTCCATAGGTGTGTTTCTTGCGTCCCTTTTATCTGTCCCCCTTCAATTCTTTCAATGAAGAAAACTAGCTGTCTACAGAATCACCATGAAGAGGAATCGTTATTTCGATAACTGTACCTGCTTTTTCATTACTCTTTATATTGAGCTTTCCTTTTTTACCATAATTATGATAAAGCCGTTGTTGAACATTATTTAAACCAATATGATTTGATTGTAACTTTTCCTTATTTATTATACCTTTACGTAAACTACTAGTTAAATAGTTTCTAATTTGAATAAGTTTGTCCTTTAGTATGCCAACTCCGTCATCTTTTACTTGTAAGATTAATAGATCCTCTTTTGATTCAGCTGAAATCCAAATGTTTCCTTTCTCTCCTTTTGGAAGGAGACCATGCTCTATCGCATTTTCTACTAATGGCTGCAATATCAACTTTAAGACAGGAATTTCTTTAAGATACTGAGGAATGTCTATATGACAATCTATAGAATCTGGAAAACGGATACTAATAATATTTAAATAAGCTCTGACATGGTCCAATTCTTCGTCAATCAGCTTATATTTTTCTCCATCAATACTGTACTTGAACATAATGGACAGAGATTCACTCATTTCATAGACTTCCTTCACCTCATAAACTTCACCGACGCATTTCATTGTATTTAATGTGTTATATAAAAAATGCGGATTAATTTGCATCTGTAATGCATGAAGCTCTGATTCACGATTGAGTAATTGCAGTTTAGTTTCTCTAAGCCCTGCCAAATAAACTTCCTCTTTTAAATGTTCCAGTTTTTTTAACATATGGTTAAAGTGTCTACTAAGATCGCCCAGCTCGTCGCCGCGATCCATTGGTACTTGAAATGTAAAATCACCTTGTTCTACACGTTCCATTGATTCCTGCAAACGAAATAATGGACGCGTGATAACCTGACTTAAATATTTTGAAAAAATTAAAATAAATATAATACCAATTATACAAAAAGCAACGATGCCATAACTAATCGTTTTAATCTTAGCTGACACCTCATGAAATGGAACAACCCCTACGATTTTCCATCCTGTTTCCTTTGATGTCGAGAAACTTACCAATGTTAACACATCATTAATTGTCATTAGTGAGTAGCCACTATCTTCTTTATACATTGAAAGAGAAGATAGTTTACTAATAATCTCTTCATTTTCCTTTTCGACAGACGTTACAGGCTTTCTATCATTTGTAAGCATGAATACAAAACCTGTATCCCCTAATTTAATTGAATCAGTCATTTCGGATAAATATTGGGGGTCAAAGTTTAATAATAATGTCCCTTGTTCTCTATATTGACTAAAATAGTTTAATCTTCCCATGTATGTAAAAGAAGATTTTCCTCTTGCAAAAGCATGTTGCTTAACAGGTAGCAAATGAAATCCTTCCTCTTTTATTCTATCAACATACCAAGGGTCACCTAAAAAATCATAGTCAAATACAGAACTAGATTTACTAGAATGGATTACTTTTCCGTAATCATTGATGACATAAACAGAATCCAGGCGGGCGCGATGGTGTGTAATGTTGTCCAGGAATTGACGTAATCTTTGAGAATTTTCAATAGTTGATTGTTCATATGGGTCATCCGTATCCAGAAAATTCTGAACACTATCATTAAAATGGATCGTAGAGGTAAGGTGGTTCATCTCTTCAAGAAAAGAGCTTAATCGTTGATCAACCTGTTTGGTTGTCCCGACCATGTATGCTCCAAGTTCATCCTTTAATATTTCAGTCGAAATAAAATAAAAGAATGCCGCTAAGGTTAAAAGCGGCACAAAGCTAACAAAGTAAAAAATAATCAATAATTTAGGTTGTAGTTTAAACTTCCCACCCCAGCGATCTAATTTGTCTAATAATGTTTTCAAAGTAAGCTCTCCTTACCCTTTTACTGCTCCTGCTATTCCTTCTACAAAGTAACGTTGGAACAGGATAAATACAATGATAACAGGAATTAGAGAAATACTTGCAGCCGCTGCAGCACCTGTCCAGTCAATCGAATTTTCTCCAACAAACTGATACATACCTACACCAAGGGTTCTTAATTCCGGCTTGTTTAAAGTAAATACTAACGGAATTAAGAAGGAATTCCAAGCCCACATAAATTGTAAAATTCCTGTTGTTGCAACAATTGGTTTTGATAATGGCAGCATTACCTTTACAAAAGTACGAAAGAAGCCGGCTCCGTCAATTTCTGCTGCCTCCTCTAATTCTTTAGGAATACCTCGGAAATGAGCAGTAAAAAGGAGAATGAATAGAATATGTGCCCCACCTGACTCAGCTAAAATAACACCAGCTAGTGTGTTATTTAATCCTAGTGAGTTGACCAATGTATACATTGGGATGATCGTGTAGCCCTTCGGTAGAAACATAGTTGCTGCAATGGCAATGAGCATAAACTTTCTTCCCGGGAATTCATAACGACCTAAAGCATATCCAGTCATCGCACAAAGTACAATAACAATGATCACTACAGATACAGTAATAATAACCGTATTAATAAAATAGGTAGAAAAATTTGCTGTTGTCCATGCACGAATATAATTTTCAAATTGGAACTTTTCAGGTAATAGCGACAATCCTCCTGAAATATATTCTGAGTTTGTCTTAAATGAAGCGGTTACCATCCAAATAAATGGATAAATCCATATTACCCCAAATCCAAGTAATAATAAATGAACAAATGGTATCCCTATCTTTCTTTTTATGTTTTTGTCCATGGTTAATTCACCTCTTTTTAAATTAAGATCCTTATTTTACTGTCTTTTTCCCGCCAGTCGCTTTAGCAAAATAACCAAGTACTAGTGAGACGATTAAAATAGCAATTCCATATACAACACCAGCTGAAGAAGCAAACCCTATTCTAGCTTCACCTTCACCGGAGAATGCATAACGATAGATGTATACATCAACCATGTCAGTTGAAAATGAAGGACCTCCGCCTGTCATTGATTCTACTAAATCAAATACATGCAGGGCATTTACAGCCGACAAGAGGATGATAACGCTTCCAACAGGAATTAATAAAGGAAGTGTAATATAGCGGAATGCTTGAAAATTTGTAGCACCGTCTACTTTTGCTGCCTCATAAATATCCTTTGGCAAAGCCTGAATCCCCGCTAACCAATAAATGACTTTGATACCAAAGTTTTTCCAAATCCCGACGATAATAATAATCAATAATGCTGTATCCATACTTCCTAACCAGTCAATGGGTTGACTAATAAGTCCTATTGCAATTAACACTTCATTAACTAAGCCCTTGTATGAACCAAAGATAAATTTCATAATCGTTCCGACAATCGCAGTAGTTGTTACAACAGGCAGAAAATATAATGTACGATAAAAAGCTGACCCTTTTAACCACTTGGCACTAAATAACAGAGCAGCAAGCAATGCCAGTGGAACCTGAACTAATACAAGGGCACCCATAAAGATAAAACTGTTTTTGAACGCATTCCAGAATAGCGGATCTACTAACGTTTCTACAAAATTTTCAAAACCGATAAAATCATCCATCGGTCCAATTCCACTCCACTCATAAAAGGCATAAACATAACTCATGATAATCGGATAGAGTGTGAATCCTAAATATAAAATTGCTTGAGGTAAAACAAATAAATAACACCATAGCATTTTCTTTCTTCTTAACTTAGAAACTTTCTCTTTCCCTATACTGATTGGTTTCGATTGATTAATAGGGACACCTTTCATTTCATTTCCTCCCATCATTATTTACTATACGTTAATTGTAATCGCTATCATAAAATCGTAAAATGTGCTATTTTTTACTTTATGAGGGCTTTTTTTTGTGGTGTCAACAATATGAAAATATGAACTCTTAATCTTTCAAATCTTATATTTAAAGCCGATTTTAGTTGGGTTATAACAACAAACTATTAGAAAAGAGCCTAATAAAAGGATAACCGATTATAGCAGCCAACTTACTGTGATATAATCGGTTATTATTTATGTTATTAATTTATTTAAGTTCTTCGTAGTTATCTTTTGTATAGTCCGCTTTAGGATCCCAATTAGGGAAAATATAATCTTCTAAACTTACATTTCCACCTTTTCCTTTAACCTTTTCAATCCCTTCTTGTAGATTTTTATTTAATAGGATATTTGCTTCTTTTAGTTTGTCTTCAACATTTCCCGTTTCATTCATTAACATAACAAATATTTCACTTATAGAAGGTTTCATTTTCGATTGTTCCATTCCACCTATTTCATTAGAAACAGCAATCTCTTCAGGATTTCTCACAAACGGGTCTGGTATGGCTTTTATTGTATCATTATGTGTTTGTACAAAATTTTCAAATTCCGGGAATGGATATAAACTCTCATCTTCATTAACTTCAGGCATTGGTGAAAGTCCTTTTGCACCTTGTACCCATTTTTCACTAAAGTTCTTAGAACCAATCCCTTCCTCAATAAATGTTGCTACTGCTTCCGCATGTTTTGTATCTTTAGATACAACGATTCCACGTTCAGGCAGTGCTGAATTATATCCGTATGTCGGAGTACTGCCATCTTTAGTTGGAACATGTGTTACACTATAATTTACGTCCGCATTATTATCTTTAATATTCCCCATTGCCCATCTACCGTCTATCAAGAAAGCTGCTTTCCCTTCTGCAAATAACATTTGTGCTTCAGGTACCTTTAACATCATAGACGACGGAAGGATGCTTCCATCTTTCTTTATATCTAATAAAAAGTTAACGCTTTCAACCCAATTTTCACCATTAAACTCATACTTTCCTGTTTTAAAATTAAAACCATCCATAGTGTGCTCTGGATTACTTCCTATAGCAAATCCGGCAATTAAATTTTGCACAAAAACTGCCGGTCCTCCACCTGCAAACGCTAAACCGAAGATATCACCTTTCCCTTGTTCTGTAACGACTTTAGCCATGTCACGTAATTCATCCCACGTAGTTGGCGGCTGATTCGGGTCTAGACCTGCATTTTTTAATACATCCTTGTTATAGTAAAGCATATAGCTCAACGAAGGTCCGTCAAATGACCAAGAATAAATCTCTCCATCAAATACATTTACACCTTCTTGGAATGAATCGTCGTAAAAACGTTCTGACCATTCTTCAGAAACTAACCCTGATATAGGTTGAATTAATTCATCTTTAACCATACTACTTACTGTAGTTCCTAAAGGCATCTGGAAAATATCTGGTGTATCTCCAGAAGAAAACGCTGCTTGCATAGATGGATTATGTTCTTCCCAAGGAGCATACTTTGCATCCACACGTATCTTCCCTTTATATTTTTCATTAAACTCTTTTATAACCTGCATACCACCACTATCTTCACCCCTAAATTCTCCTGCAGCTGTCCAAAACTTAATCACGACTTCTCCATTTTCAGTAGTGTCGTTTTGTGTTTTTTGTCCTCCGGCACATCCTACAACGGTTATTAATACTAATAGGATGAAGATGGAAATTTTCGAAAACGATTTTAACCTTTTAACACTCATTGCATTTCCCCCTTTTTATTTTTGAATAGTTTGAATAATTTCATTGTAAACGCTTTCTACACTTGTAGTTAGGGGATCTTTTTTACTTTACCGGGACTATTTTTTACTTCATCAAAAAAGTCCTAAATAAAGAAGTGCGGAATCCTATGAAGGTAAATTGATAGAATGATAAAAAGCCTGTCTCCTTAAAAGAAAACAAGCTTCTTACTAGATAATATTATAGACTAAACATAGTTTAAAGAAAACGCTGCCTAATCCGCAATGCAAATTTACGAACCAGTTCGGGCTGAACTTCTCCTAGATTTTTTAATTCAAGTGGATCCTCTTTCAAATCATATAATTCAGAAATATCATTGTAATTTTCTATATATTTGTACCTATTTGTTCGGAGTACTCTAAAATTACGTTCTGCACTTACTATATCGCTTCTATGATTCAAGCTCTCCTTCCTGAGAATTGAGCCAAAAGATTTTGCGTCAATATTCTCTTGAGCCGGGAGTCCTGCCAATTCACACACAGTTGGATTCAGATCAATGAGTTCGATCAGTGCGTCAGACACTTCCCCTTCCGGAATGTCAGGACCCGAAATAATTAATGGAACATGTAACGCAGGCTCATAGCCAACGCTTTTTTGATATAATCCATGATCACCCAGCATCTCCCCATGATCACTTGTAAAAATAATGTACGTGTTATCTACCATATTTCGTCGTTCTAAAGCGTCCAAAATCATACCTATTTGATCATCAATAACCTCAATCGCAGCACAATATTGTCGTCTTGTACTTGCAATTATTTCAGGGTCATCCGTAATTTGTCGATTTTTTACCCATTCTGGCTTTCCTTGCATTGAATCTTTTACTGCAGATGGTACATCCTTTTCTCGATATTTCTCTGCATACTCTGTTGGAGGATCAAATGGATCATGTGGCCCAACAAAACTCACAAAGTTAAACCATGGATAATCATCTGGAACCTTTTCAATCCATTCTGCAGTTCTTCTACCAATATAAATATCTGCAAAATGCTCAGTTGGAAGTACAGAATCATGATGATTAAGAACAGATTGTTGATGGCCAATTTTAAATCGAGACATATAATCCTTATTAAACGGTTCAAGCAACCCATGCTCTTGCAGGTAATAGCTATATGGACCTTGAGGAGTAAGTGACCTGGCAGCGTGCATTTTCCCTTCACATTCTTCTGGATGTGTAAAACCCCATTTGAAGGCATCTGCTCGATCGCCGTTTTTGCCGTTATAGGGATCAGGCTTATTCAAATCAAGTTTACCAACACAGCCAACCCGATAACCATGATCACGGAAACGTTGATAAAAAGTTGGGATATTAGAAGGTAAACTGCACCAATTGTCAACTGCACCAATACGTGAAGGTTGAAGACCGGAAGCCAACCCAATACGTGCTGGAACACATATTGGTGAATTTGTAAAACAATTCGTAAATCTAACACCTCTTGAAGCCAGTCTATCAATATTTGGGGTATTAACAGAATCTAAACCCGCACATCCAAGATAGTCAAACCTATGTTGATCGTCCATAATAAAAAGAATATTTGGCCTATCAGATTTCCTGCTCATAGTAACACTCCTCACTGTTATTAGGTTATCAATTACTTAGTTGTAGCAAAAAATACCTGTCTATTTAGAGAAACAGGTATTTTTTGGGGAATATAATCAGTTACAGTCTAAGAAGAAAGTTAGTATACAAAATAAGTCTATATTTTTGCTTTTCCCCAAGTAGACTCCGGATCTACTATAGGTTCTTTTGATAATGCACCTGTTTTAGCCCACCAATCGTCTACTTTGTCCTTTAATTTCTGTTTGATAGATTTATATTGAGTGTCATTGCAAATATTTTTTAATTCGTCAGGATCATTTTGTAAATCGTACATCTCTTCTATATTGTCTTCATAATAATAAACATATTTGTAGTTCTCTGTTTGAATCCCCCGTAAAGGATGCTGACCCCAATATGCTTTGTAGTGTTCAATAAAAACATGAGCTTCAGGATTTTCAGTTTCTTCATCCAATAATGGTAATAATGATGGATAAAAAGATTCCGGTAAAGGGACTCCGGCTGCATCTAGCATTGTCCCGGACAGACTGGCACTAGAAGTAAGATCCCCAATTACCTTTCTTTTCGAAGAAATCCATGGTAAATACATGATTAAAGGAACATGATAGAGCTCTTTATAAGGTAATACTCCTTTTAACCTCAGTCGATGAGCCCCTTGCATATCACCGTGATCTGATGTAAAAAGAATCATTGTATGATCTAATAGCATTTTTTCCTCTAGCTTTTCTAAAATCTTCCCCAGGTTACGATCCATTAATGAAACTAATTTTCGATACTTTCTGGCATCTTCTCTAATCAATTCTTCTGTTAATTTTGACTCTCCTGATTGCGCTCTAATTTGCTGATGAGCAGGTTTGGTTGATAAATCATCTTTATAGTAACTGTTAGGCACAGGCATATCACTTTTCTTAAACCTATCATCGAATGCGCTTACATCTTCAAACGGTCCTGTTTCAGGCTGATTTGGATGCGGCATATACCAAGAAACATGCATAAAGAACGGATCTTTTCCACTATACTCATCTAAATAATTGATCGTCTGAGCAGTTGTATGTGCATCTTTATTGCTAAAATATTGATGAGATTCATTTGCGCCACTCAAATCAACACCATCTGTACGGTAATCAGTAACTTTAAAACCATAGTCAGATGGTCGACCTCCAAGGTGCCACTTTCCAAAATAGACAGTCTCATACCCTGCATCATTGAAAGAATAAGCAATATTCTCATCCTGAGGATCGAGCATATGCCCGATAATATTTACGCCAACTTGATGCGGATATCTTCCTGTCATCCAAGTAGCTCTAGAAGGTGCACATTGAGCTGATGTCACAATATGTTTAGTAAATGTAACACCCATTTCTGATAGTTTATCTAGGTTTGGAGTATAATAGGTACCACTATTACCTATAGCGTCAAATTGTTGTTGATCTGTCGTAATAAATAGTATGTTTTTAGGCTTCATTTTATCTCTCCTAAAATTGAAGTAAATGAATTCAATAAAACTTATAAATTACTTATTCAGCTCTTCATAATCTTCCTGAAGATACTCAGCTTGAGGGTCCCAATTTGGAAACTTATAGTCTTCCAGGCTGACATTTGCACCCTCTTCTTTCACCTTTTTTACCGCTTCTTCTAGATTTTGATTCAATTTCTCATTCGTTTCATTAAGTAATTCTTCAACGTCTCCTGTCTCATTCATTAACATAACCATAACTTCACTAAATGATGGTTTCATTTTTGATTGTCCGATACCGCCTATTGCATCAGAAACTGCATCTTGTTCAGTATTTCTTGCAAATGGATCAGGAATAGATTTTAGAGTTTCCTCATGAACTTGAACAAAATCATGAAAAACAGGATAAGGATACGAACTAGTATCTTCATTTACTTCTGGCAGTGGAGTTAGCGATACTCCACTTTGAAGATATTTTTCATAGAATAATTTAGAAGTAAGTCCTTCTTCAATAAATTTCGCAACCGCTTCAGGATGCTTCGTATCTTTTGAAATAACGTTTTCTCTCTCATGTAATGCAATATTATATCCATAAGAAGGAATACTGCCGTCTGGTGTAGGACTATGTGTAACACCAAAATTTGCTTCAGGCGTATTTTTCTTGATTTGCCACATTCCCCATCTTCCATCTAGTAGGAATGCAGCTTTCCCTTCACCAAATAACATTTGTGCTTCCGGCACTTTTAACATCATAGATGAAGGTAGAATATATCCATTTTTCTTTAAATCTAGTAAATAGCTTACACTATTCACCCAATTTTCCCCATTCACTTCATATTGACCAGTTTTTAAATTAAAGCCATCATTAGTATGTTCAGGATTTATCCCCAAAGCAAAACCGGAAATTGCATTTTCAACAAATACTGCAGGTCCTCCTCCAGCAAAAGTTAAGCCGAAGGTATCTCCTTTTCCTTGCTCTGTCACTTTTTTGGCCATCTCTTTGAGTTCATCCCATGTCTTTGGAGGTTTATTAGAGTCTAAGCCTGCTTTTTCTAACACATCCTTGTTATAATAAAGCATATAGCTCATAGAATCTCCTGATTCAGGCCATGCATAAATTTTCCCGTCAAATTGGTTTACCCCTTCTACAAAAGTACCTTCATAGAATTTACTTGACCACTCATCAGAAACTAATTCAGAAATCGGTTGGATCAACTCGTCTTCTACCAATGTGCCTACTTTTGCACCTAGAGGCATTTGAAATAAATCAGGTACGCCTTCAGAAGCTAGTGCTGCTTGCATAGACGGATTATGTTCCTCCCATGGAGAATATTTTGCGTCTACGCGAATTTCTCCTTTATACTTTTCATTAAATTCTTTAACAGCTTGCATTCCAGGACTACTCTCACCATTGAATGTATCTGATGCAGACCAGTATTTAATAACAACTTCTCCATTGCTGCTTTCAACGGTACCCGCTTCTTTTCCACCCGAGCAGGCTGCTAGAACTAGTAATAAAAGCAGCATTGCTAGTGATATTTTTGAGATTTGTTTAAGCTTTCTACTCCTCATTTCTTCCCCCCGTTTATTATATTTGAATAATTAAATTGTAATCGTTTACCCATTTTTCTGTTAGGGGAAGTTTTTTACATTATTTAGAATATTTTTTACATAAGGGAAAGTTGGTTAAAGATTACCGGTGTCTATTCACTGCACAGTTAGCTATTATTCCACTTTTTCTCACTAAACATTTGTGCCCTGAATATTTTGTTAAATTCAATATTCACTGCATTTGGTTCCTCAGGAAACTCACTCGGATGTTTTCTTTTTAACTCTTCTGCTTGACTTAGGCGTCCCGTTTCTATCAATCTATTCGTATATCCAGGTAAAAATCCTTTTGCGTGGCCTGGACCTCCTTCTTTCATAACTGTCCATAATGGATCAACGTTATCTCCTGATCTAAGCATCATTTCATCATGCCACTCATTTAAATAATAAACTGCTTCCATACAGATTGATTTATTCTCAGTAGCTACATTGTTTTGTTCATTTGGGTCTTCAGCTAAATTAAAGAGCATTTCCATCTTAAAAAGGTGGTATCCATCATGATAAGTTCTGATATACATCCAATCGCCGAATCGTACTCCACGCTGGGCAACATGGGCACATTGAGAGACAACAAGGTAGTCACGACCGCAATCTGCTCCTTCCTTAATAGATGGCGCAAAGCTTTGACCATCCCATTTAGGGGAAGGGGGAAGATTTAAGATATCTGCTAGAGTTACAGGAAGGTCAATGTGATAATGTAAACCTTCATCAACTACCCCTTCCTTCATACCCGGCCAACGGATAATCATTGGGATATTACACGTTCTATCATCTGCGGTTGCGTGCTCACCATAAATTCCGAGTTGACCCATATTTTCCCCATGGTCAGCAGAGATAATAACAATTACCTCATCCATCACACCTTGTTCTTCCAATAACCCGAACAATCTGCCAATATGGTCATCTATATATCGAATCCCACAATCGTAGCCATCAATCATTTTTCTCATTTCATCCATATCCTGAATTTGACCTGGATTTCGCGGGAACTTTTCATTTTCCGCATTATTATAGGTTTTCCCGTGATGATCAATATTTAATTCATTAACAGTATGAGGACCGACCCTTTCTTTATGTTTTTGAAGAACCTCTTCATTTAGCCACTCCGGCAACGGCTCTTCTGCAAACGGATTACCAAAGTTCTCTGGAGCACGGTATGGAGTATGTGCATCCCAGTAGTTGATATATAAAAACCAATCATCCTTCATCGCATTTTGTTCCACCCAGTCTTTTACAACGGGCGACACATGTTCAGCTGATTCAAATCCATACATTCCTGTATTCCTTATGTCATTAAAACCTGCATAGAAATTAAAGGTTGAATGTCTTTGTGCAAACGGACTTATGAGAACTGTGTGCAAACCAGCAAATGACTGCAAGAAAGATGGCAAGGAATGTCCCAGAGATAAACTTCCCATCATCCCTCTAGGTTCACCCTCAGGCTTCATATCACCTGCTGTACCTCCGTGCCCTACTAAGCCATTTCTAATTCCAAATTGACCGGACATTAAAGCTGTACGTGAAGGAGCACACGGAGCATCAGACGTATAATAGTTCGTAAAACGGCAGCCTTCCTCTGCTATTTTATCAATATTCGGCGATGTGTTCCGATGATAACCATAACAACCTAAATGTTTAGGACTGACTGCATCTAAATCTAAAAATAATATTTTCATCTCAATTCCTCCTCTATCTGAATTTTATTTATTTTAAATCCTTAGCTATGAAAATAGTAGCCATCACATTCCATGTTTTTAACTAAAATCTCTTGTCCAGTTCATGTCTTACTACATCTGAAGTTTCTAAATAAAACCTTAACAATCTTTCCTTTAAGCTCATTAATTCTTCAGTTAAATTAGGATCATCAATACAATTATTGACCTCATTCGGATCGTTTCTAAGATCATATAGCTCATCTTTCTCATAAAGCCGGCTAACATACTTAAACTCTTTTGTTCTGCACATTACAGCCTTTGTATGTTCAGGTCCTTCCTGTGTCTGCAAATCAAGTCTTGGCCAGTAAAGACCTGTTTTCGAACCATGACTCGTAGCATTTGCTTCCATACAATGTGTTTCACCGTGTAATCTCCCTCCCTCACAAAAAACAGCATCTCTGTGATGTTTATCTCGATCATGTAATAAAGGGATAAGGGACTTCCCAAAGTGGGTATGACTTGGTGTAATACCGACCATCTCTTCTATCGTAGCCGGAATATCAATTAGTTCTACTAAACTATCACATATCCCGGCATTCAATGGGTAAGAAGCTGGCGGTTTTATAATCAAAGGGACATTTGTTATTGGGTCCTCGAATGTATTTTGATTTTTTTCAACAATACTAAAATCTCCAGTGTAGTCGCCATGGTCGGAAAAGAAAAATACTGCCGTATCATCGTAAATCCCCGCTTCTTTTAATGCATCCATCACCATTCCAAATTGATGGTCCACTCGTGCACACATACCGTAATAAGTTGCCCTTAACTCTATCCATTCTTCTTCCGTCCAGGACTGCATGTTTTGTCTTTCATGAATACCCTTTAACATGCTCGGCTTTCCTTCCCAATGACCAGGATGTTTCACTCGTTCCGGAATTTTTTCACGGTCGATCATACTGTACCAAGGCTCTTCCACTCCATAAGGAGGATGTGGATACATTAATGGAAGATAGATACATAGCGGCTGATCTTCAGGTGCATTTTTAATTTTATCGATTGCTCCATATACATAAGCCCAATCTTTATCATAGAATATCTCGTCTCCTGGAAATGGCTCTATTTTTCCTGCATAAAATGAATAATAGTTCCTTCCATCAGGCTCCCCGCGCCAAGTATTATTAAAATGTAGATTTGATTCTTTTCGGGGCATATTTTCCGGTTCATATTTTTCATCACAATATTCATCAAAATTTGCATCACTAGGGATCAGATCATTTTTTCCTCCCCACCACACATAATAGTCATTTTGTTTTAACGTTCTTAATAAAACAGGTTCATCCGGCTGCATCATGTGATAGATTGTGCGGTGTCCTCTTACATGTGGATACCAGCCGCTCATAAATGAACAACGGCTTGGTGTACAGACCGGATTTTGACAAAATGCTGATGAAAACGAAACCCCGTCTTCCTCTACCATTTTGTCAAGGTTAGGTGTTATGGCTGCAGGGTTATTTAAATGCCCCATGACATCTCCTCTCCATTGATCTGGATTAAAAATAATAATATGTGGTTTCTTTGCCATAATTAGTACCTCCATCTTTTCATTTATGTGATTGTAATCGCTATCAAAAATCTCTTAAACATTCAGTTCTTTACATGAACGGTGGTATTTTTGACTACTTTTATTTAGATTGAAGCGATATACTTACAATTTCACTAAGCAAATCATGTTTTGCACTGCTGGTACCCTCAGCCATTATTCAGCCAAACAATTTGTTCACTCCTTTTGAACTACTTTTACAAATGCATTCTTAGCTGACCACATCATTAACAATGCTAAACTACTGCCTCCTAAAAAAAGGATTAAGCTAGGGATAAAACTTCCGATTATATAAAGAAGGATTATTCCTATAGCCATACCTATAGTTGATTTTGGGTTAAGAACCATAATAAGAAAGGAATTTTTAATCACTTGTAATAGATTAATTTCATAATGAACAAAGACAGGAAAAATATATAAAAGCATTATACTAAAACAGATCGTAATGGCTAAAATAGGAACATAAAAAATTTCAGATGCTGTTATTGAGAAAACAAATTTCATATTTACATATAAAGTAACACCAAACAATAGTAGGATTAGACCTAACAAGTTTCCTTTAATAAAATCAGATTTATAATATTTCCAAAATAGCTTAAATACCGGTAGATCTACTTCTCCGCCTATCCACCTTCGGATCACGGCAAACATCGCTATTGTTGCCGGAAAAAAACCAAATACAATTAAACCCGTTAAACTGGCTACAATCCATAACGCGTTAAGATACGCTAATCTAACAAACACTTCAGAAATTTTATAAAAGGCTGCTGAAATCCCACTTACATGCATTTAATCACTTCCCTGTATAATGTAGAGTTCATAAATGGGTAAAATTGCTTCTATCTCCCTATTACGACGAAATATGTTCAATCTTCTTCTGCCCACATAATTTACAGTTAACCTTTCTTACTGAAAGTCGGATTTTTAGGTTTCTCCTTTCCTTTATTAAACTATCTTCTATAATCGTAACCGCTTACCACCAGTTAGTTTAGGGTGATTTTTTTACATTATTGGTTCTTTTTTTTACATTTATCACATTTCAATGTCCCAAAAAAAGACCCCATTGGTCCAATATCAATACACCGACCAACCCGTGACATGCTTTGCGTCATCTTTGCCGCATCTATCTTGCGTTTAAAGCCTTTAGAGGTGTATTGGAATCCACGGTAACTATGGATAAGAGGTTGTTCTCCATTCAATAGTACTGTTGCTTTATCAAGTGTCTTGAATACAAGTTGATTATTATTAGAGTGTCCTAATGGATCCATCATAAATTTCACGAATCGCACTTAAATAAGCTTTTTTTGATTGACCATACTTAAATTCCGTAACGTCCGTTACCCATTTTCCCCTTCCTGAATAATGGCCTATAATTTGTTATTTACTTTACTAATAAAATTTTAATATTTTATAGGAGTTTTTTTCTACCTCTTAACCAATTACTTGTTAATTCTTTATTTATATTTCAGAGAAAAAGAACTTAGATTAAAAAATAGTTATGGAAGTGTTTTTGACAAGTGGTTGAAGTTTGGTACTGTAAAAGATATGAAGCAGGAAGAAGTTGAATAGCAAATTTGCATTTTTATATTTAAGTTGAGTATACTAAGTAGCTAATAATTCTATACATTAAAACGGTAACCTTGAAATCCATGAGGTCGGGTAGTTGGATGATATGGTGAGAAGTAAGTGTTGGAGGTTAAAGATCACATGTTGATTATTAACCTCTTTTTTTGTTCTCTTACTATCTGCACCCAGGAGGCGAATATAGGGATTGATAAGTAAAGTGATATATATGCCTGAAATAACGCTGTTATAAACCTATCTTGAAATTTCAGGGTATACCAAACGGTAAGTACAGTAAAAATGCTTATAATTATAACACAGCACCTGGTAACGGTCCTCAGGACAACACCTTTTTAGTAAAAAACAAAAAATAAAACTAGCCTCTTGTCCTGAGACTAAGAAGCTAGTTTTTATTCGTTTATTAACCTTTCAATTTCTTTAATAGAACAATCAATATCTTTGAGTTTTCTTCAGAAATTGATTTTCCAGTTTGAGCTTTTAATTGATTTTCATAAGCGTTTAGTTGACCATTCATTGCCTGTTGATTGCCTTTTGCTGCTGATGCTTTCGCAGCTTGAAGCTTTTTCACTAGGGCGTCAGCTATTCCTTCTTTCGTTACCATCGTCTCTGTTAAGCGACCGAAACTATCAAAATCAACAGTGACTGTAAATTCGATTTCTGCTATTGCAGTATTACCTGCTTTGTCTGTCGCTGTAGCCGTAAATTTATTGATTCCTAGCTCAAATTCATAAGCTGGTCCTTCAATATTTTCACATTCTTTTGAAGCGATACCAGACAAATCATCGGTGATGTTACAAGTAATCTTAATATTTGAATCAACGGTATATGTTTCTTGATAGCCATTAAATTCGATTACTGGTGGTGTTGTATCCTTTGGCTTCTCGACAGTTACTTCACTCACCGCCATTAATCCACCGTCAACTGTTGTTACAGTGATTTTTGCTTTTCCTTCTTTTAAGGCCGTAACTTTTCCATTTTCGTCAACGGTTGCAACTTCTTCATTATTACTAGACCATACAACCGCTTTATTGACAGCATCATTAGGTGTAACTGTTGCTTGCAGTGTTCCTGTTTTACCTTCTGACAACGTGACTGCTTCCTGATCAAGTGTTACACTTGTTGGATGTTGTTCAGCGCTTGGAACTTTAACAGCCGGAACTGTTTTTAGTAAGGCTTCATGTTCCGCTTTGGTTACTGGAAGTACTGTTCCATGACGTGGTCGTGCTGGTAAATCGTAGTTTTCAGATACTTTCCATTCGCCTGACTGCAGATCCGTTGTTTCAAAAGGAACATATCCTCTACCGCCGAACTCATCAATGAACATATACCATTTTTCTTCTGCATTTGATTTAAAGATCGTTGGACCTTCACCTTGACCAATTGAGCCTTTTCCAATTCCCTCTTTAATAAGCGCGAAGTTAGGGTCAAGGACTGAGTTTCCTACCTCCTGGAAGATAAACTTACCGTTTGGTGAGGAAGATGTATTGCTTCTTTCATCTTTTGATAAACGGTAAATTTTATCATCATGTTCAATCATTGTTGTATCAATAACTGAATAACCAAGATCAATATAGACTTCAGGTTCAGTGAATGTGTAGAAATCTCTTGTTTTACTGTACATCATTTTATTATAAGTTGAGCCACTATGATCGGCATTGTCATAGAGTTTTGATGCCCAGAAAACGACGTACTCTCCTGTTGTATCATCGTAGAAGATTTCAGGTGCCCATGTATTTCCTGCCTCTGGTGGAGCTACTTCTACCATTCTTTGCTCAGACCAATTAATCAAATCTGTGGATTCCCACACCATAATCGATCGACTGCCTGATCTTTGGGCTCTGTCCCAATTCCAATCTCCATTAACTTTTAGATCTGTTGCAATTAAATAGAATTTATCACCTTCAGGAGAACGAATGATAAACGGATCTCTAAGTCCTTTTTCTCCTAATTTAGATGTGATGGCTGGTGCTCCATTGTTTAACTCATTCCATTTAAGTGGGTTATTGCCTTCACTTAAAGCGAAATAAATTTGTTCACCATTTGTATAGCCTTCGCCTGTAAAGTAGCTGAAGACGTAACCTTCATAAGCTTGTTTTTGCGGCATTTCTTTCACATTTGCTAAAAATGCCTTTGTAATGGTTTCCTTATTTAACGTGATTGTTGCCGTTAATTTCACATGTTTATTTCCTTCTCCATGTGCCGGGCGTTTTACTTCACCAGTTGCTGTAATCATCTTTGAATCACTAGATTTCCAAGTAATCTTTGATCCATTCTCACCAGATGTCGGTAATGTAAGATTACCGCGAACATCATGAATGTTATGAACCTTCAATGCTTCTGCGTCTGCTCGTACTGCGACTGAATCGTGTGGTTTCTTTACTACAGTAACAGTAAACTCTTTTGTTGCTTCATTTGTCCCATCAGTAATCTTCGCTACAATCTTAACTGTTTTGTCTCCATCTTCATATGAAGGTCTTGAAACTTTTCCTTCATTTGTAATGATCTCTTGATTTTTTGATTCCCAAGTGATTGAAGTCCCATTTGCTCCTGTCTTAGGGAATACTAAATTTGACGTGATTTTATCTTTGTTTTCATTTTTATTGATAATTGTTGAGTAATCTAGTTGTTTGATCGCATTTTGAAGAAGTAAACCTTCCATTTCAGCAACTTTTTCATCTGCTTTTTCTTTTAGTTCACTAATTTCTGCAGCTGTTAAGGCTCCATTATAGATTTCGAAGTCTGCAATCATTCCTCCAAAATATGGATCAGACGAATAGAATGAGCGACCAATAAATCCACTTCTTTCATTCGGATTATTGATCTGTGCTAATGTGTATCCATTTGTTGAATCTGATGCAACTTCAACACCGTCAACATACAATTTTAACGTCTTATCTTTGCCTGACATAACAGCTGTAACCAGTTTCCATTCATGTGACGTTAATGAACCAGTTGTGGCATTTGCTGCAGCTTCATTCGTCCAGCTTGCTGTTGCAATCCCGACTCGAGCAGAACGATCGCCTGAATTTCGTTTTGGTGTTGCAAATAGATATTTATTGTTATCCTGACCTAAAGCAAATATCCATTCAGCCTCGTTCTTCCCCTCCCAATTCACTAATGATGAAACGGTTACACTTTCTAATCCATTTAACACACCTTGAGGCATTTCAATATAAGAGCTTGTAGAGCCGCCTTTAAAATTGATCACCCCAGCTTCTTCTCCTTTAATAACTTCAGCGTTTTGAGGATTGACAAGCTTACCATCATAAGTACCTGTTTGATCTACTACTTTCGTGTCTTCCACTTTACTCATATCGTAGTCAAGAATTAACTTTGTTTCTTCTGGTTCCTTTTCAGGTGGTGTTGAAACCTCTTCATCCGCTAAACTGGTAATTTCTTCAGCGTTCAGAGCTCTGTTGTAAATTTTAAAGTCATCAAACTTCCCCTTAAAAAGACTATGATTGTTATTGCTCGATTTACCTAAATAGTTCATTGTTGTTTCTACTAGCATTCTAGGCTCTACATTATATGTTGAGCTTCTTGAAACTTCCTTTCCATCCACATATAAAACAGCATCAAATCCTTCAATTGTCATCGCTACATGATGCCATGAACTAGCAGAAAGCATTGGCGCTCTCACAGCATATTTATACGAGCTTCCTAAAAGAGAATGTTGATTGGCAAACTTTTCTGTGAATGGAGTCACAATAGCAAATTCCAAGTTACCTGTATCACCTTGTGTACTCAAATACATCGTATTGCGGTTTGCAACTCTTCCTGTATTAGATGAAAAGTCAAAAATGCGTTGATTTGCTTGATCACCTTCGACTTTTACCCAAGTAGACATTGTCATACTTTCTAGGTTAAGATCTTTAATGACATTTTTCGGAAGCTCAACATATCCTGTACTTCCATCTAAGTCTACTGCTCCAGAAGATTTCCCAACTGTGTCAGTAGAATCAATCTTAGATCCACCAACTAATTTTGCATCAAACCCATTATTGGAAACATCTTTAACTGTTGTTCCATCAATGTCTTCTTTATCAAATGTATAATGTACAACTGGCTTATCAGATTTCTCAGGTCCAGGCATACCGTATTTTTTTTGAAGTGCATTGTATTCCTCAGTCGTGATCGGAATAACGGTTCCATGTCGAGGACCAGGTGGGAGTGCATATTCAGAATCAGGAAGTAAATTGTTCACAAATTGAGTACCATCTTCCAAATCTGTCGACCAACGCACATGATATGGCCAAGAATCTAAGAACATGTACCATTTATCTTCATGGATGTCTTTGAAAATTGTTTGCCCTTCGTTGTTGCCTTGGTGACCGATTAGACCTTTATTTCCATCTTTTGTTCCAGGGATCACATCGTATTGGAATCCATTCTCCTTAATACCATCTTTGTCATTGAAAAGATCTGTTGCTTTCTCATAATACACTCGGTAATTGACTTCAGATTTTGTAAATCGATAAAATGTTCCGTCGTTTTCGATAAAGCTGGTGTCGATCGTCGGGAAACCTTCATCAATAAATACTTTTGGTTCAGAGAATGTATGGAAGTCTCTTGTTGTTGCGTAATACATGACATTGTACTGTCCTGCTGGTCTTCCATTCGGATAATTCCCGTATGTTTCTTCGTTTTTCATCGAAGAAGCCCAGAATACAACGTATTCACCTGATTTCTCATCATAAATAGCTTCAGGTGCCCAAGTGTTTCCACCCGTTTTAGGAGCCACCTCTACCATTCGTTGTTCGCTCCAATTCACAAGATCATCCGATTCCCAAATCATAAGGGAGTGACTTCCAGTGATTTGAGCTTGGTCAAAGTTTGTGCTTTCACCCATTTTCAAATCAGTTGCTAACATATAAAATTTATCTCCCTCAGGAGATCGAATGACAAACGGATCTCTAATCCCCTTTTCACCCATCGTTGATTGAATGATCGATTGACCATTATTTAATGAACGCCATTTTAATGGATCTTCTGCTGTTGCGAAAGAAATTTCCTCTCCACCTTCGTACTCTCCAGTGAAATACGAGAAGAAATAGGCATCATATGTTAATTTGCCAGGGTCTTTTATTACGGTAAGCTTAAACGTTTTTGTTGTTTTAGCACTTCCTTTTGAAATTGTTGCCGTTAATGTCACTTCTGTATCAGCTTCTGGTCTTGTTACCCAGCCAAGCATTTTATTATGATCAGCTGCCTCAGCTGACCCTTTTACAATTTTCGGGTTTGAAGATTCCCAAGTAATTGTGCTTCCTTCTATGCCTGATAGCGGTAAAGTTATATTCCCTTTCACGTTATCTGTGTTAGTAAGTGCTAAGTTTGATGCGTCTAAGTCTACTACTTGATCATCAGAATACTCTTTTAAAACGGTTACAACAAACTTTTTCACTTTTTCAGCTCCTTCATAGGAGATGCTAGCAGTTAACTCTACTTCTACATCTGTTTCTGTTTTACCAGGACGAGTAACGGTCCCGTCATTTGCAATGACTTCCGTGTTACTCGAGCTCCAAGTAACATCTACCCCATGTTTGCCTTTTGTCGGAAGTGCGATATTACTAGTTATTTTATCTACTTGATCACCACTATCTAAATATTCTATCATCTCTAGAGATTCTGTCGCATCGTTAATAACAAGTTGATTGATTTTATCAATTTTACTAGATGTTTCTGTATATAAATCTGCTACCTGTGCTTCTGAAAGTGCACCATTATATACACGGAAATCACCTATCATTCCTTTAAAAAATGGATCATTTTTAAAGATGGATTTTCCAATAAAGCCTGAGAAGCTAGATGAAGGATCGATCATTTCTGCCAGTTTCTTTCCACCAGCTGAGCCTGACGCTACCTTTTTCCCATTTACGAATAATGTGATCGTGTCGGATTTTTCCGAGAACACGACGGTAGCGACTTCCCATTCCCCCGCTCTCATCGTCGATGTTGCCTTTACAAGTGATTCATTTTTCCATCCGGCTTTAGAAATCCCTGTTGCAGCTACATCTCCCGAACCATGTCTTGGGGTAACAAAGAAATATTTATTGCCGTTTTCAGCATCATCTGTTACTGTCCCTAATCCAAAAATCCAACGATTAGCACCGTCATTCGTCCAATTTACAAGAGTGGAAATCGTGACTTCTTGTAAGCCTGTTAATAAATCTGAACCATCTTCACTTTTTGGGACCTCAATATATCCGCTTTTTGACGTTGAACTTCCCCCATTAAAGGAAACATATCCGACTTCATCATTTTTAACCAATTGTCCATTTTCTGGGTTTTTAAATATTCCATCAAACGCTTTTTCATCCCCTGATACGTCAGTCAATGTCATTTGATCACCATTTTTACTACTCGATTTCATATCATAATGAAGAATCAGTTCAGGAGTTGTTGAGCTTTGCTCTACTGCAAATAATGATTGCGGTAGTAATCCTGAAAAAAGATTAAACATCATAATTGTTAATAAACAAATCGAGAGCTTTTTCCTTTTTTTCATTTTTTCACTCCTCGATATTTATTTCTCCATCGCATCACAATGTTCCTTTAATGGGAGGATATTGTTGTTTGACCCGCCTTGCTCCTGGCAACAATCACCCGTTGTAATACAATAAATAATAATAACAATGCTCCAATTGCAATTTTAGTCCACCAAGAACTTAATGTTCCTTCAAAGACAATAACTGTTTGAATAATACCTAAAATTAGGACACCTACGACACTTCCAGCTACATACCCAGCACCTCCTGTCAATAAAGTACCACCAATAACAACAGCTGCAATTGTATCTAGCTCTAAACCATTTGCATGCAGTCCATAACCTGATAACATATAGAAAGTGAAAATTAACCCAGCAAGTGATGAGCAAAATCCACTAACTGTATAAATTAAAATTTTTGTTTTCCCAACAGGTAAACCCATTAATAAGGCAGATTGTTCACTTCCACCTAAGGCATACACATTACGTCCAAATTTCGAGTAGTGAGCAACAAAAATAGCGGCAATCACCACTAACATTGCAATGATGACACTAATGGAAATAAAGTTTCCTCCACCGACTGAGATTCGGGTACTAGCCATAAAACTAAAGAACTCATGGTTAATCGTGATCGATTCAACACTAATGAGATAGCATAATCCTCTTGCCAGGAACATCCCTGCAAGTGTCACGATAAATGGCTGTAAGTTAAAGAAATGAATCAGGCAGCCCATACAGAAGCCAAGGATTGTTCCAACAAGTAAACTGATCGGAATGACAAGAACTGGAGAAAGTTGAGCATTCATTGTCAGGCTTGCTGCCACCATGCTTGTTAACGCAATGATCGAACCAACTGAAAGATCAATTCCTCCTGATAAAATCACGAATGTCATCCCTACGGCAACAACAATCAAGAATGCGTTATCAATAAACAAATTCAAGAAAACTTGTGTAGAAAAAAATCCAGTATATCTTACAGAGCCAAATATGAACATCATAATAAATAACAGAATTGTTGCTGTTAAGGGGAGGTGTTTAGAATCTATTTGTAACCTTTTATTCATGATACCGACACTCCCTCACTTTTTTCTTTTGCCTTTTTCACTGAAAAAACACTGAATACTTTTTTTCTAAATTCAGGAGATTGTAATAAACAAACAATTAAGACAACAACTGCTTTTACAACAAGGTTTATTTCCGGTGCAATTCCAATTGAGTATATCGTTGTCGTTAAACTTTGAATGATAAGGGCACCGATCACTGTTCCCATTAAGTAAAATCTACCGCCATTCAGTGATGTACCACCAATTACGACCGCTAATATGGCATCAAGCTCATACCATAAACCTGCATTATTACCATCCGCACTCGCTACATTTGAGCTTAGGATTAAACCACCAATCCCTGCACAAAGTCCTGAAAACACATAAACCATTAATAAGATATTTTTGGAGTTAATACCTGATAGCCTACTAGCTTCAGGATTCGTTCCAACCGATTCAATAAATAATCCTAAAGCGGTTTTTCTAGTTAATAGAGACGCAATAATCAACACTGCAGCTACGATAAAAATGGAAAAAGGAAGCATAAGCCAATATCCGCCACCGATAAAGGTGTATGGATCATAATAGACTGTCATGATTTGACCATCAGTAATTAATTGGGCAATACCTCGTCCAGCCACCATCAGGATTAATGTGGCAACAATTGGTTGAACACCTATTCTCGAAACTAGCACACCATTCCATAATCCCGTTAAAATAGAGATTCCAATAACCAATCCAATTGCGGTAAATAATGGGAGTAAACTATCGCCATTTGCCCCACTTACGGTCATTGCACCAACTGCACCAGCCATCGCAATAACTGAACCAACACCTAAATCAACTCCTTTTGTTGCAATAACTAGAGTCATGCCGATTGAAACTAATAACAGCGGTGCTCCTCTATTAAGAATATCTATTAAACTACCAGTTAAATAGCCGTTCCTCACTTCAATCGAAAAGAAACTTTTATCAAAGAACAGATTAATAAGCAAGATGATAAGTAAAACGACAATAGGCCAAAATAATTTTGATTTCATCATGTCACACCTCCAGCCATTGCTTTCATAATATCTTTTTGTGTAATTTGTTGATTATTTTCTATCTCTGAAACCTTTTTATGATCTCGTAGAACCGCAATTTTGCGACAAGTTCGTAATACCTCTTCTATTTCAGATGAGACAAATAAAATGGACATCCCTTCTTTACTAAGTGAAACCATAAGCTTTTGAATTTCTGCTTTTGCACCTACATCAATCCCTCTTGTTGGCTCATCTAATATTAATAAATTAGGATTTGTAATCAGCCATCTAGCAAGCAAAACTTTTTGTTGGTTTCCACCGCTTAAATTTTTGATTAACTGCTCGGGATTTGGTGGATTGATGTTCAGTAATTTGATATATTCATCTGCAATTTCAATTTGCCTTTTCTTTGGGATATACCTAAACCAACCTTGTATTCCTTGCATCGCTAGAATCATATTTTCTCTAATTGTGAGGTCTGCAATAATCCCTTCTGTTTTGCGGTTTTCAGAACAAAAAGCGATTCCCTTTGAAATAGCTTGTTTTGGGGATGTAAGATTGGCTTTGCTTCCGTTTATCTTAAATTCACCTGTATCTGCTTTATCTGCTCCAAACAATAGCCTTGCCAACTCTGTTCTCCCTGAACCAAGAAGTCCAGCAAGCCCTACAATTTCTCCTTCATGGATATCAATATCAAAAGGAGAAATTTTCCCTTTCTTCGATACTTCTTTTCCTTCTAAAAAAAGCTTTTTCTTTTCATTTGAATGAATGGCTGTTGCGTGATCATTACTCTTAAGCTCGTTTAGGTCTTTTCCAATCATTTTAGAAACTAATTCAAGTCTCTCAATTTCATTTGTCATATATTCACCAATCCATTGGCCATTCCGTAAAACGGTTAATCGATCTGTTATTTCATAAATTTGGTCAAGGAAGTGACTGACAAACACAATAGCTAAACCATCATGTTTTAATTTCCGAATAACATTAAATAATTGATTAACTTCATTTTGATCAAGGCTTGATGTTGGTTCGTCTAAAATCAGGACCTTCGCAGAGACTAAAAGTGATCGTGCAATTGCTATCATTTGTTGAATCGCAACCGAATAGGATGAAAGCAACTTTGTGACATCGATATCTAAGTTTAATCTTGTTTGCAACAACTCTTTTGCTTTCCTATTCATTTCCTTCCAATCAAGACGACCTCTTTTCATTATTTCCCGACCAATAAAGATATTTTCTACGACAGAGAGATTCGTACATAAATTCACCTCTTGGTAAACTGTACTAATCCCTAGGTTTTGTGCTTCAAGTGGGTTAGATACTCTTATGGTTTTTTCCTCCAGAGTGATCGTTCCTTTATCAAACGTATATACACCGGTTAACACTTTAATTAATGTCGATTTTCCAGCACCATTCTCACCCATAAGTGCATGAACCTCACCTGGATAAAGTGTTAACTGCACATTTGATAAAGCTTTTACTCCCGGAAACTCCTTTGTTATTCCTTCCATGATAAGGACTGGAGTCTTTTTCACGCATTTCCCTCCTAAACTATTTATTTTAAAAGCCACTAGTCAGTAATACGAAGATATACTACTAATCTAGTGGCTATATGTTTGTTTAATCTCTTAATTAATATTCACGTGTTGGTAATAACTCTTCTGCTTGATCCATTGTATACATGCTTTCCTCGACAGCTACACGCTTTTCAATTTCTTCTCCAGCAAGATGTGCTTCAATCAAATCGACCATTTGCGGTCCAAACAATGGATTGCACTCAATTGTGACATTCATTTTGCCTGCTGCCATCGCCTCAAATGCTCCTCTTACTGCATCCACGCCGATGATTTTAATGTCTTCACCGGGCGTTAAGCCATACTCTTCAATTGCTTGAATCGCACCGATGGCCATATCATCATTATGGGCGTATAAAACATCAATGTTTTCTCCATCAGATTTTAAGAACGCTTCCATAACTTCTTTTCCTTTAGCACGTGTGAAGTCACCTGTTTGAGATTTGATAATTTTTAGATTAGGATGATCTTTAATAATTTCCTCAAATCCTTCTTTACGGTCGATCGCTGGAGCTGAACCTACTGTCCCTTGAAGCTCAACAATATTCACATCACCGTCCATATCCTTTGTTTCTTCCACTAACCAGTTTGCAGCTTTTCTTCCTTCTTCAACAAAGTCAGATCCTAAGAATGTGACCCAGAGTGAATCATCTTCAATATCTACAGCACGGTCTGCGAGGAATACAGGAATCCCTGCATCTTTTGCTTCCTGTAATACCGTTTCAAACCCTGTTTCAACAACTGGTGAAAAAACAATGGCATCTACCTTTTGAGCGATAAAAGAACGAATGGCTTTAATTTGATTTTCTTGTTTTTGCTGAGCATCAGAAAACTTTAACTCATGACCTGCAGCTTTTATGGCATCCTGCATAGACTTTGTATTTGCCGTTCTCCACTCACTCTCAGCCCCTACTTGCGAAAAACCGATGACTAACTTTTCACTAGACTTAGAATCTCCTGAACTAGCACTACCAGATTCTGTTCCCCCTCCTGTTCCTGATGAACTACATGCAGCTAATAAAAGCATGAGCGACATCATTAGGAAAAATACTGTTTTTCTTTTTAAACGTTTTTTCATCATTTGCTTCTCCCCCTCTACTTTCCCACTCAGATTGTTTAAACAAACAACATTCCTTTATTGGAATAACCTTATTATAAAACGCTTACACACTATCGGTGAATGGAATAACTTTCGAAAAAATTGCAAATCATTTAGTTTATAAATTGTTTTTGTTTATAAAATTGTAAATTCTTTTAAAAATGTGTAAAATCTTTTCATCTACTTTTCACTCTTTCTATAGTAGAATATGTCTAGAAGGGGGAGGGGTTAATTGAAAGCGCATCCAAAATTATCAGATCTTTCATTACGAAAAAGAATAATCTTTGTTTTTTTGGTCATTCTGTTATTGCTTGCAACAATTAACTGTGTACAAATCTATCTTTTCCTTGGATATGTTCGGCAGTATAACGCGATGATGGAAACAATTAAATTAACGAATTCAATAAATGGTTCACTCAAGCAAAAGTTAGATGAGGAGATTAGGGATATTGCGTATGGGAAGGTACTGTTTGAAAATGGTACCCAATACGAACACCTTAACAATATGTACCATAACTTAGATAAAATTGAACAAGATGATAAGAATAGCCAATTTACTAAGGAAATTTCAGAGGTTCGCCAGACATTAACGACTACGACTGAATATATTGATAAGCTTGGGGAACAAATACAAGAAAATGCACCTGCCGATAAACGAAATATCACCTATGAATATATTACAATTCTCACAGACCTCATTGATGAAAAAGTTCAGTCACTCTTACAAAAAACCCTTTTAGTAAAAGGGGAATCACAACATATTATATCCACTAACCTAAAAAGAGATATCACTATTTATATTTGTGCATTTATTTCGGTCATTATGATCTCATTATTTTTTGCAATCTATATATCTGGAAGCTTTGTAAAACCCATACGTCATTTAGGACAAAAAACAAATGAAATTGCTGAAGGAAATTTAACAATAGGTGCAATAACCTATCCTTACAAAAATGAAATCGGAGAATTATGCCGCTCGTATAATCGAATGTTTCATAATTTAAAGGATATTATCTTAAGTGTGAGAAGAACAAATGATTTAGTCGTGTTAACCTCAAAGGATATTCACCAAAGTATTCTGGAGAACCGGCTGGCAGGAGAAGAAGTTGCCGAAGCCACACAAAAAATTTCAACCAATCTTTACACACAAGATCAACTCATCCAAAACTCAGTCTCAACATTTGAACATCTGATTTTTAAATATAACGAAATACTAGGAAAATCAAATAAAATCAACCTCCAATCAAATGAAACCTTACATATTACAAATAAAATTAGTAATGAACTTATAACCTTTCATCAACAACTTGGAAATATGAGTAAAATGATTTATACCATGAATACAAAATCAGAAGAACTTCAGAGATTGTCAGGAGAAGTGAATGAAAATATTCGATTCATTAAACTTGTTTCAAAGGAGTTTACTTTACTGTACCTTTCTCTACTAAATGAGATGCCAAATCTTTCAGAAAATCAACATGTATCAAACACATTTACTCGAATAAAGAAAATTTCTGATGAAACAGATAGAGTTTCACAGCAATCTGATGACAAAACAGACGATATTTCAAGACTATCATCTTCAATCAGAAAACAAAACGCTGAAACACTGAAGAATATTCAAACCAGTAAAATCATAACTGAGGAAATACAAAGTGGCTTTAAAACGATTCTTTCGATTAGAAGTAAACAGCAAGTTGAAATTGAAAGTATAAAGCTAGACATGCATGAGGCTTTTGATCAAATGCTTTCTGTTCGTCAAATGATCTCAGACATTGAGCAAAGCTCTCAAATAACAAATGCAGAATTAGCCGGGATTGCTTCTATGGGAGAAGAACAGCTAACGACTCTTGAGGAAGTTTCTGATTCATCCTATAAACTTGTTGAACGAATTCAAGAAATGAAAGATAACATAAGGCAATTCAAAATATAAGATCCACAAGCTTATAACATGTTGTCGAAATTATACAAATCTACTAATCATACTACTGGCAGGTTGGAGAAATATGAAATTTATCAAATGGATCGTATCAAGTTTACGCGCGAAACTTCTAATGTTGTTCCTTTTTTTAACGGTGATCCCCCTTATTCTTGTTGGGATGATTTCATATATGAAATCGTACGATATTTTTGCACAAAAATCATATTCATTAGCCCAAATTCAACTATCACAATTACGCAGTGAATATGATGAGGTGATTCAAGACATTAAAAGATTTAATGAAATTGGGAAAAAGGAAAGCACAGTCCAATTTTTAATAGACAAACAAAATACTTCTGAGGAATCAAAAAGCATTTTAGGAATGATAAAGCTTTACAGAGAAAGTTATCAATATAGTGATAGTATCATGAATATTAAAATTATTGGCCTTGATGGGAAAGCTGTTAGCGAAGATCGAGGAGTTCACCAATTAGATCGTCTAGCACTCACTAAACCTCCATTTGTGACATTACTTGATGAACCTACGAAAACATTGATTGAGCCAATCTATAAAAATAGTAATCCAGCACTTTCCATGACAAGTACGATTGTGTCCGATTCATCTAAAGAAGTAATTGGTTTTATAGATATTGTTATTAAAGCTTCCGTTTTTAAGGATATTCTTCACGATGCTTCCTTAAAAACTTCTGGCACGATTCAAATTCAATCTGAGTCTGGAACTATCTTATTTTCGCATCCACAATTCGCAAAGACTTCACCACTCTCAGATCGAAAATCAATAGAAGAAAACAGCTCTGGTTATTTTACGAAAGGGTCCACATTTTTTGTTTATGATACTTCTGAATTAACCGGATGGAAATTTATAAGATATACACCGTTAACAGAAATTACGAAAGAAGCTAATGAAATAAGGAGTCTCATTGTCTTAACGGTTGGCTCAATATTAATTTTCACAATTGGATTATATATCTTTATTACTTCAAGATTGATTCTTCCACTTCGCCTATTAAAGAGGAAGATGAAACAAGCTTCCCAAGGAGATCTTGAAGTGAAGTTTGAAAACAAAGGGACAGATGAAATTGCAGAACTAGGTGAAAATTTTAATAGTATGCTCATAAAAATCAATGATCTATTAACGAAAAGTGTTAACGAACAGAAACAGTTAAAAACGGCAGAATTACGTACGATGCAGGCCCAAATTAATCCTCACTTTCTATATAATTCACTTGAAACAATTATATGGATGGCAGAAGCCAGAAAAACTGAACAAGTCATTGAAATTACAAAGGCATTATCCCACTTTTTTAGAATTTCTTTAAGTAAAGGAAAAGATGTCATTTCTCTAGAAGATGAGATTAATCACATCCGTAATTATCTTACGATTCAAAAAATGAGGTACCAAGATATTTTAGATGTAACGTTTCACTTAAATGAAGATATTTTTGATTATGAAATGATTAAATTAACAATTCAACCTATTGTTGAAAATGCAATCTATCATGGAATAAAAAATAAACGCGGCAAGGGGTTTGTACGAATTAAAGGTGATTTTACACCTGAAGGATATATTTCAATTGATGTAATAGATAACGGTATTGGAATGAAAGAAGACAAATTAGAAGAAATTCGATCTCAATTATCTCAAGGTGTCCCATTTGAAAAAGAGCAAGGTGGCTTTGGTATGGTAAATGTTCATCAACGAATACATTTACACTATGGAGAACCTTTTGGTCTTACAATCAATAGCTGGTATGGGTCAGGTACACGCGTCAGTTTGATCATACCTGCAGAAGGGAGAAACAGATGAAAAAAGTATTTTTAGTAGATGATGAAATGGCTATCCGTGCGGGGATCGGGAAAAGCATTGATTGGAAACTAGAAGGGTTTATCTATTGTGGCGATGCTTCAGATGGCGAGATGGCCCTTCCATTGATCGAAAAACACCAACCTGATATTGTCATTACTGATATTAAAATGCCTTTTATGGATGGACTGGAACTCAGTCGTATTCTTCGTGAAAAAATGCCCTCAATAAAAATTATTATTCTAAGTGGGCATGATGAATTTGAATATGCTAGAGAAGCAATGCGTATTCAAGTTGCAGAGTATTGCTTAAAACCTGTAAGTTCTTTAGATTTACTTACTATTTTAAAAAAAGTCTCCTCAAAAATTGATGAGGAGGAACTGAAAAATAAAAGAATAAATGATCTAGAAAATCAAATTTCCCAAAATAAATCTGCTACTAGAAATAAATTTTTATATGAAATTTGTGAAGGCTCTTATACCTCTTCAAGAGCAATAAAAGAGGCGACACAATTAAACATAAATCTAATCTCAAGCTATTATTATGTTGTGATTATTGAATGTACAATTGAATCAGACCTTATTAACTGGATTGAAAAGGAATATGATTGTTTGCAATTTAGCAGAAAATTAAAGGAAACTATTTTTATTATGAAGGGTGAATCAAAACAGACACTTGAATATGAAGCAGAGGTCATTCGAAAGCGTCTCCTCCTCGCGCATGAAGAATTACATCCAAAGAAACCATTAATCTTTGGTATCGGAAGAGTAGAAAGTCGTATTAAAGGGATTTCTGTTTCGTTTTCGGAAGCTGATGAAGAAAAAAGTTATTCAAGTATTATTCAAAAATACAGTTCTAAGGGAACTGAAATAGATATTGAATCAAAGAAAGAGCTCCAACATTTTAACCGCAGAGACTTAATTGACTTTTTAAAATTTGGACTTCTAAACGATATTTCTAGTTTTGCTCGTACCTATTCTTCTTATCTGTCAAAGGGAAATATTCGTTCACCTTTTACAACGTATTATTTTTTAATGGATTTCACTATAACGATTTCCCATTATTTAAAGGAAAGAGAAATGGACCGTCTTGAAGTTATGCAGGAGATTAATCAATTAGAAATGAAAGCAAGCTGGATTAGGAGCTATAACGAGGTTCTAGCCTTTATAGAGGAAATGCTGTACCTCGTTTTATCAACTAGAGATTGTTTAACAAGCAAATACTCATCATCCGTTCAACTGGCTATGGATTATATTAATAAAAATTTTCCCGACTCACAATTATCGTTGCAGACAGTTGCTGATGCCGTAAATGTAAGTGCCTCCTATTTGAGTCATTTGTTTAGTCAGGAAACAGGTAAAACATTAATTGAATATTTAACAAACACCCGTATTGATATGGCAAAAAATCTATTAAAGTCAACAAACAATAAAACCTATGAAATAGCCGATCAAGTTGGATATAGTGATTCACATTATTTTTGCAAGACTTTCAAAAAAATAACCGGGTTAACAACAAAGCAATTTAAACATCAAAAACAGGATTTTTTTGTTTAAGACTTTGGAATTAAACGATTCCTATCCTTTTTAGGATAGGAAGTATCATTTCTAATTTTTCCAAAAAAATTTTAAAGGGACTATTTACACTTAAATTTAGTAAACTTTCATAATATAAAAAGACCAGAGGTTTAATGTTCTTAAACCTCTGATCCCCGTTCATCTTATCTTCTCCAAATTGCTTCATTCCACTTTAACTCATTGCGGAATTGTCTCACATTTGTATCTTTGTCGATGACAACCACTTCGATTTTTGCCATATCAGCAAAGTCATATAGTTGTTCAGTTGTCACTTCAAAAGAGAATACTGTATGATGTGCTCCGCCAGCATAGATCCAAGCTTCTGTCGCTTCACTTAAAGATGGCTGCGGCTTCCACAATACTTTTGCTACTGGTAAATTTGGTGTTTCAATAGTAGGTTGTTCAGCTTTCACTTCATTGATGACTAGACGATATCTTCCACCTAATTCGATAAGTGAAGCATTTACTGCATCTCCACCTTTACCATCGAATACAAGACGTGCTGGATCCTCTTTTCCACCGATACCTAAAGGATTTACGACAATTTTAGGTTTTGTGGCAGAGACTGTCGGACAGATTTCAAGCATATGTGAGCCAAGAATCATTTCGTTGCCAGGCTCTAAGTGGTACGTATAATCTTCCATGAAAGAAGTTCCTTTATTACCGGAAATAATTTTCATTAAGCGTAATAATGCAGCTGTTCTCCAGTCACCTTCACCTGCAAATCCATATCCTTCTGCCATTAAACGTTGTGAAGCTAGTCCCGGAAGTTGTTTCATTCCATGTAAATCTTCAAAATTTGTCGTGAATGCGCTGTAATTCCCTTTTGACAAGAATGCTTTTAATCCTAACTCAGTACGTCCTTGCTCAAGAATTGCGTCTCTTACTGCTCCTGGCTCACTCGCTTCTGCTGGAAGTTCGTATAATTCACTATACTCTTTATAAAGTGCATCTAACTGATCATCTGTTACTTTGTTCATTTCTTCTACAAGATCACCAATACCGTAATAATCTACTGTCCACCCAAACTTTATTTGCGCTTCAACTTTATCTCCGTCTGTTACGGCAACATTTCTCATGTTATCACCGAAGCGAGCAACACGAATATTTGGACCCTCTGTTACACCAACAGCTGTTTTCATCCAGCTACCTAATTTTGTTGTGACTTCTTTGCTTTGCCAATGTCCAACGATTACTTTTCTTGACACATCCATACGAGTTCCAATAAAACCGTACTCTCTATCACCATGAGCTGCTTGGTTTAAGTTCATAAAGTCCATGTCGATATCGCTCCATGGGATATCACGGTTATGTTGGGTATGAAGATGAAGCAATGGTTTTTGCAGAGCCGTTAGTCCTGCGATCCACATTTTAGCTGGTGAGAATGTGTGCATCCACGTAATAATCCCTGCACAATTTTCATTTGTATTTGCTTCAAATGCCAGATTTCTAATTTCCTCTGCCGTCTTAACAACAGACTTGAATACGATATTAAAAGGAAGATCTCCTTCTTTATTTAACCCGTCTACAACTTCCTGTGAGTTGTTAGCCACTTGGCGTAATGGTTCTTCTCCGTATAAGTTTTGACTACCTGTAACAAACCAAAATTCATAAGGTCTTGTTTTTAACATGTGAATTCCTCCTAATTTATATAGATTGTTAGATTTATCGTTTAGTAGCATAGCTTACTTTTTCTGTCCGTAATAGGCATTTGCTCCATGTTTTCTTAAGTAGTGTTTATCTAATAATGTCTGATCCATAGGCGGAATTTCCGGGTTAATTTGGTATGTGTGGAAATTCATTTTTGCCACTTCTTCCAAGACAACCGCATTATGGACTGCTTCATTCGGGTCTTTTCCCCAATTGAATGGAGCATGACTATGAACTAGTACACTAGGAATCTGTGATGGATCTATGTCTTTAAATGTTTCAACAATTACATTCCCTGTTTCCAATTCGTACTCACCTTGAATCTCTTCTTCTGTCATTCTTCTCGTGCAAGGTACAGTACCGTAAAAATAATCCGCTTGCGTTGTCCCTAATGCATGAATAGGTTTACCCGCTTGAGCCCAGCTTGTTGCCCATGGGGAATGGGTATGAACAATTCCCCCAATTCCGGGAAAGTTTCGGTAAAGAACCAGATGTGTTGGGGTATCAGATGATGGGTTTAAATTACCTTCTACAATATTCCCCTCTAAATCAAGTACAACTAAGTCTTCGACTGTCAACTTGTCATATGCAACGCCGCTAGGCTTGATTACGACTAGTCCTTCCTCTCGGTCATAACCGCTTACATTTCCCCAAGTAAACGTTACCAATCCATATTTCGGTAAAGCCAAATTTGCATCCAACACTTGTTTTTTCAAACTTTCTAACATGATCTGGTTAGCACTCCTTTCAAGCATCTATTATCTTGTACGCATAAACTTAAACTCATATTTAAATCATATCGTAATTTGTACGTACAATCAACAAGTATTTAAATAAGTGATGCACTATAACTTCAATCTACCATTTAAAACATGTGTGGACAGCGAATACTTTTTTAGAAGAACTCGACAAGAAAGCTGTTCCTGTCGAGTTGCAAATTCACTCATAACTTACCGAAGATTTTCAACTGCTGCTCTTTCAATAACAAGACCGTTTTTATAACGTTCCATAAATTGCTCAAAGCCTTCTACATCACTCGGATCCGGAGACACTGTCTTCACTGATTGATCAACAAATACTTTGTCATTTAAAAACTCTTCCAAAGATTCCTGTTCCTTTTTGTTTATCATATAAGATCCAAGTAGGGCCATTCCCCAAGCACCACCTTCTCCTGCCGTTTCCATAACAGACACAGGAACATTAAAAGCAGCTGCCAATATACTTTGACCAACACCTTCTGTCTTGAATAATCCGCCATGACCCAATACTTCATCCAACTTTACGTTTTCTTCATTTAATAGAATATCCATACCAATTTTCATCGCGCCGAATGCTGTAAATAATTGCACACGCATGAAATTAGCAAGATTGAAACGACTTCCTGAAGAACGAACAAACAATGGACGACCTTCTTCAAAATGGGTCATATGCTCACCTGAAAGATAGCCATATGATAATAGGCCACCTCCATCCTGATCTCCTTGAAGGGCTTGTTTAAATAACGTTTCATATATTTTATTCTTGTCGCCTTCCATGCCCATTGCACCTAAAAATTCTTCAAATATTCCGATCCATGCATTTAAGTCCGAAGAACAGTTGTTGGAGTGAGCCATCGCTACTAAATTACCTGTAGGTGTTGTAACAAGATCAATCTCAGGATGGACTTTGGACAAATCTTTTTCGAGTACAACCATGGCAAATGCAGATGTCCCGGCAGAAACATTTCCGGTACGTTTCGCAACACTGTTTGTGGCAACCATACCAGTTCCTGCATCACCTTCCGGAGGACAAAGCGGAATACCTGCTTGCAGTTCTCCAGTAACATCGAGAAGCTTGGCTCCTTCTACTGTTAATACGCCAGCATTTTCCCCCGCTAATAAAACATGAGGCAAAATGTCTTCCAGTTTCCAAGATAAATTTTTGTGATCAACCAATTCATTGAATTGATTGATCATGGTTTGATTATAATTCTTTGTTTGTAAGTCAATCGGAAAGACACCAGAAGCTTCACCAATACCCAAAACCTTCTGTCCTGTCAATTTCCAATGAACATATCCTGCTAATGTTGTCAAAAAAGAAACGTCATTAATATGTTCTTCCTGATTTAAAATCGCTTGATATAAATGAGCAATACTCCATCTTTGAGGAATTTGATAGTTAAACAGTTCTGTTAATTCTTTCGAAGCATCTCCTGTAATATTGTTACGCCATGTACGGAATGGGACTAAAAGCTTTTCATTTTTGTCAAAAGCCATATACCCATGCATCATCGCACTAAATCCAATAGCACCAACTGTTTGTAAAGTGATGCCATACTGTTGCTTTACATCATTAGCCATCTTTTGAAAGCTGTCTTGAACACCCTTCCAAACTTCCTCTATGCTATATGTCCACAGATTATTTATATAACTATTTTCCCAATCATGGCTTCCTGATGCGATTGGTGTATTATCTTCGCCGATTAGAACTGCTTTAATTCTCGTTGATCCAAGTTCTATACCAAGTACTGTTTTACCACTTTGAATTGCATGTTTTGCATTAAGACTCATTCTATATTCCTCCTATAAATAAACGATTTAATAAATAAAAAATCGTAACCGCTTACATCAACATAAATATAAATTAACCACATTGTAATTTTCCCATCATTCATTACCAACAGCAGTTCTCACGTTTACGAAACTAAGCTTTCGATACTTCATCTTAAAACCTTGTGCGTATATATATGAATTTATAAGTTTATAATACTATAATTGGTACGTACAATCAACCATAGCTTGACGATTTATACACTGCATGAAAAAAGTTGGACCCTTGCTGTAAAGATCCAACTTTCTTCTATAATTAATCTACTACTTACTTGTTGTTTCTTCTATAGCGTAACCAGTGAAATCTTCTTTATCAAAATCAGCTGCTTTCTTTCCTTTAGGCTTCCAAATTTGCGCGATTTCTTCAAGCGATTTGTTTTTTGTTTCCGGTACAATCGTCATAACGAAGATGAAGCATATCGCATTAATGACAGCGAACATCCAGAATGTAAATGATCCACCCATATTATTGATTAGAATTGGCGTAAACTGTCCGATTGCCCAGTTTGCCCCCCAAAGGAACATCGTTGCAATTCCAACCGCTTTACCACGCAGATGGTTTGGGAAGATTTCCGGAATCATAATCCAAGGGATTGGTCCCATTGATACACAGAATGCCGCAGTGAAACCGGATACAAAGATGACTAGTAATGGACCACTATTTGCAGGTTCAAAGTAGAATACGCTTCCAATCAGCACCATAAATATCGCCATCAAACTAGAACCAATTGCCATCAATTTCTTTCTGCCAAGTTTGTCAATTAACAAAAGAGCTACAATCGTGAACACTACTTGGACACTACCAATGATACTTGTTGCCAAAAACTCCGTGTTATTCTCAAAACCAACACTGCGGAAAATATCCGGACCATAGTATGTTACAGCATTCATACCAATTACTTGGTTAAACAGGGCAAGAAAAATTCCCACTCCCATAGCCATTCGTAAACCAGGCTTCAATAATTGTTTAACAGAACTATTTTTTTCTGTTTCGATTGATCTTTTAATCTCTTTCACTTCTTGTTTTGCAACTGTTTCACCGCTGATTCGTTTAAGTGTTTGAAACGCTTCTTTTTCTTTTCCTTTTTGCATTAAATATCTAGGGCTTTCCGGAATAAAGAATAATAGAACGAAAAAGATTAAACCTGGAAACGTTCCATAACCCAGCATCCAGCGCCATCCTTCCTCTAATCCCCAAGCATGTGTCCCACTGTTTGCTACTGCATAGTTGATGTAAAAAGTAGCACAAATTCCGAAGATCGTAAATAACTGATAAAGAGATCCTAGTCTACCTCGGATGTTTGGCGGTGCACACTCACTTATATACGTAACAGATAGAGCTGATGCAAAACCTATTCCAAATCCGCCGATAATTCTAGCATAAACTAGCATAGTAACACCTGTTGCAAAGGCAGATCCTATTGCAGAAATAATAAACAGAACGGCAGATAAAAACATAATATTTTTCCGGCCATATTTATCACTTAAAAAACCGGACATCGCAACACCAAGTACCCCGCCGATCATTACACAGGAAATGACCCAGCCCTGCATAGCAGGTGTTAAGTCGTATCGTTCTGCGAGAAAGCCAATTGCTCCTGAAATAACCGCTGTATCAAAACCGTACATTAGTCCGGCTACACCTGCCGCAACTGCAATTAAAATAACATACCATGATGAATGTTTTTGTAACATATTGATCCTCCTCATACTCTATAGTTGATTACACATCTTCATGTAGAAGATCCGGTAATTGCTCTTCATAACTCCAATACTCAAGCTTGTTTTCTCTTACCTCCTGTCATAGTGTGTATATGATTTCGTTTACATTATTTCTTTCATATCTTTCAAACGTTACAGTAAATTTATCATAAACAAATCCTCATGATAGCACTTTCATCTTCACATTCTTGTTAACACCTAGACTATATTGTGAAGGATATTTTTCTTGTTGTTTAACATACTAAAAAAGCTTGTAGAAAAACTCTAGGTTTCTCTACAAGCTATAAAGGCAGCAATTATCATGGTTTCATGATTGGTATTTGCTTCTATATTCACTTGGACTAAGTCCTGTTTCCTTTTTAAAGACTCTGCTAAAATAATTTGGGTCCTTATATCCTATATTCATTGCAATTTCTTTTAATGGAGTTTTTCCACCCAATAATAAGTCTTTAGCTTTTTGGATTCTTATATTGGTTATATACTCAATAAAAGTTACCTCAAACTTTTCTTTAAATAGCTTACTAAGATAATAAGAGCTGAGGCCTATCTTTTCAGCAACTTCTTCCAGCATGACCGTTTTATTATAATGATGATCAATATATTCTTTTGCTTGTAAAATCAGACTATCCACACCATTCATGCGCCAATCTCTTAAACGCTCGATAATAACTAACAAATGTGATTTCGCACGTTCTTTTATCTGTATGGATGTTTCTAATTGGTCAAAGCTCATTTGAACATCTTCATCAAATCCAAACTCTTTCATTGATCGTGTTAACACAATAAAAAAATTCCCCATTGATTTTTTCATGATTTCTACCTTTGAATCTGAGGCTTGGTATATGTGATGAAAATAAGTATCAAACAATTGTAATCCTTTTTGCATATCCCCTTTTTTAACTGCATTCACCAGTTCTTTCTCTACTTCAAACGGGATAAGTTCTGTCCGCCTTTGCTTCAAATGACTACTGTAGGCCATATACGATGCACTTTTATGATGATAAACTAATTCCAACGCATAGACCGCTTCCTCATAGGAACGGGAAAATTGATGAACATCAGTAACTACCGTTCCTATTCCTGCAACCAGCCTGCAATCATTCAACTGATTTTTCACCTTATGAATGATTGAACCTGCAAACTCCTGCCTCATTTTTAGATTATCTTCTTCTTCATGATTCAGTAACACAAGTGTTGGGACTTGAATGCCAGTTAACGGACCTACAAGACATGGATACTCCTGATTATGTAATGTCTTTTTTAAAACCCTATACCATTCGCTTCTTTCTTGTCGTTTTGGATGAAGCTTATTAGAATCAAAAGAAAAAACAACGATGAATCCTTGCTTTTGTTCAAGATTCAACCATTCATTCCAATCTTCTTTACCAAAATCATGAACATGATCCAATAGTAACGACACAATAAACTCCATTTCTATAAAAGAGTTGAATCGTTCTAACCGATGATTTATTTCCAACATTTCATTTCCTTGTTTTCTTTCCTTCTCTATTTCTTCTACCATTCGGTCAAAAGCTTCGAGTACTTCTGACACTTTACTCGGCTTTAACAAATACTCCTTAATCCCGACCTTCATCGCTTGGCGTGCGTAATCAAATGTGTCAAAAGCAGATACCATCACACATTTTGTATTTGGATATACCTCGAGAATTTTTTGGATTGCTTTAAGTCCATCTAGCTGCGGCATTTTAATATCCATAAAAATTAAATCCGGCTTTTTGGCAATGGCTAGATCGACTGCTTCTTTTCCATTTTGTGCTTCAGCTATGACCTCAAACCCTGAACGGTTTTTAGATAGCATTAGCTTAAGTCCTTCTCTTTCAAGTAACTCATCATCTACCAGCATGACATTTATCAAGATTTCACTCCTCTCATCATTTTGTTATCCGAATCCTTACCGTTGTTCCTTGTCCAAGTTCGGAATCAATGTCAACATGACTGCCCTTATCAAACAGCTTAAGACGACTTATCACATTTTTCATTCCTATCCCGGTAGAATGACCAGAGCTTTTTTGAGGTAAAGTAACATCTTTTTCATTACTTGTATCCAACAATTTATCTCTGGTTTGTTGATCCATTCCAATGCCATTATCCCTAACCTCGATACAAACCTTTTCATTTTCTTGAAAAATCGTTAATGAGATGACAGCCCCTTCAGCCATGTCTTCTATTCCATGTACAAAAGCGTTCTCAATTATTGGCTGAAGCGTCAGACAAGGGAGAGGAGTTGATAAACATCCGGGATCAATGTTTTCTTCGAATGTTACCCGATTACCAAATCGTGTTTTTTGTATAAAAAAATACTCTTTTACAACGTCCACTTCATCCTTTAGTAATGTTTCCCTCTCTAGATTACCAATATTATATCGTAGTAATGCGGAAACAGAAGCGATTAAATCACTGGTTTTCTCTGCCCCTTCAATATAAGAGGTCTTGGAAATCGTATTTAATGTATTAAATAAGAAGTGTGGATTTATTTGATTTTGTAAACTCTTCAGTTCCATTTCTTTTAGAAGTTGGGAAAGTCTTGCTTTTTCTTCAATTTCGGTAACAGATTGAAGAATGTTTCTTTTCATCTCATTAAACGTCTTTGTTAAAAACCAAAGCTCATCTTTTCTTGACACAACAACATCTTCACCTGAATAATGTCCTTTGGAAATTTTCTGTGCAGCCTTTGTTAGTCTTCCAATGGTTCTAGTAATTCCATTGGAAAACCATAGCGCAAATAAAATGCTAAAAATAATAATAGAAAGAATAATTGTTGACCCTAGCTTTTTCGTATAGGAGATTTTTTTCTCTATAAGGGAGGAAAGCTCTTTATATTCTGTCAGTTCATTATTGATTAATTCCAGTGTTTTCTCATGTATATAATTGGATGTTTTTTCTGCTTCATTTAGATTCATGGAATATTGCTGGATATCCTGTCTTTTTACACCTTCTACTGTTTGATCTGATCGTTCAAGAAAACTGCTTAACATATTCAGATAGTTTTTCTTTGGGATCCCAACTTCTTCTTTCGTCGTAAATTCCTGTTGTAATGTAATAAGTTGTTCTTTTTCTTCCATATAAATAGATAGATTTTGAGGTAAAGGTTCATACACATAAATTTGCAGAGATTGAAAAGTCTGCGTTGTTTTTTTGGTCAATTCATTTAAAAGAATAAAATGCTCTACACTCTCATCATACAAGTCCATTACTTTTTGATTACTTTGTTCCCGAACAAAAAAGACGACGACAATCATGAATAAAATCGCTGCAAAATAAACTAATAACTTTGTGCGGATCTTAATCATAAAGAATCACCATTTTGAACTTTCCATTTATCTAAGTTTGCATTACGTATAATGGAAGCATCCGTATGGTAGATTTCCCGAACCGACTTCCCATTAAGCATATCCAACATGATCTCAATACTTTTGTACCCCATCTCATACGGCTGTTGTTCAATGATCGCATCCAGATCTCCTTTTTCAAGTAAATCAATGTTCTCAGCTAATGGATCAAAAGCCATCACATACAGATCCTCCTGCTTATTGAGTGACTTTGCTGCTTCTACGATACCAAGCCCATCCCATGAACTCGTTCCTATAAATGCAGTAATGTTTTCATTCTCTGTTAACATGGTATATGCTTTTTCTTCAGCATCCACCCTCGTGATGTTCGATTCTTCAATTGCGACCACCTCAATTCCTTCAACCTTTGCGACTGCATCTCTAAATCCTTGGACACGCAACTGATGATGGGTATTCTCAAAGCTTCCTGTGATAATTCCAACAGTCGCTTTTCCATTGGTATCTTCTATCAACGCTTTCCCAGCTAATTGACCTGCTAAATAATTATCGGTACCTATATACGCAGTACGCAAGCTTTCTTTAGAATCTGTATCAATCGTTATAACTGGAATGCCTTCACTAACCGCCTTATTAATCATTGGAGTAAACTCTTCGTTAAGTGCTTGGACAATGATGCCATCTACTTTTGACTTTATAGCCATATCTAAAAGCTTAAGCTGCTCCTCAGGATTTGAACGCTTAGGCCCCTCATATTCAACAAAAACATCATACTTTGATTCAGTCTCTTTTGCTCCTTTACCTACTAAACGCCAATAATCATGATTCATTTCCTCACCAATCAATACAAAATGATACTTAGGAAGAGAGGTATCTGTAACAGTACTTTTGACAATCTTTTGATCATAGATCTGTACTTGCTGATAAAAATAAACTGAAAAAGCTAATGATGTTATAAAAAACGAGATTAACGAAATATATTGAAATGATGTACGTTTCACGGTTGCCCTCCTACGATAGGTAACTTTGTAGCTTATTGTATATTACCGTTTTTACTAACTCAAACATATAAGACTTTCTTATCTCTAAGTAAAAAACAATATCAAACGCTAAAGGCAGTTTTTTACTATTACTATTTACTAAAAGTATCGAACACATGGAATAACTAAAATATCGAATTGAGAAAGTTTATTTTCACTTGTATTTTCACAGCTCAAATAGATAATGGTATACTTAACCTTACTATCAACCTTTATAGGAGGAAATGAAAAATGGATTTTAATAAACGAGCGTCCAATGCTTCAAAATTAGCCAGTGCTGTACAATCAGGGACAATTAATGTGAAAGAAATGGCTTCTATAGTAAACACTGCCAACAAATTTAAATCAAGTATTGTTTTGCATGCAGAAAACAAAATAATTGATGTAAAAAGTTTTCTTGGCCTAAGTGTATCCTTGATGTCTAATTCTACTCAGTATACATTAGAAATTCATGGTGATGATGAAGAAGAAGCAAAAGAAGAAATGAAAAAGGCTTTTAATGAATATGGGATAAAGGTAGAAGTTAATTAAGCCTGTTAAGAGTTTATAAATGAAAGTGGATTGAAATTTATAGAAAAAATTATAAAAACGTCATAAATCCTCTTACCGAAGATTTATGACGTTTCATTTACACCTTTAGGTTTAGACCAAACATATCCTTACATAGTCGTTTTACTGTTATTTTAATAGAATTGTTTTTGTAAAGTTTATAAAATCCACTTGATGTTCTTCAACAATCTTTTGCAGGATGACTAAATTTATCTCTTGGTAATCATGAACAGCAATGTTTCTAAACCCAACCATTGCCTTCATTTTTTGACCTAGGATAGCAGGGAGATATTAGCTATTTCAATTAACGTAAAAGCATCTCTTGTGCTTTTTGTGGTAAACCAAGTTTCTTTTCAGCAACTATATGCATAGCAAAATCAATACTACTTGCTTCACATGCACGTTGCAGGTTGAGGATAATCTCGAGCCTAGCTTCGTGAATTCATGGTAAATTAACCCGCTTTCCTCTACCTTATCAATAATTACTTGCCGTTCCTCATTCAATTTCGCATATATTTATAAAGCCAACTTAAATAAGTATTGAAAAATCAATGTTTTGGATTATTTTTTGTAAAACATAAAATTCATAAAATAAATTAAGTCAGTGCAATTTTTGTGCAGTTGGAAGTATGGCTTGAAATTTTTTCAACCATATTATTTTTCAAACTGAACAACACCCTCCCAGTTTAATTTATTTTGTTGTATTGAATTTCACTTGTATCCTTATTATGACCTATACTTTTTGATTGTATTGCCAGCCACTGAAGAAGAGTTACGTCTTTTCCATTTACTTTTACAGGAGAACCATCGTAATCTAGCACACATTCATCCTTCAGCATATAGATCCAGGTTCCATGTCCGAAGAATTCAAAAGGGTTACCTTCAGAATCCTTGAATATACCTGACGTATCTACTACCTTATCAAAATATGAAAAGTGAACATCTGGTGCACCGGCTTTGAGTAGTCGCTCATAAGTTGGAATTGCTGTAATTTGCGGATCTACAATCGTATCATTTTGGGCATGTGTAAACCAAATAGGTGTATCTTTAATATCTTTTATTTGTTGATCTGTAATCATTTTATCCAGAAGGGCTTCGCATACAGGAAATGCTGCAGCGAAGAAGCAGGGGTAATCAATGATCATACGCATTGTCATAAACCCGCCATTTGAACAGCCACCAATATAAATACGATTTACATCTATGTTTGGATGAACACTTACAAACTCGTCAATGAGCGCTTTCAATGAGGAAACGTACTTTGAATTACCACTCCAAGAAAACTCTCCAGAGCCATCATCCATCCACATTGTAGGTACTTGTGGAGCAAGAACATAAGCTCCTCCGAATATTCTCTGTACTTTTTCACTTGACAAATTTACAACATTATTTCCAGCATACGCAACTGTGGTGTCAAAGCCACCTTCCCCTCCGCCATGCAGCCAAATGATTAGCGGATGTTTCTCCTTACTCATATTTGGTGAATAATAACCAAAACGTAGTGGCATCTCAGCATATGAGGACTCACTGTTTACCCAACCTCTGACTTGCTCCATTTTACCGGCGCTATAATGATCATAAACAAGCCCAGAAATAGGTTCATTTTCGGTTGGTATTTCTTTTACCTGTGTTATTCGAAAATCGCAAAATACAAATACATTGTGTTCTAGATAGGCAACTTCAGAATTTAAACGGTAGATTGCCTCACACTCAAGTTCTAGTGTAGCGTAATTACCTATGGGTGTTTTATTCCCTTCATCATCTGATGGATAAGCTTTTGTAACTCGACAATACCCTTTTGATGATTGAGTCTCTTCCGATAAAAAGTCTTTTCTAAGTTGAAGAACTTCACCGTTCTTTTTATTACGCCGTTCCACATAAACGTTAAATGTATCTTCAGATAACACCTCTGATTTAACAGCTACAGGCATCGGAAGAATAATTTTTGTTATATACGGACCATAGTCAGTGACTTCGGTAACAGTCATGTATGGACGGTTCATTTTGATATCTCCTTTTTTATATGGATTTAAATGAAACAAACGTACAAAAAATTAGAATATTCAAAGGCTATTTGTCTGTACAACCCTACTGTGTTTTACTATAAATCTACCTTTCCCTTTTAATAGATTATTTAATGACTTTGTTGCTTTCAAGTGGCAGCCAATCTAATACTCGTTGAATATTCGTATCCCAGTAGCCCCACTCATGTCCGCCTGGCCCTTCTTCATAATGTAAGTCCACTCCTAAACTATTCGCAAAGTCTCTAAATGTAAGATTATTTTGATATAGAAAATCTTCTCTTCCACATGCTTGGAATAATTTAGGAATCCTTTCATTTTCTTTCTTCATTTGTTCCAGTACATATACTAAGTCATTCCTACTTTTCGGAACAGTAGAGCTATCGCCGAATACATTTTCAAAAAAGCTTGGACCAGGTTCGTTTAAAGAGCTAACCAAGTCTACTAAACCCGACAGTGAAGCAACAGCTGCAAATTTCTCGGGTTTACGTAACCCAAGTTTGAATGCACCGTAGCCTCCCATTGATAATCCAGCAGCAAAAGTATCTTCGCGTTTACTTGAGATCGGAAAAGCAGCCTCAATAAAATTCGGCAATTCCTCACTAATGTACGTCCAATACTTATGGCCATGAATCATATCACTATAACAACTTAAGTCAGCATTTGGCATGACAACAGCAATCCCTTTATCTTCAGCATACCTTTCTATTGAAGATAAACGTAACCAACAGGAATGATCGTCAGTTGCCCCATGCAAAAGATATAAGACAGGAAACTTTTTATGCTCATAGGTTAAGTCTGACATCTTCTCTACATCCACTCTATTTGTTCCCATAGGCAATAATACATTCACAGATGTTTGCATCATAAGTGCTTTCGACTTAAAACTCACTTGTAATAAAGCCATCTACTTTTCCTCCTTATAAAATGAATGAATATACTCGCTTCGGTTATACATGAACGAGAGAAAGCCTTTCGTCTAGTTTTTCGATCTGTTCAGGTGTTACTACTTTTGCACCTAGTGGCGAAGAACTCAATTCTCTCAATGAACTCTCCGAGAATCGGTGTATAATCATTTTGTTCGAAATCATTTCTGGTAGGAGTTCAGCTAGGATTTCTTCTGTTTTTACATTGCTTAGTAACTCTCTTATGCTATTATTTGAGCTATATTTCAAGATATAATCTTTCGTAGGAATGTAGGCTATATGATATGAACCTGCAACTAACTCACCCTTTACTTGAGCACCTTCTTGTATAGCTTTAATTGAACTTGCAGCCAATGGTTTACCGTTTACTAATACTTGATCTAATAATGCATCAGGAAGGATAAATTCAGCTGTAGAATTGAATGGAACGTTAAAGTCAAATGATAATTTGCTATTCTCATGAATTTCCCAGCCACTCTCAATTAAGCCACTCGCTGAATGTAACGTTGCCTTTGCAGATGATAATTTACCATATGGTTTTGGGCTGAACACAATTTTGCGATATCCCGGTGCATTCTCTACCGGATTTATTCCGCACATTTGCGTATACATCCACTCTGCAATCGAGCCATATGCATAATGATTCAATGAGTTCATACCTGTATCACTAATACTTCCATCTGGCAGTACGGAATTCCATCTCTCCCAAATGGTTGTCGCCCCTAAATTAACTGCATATAACCAGCTTGGGAAATCCTCATTTAGTAGTAAAGTATAAGCATCTTCATTAGCTCCATTTTCTGATAACACATGGCAGAAATATGGGGTTCCGACAAATCCCGTTTTTAGATGCATCTTATCAGCACGTAATTTTGCTTTTAAATCATTTATCACACGTTCACGGAAATTGTCGGGAATAATGTCCATGTAAAGTGCTACGATCATGGCTGTTTGTGTATGAATCGTAATTCTTCCATTTGGAGAAAAATACTCATTTTTCATTGCATCTTTTATCTCATTAGCCAGTATAGTGTATTCATCTGCTACATCTGTTTCACCTAAAACTGACGCTGCTTTTGCCACTAATTGTGCAGAATAGCAGTAATAGGCTGAAGCAATATAATGAGCATCCGTTCCACCCATTGGACTTAATGGATCTGGACCATCAAGTGCTAACCAGTCACCAAAGTGAAAGCCATCCTGCCATAATCTCTTTCCGCCAGTTTCTTCATCAATTTTTTTAATGTAGTCTACCCAATCCTTCATCGTCTCAAATTGCAGAGCAAGTAATTCCTTGTCTCCATAATGCATATAAAGGACCCATGGAATGACTGTTGCCGCATCACCCCAAGCTGCAGATCCATGTCCTGTAACAAAACCAAGGTCATCTTTCGGTTTGATTTGAGGAACGATGAAGGGGACGGATCCGCCAAGGCGCTTTTGTTCTTCCCGTAAATCATACATATACTTATGATAAAATGCTGGAGAATACATATTGTAACAAGCTGTCGAAGCGAATACTTGTGCATCCCCTGTCCAGCCCATTCTTTCATCGCGTTGTGGACAATCTGTTGGTACATCCAGGAAGTTTCCTTTTTGCCCCCATAACGCATTTGAAAATAATTGGTTTACTAATGGATTTGATGTTTCGATATGACCAGTTTGATCAATATCACTGTAAATGACACATCCTGTAAAGTCCTCGAGATTAATTGCAGTATCAAATCCGGTTAACTTCACATAGCGGAAACCATAAAACGTGAAATATGGCTGTACTACTCTTTCACTTCCATCTGAAATATACGTATACTCTGCCTTTGCCGTACGTAAATTATCTCTGTAAAAACAGTCATTTTGCAGTATTTCTCCGTATTGAAGTTGTAATATTGTGCCTTTTGGAGCATTTGTTTTAAAAGTAACCCACCCAGTCATGATCTGTCCCATATCAAGAACAGTTTCTCCTGCAGGAGTTGTGATGATTTCAACTGGTTTACGAACTTCTTTAATCTTTACAGGCAAGCTTAGTCTTGCTAGGAATTTGTCCGTTTTTACTTCTGTTTGTGTAACTCCTGTCCAGTTATTTTCATCAATCTCAGCATTTGTCCAATTTGGAATTTCAAGATTTGCATCATAAATTTCTCCATCATAAATACCACTAAACGTAATTGGTGATGAAGTGCATTTCCAATTCTCATCAGTACCTATAACAACTGTCGAGCCGTCTTCAAGAGTTGCAACAATCTCTCCAATTAATGCAAATTGGCTCCCATACAATTCATGGTAACCACCGTCAAATCCAAACCGTCCTTTATACAAGCCATTGCCGAGCATAACTCCGATGGCATTACTTCCTTCCGTTACTAAATCCGTCACATCATACGTTTGATACTGTATCCAGTGATCATAAGAATTAAAACCTGGTGCGAAATACTCGTCACTGACACGCTTACCATTAATTTGCAAGTCATAGATTCCTAATCCAGAAAGATAGACTCTAGCAGAAACGATACCTGTTGGTAACGTAAATTCTTTTCTAACAAGGGGGTGGATTTCTTTATCAAGGTCAGGTGAAATCCATTTCCCCTTCCATTTTTCATCCATTTTTGCTGTTTCAAACCATGCTGCACCACTAGTAACACTGTCACCAGCATCCCCCCAAACTGTTACCCGCCAGTAATAACGTGTACGAGGTTTTAATTCTAGTTCAAGTGAATATGCTAAACTATTAATCTCCTCTTGAACTCCACTATCAAAAAGGACGGTTGAAAAATTAGATTCTAAGCTGACTTCTACTTGCGCTGCTTTCTGTGAAACGGATTGACTATCACCAGCTACTGTCACCCATGATAGATTTAATCGTTCAAATTCAAAACCTAATGGATTCGTAATCTGGTTAGTTCGTAACTGTGTAATTTTCACGCTTTCCCCTCCATGCATTCTTTCATTCTCTACTGCAGTCTTACTCAAAAACTGAATTCTTTGTAAAATATCTTATACAGTATTCCTCCTCTTCTCCTTATTAGGTTAGTTTTTTACTTTATGAATCTTTTTGTATTTTTTTGTTCGATCATCTTGAATGACCCCCCTCCAATTTAGACCAAAAGCAAAATCATATTCATTTCCTTCTGTGTCTACGTGACATACCATGTCATGTGGTACATCTTCGTATTGTTCTTCAACAGTCTTCATATTTGCTGGCAACTGCATTGGAAGAAGTCCTGAAGGTTCTGTAACTCCAGTTAAAATATCAAGTAGAGCTTGGTCCTGCACGCCAAAGTTTAAGAGGAGAGCATCGATGCTACTTTCAAATTCCTCAACTATAGTAGGTTTTGATAAAAGTAGAGATACAATAACAGGTTTACCCTTCATCTCTTCTTTTGTCTTTTGTACCAACTCAAGATCAGTTGTATTTCGAGGGGTAAAGGATTTCCCTTTGTACGTTCGATCCAATACATCTCTCACATCGCCCGCAATACTTTCTTCACGGGCATATTTGGCCGTATACGTTCCATACTGTAAGCTAATCGGAACATATCCTGTTCCACCGTTTTCCACATCTTCTCTACTGAAGCCCTCACCCTCTGGACTTGATATACCAACTAACGCAAAATCTGCCTCATCAGGTTTATCTGTCACGCTAAAATATTTTTTTACCACGTCTAGATTAAATGGGTATTCATACTTTTCAGGTATTTCTATACCGAACCAGTTCTTTCCAGCAGCTAAGTAGCGTTTTGGTATATAGACCGTCTTCCCTTTTACTAACGGTAGAAGTTGATTTTTATTTTTCACCATTACAATTGACTTTAATTGCGCGTCGTACCCCTTCTCCATAAATTCTGGATTTCCAACTGTATTTGCCCTTTCTTCCACATATGGATTTTCAAATAGACCTAGTCGGAAAATATTTAATAATAAGCGAACAGCTGATGTTTCAAAGCGCTTACGCATAAATTCTTCGCCATGTTCTTTTACACCCATTTCATATGCTTCAATTATTGGAGCAGCCTCATTATTCCCACCAAATTGGTCAACTCCCGCCATCAAAGCTTTATAATGGCGTTCAGCAACTGTTAAGTGTTCTACACCCCATGGTTTACCTGCAAAAATATCAACGGCATCTGGTTCATCTCCAGTAATTAGCCAGTCAGTACAAACGACACCATCATACCCATACTTGTCTCTCAGAAGATCTGAGATGAGATATTTATTGTATGAATTCCCGACATTTTCACCGTTCAAATCGTCTTGATCAACTGAAATCGTGTAATATGGCATAACTGCAGAAGCCTTGCCGGTTTTTCCAGCGAGTTTAAAGGCGCCTTCTGTAAACGGCAGTAAATGGTCTGCAAAATTGTTTCCAGGGTATACGGCAAACTTTCCGTAACCCCAGTGTGCATCTCTCCCGCCTTCTCCTGAGCCACCACCTGGCCAATGCTTAACCATTGCGTTTACACTTTCTTCTCCCCATCCATCAGTGGTGTCCTCTGTTGTTTGAAAACCATCTACATAAGCTTTTGCTAGATCAGCTGAAAGAATCGGGTCTTCACCAAATGTCCCATTAAATCTTGACCAACGTGGATCTGTTGCAATATCAATTTGTGGCGATAAGGCTGTTGTAATACCAAGTGCTCTGTATTCTTTTGAAGCAATTTTTCCAAACTCTTCTGTTACTTCAGGATCAAAGGTTGCTGCAAGACCTAGTGTCTCTGGCCACATTGAAATCTTGCCACCCGCGCCAGCATTGTACTCTGTGCTAGCAACAGAAGCATGACGAGGGTCAGAGCTAGTGTTTATCGGGATACCTAACCCAATTCCCTCAACTAATTCTTGTGCATTATTATTCCATTGTGCAGCCACTTCAGGGCTTTCGACCGTAGTAATTAATACATGTCTCAAATCATCATTTGTAAGGAATTCCTTTTGTTGATCTGATAGATCACTTAGATTTGCAGCGCTTTCAAAAAACGGATTGCCACCATATGTACCCAGGAATGGCCCTTGGCCTGCAGGGATTGATTGATGTCGACTATAAAGCATTAATCCCGCAATTTGGGCAACTGACATTTTTGAAGCCAAATCTTTTGCACGTTCTTCTGCAGATAAACGCCAGTCTTCATATTTGTCTAATTTGCCGTCTTTATTTAAATCTTTAAATGCTTTTCCATCGACATAAAGAATCTGGACACCTGATTTACTAGAGTATCCCAAAGTAGGACCTCCATCATTTTTAACATATTTTATGGGCATTTTACTTCTCCTTTTCCATTAAGATATTATTCTATTACTATAACTTTCTTCTAATATAAAATATAAGTATACGTTGCTAGGTCTTATTCAATATTTTATTTCAACAACTTTTGAAGCTCGGTTAAAGGCATAGTTACTTAAAAACATAAGCAAAAATGAAATCATACTGCCACTGAAGAATGGGATTAGCCCAGGAAATTTATAAATGATGAATAGTAAAAATCCAGTTAATACGACCATACAAAAGGTGGAAATCGGATTAATAGTCATGATAATAAATGCATTTTTAGCAACCTTCGTTAACTTCACATCATAATGAACGAAAACCGGAAAAATATATAGAACAGTTAATAAAAATAAAAGTGTTACAAGTCCATTAGGTATATATAAGACCTTTAAAGGAGGAATCGTTACGGAACTGATGATGTTCAAACTGGAATACATAATAAATGCAAAAATACTAATAAATATACCTAGTATGTTACTTTTTACAAATTCCTTTTTATAATTTGACCAGAAGGTTTTAAAGACGGGGATATCACAATCGCCCAATACCCATTTGCGAACAACAGCAAACATAGCAGTAGTGGCAGGATAAAAACCTAATACCACTAATCCTGCTATTGTAAAGAAAATCCAAAGAATATTGACGTAAGCTAACCTTGCAACCCATAAGGAAAATGTATAAAAACCTTTCATTAAGCCTTCCATTTTGTCCCTCCTTATGTTCCTTTCTCCTTTTCACAAAGGGCCCTAGCAATATCTACGAGGGCCCTTATATATATCAATATACATTGTTTAACCTTTTACTGCCCCAATCGCAATACCTTTTACCAAATACTTTTGGAAGAATGGATATGCAATCAGAATTGGCAACACACCGATAACAGCGATGGCCATTTGAACTGCAGTTGTAGGAATTGAAGCAGATGTTGAGCTTGCGTTACTACCAAAGTTATTACCACTTGAGGATAAGAACTGAATATCCTGAAGCATTCTATTTAATAAATTCTGAATACTAAATAGTGAAGGGTCCGTAATGTACACTAACCCGTTAAACCAGTCATTCCAATAGTTAATTGTTTGCAATAATCCAATCGTAGCTAAAATTGGCAATGACAACGGAAGAACGATCGAGAAGAATGTTCTGAATTCACCTGCACCATCTATTCTTGCTGACTCAATAACAGGTTCAGGTATTGATGTTATAAAGAATGTTCTCATTAATAATACGTTAAAACCATTCATTAATAATCCTGGAACAATTAATGCCCAAATCGTATTCTTCATATGGAATATTTCGGTGTAAACAAGATATGTCGGTACTAATCCGCCGTTAAACAACAGTGTAAAGAACACGATAAATGCAAATAGGTTCCGATATGGTAAATCACGTCTTGAGATGGCATATGCTAATAGAGATGTGATCGCTAGGCTGGCAGTCGTTCCAAAAACCGTGATAAAAACTGTGATACCATATGCTCTTCCGATACTTTCAAAGTTATTTAATAAATAATCATATGCAGCTAAGCTAAACTCTTTTGGAATGAAAGAATATCCATCAATTAACAACGACTCTTCTGATGTTAGTGAAGAAGATATCAGAATAATGAAAGGAATTAGACATGATATTGTCAAAATAATAAGAAATATATGTGATACCCATTGTGTAATTCGATCAGATTTATACATCTAGTGCCACCTCCATTTTAAAATAACGCATTATCCTTATTGCGTAAACGAACGAGCCAGTTTGAGAATATGACTAGTACAAATCCAACGATTGACTGATATAAACCAGCTGCTGCTGACATTCCGATATCACCTAGCTGCATTAAACCGCGATATACATATGTGTCAATAACATTTGTTGTCTCATAGATCGCCCCTGAGTTCATCGGTACTTGATAGAATAAACCGAAATCAGAGTAGAAAATACGGCCTATCGCAAGTAGCGTCATCATGACAATGACAGGCATAATACTTGGAATAGTGATGCTCCAAATTTGCTGAAGCTTTGAAGCTCCATCTAATTGAGCTGCTTCATAATACTCATGGCTAATTCCCACAATAGCTGCTAAGAAAATAACGCATAAGAACCCAACGCCCTTCCACACATTGATAATCGTTAAGATATATGGCCAATATTTCGCTTCAAAATACCATGCAATTTCTTCTAACCCTAACATTGGTAAAAGTGTTTTGTTAAAGAATCCTACGTCTACACTTAAAAAAGATAAACCTAGATAACTTACAATAACCATTGAAATTAAGAAAGGAAGAAGAATGATACTTTGGTAAAAACTTTTGAAAAACTTGTTTTTAATTTCATTTAACATGATGGCAACAGCAAGTGCGATGACAGTATTTAAAATAATAAATCCGCCGTTGTAAAGGATGGTATTTCTTGTAATAACATACGCATCTCTCGTGCTAAATAAATATTCAAAGTTTTTAAATCCGATCCAATCACTTGCAAAAATTCCAACCGCGTAGTTAATGTCCTTAAATGCAATGACAAGACCTGCCATTGGCATATAATTATTGATTATTAAATAAATAAGACCTGGTAGCATCATCACAAAAAGTGGCAGATACCGTTTAAATTTTTTCATTTTCGTTTTTGTTTTCTTCTCTGATACTACCTGTACTTTAGTTTCTAATGGCTTGACTGATGCTTGTGACATTTCAATCCCCCTTTTTTAAAAAAGAGAACTAGTACGTATGCTAGTTCTCCTTATTTGATTTCATTATTTATTTGATTCCCACTCATCAAATTGTTTTTGTTTTTCAGCCATGATTTTGTCAAGCCCTGCTGCTTTTAGCTTTTCGTTAAAATCAGGGAGACTCTTATCCGGATCTAATGTTCCAGATTCTACCCCTCTACGGTACTCATTTAAGACGTTTGTCGCAGCAGCAATCTCTGTCTTCACAGGATCTGGGTTAAATGTAAACCCAAACGCAGGAGATATGATTGCAGACTCATTAAACTCACTCATAATTTCCCAATAATTAGCAGGATTACCTACCCATGGATCAGTTAAAGCGTTATTACCTAACATCCATGCGTTGAATACATAATTAGATTCAGTAACACCTTCTGGCATTTCAATTGTGCCCTCATCATTTTCAACATAGTGTTTCCCTTCAATACCATTTGCTAATAAATTCATTACATCAGCATCTGTATATAGGAGATTTAAAAATTCCATCGTTTTTTCTTTATTTCGTGTATTTTTTGAAATAGACAAATTAAATCCTGTTGATGCGCTTGTAAATGTAAAAGGTTCAGTAAATTCTAATACGACCATTTCAGTACCAGCAATTATCGACTCTTGAACATCATAGCCTGGTTTCAAATTATTAAAATAACCAAATCCTTTACCAGCCGCAACGATATTAACGGATGCCTCAGTTGAAGTTGCCGCATCTTTTAAAATATAGCCTTTTTGATACCAGTCTCTTACAAGTTCGACATTTTCTACATAATCAGGTTGTTCGAACAGGTTAACTACTTTCCCAGGGTCATCAAAACGCATAACTCCTAAATAATCTCCAATTTGATCAAATTTACCACCCATCAACATTTCTACTGGTGAAAGACCTGTGTTAACTAATGGAGTCATCGTCGGTTCATTTTCCTTAACAATCGCGAACACTTTCTCTAAATCTTTCCACTCTTTAATTTGAGTAAGATCTATATTATATTTATCAATAATATCTTTCCTCATTGCGATGCCATAATTTGCTCCCCAGTCACGAACACTTGGAATACCATAAATATTTCCGTCAACCCTATTACCTTCTAAAATATGCTCTGGCATGACTTCCAAAATTCCTTGACCATGAGATTCAAGTAAATCATCTAAAGGTAGATATTGCCCTTTAATCGCATTCGTATTATAGCCATAAAATGATGACGAAAGAATAAGATCTAATTTTTCACTACCAGTTAACAATAAGTTTGATTGCTCTTGCCATGCACCTGCACTTATTGGCACTAGCTTTACGGTTGCATTAATCTTTTCTTTGGAAATTTTGTTCATTTCTTCTTGAACCAACTCAATATCATTAACATTTGTAAAATTCATGTAGGCCATGACTACTTCGTATGAGCCATCCTCGTTTGTGCTACTTTCTTCATTGGAAGAACAACCCACCATTATTAATGCAGTCATCAACAAAAATACGAGCATCTTCATCATTTTCTTCATTCTTTCTCTTTCCCCCTTTATTTTCATTACCTAAAACAAATCAAGAAAGCGCTATCATTAAAACGCTTACATTCTTTGTTTCTATCTGTATTATAAGATGATTGAAGAACATCCACTTACTAAAAATACGACTAGTTATTTTCACTATTCCGACTTCTCTTAATGTGACATTTCTTTTCGATACTCAACAGGAGATATATTTTCTGTTTTTTTGAAGAGTGTTGAAAAATAGGAAAAATTAGAGTATCCAGCTTTAAGTGCAACTTCACTTACAGGAAGATCTGTTTCTTCTAGTAATTTCTTTGCATATTCTAATCGCTGCTGTTGCATATAATCTGAAATAGATAACCCTGTTTGTTTTTTGAATACTCTTGTTAAATAATCTGGGTTTAAATAGACATGATTCGCAATGTCTTGGCGAGAGAATCTTTGTTCTCCAATATTGTTGCTGATAAATTGAATCGCCATCTCTACGACACAGCCTTTATTCTGTGGAGACTGCATTTTATTTGCAACAACATCCACAATATAAAGAACCCATTCCTGAAGTGTGTTAAAGGAGCGAAGAACCTTCTCAGGTGTTTCTATCAAAATCTTTTGTGAAAAAACCTCATTTGCTAGAACCCCTTTTTCCTTCAATACATAAAAAATTACCTGCAGGAAATCTTGATAAAATAAATAAAGGGATTGTGCAGTAATGTTACTATTGTCCTTTTTCCAATTGCTGAAATACTCGCTAATCTCTTCTTCAAATTGTTCAAAGAAACCTTTCTTCAATAAGTTAATCCAGTCATCCACTGGAATATGAGGAACAGAACATTCACCTGTTTCTACATTTCTATATTCAATTGTTTGATTATTCATCGTTACGTTATTACGATTAAGTTCTAGTAATTTAGTAACCATACTTACTACTTCTTGAATTTGAACTTGTGTACCTATATAACAACATAACTCACAAGAAAAAAACGATGAAAATTTGGAAATCAAATCATTACATTTCTCCACAAGATAATGTTTATTTACCTTCCCCATCTGTGGAAGGATCATTAATACTTGTCCACTATTTAAAGTGATAATTGGGGCATGAATGTCACTATCAAGACCGACGATTGCTTCTTTCACACCATTTTTCAAGGCAAGCTCTAACACTTTTTCATCCTTAACAGAAAGCTCTTCCTCCCAGGATTGTATATGAACAAGTATTGGTAAAAAGGATTTGTATTTTGTATAGGAAATATTGAAATTTTCCATATGCAGGTTTATGTTGGTCAAAGAAGATGGAACTACTTGTTGAATCAAATCTAACCAAAAACGCTCCTCAACGACAGAGCGGTGAGATTTCTCATATTGAAGATATGAGTCACGTATCTTTCGCTCTTTTTGTTCCTTGTGAATCTTTTCTAATGCTTTTTCAATTTCATCTCCAAGTTCCTGATAATCTACAGGCTTTAATAAATAATTAAAGCTATTTAATTGAAGTGCTTTTTTTGCATAGGTAAAATCTGAATGACAGGTTAAAAAGATAGCTTCTGTTACAGGATAATTTTCTCGAACCCACTTGAGTAAATCGAGCCCAGACCCTTTTGGCATTTCAATATCACATAATAGAAGATCAATCTTATTATGTTTAAATACTTCTTGTGCTTTTGCCATACTTGTAGCGGTAAATATAGTAGAGATATTTAGCTTTTTCCAATCGACACCAGCTTGAACACCTTTAATTGAGTAAACTTCATCATCAACAATTAGCACTTGAAACTCTTTCATTATTGATCCCCCTCTATTGAAATGTTTTCGAGTGGTAGTCTCATCAGGACAGTTGCACCTTTACCAGGTTCATTCGAAAAATGAATGTCGGTTTTTTCTTTATATAACAATGAGAGTCTTCTTTTTAAATTCCAAATACCAATGCGTTCGCCTTCCTCAGTAGTTAATGATTCATCTCTTTCCAATATTTCTAATATATCTTCAGCAAAGCCTTCACCTGTATCTTGAACTTTTATTTTTATAAAATCTTTATTTTCTTGTTCAACTAAGACAGAAATTTCGATTGATTCATCCATAGTAAACGCATGCTTAATTGAATTTTCAACCAAGGTTTGGATCATAAGTGGAGGTATTTTACACTCCGCTAATTCAGTCGGAGTTTGAATCGTATAAACAAAGGTATCTGGAAAACGTAGCTGCTGAATTTTTAAATAATTGTCAGTATGCATGATTTCGTCTTTTAAACTAACAAAATATGAATTACTTTTAAACATGAATCGGAAGTAATTCGCTAAACATTTTGCCATTTCTTGTATAACAGCATAATCCTTCACCGTTGCTAAATTATAAATAATATTTAACGAGTTAAGAAAAAAGTGTGGATTAATTTGTAGCTGTAAATGTTTTAATTCTGCTCGTTGATGATTCAATTTTTCTTCATAAATATTAATTTTCAAATCTTTAATTTCGGATATCATGTGGTTAAATGTTTCATTCATAACGACAAACTCTGTGGAGCTATGCTGTTCCGGAAGTCTGATACCTAAGTTTCCCTTACGTAGTTTTTTCATCGCAATCACAAGTTGAGTAATTGGTTGAAGAAATATTCTCCTCATGATAAAGATGAAGAATAATAGAAACAGTATCGCAATGACTAAGAAAACAGATGATATCTTCTGTAGAAAGGGTAATTGTTCTAAGATCTTGCTTTCCGGGATTAGTGCAACTAAATAAAAATCACCTTTATTCGAATGCTCCTTCATTACAATAAAAGGTTTACTTTCACCCGAAACCGCATACATATTTTCTTCAAATGAAATATCAATCCCTTCTCTTTCTACGAACCATATACTTGTTAAAGGTTCAAATGAAGAATTCGCTATTAAAGCCCTACCCGTGTCGTCAAAATCAAGATGCTTAAAAGGTATGATTAACTTGTCAATATCAACCCAAGCACCCACATATACATTTTCATTTTTAATATAATATAAAAGATAATTCCGTTTCTTCCCTTCTAGTATTCTCCAATGACCATATTGAAGTGGTTCTGGCTTTGTCTTAATGAATTGTAAAATTTCACTTTTAGCTGAATCTCTTTCCAATAAATTTCTTCCAAATGTTTGTGTATTTAAAAAGTCATCATAAGCACTTGTGTATACAAAAACAGAATCGATAGCTCCGTAAAAATCCGCATTAGAGTGTAAGGTATTATTCAAACGAAGCTTCGCTTGAAGAAACTCATTAAAATCATGCTGCTCTCTCGATTGATAATAAGTTAAATCACTATTATCTTGAGAAAGTTGATAGAGATATTTTTCAACGATTTCTAGATTTCGGTCTATTTCACCCATATATATATTCAACATATTTTTATTCGATTGAGCTACTTGGTTACGGATAACAGATACCGAATAAAATTGATTGACCACTAACACGATGAGAAGCGGCCCAATTACTGCAAAAACTGCCAAGAATAGTTTAAAAAGTAAGGAGTTAAAGACTGGTTTCATCTTTTGCATTGCTTAAGCCCCCGAGTAATAGAATCAATCACAAACAAGGTAAAAATACCCATGCATAACTGAGTGTTTTTTATTATACACTAATTGACGGAATTTTCTTATAACTATTTAAAAACGCTACCATTTTTTCATGAAAGAGCTTAAATTTCATAAATTTTTTTACGTAAATACCTTTATTTTTTTACATTATATAATATTCAAAATGCTACACTCAACATATTTCCTGTTTTTTTAGTTAATATATTATAAATATCAACTAAAATATCGTTATTAAAACTAAATATTTTTATTGAATGCGCTAACATCCACTGTTAAAATTTATATATAACGTACTCTAAAGGGGGATTTATCTATGAAACACCCATTTGATATTCCTGAATCCAAGAAAATTCGTTTAATTATTAATACGGATGCTAAAAATGAAGCTGATGATCAATTTGCAATTGTGCACGCATTATTAACACCTCGTTTCAAAATTAATGGGATAATAGCTGCCCATTTCGGTAAACACCGAACAGATTATTCGATGGAAGAAAGCTATGAAGAAGTGATCAAGGTTTTAGATATTATGAATCTTCAAGACGAGGTAAATGTATATAAAGGAGCAGTAAATGCAATGCCTGATGAAGAGACACCTCAATTATCAGAAGGTGCTGATTTCATTATCCGTGAAGCAATGAAGGATGATCAAAGTCCTTTATATGTTGCATTCTTAGGACCTGTCACTGATTTAGCAGCAGCCTACATGAAGGAACCTGCAATAGCAGACAACCTGACAGCACTTTGGATTGGCGGTGGTGCCTGGCCGGAAGGAGAATTTGAATTTAACTTAATGAATGATATCAATGCAGCAAATGTCATTTTCCGTTCACCTATTCCATTATGGGTCATACCACAAAACGTTTATAAGCTTATGCGTGTGAGCATTGCAGAATTAGCTGTTAATGTAAAACCATACGGAGAAATTGGTGCATACCTGTATCAACAACTAATAGACTTTAACTTTGACATGGTAGATAAATATATTCCTAATATGATCGAACATGCTAAACAGGCTGGTAAGGAAATTGATCCTAAAAGTTTTGAAGGATGGCCAAAAGGCGAAATGTGGCATTTAGGAGACTCTCCAATCGTTAGTTTACTTTTAGATGATCATCAATATGGATACGAGATGAAGCCTGCACCTAGAATAACTTCTGATATGCGATATGTTCACTATCAAAAAGAGCGCTTGATTCGTTGGTATCATTTTGTTGATGCTACTTTTACATTACAAGATATGTACGCTAAATTAAAATTACATTACGGATAACAATTAAACCTGTTTCCTTTCCTGCAGAATAGGAAATAGGTTTTTTATTATTAGTAGTCTTGAAACTAAACTCCCACTAAAACAATTTAACTTATGGTATAATTTAGGTTAATTAATTTATCCAACAAAATAGACTAACTTTAAGTAGGTGTACCTTTTTATGAAAATAGATGATATCGCTAAATTAGCAAACGTTTCTAAGTCTGCTGTTTCTTTAGCGTTAAACGGAAAACCTGGGGTGAGTCAAGAAACTCGTGACAAAATATTAAAAATCGCCCAGGAGCATGGATATATTCCCCGCCCAATAATAAAGGCTGATCAATATTTCCAATCAAATTCAAAGCTTTTAAGGTTTGTTGCGTGTACGAACGAAGGCATCGTTACAGAACAATATGAATCACTTCCATTTTTCACAGAATTAATTAATAATATTGAAAAGCAAATAAGTGCTAGCGGATATTCACTTATTGTTTCATCAATAAATATAGATAAACTAGATGAAGAAATATCCAGACTTGAGAGGGAACAAAAATCAGCCGGGATTTTGTTACTAGGTACTAACTTAAGACCCGAACAAATTAAACTTGTTTCTTCTATACAACCAAATTTAGTTGTACTAGATACTAGTTTCGAAACGTTAGATGTAAATTTTGTTGTGATGAATAACGTTTACGGAGCATATCAAGCAGGAAAATACTTAGTGGAATTAGGGCATCAAAACATTGGATATGTGGAATCACAATCAAGAATGTACAACTTTGACATGAGAAAAAAGGGATTTCTCCAAGCCATATCTGATAGTCATTTAAGAATTAATGAAAATAACTTTTTCTCCATTTCACCAACTGTCATTTCGTCACAAGAGGTTTTTAAAGATAAAATAAAAAACCGCCTTAATAAATTACCAACAGCTTTGTTCTGTGAAGCTGATTATATGGCCATTAGTACAATAAAATCCTTAAGTGAACTAGGAGTTAAGGTGCCAGAAGATATTTCAATTATCGGCTTCGATAATATTTTTGAATCTCAAGTTATCACTCCAGAGCTTACAACCATACATGTCAAAAAGGACAAAATAGCATTACTAGCGATTGAACAGTTAATTAGAGAAATCGACCACAATGATACAGATAAAATTAAAATTTTTGTTGATACAGATTTAATCATAAGAAAGTCATGTAAGGCTTTAGATGATTAAGAAAAGCGCAAGCGCCTTGGTCATCGCCGTACAAACTGGAGAAGCATCGACTGAGATAAAGGAAACACGGTAAGCGAAGCGAGCCGATGTTGACTTATCGTAGGGAGATGATTTGTAGTTTGATAGGCGCCGGAGCTGGACACCAAAACTAAGTACAAAAATTTATACTTTCTTATCTTATTAAAAAACAACCACATGCCCGGATTTATATTAGGGCATAACTTAGTAAAGTACCTAGTTAGACAAAGAGTTCTAATTCTTGTGCTCTTTGCCTTTCGTTTTCTCAAACTTTGTCGCTTTATACCAAGTATTGGAGAGGGGTTGATTTCCGCTCCAAACAACTTTAAATGGTTATCGTCAATGAACTTGTCTATATAAAACAACAATCTTTTAGAAAAGCGCTCTGTCTTTTTAAACTCCATTTTATCTTTAAGATTTTATATTGTATTTTCTTACAATAATTATGCAGAATGAAATAAGGAGGAAGATTATATGGTCAATCCCATTAATCATCCTCCTTATTATATTATCTACTTATGAAAAGACCTTCGTTATTCTTAAAGCCATATACGGTTTACCAAGCAAGGCAATAGGACTCTCCTCTGTATACAACCCCCCTAAAGGTGTAATAGACATTTCCCAGGTATCAATTAACTCAACCTTATATTGATTACCCTTTGGAAGAGGTAATTGTTTAAACGAAGGCCTACTTTGTCCGAAATAAACTAAGATATATTCATCGTCAATGATCCCCGCAGAAACATCCCAGCTAAAATCAATAGGAGTTAATCTTTTTGAGGGACCTTCTTCTACGATATTTCTTAAGAAGGCAATCCTTTCCGGACTTTCTCCATGTAGCTTCCCACCATGAGACCACCAGATAATTCCTTCTGGATGCATGTATGTTTCTCCATGTGTCACGTATCCGCCACTACACACACCATCCCAAAATAGTTCCACCATTTTTTCGGCTGTAATATTTCCCCATCCATGGTTGATATCCCCTTCATAACGACATTCATCATTAATAATCGGTTTTCGGAAAGTTTCACGCCACTCTTTCATAAAGAACATATCAGGATGCTGGATACTAGCGTGTGTTACCCATGGCTTATTATGATCATACCAATGGTTATTATTACGATAATGAATGGTTGGGTGGTGCCAGTTATGAATGGATCTTAAGTGCTGAGCCGGATCTTTTTCCTGCACAAGTTTAAAGAAACGATCCCAGTCATCCATCTTTTTGCTTTTAATTAAATCAAATTCATTTGCAAATGACCACCATATATTACGGAAAGATGCTAATCGTGCTACTAGATAGGTTAAATAGCGATCATCTGCTTCTTGTCCCATATCTGAAAAGCCCCATCGATCATACGGATGGAAAATGATCAAATCCGTTTCAATCCCTATATCACGCAAGTCATCAATCTGTTTTTCTAGTATATGGAAGAAATTAGGGTTAAATTGTGTATAGTCGAAACCTTCCTCCTTAGAACCTACAAAAGCAAAATCAACTGGTTCATGAAGGTTATAATCATAATGCTTTGGAAAAACACACATACGGATTTTATTAAACGGAGCATTTTTTAATGATTCCAACGTTTGATTTCCAAGCTCTTCTCCTTGATGATTCCATACATAGGCCGTTGTTCCAAATGGATAATATGGTGTTCCATCTGCATATTGAAAATGGGTTTGATCTGTTACTTGTACTGGTCCGTGATTATTTCCCTCTGGAGGAGTACACGTAAATGAACCTATTTTTTCATTTAATGAAGAATGATTACTAGATGTAGTAAACGTCCATTCTCCTTCTGTATCTGGCATAAATCGTATCTTGTATTTTCCGTTCCCATCATAAAATCCATCTGCTGTAACGGCTCTACTACCAATACTAAATGTCGCTTTTAATTTAATGTCTACGTACGGATTCCCATGATCAGGACCATCTAGTTCAACTTCAAAACGCTCCCAACACTCAACACTCTTTTGTTTATTCATCTTTAAATTCCCCCCCAGAATGATAAGGTAAAGTACATGTAAATTGAAAAGGAACAGGCACTAGTTAAGTGATTGTTCCTTTTTATTTCTTTCAATAGTTAACTATTTAACCTCTTCTGCTGATTTTTGTAAAAATTCTGCAGCTTCTTTTGGTGTAAATTCACCAGTTATGACATTATCTTGTGCTTCAAAAAACTTAACCACCAGCTCTTGCGGTAATGCCTGGTCAGTGATGACAAATGCTCCTTCATCAAGGGCATCTACAAGTGTAGGTACATTAGGAAATTCTTCTGGAATTTCTACCCCAGCTGCTGCGACAGGAAAATCATAATTATCTTTATTTTGATCGATTACTTCCTTAGATGTTGCGAATTCTGCAAACTTTACTGCAGCATCTTGTACTTCTTTCGATGAATTACCATTTATTTGGAGCATCTCAACAAAACTAGAAACCCTTTGAGGTTTTTGATCAGTCGGGAATGGAAATACGCCTATTTTGTCTAAATCAAACTCATCTTCTGTTGCAGTGGTATCAAACCAAGGTCCTTCTAAAAGCATTGCAGCATCTCCACTGTAAAATGGCATCTTTGCTTCATTTGGGTCAGCTGTAATAAATCCTGTTGGAAAATATCCTTTTCCTTCCCACTCTTTCAATTTTGCATACGTTTGCTCAACTGCTTGATTGTCCCAAGATTCTTCTAGATTAATTAATTGATCTTTTAATTCTGGTCCAGCATAATGCTCTAAAACAGCTTCAGTAAATCTCATCGTATGCCAACCAAATTTCCCACCAACTGAAACAGGAGTAACATTATTTTCTTTTAACTCCGCCATAACAGCTTCAAATTCTTCAAATGTTGTTGGTATCTCAATACCTAAATCTTCGAAAATATCTTTTCTATAGAAAATACCTAAGCCTGCAAGTTTTGTAGGTACTCCAGTAATTTGGCCTTCATACTTCGTTAATTCAAGTGCAGTCTCTAAATATAATTCATTCCAGTTTCCTTGCTCAGCATATTCTGTTAAATCAAGTGTTAACCCATTTTCAGGATAGAACGAACCTAATGTTCCTCCCCAGTTAAACCAGATATCCGGAAGTGTATCAGAAGAAGCAGCAACTTTTAACCCCTCTTTATGAGCATCAACGGTTCTAGTCGAATAATTGATGTCAATTTCAGGATTCTCTTTTTCAAACTCCTCAACAACTGTTTCATATATACGTTTCTGAGTATCAAGACCCCAAAATTCAACCGTAATTTTGTCGCCAGATTCACTACTATTAGCGCTTTCATTTCCATTTGAACTACATGCACTTAATAGCGATAGAACTAAAACTGTAATCATGGTAAGTGAAAAAAATCTTTTCATGTGAATTTCCCCCTGTTTTTTTATAAAACTCATAAAACTACCATCCTTTCTTTAAAAAGTTATTAATAAGTAATAGAATACCGACCTTTCATATTCTATTACTTTTAATCAAATAAAAGAAAACAAGTTAACCTTTTACAGCTCCACCAAAGCCATTTACAAAATGCTTCTGGAAGATAACATAGACGAGAAGAACAGGTAAAACTGATAATAAAACGCCTGCCATCATCAACGGGTAATTTGTAGAATACTCACCTTTAAATGACATGATTCCTGTTGTAACTGTTTTGAGTTCATCAGACGTCAAGAAGATTTGAGCTAACAGGAATTCATTCCACGTTGCCAAAAAGTCTAAGATGATTAATGTAGAAATGGCTGGTAATGCCACCGGTAAGATAATTCTCAAGAATAGTATGAGATCACTGCACCCATCAATTCTAGCTGCCTCATCCAATTCATTAGGAATTCCTTTAAAGAATCCGTATAAAATTAGCGTTGCAAATGGAATACCAAAACCTATATAAATCAAGATTAATCCAACGTGTGTATCCATTAGATTCACCTTATTTAACAACATAACCAATGGGACTAAACAAGCTTGAAATGGGATTGTCATTCCTAAGATAATAAACAAATACACAGGTTTTTCCCATTTAAAGTTAAGGCGAGTTAGGCCAAACGCCGCTAACGCAGCCACAAATATTCCTAGCGGAACTTTAATTAAAGAGATGAACAAACTATTTTTCATATACATCCCTAAATTTCCTTCTTTCCATGCTTCCACAAAATTTCCCCATTTAAATTCTTCTGGTAAAGCAAATAAGGAATTACTAAATAAGTCACCATTTGATTTTAAGGAAGTTAAGAATAGAAAGAACACGGGTATTAACCAAACCAAAGCAAACGATATAATGAAGATATAAAATAATAATTTAGATGGCTTCAACTTTTTCACACTCCTTCTTATACATGCGATTTTTTACCTTGCCATAAAATATATGGCACAGCAATGATCATAACTAAGAATAATAAAACCATAGAGATAGCCGAACCTGTTCCAACATTATTTAAAGTAAATCCTTGATAATACATCCATGAAGCTAATACTTGTGTACTATGAGACGGTCCACCGCCAGTCATCGCATAAATAATATCGAAAACTCTCATTGAGTAAAATAACGTTGTAGCAAAAACGATTATAAATGTTTCACGCAATAGCGGTAATGTGATATTATAAAACGCTTGAAAACTATTAGCTCCGTCTACTTTTGCTGCTTCAAACGGCTCCTTTGACATTGATTGTAATCCTGCTAAGAAAATAACCATTGAACTTCCTACATGTTGCCAAGTCGCTGCGATAAATACAGCATATAACGCTATTTTCGGATCTGCTAACCAAGGGATACTTTCAATGCCTACTTTATTAAGTAGTTCATTAATTAACCCCATATTTGGGTGGTAAATCCATACCCAGATAATAGCTACTACGATATTTGAGAGAATAAAAGGAAAGTAGAAAACCGCTCTAAACAATGCTCTACCTTTAAAGCTTTTGTTTAAAAGTATTGCTAGTAAAAGGGCAAATCCCATGCTAAAAACTAATGACAAGACCGTCCAGATAATATTGTTTTTTAACCCTTTTGCAAATACCGTATCATTTGTGAATAAGTTAATATAATTTCCGAAACCCACAAAAATTTTCTCTGCCGAAACACCATTCCATTCAAAGAAACTAAGATACAAAGTATAGAAAGTTGGTATTACAATAACAGCTATATAAATGACTAGAGCCGGAAGCATATACATAATCGGCTTCAGAGCCTGTCTTAAAGCTGTCTTTCTTACTATTTTTTGTGGATTTGAAATAGGTACACTTTTTTCGATTACTTCCTGTTTCATCATTTCCCCTCCTATTAAAAGCAGTCTTAATTAATTCATACTTATCAGGTCTTTTGACATCTACCTTTTTATCTCTTTTATGACTCCAAATAACCTTTTATTGATTACGCTTTCATTATCCTATAGTTTATATTGCATTAATAGGAGGTGAATGTGACATATCTTGTGTTTTAACAACTACTTTTAAAGCGTTTTCAAAAACTTTTTTTAAAACATCTTTTTGCTTATAACAGTTACTTTTTCCCTTCTCGACCAAACAAATTGGTATCTGTAAATCAAAAAAAGAATGACCAATGATAGCTCATTGACCATTCTTTTTTCATCTTTTTCACATTAAGATCTCATTTTATATTCCTGTGGCGTTATACCTAAAGATTTTTTAAACACATGAGTAAAATGTGCTGGGTCATTATAACCAACCTGTTCACAAACTTCGTAAATTTTTAATTCTGGGTTTTTCAATAATTCCTTTGCTTTTTCTATACGTAATTTAATAAGATAGCTGGAAAAACTCTCTCCTGTTTCTTGCTTGAAAATTCTACCAAGATAAGTAGGATTCAAGTAAACCTCTTCCGCCAATGATTTTAACGTTAAATCCTCCGATAGCTGGGTTCTCATTTTCTCAAGTACAATTTCAATTACACGGCGGTTCTTCTTTCCAGCGTATTTTTCAAGATCGTTAGCTTCATTTTTATTTTGATTGATATCTCCATAAAAGCTTATATGAGAAAGATCAGATTTTCGAGCATCCTCCATCGCATAAATACTTTCTTTATAATGGACATGAAGATCCGTTAATTTAAGGCAAGTGTAGCCAAATCCTATCCTAATCTCTATTTTTAACAATTCTTGAATGGTTTCATGAAGATGTTCAAACATTTCCTTATAAACCCGTCTTTTGTCTTCTGAATCATTCAAGAAAACAATAATAGCAATATGTTGTTCCTGCACAGTACCATACGCTTCCCCATAAGTAAGAAACCATTCCTCCATAATGTTTTTTATGGCTGAATAAGCATCAATCTCCACCCATCCTCTAGGAAGTTCCCTGGCATCTTTTACACAACAGGTAAAGACCAATATTTCATGAAATCTCGGTATTATTTCGTCATCATAATATGGCAAAGGTAAGCCAAAAAGCAAATCATCTAAACGTTTTTCAAGAATATCTCGTTCTCTTTTCTTTTCCAATCTACTTAAATTTTTCTCTTTCAAAATACAGACTTCAATTTTTTCAATCGATTCAAATAGTATTTCAAAGGAAGCGGGCTTTAAAATATAATCTACGACTCCGTATCTGAGAGCTTGCTGAGCATACCCAAAATCTTTATATCCAGTTAAAAGAATGACCTTTACGTTTGAAAAATTCTCTTCAATATATTTACTCAATTCCAACCCGTCAACTGCAGGCATACGGATATCAGAAATGACTAAATCAATTTCATGTTTCTGTAGAATAGTGATTGCTTCTTCACCATCCTCAACAGCCGCTACAATCTCCCAGCTATGTTTTGCGCCTTGAATCATTTCTTTAAGCATTCGTAAGGCAAACGGTTCATCATCTACAAGCAATATTTTCATCTTATCCCTCCTCTGGTACCTCATTGTAGATAAGGAATGACAAGCTGAACTTTAAGTCCTCCCAAAGAGCTAGAACTTAATTCAAGTCCATAATGATGACCATATATCAATTTGACCCGATGATGTAGGTTGGAAAGTCCAATTCCTGAATGCATCATTCTATCAGTCTCAAATTCTAGATCTTCATTAAACTCCAAAGCATTTTCCATCTCTTCTATGCCCATACCTTTTCCATTATCCTCTACAATGAATGTAACCATGTTGTCTTCCTTTGTAATGGAAATATTTATTAACCAATACTTTCTTTTTATACTCTCTAATCCATGGGTAATCGCATTTTCTACTAGGGGCTGTAGCAACAGCTTCATTACTGGAAATTCATGAAGTTCTTCTTCCACATTCATCTTAATTTGCAGTTTATCTTCATATCGATAACGTTGTAGTTCAATATAATAGTTTAATTGCTTTAAATCTTCCTTTAGTCGAACAAATTCAGAACCAGGTTGGATGCTATACCGTAGAAGTTCGCTTAAAGACAATACCATCTCTGCTAGCTTCGTTTTCTTTTCGCTTATGGCATAATAATAAATTGTATTGAGTGAATTATATAAAAAATGGGGCTGAAATTGAGCTTTCATTGCGATTAGTTGTGCCTGTTTTTCTCTTATTTGTTTAAAAGACAAAATCCTTATTGTCTCATCTAGATGTTCAATCATATGATTAAAACTATCGTATAGGACAGTAATCTCTCTATTATTCATTGTTCCAGTATAGGGTTTTAATTTCCCTCTTTTTAGATTCGACATTCGGGATGCAAGGTCTCTAATTGGTCTAGATAATGACCATGAGAAAAAGGAAGCAAATAATAAAGAAGCAATAATTCCAAGGATCACAATAAGAAAAGTACTATTCTTCATTACTTTCAAATCTATTATGGCTTCTTCAACATCTATATAAGTAACTACTGTCCAGTTACTATAGGTTGAAGTGTAAGATGAGATATACACTGGTTTTCCATCTATTTCTTCTTGTGTGATATTTCCATTGTTCTTACTATCTGAAACATTATCTAAGAAAGAATCGTCCATTATTTGACCAAACTCACTTGAGTCTGTCGAGTATAAGATACGCCCTGTTGAATCGATAACCTGAACCTTATTAGAAGGATTGGTAAGAAAATTTCCAACAACATGTTCCGTATCTTCAACCGGAATGACAGTAAGCATATAACCAATGTTTTGTGATGGACGAGAATAATTTTTAATCTCTCTTACACCTAAAATCCCATGAACCAATTCTTTCGTTTCTATGTCATATAACATATTATTCGTTGTCCAGAACATCCCTCCAGCTGAATCAAGAAAGGGATACCAATCCATCTGTTTAATATTAAAGGGATTATAGAAGCCTCCTTCTCCTTGACTACCAACTAGTTCTATCAAAAATTCATTTCCTAAATAGGCCTGTTCATGTGTAATCACTTGCTGGACATTATAATCTCGTACCGTCTGACCAACTGGTTTTTCATTTATATTCATTAAATATTCTTGGGTATCGGGATGTAAGGCAATTCTTATTGAAAGACGATCATATTCCTCCAACATGCGATCAATCTTCCCACTCATTTGAATAACCGACTCTAGTAAGTATTGTGATGTTTTATTCACGACCACTTTAGAGGAAAACCGATAAGAGAAATAACTACTTATTGAGATTGTTATAATCATAATGATAGAAAATCCAATAATCATCTGTAATAATATAGTAGGTTTTTGTTTCATATGGCTCCTCCAGCTGTGCATTGAATAATATGAAAATAATCCTTATCACCCTGAAAAGGTAGATAAGGATTAAAAAATAAATAAGAGGACTTACTAATTGTATCACTATCTTGAGACAGTCAATACTACCCTCTTGTATGATGTTAAAGGCTTATCACCATTGTCCGATGCTTCGAGAATAAAGTGTAGTGTTTGCCCATTAACAGCATCAGTAGGCACCGTAAATTGACTTATTACCTCGATCTCATCTTTTTTCAACTTAGCAATTTCCGGTGAACCTGGAGGCGGAACAACAAATGGATATGAATTCTCCGACTTATTATTTTGTTTTTCCCTAACGGAAATTAAATCTATCTGTCCAGGATACGTACCTGCTTCCTCATATTGCCACCAGCGGCCGGTTAGATGATCGCCATCTGAATCCTTAACAATTGCTTTTAGGGTAATGGTCTGCCCAGGTCTAACAACTGTGTTCTCCAAACCAACAACCTCGACTACAGGATGGTGATTTGCATCTTTATATTCCGGTGTAACAGTCCATTGCATCCTAGCTGCAAAATCGCGTTGAGCAGCACCGAACCAACGGGAGGAAGAATAGTCTTTAGAAGCAACGCCATTAGGGTCAATGTCTTTACCATTCCGCCCTCCCCAGCCACCATAGCTTGCGTCTACATGAGCATCAAGGCCGTTGTCTAAGAGATTCATGTACATCGAAGTGTCACCTTCAGATATCCAGGAACCGGGCTCTTCAACCCCTCCATACCATGGTACGTAACCTAGTTCCTTAAGCTGTTCTACTGTTACCCCAGCAAAGCCAAAGAAATCAGCGATATCATTCTTATGCATTTGTTTTCCATCACCCCAGACCATATAGAACTCTCCAAATGGTCCAACCTTGGATATATTCTCTTGCGTCCATGCAGCTGAAAGATAATGGCGATCTTCAGGCTGAACAACTTTACGTGCTAAATATCCCCAGATCATTGTCGCCATTTCTCGGAATTCTATTTCTGGCCAATTTGGGCTAATATAGGATTCATAGACACCATCTTGGTCACCGAATGACTGGATGATCACTTTCTTGGAAACCTTTTCATAAATATCCTGCCACTGACTCTTATTCTTATATTCCTCTTCAATAGATTTCAGAGCCCTTCCAATCGTTGATTGACCAGCCCCTGTTAATAAATAGAGTTTGCCAGGTTTATCATCCATAATCAGTTTCTTAATTAGATTGGAACCAGGGCTATCCTTTGAAATATCTCCAGGGAAATCCACATTGCCTTCATAGATTCTTGAGCGCAACTCATCAGGATGCGGGTAGCCTTTAGCATGTACTGAAAGATTTTGATATACTTTTTCATAAATGTCGACTGCATCGTTCATAAAGTACGAGTCTTCATCCCATCGCCATTCAGAAATCGGTCCGATTCCATAATTGGAGTGCTCAGACTCCCCATGGAACAACGTTCCTTTGCCGTCACCCTTCCAGTGAAAACGACTACTTGAATATATCAGTCCTTCTGTTTCAAACTGATTACTGTAAAGCAAATATCTGATGATCGTATTAAGATCATCAAGCTCTGGGTCGTGCATAACTACAGTACGAAGCTTCTTATCCCTCGTCATATTATCAGTTCTCCTTAAATTAGTAGCTTGCTAGTTATCATAATTATAACCGCTTGAACCAAATCAATCATTATACTAAAACGCTCTTCACCGAGTCTTTCCATCCTTGGTAATAATGATCTCTCAATTCATTTGTCATAACTGGCTGATAATATTTACTTTCCTGATTGAGTCGTTTGATATCATCGATTGAGTTCCATATCCCAACGCCTAAACCAGCTAAATAAACAGAGCCTAATGCAGAAAGTTCTGCAATCAATGAAACAACAACGTCACTTCCAATGATGTCAGCTTGGTATTGCATTAAAAAAGCATTACTTGTCGCACCACCATCTACTTTTAACTCTTTTATCTCAATGTTTGATTCCGTTTTCATTAATTCAATGGCGTCTTTCACTTGATAGGTGATACTTTCTAAGGCAGCACGGATAATATGGGCCTTTCCTGAATTTCGACTCATTCCTATGATGGCAGCACGGGCATATGGATTCCAATAAGGTGCACCTAAGCCAACAAATGCAGGGACTAAGTATACGCCTTGATTATCTGGGATAGATGTTGCGAAACGTTCAACTTCTGAGAAATCGCTAAATAACTCAAGATCTTCCTTTACCCACTTAAGAACATCCCCCGTGCTATTGATAATTCCCTCGAGCGCATAACTCACTTCACCATCAATTCCCCATGCAATGGACGAAACTAAACCATTTTTTGCATGTACGAGATTACCAGTTTGCATCATAACAGAAGTTCCTGTACCATAAGTTGCTTTCGCCATTCCTTTTTCAAAGCACTTTTGTCCAAATAGAGCACCCTGTGAGTCACCTATAATTCCCGAAATTGGCAATCCTAAAAAAGAAAGTTTAGGGTCATTTACTCTACCAAAAATGTCATTTGAACTTCTTACTTCTGGCAGCATGGTTTTCGGAATACCGAAAATCTCTAATAATTCATCGTCCCAAGTAAGCGTGTGAATATTAAATAGAAGTGTTCGACTAGCATTTGTATAATCTGTTGCATGAACACTTCCTCCAGTTAGCTTCCACATTAACCAACTATCTATAGTTCCAAGCAACAGTTTTCCTTCATTTGCTTTATCTTTTGCCCCTTCAACATGATCTAAAATCCAACTTACCTTTGACGCAGAAAAATATGGATCAATTGTTAATCCTGTTTTTGCTTGGACTTTATCTTCATACCCTTTCTCTTTTAAGCCCTTACAAAAATCAGAGGATCTTCGACATTGCCAAACAATTGCGTTATAAATCGGCATTCCTGTTTCCTTATCCCATACGACAGTGGTTTCCCTCTGGTTCGTTATCGACAATACTTTATATTGATTAAGAGAAACAGAGGCTGATTGTAAGACCTCTGTTATCACATGTTTTACATTTTCATAGATTTCTATTGGATCATGCTCAACCCAACCTGACTCTGGGTAGTATTGTTTATGGGCAAGAGCGGTTTTATGTGTAATTTCCCCTTCTGAGTTAACAACTAGAGCCTTCGTTCCAGATGTACTTTGATCGATTGCAAGAATATAGTTTGTTGTCATATCCATCCCTCAATTATCGATTACTCATTTGCAAAGCGATTTTTTTTACGTTATCCACACTAATTCCATAATGGTTAAACACCTCAGAAGTATTACCAGTAATAGGAGGTTCGTCTGGAATTCCAATGATTTTCACAGGAACCGGTTGATGTTGAATAACCACTTCAGCGACAGCTGCCCCTAAACCACCGTGTATACTGTGTTCTTCAATCGTTATTATTTTTCCAGTCTCATTTGCTGCCTTAATAATCGCTTCTTCATCTAAAGGCTTGATTGTATGCATGTTGATTACTCTACAATTCATTCCTACTTGTTCAAGTGCTTCCGCCGAGTCTAAAGCTACACGAACCGTTTCTCCACTGGCGATGATCGTTAAATCACTGCCATCCTTCATCGTAACCGCTTTCCCAATTTCAAATTCGTACTCATCTGATACATAAGAATCTTCTACTGGATTACGTCCAATTCTTACATAAGCAGGTCGGTCACTTTCAACTAACGCTTCAAGCATTTTCTTCGCTTCATGACGATCTGCAGGCATCATAACATCAAGACCAGGTATCGCACGTGTTACCGCTAAATCTTGTAAAGAGTGATGTGACATACCAAGTGCACCGTAACTAACTCCTCCACTTATCCCAATTAACTTTACATTGGTTTGTGAATAAGCAACATCTACTTTAATTTGTTCGATACTTCTCATACTTAAGAAACAAGCTGGTGAAGCAACAAACGGCTTTTTACCAGAATGTGCTAACCCAGATGCTACCCCAACAATATTTTGTTCAGCAATCCCAACCTCAACAATTTGTTCAGGTAATTCTTTTCCGAACTGAACCATTGAAGCAGAGCCTCTAGAGTCACTTGTTAGCACTAATATATCTCGATCTTTTTTACCAAGCTCTAATAATATTTCACTAATTGCTTGGCGATTAGCTATTTTATTCCCTTTTGTTGGTTTCACAGCAACATTTTTCATACTAAAACCTCCAATTGTTTTGAAAGTTCGTCCATGGCTGAGTTGTATTCTTCTTCAGTTGGAACACGATGATGCCAGCCCACTTGATTTTCAGCAAACGAAATACCTTTTCCTTTTACTGTATTGGCTAGAATTAACGTTGGTTTTCCAGGGGTTTTAGGAGCACTTAACACGTTCACTACTTCTTCTACATCATTTCCGTCTACTTCTACAACTTCCCACCCAAAGCTTCTCCATTTATCACCAAGTGGTTCAAGACCCATGACATCTTCTGTATTGTTTGTAATTTGCAGACGATTCCGGTCTATAATAGCCGTTAAGTTATCGAGTTTATATTGTGAAGCTGCCATCGCACCTTCCCATACAGAGCCTTCAGCCTGCTCACCATCTCCCATTAAGGTATAAACTCGGTAAGACTTTCCGTCCATCTTAGCAGCTAATGCCATTCCTACAGAAATAGGTAAACCGTGCCCTAACGCTCCTGTATTCATCTCGATGCCTGGTACTTTATTATTCGGATGGCCAATTAGCCTAGAATTAAATTTTGAAAACGTTTTTAGTTCTTCTTTAGGAAAGAAGCCTTTGTCGGCTAATATTGCCCATAAAGATTCAACTGAATGTCCTTTACTTTGAACATAACGATCACGGTCTTCCCAGTTCGGATTATTTGGATCAATATTCATAATCTTATAGTAAAGAACAGTTAAAATATCAGTGTTTGATAGCGAGCCACCAGTATGACCTGTTCTTGCCTCATAAATCATCGTTAATAATGATTTTCTAATTTCTATCGCTTTTCTTTTCAAACATGCAATCTCTTCCATATTAAGAACCTCCCATTTTTAATTATTAGAATTCTTTATTTATTAAGATCACTACCACGAAGCCACGCCTTAATTTCCTCCACCGTTGGATCAACAGGATCTGGTGTTAAACCAGGAATATACTCACATGCCTCAAATAGTACCGGGATTACGTTTGCATGAATGCCAACTGAATGATGAATATATGGTCCTTTCACTAATTTTTCCTCCCATAGTGGCCAGTCATTTACCTCAACCCACACATAAGATCCTCTAGTAAATGGCCCTTCAATCCCTTTTGCTTTCCCTAGGAAAATTGAATACTCACCATGATCTCCATCAAATCGAGCTAATGTCATTTCTCCACCCTTAATTTCACCTTCATGAGTTCCTGGTGAATGATCATCAAATAAGAAGTGTTTGTTTAATTTAGGTTTTTCTTCTTTACTAAGTGATACTGGGAAGTTCCCACAATGGAACAATAGTTCACCATTTGGATTCTCAGGATGACGAACCGTGATGTCGGCAAAGAATGTTGGATGGGTATTTAATGTTGCTGCTTGAACCATAATTGATGTAATCGCTCCATGGATATCTGTTTCACAAGTAACTGGAATTTGTTCATCTGTTAAAATGGCATTTGCTAAGCAAGGCATGATGCCAATAATATCTTGTAGTGTCGACCAACATTGGATCGCAATTGCTGTACTTCTTGTTTCTTCAGCCAACTGTTTCATGGCTACTTTTAATGATGCAATCCTTCTAACATCCTCTTCAGTTACTGAGCTCCAATCAAGCTTTTCCTTAATATAATTCATAGCCTCATCTAACTCCGGGCTATCCGTCTTTTCTATTTTTAACGTTGTTTTCTTTAACTCATCTAGTGTTATAGGATGAATTTGAATACCAAATGTCTCTAATAACTCACCCTCGTTGCAAATAACTGACCAGAAATCAGAAGGTCGAGTTGAAATCTGTAAAATTCTTAAACTATTAAAATGCTTAACTACATTTGCGGCACCAATGAAATTTTTAAAACCTCTCTCGAAGATTGGATCATCAACGCGGCAGTTCGTAATGTAAGTGAACTTTACATTAAATCGTCTTAAAACCTTCCCTGTTGCAAAGATTCCACATTGTGAATCACGAAGGCGCATACCATCTTCTAGTGGAGCTTCATCTCTTGGCCCCCAAAGCAATACCGGCTTTCCAATCGCCTTTGCCACACGAGCAACAATATCCTCAGTTCCAAAGTTACAGTGAGGGAAAAACAGCGCATCTACTTCAGCATCTCTAAAACGTTTAATAATAGTAGGCTCTTCAAGGCGTTCATGTAACAGCCCTTCGTCGTTAATCCCCTCTAAATCAACAATCTCGATATCCAATCCAAAGCTTTCAATTTTTTCTCTTATTAAGTTTTTGTATTTAAGTGCATCTTCTTTACTAAACACAAATCGACGTGTAGGTGCAAAACCTAACTTTAATCTTTGCATGAGTAGCTACCTCCAAAAAATGTTCTGAATTTTGGTCAATTTAATTTTAAAGCGCATACATAAATAAAGTAACTAAACTTTTTAGTTTTTTTATGTGTTATAAATGTATAATAAGTCTTTTTTTTCACTCGGTCAATAAACATAACTAATATTTTTTAGTAATTTTTTTGGAGTTTAGATAAAAATTCATTAATAAAACTTAATTTTACCTTCTCTCTCAATAAAACGCTTATTATTATAATAATCACCAAGAGACTTAACGGTATCATGTTTAATTTAGGCTACAATATATAAAAATATTTAGTTTAGTTTATATAAACTTTAAATAGGCGGAAGAACTTAAGATGAGACTAGATGATATCGCTAAATTAGCAAATGTTTCAAAATCAGCTGTTTCTTTAGCTTTAAACGGAAAAAATGGGGTGAGCGAAGAAACTCGTGAAAAAATAGTCAAAATCGCACAAGAACATGGATATATTCCACGTCCGATTATAAAAGCTGAGCAATACTTTCAGACCCGAAATAAATTATTAAGGTTTGTAGCTTGCACAAACTCAGGAATTGTGACGGAACACTATGAATCTCTTCCTTTCTTTATGGAGTTAATAAATAATATTGTTAAACAGGTTAACCCCAGCGGATATTCCTTATTAGTAACATCAGTTGACATTAATATGTTAAAAGAAGAATTAACAAGACTTGAGCAAGAGCAACCATCTTCAGGTATTTTATTATTAGGAACAAACTTAACACCTGAACAAATCAACATAGTATCCACTATTCAACAAAATATAGTTGTACTAGAGACGTGCTTTGAGACGTTGAATACCAACTTTGTCATTATGAATAATGTCCATGGGGCGTATTTAGCTGGAAACTATCTTATAGATTTAGGACATACTGAAATTGGTTATATAGAGTCTAATTCAAGAATGTATAATTTTGATATGATAAAAAAAGGCTTTTTACAGTCACTTAGTGAACATGGTTTAAAAATGAAGACTGAAAATCTATTTTCACTATCACCCACGATGATTTCATCCCAGGATGTATTTATAGAAAAGATAAAAAAACGTTCACACAATCTTCCTACAGCTTCGTTTTGTGAAGCAGACTATATGGCAATTAGTGTGATTAAATCACTATTTGAGTTAGGAATTCATGTACCTGATGAGATATCGGTAATAGGATTTGATAATATTTTTAAATCCCGGGTTATTACTCAAGAATTAACAACTATTCATGTCAAGAAAGAAAAGATGACTGCAATAGCAGTTGAACAACTTATTAATCAAATCGAAAATAACGATTCTGATCGAATTAATATGTTTATCGATACTGAATTAGTGGTAAGAAAATCTAGTACTTTTTATAAAAATGAAAATAAGACTGATAAAGTAAAATTTAATAAGATTCCTAGTAATTTAATAAACTAGGGATTTTTTGTTCTTATTCATCCTATTTGATTACTAAAAAAATCATGTAAGATTAGAGACCAATAGTGACTAAAAAATATAAGGTGGATGATTACTAAATAGAAGGAAAACAAAAAAGCCCCAATCCCTTACCAAGGAACTGAAGCTTTTTTCTATGATCCGAGATGGATTCGAACCCCCGACCACTACCCTATCAAAATTGGGTAGGGAATTAATAGGTGTTAAACTATAAAACCGAGTTAAATAATTATTGGTAAAACAATGTTTTTTGCTTGTAGAAGTAAAATACTTTAATTAATATCAATGAAATAAATCAAGTCTGTCCAATTTGAGGTATGTGGTCTAGCTTAAGCATTCCATAGGTTCTATCTCTTGCTTGGAGTAATTTTTTAAATATTACTTGTACTTGCTCTATCAGTAGCAGAACTGAACCAAATATAAAAAAATAATAAGAAAAAGCAACCTCAATGGTTTTATATTTCTTTTGTAATTTCCATCTATTACACAATAAAAAGAGTTGCTTAGACACAAACAGCAAAAATAAATACCTTCAAGCTAGTTCATCTAATATTATACAAATTCCTCTTGTTAACTTTTCTCAGTCATTAGCACCAGTCCCAGATACACTTGCCATATACACATTTTCTGATTGAGTAATTTTCTAGCCAGTGGTGATGTTAACTTCTTCCTTACTCTAAGGAAATTGTTTAACATTTTTTCATGAATTCTCCCCTTCGGACCACTGCCTTTTACAAATCGAGCATAATCTGTATTCTTGTCTTGCAACGCCTTCTTGTTGCCGGAGTGGTACGTACCTTTTCCTCAGAATTAACTTGAGTCTCTTCTGCTTGGAACGCTTCTTTATTACTCTCTGAGTCTGTTTCTAGGGGGCATTTCACTAGATTCTTCTGAAGAAATTCTTGGTGATACGTCATAACAATGAATGTATATTTCCATTTATGAATTCAACTGTGTTTGACGATAAAAGGAAGAGTGTTTAAAATCCAACATCCCTTACGACTGACTGCCCTGCCTCACAAAAAGTTGCTAGATTGATAAGAAATTTGAAATACCTTCGCAAGATAGTGGAACACGATCATCAGCTCATAATAGAAGAGCCCTTGATATGTTATCCTAAAGAATTCTGTACTTGTGCCACATTCTCACTCTCTTTAAGAGTTTCAAAATGACTTTTTTTATAGTAAGAGAACACTCTTGCACCTATAATACCTATAATAAAGCCACAAAGTGCACAAGTAAGAGTTATTATCACAACTTTTACCGGATCATTCCACCCAAAGAGCACAATTACAGCCGGAATTGGTGATGCTGTTCCCGGTGCATTATTTAACAACCCAGACAAAGCAACTACAATTCCTGCGAGCCCTCCTCCTATGAAATTTGTAGTATAAATCGGAATAGGTTTTGACGAAATGATGTCTGCTTGAGTAAGTGGTTCAATCATTACTGATACAATACTTCCCTTATCGCCAAATCCCAGCTTGTGAAATAACAAACCATTTGTAAATGATACAGCAAGTATTCCAAGACCTGCTATGGCCATCGGAAGTCCAGTTAGGCCAAGCATAGCCGTAAGCGCCATTGAACTTAACGGTGATGTTCCAATTACAGCAGCAATCCCTCCAAGTATAACACCCATAATAATAGGTGACTGGTTCGCAGCGACCGTTAATATTTCTCCTATCTGTCCAAGTGTACTATTCACTAAAGGATTGATACAACTCCCAACCAATCTAACCGCTGGCGCAATAAATATGATAACAATTAAAAGATCTAACCCAGGTGTTACCCTTTTTTCGATATAAGGCAGTGTAAGACCAACAACATATCCTGCTATAAATCCTGGAAGTATACCGTACCCCCCGCACGCAAGTCCAACTAAAACAGCATATAATGGATTCACACCCATTTTTAGTGCCACCAGTGATGCAGCAGCCACTCCACTCATTGTCCCCGCAATTGTACCAAGGTCTCCTAAAAATTTAATACCTAGAATTTCTCCGCCTATATACAGTTGTATTGCCTCAACCAAAAAACTTGCAATAGCTGCTGCTGCCATCCCGCTCATAGCCTGCATACCCATTGGAGCTTTTAAACTAAATATTGTGAAGATGGTTAAGCAAATTAATAAAAGGCCAACACCTTGTAGAACTTCCATACAAACCCCTCCCATACATAACCTTGTAGTTCATAGACCATAAAAAATCATTTATTCTAGAAAGCATTTCAAAAATACATTAACTGAATTTCTAGATTAATTAGTTAGTACCAATATTAAAGGATGCCGTTTTACAATGGATAAAAAGCGTCTACAATTAAGGTTCTAAATCCTTCGTGTTTAATTAATAGATGATGACCAAATTCGTAGAGAATAAACCTGCAAAAATACATTATAAAACTTATGAACAAGCATACTTCATTCCCTCCTTTAGCTATAATTCAAATGTTTTTTACTTAGTTCACCCTTAACCTCACATTGTTCGTTACATTCCCTTACATATTTATGAATTTCTTATTAAAAAACTGATATATTACTGTTATTATCATACTACCCCCGTAACCCCCCCCCTGTAAAGCGACTTAAAATGATAGGTATAATCACATATGGTGATAGGTTGATATAACCAAGATGCCCAATTGGATCAGTTCATTCTTAAATAGAATATTTACCAGCTATAACTAGGTTTTTCTTATGAAATATTTATCTGAATAATTCAAAAAGAATAGGAGATGTTCAACATGGAGATAAAAGATATGCGAATTTTTGAAGCTGTAGCTGCTCATGGGAGTGTTAGTAAAGCCGCAAAAGAATTGAACTATGTTCAATCGCATGTTTCAGCAAGAATTAATTATCTTGAAACATCACTTCAAACATGCTTATTTCATCGTTATAGCCGCGGCATGATTTTAAATTCTGAAGGCAAAAAATTATTAAACTACACAAAAAATATTGTTTCATCAATAGATGAGATGATAAAGGTTGTTCAAGATTCCAATAATCCATCCGGATCACTTGAAATCGGTACAGTCGAAACCGTCATTAAGCTTCCTAATGTATTATCGGTCTTTCTTAACAAATACCCTAATGTTGATTTATCTCTTGTATCAGGTGTAACTAATCAACTTGTCAATGATATTCTTAACTACAAATTAGACGGTGCTTTTGTAACAGGATTTGCTCCTATTCCCAGCGTTATACAATATGAGGTTTTCCAAGAAGATTTAGTACTTATATCTAATAAAATAATTAATTTCGATACCTTTGACCGTGAACCCCTGTTAGTGTTTAATTCGGGTTGTAGTTATCGAGAAAAGCTTATGAACTGGCTAACAGATCAGGGATTCACCTCTCCAAAAATTATGGAATTTGGCACTTTAGAAACGATTTTAGGCGGAGTTATATCCGGACTAGGTGTCAGTCTTGTTCCAAAATCGTCTGTCAGCCATTTAGAAGCCGAAGGGCTAATACAATGTAATTCCATCCCTGAAAAATATAGTAAAATCACTACAGTTTTTATCCATCGGGCAGATGTCTATTTGACAAAATCAATGGAAAAATTCATTGAAACAATTACAAGTTTTAACAACCAAAGAGAAGATTCAGTTTCCAAGTCAGTACTCTTTAAACTTGTATCTTCTAATTCTATTTAAAGAAGACAATTAAACATATTTGTACTATTCAAACTTAATAATTTTCCTTTCGTAAATAGTACCTTTTTAAAAAAGGTTTCTAGAATTAACATACTCTATAAATGCTAAATTAAAAATGTACAAAAGTGATCGTTTAAGTATGCACATTTTGGAAACTAAACTGCATAATATTCTGGGGTGAATATTATGCATACACCAATCTGAATTTACTAAACTGTTTTTCAAATATCGGACTAAGTACTTGACGAATGGCTTGTTGAACTACTCTATCCACTACTGTTGGTATTCCCAATTTGCGCATCTTTCCATTTTCCTTTGAGATCTCCGAGTAGGCTTCGTTCACATTTTGATTACTTAAAATCTATCCTAAAAGCTCTACACTCGTTTCTCCTTCCCTCTCATGCAGTAGGTGATAACTCACTTTTGGTTAGCATTTGAGATACACTCATACTCTCACCATTAACACATTCGGAGTATATCTCTTACGCATTCGTGGTGTTGAAACACTATAAATTGTTATGCCCTTTATGAAATTATAATATTACTATGGCTTACGCTGACTTCTTGCTACTAACCTTATTCGATTGTACTTCTGTACAAACTCAAGAACTCTTAGGGTAAGACAACTATGTTTCCTCTTCTACTCGCCTGATTTAAAAGTTACGCGCATCTTTTTGTACTTTGACTTGTATAGAAAAAAGAGTGCTGAAAATTCAGCAACTCCTTAGGGCAGTCCATGAGGTAAAAAGTAGTTTTTATTACTTCTATCCACTTACAGAAAATTATTACTTTCTGTATATGACGCTAAATGATTATAGACACTTTTTATATTTGATATCTATTGCAATTAATAGTATATCCTTTATGTTAAAATTTTGCGTTCCCAATATAAGTCTCTTGCTACTCAAATTCAATGGCACATGCACTTGAAGCAAAACTATCTCCAACAGAAAAATGATGCTCTTCGGAATAACTAATCTGAGTTTCATTATCTAAATAACGCTTGGTAAAATGGTCGATGTGAAGGGTTATTTCTCCATACTCAACCACAATATCGTTTCGTCGTGGCTCATCAAAAATTAGTGAGAATTTGACAGATAACCCACATCCACCAGCTACATCGGCGTCAATTCTAGGTGCGTGTTCTTTCTTCCATTCCATTTTTTGTAGCTTTTCTAATGCAGCTTCTGTTATGTTAATAACCATCAAACCCTCTCCTTTTCATTATTCATCGTTATCCATTTGCTCTCGCTGCTTTTACCTGTTCATCGGCATGATAGGAGGAGCGAACAAGTGGTCCGGCTTCACAATGACTAAAGCCTTTGGATAGTGCAATCTCTTTTAGCTCCTTAAACTCCTGTGGACTCCAATATTTTTGTACCTTTAAATGGTGTTTCGTTGGCTGCAAATATTGGCCAATCGTCATAATATCGACATCGTTAGCACGAAGATCATTCATCGTTTCAATAATGTCTCCTTTTGTCTCTCCTAGCCCCAGCATAATGCTTGATTTCGTTGGAATAGTTGAATTGATTTGTTTAGCACGCTTTAAAAATTCAAGAGAACGTTCATAGGTAGCTCGTGCCCGAACTCTCGGTGTTAAGTACCTTACCGTTTCAATATTGTGGTTTAAAATATCCGGCTTTGCATCCATTAATAATTTCAAGTTGTTATATTCTCCATTCATATCGGATGGAAGGACTTCAATGCTACAAAACGGATTGCGCCTTCTCACAGCACGGACTGTTTCTGCAAAAACACTAGCTCCCCCGTCCTTTAAATCATCACGCGCTACAGCAGTAATAACAACATGCTTTAATCCCATTTGCTCCACTGATTCAGCCACACGTTCTGGTTCTTTCAAGTCCAGCTCTGTTGGTAATCCTGTTTTTACAGCACAAAAACGGCAAGCCCTAGTACAGATGCTTCCTAAAATCATAAACGTAGCTGTTTTGCGTATAGCCCAACATTCATGAATGTTGGGGCACTTCGCCTCTTCACAAACCGTATGAAGATTCTTTTCACGCATCATTTTTTTTAAGCCAGTGTATTGTTCATTCGTATTTAATTTGATTTTTAGCCAATCCGGCTTCCGTATATGATCCACAGTCATATTACCACTCCTATAATAACTACCAGCCATGCTTACAATATTTGAACGATAAAACTGTAATCCTTACAACTTTCTTTTTTTGATCGTGTTGTTTCAATAGCAGATTACATTAATTATCCACTATTTCTATTCAGTATTTCACAAGGATTTAACCCACGAAAATAAGATTTTATTTATACAGTGACAGATTCTTTTTCACGTTCTGCTACTTCTTCTTTTGTATAACGTAAAATTGGTTGCCTTGCTGCTTGAACTTCATCCAATCGACCTATAACCGTTGTATGTGGTGCTTCTAGAACAATATTAGGGTTTCCTTCAACTTCTTTCGCAATTTGAATCATCACATCTGCAAAGGCATCCATTGTTTCTTTTGACTCCGTTTCTGTCGGTTCAATCATTAGACACTCTTCCACATTAAGTGGGAAGTAAATTGTTGGCGGGTGGTAACCGAAATCAAGGAGACGTTTAGCAATGTCTAACGTTCTCACGCCAAGTTTTTTCTGTCTCGAGCCGGAAAGGACAAATTCATGTTTACACACTTGTAAATATGGTGCCTCAAAATAAGGCTCTAGCTTTTTACGAAGGTAATTGGCATGGAGTACAGCTCCTTCAGAAACTTGACGAAGCCCTTCGGGACCCATTGTACGAATATACGTGTAGGCACGTACCAAAATGCCAAAATTTCCGTAGTAACCTTTTACACGTCCTATTGATAGTGGTTGATTGGAGTTAAAAACATACTGATCACCATCTTTTTCAATACGCGGTACTGGTAAGTAAGGAATGAGTTTCTTTTTAACACCAACAGGGCCAGCACCAGGTCCTCCACCACCATGAGGGGTAGTAAATGTCTTATGAAGATTTAAATGAACGATATCAAAGCCCATTATACCTGGTGTTGTTTTACCTAAGATCGCATTGGCATTTGCACCATCATAGTAAAGTAATCCTCCTGCTTCATGAACAACTTTAGCAATTTCAACAATCTCTTTTTCGAATAACCCAAGCGTATTTGGATTTGTTAACATCAATGCAGCTGTATCATTGTCAACATGTTTCTTTAATTCATCTAAATCAACTAAACCGTCTTTATTTGAGGGAATTGTAACTGTCTTAAAACCAGCAACGTTAGCACTAGCAGGGTTCGTACCATGTGCTGAATCAGGGACGAGCACCTTCGTTCTCTTTTCCCCTTTATTTTCCAGATAGGCTTTCACCATCATTAATCCGGTCCATTCTCCTTGAGCACCTGCAGAAGGCTGTAATGTTACAGCATCCATTCCTGTGATCACTGCTAATTCTTCTTGTAAATTGTAAAGCAACTGTAACGCACCTTGTACTGTTTCCACAGGCTGATAAGGATGGATTCGACTGAACCCTTCTAACCTTGCAACATCTTCGTTTATTTTCGGATTATATTTCATCGTACAAGAACCAAGTGGGTAAAACCCATTATCAATCCCATGGTTTTTATTTGATAGTGCTGTATAATGACGGACAAGTTGAAGCTCTGATACCTCAGGGAGTTCGGCTGGTGTATCACGGATTAGATGCTTTGGTAGTCTATCTTCTAAATTAATTCGAGCAACATCACTTTCTGGAAGGCTTGCACCGACACGACCAGGTCGACTGATTTCAAAAATCAATTCATTATATTCAACCATAAATAACCGCCTCCAAAACCTTTACAAATTGATCAATCTCTTCTTTTGTTCGCTGCTCTGTAACCGCTATGAGCATCTGGTGTTTAAAGCCATAATCATTTTCTAAATTAAATCCACCAATAATCCCCTGGTCTAGTAGCTTTTGATTCAATTCTTTTAATGAACATGGAAGTTCAACAATAAATTCATTAAAGAATGGTGATTGATTTTTAATCACCAAACCTTTTTCTTGCAAGGATTTTGCCATATAATTGGCCTTTTCAAAATTTAGCTGCGCCATTTGACGAATTCCTTGTTTTCCAAGTGCAGTCATACAGATGGAAGATGCTAGGGCATTTAACGCTTGATTCGAACATATATTTGAGGATGCTTTATCCCGACGAATATGTTGCTCACGTGCCTGAAGTGTTAACACAAACCCACGCTTACCTTGCTCATCTGTTGTTTGTCCTACAATCCGTCCTGGGATTTTCCGCATTAATTTTTTATTGACGGCAAAATAACCACAGTGTGGCCCTCCAAATGACATAGGAATACCCAATGGCTGCATGTCACCGATGACGATGTCTGCTCCAAGCTTTCCAGGTGCTTGTAAAAGAGCTAGTGCGAGCGGATTAGCACTAACGATAAAAAGCGTCCCATTTGATTTAGCAATATCCCTTATTATTGCTAAATCTTCAATTGATCCAAAAAAGTTTGGATATTGAACAATCACAGCTGCTGTATTCTTATCTATTTGTGCTTGTAAATCTTGTAAATCTGTAGTTTCATTGCTAAGATTCACTTCTTGAACAGTGAATTCTGGACCAGCTGCTACAGTTTTTAAAATCGCTCTTGACTCTGGATGGACTGATTTAGATATAAGTACTTTTGACCGTTTTGTAGAAGCAACAGCAAGTGATGCTGCTTCTGTAAGAGAGGTAAACCCGTCATACATAGATGAATTTGCTACATCCATGCCTGTCAATTCACAAACCATTGTTTGGAATTCAAAAATAGCCTGTAATTCACCCTGACTAATTTCTGGCTGATAAGGTGTATAAGCGGTATAAAATTCTGAACGTGAAATCATATGATTAACAACACTTGGAATGTAGTGATCATATGTACCAGCACCTAAAAATGTTGAATAAGCATTTGCATGTTTATTCTTTGAGGCGAGTTGATGCATTTTTTTTATCAGAAGAGGTTCTGGATCTGCCTCTGGAATATTCAAGTCTTCATCTAGCTGAATGTTAGCTGGAATGTCTTGAAACAATTCATCGATAGAATTGACGTTTAAAAATGATAGCATTTCCTCTTGATCTTGTTTCGTATCTGGAAGATATCGATAAGTAGCCGTCACTTTATTCCTCTCCTTCATTAATAAATGATTGGTACTCTTCTTCGTTTAGAAGGGCTTTTAGTTCTTCTGTATTTGATAATTCTACTTCCACTAACCATCCTGCTTCATAAGGATCATTATTTATTGTTTCAGGTTCATCCTCAAGCTCTTCGTTCACCCGAACAACCTTCCCAGATACTGGGGCAAATAATTCAGAAACTGCTTTTACCGACTCGATCGTTCCCATTGTTTCATCTACTGTTACTTCATCACCAAGTTGAGGGCCTTCAATAAATACAATATCTCCAAGCTGTTTTTGTGCATAATCAGAAATGCCAATTCGTACACGGTTTTCACCTAAATCTAATACCCATTCATGTTCCTTGCTATATAGTAAGTTTGCTAGTTTAATTGTCATATTTATCCCTCTTTCTACTTTAATATTTTTCGCTTGATATAAGGGAAGGGAGAATGTCTCTTCCTCATCCCATCTTTGAAATTACATTCCCTTTTTATAGAAGGGCGTTGAGACAACTACAGCATCGACTGCATTATTGCGGATTTGAACTTTTAGTTTTGTTCCTACTTCGGCACAGTTTGCAGATACTAATGCTAAACCTAAACTTTTCTTTAATGTTGGTGAGTAGGTTCCTGACGTAATGAACCCAACATTCTCTTCCCATGGTGTAAATACTTTGTAACCATGTCTTGGAATTCCTTTTCCTGTTATTTCAATTCCGACAATTTTGCTATTAAGCCCGATAGCTTTTTCTTTGGTAAGTGCTGATTTACCAATAAAATCACTTTCCTTGTTTGTTTTGACAGCAAAACCAATTCCTGCTTCAAGTGGGTTGATGTCTTTTGTAAGCTCTTGGCCATATAGAGCAAGACACGCTTCAAAGCGAAGCGTATCACGTGCACCAAGCCCACATGGCTTTAGTAATCCATCTTCTTCTCCTATTTTCAACAATTTCTCCCACAGATCTTTTGCTTTGTCCGATGCTAAATAAAGTTCAAAGCCATCTTCTCCTGTGTACCCTGTACGGGATACGAGAACTTCTGTTATACCATCTAGATTAACGCCCTGTTCAAATCGGAAGAAACCAATGGTTGATAAATCTATTTCTGTTAACTTTTGCAAAATGCTTTCTGACTTTGGACCTTGAATGGCAAGCTGAGCTACATCACCTGAAATATTTGTAATGTTTACCTCTCCAGTAGCATGCTTTTCCATCCAATTTACATCTTTCTCAATGTTTGATGCGTTAATAACAAGTAGAAACTTTTCATTTTTTAACTTATAAACAAGTAAGTCATCGACGGTCCCACCGTCTGGATAACACATCGCAGTATATTGCGCCTGATTGATATGAAGCTTTGTAATATCATTTGTGACTAGAGTGTTTATAAAACTTTCTGCATCCTTCCCTTCAATAAGCACCTCTCCCATGTGAGAAACATCAAAAAGTCCTGCTTTTGTTCGAACAGCCTGATGCTCTTCCAAAATACCTGAAAACTGGACCGGTAATGCCCATCCTCCAAAATCAATCACCTTTGCACCATAATTTTTATATATGTCAAATAGCGGTGTTCTTTTCAATAATGTTGTTTTCATGATTACACCTCCACTTACATTTTCTTACGAAATAATCTGTCTTTTACTTGTTTTCCTGTTTCTGTTGTTGCCAACCCGCCAAGTGCAGTTTCTCTTAAGGTTCGTGGCATTTCTTTTCCTATCCTATACATGGCCTCAATAACCTCATCACAGGGGATCCGGCTTTCTATGCCAGCAAGAGATAAGTCTGCCGCTGAAAAGGCGATCGATGTTCCAATGACATTTCGTTTAATACAAGGTACTTCAACAAGTCCTGCAACAGGATCACATACTAAGCCTAGTAGTGATTTCAAGGCAAGGGCTGTCGCATTTACGGCTTGTTCTGGAGTACCACCTTTCATCTCGACGATTGTTCCGGCAGCCATGGCTGTTGCAGATCCTACTTCTGCTTGACAGCCCCCAGCTGCTCCTGAAATAAAGGAGCGATTTGCAATGACGTAACCTAGCATGCTTGACGTAAACAAACCCATAACTAGCTCTTTATTAGAATAGTGATCATTTTTCTTCAGTGAAAACAATACACCAGGTAAGATTCCAGCTGCTCCAGCAGTCGGAGTAGCAACAATTACTCCCATTCGCGCATTGCTTTCAGATGTTGCTAATGAATAAGTCATTGCATCGCCAATATAGTTTCCTGAAAGTGATTTACCCTGTGTCGTATACTCAAACATTTTCACGGCATCACCGCCGGAAATACCACTTGGTGCAGCTGAGCGATCTTTTATACCGTTGTCAACGGCTTCCTTCATTTTTATTAATCGCTCTTCCATCATTCCAATAATGGTTTCTTCCTTTTTTCCGGAATTTTTCGCTTCCAACATCAACATCAATTCACCAATGTTTTTTTGTTCACTATCACAAGCTACAATCAACTCTTTCATGGACTGAATGTTCATTAAGTTATCCCCACGTATACTTTCCTTCTTAGTTGAAACTCATTGACAAGAGCTGATAAGTCATCATCTGTGCTTAGTCGAATATCGACCATCTCTTCGTCGATCATAAAGATTTTAGATAAACCGCCCCCAAGGGATACACCGCCAACCTTTACAAGGCTATCACCACGCTTCGCTATCACGACCGTTGTATTTGGATGGGAAAAATAGACGCAGTGTTCTTCAAATTCCAACTCGTACTTTACCCCATACTTTTCTGCTAATTCTAATGATTGTTTAATACGCAAATCATCTGTTCTTAGCCCAAGCAAGCCACCAATCAATGCTTTATCCGTTCCATGACCTTGATATGTTTCAGCAAAGGAATCATAAAAAATAATCTTAGCCACTTCTGGACATCCACCTACCAACTCATGAACAAACTTCCCGATTGATACCACTCCTGCAGTATGAGAGCTTGATGGGCCTACCATAATTGGACCAATAATGTCAAAACAACTTTGAAATTCCATAATTTTCTCCTCCCTTAAACATGAATTGGTTGTTGAAATAATGGATACGTACCACAAATGACTTTCGTTGTTTCACTAGCTTTTATAAGGACAGTTTTTTCCCCTTTACTTTTTAAAACTTCAGCAATCAATATACCGATATTAACCATCTCTTCCCTTTGCATTCCACGAGTTGTTAGTGCAGCAGTCCCCATACGGATGCCGCTAGTAACAAACGGGCTCTCTGGATCGTATGGAATCGTGTTTTTATTAGCTGTAACACCTGCTTCTTCCAATAATTTTTCAACTTCTTTACCGGTTAAGCCCCATGGGCGAACATCTAATAGGACAATATGGTTATCTGTACCTTCAGAAACAAGTGTTGCTCCTTCATTTTTTAATGTTTCACTTAGAATCTTTGCATTATTAATTACTTGCCTGGCATAAGTGTTAAAGCTGGGCTGAAGCGCTTCATTAAAGGCAACTGCTTTAGCTGCAATGATGTGCATTAGTGGTCCGCCCTGAATACCTGGGAAAACAGCCTTATTCACAGCTTTTATGATCTCTTCATCATTTGTTAAAATAATCCCGCCGCGCGGTCCTCTCAAGGTTTTGTGTGTCGTGCTTGTTACGACATCTGCATATGGAATTGGTGATGGATGAAGACCCGCAGCAACAAGTCCTGCAATATGAGCCATGTCGACCATGAATTTTGCCCCAACCTGATCAGCAATGCTTTTAAAACGTTTAAAGTCAATCGTTCTTGGATAAGCACTTGCCCCTGCAATAATTAATTTTGGTTTCTCTTTTTTCGCAATAGTTTCGACTTCATCATAATCAATCAAGTGAGTATCTTCTCTTACACCGTAGGACACAATGTCAAACCATTTACCCGATATCTGACAGGACTTCCATGTGTTAAGTGACCACCATGGGAAAGATCCATTCCCATCACTTTATCTCCTGGCGTTAGCAATGCATAAAAAACAGCTAGATTTGCTTGTGCACCCGAGTGCGGCTGAACATTCGCATACTTTGCCCCAAATAATTTTGTTAGACGCTCAATCGCTACTTTCTCGGCTACATCAACAAACTCGCATCCGCCATAATAGCGCTTCTCTGGATAACCTTCTGCATACTTATTTGTCATGATGCTTCTCATTGCTTCTAAGACATCTTCACTAACAAAGTTTTCTGATGCAATTAACTCTAATGTTTGATGCTGACGGCGCTTCTCGTTCTCAATCGCTTCAAAAATGGTAGAATCATTTTTTTGCAAACCCATATTTTTTTCCTCCTTGAAGATAGATCAGTTTTCTTTAAAAGTCAGCTACTAATCTTCTTTTCTAAAAAAACTGTTTAACATAGGATGCTTCACTACCTTTTTTGTACACAAAAAAGGACAGAAAAGGGTAGCGTAGCGTTATCTCCCCTTCTCTGTCCTTTTACCTGAGAGTTTGAACTCTAAAAGATTCTTAGAGTCTTCCCCTTTGGTGGCGTCATACAGTAAACGCGCTCTCCAGAGTTGCGTCCAGTTGTAGTTCCTTCTACCTGAGAGATTTGTCCCAAGGGTATTTTTGGAACTTGCTCCTTCGGTGGCGTGTTTCTTGCACTCTCCCACAACTGTCATCCGCTCTTATTTACTTATTATAAAATCAGAATAATTAGATAATAATTAAAAGTCAATATCTATTTTATATGCGTTCTTCAAAGGTATTTTCTGTTTTAAAGCACAACGATTAATTGAAAATATGGAAATGAAATATCATGTTCTGTTTTAGCAGTTGTGACTAATTGGCTAATGGTATCGCCTACTACACTTAAAAATTTAAACCCATGGCCGGAGAAACCTTCAGCAATCGCTACATTTGAGAACTCAAGAAGTAGGTCGATAACGAAATGCTCGTCAGGTGTTTTTGTATACATACAGACGGCTCCACTTTTTATGGAAAGCATTGAATGTTTCCTTGGCTTACCTTCCCCTTAATCATAATAAATAATTAAATATTAATTTATGGTTTAATATTAATATACGGTTTCTTTTCAATCATGTATAACGTTTAAAAATGATACTAGCTATCACTATTTAAAATATATAGTTACTTACTCAATTCCTATATCCCGCTAATTGCCCCTTAAACTCTCATTGATTCTCTAATATTTTCTACAGCATGCCCACCAAATTCCGAACGGAGAGCAGCTACTACTTTTCCAGTAAAGGTGTCTTCTTCAAGTGAACGATAGCGCATTAGTAAAGATAATGCGATGATAGGTGTCGCCGTTTGGAGGTCGAGAGCAGTTTCAACTGTCCATTTCCCTTCTCCTGAAGAATTCATAATACCTTTAATATTTTCTAATTTGGAATCTTTTGAAAAAGCACGTTCCGTTAGCTCCATAAGCCATGAACGAATAACTGAACCATGATTCCACACTTTTGCTACTTTCTCATAATCATAATTGAATTCACTTTTTTCTAAGACTTCAAACCCTTCTCCAATGGCTGCCATCATTCCATATTCAATCCCATTATGAACCATTTTTAAAAAGTGTCCACTACCTGCTTCCCCGGCATACAAATAACCATCTTTTACTGCTGTATCTCGGAAGATAGCTTTAACATATTCCCAAGAATCCTTATCACCACCAACCATATAACAAGCTCCATTTCGTGCTCCTTCCATCCCTCCGGAAGTCCCAACGTCCATGTAGCTAATTCCGTATTCTCTTAGTTGCTTATATCGTAGAATAGTTTTTTTATAATGGGAATTTCCTGCATCAATCACAATATCACCATTGTCTAGTAATGGGATAAGTTCATTTATGATCGAATCAACAACTGTATGAGGGACCATTAACCATAGAACCCTTGGCTGTGGTAATAAATTCACTAATTCAGTTAAATTCGGCGCACCTCTAACTCCATATTTTTCCATCCCCTTAACAACCTGTTGATCTAAATCAAAGGCTTTTACTTTATAATGATGATCTATTAAATTTTTTGATAAGTGTATTCCCATCTTACCTAATCCAATTAAGCCAATCTCCATCCAGATGCTCCTCTCTATACTATGCACTAATTCATCAATCATTTCCTTGCTATTTGGTGTTTTTAGTTATGAAACTATTAAATCCATTCAAACCCATCTGCCTCTAATAAAGAATCTGCGGCATCTGGTCCCATTGAACCTGAGTCATAATGATGAAGTGGGACAAGGTTCTCTTTAAATGCCTCTAAAACCGGCTGTACCCATTTCCATGTTGATTCTACTTCATTCCAATGAACATAAAATCTCGAATCACCCCTTAAGGCATCAAATAATAGAAGCTCATATGCTTCAGGTTGATTCTCTGATTTAGAAGAAAAATCAATATTTATTGGTTCGGTTGTATTTGTTAACGGGTTTTTCATATTTATTTTTAAGCTAACCTTTTCCTCTGGATTAATTGTAATAACCACATGAAGAGGAACAATCATTTTCTCTTTAAAGATATCTAAACTCTTTAATTCTTCTTTGAACTTAATCACAATTTTTGTTGATTTTTCTTTCATTCTTTTACCAGTTCGAATATAAAAAGGGACCCCAGTCCATGTACAATTATCAATCCATAAACGCGCTGCAATAAAAGTATCATTATGTGAATTACTGCTAACTCCTAGCTCTTCCCTGTAACCAGCGACCTTACTATTAAGAATTTCTCCTGGGCCATATTGAGCACGAATAACATTGTTTTCGATTTCGAATTTTTGAAGAGGTCTTAGCGATTGAATAATAGTTCTCTTTTCATTCATGATTACATCTTCATCAACTTTATTTGGGAGATTCATAGCTGTCATCATTAAAAGTTGCATTAAATGATTTTGAAACATATCACGTATTGCTCCCGCTTGATCATAGTATCCTGCACGTTCCTCTACTCCTACTGTTTCACTAGCAGTAATTTGAACATTTGCAACATATTTGCTATTCCAAAGTTCTCGAAATAAAGAATTTGCAAAGTCATAAGATTCCAAGTTTTGAACCATCGGCTTTCCAAGATAATGATCAATCCGATAAATCTCTTCTTCGTTGAATTCATGAGATAATTTATTATTTAACTCTTGCGCTGTTTGTAAATCATGACCAAAAGGTTTTTCAATAATAAGGCGTCTCCATCCCTTTGTAGAACCTAATCCACTTTTATTAAGGTTTCTTGCAATATCTTGAACATATTCAGGTGAAACAGATAAATAAAATAATCGATTCTCCGGAATTCCGAAATGCTCCTCACGAGTTTTTACAGTATCTAGTAGTATGGTATACCCTTCACATTCAGTTACATCTAGACCTTGATATGAGAAGTAGCTAAGAAATTTAGTTAATTTCATTTCGTCAATATTAGATGCTCTAGAATACTCATTGAGTGAATCTTTCACATGCATTTTGAATGAATCATCAGATAGTTTCTTTCTTCCTACACCAATAATGGAAATACAATGAGGTAAACGATTAACTAAAAAAAGTTGATATAATGCAGGAAAAATCTTTCTTTTAGCTAAATCCCCTGTTGCTCCAAACAATATAAAACTTACAGGCTCCAATCTTAACTTTTTATTAGAGTTACATCCTTTAATGTTATAATCCTGTGAAATCATTACCTCATTCATTTAATCTCCTCCTCTTTGGTAAACATTAACTCCTTCACTCGATAATTAGAGTATAAAATCTGGAATTCAAAATGATAAGTACGCACTTTATTATCATCTAGTATGAAAAAGTATACTTGTTATATTTTTATCGTTCCTGATATGACTAAATCTGTTCCAAAACATCAGCATAATTGCTCGACACACTTATTTAAATTTACTATCTCTTTCTCATTGTTATTTAGTAAGATGAAACTATTTTCCACTAAAATACCTGGTTACATTTTCTACCAACTCTATTGTGCAAAACATCTAATCTAAGATAAAAATGTAATTAAATATTCCATCTCAAAATACAAGGGAGTTGACACTATGCTGATCGTCGATTCATTTTTTTACTTTATTTAGCTATTATGTTGCCTCAATGAATAATCACATTCTAAATAAAGTCTTGACTTAAAGTACAAGTACTCTATTCGCCTCAATGACCCACTAATGCACCGACTTATTCCGTACCCAAAAAGGAAAGTTGTTGAAATATATAAACGAAAAGGAGAGATATGAATGAAAACCAGGCATTTATACTTAAACAGCTTATTTTTTATTTCGATCTTACTAACTTGTATATTTATTATTTGGGGAATCTTTTTCACTGAAAATATGAACAAAATTACATTAGTATTATTTGATAGAACTGTTTCAAATTTAGGATGGATTTATGTTGTTGGAGCATTTTTCTTTGTCATATTTTCCTTTTACTTAATGTTTTCAAAGTATGGTAAAATCCGACTCGGAAAGGAAACAGATAGACCTGAATTTTCAACTGGTTCCTGGCTTGCAATGTTATTTGGCGCAGGTACAGGAATAGGAATTGTTTATTATGGAGTTGCCGAGCCTGTGCTACATTACACCTCCCCACCTGTTGGAGAAGGCTTTAGTTCAGCTGCAGCTGAAGCCGCTATGGAATATTCATTTTTTCATTGGGGGTTACAACCTTGGGGAATATACGCTGTAATAGGGCTAGCCTTTGCGTTCTTTCAATTTAAAAAAGGACTTCCTGCTTCCGTTAGTTCTGCCTTCTATCCCCTTCTAAAAGAGAAAATTCACGGACCAATTGGGAAGATAATTGATATTCTTGCTATTATTGCAACTGTATTTGGAATTGCAACGTCGTTAGGCTTAGGAACTATGCAAATCACAGCTGGTCTAAATCACTTATTCAGTGTTCCGGATACATTATCCGTTCAGCTAACTGTTATTGGAGTCGCAACGATCCTTTATATGATATCAATAAGTACTGGAATAGGTCGTGGGATTAAGATTCTATCAAATACTGCCTTACTTTTATCTATCGCAATCATGGGTATTATTATCGTTGTAGGGCCTACTACCTCTATATTTAATACTTTGATAGATTCAACAGGTGGTTATATTAGTAATTGGCTTAATATGAGTTTAGGATTAGAGCCATTCGGAGACGCATCGTGGTTACATGGTTGGACGCTCTTTTACTGGGCATGGTGGATAGCATGGGCTCCTTTTGTCGGCTTATTTATTGCTAGAATCTCTAAGGGGAGAACGATTCGTGCATTTATTTTTGGGGTATTAATTGTTCCAACTCTCGGAACATTTTTATGGTTTTCTGTCTTTGGAGGATCAGCATTACATATTATTCACAACTTAGGAAACACAGAACTAGCCACAGCGATCACTTCCAATCTTTCATTATCTATTTTTAACTTCTTTGAGTATTTACCATTTCCTTTACTTTTAAGTATATTAGGTTTTTCAGTTATAGCAATATATTATATTACAGTAGCTGATACAGCTACCTATGTTCTGGGGATGCTCTCAGAGAGAGGGAGATTAACACCATCTATTAGCGTTAAAGTGACATGGGGATTTATTCAAGCACTGGTTGCTTCAGTCTTACTAATAGCAGGTGGATTAGAGGTCCTACAACGTTTTTCTATTGTAGTTGCATTCCCATTCGCGATTATCATGTTTCTAATGTGTTGGTCCTTGTTTATAGAATTAAAAAAAGAAGTTAATATGAATACAAATAAGTATACCTTGATAAAAGATCAAACGGAGGAATATGTAAGGCCTATATCGAATTCAGAAACTAAAACAGGAACTAATTCTTAGTAGAGTCATATATGTTTATTAAATCCCTTGATGTTAGTGGAATTGAATCATTTATACTCTCACAATATGGATATGCTTTCTAAACATGGAAGAATTCTTTTAATAACTCTTTTAATAAAACTCTTTCCCTTGGACTCGTCAAGACGTTTCCAAGTTTTTTTTGAATTCCTACTTTTTAATGATATTGCCTTCATCTACCTATTTTTCCAGATCTAAAGAATCATTTTTCTTTTCTCCTCAGGAAGTCAATGCCATTCCCCCTCATTATGTTCTGGTTAGCTAATCATTGACTTAAGGTTGCTGACTTTTTCCTTTACTGATAAGACCTAACAACAAACCAACAAGGAATAGGTGTTGTACTACTCCTTGTTGGTAAAGCTGCGTATTTTATTACATTGGTCTCATCTCTATTTTTTAAAACACAAGTGTCACTATTTTATATAAAGATAGTGGTAATAAGCCTAATGCAATAACAAATAACAATAGGTGTGTAAATTGCAAGGTTCCTTGGTGCAGCCCCTGGATAAAAAGAAAAATCCAGAGAATACTTAAGCATATTTGTAAGGCAATTTCGATAATTATTTAATCCACCACCTTAATGTTTGCTTTATTTTAGGAGATTAGTTGAGATTAATATTGATTTTTTTCAAACTGCACCCAATTCTCTAATATTGAAACAGTCTTATTTTGTTTCTTATCCATCTCAACATTTGAACAACATTATTAAGCTGTCTGGGACTATAATCAAAGAAAAAGAACAGAGAGGGGTGCTATGTTATCCCTTCTCTGTCCTTTTACCTGAGAGATTTGTTTCAAGTATATTGAAACTTGCTCACTCGGTGGCAATGTATAAATCTACAACACTCTCCTATAAAATATTTCTGATCAAAAAGGTAAAGACTACCATTTAAACTAATGCGTAACAGCAACACTCTTTTTTTCAAATTTCATTGAAGAACTATGCCCTGGTTGAATTTTTGCTTTTGGGTCAATATATGCTTTAGCATTATTTACTGCAGTAGGTGCTTCTCCGAAGCCGCTAGCAATAAGATTCACCTTTCCATCATAGGTACATATATCACCTGCTGCATAGATCCCTTCAATGTTTGTTTCCATTCTAGAATTAACAATGATCGAGGTTTTTTCTATTTCAAGGCCCCACTCTTTAATTGGTCCAAGAGAAGAAACAAAACCAAAATTTATAATTAGTTCATCAATAGAAATGGTTTCTGTGCCTATTCCCTTTACTGCTTCTAGGACAACTTCATTAATCTTATCTTCACCAATTAACCGAGTTGGGACATATGGAGTTAAAACTTCAACTTTTGACTTCTTTAGTAATTCAACACTATGTTCATGTGCACGAAATTTATCACGTCGATGAGTCAAATATACTTTCTCAGCAATTGGTTCCAGCATGAGCGCCCAGTCAACTGCTGAATCTCCGCCACCAGCTACCATAACACGTTTCCCAGCAAAATTATTAATATCCCCTACAAAATAATGTAGATTCGTGGTCTCATATTTTTTAGCTTCTTCAAGTTCAAGTTTACGAGGTTGAAATGCTCCATTTCCTGCTGTAATAATAATTGCTTTTGTATAGTGAATATCATCATTTGTCGTTATTTTAAACGTACCGTCCATGTCCTTTTCAACAGATTCTACTTTCTGTTCAAGGGCAATCGTTGGTTCAAATTTTGCCATTTGTTCCTTTAAGTTATTTACCAAATCCTGTGCAAGAATTTTTGGGAATCCTGCTACATCATATATATATTTATCAGGGTATAATGCACTAAGCTGCCCTCCCAGTTGTGGTAGGCTCTCTATTATTTTCACACTACATTGGCGCATTCCTCCATAAAAGGCAGTAAATAAACCGACCGGACCTCCTCCAATAATAGTGATATCAAATACCTCTTTATTTTGAGACATACCATTCTCTCCTTTTAAACTTTAAACATATAGTGTAATAAAAGATAAGGACGTCACCATTACATCGACGCCCTTATATTGCGAAGATTCAGAATTTAACCTGTGACATAATACCCGAAAAGTTATAGCTTTTAATTTGCAATCTGATTTGATGATAATCCAATTGATTCTAAAACATACTCATAAAAGCGAGAAACATGATGCTCAACCGGCACCAAAAACCCTCCATTTTGGTAGGCTTTTGACCCCATATTTTCTTGACACCATTGACACGCTTCGAAGTCTTGTTCATTTACCCGATGAAATAATTCAACAGCATCTGTAGCATCAAAATCTGTTTTAGCCATTTCATCTGGATCAAATAACCAATCACAAATAACAATGGATCTTTCCGCACTGATTGGTATAATGCGATGTATGATAACATGATCAGGTGTTAAATTCATAAATATATGTGGATTTATAGTCATTCCGTAATATAAACGATCATCCTCAGGTAATAACCCTTTTAACATTGGTCGATTTCCTTTTCCACTAATTGAGAATGCCTCAATATTTTCACTAAAACTTGCTCCTGAACCTGTTTCGTTCTGTGTACCAACTCCAGTACGGAATTGAGGGAAAGCTGAAGTTAGTTCTGGATGAATAGCTGAGCAATGATAGCATTCTTGAAAGTTTTCTACTATGATTTTCCAGTTTGCTTTCACATCATACTCTTTTCGATGGGCAACTCTTAAGTTTGGAATTTGGTACCTAGCTAATGTTTCAAGCTCGCCAAAACGCTCAATAATTTGTGGATTTAATTGTTGTTCAAGAGGTAGTGGATTTTCTGATAAATTTAACCAAATCAATCCATGCCATGTTTGAACATTCACTTTCTCTAAACCATAGTTTTCATTATTAACTAGCTCTTCTCGGCATTCACTTGAATTTGGAACCCCAGCTAATCTACCATCAAGTCCATAGCTCCATGAATGGTAAGGGCAACGAATAATACCAGTTTTCCCTGAAGAAGTACTACAAAGTGTAGCACCGCGATGACGACATACGTTCAAGAAACCACGAAGCACATGATCTTTACCTCTAATAATTAATATATTTTCACCTTCAACCTTTATTGTGATATATTGACCAGGTTCAGCTACGTCATATTCATAGCCCACAAAAAGCCAGTGTTTTGCAAAGATATGTTTTCTTTCTAATTCAAAAATCACAGGGGATGTATACAATTCTCCTCTTAATGTAGATTTAATTTTTCCACTGCCATTTACAATATTTTCTTCTATTATCATTTTTTCTTTACTCCCTTCAAATATCTTAAATATGATAAATGATTAAATAAACAATGCAATTAAATAACTACTGACTTTTATGGTTAACCCCTAGATAATTATTGTTGATAAGCAAAACGTTTTGGACTGAATAAATCAATCGGATGATTTGTTTTTCCATCGATCACTAAGTCAGCTAAAATTTCCCCTACGACACTAGCAAACTTAAATCCATGCCCAGAAAAACCTGCAGCAATTGCCACTTGTGGATGTTCTGGGTGTTCAGATATAACAAAATGTTCATCTGGCGTGTTTGTATACATGCAGGTTTTACCTTGTAAAAATCGACCGTTCAACTGCGGAAGAACTTGTGCTATATACTCTCTCATCATTTCCACTTCCTCGTCGTATACGTTGCGATCAATCGTTTCTGGCATACATGGCTTCCCTTTACGGAAAAAAGCAATTTTTGCTCCTTCCGCTCCTATTCCAGTGGAAGGAAAACCATATAATTGAACACCATCTTCTGCTTCCCATATATAAATAGGCTGTTTTCCAACCTTGAATGGTTCAATTCCATTCTTTGGCTCAAAAAACATTTGAATATGACGCTCTACTTGTAAGGATATTCCTAAATCGTTTAATAACTTTGGTGCCCAAGCTCCTGCTGAAATAACTATTTTTCCAGCTTCATATGTCCCACTATTTGTTACTACACGTACACCTTCACCGGAAGGATTCGCTTCCCAAGACTGAACAGACTCAAAAAACTTAAGATCTGCACCGTATTTTTCCGCTTGTAATAAATGAGTATATACACTCTTTTCCGGTCTAACAAATCCAGCCAGTTCTTCATACAAACCAATCGTATTAGAGGCAGGATTAAAAACTGGGAACCGTCTTCTTATGCTCTCTGCATCAAGTATCTCATAGGCCAAATCCCACTGAATGGCGCTCTTGATACTACCGGAGACTGTTAAACTTTCTGGAGAACCAAACATTAGACCGCCTGTTATCGTTAAAATTTCTTCTCCACTTTCTCTTTCAATCTCATCCCACAATTCATATGCTCTTAGTAGTAAGGGAACATAAGCAGGATCCTCAAAATAGGATTGTCTTATGATTCTTGAACCGCCGTGGCTAGAACCTAGGTCATGTGCAGGACCAAATTGTTCAAGGCCAAGTACTTTCTGTCCTCTCTTTGCTAATTGATATGCAGTCGTACTCCCCATAGCACCTAATCCAATGACGATAACATCATAATGCTTTGACATATTCAATCCCCCTGGTTCTTGTACTTTATTATTTAGAACTAACAAGTGATTTGCTTATTACTATAGCTTCATATCGTTTATCGAAATACTCTATACTGAATTCAATATTCTGATGTAAAGCTTCAGGTTTTACTAATGCATAGACGATTCCACTTCCGGTGATGTAACCATAACCAGCACTTGTAATAAATCCAACTACCTTATCTCCATTCAAAATAGGTTCATACCCCATCACAACTACAGAAGGGTCTTTAATCGTTAACTTTACTAATGCAACTTTTGGCCCCTGTTCCTTACGATTCACTAATGCCCCTTTCCCAATGAAGGATGGTTTTGTCAAATCAACCATATGATCTAAGCCAACTTCATAAGGATCATGCTCACTCCAGAAGTCTTTACCACTTCTAACTGAAAGTGAATCAATTCGAAGACTCTCAAGTGCACGAGCACCTCCAGCAATAATATGATATGGGTTTCCTGCATCCATTAATAAATCCCATAATTGTATACCTTGATCAAAGGTTGTGAATAGCTCCCACCCTTCTATTCCATCATAAATATCGTAAACCGCTGTAACTGGGACATTACCAACATATACTTCTTTAACATTTTTCAATTGCCAGTTTGCTAGATTAAAGTTCATGTGATCAAGAGAGTTCATAATCTCATTTGCTTTAAGACCTATTAATCGAAGACCACATATACTAGCTGTATGGTCATTTATACTAATTGTGCTAGAGAATGGAATGTGCTTTTCTATCCAACTAGCTTCAACTGGACCTGAACAAAGAATAAAAAACTTGTTTTCTTTTAAACGGATAATCTTTATTTCATCCTTAATCCCAGCTTTTTCGTTTAACATAATCGTATTTGTAACTTCCCCAATAGGGATATCAACATCACTTGTCGTTAAGTTCTGAAGGAAATCAAGTGCACCAGCACCACTAATTTCTATCCTTTTTTTTGCTGCAGTGACATCAAATAGACCAGCATATTGGCTGACATGAAGTTGTTCTGCTTCAATAATCGGTGACCAGTACCTGGCTTCCCATCCTTTTCTCATTAACATTGCATCCTCATAATTTGTAACGAGCGGAGCATTTCCTTCATACCACTGAGGCTGTTCCCACCCTGATGTTTCACTAAAATAGGCACCAAGTGTTTGTTGTCGTCCATAATAAGGACTGAAACGGATATTACGCGAAGTGTCAGCAGGCTCATAAGGGTGATGAATATCATATACTTTTTCGTAATTTTCAAGAGAACGTTTTTTATAGAATGCTGGGCTTTGAGCATATGTGTCAAAACGATTAATATCACACAGCTCCAAATCAAGTGTTGGTGCACCGTTCACAATCCATTCAGCCATCTGTTTGCCAACTCCTGCTGAATGGGTTACCCATATAGATTCCGCGACCCAAAAACCTCGAATCTTTTTTGATTCTCCTAATAGTGGCATCCCATCAGGTGTAAAGGAAAAGATTCCATTGATCCCTTTTTTCCATCCTGTTTTCTCTAAGCCAGGAATGATTTCAACTGCATCCAGCCACGGTTTTTCAAAATCCTTTGGAGTAAATGGTTTAACCGATGGCATTTCTTTCGTCTCACCATATTTTGAAATTTCACTTACCTCAACTGGTAATACCCGATGCTGATATGAACCAATGCCAATTCCATTAAAAACCTGACGAAAATACATAGACTTATCTTGATCCCTAATGAGTGGAGCTGTAACCTCTTCTACTTCATTTGCTAGTTCTACTAAATCATTTGAGAATACATATTGATGAGCAATTGGCTGAAGCGGAATGGTCACTCCGACCATTTCTCCTATTCGAGGTCCCCAAAATCCTGCACAGCATATGACAAGATCCGCTGCAAAGCTGCCAATACTAGTTTCAACTGTTTTCACTTCATCATTAACAACATGAATACCTGTAACTTCTGTATGTCCAAAAAACTGTGCTCCGCAAGATTTAGCAAAGCTAGCCATCTTATCAACAGCTCGCAGTGGTTTAGCAATCCCATCAGATGGCACATATAAGCCACCATAAATAATAGCATCGTTTATCAAAGCACATTTCTCGACACATTCCTCAGGAGAAAGGATACATGCCTCTATTCCCCAAGATTTTGCTATCCCTGATTTTCTCTTTAACTCTTCAAATCTCTCAGGTGTTTGTGCAACCTCAATACTCCCAACTGAATAGAATGATGAAGCTTCGTCTATACTTAGTTCCTTAAAAGCTTCCACTGTTTGTGATGCTAATTTTGTTAACACCTTAGATGAACTGAGCTGAAATACAAGTCCTGGAGCATGTGACGTTGATCCACCTGTTTCAAATAAAGGACCTTGTTCAATAACTGTAATATTTTTTTGACCCTGTTTGCTTAAATAATAGGCAGTGCTACAGCCAACCACTCCAGCTCCAATAATGACAATCCTTTTTTGATCCATATGCTTTAATCCCTCTCTTCCTTTCCAGTAAGTTAATACAGTCCCTTATCTCTCAAATCTTTCACTAACCACAGAAACAAGAAACAGGTTAAAAGAATACTAAATGGTTTAATGAAAAATTCTCAAAATATTTCACAACCTCCTAACTTCCACTTTTGTGTTTCTGTTGATCTATTTTTACTCCAATTTTCATAACTTACACAATCCAATTGTAAGAATATGTAACATTCTTTTTTTAAAAAAATCTTTTAGGATTATTTTCTTCCTACTAAACGAAATAAACCCTCCATATTTAAAAATTGATTGACTAAGTGACAATTAAAAAAAGTAATAAAAAAAGAGAGTACGATAGTCCGTACCCTCTTTTTTGCTATTGCATTTTATCTTCTAGAAACTTTGTATGCTGTAAATATCTTTGTCGATAGCTTTTTCCCCATTCATACATCGATTCTAGTATCGGCATTAGTGTGTAACCCTGTTCAGTGAGCGAGTATTCCACCTTTGGGGGTACAACTGGATACACTTCACGATGGACAATTAGATCCTCCTCTAATTCTCTTAACTGGTTAACGAGCATTCTTTGAGTTATATCAGGAATTAAAGACCTTAGTTGATTAAATCGGAGAGTTCCCTGTTTTCCCAAATGCCACATAATCAACATCTTCCATTTACCACCGATCACATTTAACGTTAATTCTTTTTCGCAATTAAATATTTTCTCGTCAAACCGGCTCAATTTGGATCCTCCTTTTAATACGCACTTTAACAATAAGTATATTTTTAGACACTATATGATTTAAAAGTGCGTACTTTTTTTTTTTGATAATTCAAATATAATCAAAATTGCAAGAAGATTCAAACAACCAAATATTAAAGGAGGAATAGTAATGGAATTACAACTAGCATTAGATTTAGTAAATATTGAAGAGGCAAAGCAAGTAGTAGGTGAAGTTCAAGACTATATTGATATCGTGGAAATTGGTACTCCAGTAGTCATTAATGAAGGACTACGAGCTGTAAAAGAAGTAAAAGAAGCCTTCCCTTCTCTTACTGTTTTAGCAGATTTAAAAGTAATGGATGCTGGTGGCTACGAAGTTATGAAGGCCTCTGAAGCAGGTGCGGGAATTGTCACGATTCTTGGTGCTACAGATGATGCAACAATTAAAGGTGCGGTTGAAGAAGCGAAAAAACATGGAACAAAAATCTTAGTTGACATGATTAATGTAAAAGATATTGAACAACGAGCCCAAGAAATTGATGTCCTTGGTGTTGACTATATTTGTGTACATACAGGATATGACCTGCAAGCGGCAGGAGAAAATTCCTTTGAGCAATTACGCACAATCAAACGTGTTGTTTCAAATGCAAAGACTGCTGTAGCTGGAGGAATTAAATTAGAAACACTTCCTGAAGTTATTGCAGCTCAACCTGATTTAGTTATTGTTGGCGGCGGAATTACAGGTAAGGATGATAAAAAAGCAGTCGCAGCTGAAATGCAAAAATTAGTAAAAGAAGCCGCTTTAGTTTAATAAAAGGGCTTGCATATGGAAATATCTTATTATCTATCACAGGTACTACAAGAATTAAACAATTCTGTTCATTATATAACTGATGCTGATGCTGAAGATCTTGTTGAAGCAATTATATCTTCGAAAAAAGTATTTGTTACAGGTGCGGGACGTTCAGGTTTTATGGGGAAGTCATTTGCCATGAGAATGATGCATATGGGGATCGATTCATATGTTGTTGGTGAAACAGTTACTGCTAATATCACGGAAAATGATTTACTTATTATTGCTTCAGGCTCAGGTGAAACAAAGAGCTTAGTTTCAATGGCTGAGAAAGCAAAAGGTTATGGGGCCAAAGTGGCTGTTGTAACAATTAATCCTGAATCCACAATTGGAAAGCTAGCTGATATTGTTTTAAAAATTCCCGGTTCTCCTAAAGATCAGGAAACCAGTAAGTATCAAACCATTCAACCCATGGCATCACTTTTTGAACAAACATTGTTACTGTTTTTTGATTCTTTAGTCTTAAGATATATTGAATTGGAAGGGTTAAACACTAATTCTATGTTTAGTAGACATGCTAACTTGGAATAATAGTATGAATTGCAGAAAGGTATTATTAAATACCTTTCTGCTTATGAATTTTTCTTATAATATCCATGTTTCTCTTCTATAACTTTGTTTAACCCTTTCAAGTGCCCAAAACTTCTCTTTTTTTCAATTCCACTTACTGAATGTTTCTAGTACTAAGTTCAGCATCAATATATAAAAAGTTTGAGAGGTGATCTACATACTAAACTAGATAAACTTATGTCGAATTTCTCTTACTATTAATCTAAAAATATAAAGGAGTTGTTCATCTTGTCAGGGGTTATACATAAATCAATGGTATTGCTTAGTTTATTGATGCCTAGTGATAAAAGACTGATTGGAGTAGAACTTAAATAAGTAGAGAGAGAAATTAACCTCCCAGTTCAAACTGTACATCGATAACTAAATTATTTATGTTGAGGTAAGATTTGTTGTTTAAAACAAGGAAACTCGTATAAAAAACTTCTAACTCTTCCACAATATTTTTAAGCATTGTTAAAATAAGAAACAATGTGAAAAAGGTAAGCCATGTTAATATCCTTAATTCGAATTGGATCCATATTATCTTGAGGAACTGTTTTCTTTGTCCACAGAAACTCAGTATAGAGATAATTTTGGGTACTATAAAGTGTAAAAAGGAAGCCTTTATCCCAGTCAAAATCAGCTAAAGTGTTAATACTGATTTCAGTATTATTTACATCTTCTACTATAGAATATATGGAATTTCCTAGCTCAACATTATGGGGAGCTCTATTAAAAATATTATATCCTGTTAGTAATACTAGTAGAAGAAGAAAGCAAAAAATAAGTTTCCTCAAATTAAATCACCCTTCTTCTTTAAAGATACCCTCTAAGAACTTTTATTCTTTTGTAATCTCATTATACTTTAACATATATATCCAATTTTGAGTTTGAAGGTTTTTTATATTTGCCCTGCCCTAGAAAAAATCAGCGATATCATTTATTAAAGAACAAATAAAGAGCGCTCATCCCTGTTTGAGCTGAACCCAAAAAGTTAAACACTTATTTTAAGCAGGCATGTAACTTTTTTAAATATGCATTCTCCATACGTAATCGCTCATTTTCAGCCTCTAACGCCTCTTTTGATCCTTTATCGGCTTATTTTTCTTTGATTTTTTATCCATGTTCGATAGCCCCTTTTTTCTTTGATTTAAGGGCGTCAATTCCACCAGTCTCGAATTGATTTCTCCATTTTCGAACTAAACCTGGAGAAGAGATGTTAGAGATCGCAGCTGTTTTATTAGGAGACGTCCCATTGTTATTCATATAGTTTAGTACGTCTAGTTTAAACTGAGCTGAATAACTTGTATAGGACTTTTCAGATAACACTTCCATGCCATGTTCCTTATATTGCATAACCCAATTTCTTATTACACTGTCTGATGTACCAATAGATGTCGCGATCTCATTATAACTCTCATTGAATCGGCTACACTGAACTAGACAGAAAAATTAAGGTCAAGTAGACTACAGATACTATACTTGAGGAGAATCTACGATGACTAAAAGAGAACGTCGAACATTTACTGCAGAATTTAAACAACAGATCGTGCAGCTTTATAACAGTGGCAAACCAAGAAAAGAGATTATCCGTGAATATGATCTAACTCCTTCTTCTTTAGATAAATGGGTAAGTCAAAGTCAAACCTCCGGTTCTTTTAAAGAAAAAAACAATTTAACTGCCGAACAAAAGGAACTAGCTGAACTTAGAAAACGGAATAAGCAACTAGAGATGGAAAACGACATTTTAAAGCAAGCCGCGTTTATACTAGGACGAAAGTAAATGTGATAAAGAATAATCAACACAAATACTCGATATCAGCAATGTGTGAAGTCCTTCAAATCCCTAGAAGCACCTATTATTATGAAGCAAAAGAGCGTCAGGCAGAGGATGACATCACATCCGATATTAGAGAGCTTTTCCATTCAAGTTATCAAAACTATGGAACTCGTAAAATAAAAGAGGAATTGATGAAGCTCGGCAAGATCGTTTCTAGACGTTGGATCGGGCGAATTATGACCGAGCAGGGTCTGGTATCTACTTATATTCTTTCTCAATTCAAACCACATTCCAGTGGCACGAATGAATCAGAACAAAAAAATGAACTTGATCGTAAATTTATACAAGAAGAAGCATTATCAGTTGTAGTAAGTGATTTAACATATGTCAGAGTCAATAAAAAATGGCAGTACATATGTGTATTTGTTGATCTCTTTAACCGTGAAATTATCGGCTATAGTGTCGGTCGTAATAAAAATGCCCTGTTGGTATACCGTAGTATATAAAAATATATATTAAAGAGGGAGATTTTCTGTGCATTTAGTTATTATGACTACAGGGGAAAATTCAGTTTTTTTGTAGGCTTTTTCCGATAAAGTTGGGAAATGTTTTAACGTGTTTTGCAAAAATAAATGTAATTATTTATTAGCCCGATACTCTTTAATTCTGAATCGCTCAACTTTCTCTTCCTTTTAATTTGGTAAATTATTTCTGGGTTCAATCCTTTATAGTACGACAATGGTATCTTTTTGATTTCTGATACAACCATCCAAGCTGTGAAAATTCAAAAGGGCTAATCAGTCGACTGAACATCCCATATTTTTGACTATTTCTTGTAATATTGATCCCGGTCTTGCATGAAACCTGTAAATAGCTGAATGAAGTCTACAATGAAATAGATCGCCACTATAACAGGATAAATGTTACAACTATAACAAATAATAAGATCCATACTATGAAAGATAGGAGGAATTGAATTGAAGTTGCTTGGTGTAGTAGTCTTCATTTTTTTCTTAACAATTTTAACAAATGTAGCCATTGATCTTTTAGCAGGCTATACACTTTTGAAATCATTAAACACCATTTTAAAAACGTTTACTATTATTGGGGCTGGGGAATATCTCATGTTAATCTTTCTTGTTTGCATTATTATTGGTAATCAAATCTTCTTGCACTTTAAAAAAGAATCAAAGAAAATTAATTAGTTTTCTTCATACGCTTTCGAATCATTGAAACAATTAACATAAGTATTGGTAAATACAAAAACATTGGATAAACTACTCGATTTAGGCCCCTAAACCCCTCATTTAGATATGATGAAAAATTGGTCGCTATTGTCATTGCTGAAAAGATCATAATCCCCCCGAAGGGAAACAAAATTTGCTGATGATTTTTTAGCTTAAACAAATCTACAATACCTATGACAGCTCCATACATAAAAATCGATGCTTTAAAAAAAACGGTGATTAACATGGTAAACACAACAATAACATCAAGCCTTTGAATAAATTCAAGCAGATTTACTTTTCCTATTGTGGCTAAAGTAGGGAACGTGGTTCTCTCCATAACATCCACACCTAAAATCGCAATATTTAAACTTGCGGTCCAACTTAAAGCAAGACCACTTAATAATAAGGCAGACACCCACACTTTTTTTACTGTTCCAGACTTATTTAAATATGGAAGTAGCATTGTAAAAACAACCATTTCCCCAAATGGCCAATGGGTTACTTCTCTAAAAGCAGTAGATAGTATCGGCTTCCACCCATTCTCTAGAAAGGGTCTCAAATTGTGGAACTCAAAATTTCCAGAAACAAGGACAAAAAAGTTTCCAGCAGCTCCTAAAAAAATTAAAATGACAAAAAATACTTCAGCTGTTCTTGCTAAGACTTCAACTCCTTGATAAAGAACATAACATATGACAAGCACGAATGAGAGTTGGATTGCTAATAGCGGTGTTTCAGTCATGGTGGATGCAACAAGCAATTCGCTGAAGTCCCGCACCTGCCGTGTTGTAATGTGTATAAAATATAAGACATACAATAAGCCGATGATCCACCCTACATACTTACCTAATATTTCCCTCGCATATCCGGTAATAGGTAGATTGGGATAATGGCAAAATAATCGATAATAAATAAAAAATGCGACAAATCCTGCAGACATTCCGATTAGGATGGCTAACCAAGCATCTTTTTTTGCTCCTACTGCATAATTCACAACAACGGATGTCCCTAAGTTAAACATAAACATCATAGCGAATAGTTGAATTCCGTTAACTTTGGCTTTCTCCATCACTAGCACCCCCTTTCCGGCCTAAATTAGTCTCATTTTATATATGATTTTATTTTCATTCCAGTTCGTCGGATCGTTGCATTCACTACTACGTTCACTTCAGACTCAGGAAATATTTCTTCTTCCCAGTTATTCTTTATTTTTTTCCAATACGCTTTGTCCTCAATGTTGATATACTCCCCAAATCCAAAAACATCACTTTTATCCTCTTGTACGGTTTTTATTGTCGTTAGAACCTCGTCTTTAATTTCATTTTCTAGCTGCTTTTCTAACTTATTAATAGTCTCATCCTTATCAAGTTCTATAGAACATTGCGTTTCTGATACAGCACCTTCTGCATTTATTTTAATCGTAATAACTGGTTTATCTTTTTTGACCTTAACCTTTATAGTTGATTCTGCACGTCCAATATCAATTGAAAGTGCATCTTTTTTTTCACCGCAATCAAGATTCATCACGGTTTTTTCTATTTCATTATTGACCCACACCACACCCCGGGCCGGATCTCCTTCCAACCATTTTTGCAGCTTACCGTCCTTGATAATGGCAAGTCCTTTTATTTCTAACTTCGTGCTCGGGGAAATATCTTGCATATTCGCTGTTTGATTTCCCTTTTCTACTTTTCCATTAACCTCGATCCCTGTAATGGCTACACTTCCTTCCCCCAATTTTTTAATCGCTTGATCAGCTCGAGTACTTGGATACTCTCCCCACATCTCTTTAGTAGATTGCAAACTCCCTTCGATTTTTGCTGAAGGTATTGGTCTTAATGAAGTAGAGACTTTTAAAGCATCTTCTGCTGTATGACCTTTTACGATTAAAACTGGAAAGAGTACCCGGAATTTCGGATCACGTTCAATCACATCAAATATCTCTACCATTCCCTCTTTGGCCAATTCCTCACCAATTAACATGATTTGAATATGTGGAAAAAAAAGCTCTGCTGGTGCCTCATTTGAAATTTTCCTTAATGCTTCCTTTAATGTACTGCCTGTTTCTGAAAATGTTGTCACTGGTGAAGATTGTACATTACCACCTAGTTGTCCACCTGAGACGATACTAGGATTAATAATTTGCACAGTTGTACGATATCTATTTTCGGGATCGTCACCTCCCTTATCCACTCCAATGCCGGATATAATACTAAAATCCTGTAATTCATTACTATCCCAGCATCCTGATAAGAAGAGAATGAACAAAATACATAGAAGAATCCTATATAACTTCTGAATCAGTAAAATATCCATGATTATTCATTTCCTTCTCCGAATGGTCCGTCATTTTGAGACTCCATCCTATTCGTTTTCTTTTGACTAATCAGCCGTGGACGTTTTTTCATAAATGGCTTTGGAATGCGCAAAATTGCATCTTTTTGATCCGCAACAATCAAGGGAGCAAAGGGAGCTAAATAAGGGATACCAAACGAACGCAAGCTAACTGTATGACTAACCAACAATATGACACCTAATCCAATCCCGTAAAGTCCAAATGTACTGGCCAAAAGCATCATAATAAAACGGAGCAAACGGACTGCATCTGTCATTGAATAATGAGGGATGGTAAAACTTGCAATGGCTGTTGCCGCTACTACAATCACCATTGCACTAGAAACAATTCCAGCAGAAACAGCTGCTTCCCCTAATACTAATGCACCTACGATTGATACCGCCTGGCCAACAGGACGAGGCATCCTGATCCCTGCTTCCCGCAATACCTCAAATGTAAATTCCATTAATAACGCCTCAATAATGACCGGAAAAGGAATTGCCTGACGCTGCGCAGCAAGATTAATAAGTAAAGGTGTTGGAATTAGCTCTGGATGAAAAGAAATAAATGCAATAAATAATGATGGTCCTAAAAGCGTTATTAGGAAAGAAATAATTCGAATGAACCTCAAAAAAACACTAATATTCCATCGTAAATAATAATCTTCAGCCGTTTGAAAAAATTGATTCCATGTAGCTGGAACAATTAAAGGTATAGGTGTTCCATCTACAAAAATAGCGATCCGTCCCTCTAACAAATTACCAGAAACCACATCAGGTCGTTCAGTTGTCATGATGGTGGGCCATGGTGTTAAGATATCATCAGCAATCCATTCTTCAATGGTATTTGACCCTTGAATTTCATCTACGTCGATCTTGTCTAACCGTTCCCTTACTTCATTAATAAGTTTTTCATTTGCAATCCCGTTTATATACATAACACCTATATCAGTTTGTGTGATCTTTCCAAGTTTCCTTGTTTCAAGCCAAACATTTGGGCTTTTTATTCGACGGCGAATCAACGAGGTATTTGTAATTAACGACTCTGTAAAACTTTCTTTAGGTCCTCGCACTGAATTTTCTGTCGTTGGCTCTTGTATTGACCTAATTTCTCCACCTTGTGAAGCACAGGCAAAAGCCTTATTCCATCTATCAATAAGCACGATTGTTTGACCAGTTAATAATAGAGATAAAAGCTTTTTTAAATCTATTGCGACTTCAACATGTGTTACTGTCAAAAGATGATCTTTTACATAAGCACCTATCAGATCTGGGGGCCACTCCCCCTCTTTATTATCAACAACATTAATGTCAGCCATGAGCTTTTCTATAACTAAATTTCCCATCAGATCTTTATCCGTTAATCCATTTAAATAAATTGTTGCAACCTTTTGGATGAGTGGTTTTCCCATTTCAAATTCCCGTATAATTAAATCACCACTATGACCCATTACTTCTCTAACTTTCCCTATATTATCCTCTAAAGAAGGACTGAGATCGTATTCAATCGAGGAAGAATCTGTTTCATCATTAAATACATTTTGTGTTTTCTTCTTGAACATACGGCCCCATGTATTCATTTTCATTACACTCCAAATTTTTAACTGCAGTAATTATTTAATAGAGTTTCCATTTTTATTTCATTCATGCATCTTTTTCCAAGAATTGTTAAAGGTAAACAGTTCAAAAGCAAAAGGATTTGGACACAAAAAATGAAATCAAACAGTTTTTAGAATTAGTAACTAAGAAAAGGCTTCAATCCTTTACCTATCAAGGCATTGAAAGGCATTGAAGCCTCTCACTCTATTGATCTAAGAAGGATTTGCCCTCAAACCCTTTCCTATCAAATGGGATCGGGATAAAAATGGTTATACAACTCAAATTGGACCTGAATCCCGATAATAATACATTGGGATTAGGCCCTAGAATTGTTAGATAAAGGTGATTATGTTGTATAAACAAACCAGCTTATAACGTCCAGTTATTAACTGGTTTGTTGTCATATCCTAGCTATGATATGATTTCTTATGCACGCCCGTAAGCTATTAACTAATCAAAAACAACATACAGTTCTTTCAGTGACCTAAATCCAATTAATTTTCTCCATTGCCAATTATCTGTAGCTAGTCGGAAGTTAGGCAGCTGTTGCAAAAGTCCCTGAATGGCAATTTGTGCTTCAATACGTGCTAATGAAGCACCTAGACAAAAGTGCGGGCCATGGCCAAAGGCAAGATGAGGATTTGGGTTGCGCGTTATATCAAGCAAATGCGCATGATTGAATTTATTCGGATCACGATTAGCAGCACCTAGGAATAGATAGACATGCTCCCCTTTCTTAATCGTTGTTTGCTCAAGTTCAATATCTTCGGATGCTATTCGTGCAGTCATCTGGGTTGGGCTCTCATAACGCAAAAACTCCTCAACTGCCACTTTGATAAGCTCGGGTTCTTCCTTTAATTTTATTAGTTGTTCAGGATGTTGTAATAAGGTGAGGATGGAATTACTAATAAGGTTTACTGTAGTCTCATGGCCGGCAATGACAAGTAAAATACATGTTGAAAGTAATTCCTCTCTTGTTAACTTGCCCCCGTCTGTAACATCCTTACTTAATAGGCTAATGAGATCATCTTTTGGTTTAAGCAATCGCATTTCTATAAGCTTATTAAAATAGGCTGATGCCTTGATCATTGAATCATTTCCTGTTCGTAACCCTTCTCTTGAACGGGTAAAATCAACTGTTTGAATTAAGCTTGAAGCTAGATCTCTAAATTGATTTCGTTCTTCTGCAGGTACTCCGAGTATTTTGGCTATAATGAGGCTTGCTAATGGAAAAGCATACTCTGAAACAAGGTCGACTCTTTTCCTTTTTTTAATGCTATCAAGTAAATCTAGAACCGCTTCTCTTATATAAGGTCGAAAATACTCCACAGCATTAGATGTAAACCCATTGCTAATCAACCTTCTTAACCGCATATGGTCAGGTTGATTCTTAAATAGCACCATATCATTCTGTATGTTTTTCAACTGCTCATATTTCTTTGTAGATTGAGGCAGGGGGATCCGATTTTCAAATCTGGAATCCTTAAGAATCATAAGTACCTCATTATATCCGGTTACATACCAGCCCGGATATTTTAATAAACTCCCTCTGCATATTGGATGCACGGAACGTAGCTTATCGTAAAATGGATAGGGTTTGCTTAAAAATTCTGTAGAAGTAAAGGAAAATGGAATGGCAGTTCCTTCTGCTTGCTTTTGATTTAACATGTTCTCTATCTGTCCCCTCTACCTTTCTTTGTATCTATCAAATTTCACCTCAGTCTTAACCAATTGCTAAGTAATGAGATGTCTATGTTATCCAGTACCATTTTAAGTATGCCTTCCTTTGTGATCTCTTTTAGTTTAGGTGTGATGCCTAGAATAGGCACATTGCATACATCTGCTATCACATTCGGATTTGTTTTTTCTGCAAGATCTGGTTGATCGCTTAGGCCATTAATCACAATTCCAGCAACCTCAATCCCCATGCTTTTTGCATATTGAACTGTAAGAAACGTATGATTGATCGTCCCAAGATTCGGTCGTGCTACTATCACAATTGGCATCTGCAAGGCTTTTATTAAATGACTAACTAAAAAACGATCACCTAGCGGAACTGCAATACCGCCAGCACCTTCTACGATGAAATAATCGTGTTTCCCTTCTATCCCTTCCCAATGATTTACCACCTCTTCAAGCCCAACTGTTTTTCCTTCAAGCCTTCCTGCAACAGAAGGGGCAAGCGGCTGAGCAAATTCAAATGGAGTAATCTCCTTATGAGATAAAGAGGATTTTGACATTTGCAACAGTAAACTTGTATCACTTTGCGGATGTGAACGGGAGATCCCGCTTAATAATGGTTTAAAAACTCCAACATCCATCCCGTTCTCTATAAATGCAGCAGCTAGTCCACATGCTATAACGGTTTTTCCCACTCCTGTATCTGTTCCTGTAACAAAGAAACCCTTCATTTAATTATATTCAACTCTTTTCCTACTAAATTAAATGTCTCCAGCAAATAATTAATTTCATTCGTACCATGCTCTGTAGTGACTGTTAACCGAATACGACTTTCACCAAATGCTACAGTTGGTGGACGGATAGCAGGTGCAAATATTCCTTTTTCCAGCAGCTTTTCTGCAAATATCGCAGTCTTTTGCGTTTCACCAACCATAACTGGAATAATCGGTGTATCAGCTCCTTTTACTGAAAAGCCCATTTCTTTAAGTTCTTTCTTAATTTGTAAAACATGTGATCGCAGCTGTTGGCGCTTTTCTTTGCTTTGCTCAATGATCCCCAAGGCAGTATATGAAGCCGCACAATTGGCAGGGGGTATCGCTGTTTGAAAAATAAACGTTCGGGCGTGATTGACAAGAAAATCAATGAAAGTTTTAGAACCGGCGACAAAACCTCCTTCTGATCCAATTGCTTTGCTTAATGTTCCAATGACCACATCAGGCATTACCCCGAAATACTCGCTTGTCCCCCTGCCGCTTTCGCCTAAAACCCCTGTACCATGTGCATCGTCAACAATCACACAGGCTTGATAGCTTTTTGCAAGTGCCATGATTTTATCCAAAGGTGCAATCGTACCATCCATACTGAATACTCCATCTGTTACAATAAATCGACGTTTGTAAGATGCTGCTTCTTTCAATTTTTCTTCAAGATTATCCAGATCAACATGTTTATAGATAACGGTGTCAGCTTTTGATAGGCGGCAGCCATCAATAATACTGGCATGATTTAATTCGTCGCTTATTAGGACGTCCCCTTTTTCCGGCAGTGATGACAGAACACCGATATTAGCTAAATAACCACTTGAAAATAAAAGAGCTGCTTCCGTTTGCTTGAAGCCTGCAATACGTTTTTCAAGTTTTTCATGCCACTCAGAATTACCCGTTGTAAGTCTTGATCCACTGCTTCCAACGCCCAAGTCATCAAGTGTCCTTTTTGCTGCAGAAATCAATCGTTTATCTTTTGCCAATCCTAAATAATCATTTGAAGAAAAGACACTTTGATTATTTATTGTTCGTAAATGCCGAGACAATCCAGCCTCTTTCATTCTGTCTAACCGCTTATTTAACCATCTATCATCGTTTAGCATGTGGTTACCTCATTTATTGCATTTTTCATGATCGTGACCATTGCTTTTAGCTCACTGTTTGAACTAACAAGCGGTGGCATAAATACGATCACATCACCTATTGGTCTCGTGAGCATGCCAAGCTCTCTCATTTTTAATGAAACGTGATATCCCATGCGTTTTTCGGCAGGAAAAGGTTTTTTTGTTTCCTTAGATTGAACAAGCTCAATTCCACACATAAAACCCAGCTGTCTGATCTCTCCAACATGAGGGTGTGAATCCAGCCCTAGTAGGAGAAAATGGAGATCCTTTGATTTTCCGGATACCTGTTCAACAATTTTTTCTGATTCAAACAAACGTAAATTTTCCAGTGCTGCGGCACAGCCAAGCTGATTTCCCGTATAGGAATGGCCATGAAAAAAGGTTTTGAGCTTTTTATAGTCATCATAAAATGCATTGTAAATTTTCTCTGTTGTAAATGTAACCGCAATTGGCAAATACCCACCTGTGATTCCCTTTCCAGCTGCCATTAAATCCGGTTGTACATGTTCATGTTCACATGCAAACATCTTCCCTGTGCGACCGAAGCCTGTGGCAACTTCATCCACAATCATCAGGACATCATATTTTGTACAAAGCTCCCGAGCACCGGCTAAAAAACCTTTTGGCATGACGATCATCCCGGCGGCTCCCTGTACCATCGATTCAATGGAAAGCGCGGCTATTTCTTGGTGCTTTTCAATCAGCAGCTGTTCAAGTGTATGTAAGCATTCATCTCGGCACTGTGAAGGATTGCCGCTTTCGGAGCGATATACGTAAGGAATAGGGGCCTTAAAACTTTCAAACATTAAAGCACCATATACATCATGGAAAAGTGAGATTGAGCCTACACTTACAGCACCAATCGTATCGCCATGATATCCATTTTGCATCGAGATAAACTTTTTCTTCTCAGGCTTCCCTATGTTTTTCCAATATTGAAAAGCCATTTTCAGCGCAATTTCCATTGCTTCTGCACCGCTATCTGAATAAAAAACTCGGGTCAACTTCTCAGGAGTTAGTTCAATTAGCTTTTCAGCAAGTTCTGTTGCAGGAACATTTGTCATACCTAATAATGTGGAATGGGCAATTTTTTCAAGCTGTTTCTTAATCGCTTCATCTAATTCTTTCTTACGATGACCATGTACATTAAGCCAAACTGAAGAGAAGCCATCATAATATTCCTTGCCATAAATGTCTTTTACTTTTATTCCATTGCCACTCTCGATAATCAATGGGTGTTCATCATAATCCTTCATTTGAGTGAAAGGCAGCCATAGATATTTTTTACTTTTTTCAATCAATTTCTGTGTCATTCTCTTCCTCCCATTCAATAAAAACCGGCTGTTTTTCTAAATAATTTATGTAGGAGTTTACATCTTCTAATTTATTAACAAAGAATATTCGACAGCCCTGTTCATCACCGTATTCTTTTAACTTTGTGATTCGTTGATATCCCATTTTTTTACTTGCAACATATCCTGTTATATATTCAGGATCATCTGACCAGCATAATTCCGCGACAGTAGCATGGTGCTCACTTACCTTTGATGCAAGTACCAGTGCCTCTTTTAATCTGGAATGCTGCGGAAATTGATAATGGGTAGCCCATTTTTTAAAGTTGTTATCAAGCCAATCCATTCTTGAAACACGTACACCTTTAGCATTTCTCTCGTCAATTCGTTTACCTGAATAAATATCGATTATCATTGCCCCTCTGAAGCCTAAACAATTCGTTAGCTGCTCTAATGCTTGGTGGATGATCTTTTTCGGGACACCTGCCTTTTCCAAAAGGAAACAAGCTAGTTCTCTTCCATTTTCGACTGTTTCCACTACATTTGTTTTAACGTTTAACGGCAGTAGGCGTTTTATCTGCTCATTTAATAACTCAAACTGTATTTGCATAAAATCGGGTTTTCCTCTTGAATGAGTTAGCCCCTTATTCAAGAGAACATTCACTGCTTGTTGAAGATCGCTATTAGTTGAAAGCAATTCACCGCCAGATATATGCTTTCCCCCATATCCATGCGCCCCTCCCTTTGATGCTCTCATTCTTACACTATAAACCTTATTATCTTGCATTTTTTATCCTCTTTCCTTCATTTGTTCAACAGAGTGATCCAGTATATAAATCGATATGTTAACTAGATTACTTTTTAAGTTAACAATAAAAATAGTAAAGTTGATTATTCATTCTGTCAATACGATATGTAACATTAGGTAAAAGGACTTATCAAACAACAAGCTGTGTTTTGAATGAAAGCAGGACTTGAATGGAAACCTGGACAAAAAAGAGATTGGGGATATAATTAGCTTTAAAAAATGAACGGTGAATTTTGAGGGACTCAAATTCACCGTTCTCTATTTTTTCGTGTAAAATCTTCTATTCTAACTTTATTCGATATTCATTTTCTTTTAGCAGCTGGCTGTGATTTTCTTGTTGCTGTTCTATGGGCACACGAATTTAGTCTGTTAAGCAAGCTTAAGGACATCTATAAGCTAATTCCTCACCTTATTTTAAGGAATCAGCTTTTATATTTAGTAAACAGATTCTTTGTATACCTCATTATTTTCTTCTTTAGTCCTTTGCTGTCTTTTATAAACTACTTTAGATAAGCTGATACTAATTTCATATAAGAGTAATAAAGGTATAACCACCAGGATATCTGAAAGAAAGTCTGGAGGCGTAATCGAAATTGAAACAAAAATTAACAGAAAGTATGCATATTTCCTAATTTTTTGCAAACGGTATGGATTGATAATTCCTAAACTTGTCAAAAACATAATGACAACGGGAAGTTCAAACAGAAATCCAAAAGGCAAAGTCATGTGAAGCAAAAATTTGAAATATTTCTCCGTTGTAAAGAAAGTAGTAAACATATCATTAGATAGCGACATTAAAAAATTTAGTACAAGAGGAAATAGAATAAAGTAACCAAAACTAATTCCTAATATGAATAGCATAAATAGTCCTGGAATATAAGCGATGGTAACTCTGCGTTCTTTTGTTGTTAACGCTGGACGTACATACAACCAAGCTTGGTGCGCAGCAACTGGTATAGTAGCTGTAATAGCAACAACGCTTGCAATCATTAAATAAACGAATAAGATATCACTCGGTCCTAACAGAGCCAGCTTAAATGGAAAGTCCTTAACTAACACACGATAAATATCTTGGACATATATAAATGCTAGGACTAAAGACAGCAGAAAGGCAACTATAGTGAGAATAATGCGTTTACGTAATTCTTCAAAGTGCTGAACTAAGCGCATGTTTTGATCTTCCAACCTAATCACTCCATGAAAAAGAAGATGTAAGACAGAACCTACATCTCCTATTATTATTTGGTTAGTTATCTTTCTTATTAGATGTTTCTGAATTTGAGTCATCTGTTACAAGATCTCTGGTAGACTTTTTAAATTCCCTTAATGTTGAGCCAAATGCTCTTCCAATTTCCGGTAACTTAGAAGGTCCGAAAATAATAAGGGCAATGATTAAAATTAGTATTAATCCTGGTCCGCCAATATTTTGAAGCATCATTTCCCCTCCTAATTTTTAAATAATTTTTTTTTACGCTTATAGTCATTTTTAGAATAGCTTCAGCAAAAAAATCAATATTCTTACCGAGTTTTTTAAATCCTTGATTCATTTTAATTACAGTTGTAAATCTCAGGCGAATTGTTGCCGTACCACAAATAGAGTCATAGAAGAGCAATAAATTACCAAACGATTGTTGTATTCGAACTAGCTTTATCTACCTCTAACGATGACGCAGAATGAACAATACGTGTATCCACACATGAACCATTGACTACAACTTTTCGATTCGAAGAAATACCATAAATCTTGGTATTAGTCACCCAGTTTCCATTACCACCCATAATTAGGATACGAGTGTTATTTTCTGGTTGAGCAGAATTGATTGTTGAAGCAGTGATATGATTATCATTTCCATTAACATGAACCAGTCCATAAAGACCATCACGCCCAATAGGGTCACTTTTCCAGTTACCTGCACCATCTCTGAGCGCTTGCACTTTCCCAGAAAACAAATTTCCATTTCCTTTAATAATAACTGCACCAGTGTAGTAGCTTTGGATATTATTTCCTGTAAAAGTACAATCATTGGCTCCTATAGCTTCTAAACATACATGTCCATCAGGATAGATGTTGTTGCCTACAATATTTGCCCAGTTAGGATTTTCTAAAAATACACTTTTCCCTAACGGTTGTGCTCCAAAGTAGTTATTGGCTATTAATAATTGCTGAGAAGCACCGACCGAAAGAAGTCCATTACGAACTTCTGAAATCCAACAGCCTCTTACTGTGCATGCGTCAGCTCCATTTAATCGTAAACCTGTATCTACATTGATAGTTGAAACACCAATAATTCGAACTGCATCATTATCATGGTCGATATTAACAGCAATTTGACCTTTATCTGTTCCACGACCTTGAATCAAAAAGCTTTCTAGTTGAATTGAAGATACTCGTAGTGCTCCAACGCGTCTTTCAGAAACGATAGCTGTTTGACAGTTATTACCTAATACAAGTTTACTTCCTCCACCTGGATGAGTTAGACCTGTTTGTTCTTCGGGGTCGATATTCGAACGTGTGCCTGCATTAACGCCTCTGATTGTCACATAAGAGCGATTAATTTTAATTGGAGAATGAATCCACATTTCTCCTGCTGGTAATTCAATGGCTCCTCCAAATGGAGGCATATTATTAATAAGGTTATTAATAATTGGTGCGTTGTCAAAATTGGGGTTATTTAACTGTGCTCCATAATCTACTGGGTAATAGATCGTTTCATTGGCAGCGCTTACCTTTGTTTCCTTAAAAGGAAAACCGCTTAAAAATGTTAATAACCCAACAGATAATCCTACTACAATGTTCCGTCGTTCTTTTGAATATGACTTTTTAGTAGATATATTTGTTTCCAAATTATCTCCCCCCAATGAATTTAATTAATATGAACGATTTTCATAGCAAGACAAATTTTGAAGATTAAATTGTTAACGCTTACAAAATTGTTACTGATCACCCCCCTTAAGACGTTCTATTATGAGTCATTTTCCATAAATATTTGCGTAATTCATTTTGATTAATCATGTTCACCTAAATACCAGAATTTAACCTAATAGTGTATAAGATTTGGATGGAATTTTAGAGTCAATTAGCTTGATATTCCATCTTTAAGTATAATTCGCTTCCATTTTAGTTCATTTCACAAGGTACTTTGATCGATACTGACTTGGTGTAATTCCCACATTTTTTTTGAACACTTGGTAAAAGTATTTTTGATTTTCATATCCTACTTGGAATGCTACGTCTGCCACCTTACAACTAGATGTTCTTAGCAGTTTTTTTGCATGATTGATTCTTGTTGAAGTAATATATTCAAAGATTGTTTTCCCAACAGACTTTGAGAACAAGCTACATAAATAGGAAGGGTTCTTATAAAAATGCTTACCTAAGTCTTCTAAAACAATAGGCTCCCGATAGTTAACATTTAGGTAATCTTTTATATCTAAGATAAGTTTTTCATTATAAGAAACTTTATGAGCATCTACTTTAGATTTAATTGAATATACTAACCTTCTTAACCACTCCCTTAATTCATCTAAAGAATTGAGTGTGTTTAATTGTTCGTAGACCTCATATCGTTCATCCAGAATATGATTAAGTTCAAATTCCTTCTCCACATACTCAAGCAAATGATTCACTAGTTTAGAACATAAATAAAAAGATTTTTTAGGTGGAAGTCTTGTTTGTTTAGCATAATCAATTACTTGATCAATTAATTGATCCATTTCAAAAAAATCATTTGAGTGTTTTAATGAAAAGTATTGTTCGATTTCTGAAATGATATTGGAATCAATTGTTGTATTTAACATCTCTATTTCACTGTAATACGTGATCTGTTGATTGGAATAGATACCAATCTTGGCAGACTCCTCCGCCTCTTTATATGACTGATTGATGTTTACTAGATTGGAATATGAATGGCTTATTCCTACTGACACATTGGCTTTCATTTGCTCTGGTATAACGTGAAATACATCTTCTAAAAAGGATGTCATCCTATAGGAATCAGAGGGAGCCATCAAAATAGCTAAGGATTGATCAATATGATACAGGAAGCATTTTATTTCTTTTTCAGTTAGTGCTTGATTAATGGTGAATCGTAGAGAATTGATTTCCTCATCATAGTGATGTTCATTTAATTCACCATTTCTTTTTTCAAAGATGACACAACAAAACTGTTTAAAATCGTTTGTCACTTCTGGTATAACGCTTTGATTGCCTAACATAATTTCAAGAAATTGCTTCTCTACCAAAGCCTCTTCATATCGCTTTTGTCGCTTATCGTAGAGCTTTTCCTCCTTCAGCTTTTTTATTTTACAAATGGCTTTTTCAATTGAAGCAATAATTTCATCCACTTCAATCGGTTTGACTAAATAGTCAAGTGCTTCAAGCTCTATCGCCCTTTTTGCATAATTAAATTCAGGATAGCCACTAATAATGATAAAGACAGTGTCGAGTTCAAGCTTTTTCACTTCATTGATTAAATTTAAGCCATTCATTTCGGGAATTCTTATGTCCTGCAAAACAATTTCTGGTTTTAAATCAATAATTTTTTGTAAGGCTTCTTTTCCATTTGAGGCGGATCCCACAATATCAATCTCATAATCCTTCCAATTAGTTGCATATGTTAAGCCTTCAACCACAATCTTCTCATCATCAACTATTAGAAGCTTATACATCTGTTTCACCACCTTTTCTAATCCTCGAGACCTACCTTTAGATACACAGTTGTACCCTTTCCACTTTCACTATTGATTTCTAACCCAAATCCCTCACCATACTGAAGCTTCAACCTTTCATTTATATTTTTTAATGCGTAACCCACCTTGTTATAATCAAATGTTTTACTGTCAAATCCCTTGCCAGTATCACTGATTTCAAAGAGTAGATAATAGCTTTCTTGATAGCCTTTAATCAGGATTGTTCCTTTCCCTAATTGTTCTAAGCCGTGATAGACAGCATTTTCTATAATTGGCTGAAGTAGTAGTTTTATCATTTTTCGTTCAAGTATGGAAGGTTCAACGTCAATATGATAAGTAATTTTATGATCGAAGCGAATGTTTTGAATGTCTAAATAACTCTTCACTTGATCTATCTCATTTTGAACAGTTGTAACATGGCCACCATCATTTAATGTTAACTTAAAGATTTTCGACAAACTGATGGCAATCTTAGCAATCGGCTTTGCTCTTATTTTTATCGCCATCCAGTAAATTGTATTTAACGTATTGTATAAAAAATGAGGGTTGATATGGCTTTGTAATGCCATAAGCTCAGCTTCTTTTTCTTTAATTTTTGATTCATATAGTTTAAATGTTAAGTCAATATTTCGATTATAAATTTCAACAAAACGGTCTCCAATCTTCCCTATTTCATCTTCTTTATTAAAATCGACTCCTGAAATGATTTCTCTCTTTTCCATTTTTTCTGTTACCAAGCGCAGCAACCCTAGCTGTTTCGTTATTTTTTTAGATAATGTGAATGCAAAAATAATGGAAATAATTAATCCAATAACTAGTAATGAAATCGTGATGATCCTTATTTTATTTACTTCTTGAACGACACTATTATATGGAATAATACTAACGACCTTCCATCCAGTTTTCTCATTTGTATGGTAGTTTAATAGATTTTTTGTGCCATTTATATACTTAATAATAGTACCTTGGTTTTCGGAACGATCAATAATATTCGCCAATTGTATAGAAGAGATTTGCATTGAATTCCTTGAATATATGATGTGATTACCGTCAAGAATGAGGATATTCCCTTTCGTCTTTACCTCATCAAACATCTTATTAAAAATTTGTGAATCAATGCTAATAAGTAAAACGCCCATTGATTCCTCTGTGCCTAGATTTTTTATCATTCTTCCGTAAATTAACGGTTGTTCATCTGCTGTAACTAGTCTCATTTGTTGACCATTAAACCATTGTCCCTTCCAAGGGCTATTTAATAGTTTATTATAAAAACTAGATTCCTTTATTAGTTGATATGCGTTACCATTTACTAGGCTTTCACCACGATTAACTTTTAATAAACCATGATGTTCATTTCCAATATAAATAGAGTTAATAAATGGTTTATTGACAACTGTGATGTTATTTAATGTATTCCTGGATGCTGTCTCAAGTCTAAAAAGTCTCGGTCCAACTTTGTTCATGGTTAAATATCCGTGAATATCATTTGATAAAAAGATACTATTCGATATATCTTCAATTTCCGTAATAAACGTATCAATATTCCAATCGGCAATCGTTAAAAAGTTTGTAATTGTTGATGAGACTTTGTTTTCAATGGCTTTATTAAATAGAATAAACGTAAAAGGACCAATAACAAGCAATGGAATTAATGTAGAGAATAATGCAAGAAGGATAATTTTTTGTTTAATAGGTGAGTCGGTTAATTTCAGTAATTTTAACATGGTTCTTCATTCTCCATTTAATAAACAGTTAGCAATAGAATAGATAACGTTTTCATTTTTCTCTGGATTTAGATATAGTTTCAAATACCTAACCTAGCTGACTCATATGATTAAATTTTTATAACCTTCTACTCTTATTTTTTCTTGAGAATCCTAATTTTTCAGCACATTTTTATTTGTACCATCGTTCTTTATGCCTTTTACTTTCATTTAATAAATAGCCCTTCATTTTACAAGATTTACTCCTTAACAGCCCCTAAAGTCATACCACTCACAATATAACGTTGGACGAATAAAGAAAAGATCATGACCGGAAAACTAAACGAAACAGCTGCAGCAGTCATTGGACCCAAATCAAGATTATAGGCAGTCAAAAATTCTGAAATACCAACTGTGGCCGTTTTTGCTTGAGTGCTCGTCATTAATAGGGAAAACAAAAAATCATTCCACGCTAACATAAATGTAAAAATCGCAGTTGTTGCTAAACCTGGTAAAGAAACAGGAAGAATGACCCGTATAAATGCACCAAGCCAGCCACATCCATCGATACGGGCTGCTTCATCAAACTCTTTTGGAACAGAATCAAAGAATCCGATCATAAGCCAAATCGCAAAAGGTACATTCACACTTGTATAAACTAAGACTAGGGCCAATTGAGTATCAATGAGACCCATGTCCTTTACTATCATATACATAGGAATCGCAATACTTATCATTGGAACCATTCTGATCACTAAAGTAAACAGTAAAAAATATTTTCCTGTAACAGAAGTAAACCTTGAAATGCCATAAGCTGCCATTGAACCTAATAACACACTAATAATTGTGCTAGCCCCAGCTGTGACTAAACTATTAGTAAAATATTTTCCGACAGGTAAGTAATCAAACATATTTCGGTAGTTTTCAATTGAGAATGTTGAGGGCCACAATGTAGGTGGTGCACTAACTGCTTCAGCTGAAGGTTTAAATGAAGTTAAAAGCAGATACACATACGGGCCAAGAAACAACATCGCTAGTAAACAAGTTAATGCGATTACAAATAGAAGCCATATCTTTTGCTTCCATTTCAGAAGATTTAAAGGCGTACGCTTCGCTAAGTCTGTTTTACTTATAGGTAATTCAGTCATAACTATTCCTCTCTCCTTTCACTAGGCATTCTTTTTTCGAGGTGACCATATTTTCGCTATAAAGAAGGAGCTTAACACTAACAGGATGATAATAAAAATTACCGCCATCGCACTCGAATGTCCAACTTGACCATAACGTGTTAAAGTCTTATACATATACGTACTTAATAACTCTGAAGAAAAACCAGGTCCTCCTTGTGTTAAAACCCATACAATATCAAAGGTTCTTGCAGCATCAATGATTCGAATTAACAATGCAACCGAGGCGACAGGAATTAAACAAGGGATCGTGATATAACGAAACTTGTGCCATTTATTTGCCCCATCAATATCTGCAGATTCATATAAGCTCTTAGAAATGCCTTGTATCCCGGCTAATAGCACAAGCATAATAAAGGGCGTCGTTAACCAAATATCTGCAATAATTGTTGATAAAAGAGAAAAGCGAGAATCAGATAGCCATAGAATTTGATGAGGATCTGAGATGATCCCTATTTTGTAAAGTGTCCAATTAATAATCCCGAACTGATCATTTAGCATAAATTTCCAAATCAAACCTGAAACTAACGGTGCGAGCATTAATGGGGTAAGCAAAATTGTTCTAAGGATTTGACTTCCTTTAAATGCATTACTTAAAAGTAAAGCTAACGTAAGTCCGATTAAAAATTCGATTCCAACAGCAGTCACAATATAGATGACAGTGTTCCATAAAGATGTTAAGAATCGTTTTGACGAAAGAGAGTCTATATAATTAGCCAGACCCACAAATTCTCTCGCGGCAGGATCCATTAAATCGATATGAAAGAAGCTGTCCCTTAGAAGGAGAAGAATCGGGAAAACCAAAAACACAAGCATAAATAATGCAGCTGGCATAAAAAACATCGTTGAAAGTGCACCATTTCTTACTTTCATTGAACCGCCTCCTTTCAAGTAAACTCATAAGCAAATCTTAATCTTAAAATTGAGATCTCTCTATCAATCAATTGTTCAAAAGAGATCTCTTATTTTTACACCTTATTGTGGTGGGATAATCCCTTTAATTACTTCTGCTGCCCAATCAAGTGCTTCTTGAGGTGTTTTTTCACCTGAAAGTGCATATGCTACCGCAGGAATTAAGGCTTCACTTTCGATTTGCTGCCACTCCTTAATTTCAGGTCGGTTTTGTGTTTGTTTTGCGTTTAATGTTGTCATTAAAGACTCTAAATGCTCATAGCCCTCTTTTGCACTATATTCTTCAAAAACAGATTTTCTGGCAGCTACACCAAGCGAATCCATAAATAATGCGTTCTTTTCATAAATGAACTCTAAATACGTTTTAGCAATTTCTTGCTTTTTCGAAGAGCTTGGGATTACTTGATACCAAGGTCCCGGAACTGCACCAATCCCAGCATCTCCAGCAATCATAGGAGCACTCCCCACTTTCCCTGCTACATCTGATTGCTTTGGATCATTCGATGGAACATAGAAGTGTCCCCAAGCTATCATCATGGCTGACTTTCCACTCCAGAACAGCTCAGCGGTTTCTGCAGAGGAGATTTCCATAGCACCGGGTGGAACAGATTTGTCTTTGTTCAACATATCTGTTAATAACTGCAGCGATTCAACATATGGTTCTGTATTCACGATAATCTCTCTATTTTCATCAATAACCAACGAGTTTGTTCCAGCTTGTGCAGCATGATCCAGCCAGCTAGCTACGGTATCGCCATTGTTTGCACCAAATACGGTTGTTCCATATATATCGATTTGTCCATCATGATCTGTATCTCGTGTAAAGAATTTTGCGATTTCCTTGTATTGTTCCCACGTTTTAGGAGGAGCCAGCTCATACCCATATTGTTTTTTAAAATCTGCTTTGTTTTGCTCGTCTTCAAATAAATCTTTACGGTAAATAACATTTTTTGCATTTGTCCAGACGGGTAGTCCATACACATTATCTTGATAACTACCACCTTCTACTAACCCTTGGAATAAATCTCCTTTAACCTCTTCCGTGATCAGATCATCAAGAGGCAGCAAGCCAGAGGCCAAAGCAGGGAACCATAAGATATCAATCGTAGCTACATCAAATGCACCAGCCTGTGAAGCAACTTCAGCCTTTAATTTGTCATATACTCCTGTATATGGAACAGACTCAATCTTTACCTCGTAGCCGGTTTTTTCTTTGAATTCCTCAGCTGTTTCTTTTGCTACGGTAAATGCAGGACTGCCACCTTCTACAAGAACAGTAAGTGATTTGTCCTCAGTCTTTCCTTCCTCTACTGATGTCTCTTCATCTGAGCAACCGTACAATATAATAGAAAGCATGAATACGGATAAGATCCCACTAATAAACCCTTTTCTCTTCATCAAGAACACTTCCTTTTCCCCCTTTATTGAATTATTTATCCCATAACTCATGTTCAGGCCATCTTTTTGGAAGACAATCTTTTACGTTAGGAAGCTGTTGAAGTGGTTTGTGTGGCATTACCTCCATTCAAAGTATGTTTTGTGAATGCGTTTACATTTAATTCCAAAAAGTTATAGTAACATCTTTTTTTCTTATCACCTCACTGATTATCACTACTTATATTCTAAAATTTAACATCAAATATGAAAATTCTAATATCTTTGGAAAAGGTAATAAATATTTAGAACTTTGTTTATAGGTTTTGCAAAATATCATTTACAATTTTGATGTACTTTTTGATTTGAACGTAGGGCTTGAGACTTGCGTTTTGAAAGGATGAAGTGTCTGTTTAACCCTGACAAGCGAAAGCCACTTTTGATTAAAAGATGTCTATCTTCATTTCAAGAGTGGCTTTTGACCTCAGAACTTTTTAAAACGTTTTATAAAAAAACACTTCACATAACACTAGAGGACATACCTGCATATATTTATTTAATAAGTTTAGTTTGCACCATTTTTAACCATCAATTGATTAAACATATTTTGACAGAGATAATAAACAATAGATGCTAGAAAACTACCTAATATAAAAATTAAAATTGGAAAAGCATACAATAGAGCGCCACCAACTCCAATAAGGATTAATAATAGAATCGTTAAAATAGGATTCATGAGTGAAAAGAAAAATGCATTTCTGACGACATTCTTCCAATTCAACTCAAAATGTACCATGATAGGAAAAAGGTAAATAGTTATAGAAGCAAATAAAATAAGGCCAATTATTAGTAAAATATAAAGGATAAATTGATAGATGGAGCTTTCTGGACTGATAATCCTGTAATCTACATATAAGAAAGCTCCAAAGACAACCCAAACGATAGATAATAAAATACTTTGTTTAAAATTATCTTTAAACTGCAAATAGAAACTTTTAAAAATCCCATTCGTTTCTTTCTGTAACTGTCTCTTACGGACAACACCAAACATTGCTGCAGTTGCTGGAAAAATGGTAATTAGGGGGATTGAGGCAATTACCCACAATACATTTAAAAGAAAGTAATCCACGATTGTATTTATTGTGTTTAATAGTCGATTATTCAAGTCATTCATCCTTTATCCCCCTTAATCTTTCATGTTTATTTTCTCCAAATTGATTTTAGCGTATGAATCTCTAATGTCTTTACTTTTACATCTCCACCAACTGTATACAGTTCGAGGTCCTTGCTATTCTGATCTGGAAATATTAAATCTGTCAGGACTAATTCTCCATTGTTTCCAAACACTTCAACAGATGACCAATCTACAAATAAGTGTAACTTCACTTTTTGGTTATGATAAGGAGCTAAGTCTCCTTCATGTTTTCCAACAAAGGATTCATTAAAATCTGATTTTCCAGAATTCGTGCGATCAATAAACAATCGTTGTTGAATAACGTCATATCCAATGACTGTTTCCTCTTGATTTGACTTACAGACTTTAAATCCAAATTCAACAGCTGAACCGATCTCAAATTCTGCAAAAATTTCAAGAGTGTTACCTTGTACATTTGGAACGATATTCTCGCTTGGTACAACCGTTTGATTCGTCATTTGTATTGATTTTTCACGAATTTTTTGTAATTCTTGAACTGGCTCTTGAACTAATCGAACGCCTTCCTCCATTGTTTTTAATGACAGGACTCTTGGAATCGTCATCGCACTTCGCCATTCTTTAGTTGGCGTGACATTTGCATATCGCCAATTGCTCATCCAGCCGACGTAAATTCTTCTTCCATCTTCATTGGGAACATCCGACCAGCTTACTCCAGCGTAATTATCTCTCCCTCTGTCAATCCAAAGAGTCGTTTCTCGTGTGTGGTCATTTGTGAAAGTTTCCCCATCAAACTCCCCAATAAAATATTGTGTTCGTGATCCTTCTTCATAACTTGGATCATCTCCAATACTCAAAAACAATACCCACTTTTTCTGATTAGAGTCTCCATCTACTGGTAATTCAAATAAGTCCGGACACTCCCATACTCCTTCATGTGAGCCCTGACCGTCTCCAAATTCACTTGCAAACTCCCAAACTTTAAGGTTTTTTGATGTATATAGCCTTACTGTCTGACCTGAAGCTAAGATCATGACCCATTTATTTGTTTCTTTATGCCAGAATACTTTTGGATCTCTAAAATCCGTAATGCTTTCATCTGAAATGACAGGATTTCCTTCATACGTCACCCATGTTCGTCCCATGTCATTACTATAAGCAATACTTTGCCTTTGTCTCGGCCGTTCAGAGTCTGGGTAAGTATCAGCATGTGTAAACATGGCCACTAAACCAGGCCGACCATTAAAGAAGCCGCTCGTATCATTCCAATCCACGACTGCACTGCCAGAAAAAATCATCCCATGCTCATCTGGTTTTAATGCGATCGGCAAGTGTTCCCAGTGAACAAGATCTGTACTAATAGCATGACCCCAATGCATCGGTCCCCATGTTGTTCCGTTTGGGTGATATTGATAAAACAGATGATATTCACCTTCAAAATAAACCATCCCATTAGGATCATTCATCCAATTAGCTTCTGGTGAAAAGTGAAATTGTGGTCGATACTTTTCTGTGTAATATTGTTGTTTAATCTCCGTGTTGTTCATAAATTTTGTACTTCCTTTCTCCCTTAACCTAAAAAGTTTATCTATTAATCGTTAACTTTAGTAAGTAACATTTTTTCTACTTGGTCTTTTAATGGCATACTTGGAATCCCACCTTTTGTAATTGTTGCAAGTGCCCCTACTGCATTAGCAAACGTGGTTATTTCGACTAATTCAACTTGGTTTAACATGTTTACATGTTTATTAGACTCAAGTATCTTAAATAAAGCACCACCTACAAAGGCATCTCCTGCACCAGTTGTATCAACAACTTCGACATGAAATCCTGTTGTTTTCCCGCTATGATTCTTCGATCTATAGAAGCAGCCTTCTGGTCCTAAAGTAACAAACACAACAGAACACCCATATTGAGATTGAATGATTTCTGATCCTTTTTCTAAATCATCATATCCCGTCAAAAACACAAGTTCTTCCTCTGAGAGCTTAACAATATCAGCATATTCTAACCCTTTTAGGATCATTTCTTTCGCTCGGTCTAGTGAATCCCATAAAGGAATACGTAAGTTAGGATCATATGAAATCATCACATGATGTTTTTTTGCATATTCTAATGCTTTAAAAGTAGCTGTTGCTGCAGGCTCATGAGTCAACGATAATGATCCAAAATGAAAGATCACTGACTGTTGAATCAATTCTTCGTTGATCTCCTCTGCCGTTAGCATAATATCTGCACCAGGTTCACGATAAAAATGGAAGGAACGATCGCCAGTAGGATCCAAATGAACAAAAGCAAGCGTTGTATTTACTTGATCTGAAAATAATAGATTAGTTGTATCAATTTTATATTGCTCTAAGCCAGTTTTTAGCAAATGACCAAATTGGTCATTCCCAACTTTACCGATAAACGATGTTTGAATATTAAAATTTGAGAGCGCAACTAAAACATTTGCTGGTGCTCCACCAGGGTTTGTTTCAAATAACACATGTCCTTTATCTGAATATCCAGATGGTGTAAAATCGATTAATAATTCTCCTAAAGCTGTTACTCTATTCATATCTATCACCTTATTTCTCGTTTTAAATAGAAAGGCCAGATAAAAACAACATCTGGCCTTCAAAAAAGGATAAGGTAAAACTTCCATCAGTGGGGGTTTTCTTCATCCCCCACTGATGGTTAGTTGAACCAATCGGACCTTTACGGGCAGTTATCCTCTACCTACCCTCTTTGTAAACTCAAAGCTTGTGATAGGATTCTACTGCCCGTTAAGAGTGGGATTCATTATAATTCTTTGTTAAAACGATCTAATCCTGTTTGGTAAACTTCCATTAATTCATTTAATCCCATTGCCTCTAATTGCTCGATATACTCATCCCACTCTTCTTCTATTCCACCTTCAATTAACCATTGAGCTTCCTTCTGTTTCACAAATTCTTTGATTTCAGGCTCAATTGTATTAATTTTTTCAAGTTCTTCGGCACTAAAGAAGATTTGTGGATAGTTTTCCTCAACCATATGTGGTTTGTAGTATTTCTCAAGAATTTCTAAACGTTCTTTTGCTCTTGGCTCCATATCTACAACTGTTCCAAAATGCTCTTTTAAGACAACAAACGGTCCACCTGGTGCAACTTTTTGACGTAATTCGCCCATTGCAACACCTTCAGGTAATTCTTTGTTTACTAACATACCGTTTTCATCTTCTTCATAGATTTCACCTATTGGGCCCCAGTTAATTTGTGCTGACATTTTTGGCTCATATAACTGGTCAGCCCAGCGCATTGTAATTTCTGGATTTTCATTAGCAGATGTAATAACAAATGCATCTCTACCGTATTCAGAATAGTTGGATCGTCCTACAACAACTTCACCGTCTTTTCCTTTTAGTGGAGGTAAAATGGCATAATCATCAACACGGTCTGTACCAACTACTTCTGTATCTTCCCACCAAATGAATGAACCAAGTGTTGGATCTTCTGTTTTACCTTTTGCAAATAATTGGGCTGTATCTTGAGTGACAACCTCTGGGTCAATAAGTCCTTCTTTTACCCATTGATGATAGTATGCAATTGCCTCTTTAAACTCAGGTTGTGTTGCTGCATAAATCACTTTTCCATCACGAACAATTCGATGATCAGCCTCAAATGGAGTATCTGGTAAACCGAATAAACCGATTAAATCTCCTTCATTACCGCACCATCCATTGAACCAGAAGGTTAAACCAATTTCATCTTGCTTTCCATTCCCATTAGGATCTTTTTCTTTGAAAGCTTTTAATACATCATGATATTCTTCCAATGTAGTTGGCATGTCCAGACCAAGCTTGTCTAACCATGTTTGATTAATAAACATGATATTTGGCATTCCTACTAGATCCATCTCCTCTGCGCGAGGTAAAGAGTAAATATGTCCATCCGGCGCAGTCACAATTTGTTTAAGTTCTGGCCTTTCTTCAAATAATTTCTTTAAATTAGGTGCATATTTATCAATCAAATCTTCTAAAGGGATAATCGTACCACTTTGCCCATGCTGCATTAGATCTTGATCTGTAAAGCCTGATGCATAAAACGCATCTGGTAGATCACCACTTGCTAGTAATAAATTTTTCTTTTCTTGATATCCATCACCAGGGATATTGTTCCATTTTATACTCACGTTCGTCGCTTCTTGCAGTCTGTCAAAGATGACCATTTCTGAATAATCAGGTGCTAGAGGTTGTTTTGGTGAAACAAAATTTAATGTCACTTCTTCCTCTACAATTGGCAGACCTGACTCATTAAATGCTACCGCGGATTCCTTTGATTCTTTTCCTGACTCACTACTTGAACAACCTGTTAAGGCAAGCGATGCACTTAACCCAAGAGCTAGGACTATAGACATTTTCTTTTTCTTGTTTCTTTCCATCTTTCTTTTTATTGATCTAATCATTACGTTTTCCCCCTCAATGTTTTAAATCTAATGCTTTAGCGAGTATAAACCGGAATCCCCACCCCCTTTAAAGCAACATGTTAAAATTTATCAACCTTTAATTCCACCAATCATAACGCCCTTAACAAAGTACTTCTGTACAAATGGATATAAGACTAAAAGTGGAATAGAAGCTACAATAATCACACCATATTTAATAAGTTCTGAGACTCTTTGTTTTGCAGCTAGTGAATCGATGTCACTCATCATTTGAGTAGAAGCTTCATTTTGAATTAAGATATTACGTAAAATCAATTGAAGAGGATACAAGTCCTCGTTATTCAAATAAATTAATGCATCAAAGTATGAGTTCCAGTGTCCAACCGCATAAAATAACACCATTACTGCCACAATAGGTTTGGAAAGTGGCAGGACAATCTTCCAAAAGAATTTTGCATCAGAACAGCCGTCTATCTTTGCCGCCTCTAATAACTCATTCGGTATAGATGTTTGGAAAAAGGTTCTTGCAACGATGACATTCCATACTGCAACAGCCTTCGGTAAAATTAATGCCCACATCGTATTCAGTAATCCTAAATTCTTAACAACTAAATAAGTCGGAATTAATCCCCCGGAAAAAAACATCGTAAAGAGGAATAAAAACATAATTAGGTTTCTTCCATATAAATCTCTACGTGATAGAGCGTAAGCAGCCATCAATGTACATGAAACATTTACAAGAGTTCCTACAAACGTATAGATAATCGAATTTTTATAACCTAACCAAATCTTGCTATCACTGAAGATTCTTTGATACCCCTCAAAGGTAATATCTTTTGGCAGTAGCCATACTTTCCCCTCATAGATCATATTTGGGTTACTAATCGACGCAATCACGATAAAGTAAAGAGGATAGACGACTAATAAAACCATAATCGCGACTAGGAAAATATTAATTAAATCAAAAATTTTATCTTCTTTAGATCTTCTAGTTGTTTTATTCATTGCGAGTAAACCCATCATTCTTCACCCTCCTAGTTACCATAGACCTTGACCTGATAATTTCTTTGCAAATTTGTTAACGGCCACCAATAATACTAAATTAATAACGGCATTGAATAACCCTACTGCTGCTGCAAAACTATATTGAGCCTGTTGTAAACCCATTTTATATACGTAGGTCGGAATAATTTCTGCTGAAGGCTGATTTAATGGTGTTTGTAACAGGTAAGCCTTTTCAAAACCAATATTCATAATATTTCCTACCGATAAGATAAGCAAAATGACTGCAGTAGGCATGATAGCTGGGATATCAACATGTAAAATTCGATGCCACTTACTCGCCCCATCCATTACTGCTGCTTCATGAAGTTCAGGGCTAACTCCTGCAAGAGCTGCTAGATAGATGATTGCTGCCCATCCTGTTTCCTGCCAAACTCCTGATCCGATATATAATGGTTTAAACCACTCCGGCTTTGCCATAAACGAAATAGATTCTCCACCAAACATCATGATGAAATTATTAATAAGTCCATTGTTAGAGAAGAAAACATAAATCATACCTGCTAATACGACGACTGAGATAAAATGTGGGGCATATACCACCGTTTGAACGAAACGTTTGTATTTCTCATGTCTGATTTGGTTCATCATTAATGCAAGAATAATTGGTAACGGAAATCCGATGATTAATTGTAAAACACTAAGTCCAAGTGTATTTTTAATTAAACTCCAGAATTGAAATGATTCAAAAAACCTCTCAAAATGCTTAAAACCTACCCATGGACTTCCCATAATACCTTGTGTTGCTATAAAATTTTTGAAGGCTATAATGACTCCATACATTGGGAAGTAGTGAAAGACGATAAAATAAATTAATGCTGGTAATAAAAATAAATAGAGTTGATAATTGTTTAATAGCTTTTTTAATTTTGCTTTTTTTATGTTTTGTGTAGGGTGTTCTACTTTTGTTGACATCCTAACCTCGGTGTGCATATCTATTCCTCACTTTCAAAAATAAATTTCAGCCAGTATACAAGCTAGTTTGATACCATACGACTTCAACATAGCATCGCTATCATCAAAAACTAGGAAAATAAAAAACTAGTCATTAATTAATAACATGGATATATCCCCTTATGTCAACCGCATGACATGTATGATCAAAAAAAATCTTCTTCATCATGTCTTTTTTGAGTCGTCAATTCCTACATAGCATTTTAATCCTTTCAGAGAAAATCACTATTACGCTTACTCAAAATGTCAACCGCATGACATGTTGTTCGAAAAAATTTTATCAACTTACAAAGGTTATCATTTCAAATCTTTTAATTTCACAGTATCCAAAGATTTAAAAACCTTTTAGAAACCCCTTACAATGAGAATTATATGCCATCCGCCTCAACATGTCAACCGCATGACATATAATTCATTAAATATTTCCACTCAATCAGGTTTATTCTTTTATGTCGTTTCACTATCTATTAATTTGACCGGTAAAATGTTCTCTAATTGAATAGATTCTTGTTCACCATTAATCTGTTTAATGATAATTTCTACAGCCTTTTCAGCTATTGCCTTAATAGGTTGTTCAACTGTGCTTAATTCAGGCAGCAGCATTCTTGTTGTTTCGGTACCATCATATCCAATTACTTTTAATTCTTGTGGAATATGAATGTTCCTTTTTCTAGCCTCTCTTAGGACCTTAGAGGCGATCAAATCATCACTTGCAAAGATAGCATCAACTTGAGGATGGTCATCAAATATTTGTTTCACAATATTTATGACAATTTCATCTGTTGATTTAAGAGGAAATTCATATGTAAGAGGATTTAGATTATTAGCTCTCATAACATCCTCATATGCGTTTCTTCTTAAATTAGCAGGGGTCTCTAAATATTGTGGTCCATTAATGTGGATGATTTGTTTACATCCTTTATCAATTAATAATTGAGTCGCTAGTTTTCCCCCTTCATAGTTGTCACTAGATACTACTGGGGTTTTACTTGATAAATAACGATCGATACCAACTACAGGCAACTTTGGTATTTCGTATTCTTCAATCCCTCTATTGTGAGCGCCAGCTATGATTCCATCAACTTGATTCATTTGCAGCATTTTCAAATAGTTTCTTTCCTTATCTTCCCGGTTTTGACTATTACAGAGTAATACCTTATACCCCAATGAAGAACAAATATTTTCTAAATGAAAAATTAGCTGTCCATAAAACGGATTACCAGTACTTGGAAAAATAAGCCCTATTAAATATGTTTTCTTAATAAACAGTGAACGAGCAATTTCATTAGGATAGTAATTTAATTGTTCCATCGAATCATGGACTTTTTTTCTTGTTTTTTCACTAATGTATCCACGATTATTTAATACTCTAGAAACAGTTGTTGGTGAAACACCAGCAAGCTTGGCAACGTCTTCAATTTTTGGTTTCACCATCTCTTCCCCCTCCCAAAATTCGATAAGAGTATTATCCTAATATTTATTAAAGAATGTCAAGATTATCGATCATAATCTTACCATACTTATTTATGAGAAGGTACCAATTTTTTTACATATAGAACTTGTAAATACAAAACACTTTATTAAATAGTACTACTTAGTAATCTCTTATTATCTCCTCTGTTCTTTTGTAACGAAAAAATACCTTTCTGGTAAGATCAGAAAGGTATGGGTTCATTACTATACTATTTTTTGATAAATCCTCTACCGCAAAGTAGAAAAACTGGTTCTATCAGATAAGATAGAATAAGGAATTGATGCTGTACCATTTTTGTTTTGTCTTATATAGAATCAATCTCTTAGTTATTAGATGTCTGTTCTACTGCTTCTTCTTTCCTTGGTTTTTCTTTTCTTCTGAATCATGTGTTTCACTTACTATATCGGGTTCGGTACTTCCTTCTTCCGATGCTATTTCCTTATAAACTGGAACATTAACGTCATCTAGATTTATATGGCCCCATCCACCAGTGTGCTTATCAACCACTTGAATATATAAATCTTTCCCTATATATTCCGATGCATCCCAACGAACACGACGATAAGCTTCACCATTATGGCCGGTAGCTTTCATTAAAATATCATTTGTTTTTGCGTCAACAAGTGCGATGTATAAAAGCTTGTCATCGGCACCTCCTGAGGTTAAAAAGTCAATTTGACCATCTCCCCCTAAAATGAAGTTTTCAGATTTGATCACACCTGTCGCCTGATCTCCCCCATGATCTGGATGAAAGCCCCATAGATGATAACGGCTTGGGTCTATTGATGTTGTCGCCTGTCCGAATGGACCACCCCAGCCCCAATCATTTTTATTCGTAACATGGTCGTCTGTGAAAGCATTTCCTTCTAAAACTGTCCAACCAGTTAAGTCACCAGATTGAAAATCATGGTTTAATAACTCACCATGCGGTATTTCTTCTTTTGGAGCTTCCTCTTCATAATAAGCCGGTTCAAGATTATCACTATAGGCTGAACCCATTTCAAATACTTCCATAGACACAATCTTGGCTTTTCCACTTTCGCTCCATAGCTCAATGCCTAGAGAATCAGCTCTCGTAGGATATGCTCTAGTTGTTATACTCTTTTTCCCATTGGCATAGGCTTCAATCATCGATCTGTCTAAGTAGATATGAAGCTTTAGATTTTCTCCATCGAGAGAAAGGTCACCTTCACTACTTGTTTTTTCAATATCAGGATCTAAACTCATTTTTGTTGCATCTACTCCAAATTTCTCAGTTGCTTCATCGAAATATAGGCTGACTTCTTCAGATGAATCATCCGATTGACGTACCTTTATCCCAACCTTTTCATTTGATTTCCCTTTGATCTCAAGAATGATTTCTAACATATCACCCTTGACATCCGCTAGTAACTTATTCGCTTTTTTTAGGGATTTATTTTTCATTTTAATTACCTTTTCTCCACGTAAGCTTTCTAATTCTTTAATCGGTTCGATACCAAGCTCTCCATTTTTTAATAAAGACAATTCTAAAGGTAAGCCTGCATTATGAGCCCATCCAGCGTCATAGTGCTGCTGTTCTGTTCTACGATCTTGTGCAATACTAAATAATATAGAGCGCCCGCTTTCATCGATCATTCCACTTGGACCAGTAAAATGTATACCATAGTCAAATAGTTTAGGTTCCTCATGATCTGGAATAAATTTGTTATTTTCTTTATCCCATGAACCAACCCAATGGAATACATACTTCACATTATGCTCACTATAGCTCTTAAACCAAGGATTAATGAAAAATGCATATTTTTGTTCTCCATGTTTATCTTCTCCAAGTGGTAATAGCACCGGTAATTCCCACACATCCCCTGTCTTAGGGTATGCTTTTGAATCCCCTACAAAGAATGGTCCTTTGTATTCCCACTTTTTTAAATCCTTGGATGTATATAATAATGCGGTACCGCCAATATTTTCTATTCCAGAACCTACTATTTGATACCATGTATCTCCATCTTTCCATACAAACGGATCACGGAATTGACCAAACATAACCTTTCCTTCCTCCGCTGGTAAATCAGGAGCTTGAACCGTAACAGGATTAGGCAGCATCTTCCAATCCTCTAACATCGGATCCGTCACATCAGTTGGTGTTGCTAGGCCAGTCATTTGATTTGGTGTTTTACTATCATCTCCTGCTGTGAAAAACAAGACAGGTTCTCCATTTTCATCGAAGTTTGCAGAGCCTGACCAAACACCGTCCGGTGATACACCTGATGGAGCTAAAGCGACAGGAGCATCCTCCCAATGAACCATATCATCACTAACTGCGTGACCCCAATGGATTTGGTGCCAATATGGTCCCTGTGGGTTATGCTGATAGAAAATATGATATTTTCCGTTGTACTCAAAAGGAGCATGTGGCTCATTCATCCAATGACCTGGAGAAAGAAAATGGTATTGAGGTCGATAACGATCTCCATCATATACACTTCGGTCAAAAGATAAATCAGGGCTTGGTAATTGATGATTCTCTTGATTGTCAATTATTTGATCATAGTTCTTTTTTACTTCTTCGGCCGTTAACGCTTTGTTATGGATTTTTAATTCATCTATCAATCCGTTAAACATATTAGCAGTAAATGGTCCTAATACTGCAGCTGTATTGTGCTTTCCTATTAATAGATTTTTGTCGGAAGCTGTTATTGTTGCATTTTTAGGTGTATTAACCTCACCTGCTAACTCACCGTTTAAAAAGATTTTCATTTTTTTTGCATCCTGATCAAATGTTGCAACAATGTATGACCACTTATCTTTTTCCAGTACTTTATCTTCTTCCGCCCATACCTCCTTCCATTCACCATTTAAACCAGCTTGAAAGGACCATTTTCCATGTCTCCCCATCCCTAAAATATACCCTTCACCTTGAGCTTTATTATGCTGATTAACAATAGCAGATAATTGTCCAAGATCACCCCATTCATACGAACGAGGTGCAACCCAGGCTTCGATTGTCATCGCATCACTAGGCTGTATAGATTGAGTGGCTGCCTGTTCAATATAGGTAGAATATCCATCAAAAAGAAGTCCATTTTTAACTACACCATTTCTCCATAATGGATCTGAGGATGGCTTATATTTAGCATCTGAAAAAACATATTCAACTTTTTGATTCTCACCTGTCACTTCATCCTTTACAGTATTCCCTTCACTTTGATTGAACGTCCAATGGTGGATAATACCGCCATTCTTCACTTGGAAATCATCCACATTAATATGTCCAAATTCTCCTGTATGCTGATCAACTATTTTAATATATACATTTTCACCTAGATATTCCTTTGCATCCCACGTAATACGCTTGTATGTTTCTGATTCGGGACCAGTTGCCTTAAATAACTCTTTTCCATCAGAAGAACGGACCAATGTCACATATAGGTCATACTTTTTCGTTCCATCCATCTCATCTCCTCCACCTAAGAGGAAAGAAACTTCTCCATTGCCAGCTAAGTTAAATGTGTTTGACGTTAATGTTCCGGTTCTCTTATCAGCATCTTCAGGTTGTACTCCTTGAAAGCCCCATAAATGGTAGTTTCCTTGATGTTCAAAAGGAACTGCTTTGTCCCAATAAGTTTCTTGATCTGTAACAGTTCCATCAAATGCATTTCCTGTAGCAGTCCAGCCTGTTAAATCTCCTGTTTCAAAACCGGGGTTTATTAAAGTATTTCCGATGATTTCTTCTTCATTTAAAACTTGAAAGTCATCGACGTTAATATGTCCAAATCCCCCAGAGTGGTGATCAACAACTTTGATATAAAGAGCTTCACCAAGATATTCCGATGCATCCCATTTTACTCTACGATATTTTTCCGTATTAGCTCCAGTAGCTTTCATTAATTCTTCTCCAGTAGAAGCCTTAACAAGAGCTACATATAAATTATTAATGTCCTGTCCTCCACCGACTAGAAAATCAATCTGTCCGTTTCCATCCAGAATAAAGGTGGATGATTTCATGATTCCAGCTCTTAAATCTGACTTATCATCACTCGTTGCTCCCTGAAATCCCCATACATGGAAATTACCTTCATGTTCAAAAGGCCCTCCCCAGAAAGTAGTTACATCTGTGACAGGTGATCTGAATGCTGAGCCAGTTACAGTCCATCCTGTTAAATCTCCTGTTTCAAAATTGGGGTTTTCGATCGTATTTGGAAGGCTATCCTTATCAAAATCTTCTAGATTTCTTGTAAATGTTGCCTCTTTTAAAGGGTAAAAGGATAATGAATTCAGTGTAACTTCCCCACCCTTTGAATATAACTCTATCTTTCTACTTGAATCATTTGGGAAAATTTGATTTGTAAAAACAGCTGTTCCTTCCTCTGCAAAAACCTCAACAGATGAGCGGTCAACTAATAACTTAATCGTTAAAATTCCATCCAAAACATTTAAATCAGTATGTTGAATGGTAGGAAAGTTCTCATCAAAATCTGTTTCACCTGATTTTGTTCGATCTACAGACAGTTTTTTATCTTGGATATTATAGGAGATGTTTGTTTCTTCGCTTTCCCCTTTCCGAACTAGAAATCCTAATTCAGTTGCAGTTGCATCCGTAAGGTTGAATTCTGCCTCAATCTCAAACATTTCAGCTTCAAGATCTTTTAAAACATGATCAGTTGATAGTTTTTGATTTTTTATTTCCACCATATTTGCAGTATCTCTTAACTGGTTTAGTTCATCTACTGGTTCTTGTTTTAATCGTATCTCGCCATCCACCTCAACTAAAGAAAGCTCTCGTGGTATTGACATAGCTCCTCTCCAAGATGAAGTAGGAATTTCCCCTGCATATTGAGCTGGATTATTCATCCATCCTAACCAAATTCTTCGGCTTTCATTAGAAGAGTTAACCGTATTGCTCCATGTTACACCAGCATAAAAATCAGCACCGTAATCTGCCCACATTAATTCATCCATCTTTTTATCTGGAGTAAAAGTACTGCCATTAAAGTCCCCTACATAATAGTGCATTCCAGTTCCACCAGTTGGTGTTGGGTTGATACTTACAGTTAACACCCATTTTGAGCCTATTTTATTTCCGTTATCATCATATAATGGCAACTCAAACAAATCAGGACATTCCCAACTTCCAATCTCAGCTGCTTTAGGATCAGAGAATTCCCCTGCTTTTTTCCATTCTAATAGATTGCTAGATGAGTAGAAATCGACTCTTTTCCCACTAGTAATAACAAAGATCCATTGGTTACTTTCCTCATGCCAAAACACCTTTGGATCCCTAAATACACCTGAACCTCCATTACTTGCTTTCATTTCATTTGGCATTGTCAGAATTGGATTTTTCTCATATGTTGTCCATGTTCGACCATTGTCAAGACTGTAGGTAGCGCTTACATGTTGATTATCACCACCATTTTCGCTCGTATAAAGAGCAACCATCGGGGGATTTTCCTTTGTTCCTAGACCTGATGTATTATTCTCATCAACAACAGCACTACCTGACCAAGCAAAGCCATTTTCATCAGGATAAATCGCAATAGGGTAGTGCTCCCAGTTTACTAAATCCTTACTAATTGCATGACCCCAATACATTGGTCCCCACACATTATCAGTAGGATTATGCTGATAAAACAAGTGATATTCACCGTTATAATAGACCATTCCATTAGGATCATTCATCCAATTTTCCATAGGAGAAAAATGATAACCAGGACGGTAACTCTCATCATTAACCACTGGGAGAGATGCGGCGTTTATGTTTCCTAATGATGGGATGAACAATTGAATCAATAGAATAAAAGCAATAAATACATGCATATAAGACTTCTTAATAGTTTGATTCACATTATCACCTTTTCTTATAAATTTACTTTTCCTGTACAGACCATTAAAGCTTAAGAAAAATTGTTAATTAAAACTTTTCTCACCACCTCCTTTATGGTATCGCTTACAAATATTCGTTTTAAATGCGTTTACTATAACTGAAATTTACAAAATTCATTAATGATACTTCCTTCCCCTTCATATGTCAACCGACTGACATATTCTTCAAAAAAAATTGAATACTTCAAAAAGGCAAGTTTTGATTCTTTAATATTCAAAATTTATACTTAATAAAACACTTTAGGAAACACTTGAAGAAGAGGCACTTCCATTGCTAAGAAGTACCCAAATGACAAACGAAATAATCAAGTGTCCGACTTGCACTTGAAACGTTAGAACAAAAACTACAAAGGACATAGTTGAATCTATTATTTATGCTCCTGGCGCTGGAGTGGCTCTGAATGCATTTTCAGTCTTGTCCATAACAACCTGTGCATCACTTCCCGAATCAAGAATCGTATTTTGAATCGATCCTTTTTCTACCAATACTGTTGTTACGGTAAGCGGCTCTGATGCTTCGGTAGCCAACAAAGCGTCTACTTGCGCGGAGAAACAAGAATCACTTATCTTGGCATGAACCTCTGTAGCAACAACATGGTTAGTAGAAATATAATTTCCATTCCCCGTAACTATACGTATGATTATAGGTGTTGCACCTACCGGCTTGATGTTCTGAGTATTCATTACTTCAGAAAAGTGATTACCAATTACAGAATTATTATGGCCACTAATATAGAGCAGCCCATATAAATCATCTAAACCATTGTCCATTCCCTGAAAAGGAGTCCAAGGTTCATGGTCCCGTAAAAAGTGATTTGAGGAAACCAAGTTTTCCGAACAATTTTCCCTAAATACCACCATTCCTGGATAAAATGAATGAAGTCTATTATTTGTAATACTGGAACGTGTCACACCATCAAAGTAGATACTGCTCGCACCTCGCGGAAAAACATTATTTGCTGTAATCAAAAGTCCACCAAAATTTTGAGCGTAAATTGAATATCCTTTAAAACCGGCCCCTATCAAATTATCGGTTATTTTTGATGCCTGTCCCCAACCTCGTAGTTCTATACAGTTCCCACATTCAGCTATGAAATTATCATGTATAGTCAGTGCATCTGCATGATAAATAGTCATTCCATGCTCTAAATACACAAACCCCATGCCTGTAATCCGAAAAGAGTCACAAGCACTTGCAACATAAATACCTGTTTTCCCGTTCGTGTATGTGTTTTCCGGATTTGTTTCTCCTGAACCATCTTCGATAAAATGCAAACCATCAATACAAAAGTCAGAAAACTCAACCGAACTTATTCGGGGATTTCCATTTCGTTCAACATAAAATGCAGCTCCTTTATATTCCTCGTCATTTACTTCTAGGGGAATATCTACGAGAATACGACTTCCTCCCGGCCACAATTCATGCAAATCAGGCCACTCATTCTCAGAAGTGTTAAAACGAATACTCGAAGATGTAAACCCGTGTCCAGATCCCATAATTTTAAGATAACTGATGTCTATAACTACTTGACTGCCAAGATGATAATCTCCCGGTGGAATATAGATAACCGCACCCGGCTTTCCGCCTTTATTCACATCAGTGTCCGTTTGCCTACTTTTAATATCTGCTATAATGCTATTGATTACCTCACCAATATCCTCATACGGATTACCGACAGGCCACTCTGTTACATCGTAATAATTTTTACTAGCCATAAATAGATTCTCCTCTCAATTTAGTGTGTTTGTCCATAAACTACTTTTCTTGATATAGCTGAAAAAAACTTACACATGTTAACCGGATGACATATCATTTTAAAAAAATTTAAATCTTCAGAAATCAAAGTTATGAATCTTTTAATTCCCATTACCTATTCTTAATAAACCGCTTTAGAAAACCCTTACAAAAAATTATATGCCATCCTTTTTCGTAGGTCAACCGCTTGACACAAATATTTAGAAAATTCATCTTCTCATATAATAAAACTGGTCAGTTCAATTCCCTGAAATAAACAAGACATTTAGTGGATTCGCTAAAGGTTTATTTGATCTCTACAAGCTTTTCTTCATCGTAATGACAAATTTTGATTTTTTATATATTTTCTATGTAAGCATTTTTGTAAGGTGAAGTTTTCCATAAATTACGAATTACTAACAACTTTCTTCTGTGCATATTTAATGCTCCATTACCAGCCTTTATCATGTTAAAAAGCGCATATCTTTACTCAAGAATAGCGCTCGTTGAATTTCAGTAGCAACTGAAAATGACTAGCATTTATTGAACTCTAGCACCCGATAGTTTTCCATTCTTCACAAATTTCTAAAGTATAAGTTTTTCTAATTTCCCCATAAAAAAATCCCCTCTATAGAAAAACAGTAAAGCATCTTTCTTTTTACTGTCTTCTATAATGGGAAAATATCTATCACAATACAAAAATCTATTAGATATTGCATAGTCTAAAACAGCAATAAATATTCTAGTTAAAGTTTTTTATCGATATACCAATTTTCCCCATTTCGGAAGAAAATTCTATCTTGCGCTTCACTACCTACTGTTTCTTTAATTAATTTAATATCATTGTATGAGAATCGATATTTTGCTCGAGTTGAAGGCAAATCACTGCCAAACATAAGGCAGCTTGGGTTTTCGCTATATAATATTGTTATTAATTCACTGATTTCATCACGTTTATACCCAACCCGACCAAAGCCTGTTAAACGAATAGGAATATCTGCAGTAACAATTTTTTTCAACTTATCAATTGAACACTTATGCATCCCAAGATGATCAATTGATACTTTTGGTAATGTAAAAATTAATTCTTCTAATTCTTTGTCAATTGTTTGCAAATTAAGATAAAGCTCTGTCTTCCAATTACATAATTTATAAACTCTCTCTGATAGCTGTTTAATTTCTTTTGGTGAAGCAGATAATCTTCTGTATATGTTAAATCTTATTCCCTTTATTCCGACATCGTTTAATTTTAAAATGTCTTCATCGGTTGTATCGAATGGAAGCTGAGTGATACCTATAAAATTATTTCCTAATTCTGAAATTGCATCTGCAAAATAATCTTGATGATACCCTTGAAATGAGCCTGACACAATGGCTCCACCAGTTACTTCAATCGACATTTCTTTTAATTCTTTTAAATAATCATTCACTGTATAATAATCAGGGACAAATCCTTGATTTTCTTCAAGAGGAAACTTCGGATCAATAATATGAAAATGAGAGTCAAATATTTTTTGCATAACTATCTCCTACAATATAAACATTAAAATCAAAGTTGCAATAATAGCAAACCCTAACCCTATAGGCGTTGCTTTATAAAGTAAATCACTATAAAATTTCTTAGAATCTTCTTCGCTTAAACCACTGTTACCAAGTATCAAACTACCGCCTGTAGAGAATGGCGCTAAAGCTGTTGATTGAGCGCCGATAATAATAGCAACCGCAATTAACGAAGCACTGTAGCCTGCAGGACCTATTATACCCGCAATCATAGGGAACATAAGCGGTGCAACAACACCCAAAGTACTACTAAAGATTGACATAACACCAGCAATGATTGCCACAGCAATAGGAACAATAATGGACGGCATATTATTGATCATAGAAGCTAATAAATCGATTGTACCTGCTTCAACGGCAACATCAATTAACATTCCTACCCCAGAAACAAGCCATAATGTATTCCAAGGTACTCTTGCCATTACTTCTTTTGGTTTGTCCTCAGCTAATTTTAATAAGTAAGCTGCGATTGCGAATACAACTGCCAGTAAAGTAATGTCCGTACGTGAGTTAATAAACTGAATAATTTCATTCTCAGGCATAAAATTAGCGAGCATTGGTACTCCTAGTACAATTACCATAAGAAGAATAATTAAAGAAATATTTACTTTTTGTTTTTTTGAAAAAACTTCTGGCTTTTCTATATTCAACTCAGTGATTGGACTGTTTTTTCTATCAAAAAACATCAGAATCAACATGATAAATATTGGATAGATAAATGAAACAACAAAGATATCCCTTGTCAGAATATTTGCCTGATCAGCAACAGCTGTTTCACTTAACAAAGAGTTAAAGAGTACCCCATGCGCACTATACATGAAATTTGCACCAGAAAGGGAACCTAATGAAACTGCGAATGAAGCATGTAATTTATTCATTCCTGATGATTTACATAATGCCATTGCAATCGCACCCATGACTGCCACAGAAGTAAAGAAACCGGCACCCATCCCTGAAACCAACGCTGTAATAAAATACAAAATTAAAGGCAGCCAGTTTGTTTGTTTTTGAAATCTATAAAGTAATAATTGAGCAATTTTTTCCAAAGTACCATTTACTACTGCAAAATTAAAGAAGAGCGCTAAGGTGAAAATAACTAAGAATAATTTTGTTGGGAATGTTGCCAATAAATCACTAATAGACATCCCCAAAACAAAACAACCAATCAAATAAGCTAGTGCTAAAGCTACTAAACCAGTATTAATATCAAGTTTTTCACCCAGATAGATTGCAATGATTATAGCCAATATTATTAAAATGGAATAGACCATAATTTCCTCCTTCATTTATCGATCATTTGTTTATATGTAGTGTGTAGTCGCCTAAGATGAAGCGCTTCCAAAAAATAAGGAACTATCAATCTAGTTCAAAAATGACCACCACCTCTTATCTATTTATTTTTTCTTAGTCTAAACTTAATAATGATTTGTATTTGTACATGTCTCCACGATAGGAAGAAGCACCTGCTAATACACAACCTTTTTTTACTTTTAAGTCAACACTTCTATATAAAATTGGAGAACCTACAGAAACATCAAGAATTTTTGAAATCTCTTGACTAGCAAGAACTGCTTCTATTTCAATTTCTCCTTCGGTAAGGGACATATTAAATTTATTTGAAAATAAATGCGAAAAAGAATAATTAACATATTCTTCATCAGTAATTTGTTCACCATACTTTTTTAAAAGATAACGGTTATCGATAACAATTGGGATACCCTCTGAAAGACGTAAGCGTTTTACTTGATAAACTTCTTCTCCAGGTTTTACCCCCAATTTTACATCTATTCCTTCTGGACAAGGTACGGATCCCCGATATAGCAACTTAACATTAAAGTTTTCTAAGTACCACCCTCGAAAAAAAGTATCCAATTTAGCAATATCTGTTTTTAATTTTTCTTTTCGAACAATAAAGGTGCCTTTTCCTTGGATACGTTTTAAAAGACCTTCTTCTACAAGCAATTGGACCGCCTGACGAATAGTCATTCTAGAGACATCAAACATTTTTATTAGTTCATCATCGCTTAAAAACTTTTCTTTTCCTTCCTTGTACATTTCATCTACTTTTTTTCTTAAGCTATCTGCAATTTGAACGTACTTTGGAATAAGAGAATTATAATTACTCATGCTCACCCTCCTAGGGATTATATTAAATAACATTTCACCCCACTTCATCTATACATCTAGATGACTTGTTTTTTATTTTATAGAACCAAAAGTTAAGAGTCAACATAATTTTCTGAATTTTCTAGTTCTGTTAGGGTTAATTACAAACATTATATGATATCCCAATCTTCGTCTTTTTTATGGCTTGATTAATGATACTAAGATTGACACCACTAAAACCTTGATAAACAGGACTAAATCGAGTAGGAGGGGGTGACTAACCCCCGACCTCTCAGTCAAGTAGCCAGTGGGATTTTCACCCAAAGGCTCTCACAGAACCGTACGTGAACCTGAACCTCTCGATTCATACGGCTCTTATCATTCAGCCATTAAGGAATCATTCCGAGAGCCCAATGTGAAAACATTTTGGGCTCTCTTTTCGCGAGTTCTTTAAGCCACTTTTCAGCACGTGTCCGGCGACCTCTGAACCTCTTATATTTACACATTGCCCATTTGACTAGTCTTCGATTAATACAATCAATTGAGTACTTCACAGCTGAAGGGTTATACTTTGTGAAATAATTCAACCAACCTCTAACCGTTGGATTTATCATTTCGGCTATAATTTCAATTTTACTCCCTGTAAAACTATGAATTCTCATTGCTTTTATTTTGTATCGAAAATCTTTTGCGGACTTTTTACTAACTGATGGTAAGAAATTAAATTGGAGTCTTCCCAATCTATCTTTAATGAAAATTCTTCGAAAAGTGTACCCTAAAAAGTCAAACTCCGTAATTGGGTATTCTTTCATCCTATCCTTATCTTTACAATAGACAATCTTCGTTTTCTTTGGATGCAGTTCAAGTTTACAATCTTTCAAACGTTGATTCAGTTTGCCTAATATATCAACTGCTTCTGATTCCGTCTTACAGTGAATTATGGCATCATCTGCATATCGTTCAAAAGGTGCAGATGGAACTGTTCGCTCCATCCACATGTCAAAGGCATAATGCATAAACAAGTTCGCAAGAACAGGACTAATTACACCACCTTGCGGTGTCCCACTACTTCGGCGTATCTTGTGACCTACCGAATTAATAAATGGTGCTTTTAGCCATCTTTCTATATACATTAGTATCCACGACTCTCTTGTGTGCTTTTGTACAGCTCGCATTAGAAGTTCGTGATCAATATTATCGAACAATCCTTTAATATCGAATTCTATGACGTAATCATATTTCCAGCACCTTTTCCTTGCTTGTCCTATTGCATCCAAAGCCGATTTATTGGGTCTATAACCGTCGGAATCTACATGAAATATGGTTTCTACTTTAGGTTCAAAATACATCTTCACTACCATCTGTGCTACCCTGTCCCCGACCGTAGGAATACCTAATCCTCGTTTCCCCCCAGTTTTCTTAGGTATTTCAACCAGCCTTACTGGAGGTGGGAAGTAGCTTCCTGAACTCATTCTGTTCCATATTTTGTAGAGGTTTCCTTTTAAGTTTGTTTCAAATTCTTTTATGTCCTGACCATCATTTCCCGCACTTCCTCTATTCTCTTTAACTCTTTTAAAAGCGGACATCACAATATCGACTGTCATTTTTGGTACACGCCCTAAGCGTTTTTTATTATAAAATGGATACCCTTTTTGTACCATATTTGTTTAGCTTGTCTAATAATTCGTATCTAAGTATATTGGATACCCAAGTTGAATTAAATCATCTTTTGTAATCAGTTCCTTCATTAAATACATACCTCCCTTTCACTAACAGAGGATTACATACTAGAAACAACGATAATTTAATACTATTAAAAAATCAGATGGCTGTCGGTACAGCTCCACGGAAATTTCACCCCTGCAAGTATTCCTTCCAGCTCTACTCATAGCTTGCGACGCTTTGAACGCTCGAACCATGACGATAGAGGAGTATCATTATCCTATCTGATGAATTATCGCTAACAACCTACCATGATTGTATTAGACTCATAGATAATCGCTCGTTTCTATCGAAAGTCATGGCGTATGAATCAGGTAGCTCATCATCAGCAGAACGTACCTGATTTTTTGTTTATACTGCGCGGCGTTATCTTCCGCGCTTTCTTTGTCAAAGAACAATATATATATATGAAAGGGAAAACTTAACCATGTAATCAAATCTTGAAAGCTATAATGCCTTGCATAAGCTTCGAACGTAAACGATCATGTGTGTCTACATCGATGCCCCAATACGTATTACCACGCTAATCATAAAGTTTACGCATAGACAAACTTTCCATATAGCTTCCATAATGCAAAATAATGTATTTCATCGCTTCTGGATCACCCTTATTTGCAGCCAAAATAATTGGATACGGTAATAAACCACGTTCGTTGTCTTTTGTGTTAGCATCAATCATCCCAGTCATCTGCATGTTCCTCCAAAAATCGCTTTAACCTTTTAAGAGAGCTTGTCCGTCTATACTGAACTGTACTATGAGGTATCTTTAGTAGTTCAGCAATTTCTACATCTGATTTATCAAAAAAGCAGTATAGTAGGACTGTCTTACGCTTTTCTGTTGGTAAAGTACGCATCGCTTCAGCAAGTAACCTTGGAGTGATTCTCTTACCAGCCACTTGTAGACTTTCTCCTTCTTCCCCCTCATATTGCTTATCTAAGGTATAAAGTTGATTTTCTTCTAGTGGTGTAAGATCAGAAAATGTCATCTCCTTTGCCTGCCTTTTTTGCCTTTCATTATAAATATTGATAGCTTCATTTTTCAACACACGTTTACAAAAAACATTAAAGGCACAGCGAATTTGCCATTGGATACGATTTGGTTCTATCATGCATTTCCTCTCCCTTCGCAACTGCAAAGGTGGGTGATGATTTCCCCTTTCGTAACCTTCAACAATCTTTTTTCAAAAATGCCAAAGTTTTCATAAAAAAGGAAGCCCAACTGCAGAAAAGACACAGCTAGGCAAAATAATTACAATATTACACTTTAATTAACTAATTTATTTTGTAAAAACCTTTATTCTTAATTCATCTGGAATAAAATCTTTTTCATTTGGACGAGATTCTATTCCTCCAAAAGGCATTTGTGCTTTTAGAATCCAATTTGTTAGTATATTCCATTCTTCTTTAACTTTACTATCCATTATTGGATTATAAAGATGCTCCTATATTTTCATTAGTAAGACTGCACCATACAGCAAATTGTGCAATACCAGTTGATTGCTCTGCCCACCCAGAAAAATTTTCTGCATAAACAGGATACGAGTTTTCGAAACTTTTAATAACATCTTCATCTTTGAAAAAAAGTATTGTTCCTAGCCCTTTTCGAAAAGAATCAAGTTTTGAAATAGTACCAGAAAAGTTTTCCGGTGGAACAATTGAACGTAGAGTATCCTCAACAATATCCCTCAATTGTAAATGATGATGATTATACAAAATAATTGCTCTCGATGTTTGAGAATTAAATGCTGATGGACTATGCTTCATTGCAAACTTTACTAGTTGATTAATCTCCTTTTTGGATAATGCTACGTTATTGTTTAGTGAATAAATGGAACGTCTTCTTTTCATAACCTCATTAAATAATAAATTACTCATCGTTTATCCCTCAACTTTCAATAATGATTTATTTTCCTTATTAGATTCATTTTCCATTTTTAAAATTATGATTACCATAATGCATATTATCGCTAACACTATAACTAAAGCTGGTGTATAACTGTTAAATACATCCAAAGTATATCCGAACAGCAATGGACCAAGGGCACCCAAAATGAAACCTCCAAACTGCATATGAGCTGACCATGAAGTAGCTTCTTCCGTTGTATCTGCCTCTTCAATTGGAATAACCAATGCTAGAGGAAATAGTCCTCCTGCTCCAATACCTAAGAATATAGTGGCAATCCACGGAGAATAATATCCTAACAATAGTAAAATACCAATTAATTCGGAAATGCTACAGATTAATAGCCACATTTTTCTGGTCCCTGTTTTTACAACAATCAAAGGTATAAAAAAGCTAACAGGTATTTGAATAGCGGTAAACAAAGTAAGAATAAAACCTGATTGAGTTTGATTCATTCCCATGGATTGAACAAAGGGAGCTAACCAGGCTGTTATAGAATAAAATATTGCAGCCATGCACCCAAAAAACATCATAAATAAATAAACACGCTTGTTTGTAATCCGCAATGAAACTTCTTTCACTTTTGTATCCTTTGTTTTTTCTGTAATTAAAACTGGGAATAGTAATAATGCTCCGATTAAGGCTAGAATACTCCAGGTACTGAGTGCTATTTGCCAAGATTCGTTAAACCGATTGAGTAATGGTATTGTAAAACTCGCTGCAATAGATGCTCCGATTACCATAGCAACAGAATAAACGCTCGTAACACTTAAATTTTTTGGGAAGTGCTTTTTTATAAATCCTGAGGTAAGTGGACCAGCTATGCCTATTCCAACGCCAGAAATTAAGGCTGTAAGAATTAATTGCCAACTCTCTGAAACGAAACCTCGATATAGAGTTGCAATAAAAATTAATACCATCGCTATAAGTAATGACTTTTCAATCCCTAAACGATTGTTCAATTGAATTGAAGATAGTGCAAATAGTCCCATACAAAAAACGGGTAGCGAAGTAAGTAAACTTGCCCTCACCCCATTAATCCCTAAATCTATTTGTATTAAATCAAGTACAGGACCTAATGATGTAATTGACGGTCTTAGATTTAGTGAAAGAACAAAAATGACTAATATAAGATAGATAACTCGCATGTTGCTCGCTCCTTTCTATAAAACTAATATTAATGTATAATAAGATTAACGATAGAACAATACTATTTTTTCTGTTAAAACCATAGTTTTAAACTATACAAAAAGGAGAATACTTAGTGGAACTTAGACAATTAAACTATTTTTTAGTGTTATGTAAGGAGCTTCATTTTTCCGAAGCTGCTTTTAAACTCGGAATTTCTCAACCTACATTAAGCCAACAGATTCGAGTGCTAGAAGATGAAATCGGTGTGCCTTTATTTGATAGAATTGGAAAAAAGACAGTTAAAACTGAAGCTGGAAATATTTTAGAGCGTTACGCTTTAGATGTTTTCAGGCTACTTGACAGTGCTGAAGAAGCCATTTTTGATTTAACAAATTTGCATGCTGGAAATATACGCTTAGCTGTTTTACCATCCGATTTAGATTATCGTTTAACTCCTTTGTTAGTTGATTTTCATAAAGATTTTCCAAATACGAAAGTACAGGTAATCCCATCTATTGATATTTTAAATATGGTACTGAATAATGAAGTTGATATTGGTGTGGGATTAACAATGAATCCCGATAATCGTTTACACCAAATTCCATTCTATACAGAGACTTATAGTCTTTATGTCCATGAAAAACACAAGTTAGCTAATAGAACCATTATTTCATCTAATGATCTAATTAATATTCCTTTAGTTATGTACCCTAAGGGATTTTATGGACGTGAATTAATTGATGCATGGTGTGAAGAACAAGGCTTATCCATTACGACAATTATGGAAACTGGGTCAGCTACTTCTTTGTTTCAACTTGTAAAAGATGGTATAGGTGCAACAATTCAACCAAGTCAACTAATCGATAACTTTCAATCATTAGGAATTCGATCTATTAAAATTGAAAAGTCACCTACTAGGAATTTAGAAATTTTCTACAGAAATAATAAGTATTTGAGTATAGCTACTAAAACATTCATGGATAGACTTGAAAAATTCTTTACTCACAATACAAATCTCTAATGGTCTCAATCAAATTATATTCCATAGGAAAAAGCGGTTTTGTATTTTTTCAAAACCGCCATTTTGCTCGACGGGAATCCCACCCGTTATATGATACGACCTAAGCTCGGCAGCACCGCGCTTAGATCGTTGAAGATCATTGCAAAGCCTTATTGAACAAAAGCATCCTTTTGTTCAATAAGTAGAGACTTAAAAATACTGTATATTTTATAGCTCATTTCCACTCTTCTTCTAAAAGCGTAATAATATTCATCCCACCATTCATTTTCCTTGGCCACATTGTTTTTTATAAGTATTTTGGAGAGCATACTTATGAGATTGGATGGGTTTTAATCCAAAATATTAAATTAAATGGTATGCTTCAGAAGCAGCACGAGCTATATTGGAATATGGTTTTAAAGAAATGAATTTGCATAGGATTATAGCAACGTGTCAACCTGAGAATACTCCATCATTTCGAGTTATGGAGAAGATTGAAATGAGAAGAGAAGGCTTTTTAAAAAAATGTATTCCAAATGATTTTTTCGCTTATCTTTCATCATAAGAACCTGTATCAATACCTACAGAGCAGAAAGGGTGAAGGCAAACCTGAAAAGAATGCGCTATATCGATTCTTGAACCACCCGAAATGGAACTGGCGTTAAATTTAGAGTTCCAGACCAGTACTTGCTATTGCTCGATTTGTTCAGAATAACTAACTGCGAAAGTTTATTTAATAAATTAACCATTTGACTTAGAGTGCACTCTAATTTATACAATTACTTATGATGAAGCAATAAGGAGGTGGACTCTATTTTAAACATACAGCAGGTTGCAAACGAAACCGGGTTAAGCTTACATACGCTTCGATATTATGAACGCATTGGTTTGCTCGATCCCATTGCACGCAATGAATCAGGTCATCGCAGATATAGAATGGAAAATCTTGAATGGATCATTCTTCTAATTCGTCTGCGTTCCACGGATATGCCCATAGCCAAGATGAAAGAATTTGCCGACTTGGTTCGCCAAGGCGATTCAACGATTGCCAAACGGGTGGATTTACTGGAAGACCATCAACGTAAATTAAACAAGCAGATGGAAGAAATTCAAGCAACTTTGTTGGCTCTGGATGAAAAATTGAATTATTACCGATCCTGGGAATTAGAACAACAAGAACAGAAGACAAATAACAAATAAAATCAAAAATAGGAGTGTATAAATCATGAAAAAAGTGCCATTAGGCAAATCAAACGTTTTGATAAGCGCCATGTGTTTAGGGTGTATGAACTTCGGAACAAGAACCGACGAAGATACAGCTTTTAAATTACTGGATTATTATTATGATAAAGGTGGGCGGTTTTTAGATACAGCCAACAATTATGCATTTTGGGAGGAAAACGGATATGGCGGAGAAAGTGAAGCCCTGATCGGAAGATGGCTGAAGTCTAGAAACGTGCGCGATCAAATATTTTTGGCGACCAAAGTCGGAGCTAACCCCACAGATCTTGAATTGGGTTTTGACAGCGCGGAGGGCTTGACTGCCAAAGCGATCCATAAAGCGGTCGAAGAAAGTCTTCAACGTTTGGGAACGGATTATATCGATTTGTATTATGCGCATATTGATCATCGACCGTCTCCCCTGGAAGAAACACTCAAAGCATTAAACAAGCTAGTCAAAGAAGGCAAAGTCAGACATATCGGCTGCAGCAATATTCATACATGGAGAATTGAGCAAGCCAAAAATATAAGCCGGAATCATCAGTGGGAAGAGTATATTTGTGTCCAGCAGCGTTTTTCTTATCTTCGTCCCAAACCGGGTGCCGATTTTGGCATACAAGTTTCGGCCAACGAAGAGCTTCTTGACTACTGCCAATCTCGTAAAGACTTCACTTTGTTGGCTTATTCTCCGCTTCTTCACGGGACCTACAATACAAAAAACCAGAAGCTTCCAGATCATTATGAAGGACCGGATTCAATGAAAAGAATCGATGTTCTGGCACAGGTTGCCGAAGATAAGGGAGCAACCATGAATCAAATCGTATTGGCCTGGATGGTCCAAATGAACCCCCGAGTGATTCCGTTAATTGCAGGAAGCTCCATTGATCAGCTTGAAGAAAATATAAAAGCATTAGACATCCATTTAAGCCCGCAAGAAATGAAGTTGTTAACTGAAGCTACTGGATAGAGCTCATTACGATGTCCGGCATGCCATTCCGGTGAAAGGGTGAGGGCTAGGTAAAAAAGGTGTATTGACGAACCGTTTCGACTTTTCATGGGATATCCGCCTCAAAGCCTGAATCATGAATGCTGTAACGTTCAAAAGGGGACGGTATATCAAAGGTGAGCAGAACACAATATGCGACATATTTTCAGGCGGCAAATAGGCTCGTTGAAGAATTTCTCAGAGGTTTGAATTTTGAACGAACTCTGGTGTCCTTAGCAGCCGTATTTAGCGATGTTTCATGGCAAAATGATTGGCTAAGGACACACATATTCGTTAGATTCTCAAACTGGCCTGAATTCGCATCTATGGCTACAACATATTTGTAGGGGAGAATTTTTTTTGCAAATTTTGATTGTGTCATACTGGATGTTTGTGAAGTAAGATTTGGAGATGATTGTATGCTTGCACCTGCTGTACATATCTATACAGCAACTCATCCACTTGATCCTACAGAACGCAATTCAGGAAGAGAATATGCAAAACCAATTACATTTGGTAACAAAACAATGTATGGATTGGTGGTAGTGCAGTAATAAACCCAGGAGTAACGATATGAGACAATGTTGTAATCGCGTCAGGTGCAGTAGTAACTAAAGATGTACCAGACAACGTTGTAGTTGGAGGGAATCCTGCAAAAATACTTAAACAAATTGAAGTGTAAAATTGCACAATGATTTTTATGTCGAAAGAATTAATTATGAGTAAGGTGGCAATGATTATGAGTGATAGCTTCATACTGATAGAGGAGTTCAACAATGCCGAAATAGATAAAAATTTAGGGTGGTTATCCCCACCTAAAGAATGGAAACTTAATTACAAAGGGTCGAATTTAATTATTAAAACTGACATGCAAACAGATTTTTGGCAAAAAACACATTATGGTTTTCAAGCTGATAATGGGCATTTTTTGTACTATGAAGTAAATGGAGACTTTAGATTAACTACTAAGGTAAAATCTAAACCAGAGAATAGATACGACCAAGCCGGTTTAATGGTACGATTTTCAAGTGATACTTGGTTAAAGACTTCTGTTGAATTTATACCAGATGGCAATAGTAAATTAGGTGTTGTTGTAACAAATCAAGGCTATTCTGATTGGTCTAGTCAGGAATTTTTAGAAGACCAGATTTCACTTTTTTATCGAATAACTAGAAGAGAAAATAATTACTATGTTGATTATTCATTAGATGGTATTTCGTGGAGTCAAATAAGAATGACTCACCTAGTTGCAAAGACAGATAATATTAAAGTTGGCATCTATGCTTGTAGTCCGCAAGGCGAAGGCTACGAAGCAGAGTTCGACTTTATTAAAATTGAAAACATAAATAATGATACAAAAGTTTATTAATAATTTAGGGTTACCTTTATGTCTTAATTAATGATCGGGTGCTTTTGTTCAAAATCATAAAAGTTATTTAGCTAAAATTATTTTTGTACGATCTTCAATTATAGGGAGCGTTTCTGTAGGAAGTGCCCTTATTTATGTATCTGGCGTGATTGATGAAGATAGAGATATGAATAGAATCCGGTACTACTCTTCTTTTTAGACGTGTTAATAACACTTATCGTTAATGCCTGATACAATAAAAAAACGCCTAATTTCCAGTACTATCAAGGATTTAAGACGTTTCAACTACTCATATTTAGTTGTGTTAATAGATATTTTACACGAAGTTTAGACTTTAAGAATAACAGGGAGTTTCCTCCCTCTCTTCAAAACTGTTCATTATTATATCCAACTTGAATAGCATTTATCTTAGCTACATTTGAAATAATGTAAAATTAGATGTTCAACACTCGCGCTTCGATCGTAATATAAGTTTAACCAGGTTTTACTGGTTGAACTTTTTTTATTTAGTTTTATTATAGCGGTAGTCGGAGTAGAACGAAGCGCTCGTGGGACATTGATCCCGTCAGCAAAAC
>NZ_JAIVLH010000004.1 GCF_020524345.1 Metabacillus niabensis
CTCGTTGAATGGAATTATGTTTCGAAAGCATATTTATCACCTCAAGATTTTCTTAATACAAGTTTAAATCAAAAAAGACTGTAGGAAAACTCAATTTTAATGAGTTTGTCTACAGTCTGAGAGTGTCTTACTTCATCTGAAGATAAGACACTCTTTTTTATGGTTGGATACGGTGAAAATAGGGATTTTGTGATTGGAATTTGGCGATAATCCGGGTTTTTCTAATTATTTTCTGCAGTTAACACTTCATATTTTCGTTGGATTTTATAAAGTCGAAAAGATAATCCAATTGCTCCAGCGGCAAGCCCAGAAATAAGACCAATCCAATATCCAAAAGCACCCAAAGAAGTATACGTAGCAACAAGATATCCAACTGGAAGTCCAATTACCCAATAAGAGATGAGAGCCATAATAAATGTTACATTCACATCTTTATATCCTCTTAGGATACCTTGAATTGGTGCAGCTATTGCATCTGATAATTGAAAGAAAATCGCATAAATTAAGAAATCCTGTGTCAGCTTAAGTACGGCATTATCAGAAGTATAAAGTGACGCAACTTCCGGTCTAAAGAAATAAATCAGTGCAGCAGAAATGAGAGATAGCATGAGCGCTAATCCTATACCTATATAGCTGTATTGTCTTGCATCCCTTATTCTTTTTGCCCCAACTTCTTGTCCGATGACAATAGTGAGAGCTAAAGAAATGCTTAACGGAAGCATGTAAAGAAAAGAAGCAAAATTAATGGCTGCCTGATGTGAGGCAATTGTAACGGTATGATATTGACTCATAAGTAGTGTAACAGCAGCAAAAATACTAGTTTCAAAGAATATGGAAAGTCCAATAGGTACACCAATTTTTAAAATTTCTCCCCATGCCTTTAAAGAAATAGGATAGAACGTCTTAAAAATATAGTACTCCTTAAAAGGAGATCGTTTGTTAACGATAAAGATAGCAATTGCCGTAATACACCAATAAGTTATGGCAGATGCAATACCTGCACCTATTCCCCCAAGAGCAGGAAATCCAAATTTCCCGAAGATAAACAAGTAGTTGAATACAAAGTTTATTGGTAAGGAAGTAAGTGTGATAATCATAGTTACTCTGGTAAACCCCAACGCATCAATAAAACATCTTATGACTGCGTATAAAAATAAAGGGAAAATCCCCAGTGATAATGAAATTAAATACCATTTGGCTATATAGCGAACCTCATTTTCAAGACCCATATTTAATAAGATGGGATCCAATACAAAAAAACCTAAAATAAAAATAAGAACGGAAATAAAAATGCTAACATACAGACCCTGTACTACCATAAACGGAACATCTTTTGTTTTTTTTGCCCCGACTAGCTGGGCAACAATAGGGGTTACGGATAATAAAATCCCACTTAAACCGGTATAAACGGGTACCCATAAACTGGATCCAATCGCAACACCCGCTAAGTCATTTGGATGTACTTTGCCTGACATAGTTGTGTCAAAAAAATTCATCGAAAATAGACCTAGTTGAGTGATGAGAATCGGGAATAAAATACTTGTAAGATAAATTATTTTTTTCTTGTTTAATACGTTTATTTTCATGTTACATCCTCATTTCAAAAAGATACCTGTTGCATTATAACATGAAAAAGAAAAATAGTAGTTTATTTCGGCTGATTGTTATCAGATTTACGTGACTCACCTTTAAACATTTGATAATAAAAAAAACCTAAGGATATGACACCTAAAATACTAAACGTATATTGAAGAATCTTTTGAGTAATCATACGTACACCTCCTATAAGTAGTATGGTTCGATAAATGGAAAAAATACACAAAGTAAAAAAATCAAAAATAGAATGAATGAAAAAGACTAATCAAAAGGGAGGATTGAGCATATTGGAACAAAATCAAACATTTACATCTATCAAACATCACATTGCTGTTCACCTAAGTCAAATAATTGATGAATCACAAACAATGAGAAATTCACTGGATGAGAAAGAATATTGTCTATTATGCGAGCTTGCTCATATAAGAGATCTCTTTAATGAAATACAATCTTCCGCGTCTTTCTTTTATTTAAAGGCTTATATAGAAAAATTTACAACTCAATACATAGAGATCGCTAAGGCGATTCAAAATCTGGCTGAAAAAAGGCACGGGGCACTAATTGTTGTAGAAAGAGAAAACCCGGTTTCTGACCATATACAGGGAGGTATTCCATTAAATGCTACGATCTCCAATCGCTTAATCGAAAGTATTTTCTATCCGGGAAATCCTCTCCATGATGGGGCAATATTAGTGAAGGGAGATTATATTATTTCCGCTGCAAATGTATTGCCTTTAACAAACCAGGATTTTGGATCAGAGAAAGTAGGAACAAGACATAGGGCAGGTATCGGCCTTACGGAGATGACTGATTCTTTAGTACTCATCATTTCAGAGGAAACAGGAAAAATGTCGTTTGCACTAGCGGGAACCCTTTATCCTATTATCTCACCTGAATCTAGTCTCCAATAAAAAAATAATTATGTAAAAGTCAGAACATAGTTTCTGACTTTTTTTATTATATAGAAATTCGAAGGATACTAGATTAAGAAGTGAGTGGGGTAAGCTGAAATAGAGTGAATGTCTGTCTATGTAAAATTTTGTATAGTAAAAAGGAAGGATTTGTATCATTTTACCTGTTTTTATTAAATTTATTTATAAATATGTAGTTTTATGTCTGATAATCTATTAAACTAAGCTTATGATGAGTAGGAGGTAATAGTAGAAATGAAACAAAAAATATTAGGATTGACAGCAACAGCAGTTGTTGGGTCATCATTATTTGCTTCAGTCGCTGCAGCAGATGAGAAAATTAAAGTTAAAAGTGGTGATACACTTTGGGATTTGTCAAGGCAGTATGATACAACAGTTAACAACCTTAAGCAATGGAATTCATTACATAGTGACTTTCTTCAGGTTGGACAAGTTCTAAAGGTAAAAACATCTACTACTACGAATAATCAATCAAGTAATAGTACAACATCGAGTTCTTCTTCATCAACTTCAGCTGAAAGTGTAACATACACTGTGAAAAGCGGAGATTCATTATGGGTGATTGCTAGAGCTCATAATACATCAGTTGCTGAGCTAAAGAAACTAAACAATTTAACAAGTGATCTTATCCGTGTTGGTCAAAAATTATCGGTTAGAAAACAAGCCGGTCAAACTAATCAGAAAAATGAAGAAACGGTTAGCAACAATAAACCTGAGCAAGATTCATCAAATGTCGTTTCTACATACAAGGTTTTACCAGGTGATTCGTTATGGAAAATAGCCAATAAATTTGACTTAACGATTGCAGAAATAAAAGTAGCAAATAATCTTAAATCAGATGTTATTCGAGTTGGTCAGGTTTTAAAATTGAATGGTGATAAGACAATTAGTCAAGATACAAATAACACGGTGTCAAAACCTTCGCAATCACAAAATCAATCCTCAAAAATTGACACAATGATAAGTGAAGCGAAATCACTAATGGGAACTCCATACCGTTGGGCTGGAAATACACCAAGTGGTTTTGATTGCAGTGGATTTATTTATTATGTTCTAAATAAAGTTACATCTGTGTCTCGCTTAAGTACAGCGGGTTATTGGGATACGATGAAATCTGTAAGCAATCCTGCAGTAGGAGATTTTGTCTTCTTTACTACATATAAGGCAGGTCCATCACATATGGGAATTTATTTAGGAAATAATGAATTTATTCATGCTAGCAGCTCAGGAGTTACGATAAGTAAACTGGATAATTCATATTGGAAGCAGCGCTATCTTGGTGCTAAGCGCTATTTATAGAATCCTTTAGGATTCTATTTTTTTTGAGATAAAAAATAGGGTTGGATTTAGTGATTAATTACCACCTAAAGTACTATCGTAAACTTTGAATACTTACAATCTTTTTAGTATACTCATGTTTGGTATGAACGTTTGAAAAAGGTATAAAAGGAAGGACAAATATGAAAAACATAGAAGCTTATCAATTACCAATGGACATTCAAAAATTAATAAAGGATAGATCAACAAGAGAAGTACATGAGGACGATGAATTATTAATCGGTGAGAGCGGATATACTCCAACTGATGATTCTATTATTTATGATGCAATGATTGCATTAGCTCTCGGAAAAAATGTTTTATTAAAAGGTCCAACAGGATCTGGAAAAACCAAACTTGCTGAAACTTTATCAAATCTATTTCAGCAGCCGATGCATAGTATTAACTGTTCTGTTGATTTAGACGCAGAAGCATTATTAGGCTTTAAAACAATTGAAAACAATCAAAGTGGAACTTCGATTGAATTTATTGCAGGACCTGTTGTGAAAGCGATGAAAAAAGGACATCTTCTATATATCGATGAAATTAATATGGCTAAACCGGAAACATTACCTATATTAAATGGAGTACTGGATTATCGAAGAATGATTACAAATCCATTTACAGGTGAAGTTGTGAGATCTCATGAGCACTTTGGTGTTATTGCTGCGATAAATGAAGGATATGTTGGTACAGTACCCTTAAATGAAGCATTAAAAAACCGTTTTATTGTCATTGAAGTTCCATATATTCAAGACGATGAATTAAAATCGGTTCTTGAAAAACAATCCAAGCTTAAAGATCCAACGTTAATTAAAACATTTACAAAGTTGTCAGCTGATTTGTTAAGTCTTGTTCAAAATGGACAGGTTTCAGAAGAAGCTGCATCAATACGGGCACTAATTGATACATGTGATTTAGCTTGCTATCTCCCTCCTAAACGTGCTGTCGAAAGAGGAATTGTTGAAAAGCTGGAGGATGAAAGAGAAAAAGCAGCCATTCGAAATGTGGCTGAAACTCTATTTGAGTGAGGTTTTGGTTTTGAGATTTATTAAGTTTAACGATCAACAAGTTGATTCATTTCTTTTTATGGAACTAGCTGATCTTTCAAAAGGACTTACAAAGAATCGTGATATGGAAGTGGATTATAGTGTCCAATCTTATTTAGATCCATTTGAAAAAAAGATATATGTTAGTCATTTTTGGGATCATCGTGAAAAAATCGAGACAGAATTAGCATTAAAAAGTGATGTATATCTACGGAGTATTGGAAATTATTTTCATACAGATTTTCGAGAGCTTGGCTTATTTATACAAAAAGTAAGACCGTTAAAGCTCAATAGCTTTGCCAAACAACTTTGTATGCTGCTGGAAGATCTTCGGATAGAAGAGGTATGTATAAAAGAAAGACCAGGTACAAAACCGGCGTTTTACTTGAGAAAAAGGTTATACCGTAGACATTTTCAAAGCCAACTTATTATTCATAAGGAACGTAGTATTTTAACAGACGCTCTATTTAACGCACTCTATCTAATCCTGACGGCTGAATCTACATTGGAACAAGTCCCTGCATTGTCAGAAAACATAGATCGGACATTACCTTATATTCAAACTCAAATCTTTCAAGTTTTTGAAGCTTCTTCAACCTCACACATTATTAAGATTGTTTTAAATGTAGTTGTTATTTTAGAAGAGCTTATGGATCAAGACATGCTTAATACTTATTTTTATTTAGCTGATCTTCCGTACGAATCGATAAAAGCTTCAAGTCTTTTTGATGAGTTAAAGAGAAAATCAAAATTAAAAAATAAAGATCAAATCGAAGATGCTAAAAAGGGTGATGAAGATGTTCATAGTGACAAACTTCCAACCTGGCATAGTGAAACAAGTAAGCCAACCAAAAGTTTTTTACAATTTGATTTAGAACAAGGAACAAACACAACACTTAATGGTGATGGGACTGTTCGTGAAGGCGAAGATACAGATCAAGCACTTGCAATGGTACAAGGGACATCCGGAAAAGCTAAAAAAAATGATTATTCAAAGCTAGAAGCTATGGAGTCGCAAAAAGAAGAAAGATCTAGTGTTGGGGAGCATGTATATGGGAAGGAAAATAAATATGCTGTACCAATATTTGTTCAATCAAAGCTCCCATCAGCAGATGATATAGATAAATACAAACATGATCAACATGATATTCTTCTATTTCAGAAAAAATTAAAATTAATGATACAAAAAACCTTGGAACATAAAAGAACATTGCCAAGAACAGATCTTCATATAGGGAGGTTAAACAAAAAGCTTCTAAGATTATTGACAGAAGAAAATCCTAAGCTGTTTTATAAAAAGCAGGAAAGATCACCGGATATTGATGCTGTTTTTACTCTTTTAGTTGATTGTTCTGCCTCCATGTTTGATAAAATGGACCAAACAAAGCTGGGAATTATACTCTTTCATGAAACATTAAAGTCTGTCAGAGTTCCGCATCAGATAGTAGGTTTTTGGGAAGATACAAATGAAGCTTCCAAATCCCGACAGCCGAACCATTTTCATACAGTTATTTCCTTTAAGGATTCATTGCAGAGTCAATCAGGACCAGAGATTATGCAATTATCTCCAGAAGAAGATAATCGAGATGGGTATGCAATAAGACATATGACCGAACAATTAATGAAAAGAAATGAAAAGCAAAAATTTCTGCTCGTGTTTTCCGATGGTGAACCAGCCGCAACCGGGTATGAAAGAAATGGGATAATTGATACACATGAAGCTGTATTAGATGGCAGGAAGTTTGGGATAGAAGTAATGAATGTCTTTTTATCAACAAATGAAGTCGATGAAGCGACCAAAAAAACCATCCAAAATATTTATGGAAGGTACAGTGTTTTTGTTGAAAAAATTGAAGAGCTTCCAGAACAATTATACCCATTACTAAAAAGATTGTTATTAAAAACAATCTAGTTGTTCTTATAGAAAAGCAATGATTATTTGATAGTAGGACAAAATCTGAAGTATGATTTTGTCCTTATGTTTTGAGATAGATACTATTGAATTAATCTAAAAAATAGATCGATAATTTGTCTGTTTTTAGGGACGCTTTGACATAGAAAAATTTATCAAAATTTACTCTAAAATAATAAAAATTGTACTTTTCTTCCAAGGATTTGTAGTATGATAGAGGTAAGGAAGAGGGGGTATTATTTGATAATTCTAATTATTTAAATAATTGAGAGCGCTAAGAATAGTTATTGAAAAAAGGACCAAATTTTTTTAAATTTTTCAATCATCTATCTTGGAATGTGTAGACACCAATGTTAAAATAGCATTGGAAGCGTTTTAATATCATACTACTATACTTGTAAGAGTGGTTAATATCGTAGGATAATAATTTTTCCACCTGCGTATCAGAAATATTTTTTCTGATCACTTATGAATCTTTGGGGGTAATGTAAGATGGCAGTAGGCACAAGTAAGCAAAATTTCCCTTGGGAAGACTTCCATGGTCCAAACCTCGGCTATATCATGGAACAATATGATCAATATAAAATTGATCCAAATTCTATTGATATAGAATTAAAAGAAATATTTGATAACTGGGGTTCTCCTTCAATACAAATGAAATCTAATAATCAACAAACATTAGCTGAAGGTGAAACAATTTCAGCTGATAAAATGAAAAAAGTAGCAGAAGCAGTAAAACTTGTAACTAATATCCGTAGATATGGTCACTTATATGCTGCTGTGTATCCTTTTGGGGATACTGCTGAGAAAAATGAATTTTTACAACTTGAAGAATATGATTTAACTGAAGAAGATTTAAAGTATATTCCTGTAAACCTTCTATGTGAGGATGTTCCAGCACATGTTACAAATGGACTAGAGGCATACCAGTACTTAAAAGAAGTTTACAAAGGTTCTATTGCTTTTGAGTTTAGCCATGTACATAATTACGAGGAAAAGACGTGGCTTCTTAAAATGGTTGAGTCCGGTACAATCTTTAAAAATCTGTCGAAAGAAAAGCGAATTTCGATTTTAAAGAGATTAACAGAAGTAGAAGGATTTGAGCAATTTTTGCATCGTACATTTGTAGGGCAGAAGCGTTTCTCTATTGAAGGACTGGATATGCTTGTTCCTGTTCTTGATGAATTGATTTCAAATGCAGTTGAAGCAGGTACGGATACTATTAACATTGGAATGGCACACCGTGGACGTTTAAATGTTTTAGCCCATGTCCTTGGAAAACCATATGAAATTATCTTTTCAGAGTTTCAACATGCACCAAATAAGGAATTAGTACCTTCAGAAGGATCTATTGGCATTAACTATGGCTGGAGTGGGGATGTAAAATATCATCTGGGTGCAAACAAGCAATTCATGGATGAAAGCACTGGTCGAGCTAAAGTTACATTGGCTAATAACCCAAGTCATTTAGAATTCATCGATCCTATTGTTGAAGGATACACACGTGCTGCACAAGAAGTTCGCACAGAGAAAGGCTATCCTAAACAAAGTGTAAATGATGCGATGGCTATCTTGATTCATGGAGATGCTGCCTTTCCAGGTGAAGGAATTGTTGCAGAAACTCTTAATTTAAATAAACTAACTGGCTATCAAACAGGTGGAACAATCCATATTATTGCAAATAATATGATTGGGTTTACGACAGAAAGTCGTGATTCTCGCTCGACAAAATATGCAAGTGATTTAGCAAAAGGGTACGAAATTCCAATTGTCCATGTGAATGCTGATGATCCTGAAGCATGTATTGCAGCTGTTTATATTGCAATGGAGTACCGTAAAAAATTCAAAAGTGATTTCTTAATTGATCTCATTGGTTATCGTCGATTCGGACATAATGAAATGGATGAACCGTCAATGACACAGCCTCAGCTATATGAAAAAGTACGCAAACATCCTACTGTACGTAAATTGTATGCGGAATCACTAGAAAATGAGAATGTGCTCGGGTCAGACGATATTCAAAAGATCAATGATGAAGTGCAGGGAACTCTTGATAGAGCATATCAAAAGGTTCCAGATAAAAAAGCTGCTGAAACTCACGAAATTAAATTACCGAAGTTTGTTAACAGTGGACTTCCTGCGTTACAAACAGCTGTTAACAAAGACAAGCTACTTAAATTAAATGACGAATTGGTAAAATGGCCGGAAAATTTCAATGTTTTTTCTAAACTGCAAAGAATCTTAGAAAAAAGAGCAAAAGGTCTTAAAGAAGAAGGTAAAGTAGAGTGGGCACTTGGTGAGGCGTTAGCATTTGCATCTATCCTTACGGATGGAACACCAATTCGTTTAACTGGACAAGATTCACAACGCGGAACATTTGCTCAAAGACATATTGTTTTACACGATGTCAATACTGGAGAGTTTTACTCACCTTTACACAAACTGTCAGATGCTAAAGCATCATTTGCTATTCATAACAGTCCATTATCTGAAGGTTCGGTTATTGGCTTTGAATATGGCTACAATGTGTACGCTCCAGAAACATTGGTTTTATGGGAAGCCCAATATGGAGATTTTGCAAATGCTGCTCAAGTATTTTTTGATCAGTTTATTGCAGCAGGTCGTGCAAAATGGGGTCAAAAATCCGGACTAATCATGCTGTTACCTCACGGTTTTGAAGGTCAAGGACCAGAGCATTCCAGTGGAAGACTTGAAAGGTTTTTACAGCTTGCTGCAGAAGATAGCTGGCAAGTAGCAAATTTAACAAGTGCTGCACAATATTTTCATATATTACGCAGACAGGCTGATTTGCTAAAACGTGAAGAGGTCAGACCGCTAGTTATCATGACGCCGAAGAGCTTGTTAAGAAATCCACAAACTGTTTCAGATCTGAATGAATTATGTGAAGGTGAATTCAAGCCAGTTATTGAACAACCTGGTCTTGGTCATTCACCGGAAAAAGTGAAAAGACTTGTTCTATGTTCAGGAAAAATCGCTACTGATTTAACGGATAAATTAAATTCCTTAGATGGAAATCAAGACTGGGTGCATATGTTGAGAGTGGAAGAATTATATCCATTCCCTAAGAAAATAATCCTTTCAATACTAGAAAATTTATCTTCTCTTGAAGAAATCGTTTGGGTTCAGGAGGAGCCGCAAAATATGGGGGCTTGGAGCTTCATCGACGCTAAGCTGAGAGAAATTGCACCGGACGGAATTCCAGTGAAATATATTGGCAGAAGAAGAAGACAAAGTCCTGCAGAAGGTGATCCTAATATTCATAAGAAGGATCAAGAACGTATTGTAACAGAAGCATTGACTTGGAATAAATAATATTGACCATTTATGTATTGACTAAATTGAAAAATGCGGAACTTGCTGATGATCAATAATTCGCTTCTATTGTGTATCTACTGTATGAGCGAAACTCTTATAAAAGCAAGTGCTCAAGGGGGAACCAACACATGGCTGAAATTAAAGTACCAGAACTAGCAGAATCTATTACTGAAGGAACAATTGCACAATGGCTTAAACAACCTGGGGATGCTGTTGAGAAAGGCGAATACCTATTAGAAGTTGAGACAGACAAGGTAAACGTTGAATTAACTGCTGAATTTTCTGGAGTTTTAAAAGAGCTGCACAAAGAATCAGGTGATACTGTTCAAGTTGGAGAGACAATCGGGGTAATTGATGAGAGTGGAGAAACTTCTAGCTCACAACCGCAGGACGTGAAGCAAGAAGGCAAGGCACCAGAAGCTGTACAACAAAATGAAGCAGAAGGTAAAGAGGAGAAAAAACAAAGACCAATTGCTTCACCTTCAGCACGTAAACTTGCAAGAGAGCGTGGAATAGATTTACAACATGTGCAAACAGTTGATCCTCTTGGTCGAGTAAGAAAACAGGATGTTGAGTCCTTCTCAGGTAAAGATGTACCAAATCAGCAACAACAGGCTGCAACTCCGAAAACTGCTGCACCAAAACCAGCTGTTTCTGCTCAGGAAGATGTACCTGGTAAACCGGTTGAGCGAATTAAGATGTCTAGAAGACGTCAAACAATTGCTAATCGCTTAGTGGAGGTACAACAAACTGCTGCAATGCTAACAACCTTTAATGAAGTTGATATGTCCGCTGTTATGGAGGTTCGCAAACGTAGAAAAGATAAATTCTATGAACAGCACGATGTTCGTTTAGGATTCATGTCGTTCTTTACAAAGGCAGTAGTAGCGGCGTTAAAACAATTCCCATTACTAAATGCTGAAATTCAAGGGAACGAGATTTTAATGAAAAAGTTCTATGACATAGGGATTGCAGTATCAGCACCTGAAGGCTTGGTTGTACCTGTAGTTCGTGATGCAGATCGATTAAACTTTGCTGGAATTGAAGGCGAAATTCTAAACCTGGCAAAGAAAGCACGTGACAATAAACTAAGTTTAAGTGATCTTCAAGGCGGTACCTTTACAATTACAAATGGGGGAGTATTCGGATCACTATTATCTACCCCAATTTTAAATGGTCCACAAGTAGGGATTCTAGGTATGCATAAAATTCAATTGCGACCTGTTGCAATTGATGAAGAAAGAATGGAAAACCGTCCTATGATGTACATTGCGCTTTCATATGATCATCGTATTGTTGACGGTAAAGAAGCGGTTAGCTTCCTAGCAACAGTTAAAGAATTGCTGGAAGATCCAGAATCATTATTACTAGAAGGCTAAGCTATTACAATAGGAAGGTTGGCACTTATTGAAGGGTGCCAGCCTTTTTTCATTGAAAACATTTTACTATAATGGATTTTACATGTAATGTCATCTTTCAAATGCTTTTATAAAAGTATTATGTCAACTTGAAAACTGAAAGAATATTTTTAAAATATAATTTAAATTATGCTAGTAAAATGTTAAAATGTAGACTTATATAATGTTTGTGATGGATTGATACTAAAAGTCATAAGAATATTCCTTTTAATAAATATATTCATTAGTAACAAACAAAGTTTGCATTAGAGGTGATGAAGTGAGTAAATCAGTCGAACAATGGTCGTCAAAAATCACGTTTATCCTTGCCGCGGCAGGTTCAGCAATTGGGCTTGGGGCAATATGGAAATTTCCATATGTTGCTGGAACAAGTGGTGGGGGCGTTTTTTTCCTAATATTTATATTATTTACCTTATTAGTCGGATTGCCGCTCTTACTTGGTGAATTTATTATTGGTAGGAGTACAAAAAGTGATGCGATATTAGCTTATAAACAAATTGCCCCAAATTCATCTTGGCATCTAATTGGTAGATTGGGTGTTATCACATGCTTTATTTTGCTGTCTTTTTATAGTGTTGTAGGGGGATGGATTCTCATTTATTTGGTAAAAGCTCTAACAGGTCAATTAAGCGGACTAACTGAGCAGGAGTATGGAGAATTATTTGGAGCGAGTATTTCAGATCCTATTTTAACAGTAGTAGCTCAGTTGATTTTTCTGCTTATTACGAGCTATGTAGTGTCTAAAGGCGTTTCAAACGGAATTGAAAAAGCAAGTAAATTTATGATGCCTGCCCTTTTTATCTTATTTATTTTTATCATTATTCGATCAGTTACACTAGATGGTGCTATGGAAGGGATTATCTTTTTCTTAAAGCCTGATTTTGCAAAGGTGACATCTGAAACAGTTTTATATGCAATGGGACAATCCTTCTTTGCATTAAGTGTTGGTGTTTCGGTTATGGTCACATATAGTTCTTATTTATCTAAGAATGAAAACCTCCCCCAATCCGCAATATCAATAGTAGGGCTTAATCTATTAGTAGCTTTATTAGCAGGGTTAGCAATTTTTCCTGCTGTATTTTCATTCGGATTAGCACCGGATGCGGGTCCTGTTTTATTATTTAATGTACTTCCAACGGTTTTTAATCAAATGCCATTCGGGACTATTTTCTTAGTTGCCTTTTTATTATTATTTTTATTTGCAACTTTAACATCTGCCTTTTCAATGCTTGAAATTATTGTTGCGCCTATATCAAAAGGGAATGAAAAGAAAAGAAATCTATTTTCATGGGTTGTAGGCTTATGTATCTTTGCTGTAGGAATTCCGTCAGCATTATCGTATGGTGTGCTTTCAAATATAACTATATTTGGAAAGTCTATTTTTGATGCTGCTGATTTTTTGGTTAGTAATATGCTTATGCCATTAGGGGCGTTATTAATTGCGGTATTTGTTCCGTTGAAGATTACTAAAGAAGACTTGTTTGAAGAGCTTCAGAATGGTTCAACAATAAGTAAAAAAATATTTACTTGTTGGTATCTTCTTTTAAAATACGTTTCTCCGATTGTTATTATTGTTGTATTTTTAGATGTACTAGGGATAATTTGATGTACGAAAAGGGTAACTTTGAGAATGTTTTAAAGTTACCCTTGTTTTCTATATTAAGTAAATGGTCATTAATAGGGATTCCATTTTATTTGTTGTGCTTCATGGAAACGTCTTTCAACTTCCTTCCAATTAACAACATTCCACCAATTATCAACATATTTCTTTCGGTCGTTTTTATATTGAAGATAATAAGCATGTTCCCACACGTCAAGCGTTAGAAGCGGGATAACATCCCATTGACTCAGGTTTTGGTGTTTTTCTGCTTGAAGTATTTCTAATCGATGTGCTCGCGGTGACCAAACCAAAATAGCCCAGCCAACAGCTTCTACGTTTTTAGCTGCTTCTGAAAAATGTTGTTTGAATTGTTCAAAGCTTCCAAACGATAAGTTGATTTCCCTCATCAGCATACCCGAAGGCTTTCCTCCGCCATTAGGTGTCATGATTGACCAAAATATTGTGTGTAAGTAATGTCCCGCTCCATGGAATGCTGCTTCACGCTCCCAATGTTTAATTAATTCATAATTACCAGTCTTTCTTGCCTTTTGCATTTCTTTTTCGGCTTTATTTAATCCGTCGACATAGCTTTGATGATGTTTATCATGATGTAAGCGCATAATCTCCTGGTGAATATACGGCTCCAATGCATTATAGGCGTATGGCAACGGAGGGAGTGTATGACCTCCTATAGGCACAGTTTTCTTCTGATTTTGTATTCGCTCATTCTCCTGACGCTCTTCAGAATCAAAATAAGCTTCAAATCTGGTAAATAATTCGTCTGCACGTTGATAAACATCTTTAGGGTCCAAGTCTGATGTTTCATTAAGTTCATCTTGCAGGTGTATAAGTTCATTTTTCCATGATTCTAAACTCGTTATATCATGATTGCGTCTTAAATCCTTAATTGAATCTTCGTAACTCTTTAAAATATCATCACACCATTTTTTCATTGATGTCATGTATGGCTCTGACATGTTAAATCGCCTCCTAGACAGCAGTCCTAGACAATATATGCAAAAAAATTGAAAGAGTTGATTCTTTTCTTTGTCATTAACATTGTGGTTAGGAACTTACAATAGAATGAGTAAATATTTTTTTCTTATAATGTGCTAAGGCTAAAAGGGGGAAAATATCATTATAGCTGTGATAATGGATATAAAATTGCCCTGGTAGCCCTATACCGGTGGGATAAGTTAGCGCAGTATGTGAAAAGGAAGAAGGATTGAGTAAATGAGCGATTCCTTTTTGTACAGATTCCTTTTTGTATGCGTTACTTTGTATCAAAGTATCTAGAGCCCAAGAAGTTTGAGAAGGTGTACTATAAAGAAGCGGTGTATATTTTTTTTTGATACTGCTTATACAGGATTCTCCCCATCCACCAGTATCAAGCTGAACGGATTCCAACCATTGAATAGCCTTTTGTATAACAGGGGAATTAGCTGATACTCCTACAGATATCATTCCAGTAACTGCAGCCCATGTACCGTATATATAACAAACACCCCACCTGCCATACCAGGAGCCATTTCTTTCTTGATTGTTTTCCAACCATTGAATTGCAGCTTTAATGCTTGGATGTTGTTTAGATAGTCCCGCATAAGTACCTAAAAACTCAAGTGTTCTGCCGGTTAAGTCAGGTGTTGATGGATCGATAGCTGCGTCCTTCGCATTCTCTAGGGGGATAAGAGTAAGTAACGCCAGATCAGTGTTTTTTTCAAAAGCTCCCCAACCTCCGTCTGCATTTTGCATAGATAGAAGATAGGTTACACCTCTGTACCAAGCAGTTCGGACTCTATCGTTTAATATAGCTGTACGGGTTATAGCGCGCAAAACTGCAGATGTATCATCATTATCTGGGACCATTGTGTTATTATGAGAAAACCCCCAACCTCCTGGTGTAACATTGGGATTATGAATCTTCCAATCTCCTTTTTTTGTATGTTGTTTAGAAAGAAGAAAAGAAGTAGCTTGTTGAATTGTCTTTTCTTGGTTAGAAACGTTTGCTTCTTGTAATGCATAACTTATTAAAGCGGTATCCCATACAGTGGAAGTTGAGTTTTCTAAATGAATTCCATTACATGAAGTAGAAACTAATTGTTTTAAACCGTTTATAGCATTGAGAATCGTAGGAGAGTTTTTACTATACCCAAGTGAAAGAAGGGCAAAAATCATAAAAAAAGTTGCGCTAGCATAACTGTATAAAGTACCATCTTCCTCTATTCTTTTTAACATATATCTCTCAGCAAGCTGATAGCCTAGACGATGCAAATATTTTGGTAGTGTTAATAGTTTTTTCATTTCATTCATAAATAATGAGTGAGAGCGAAAATGATTTAGTAGGTGCTGTGGAGAAGGTTGTCTGTACAGGTGGCTTAATACAGGAGTATAGGCAGATTTTAATGTGAACTTTTTGTTTGCAGCCACCATCATAGGGATAAAGTGAATTCTTGCATAAGCACTAAATTGGTAGAAGTTTAAAGGGAACGATGTTGGAGTAAGTAGAAATGTCATAGGTACATAGAAGAGTGTTGGCCATGGGTAAAGTCCGTTGACAGCTAGCATCCATTTGGTCATAAAATGTGCATTGTTTAAACCACCTTTTTCTTTTATAAATTGTTCAGCCTTTTTTAAAGCAGGATGATCCTGAGATAGAAAGCCGGAGAACAATAATGCACAATAAGCCTGTATCGTGGCAGATAAATTACCATCCTCTTCGTCAGGATAAGCTTTCCAGGTCCCTTCTTTTGATTGGGTTGAAAGTAATCGGTCTGTCAAATTCTTTATTAACATTTCCTCATTTTTGCTGTCTAATGCCCTAAGTGTAATAACCATAAACGCATCAGTCATTAATCCACCTTCGAAGCAATATTTCCAAGACCCGTCACTATTTTGTGTGTGTTTTAACTTGTCTACAAAAGAAAAAATGGATTGATCAAGTTTGTTGTTTGTAAGCATATCTATTCTTCACCTCACCATAGGCTATGCAGGGGGTTAGTTGTATATGTGTGATGAAATGATGCTATGTATCAATGTGTTACTATAGAGTGAAACCATTTCTATTATGTTTAACACACTCGGATTCTATGTTTAAATAATAATACGTTCTGCATACTTTTAAAAAATTAGTTTTCTTGCATTGATTGGCATTTTAGAAAGAATCAGATAGAATATAACATATGAATGTGAAAGGTGGATTTGCTTTGATACATAAAACATGGCAAGAATCAAAGGCACTAAAAAAAGTAAAATGCGTTCATACAAACGCAGCAAAATACATGGTTGACCGTGCACTTACTGCAGGGAAAGAGTATGATGTTCAAAATGAAACAGAGGAATTTTACTTTGTTATTGACAATACTGGCAAGGTTGGCGGCTACTATAAAGATTATTTTGAAAATGCTTAACGTTGAGAAAGGAATGGAAAAACAGTCCATTCCTTTTATGTTTTTCCACCTAAGTTTGACATCCCTCTCATTATTATTATAATTGATAATAATGATTGAAGTGGGGAGAGGTTGAAGTATTGAATTCAAAAGCAAAGCTAATTCTTCATCCAGTGAGAATGAAAATCGTACAAACATTAATTGGAAGAAAAGAGTTGAATGTCCAGCAAATCCAATCAAGATTAACAGAAGTTCCACAGGCCACTTTATATCGCCATCTAAATAAACTTTTAGAAGGAAATGTAATTCAGGTTGTTAAGGAAAATCAAATTCGAGGAACGGTTGAAAAATTTTACGCATTAAATGAACAAGAACAATCAGCAACAGGAGATATTCAAAAATTAAACCGTGATGAACATTTGCATTTATTTTTAACTTTTATGACCTATTTATTAGGTCAATATGAAGCCTATTTACAACAAGATGAAATTGATTTAGTTAAAGATGGGGTTAGTTTTAGGCAAGCAATGATTTATTTATCCGATCAAGAATTTCAAGAATTTATCGCTGAATTGTCAGAAGTCTTTTTGAGAGTTATTAATAATGAACCATCTAATGAAAGAAAGGCAAGGAATATTTCTACAATTTTCATCCCTGATGCAAAAAAATAGTAGGATCTAATTAAGGTTTTCAATTATAATAAGATAATAAAATATTCATGGAGAACATTTGTAAGGCTACATAGAAAGGGAAATGAAAAAATGTGTGATCAAACATATATAATCAGAGATGCAAACATTGAAGATCTTCCGCGAATAGTTGAAATTTATAATACATCCATACCCGGTAAACTTGCAACAGCTGATCTAGAAGAGGTAACGGTTGAAAGCCGATTAGCTTGGTTTCATGAACATAACCCTCACCAAAGGCCTTTATGGGTTATAGAAGAAGATCAAGGTATTGTTGGTTGGTTAAGTTTTCAATCCTTTTATGGTAGACCAGCTTATAATGCGACAGCAGAGGTTAGTATTTATCTAGATCCTGTCATACATGGTAAGGGCTATGCCCGTATTTTAATGGATAAAGCAATTTCAGAATGTCCTAACCTAGGGATAAAAACATTGTTAGCATTTGTATTTGGTCATAATGCACCAAGTATTAAGCTTTTTGAACATTATTCATTTGAGAGATGGGCACATCTTCCGAAAATCGCTAATATGGAAGGTGTGGAGAGAGACTTAGTTATTTTAGGAAAAAGAATTATTGAATAACACTAAAAATATAAAATATCTCAGAAAGGATACAAATCATATTTTGTATCCTTTTCGTACTTGCTTAGGAAACTATAAAATTCTTTGAACTGTGAATAAGTGCGCTGCATCCAGCTCCGAAGCACAGGATGTGCAAGTGCAGTTTTTGCGACAGGACGTCGCGCTTTTAAACTGCCAACGCCTAGCCCCTAAGGGTATAGCCACAAATGAATTGAAGACAAAGGACGTCTTCTATTCATTTGCTTCTTATTTGCCCGAGGCTGATCAAGGCGTTTGCTCTTTTGTTCGTTAACAAAGGAAAACTTATCTGAATAGTAGGAGGACTAATAAATCAATAAAAACAAGTGTATTTGTATTTGAATAGTTAAGCCGTTAAGACACATACTTCATATAGGAAAGAAAATGTCAAAGGATAGAGAAGGTGGACTCATGAGATATATTTTATTAACACATAATGATTTGGATGGCGTCAGTTGTGGGATTCTTGCGAAACTGGCTTTTGGTGAATTTGTAGATGTCCATTACCATTCAGTAAATAGCCTAGATTATCATATAGAGCAATTAATGAAAGATCAAAGGGACAAAAATCATTCATGTAAACTATATATAACGGATTTGTCGGTTAATAAGGACAATGAGATGAGATTAAAAAAATATGCTCAAAGAGGAGGACTTGTTCAATTAATAGATCATCATAAGACAGCCTTGCATTTTAACGAATATGAGTGGGGAGATGTCAAGGTAGAAGAATCAAAAGGTAAGTTTGCATGTGCAACTTCATTATTTTATTCACACCTTCAAAAACAGAATCTCCTTAAAGAACGTTCTTCTCTCAGTGAATATGTTGAACTGGTCAGACAGTATGATACCTGGGAATGGGAGAGAAATAAAAATATTCATGCAAAGCATTTAAATGACCTTTTATTTTTACAATCTATTGAAGAGTTTGAACAAAGTATGGTTGAGCGTCTTTCTATAGAAGAGTCTTTTTCCTTTAATGAGTTTGAAGAAAAAATGTTAAATATTGAAGATAAGAAAACAGAGCGATACATAAAAAGAAAGAAAAGGGAATTGGTACAAACTTTTATTGGTGACAAATGTATAGGAGTCGTTCACGCAGAATCATACCACTCAGAATTAGGAAATGAGCTTGGAAAGGAACATCCGCATCTTGATTGTATTGCCATTGTTAACATGGGAAATAAAAAATTGGGATTTCGAACCATTCATGATCATATTGACGTATCTGAAATTGCCGCACAATACGGTGGGGGAGGACATGCAAAAGCATCAGGTTGTTCATTAACGCCAGAAGCATATAAAGAGTTTATTGATAAACCATTCTCTTTAAAGCCCTTAAGAATGGATCATTATCATAATCAAATGAATTTGAAACAGCGATGTGCTCATTATGAAAATCTTGAGAAGAAACATTTTTTATTATATAAAAATAAAGAAAATAAATGGAAGGTAGAAAAAGATCATCATTTACTACCAGATGACTTTTTAACTTTTGAAGAGGCTGAAAGATTTATAAAAAGAACTTACTCTGCATATCTTTCAAAAGACGACATGCTGATTCAGTATTTAATCGACTCCAGTGATTCAAAACAAAAAAAACAGACAAAAAGCAAAGCGTGATTTCCGCTTTGCTTCTAAATTAAACGAGTTGTTACAATATGCATGATACTATATAAGTTTTTTCTGAACAATGAACCAGGATAATAAACATATTTAAATGTAAAAAAGCGAATGTACCTATTAATTAATCAACGACAAGATAAGCAATCATTGGAGGAACCTCATTATGACCAACGTGTGTGTGTGTGTCGCAAATTAGACGATAAGTTCCTTCTTTCGTAAAGTTAAGAGGAATCACCGTTTCTTCACCCTTTTTAACTGTGCCTTTTATATCTGTTCCTTCAATATAAAAAGGATGCTCCTCTCCATTTACACCAAAAATCTTTAAGGTAACATCTTTACCTTTTGGAATCATAACGGTACCCGGATCCCAACGATAAGCCTCCAGTTTTTTACCTTCAGCTGTTGTTGTAGAAAATTCACCAGTGACCATATTAATTGTAATTTCTTCGTTAGATGCTTGGGTACTTTGGGACGTTGGAACTGTTTTGCTTGTTAAAAAATATAAACTTCCCATTAAGATTGCGGCTACAACAAAAAATATCCATTTCTTCCGTATAAAAACAAACCTCATATTTACCCTCCTAATAGCATGTCTACCTTATTTATATGAGAGGGTAGGATGAAACTTGTCTAATTTTTCATAATTAAAAAAGGATGTGCCTCATCGGCCATCCTCGCAATTTATCTTATACAAGTTGGTATTGCTCGGGATTCTTTATAATTAAAAGGGCTTTCCCTTGATCAAGTTTTTCCTCATACATTTCGGCTTCAGCTGTTGAAAAACCTAATTCATGAAGTTTGTTTCGTATTTCATCACCTTTTTTAACGAATAGATTTTCTAATGTTTTTGTCAAGCCGGTTTCTTCTACACCAATTAAATTCGTATCTGCTTTATCTGAGATTCTTTCAGTCCGATCATCGTCATGTGTTAAAACATAGAGATCAGTAGCTTGTACACCTTTACTTTTTAACATATTCACAGCTTGCTCTAAATTTTCTTCATTTTGAAATTCTTCTATATAAGGTTTCATAAGTTTATTTCCTCCTTGAATTTTTAATTTTATAGTATTCAATATCACAAATTGGAGTTCATTAAACACGTATAGTGTGAAATAGTCTTTTTCTCCTATTAAAAAAATTATCATTATTAGAAGAATTCTCTTCCTATTTTTTTTATTTTGTGGTATATTAATTGAGCGATGAGCTGAATTGTGTAAGTCGAATAACATGCCGGAAGGCTAAATGCACGATGTGGAGTGCAGTTTTTCGCCTCAATACGCAAGACGTCTATTTATAGACGTCTTTTTATTTTTTAAATTTTTGGCAACTTGTAACTTTCAAATGATGATATTAGGCTAATAATATCAAGTGATATAAAAAGAAAGTGAGGCAGTTTTTTTGAAAAATTCTATTTTGTTTATTGGGGCAGGCAGAATGGCAGAAGCAATCATTGCAGGTTTAACGACAAGCAGCCGAGAAAAGATAAATTCAATTTATGTTTCGAATCATAAGAGTGTTGAAAGGCTGAAAGAATTGGCAATAAGATATCAAATCCAACCAATTGAGACATTCAATGATATCATTGATAAAGTGGACCTGATCGTACTAGCGATTCCGCCTTCAGAACATGAAGCAGTTCTTAAAAAATTAAGCCCTTACATTACTTCGCAATTTATTGTAACGGTAGCAGCGGGAATAAGTCCCTCATTTATGGAGAAATTTCTTCCTGAGAGAACGGCTGTTGGTTGGATTATGCCCAATACTGCTGCTATGGTTGGACACTCTATTTCTTTATATACATATGGAACATTTGCAAGTGAAAAGAATCATGTTCAAATGGAGTTATTGGTCGACTCAATTGGAACATCACAATATTGCTCAGAAGAAGAGATTCACAATTTAACAGCAATTACGGGTAGTGCACCAGCTTTTTTTTACTTATTAGTTGAAGCTTTAATTGACCAAACAAAAAGTTACAATGTTTCAAAAGATACAGCGGAAAAATTGGTGAAAGAAATGGTAAATGGCTCTGTAGAGATGTTAAAAGGAGAATACTCTCCAAAGGAATTGAGGGAGCAGGTAACAACACCTGGTGGAGCAACAGCAGAAGGAATAAACGTATTAAGAAACGGTAACTTTGTTGACTTACTTCAACAAGCTGTTATTGCAACTAATAAGAAGGCAAAAGGTGAGAACTAAAAAGAAAAATCCCATGTAATGAACATGGGATTCTGCTTTAAAATATTGTTGATAATGAAATTATTCCTTTTTCTGGCTTACTGCTGAAAAGTTTTCCAATACAGGCAATGTACGCTCGTCTTCAACCATTGCGTGTCCACATAAAGGACAGTCTGGGTTTTCGTTCGATTTAAAATTATCACGCATCCACCCGTTACAATCATCTGAACCACAAGTCCATATTTTTAAGTTAACCTCTGGTGGCTTTTCGACTTGTTGTTGAAATCTCATATCAACACATCCTTTAGTAAGGAGATTTAGTACTACATACATTATACACATTTTCTCTAACAATATGTATAACTGTTAACTAATTCCTTTTATTTCGCTGGTGATTTTTAAAAAAATAAAATAAGATATGTCTGACGAGCTCTACAAAAAATGATAAAGAAGTCAGACAGATAAGGCATTAATCCATTTCTTTCAGTTCTGCAACACTTACTTGAGTTCTCTCTTCAAGTGGTCCTCTAAGATGACAAGTTACCATCTCCTGATCTTCATGCAATTCGTCAATCCAGACAGAAGTGCCGTTATACATGACTTTTATATCTGCAGAAGATGATAAAATCTGCTTTACACGATTAATATCCAATTCAATTACCTCCTAAAAATAATCGTTTTATTTTTAACTGTATGATTCATTTTTATACACATAGAGGTAAATATAATCATTCCTTCCATAAATTAGTGAATTTGTGTATTTACATCTCAGTATTTTTTAAAAAAGGGCTGAACTTTTTTACTGTAAAGGATCGCCAAATCCATTCGATCGGACCTTGGTGGAAATAAGACAGCCAATATTTACTAACAATTAGTTGGAATAGAAAAAAAAGGATAGTTATTATAAACCCTTCACTCAAACTTATATTGTTATAAAGATCAAAAATACGAAAAAAGCTGATTAGAAATATAGATTGAAAAAGGTAATTAGATAAAGACATCCTTCCAACATAACGGAGAGGATATAGAAATTTCTTAACAAATCGGTGATCAAAAAAGATGTAAATACTTGTTAAATACAATATAGTCAACCCTATTCCACTTAAACTTGACAACAAATAAAAAGTGTCATGCAAAAAAATATGTGCCAATAAACTCAAGCTAAGAAAAGCAGGAGCAACAATTAAACTGATTTTCCACCATAATTTAACCCTAATTAAATTTGATGGGGTTCTTTCGTATATGCCTTCTTTCCCTATGTATAACCCTAGTAAAAACCATGCAAGCACTGGAACAAAAATGAACGGAAATTGCAACAAAACAGGAATGACTTCAATATTTATCCTATATAAAACCCATTCAAAATAAGAACCTTGCTTATAAAATGAAAGATAGGTTGAAAGCATGTTGGAATACTCATTTTTTTCAATGAATGTAAAGGGTGATAATAAAGAATTCCAGCTAATAAATACATGATAGACCGCTAATAATGCGAATCCCCAATATAAAATCGATTTACTGGAAACTTGATAAAATAACAATAACAAGATGCTGGTTAAAGCGTAAACGTGAAGAATATCTCCATACCAAACAAAAATAAGGTGTATCAATCCAATTAAAAATAGGATCATCATTCTTCTGGTATATAAAATTACGTGAAATCCCTTCCGTAAAAAAAGGTAAAAGCTTAAACCGAATAACAATGAAAAAATAGGATAAAACTTCATTTGGATAAATGTTTGATAAAAAATATGGATAATTTTATCAAACCCTTTTACATTTGGGTTGATCCTGTATATTGATTGAATAAATTCTGGAGAATAATAGCTTTTCATATTTATAAAAAGAATGCCCAAAAGAGCAAATCCCCGGATCACATCAATCAACACGATTCGATCTTTTGTTTTCATATTTTTCCCTTTCTTTCCTAATTTGGCATAAAAAATAAACTTCCACAGATGATAATAATAATTCCCTTTGTATAGGAGGCCTCCAAAATATATGGATTTGAACTTGATATGGAAAAGTGTTGTGATTGTCATAGGTGGTACGATCCTGTTAAGAGTTGCAGGTCGAAAGTCTATTTCTCAAATGACTCTTTCACAAGTTGTCATTATGATAGGAATTGGATCTTTGCTTGTGCAGCCATTAGTCGGAAAAAATGTTTGGTCTACATTAATTGTAGGATTTACTTTGGTTGTTACCTTAGTTATTGGTGAATATAGTCAGATAAAATCTGATAAGCTTGAAAAATTTATTTCGGGAAAATCTAAAGTGTTAATAGATAATGGTAAATTGCAAACTGATCAATTAAAAAAGTTGCGTTTATCTGTTGATTTGTTGGAAATGAAATTAAGACAATCAAGTGTTACTAATATGAATGATGTAAAATATGCAACTTTGGAACCAAATGGGCAAGTTGGATTTGAATTAAAGGAACAAAAAAAACCTGCAACAAAAGAAGACATTACCTTCATCTTGGGAGAAATCCAACAACTAAAACAAATGATGGGAATCTATCCGCTTAGAACTACAACAAATACAGAACAAGAACATCCATCTAAATCGGCAACGACATTATTTACTGAGGTTGTGAAAAATAAAAATAATCCTCAACCACCTCGCGAATTACAGTAATATCCATTGTACTGGCTATATTTTAACACGAAAAAACTACCAATCTGAAGAATTGGTAGTTTTTTGTTGTGATATCCAAATAATGTAAATATTGTAAAAGTTCAAATGACCAAAAAATAGGTACTAATAGACTACTTAATCAATAAAATCCAAAAACACCATTTGTATACGCTTCCATATTGGTCGCTATCATCAAATATCTTCATTTCCATTTTCGTCTATCACTTTACGATGACCGCCACATAAGTTGTATATGTACTCAGAAAAGAGTCAACTAGCAAATAGGATACGAACCAAAGGAGGTGGTAGGTTTTGTCGTATAGTAAAGGAGATTGGAAAAAAGAGTTTCAAGACGCAATCCAACTTCATCAACAAGCCATAGATGGTGATAAGCAAGCAGCGAAGAAAGCCTATGAAATATTAAAAAAAGTGAAATTAAAAACTGTTAATCATGCCCTTATTGATGCTTATTATGGTAGTTCATCCGCTCTAATTGCAAGAGACCATCCAGATTTAATAGAAAAAATGAATCTTGCAAAGAGAGGATTAAAAGCTCTTGATCAAGCAGTCAAAGCAGAGCCGAATAATTGTGAAATTAGGTTGTTAAGAGGTAATGTGGCATTTCGCCTTCCGGAAATGTATTTTAAAAGAACGAAAACAGCAATTGAGGATTTTCAATTCCTTATTAAGGAATATGAAGATAAAAGGAACAACATTTCAAAGGAGCAATACAGTGAGTTTCTATTAAATTTAGGTAGTGCCTATAAAACCTTAGGGGACAATCAAAATGCTGAAAATATATGGGGGAAACTCCTTAAGATGAACAATAGTAAATATAAAAAAATAATTGAAAAAGCAAGGAAGAGCGGAGGTGAATAGGATTGCTTTATAATAAAAAAAATGCGGAACTACTAAGAAAACTAGCAAGGGGAAACGGTTTTTTGCCAAATTCTAATAAACAGTTTTTGAACAATTTACCTATCCCACATAGTATTTTGGAAATGTCTAATAAAACAACAGAAAGTATAATTAATCACTTGTTGGAAGCTAGAAAAACAGAAAAAAATCTTCCCTCAAAACAAAGTAAGGAGAAAAAAAATAAAGTAGAACAAAAACAAAATTTAAAAAACACTTATGATGATAGGGGGAAAAAGTCAACATATGTACCGAATCTTCCTAAGAATGAGAATATAAAAGGAAAAACAACCCCTCAAAACTATAATGAATTTTCAAAGAGAGAAAAAAAACCTGTAATAAAAAAAGCTGAAAGCAAACCAATAACCATTAAAAACGTTGCAGAAGTAGAATCAAATCTATCAAGAAATCTCTCACCATTTGAAGAAGCAATAAAAAACCATGATGATGGAATAAAAGGAAATAAACTCTCTGTAAAAAAGGCATATACTGCCTTAAAAGATTTACACGAGAAACACCCAAACGACCTTAAAATAAAATCCTACTTCGGAAGTGCAACAACGTTACTAGCAAGAGATGCAAGCAGTGTTACGGATAAAATGAAATTTGCATTAGAGGGTTTAAAGCAATTAGATCAAGTAGTGGAAAAGAATCTTGACTTTATTACTGCAAGAATTTTAAGAGGAAACGTATCCTATCGTTTACCGGAATTATATTTTCAACGTACAGCGACAGCAATTGAGGATTTTCGGTATCTTATAAACGCTTATGATTCTAACAACTCAATTTTATCAGAGAGAGAGTATGTTGAGATTTTGAAAAACTTAGTTGGAGCTTTTACACGGCTTAATCAACATGAAAATGCTCAAAACTATCAAGAAAAATTAAAAGCATTCAAACAAACTGATAACACTAAAACCAATACCGAAACTAAATCTCAAATGATGGGTAGTGTAAATGAGACAACTGGAGAAGGATTAACAGAGGAAGCAAAAAACATTTATCTAAATGCTCTTAATGGTGGGCAAAAAGAAGTGAAAGAGGCACTATCATTTTTTGAAGTATTTGTGTTAACGAATACCGCGCCAGAAGTAGAAATGATCTATATTGATCTTCAATCAATGATAGGGAGGGATTCTATTAACACCTATGAAATGTTTGGCTCTGCTATAAAGTCTATGAAAGCTATGGATTCTCTCATAAATGAACACCCGACTTTAAGTGAACTTCGATTAATTCGAGCAAGACATAGTTTACGTTTACCGGAGATATTTTTTAGAAGAGCTGCTATTGCAGTTAGCGATATAGAAATGCTATTAAAAGATACAACCTTTATTGATGGAGCCGAGCTGGCAGTTCACCACCAGTTGCTATTTGATTTAGGATACGCTTATGAAAAGCTGGAGATGTTGGAAAATGCTCAGGAAATCTGGAATAAATTATTGAAAATGCAACCAAGTGAGGAACTGAAAAATAGAATACAAGAAAAAATAGATGTTCATTCATATAAAGAAATTGACATCCGTATCTTCTCGGTTTACTCCCAAGAGAAAATGTACAGCAAAGCAAAAGAAATTCATTTGGTGGGAGCGAAAGGGAGTCGAATAGCTGCAAAGCAAAGTTTGGAAGTGTGGGAACTAGCGAGAAAGAGATTTCCAACTTGTGAGATTGCGAACACCTATTATGCTGCCTCCGTAGCTTTAATGGGTAAATATGCTAGTGATCCCCAGGAAATGTTTGGAGAAACGATAAAGGCATTAAAGATGTTAAAAACATCTATTAAATCCAATAATCCTGAATTGAAGTATTTGCGTGGATGCATCTATAACAATTTACCTGAAGGTTTCTTCCATTCAAGTGACAAAGCAGTAAGGGACTTTAAAGCTGTTAAATTAGCATATGAACAAAACAGTGAGAACCCCCCGATCACACAAGAACAATATGTAAAACTGCTTTATGATTTAGGTCATCTCTACAAAAAAACTAGTTTTGTAGATAAAGCGTTGAAAACATGGAAAACTCTTATAAATGAAGCACCACAATCACATTATGCTCAGCAAGTAGCAAGCCAGGTAGGTGAAGAAATATGAGTTCTTTATTTGAAAAAAAGTTAAAGAAGATACGAATGCCTTTAACGATCAAACGCTTCTTTAATGGATCGGTTCATCCAGATAAGATGTCTCAACAGCAGATTGAGACCTATCATGTTGAATCATTAAAACAAATTGTCAAAAAAGCATATGAAAAAAATGAGTTTTACCGTCAGAAACTAGATGAAGCAAACGTGAAACCAGGTAATATTAAAAAACTAAGTGATTTAAGTAAGCTACCATTTTTAACAAAAGATGAATTAAGAGGAAAGCCTTATATTTTATTAACTTGTGATAAAAAAGATATCGCCCTTGTGCAAGTATCAACAGGCACAACAGGTGGAGAAGAAATCTATATGATGTACACCTGGAATGATTACTATTTACACGATCTTGCTCCCAGATATCCGGAATTATTTGAGGTCAACCCCGGAGATGTTTGTTTAAATGCACTGCCATATGAAATGAGTGCAGCAGGATTAGCTTTTCATAAAACGTTCATGGAAGGCTGTGAAGCAACGGTTATCCCTGCTGGTAAAGGTGGAGCTTATTCTACACCGAAGAAGACGCTAAAAATGATAAAAGATCTTAAGCCAAATGTTGTTATAACAACTCCATCATGGGCTATGTTACTTGCTGAAGAAGCAGCTGAGCAGGACTTTGATTTGCAAAGTTTGCAATTAAAAAAACTTTGGATTACAGGTGAAGGATGTTCTCCTGCATTTCGTCAAAGATTAGAAAACCTTTGGGGAGCTACCGCTAACTTCTTTTATGGAAGTCTTGAATGCGGAGTTCTTGGGATTGAATGTGATCACCACGATGGATATCACCTTGCCCAGGCACATGCTATTGTCGAGATTGTTGATCCCAAAACAGGTGAACCACTCGACGAAGGAGAAATTGGCGAGATTGTTGTAACTAGTGCTCTTCGTTATGATACGCCAATTCTTCGTTTCCGTACAGGCGATCTTGGCTATATTGAGTCGGAAAGCTGTCCATGTGGAGTTACAATGCCAAAGTTCTATCTTCGAGGAAGGGTAGTAGATCAGATTAAGTACAATGGAACCTCTCTGTCTCCATTTTATCTTGAAGAGTTTTTAATGCGCGAGCCTGAGATAGGAAATTGGTTTGAATTTGTATTAGCTCGCGATGGGGATAATGACGCCATTCATGTGCGCTGTGAACTTGCTGAAGGAGTTGAAGTGTCAGAACATTTAGCGGATTCTTTAGCTAGTAAACTTGAATTTGCTTCAGGCATTCCATTTGAATTGGAATTTGTTGATCAGCTTCCACGGCCACAAGGAAAAACAGTTCGTGTTGTTTATGAATAGGGGGTAAAAAGATGATTATCGATGCCCATACACATCTTTCAAATACCGAATATGGAAACACGGAAACATATTTGAAATTGATGAAAGAGGCAGGGATTGATGAGGCAGTAGCTGTACCAGGTGCAATGCTGGATGTCCGAAAAATGACAGAATATATTACAGGACGTTCAAAACCGGATAATCCGGTTCCCGACAATTTATATGTTGAAAAAGCATCCAAAGCAAATCAACAAATTCATGGATTTATTTGTCTTAATCCGCATGATAAAGATGTTCTTTCTCAATTGGAAAGAGGTAAAACACAGGGTTTTAAAGGCTTAAAGTTATCTCCATTATCACATCAGTTTTCCTTTGCATCTAAGGGAGTAACAGGTTTAGCAGAATTATGTGGAAATTATGGGTTTCCAGTTTATTCGCACGTCGTTTACAGTCCGGGAGCTTCGACAGCAAAATTTGTTCAATTAGCAAAACAATTTCCAAAAACCAATTTTATTATTGGACATATGGGGTTTGGTCCTGCTGATCAAGAAGCACTTAATGCTGCAGCAGTTATGCAGAACTTTTATTTAGAAACGTCAACAGGAAATTATCTTCACATTCAAGAATCAGTAAAAAAAATCGGTTCATCAAAGGTGATTTTCGGATCAGAATATCCACTATCACACCCTGGAATTGAGCTTGAGAAAGTACTAAAGCTCAATATCAATGACCGGGAGCGAGAAGAAATTTTAAGCCAAAATATTAAACATTTATTACAAATGAAATAGAGGTGTGTTTGTAGATGAACACACAGAAGAAGATCAATGCTATAAATGAAATCCTAACCTATGCCAAAACATCTCCATATTACTCAAAACGCATTCAAATCCCACTACTGCATTCCCTTAATGATCTAAAAACAATCCCGTTAACGACTAAAGCTGATCTTAGAGAACAATCACCTTTTGGTTTACTGCCTGATTCTAATATGTCGTTATCTCAATACCATGAATCATCCGGAACAACAGGAACACCTGTTTCGGTATGGTATTCGGAGAATGATCTGGACGAAATTGCTAGAGGTATTACAAGGTGTGGAGTCAATTTTAACCACCATGACCGAGTTCTCATCCGCTTTCCATATGCACTATCAACAATATCTCATTTTATGCATCGGTCTGTTCAAATGCAGGGTGGATGTGTGATTCCAGCAGATAGTCGTACAACTGTTACACCTATGCCAAAAGTGATTGATCTGATGAAAAGATTAAATATAACAGTCCTTGCGTGTATTTCATTACAGGCTATAATGCTGGCGGAAATGGCAGAAATGCATGGTCTTAATCCTAAAAGAGATTTTCCTTTTTTAAGAGCAATATGTACAGCAGGTGAACCATTAACACCTTATCGCAGGAAGTTAATTGAAGATATCTGGGGTGTTCCAGTGTTTGATAACTATGGTATGACAGAGGTCGGCACAGCGATGGTTGATTGTACTCAACAGCAATTGCACATGTTTGAAGATTATTTTCATGTTGAAATTTTAAAAGATGATTTTGAAACTGATGTAAAACCTGGTGAATGTGGAAATCTTGTCATTACAACTCTCCGTAAAAGAGCTACACCAATGATTCGGTATGCAACAGGAGATATCGTTAAGGAGATAAACAGCTCTTGTTCATGTGGTAAAGGTCGTTCATTTGTCATTAGAGGCAGAAAAGAAAATTTGATAACAATTGAGTCAGTTTCATTTGACCTGTACGAATTAGAGAAGATGATTGCTCCATTACCTGCAAGGCGATTTTGGTCTGCAGGAAAGATTACCAATACACTCTATCTATTTATTGAAAAGGAGTCTAGTGCTGATACGATTCATGTGAATGATATTGAAAAGTTGAAGAAAATGTATGGGGTCAACATTTCTATTATTCTTTTAGATAAAGGAACCTTGTACGACAGAACAGATGAAGTTTCCTTTGGGATGAAAGGGAAGCCCCGTTACTTTTTAACTGACCAAGAAACGGCAGATTTATTAAACAAAATTAAAACTAATTAGTTTGGAAGGAGTAAGGATAGATGCAACAAAAAGCTAGGCAAGTATGGTATGACGGAAGAGGAGTATCAGTAGAAAATATGGATGTGTGGGAATTAATCAACCATTCACCAATTGATAAAGTGTTGGTATCTCTACAACAACGTCAAGAAGGTTATTTTCCACAAAAAATGACGTTTATGACTGAAGTCGAAATCAGTGAACAATTAGAGGAAGTACCTGCTGGAGATGTTATTTTTTCTAATAAGGAAGAGGTATTAGCAGAAGCGAAAAAACAAGGGTTTCAGACATGTATCTTTTATTCTGTTGATAATAGAGAAATGTTAGAACGCTGCTCAAGAGAAGCAAGCGAGTATGATTTTGCAGCTGTTGACTTTGATTTACCGACAAATATTCCATTAGAGTTAATTATTGCCCGTTTAGAGGAAAGCAATACTGTCCTTTTAAGAGCAGTAAATACAGCAATTGATACAGAGATCGCTTATGGAACACTTGAAAAAGGTAGTGATGGCGTATTATTTGCTACATCAAATGTTAGTGAAGTGAAAAGATTAACTGAATTTATGTCAAAACAAAGTTTACCAAACCTTGAATTGCACCCATTGGTCGTAACCGAGGTGATGCATGCAGGGATGGGTGTCCGTGCTTGTATCGATACCACTGGAATTATGACCCAGGATGAAGGGATGATCATTGGATCAACTTCTGGTGGTGGAGTATTCGTTTGTTCTGAAACTCATTACCTTCCTTATATGAATTTAAGACCATTTCGTGTAAACGCTGGTGCTGTTCACTCATATGTATGGCAGCCTGAGGATGCAGCTGAATATTTAAGTGATTTAAAAGCTGGAGATAAGGTGTTGTGTGTGAATACAAAAGGTGAAACACGTGTGTTAACTGTTGGACGTATAAAAACAGAGGTTCGTCCAATGTTGCTCATCAAAGGAAAAGTAGGAGATCGTGAATTAAATGTAATCGTACAAGACGACTGGCATATTCGTATTATGAGTGCAGACGGCAAACCGCGTAATGCTTCTACAATACAACCGGGTGATGAATTATTATCATATATTTGTGAACCAGGCAGACACGTTGGTGTAAAAGTAAGTGAAACAATTATCGAAAGATAGAATATTGGAGGAATCAGAATGTCCGGAAAAGAAATTCGTCTAAAGAAGCTTTACCATCATTCCGACAAACTACTCATTGTCCCGATGGACCATGGAATTACGATCGGTCCTGTTACAGGGTTAACAGATATTAACAAAACAGTTGAAGCTGTATTCGATGGTGGTGCAGATGCTGTTGTCGTTCATAAAGGGCTTGTTCGATATTTAACAGATGCAATTGGTTCAAACAAAGGTGAACTTATCATTCATTTATCAGCATCAACAGCTTTAGCTCCAGAATCTCAATCAATGCGGAAAGAACTTGTTTCTTCAGTAGAGCATTCGATTCGATTGGGTGCAACTGCTATTTCAACACATGTAAACCTCGGATCACCTTTTGAATCCGAACAAATAAAGGATGTTGGTTTGATTGCCGAAGAATGTGATAAGTGGGGCTTGCCTTTATTAGCTATGATGTATGTTCGTGACGGTTCCAGAGTGCATGAATTTGACCCGGAGCGAATCCGTCATGCTGCACGTGTAGCTGAGGAGCTTGGAGCAGATATTGTGAAAGTCAATTATAGTGGCTCATCTGAGACATTCAAACAAGTCGTTTCCGGTGTGAAAATCCCTGTGTTAATCGCTGGTGGAGAAAGACTATCATCAAACGATGATTTAATCACGATGATTGACGATGCGGTAAATGCTGGTGCAAATGGAATCTCAATAGGTCGAAACATTTTTCAAGATGATGATCCAAAGAAATTATGTGAAAATATCCGATCTATTTTAAATCAATCATGAGGTGAACTATGGAGAAACAACAATTCACAAACGAAGCAATTGGTAACTTATCAAAGAAAATCGCAGAGTTAAAGAAACAAGGAGCATCAGGTGACCAAATCCAAAAGGCTGTGTTCGAGATGCTACGTGAACTTGGAATTAATATCCCTTTAGATAAACTACCGGAGAATTTTAGAGCCGGAAAAGATGAGAATGAATAACAAAGAATCGCTAAAAAAATGATTAAGCAGGAGAGATTGGACCATAGTCTGATCTCTCTTTTGTATGGTTTTAAGAAAATTAGCCAAACTAAAATGGGTAAAAATAAAAAATTGGAGGAAAACTTCATGTTAAAAAAGCTATTTTTAGCAACATTTGTCTTATTTATGGTAATGCCTTCTGTATCACATGGGCAAATTAAAACCTTTAAAGAACCGCCATTTGAATTTTACAAAGTATCAAAAGGTGATACTTTCTGGTACATAGCCCAACGATATGGGTTAGATTATCGGAAGTTAATGGAATTAAACCCTACCGTTGAACCAAGAAATATGCATGTAGGAGAGGTAATCCGTCTTAAACCATCAGCAAAAAGTGTGAGCAGCTTCCAAGAGCAAGTTGTTCAACTAGTAAATCAAGAGCGTGCAAAAGCAGGATTAAGACCTTTAACACATCGAGCGGATGTGAAAAATGTAGCTCAGAAAAAAGCAGAGGACATGATTAATTCAAATTACTTCTCACACACAAGTCCAAATTACGGATCACCTTTTAATATGTTAAAAACATTTGGAATTAGCTACTCCTATGCAGGAGAAAATATTGCAAAAGGTCAAAAAACTCCACAAGAAGTAATGAATGCCTGGATGAACTCATCAGGTCATCGTGCAAATATCTTAAAACCTGAATTTGATGCAATCGGAGTAGGGTTCTATCATGGTGCATGGGTGCAAATGTTTATTAAGGGTAGATAAGTATAAGTAGCAAAAACCTCTTCTATTATAAGAAGAGGTTTTGTCGATTTGTGAAGATTCATGTCTAATGGTAGATAAAAAAACAGAATCGAAGATAAATCCTTTAAAATCGTTGATGAAAATTAAGAATCGAAGATAAAAGGCAAAAATCGAAGATAAAACCCAAAAAATGAAAAAAGCAGCCATCTTATAAAGCTGACTGCCTAAAAATCAACATGATTTACTTAAAATTAAAAACATCTCGACCATCTGCTCCTACTGAGTCATCAGTATTTGTTCGGGAATTAATCTCATCATCATTTTTATAAATTCCATGTGAAGGCTGTTTAGAGCCGAGATATTGCGATTTATGTTTTGCTTCAGCTTTTATAAATTCATCAAAGCTTTCGTTAACCATTAACTCCACTCCTTTTTCAATTAATAGAGGCTTTATTAGGGTGTCCAATCAAAATATTTTTCATGACAAACCAATAAAAAGAGCACCACTATATGCGATGCTCTTAGCCAGTTATATTTAATTAAAATCTACCAGTTCCGCCGCTCATTTGTTGCTGAGCCATAGATACTAAGCGTTTTGTAATTTCGCCACCAACAGAACCATTTGCACGAGATGTTGTTTCGCCACCAAGATTTACACCGAATTCACTTGCGATTTCGTATTTCATTTGGTCGATCGCTTGAGAAGCACCAGGTACTACTAATTGATTAGAATTGTTGTTACTGTTGCTTGCCATAATAAATCCATCTCCTTTTAATAAATGTATTGTGTGGTGGGTTAGGGTGGATTTGCACCATCCATTAACCATCTAGGTTAACCCTTAAAAAATTCATTTGCTTTTGTTGATATTTAATATAACTCGGTTACAAATTATTTATTCAATGTTTATGAATGAAAGTTTTTCCATTAAAAACGGGTAATCCGTAGTTGTTCTAGGAACACTACAAGTAAAAAATATTTAGGAGGAAAAGTTCATGCCTACCGTAGAATTAGAAAACGGACAAAGCATAGCCTATGATGAAATTGGAGAGGGAGTACCGGTTGTTTTTATTCACCCTCCAGGTATGGGGAGACATGTTTTTTATTTTCAAAGAAAACTAAGTCAACGTATGAGATTGATCATACCTGATTTATCAGGACATGGTGATAGTTCACGTGTAGAACCAGTTGATCATTTGGTGAAGTACTATGCAGAAGAAATAATCTTACTCTTAGATAGATTAGGAATTGATTGTGCAATTGTTTGTGGATATTCTGCAGGAGGGATGATTGCGCAGTTTATGGGTATTCATTACAAGGAACGATTGAAAGGACTAATTTTATTTGGAGGATATCCAGTTGTCGTAGATCCGCTATTTCAATTAGAGCATAAAACGGGAATGTTTCTTGTTAAACATCATCGTGATTTTCTATGTAAATTGTTAGCCAGAAGTCATACAAAAAATAAGTATGTGAGAAATTTGCTTGTAGAGCATATGCGGAAAGCTCAAAAGGAAGCATGGTATAACTATTATCTCGATGTCTTAAATTGTAATCTTATGAATGAACTTAAGAATATCTCTGTCCCGGTTTTAATCATTGATGGATCAAAATCAGAATTAACTAATACCTATCATACTTATTATAAAAAAAGGATAAAACACCTCCGTGTTGTCATTATTAACAAAACAAATCATCAAGTTCCCACAAAAAGATGGAAGATAGCAAACAAAGAAATCGAATTATTTTGTGGGAAAATCACAAATAATGCAGGGAAAGCAGAATGAATGCTTAATTATATAGGCTAGTGCATCTTTGAATTCATTGGAGGAAAACGCTGTCAAATAATGTGGTATAATGGTTTAGATATCATCTGATATAAAGACAAGACTGATAAGAAAGAGGAGAGATATTGTGGAGGTTTTTAAAGAGGTTTTTGGAGAGTTAAAAGGGGAAAAAGTCTACTCTTTTACGTTAGAAAATCGTAATGGAATGAAAGTATCATGTATCACGCTCGGATGCATTATCACAGACGTTATCGTACCAGATAAGAATGGTAAATTTGAGAATGTAGTACTAGGGTTTGACAATGTAGAAAGATACATAAAAGATTCTCCTTATTTTGGAGCTGTTTGTGGACGTGTAGCAGGAAGAATAAGTAACGGACAATTTGAATTAGATGGCCAAATATATGAATTGCCAAAAAATGATGCTAATAATCATTTACATGGCGGGCCAGAAGCCTTTGATAAAAAGCTTTGGGATGCTCAGGAAATAAATGAGACCGACGCGGTAGGTGTGGAGTTCTCTTATGTTAGCAAGGATGGTGAGAACGGGTATCCTGGAAACTTATCCGTTAGAATTACATACATTTTAAATGAGCAAAATGAGCTTTCTATTACATATCATGCAACAACTGATAAAAAGACAATAGTTAATTTAACAAATCATAGCTATTTTAACTTAAGTGGAAATCTAAAAGATGATATTTTATCACATAAATTACAAGTAAAGAGTAATGAAATACTTGAGTTAAATGCCAATGTGGTACCAACTGGAAAATTTATAAATGTTACAAATACACCTTTTGACTTCAATACTGGGAAGAAGATTGAGGAAGCAATATCTTCAACTCATGAGCAAATTCAACTCGTAGGTCAAGGTGTGGACCATCCATTTCTTTTAGATGACCATCAAAATGAAGAAATCGTGTTAATCGACGAAAAGAGTGGAAGACAGCTAATCGTGGAAACAGATCAACAAAGTGTGGTCATCTACACAAGCAATATGCTCGAGGAGCCATTTGATATTAGAGGAACAAAAACTAGAAGGTACATGGGTGTTTGTTTGGAAACTCAAGGTCTTCCTGATTCAATAAATCACCCACAATTCTCACCATGTATTTTAGATACTGGGGAAGAGTACAAAACATCCACAACGTATAAATTTAATGTTTTAACATAAAAAATTAAGCCCCTCAAAAAACGAGGGGTCTTTTAGTTAATCCCCATACGGGTATGAAACACGAATACTGTCAATTGTACCTGGTTCATCCTGTATCGTGTTTAATGACTCCATATATTCCTCAAACTCTTTTTGTACATCTGCCGGGGCTCCTTCTTTTAAATGCCAATTTCCGGGCTCATCAACGAAAAATTTACTAGTCATAAAATCAGGTTTTTTAATAGTTATGAGAATCCCTCCATTTATCTTCATTAGGTTTAGCTTTTACCTAATTGGATGGATAAACTCAAATTTTCAAGCTGTAAAATTTTGAAGGAGATGAATGATTTCTAAACCGGTATGTCAAAAAAGGTTATTTACCTGCTAATTGTTGTTTCTTTTTCTTTTTTATCAGATGATTGGTTGTCATTATTTCTTGTTGAAACAGATCTATTAAAGAACTGGGCAAAATAACCTGTAATTTGCCGGTAGTTTTCTTCAATCTTTTCTACAACAAAACTAATCCTTTCAAAAATTGTAGATCTTAAGCTATCCAGTTCACGAGATGTTTTTAAATTGATGGCCTCCTGCTGATCGATTCGATCTAATATTGTTTTATGAAACGTTTCTTGAATTTCAATTGTCTTTAAAATTTGATCATTAATTTCTTTTTGACTAACTAATTGTTTATTTACATTAGAATGTTGTTCTTTGAATTGATCAATTTTGTTTGCGAGCTGATTCATAGCAGTATCCTGAAGCGTAAGTTGATCAATTATTGCTTGATTTATTAATCCTTCCTCTTCATATTTCTTTAATATATCCTTGTTAAATGAGTCAATCGCTGTAAATTTTCGGAAGAACAATTCGTTAGCTTCCTCTTGCTTATTTATGTTTTCGAGCAATGGAATTGTTCGATTTTCCTGATCAACAAGTTGTTTTGTTAATTGGTGAAAATGCTTTTGTTGTTCATGTTTTGTTTGATGAAGTAAAGAATCTAAAGAATTAGAAGCATTTTTTAGTTCTCCGTTCATTGTTTGTTGATTTTTAATAAACTCTTGTAAATAATTCTTCCTAAAGGTCGGTTGATTGGATGTTGCTTCCACCTTCGTTGGTTGTTTATATAGAAGTGGATTTTGTTGATTTTTTATATAGACCAATGAAACTCACTCCTTTCACACTTCTTTTAAAATGATGTTAATATCATATGTGTGAGCAGGGCTGTTTGATAAGTTTTTTTTTAACGAACAAAAAAATGTAAAGAGATTGCAAAAAGAAGGACATACTACAAAGGAAATTAAGTAGAAGGTGGTATGAAGAATGAGTATGGAGTGGTTTGATCGTGTTAGTAGTGAACTTCAAGATCATTTAGAATCGATATGTGAAAAGTACGATCAAGAAGGAAATATGTCCATAGATCGTGGTGCAAAGCACCCTCGGATTGAATTTTTTATTGAAACTGAGGATGATGATCGAGAATATTTTTGCACTTTGTTCTTCGACCCTTATAATGAGGAATTCTATTTTGAAACATTTGATTTTGAGTATGAGCAAACAACAAGGACAATTTTAGCCGATATTGAAGAAATTATTGAAGCAGTCCATGAAAGCTTTCATGAGTACATAAATGATGAGGTAGAAGAAGAATTTGATGATGATGTTATAGATGAGGATGAAACAGATATTTTTGAAGAAATTGATGTAGAGTGGGAAACGCCTGAAGTGACAGCATTTATTTATGAAGATGAGGTAGAAGTCACTTATCAGTTTGGCATTGTTCAAGAAACCGGTGATGGGGTGCTTCGACGCGTGAACCGCATCAAAACAGAAGAGGATGATCTTATCAAAGATGAAACGAATTTTATTTTCAGTAAAGAAGAGGCAAGCACAATTATTGCTATGATTGCGAGTCATATGGATTCTTTGTCTGAATTTGAACTGTAATGAATATGTTGAACAATATAAGATGTTTTAAATGAATCTATTCATTTTTAGCATCTTTTTTCGTTTTATCTGGTCCTATAGTGGATATTGTTGGGTTTCAATAAGATAATGTTAATAGAAACATTAGAGAATGTAGGAGTTTTTAAAGGACATATCGAACTAATAATAGGTATGTGATGAAGGGCGGGGTTATATGGATTCTTTTGAAGAAGCTAAAAACATGGAACAAGAAAGAATTGATTTTATATTTCATAAAATAAAAGCTGATTTAATCTCTTTAACAGAAAAAACGTCTACTGTTAAAACAGATATAGTGTCAATGCGCAAAAACTTTTGGGAAGATGTTACGGTAAATCTTGATGATGCAGTTGAAGCAAGCGAAACAGCAGCAAGCATCAAACAGCAAGCAGAATTTTTATCTGAACGGGAACATCGTCATAAACATCTTCACCGAGATCTAAAAAACCTGCAGAGATTAATGGACACCCCTTATTTTGCAAGAATTGATTTTCTCGAAAAGGGTGAGCAAGTGATTGAAAGCATTTATCTTGGAATTGCCTCTTATATAGATCGAAAAACCGATGAATTCCTTATCTATGATTGGCGAGCTCCGATTTCCAGCCTTTATTACGACTATTCTCTTGGTCAAGCAGAGTTTAAAGCACCAGGTGGCACCGTTAAAGGTGAGCTTACTTTGAAACGACAATTTATCATAAAAAACGCTGTTATTGAAGGGATGTTTGATACAGGTATTACGATAGGGGATGAATTGCTACAGGAGGTATTAGGGAATCAATCAAATACTCAAATGAAAAGTATTGTAGCAACAATTCAACAGGAGCAAAATCAAGTGATTCGTAATGAAAAGGGTAAGTTACTTATTGTTCAAGGTGCTGCAGGTAGTGGAAAAACATCTGCAGCTTTGCAACGAGTAGCGTATTTATTGTATAAATATCGTGAATCCCTAGAGGCAGAAGAAATCCTTTTATTTTCCCCAAACCTTATGTTTAACAGTTATATTCGAAATGTGTTGCCTGAACTTGGGGAAGAAAATATGCAACAAACAACATTTCAACAATATCTTGAGCATTTTTTGTCAAAGGACTTCGAGGTAGAAGATCCGTTTACACAAATGGAATACATGCTGACAGCTAATAGTGATGATAACTATCATGTAAGACGGCACTCAGCAAAGTTTAAATCATCCTTTCAATATATGACATTAATTAATCATTACCTTGAGCATTTAAGTGAAGAAGGGCTAGTTTTTCATGACATTATTTTTAGAGAAGAACTGTTAATATCCTCAGAGCAAATCAAATCACATTTTTATTCAATAAGTAAGACAATTTCCACACCAAATCGCATAAAACTTGTGACGGATTGGCTTCTAGATGAATTAAAGGCGATTGAAAAAAGAGAGCGGAAAAAGGCTTGGGTAGACGAAGAAATACAGTATTTAAGTAAAGAAGAATATCAATTTTACTATGAGAAGTTAAGTAAACAAAAGCGTTTTACACAAGACACCTTTGATGATTATAATAGGGAGCAAGAAATGCTTCGAAAATATGTTGTCAAACGTCATTTAAGTCCGGTAAGAAAACAAATCAGGTCTCAAGCGTTTCTAAATATGAAAAAAATATATGAGCAAATTTTCGTACTTGACCCAAAGATTTTACTTGGAGGAGAAACCTTAAGTCTTTCAATGGATATATGGGAGAGAGTAAGTTCATTTACTTTAAAAGAATTAAAACGTGATAGACTGCTTTATGAAGATGCAACACCCTTTTTATATTTAAAGGAGAAGATCATTGGATTTCAAGTGAATACGAGTGTAAAATATGTGTTTATTGACGAGGCACAGGACTATTCCACATTTCAATATGCTTTTATTAATCACTTATTCCCAAACGCACGACTAACAATTTTAGGGGATATGAATCAGGCAATTTATGCCCATAACTCTCATTCGGGTATAGATGCATTAAAAGAACTTTTTCCAGATGTACGGGCTGAAACCATTATCCTAACGAAAAGCTATCGCTCAACAAAACCAATTATTGAATTTACTCGTGAACTTTTAGAAAGTGCAAAATCCATTATTCCCTTTAACCGCGATGGAAAAAAGCCGATAGTGATCGAAAAAGATAATCAGGAAGATTTACTTAGAGGAATCATTGATAAAGTGAAATCTTTTCAACAATACAAGACAGTTGCGATTATATGCCAATCGGCTCAGGAAGCAGAGGTTGTTCATAAGAAATTACAATCACAGTTAGAGATACAATTAGTAGATAAACGTAGTAATGAATACAATGAAGGTAATGTAATCATTCCTGCTTATTTGGCAAAAGGTATCGAGTTTGATGTGGTTATTATTTATGATGGTTCAAATGAGATTTACGGGAGTGAACAAGTGAAAAATCTTTTTTATACTGCTTGTACAAGAGCTATGCATGAACTGGTTATATTCTCACGGGGCAACATTTCTTCATTAGTGGAAAATGTTCCAAATCATCTTTACACAAAGGAGTCGTAGTATTGAATGAAGAGAATATGGAAATTCTTGCAAATATCCGATATATGAAGGTAACAAGGGTTATTGAAAACAATGTTCAAAACCATAAGGAAGAGGAACATGTTATCACGTTAACAACAAATGGAATTGAAACCTCTTGTGATACATTTTCCCTTACAGAAGTATTAGATATTTCGTTCCGTGATTTTTCACAGCAACTTGGTCTTTTATATCTTCATACAACAAAGGGTATGTATTCCTATACTGTAAGAATAAATCCCCAAATGTTTATGAAAAAATTTAAAGAAGTAAAGGAATGGAAAAAAAACGGGACAAATTCTTTATGAAATTGTCCCGTTTATGGTTAGCTGTACATTTTCTCCAATGCTTTTCTCTTAATAAATAGTGAGAATTCTTCTTTACTAACACCGGATTTCATCGCTTCGTTAATAAGGAGAATTATTTTATTATCGTTATTCATTTTTTTCTGTTCAGTCAAGTGATTCCACCCCCGTAATAATAAGTAAAGAATCTTTATACTTTACCCACAAGTATATAAGGTAAAACATAATTTTATATTTTATTGTTACTATCAAGGCGTTTATAAATTAAAAACTGCCAGCTTTCCGGCAGTCTCTAACTCATTTCATATCCTTACAAGTAAAACCTTGTTGATGCAGCATTTTGGGAACGTCTGGATATTGATTGTTATAATGTTTTTCTTGATAAAATTTAGATATTCTATATGTCCAATTATTATCTTGTTTTCCATTTGTCCTTTTTAGTTGATGTTGTTTGAATATCTCATTATATGATTTAATATATTGAGTCTGATTAGAATTGTAATTTTCGTCATGTCGAAATGCTTCTTTTGGAAGTCGTGGGTTTAGTCCAGGGCCTTCGGATGGATAACCAACACATAAACCTGAAATTGGAATAACATATTTGGGGATTTCCAACAGCTCAATGACACCTAATGGATTTCTTCGTATGCCACCAATTGGAACTGTACCCAGCCCAATTGATTCTGCAGCAGCTATAGCATTGCTCATGGAAATCCCGACATCAGTTGCCCCAACAAGTAATGCATCAGTATCATTTACTACTTCAAATGACATACCTTCCAGTTCACTTGCCAGTTTTGCACGATAAAAGTCAGCACAAAATACTAAAAAAACAGGTGCATGCCTGATATGCTCCTGATTTCCACAATAAGAAGCTAATTGTTTTTTCTTATCCTGATTTTTGATCACAATAACAGATACTTGCTGTCCATGTATCCAAGTAGGAGCAGCTTGTGCCGCTTTGAGAATGTCTTTTAAATGTTCTTCTTCTACAGGTTTATCCTGGTATTGACGAAAAGATCGATGACTTGTTAAAGTATTCAGTACTTCGTTCACTAAAGATACCTCCTAGAGAATGATCTTACTATTAACTTTACTTGAAATATAAGTGAGTTTCAAAGATTTAAGTTAATAATAATTACAATCCTTTAAAGGTGTGAAAAGTATGAGCAAAAAAATCTTTATTCTGAATCATTTCAGTAAAATGAAAACTTTTCCAATAGGTGAAAAGAAGGAGAATGGAAACAAGCTAGTTGTAGCTCATCGAGGGGCCTCAGGCTATGCTCCAGAGAACACGATGGCTGCTTTTGAAAAAGCATTACAAATGAAATCCGATTATCTTGAAATAGATATACAAATGACCAAAGATGAAAAATTGGTTGTTATTCATGATCCAACTGTAGATCGAACAACGAATGGAACAGGTGAGGTACATCAATATACATATGAAGAGCTCCGTCACTTAGATGCAGGAGGCTGGTTTCATAAAAAATTTACCGGTCAATACATTCCAACCCTGGAGGAAGTAATAGAAACATACAAAAATAAAATGGGTTTACTGGTCGAAATTAAGAATCCGGTCATGTATCCGAACTTAATCTTAAAGTTGGGAGAAGTAATGAAAAAGTGTAATGTAGACCGTCCGATAAATAATGAAATAATCATACAGTCATTTGACTTTGAATGGCTGGAGACATTTCATAAATCCTTGCCGAATATACCACTTGGACTATTAGTGAAATATAGAGTTCATGGAATATCAAAGGTTCAATTAAGAGATTGGTCTTCTTTGGTACAATACATTAATCCAAATAAAGCATTAATTACAAAGAATTTGGTTAAACGAATTCATTCATACGATATGAAAGTTATGCCATATACAGTGAGAGATAAAAAGTCAATTAAAAACCTATTAGATGCAAATGTGGATGGAATCATAACGGATTTCCCGGATTATTTTACTTAGATAAAGGTGGCATTCAGGGGAACCCCTGAATGTCAAAGATTTTCTTGTTGTTGGCCAATTTCCTTCTCAGCAATGATTGAATTTGCTACTTCTTGCTGTTTATGTTTGTTTACTGAATCACCATTACTATTTTTAAGATTTGGAAATGTGCTATCTGTTTGAATTGTAATGTTTTCATCTTTTGGAGCGTTCGTTAAGTACTTTTCTTTGTTTTCCATAAAAAAATCCTCCTTCTTAAAAGACACAGATTATGTTTTTCTTATCATACATATCCTTTTCCAAAGAATGATTTCTCATACAATAAAGAGGTTGAAATGGAAGCGCTATAAAACCTTATATAATAGTAGAAACTCGTCTATAAAGATTTCATCTCCATAATTTACAAAATTTCAGAAGATTGATAAATGATATAATACAAGAGGACTGACAAATGAATAATAACCTTGTCAGCCTTATGTTTTTTTATTTATATTGTTCAAGCATCGAGAAGAAGTCTTTTACAAATTTATAGAAAACCTTCTCCGAAGGTGCAAGATCTCTTTTTTTCGAAACAATGATACCAACAGATCTTCTAACTAATGGAAGTTCTATCGGTACTTTTACCGTAAAGCGAGGGATGGATTCGTGAAAAGTACTTTCCGGTAAAAGTGTGACACCCATTCCTGCAGATACTAGCCCTTTTATTGCATCTAAATCCTCACCAACTGAGGAGATATTCGGTACAAAACCAGCTTGCTTGCATGCATCTACAACAATATGTTGCAAGATATAACCCTTTGGAAATAAAACGAATGAATCGTTCCTCAATTCATTTAAAAGAATGCTTCTCTTAGATGCGAGCGGATGAGATGATGGCAACAAGGCCAGAATACTTTCAGTAAACAAAATAGACCCTTCTATATCTGGGATGTTCTGTGGTACAGGCCCTAAAAATGCTAAATCTATTTCACGGTTTATTACTGAATCAATTAAGAAATTATACGAACCCTGTCGCAAATGGAAGGCAACATTCGGGTGTTTTTCCTTAAATGCTGAAATCACGGTTGGCAATAAGTGACTTGCAAGACTTGTAGGAAACCCGATTTTGATTGTTCCTCTTTCAGGATCTAAATACTCATCAATTTGTTTTTTTGCATAATCAATTGCCTTCATAGCAGTTTTTGTATGTGTAAGAAATACCTTTCCGATTGGTGTTAGCTTAACGTTTCGCCCTTCTCTTTCAAATAATGTAACACCTAATTCTGCTTCAAGGTTCGCGATCTGTCTGCTTATTGCAGACTGAGCAACATGTAAATATTGTGCAGCTTCTGAAACATGTTCACGCTCTGCTACCTCCATAAAATATCGTAATTGTCTTAACTCCATCATAGGCCTCCGTTCATATATATCAATATTAGATTGATTATATCTAAATTATATATTGTTAACATCAATTATGGAAGATATAATGTAATTATCTGAAAATTATCGGGTGTAAGATTATCTAACGGGGGGAGATATACATGACTTACAATCAAATACCTAAAGCACAAGGTCTCTACCGTCCTGAATTTGAACATGATGCATGCGGTATCGGTTTATACGCTCATATTAAAGGCCACGCTACACATGATATTGTAAAAAAAGGACTAAATATGCTTTGTCAACTAGATCACAGGGGTGGACAAGGCAGTGACCCATTGACAGGAGATGGCGCTGGTTTAATGGTGCAAATTCCTGATGCGTTCTTCAAAAAGGCTTGCAAGGAAATGACTCTTCCTGAAAAGGGCCGCTATGGTGTAGGAATGATGTTTTTCTCAAATGACGATTCTGAACGCCAGCAAATTGAAGAGCAATTAAACAATTTTATAGAAGCTGAAGGTCAAACACTTTTAGGTTGGAGAGATGTACCAGTTAATGCAGAGGAAATTGGACCAGTTGCTAAAATGAGCTGTCCGGTTGTTCGCCAAGTATTTATTGGAGCAAATGAATCAATCCAAGACAATATTACGTTTGAACGTAAATTGTATGTTATCCGTAAACAAGCAGAAAATTGGGCTAGAGAACGTGAATTGCGTTTCTACTTTACTAGTCTTTCAAGCAGCACAATTGTATATAAAGGACTTTTAACACCTGAACAAGTTGATGCGTTCTACTTGGATTTACAGGATGAGGATTTTGTTTCTGCATTTTCTCTTGTACATTCACGTTTTAGTACAAATACATTCCCGAGCTGGGAAAGAGCACATCCAAACCGCTATTTAATTCATAACGGTGAAATTAATACTCTCCGCGGTAATATGAACTGGATGAAAGCAAGAGAGCAACAGTTTGTATCAGAAGCATTCGGTGAAGATCTTGAGAAAGTACTTCCTATCCTTGATGCAGACGGTAGTGACTCTTCTATCCTAGATAACGCGTTTGAGTTTTTCGTTTTAGCAGGTCGGAAGCCGGCACACGCTGCGATGATGATGATTCCGGAACCTTGGACTGAGAATCCACATATGAGTCCTGAAAAAAGAGCTTTCTATGAATATCATAGCTGCTTAATGGAGCCATGGGATGGACCAACTGCTATTTCATTTACAAACGGTAAACAAATAGGTGCGATTCTTGACCGTAACGGTCTTCGTCCAGCTCGTTATTATGTTACAAAAGATGATTACATCATTTTCTCTTCTGAAGTAGGCGTTATTGAAGTAGATGAAAAAGATGTTCTATACAAAGATCGTTTAAGCCCAGGTAAAATGCTTCTAATTGATTTAGAAGAAGGGCGTATTATTTCAGACGAAGAGATTAAAGACGAAATGGCTAAAGAAGAGCCATATCAAGAATGGTTAAACGAGCAACTTATTAAGCTTGATGATCAATCAGATGTTTTAGAAGAAGTCGTAACTGATATTGCAGAGCGTCACCGTGCTTTTGGTTACACGTATGAAGATATTCAAAAATATTTACTTCCTATTATTACAGAAGGAAAAGATCCATTAGGATCAATGGGGAATGATACACCACTTGCAGTATTATCAGATCGACCTCAATCATTATTTAATTATTTTAAGCAATTATTTGCACAAGTTACAAACCCGCCAATTGATGCAATTCGCGAGCAAATTGTAACATCTACAATGACACTGCTAGGAACTGAAGGAAATATTCTGCATCCAACTAAAGAAAATGCACGTAGAATCCAGTTAGATTCGCCTGTACTTTCTAATGTCCAATTAGCACAATTACGCTTAAATCTAAATCCTGGATTTAAGAGCAAAACGATTCAATCGTTGTTTAGTGAAAATTTAGACGAGTCAATCCAAAAATTATGTGCTGAGGCAGATGAAGCAATCGACAACGGTATGAACATCCTGATTATTTCCGATCGCGGAATGAATTCAGATAATATTGCAATCCCTGCTTTATTAGCTGTTGGCGCACTTCATCAACACTTAATTCGTCAAGGTACGCGCACTAAAGCAAGCCTTGTTATTGAATCTGGTGAAGTAAGAGAAGTACATCACTTTGCAGCTTTAATTGGATATGGGGTAGATGCAATTAACCCTTACCTTGCGTTTGCAACTTACAAAGAGGCAGTTTTAGATGGCAGCTTATCTTATAGCTATGAAGAGGTTGTTGCGAAGTATATCAAAGGTGTTACTGAAGGTGTCGTTAAAGTAATGTCTAAGATGGGAATCTCAACTGTTCAAAGTTATCGAGGAGCACAAATTTTTGAGGCTGTTGGTATTGGTCAAGATGTGATTGACCGTTTCTTTACTGGAACAGCATCACAACTTGGCGGTATTAATCTTGACATAATTGCAAAAGAAGCAGTATTACGTCATCAAGATGCGTATTCTGAGAAAGTTGACAAGGTTTTGGATTCAGGAAGTGATTTCCAATGGAGAAAAAATGGAGAGCACCATGCATTCAATCCTTCAACAATTCACACATTACAATGGGCTTGTCGTAAAAATGATTATAGTCTATTTAAAAAATATTCAGATGCTGCGAATGAAGAAAGAATTGGATTCTTACGTAATCTATTCTCATTCAATGGTAAAAGACCATCCATTTCAATTGATGAAGTTGAATCAGTAGATTCAATCGTAAAACGTTTTAAAACTGGTGCAATGTCATTTGGTTCATTAAGCAAGGAAGCACATGAAACATTAGCAATTGCGATGAATCGTCTTGGTGGTAAAAGCAACAGTGGTGAAGGTGGAGAAGATTCAAACAGATTCATTGCTGATGAAAATGGCGATTTACGTCGAAGTGCAGTAAAACAAATCGCATCTGGTCGTTTCGGTGTAAAAAGTCACTATCTAGTAAATGCAGATGAGCTTCAAATAAAAATGGCTCAAGGTGCTAAGCCTGGTGAAGGTGGTCAGTTACCTGGAAATAAAGTCTATCCATGGGTTGCAGATGTTCGTGGTTCAACACCTGGTGTAGGATTAATTTCACCTCCTCCTCATCATGATATTTATTCTATTGAGGATTTAGCACAACTTATCCACGATTTGAAAAACTCTAACCGTGATGCACGTATTAGTGTTAAGTTAGTTGCCAAAGCTGGAGTTGGGACAATTGCTGCAGGTGTTGCAAAAGGGGCAGCGGATGTCATTGTTATTAGCGGTTATGATGGCGGTACAGGTGCTTCACCGAAAACGAGTATTAAGCACACAGGGTTACCTTGGGAGCTTGGCTTGGCCGAAGCACATCAAACCTTGATGCTAAACGGTCTTCGTGATCGTGTTGTATTAGAAACAGACGGTAAATTAATGACAGGCCGTGATGTAGCATTAGCTGCTATCCTTGGGGCTGAAGAATATGGCTTTGCAACAGCTCCTCTAGTTGTAATGGGTTGTATTATGATGCGTGTATGTCATCTGGATACATGTCCTGTTGGAGTAGCTACACAAAATCCAGAGCTTCGTGACAAATTTACTGGGGATCCGGATCATATTGTTAACTACATGCGTTTTGTTGCTCAAGAGGTTCGCGAAATCATGGCAGAACTTGGCTTCAGAACGATGGAAGAAATGGTCGGCAGCACAGATGTACTTGAAGTTAGTGAACGTGCAAAAGCTCACTGGAAAGCTAAAAATTTGGATTTATCAACACTTCTATTCCAACCGGAAGGTGCACGTACAGCCAGAATCAAACAAAATCATAAAATTGATCAGTCTTTAGATATGGTTGAAATCCTACCAAAAGTTGAAAAAGCAATTGAAGCAGGTACACCTATTGATGCTTCATTTAACATTAAGAACATCAACCGTGTGGCTGGAACAATCGTTGGTAGTGAGATTTCTAAACGATACGGTGAAGAGGGATTACCGGAAGATACAATCACATTACGCTTTACAGGATCGGCAGGTCAAAGTTTCGGAGCATTCGTTCCAAAAGGTGTCACTATGCACTTAACTGGTGATGCAAATGACTACATCGGTAAAGGACTTTCAGGCGGTAAAATTATCGTTAAACCTTCAGTTGATTCAAGCATTGTTGCTGCTGACAATGTAATTATCGGAAATGTTCCATTCTATGGTGCGACAAGTGGTGAAGCATATATCAATGGTCGTGCGGGGGAACGTTTCGGTGTTCGTAACAGTGGAGTAAATGTAGTCGTTGAAGGTGTGGGAGATCACGGGTGTGAGTATATGACAGGTGGCCGTGTTGTGATCCTCGGTGAAGTCGGCAAAAACTTTGGTGCAGGTATGTCAGGCGGTATTGCATACGTACTTGCTGATAATAAGGAAGAATTTAAAGCAATTAGTAATGATGAAATGATTGAGTTTGAAAGTTTAGCAGATGAAAAGGAAATAGAATTCCTAAACGAAATGGTTCAAAATCATTTCCATTATACTAACAGTCCAAAAGCTCGATTTGTATTAGACAACTGGAACGAAATACTTCCGAAGTTTGTTAAAGTAATTCCAAAGGACTACAAGCGTATGATGAATCGTATTGCTGAGCAAATGGAAGCTGGTTTAACGAATGAAGAAGCGATCATGAGTGCGTTTGAAGCAAATGCAAAATCTGAAAAAAAAGGTTCAGTGGCAAAGCTGTCACGTTCCAAAGCAGTAGTACAGTAGAAAGGGGAGAGGAAGATGGGGAAAGCAACAGGATTTTTGGAGTTTAAACGTGAAGAGGCAGCAGAACGTGATCCTCTCAAGCGTTTAGATGACTGGAAAGAGTATTCAGCTCCTTTCTCTGAGGAAAAGTTAAGCAGACAAGGAGCGCGCTGTATGGATTGCGCGACTCCTTTCTGTCATATTGGAACTGAGATTAATGGTTTCACGTCAGGATGTCCAATTCATAACTTGATTCCTGAGTGGAATGACTTAGTCTATCGTGGTAGATGGAAGGAAGCACTTGAACGCTTACTAAAAACGAATAACTTTCCGGAATTCACTGGAAGGGTTTGCCCGGCACCTTGTGAGGGTTCTTGTAATGTAGCCATTTCTGACCCGGCTGTTACAATTAAAAATATTGAAAAAGCCATTATTGACAAAGGCTTTGAAAATGGTTGGATTACACCGCGCATTCCCGAGAAACGCACGGGTAAAAAGGTTGCAATTGTTGGCTCTGGTCCTGCTGGTTTAGCTGCAGCAGATCAACTTAACCAAGCAGGTCATACAGTGACTGTTTATGAACGTGCAGACCGTGCAGGCGGATTATTAACATATGGTATTCCTAATATGAAGCTTGATAAAGGCATTGTAGAACGTCGAGTAAACCTGCTGACTCAAGAAGGTATAACATTTATTACAAATACAGAAGTTGGAAAAGACATTACAGCAGATGAATTGCGTGCTAAACACGATGCTGTGATCCTATGTGTAGGTGCTCAGAAGCAGCGTGATTTACGTATAGAAGGACGCGAAGCAAACGGAGTTCACTTTGCAATGGATTATCTAACAGATGTAACAAAAAGCTATCTAAATACAAATTTTGAAGATAATCAATTTATTAATGCAGAAGGCAAAGATGTGATTGTTATCGGTGGTGGAGATACAGGTGCTGACTGTGTAGCAACCGCACTTCGCCAAAATTGTAATAGTGTTGTTCAATTTGGTAAACACCCTAAATTGCCAATGTCCCGAACAGTTGAAAATATGTGGCCGGAGGCTCCACATGTCTTTACAATGGAATACGCGTATGAGGAAGCAGAAGCTAAGTTTGGTGAGGATCCGCGTCAATACTGTATCCAAACAACAAAGCTCATTTCGGATGAAAAAGGAAACCTAAAAGAACTTCACACAATTCAAATGGAAAAACTAAAAGATGAACAAGGCTTATATTACTTCAAAGAAGTCCCGGGTTCTGAAAAAGTATGGCCTGCTCAACTAGTATTTATAGCGATTGGATTTGAAGGTTCAGAACAACCAGTATTAAAGCAGTTTAATGTTGACCAAACTGCACGCAATGTTGTTGCTGCTAAATACGGAGATTTCCGTACAAACATTGATGGTGTTTTCGCAGCAGGCGATGCTCGTCGTGGTCAAAGTTTGATTGTCTGGGCGATCAATGAAGGTAGAGAAGCTGCGCGTGAAGTAGATCGTTATTTAATGGGAAGCACTGTTTTAGCATAATATTTTTCCAAGGATCAAGGCATTTAGTTGCTTTGATCCTTTTTCATTTGATTCAAAAAACGTCTAAGTCTTAGCAATAATTCCTATTGGACGACATAGTACATTTTTAGTAGAATTAACTTTTGGAATGAAATAATAGTGCAGGTGACTAAGGTTTAACCAATCACTAAGGAGAAATTTATGGTTAATAAATATAAAATTCTAGTATATTATGTGCTTTTCAGTTCGGTATGGATTCTTGCTACAGACAATCTTTTGGTCCTGTTCAATATTCCTAAAGGGACCTTATTAATATTTCATAATATTAAAGGTTTCTTGTTTGTCCTTTTAACCAGCATCTTCATTTTTTATTTAGTGTTAAAAAGAGAAGCATATAAAAATGAGAAGCGAGAAAAAGACAAATTAAGTATTTTAATTAATTCGATGGTTGATTTTGTTAATTTTAAGGATGGAGAAGGTCGATGGACAAAAGCAAATGATTTTGCACTTGAATTATTTCAATTAGAAGATGTGGATTATGTTGGGAAAAAAGACTCAGAACTAGCTGAATATACTGAGTTTTATGCTGAAGCATTAAAATATTGTGAAACATCTGATGAGCAGGCATGGTTAATTGGAACAAAAAGCAGATGTATTGAAGAAATACCAATGCCAGATGGTAGTATAAAGACCTTTGATACCATAAAAATCCCGCTCTTTCATGAAGATGGATCACGTAAAGAATTAGTAGTGATGGGTAGAGATGTAACAGAAAAGGTTTTAGCTGAGAAAAAGTTAGCAGAAAGTGAACAAAGATATAAATCTCTTTTTGATTTTAATCCGGAGTTAGTGTATATGATTGACTTAGAAGGAAGGCTTACAGAGGTAAATGAACATTTTTACCGCTTTACAGGATTTACAAAAGAAGAAATTGTGAATAAAACGGTTTTACCGATAATATCCAAAAGAGACCGTTGGAAAATTTACAAGTCGTACAAACAAATTATTCACCATAATCAATCGTTTACAAATGAAGAGATTGAAATTGTAATGAAAGATCATACAACAAAAATATTGAGATGCACATCAGTGCCAATGATTATTAACGAAAGAACAGTCGGGATCATTGGATATGCAGTAGACATTTCAAAAGAAAAAGAAACAGAAAGGTTGCTTCGAAAAACAGAGAAATTATCCGTTGTAGGTGAGCTTGCAGCTAGCGTAGCTCACGAAATTCGAAATCCTTTAACATCATTAAAAGGTTTTGTACAGATGCTTCAGAGTAGTAATAAAGAGAATGATTTTTACTACCGTATCATGCTTGATGAACTTGAAAGAATGAATATTATCTCAAGTGAATTATTAGTACTTGCAAAACCTCAAAAAATTCAATTTCAAAAAAAGGACATTAATAATTTGTTAATGGATGTAAAGTCCTTACTAGAATCAGAAGCAAATTTATATGGAGTGACATTGCATATTCAAATAAATAAAAACCTTCCAATTATTGATTGTGAACCAAATCAATTAAAACAACTTTTTATTAATATTATGAAAAACTCTATTGAAGCTTCGTCAAAAAATGTATTTGTTTCACTCGAGATGATGGATGTAAAAACTGTAAAGGTTACGTTTAAAGATGACGGAATTGGAATTGATGAGGACCGACTAAAACATTTAGGTGAGCCATTTTATTCAATGAAGGAAAAAGGAACAGGACTTGGTTTAACTGTAAGTTATCGTATAGTTGAATTCCATAAAGGAAAAATATCTTTTATTAGTTCTAGAAATAAAGGGACTGAAGTTGAACTTCTTTTACCTATTCATAAAAGCACAATGCCCTAAGACTTCTTCTTAGGGTTTTTATTTAGGATAAAAGGTATATAAAAAACGTGTTGTAGCTGTTCTTTTACCTGCCATTTAGTACATTGTTTATTATTCACTATCTAGTTGTCATCACATCTTTTTCTAATTCCCGTATATTGGAAAGAGAACCTGAAAAGGAGCTGTTACTATGCTGCCAATATACTATTGTCCAATATGTTTTCCTATACCTCATGATAATGGTTTAAGAATAGTCGGTACAGTACAAGACTATTGCATGTCATTCCCTCCTAACAGACAATTTCCTGAAGTAGACCCGACACTTTTTGAACAATCAGCTAAATCTATGCAAGTGTTAATGAAAGAGGCAAGTTTAGTGTTAAACAAACTTGCTCAATCAAAAAATTTTGCTTCTAAGGTGATGTATGCGGCACAACAGTCAAATATGAACGAAGTTAATAAACTAATAAAATCAACTGGAATTAAATCGAAAGTAAAAACCTCCTTTAATCCAGATGGAATACATTTGAACCTTACATCTTCAATTGGAGGAGCAGAATGCTGTCAATTGACGGTCTCATTGCGGTGGCTTTAGGTATTTGGGTGAAAAAATAAACAAAATAAGCATAACGTGAATGGATGGTTAAATAATAACTATCATCAAGTCTAAAGGAGAAATAAAATTGAGAAAACGATCCATCATACTATCCATTCTTTTTATGTGCTTGATTGTGCCAATTGCTTATTTTACAGTGGTAGGAATTGAATATGCATATGTACCTCCAGACTCAAATGTAAATAAGAAAGAGAGCAATTCATTTAAAGGAATTCGCCAGATGTCAAGTAATGTACAGGAAGAACCTGATCATGAATTTATTCAAACAGGCAGAAAGCTTTTTTATGAAGAGACATTTGGAAATGAAGTGTTTTTTACTGATGTTATGGGAATGTTTGACGGTGCGTTGACACTTCCTAATGTAGCGGCGGCAATCATTAAATTAAACGGACAGGGTACAGATAATCTTCAAGTAAAAGCAGCTAAATCGGTAACAGTCGGTGATATAAAAATAAATAAAGGTGATTTAATTGATACAGGTCTTGATGTACCTAAGGGTGCATTAATCCCTCTAGGAGTGAAGGTTAGGTATGAGGAGGGAAAGGTAAGAGCGGGTATTAGTTGTGCGGTTTGTCACTCTTCATTAGATGATCAAAAAGAGGTAGTTCATGGAATACCGAATACAGATTTAAATATAGGATTACTCGTGGCATTAGCTACAAATTCTGCTTCGTATTTTACACATACTGAAATGAAAAATATACAAGACTTTATAACCTTAACAGATCGTACTGTTAAAAGTACAGAAGGGGAGGAACTCGATTTACCAGACATTCAAATTCTTGAGAAATATGTTGATCAAGAAGTAATGAAATGGCCCCGAGGTGGAAATGACACAACAATTGATCTTATTAATAATCCGGTACAAACTCCTGACGTCTTTACATTAGGTGACCATCCGTATGGATGGAGTGGACAAGGACAATTAGGCCCTTTTAAGGGACTAAGCGCAATTATTAATAACGCACATGCTCAAAATATGGACGCAGTTTCCCAAATGGCGATTAGTAAAGAAGTATTAGGTATTGATAAAGAATTATATGTGGCAATATTACTTCAAAATGCTGCAGATAAAAGGTATAGATTTGACCCTGAAAGCGGAGAAAGTCCGACGGATTTTTTAGCAAATGCAGATCCTACCCCGAATGCAGATGGAGTATTAGAGTTAATTGAGTCTCCCTCTTATCCTAAAGTATCATTTTTATCAAGTGTAGGTTTATTTGCAAGTTCTGATGGATATCGGGCGTGGGAGCAATTAAATTCGATGTCTGCCTTTATGAATTCTTTAAAACCGCCGAAAACAGCAATAAATACAGATGATAAAATACTAATTGACGGGAAATCAGTTTTTAACCGAGCTGGTTGCATCACGTGTCATGCAGGTCAGTATTTAACAAATAATCAATTAATGTCTCCAAAGGAGATTGGAACAGAAAGTTCAAGAGCTAAAGCACTTAATAACACGGAAAAATTTTTCTCTAACCCGGGTGGCCTATATGACCCTGAAACACCTGTTCCTCTACCTGAAAAACCGATTATCAAAGAACTAACTTTAACAGCTGAACAAGAAAAACAATTAAAAAGAAGTTGGGGGCATAATGGTTCAGATGGAGTATACAAAGTTCCAAGTCTTGTTGGACTATACTGGAGTGCACCATATTTGCATGACGGAGGAGTTGCAGTAGGTCAAAATCTAAATGAAGAAATTGGAGTAAATGAAACTTTATATAAAGGAAAGAAAGCAGATCCAATAAACAGTCTATTAGCGTTAATTGATTCCGAATTGAGACAAAAAGTAGTAAAAGAAAATGCGGAAAACGAAAAATTAAATACAGCACATGTAAGTGGAACAGGTCATGAATTTTGGGTGGATCATACTACTGGTTTTACAAAAGAAGAACAGCAGGCTCTCATTATGTATTTATTAACAGTAACTGATCAAAACGATGGGAGTAAGAATAAATGAGGGCTGTCACTTATCAAGGGTTTATGGATGTAAAAGTGAAAGACATGCCTGATCCACAAATTAAAAATAAGGATGATATCATTGTAAAAGTAACTCATACATCAATTTGTGGTTCAGACCGACATTTTTATCATGGTATGATACCAAGTATGGAAAAGGATTATATTATCGGACATGAAGCAATAGGGATCGTTAATGAAATCGGCTCGGATGTACATCATGTTAAAAAAGGAGACAAAGTTGTATTACCATATAATATAGCTTGTGGTGAATGTGTAAACTGCAAAAGAAAACTAGAATGTCAATGTTTACGGTCAAATCTCGATGGTGAGATTGGCGGTTGTTATGGCTGTTCCAGATTGTTTGGAGATTATAGTGGTACTCAAGCAGAATATGTTCGTGTTCCATATGCTAATTTTGGGACCTTTAAAGTGCCGGAATATAATGAAGTGGCAGATGAAGAATTATTACTATTAACTGATGCCTATTCAACAGCCTATTGGGGAGTACAGCAAGCTGAGGTAAAGAGTGGTGACACTGTGATTGTTTTGGGTTGTGGTCCTATCGGATTGATCACACAGAAACTTGCGTGGTTAAAAGGCGCAAAAAGAGTAATAGCGGTTGATCATGTACCTTATCGACTTGAACATGCAGAAAAGTGGAATCGTGTAGAAGCTTTTAATTTCCAAGAAGATAAAGAATTAAAGCAACATCTTAAAGAAATAACAAAAGGTGGGGCAGATGTAGTAATTGACTGTGTCGGAATGAGCGGGAAAATGAGACCGACAGAAATATTGGAAACAGCTCTTAGGCTGCAGGGGGGAGCTTTAGGTGCCATTGAATTTGCTAGTCAGGTAGCACGCTCGGGTGGAATAATACAATTGGTAGGAATATATGGTACTAGATATAATCAGTTTCCATTAGGTGATTTATTTGCGAGAAACATTACATTAAAAATGGGACTTGCTTCTGTTATCCATCTAATTCCTTTTTTATACGATCTCCTCAAAACGAAACAAGTAAATTTGTCGGATGTGATCACCCACCATCTTCCTTTAGAAGAAGCAGAGCATGCCTATAAAATTTTTAATTCACATAAGGAAAATTGTTTGAAGATTATTTTAAAACCCTGAGAAAAGGAAATTCGTAACGGCAGTATAATTTTTATGAAAATACAGTTTAAACACATATTGGACAATGAAAGAGAATAAGTACTGTATAAATGGTTTTTCATCTATGAATCATTAATCGAACAAGAAGGTAGGTTTGATAAATGGCCAATCATTTATACAAAGTAGAAGTTGATCATCCTATACATTCTATATGGAGCTTTGTAAGTGTAATGGATCATTGGGCACCACTTGTACCTGGGTATATAAATCATGAAATAATTAGTGAAAAAGAGTCAACATGGAAATTCAAAACAGACTTAGGTGTTATAAAACGAAAAATACATCTAAAAGTAGATATTTTGACATGGATAGAACCATCAAAAGTGGAGTTTAATCTGACAGGAATCAATGAGAAGATTAGTGGAAAGGGATATTTTGAAGCAAAGCCTCTGGAATCAAATAAAACGTTAATGTCAGGTTTTCTTGATATTACTCCTGAAGGTGCCTTAGCAAAAATGGTAAGCGCCAAGTTAGAAAAAAATTTAGTAGAAATAACAGAAGAGCTAACGGAAGCAATCGTATCTAAAATTGATGAAAGAGAGAATGTCCTTCGATAAAATAATCTAAAGTAAAAATTATTGATAGGAACTAGTGCCGAATGGAGAACTTTGTAATTAGATTCTGCATTCGGCTACTTATGCTTCCTAAAGAAATATCGGATAATTAGGAGGGTATTGAAAAAATTGCCGAACAGCAAGAGAAATTCCTTTGCTAATATTTGTTGTCATCGTGTAGATAAGATGTAAATTTGTATGAAATAGAGTTGACTGATCCTGAAAATCCTTCTCAAGGACAACTCCCATAATGCTACAATCCCCAATTGCCGGAAGCTGTTTTCCTAAACCCTCACCAGGCAGAATAGGTCCATCTCTAATGACAATTGATTGGACTATGTTTTTAGATCCTAAAACACTATCAATAGCTATGACAAAACTATTTTGTGGTAAACAGATCTTGGTAAATTCACTCACTAAGTTTGAGGAATCTAATGGGGACTGAAGATTTCCTAACACAGTTAAATGTCTTGGGAATTTATGTTGCAGGAGAGTACCAACAAAAGGACCGAGACTGTCACCGTTTATTTGATTCGACCCGATTCCCACAACATAAATATGTTGTGTTGCTTTCGGGATATGTTGAAATAAAATATTTCTAATCAAAAATGGAGCAATTTTGTGATCATATGGAATAATACTTTGAGGTATGACATTGCTGTTTATATGTTTTTGAGCTAACATGCATTCCCCTCCAGTAAAAACACATCTTCTCTTTAATGTTTATGGTTTATTAATTCTTTTTCTTTGTTTAACTCTCCTTCCAAAAAAATAAGAAAATTTAACAAATAAACTAACAATTTTTTACAAATAGATACCAAACCAATGGATTGGTATACTAAAGAAAGAATCGTTTAATTTGGAGGGATATGATCGTGAAAATTGCATTTATTTCAGATATACACGGTAATGCTGTTGCACTTGAAGCAGTTTTAAAAGATCTTAAAAAGAAAAATATTGAAAAAATTTGTGTTCTTGGTGATATAAGCTATAGAGGACCTGAACCAAAAAGATCGTTAGAACTTATTCGATCCTTACAAGCTGAGGTGATAAAAGGAAATGCTGATGAATGGGTTGTGAGAGGGGTTCGGCAGGGAGAAGTTCCTGATGGAGCTCTTGAAATGATGAACAAGGAACGGGAATGGATATTTTCTAACCTTGAATCAACAGATATCGACTATTTATCACAGCTACCTACAGAGTTATACCTAAATGAACATGGTATTGAAATCTTTGCTTTTCATGCAACACCTGCCAGTTTATTTGAAGTGATACCCCAAAATGTAGAAGATAGTCTGTTATATGAAAAGGTGTTATCGAAAAAGGCTGCAACTATTTATCTTTATGCTCATATTCATAAACCTTATATTCGGTACATTAATGGTAGAGTGATAATGAATATTGGGAGTGTAGGACTACCCTTTGATGGTGTAACAAAAGCATCTTATGGTGTTATTACAATAGATGAGAGTGGATATAGTACATCTATTGAAAGAGTTGGCTATGATATTGAAAAGGTTATGAAACAGTACAGAGAAGTCGGTTATCCAAATGCTGATATGATGATACAGGTCCTTAAAAACGGTAGGGTATAAACTAGATTTATTTCTCGGGAAAGCGCAAAACTTGACAAAAAGATAGGTTTTTGTCGTAACATGCTGGTTTATGAAATGTAGAGATTTCTCGGATGAATTTTTTTTGGAATAGATAAGGATGAGGCTCTAACGGTTGTTCTTAACAAATTGGTAGAGCTGGTTTATTTCTTCCGTGTGTGTTACACCTTCATTTGATGGTGTTTCAAGAACAAAAGGAATTTCTGATAAAAGATCTAACTGAAACAATTTAATAAATTCTTCACTCTCTATGAATCCATTACCAAAAATATTTGCATGTCTATCTTTACGTGATCCAAGCGGGTATTTGGAATTATTTAAATGTATAGCTTCCAGATATTCAAGGTAACCTAGTTCAATTGCTTTTTGCCAAAATACCTCATTTTGTTGCCCGCTCCATAGACCGCTTGCAAAAGCATGACAAGTATCGAGACAAAATCCCACTTTTTCGGGATTATCTATTAGGCTCCTAATTTGAACAAGCTCTTCCAATGTTGTCCCCAGTGCACCTGATGTACCGGCATTATTTTCTATTAACAACTTGCATTTTCCGTTCCATCGGGATGAAACAAGATTTAACATCTCAATCATTAACTGATAGCTTGTCAGTGGATGATCTGCATCGATAAGCTGCCCGAAATGGACAACTACTCCAATAGATCCACAACTTTCAGCAATCTCTAAATCATTTAACAATGATGCAATCGTAAGTTCCTTTTTCTCTAATGATGGAGTAAGAGAAGTTGGGTAAGGTGTATGTGCTATGGATACAAGATCATGTTCATGACAAAATCCGGAGCATTGATTTGCATCTTCTGGATTAAACGCTTTAACTGACAAGCTCCTTGGATTTTTCGGAAAGTACTGAAATGCTTTAGCGCCTATGGTATATGCATGCTTAGCAGCGGCGAAATATCCATTTTTAATACTCACATGACAACCAAATTTCATTTATCTCACCCTAACCGTCAATTTAGTTGCTTTTCATCTTTTTATTATTTATAAAATAAAACACTTTATTCTTGTAGTTGAGTATATATTGTAAAACATATCATTTGTTATTTAGTCTTATAAATATTAACCTTATTAAATAATAGCTTATTACATTGGAAGAGGAGGGCTTTTTTGAATTTTCAGCAATCAAATGTATTACATAAAGAAAAGATTTGGACACGTGACTTTATTTTAATTTGTATATCAAACTTTTTTATTTTCCTTGGGTTTCAAATGACCTTGCCAACGATTCCGCTTTATGTAGAAGAGTTAGGGGGAAATGACCAACTAATTGGGATTGTTGTTAGTATTTTCACCTTTTCAGCCTTATTAGTAAGATCCTATGCAGGGCATGCACTTGAAACAAGAGGCAGAAAAAGTGTGTATTTAACTGGTATTCTAATTTTTATTGTATCCGTTGGATCCTTTGGCTTTCTACCGGCAATAGGGTTTTTATTTTTTATGAGATTTATTCAAGGTATTGGTTGGGGTTTTTCTACAACAGCATCTGGAACAATTGCGAGTGATATAATCCCTTCAAAGAGACGTGGAGAAGGAATGGGATACTATGGCTTATCAGGAAACATCGCATTAGCCTTTGGACCATCATTGGGACTTTCCTTAGCTGGGGTTTTATCATATACACAATTATTTATGATTTGTGCAACCCTAGGGTTAATAGCATTTCTCCTTTCGTCAAGAATACGCTATAAAACAATAGAGAAAACCCAACAAGTAGGTAAAAAAGAAAAATGGGATATTTATGAGAAAACAGCACTCAAACCGTCCCTGTTGCTTTTTTTCATTACAGTAACTTTTGGGGGAATTGCTTCATTCTTACCATTATATACAGCTCAAAAAGGAATTTCGGGTATACAATGGTATTTCCTTGTTTTTGCTCTGGCTTTGATGGCATCCAGAACGTTTGCTGGAAAAATATATGATGTAAAAGGACATCGTGCAATTTTTATTCCTGGAACGATTCTCATTGTTGCTGCAATGATTTTATTAGCATGGTTATTAAATACAACCGTTCTGTTAATTGCTGCTGTTTTATATGGAATAGGTTTTGGATCCGTACAGCCAGCTCTACAAGCATGGTCAATTGAGAATGCACCGAAACATAGAAGAGGTATGGCAAATGCAACCTTCTTTTCTTCCTTTGATCTAGGTGTTGGAATGGGCGCTTTAGTATTTGGACAGATCGGTCATTTATTTGGATATCATACGATTTATTTGGTTTCAGCTTTTTCTGTTTTCGTATCAATCGTAATATATATAGTTCTTATCAACAACGATAAAAAAGAGTTGTAAGATATTCTGTCATAATACTCAAAAAAACAATGTAAGATAATCTTACAAACGACTTTTAGTATATGAATTTTCTGATAATATGATAGTAACAGATCAAAGAGAAAGGGTTGTGTTCTTATGACAATTAGAGAAATAAGAGAAAATATGATTAAAAAAGTAGCGGATGAGTTTAAGATTACTCCTGAACAAGCAATAGAACTTATTAATAGTAGTTTTGAGATAGGTGAACCAGAGTGAACAGTAAGTTTTCTGGTGGTCTTATGATAAATAAGAAAAAGAGGCATCTAAAAAGGATGTCTCTTCATTATTATGGGCATTTTTGTGTGTTAACTTATCTTACGTAAAAGTTTAGAAGTAAAGTATTTCTTAGCACAAAACAAAACAAAAAGACGGAATATTATAAATAAACCAAAAATTTAACAAATAATTCTTGTTAGAAAACGGTTACTGTTGCTAAAGTAAAAAAGAGATAATTGAACGAAAATTTATCATGCATAAGAGGGGATACATATGGAGAAGAGTATGTCATACCGTGATAAAAAAGTAATGTCAATGGGAACAGTTTGTGAAATGACGGGATTATCGGAAAGAAGAATCCGCTACTATGAAGAAAGAAAACTAATTTTTCCTGAGCGTACTTCAACTGGTTTCCGTAAATATTCTTTTTCAGATATTGAAAAACTAATGGACATTGCAGAAAAGGTTGAAGAAGGTGTTCAAACAGATGAAATACGGAGAGACTATAGAAAAAAGGAAACAGATGCTGAATTAAAGAAAAAAATGATTAGAGGACAATTAAACTCACACTTCCAGAGAAGCGGATTTAAGTAAATGATAATAAATTATAGAAGGGAATGCGAAAACATTTGCATTCTTTTTTTATATCCAGATATGTATATAAATAGTCATGTGCCTAGCTTTCTATAAAATATGATAAAAAGAGGATTGAAATGGAGGTGAATGCATGGCCGTTGTAAAAACGACCGAAGCAGATATTGCCTTATTAGCTAGGTTGCTTCGTGCAGAAGCTGAAGGAGAAGGAATTCAAGGGATGCTTTTAGTCGGAAATGTAGGGATAAATCGGATTCGTTCCAACTGTTCGGATTTTAAGGGATTACGTACAATTCCGAATATGATTTTTCAACCACATGCTTTTGAAGCCACAACCAAAGGTTATTTTTTTCAAAGGGCTAGAGAAAGTGAAAAAAGACTTGCTCGTAGAGTTGTTAACGGTGAAAGGTTTTGGCCGGCAAAATTTAGCCTATGGTATTTTCGTCCTCAGGGTGATTGCCCTTCCACAATGGTACAACCAGCCGCTGGTGGGGAGATTCAAACTTCATTGTTTTTATGAACCTATTGCTGAAGAATGTGAAAATATCTACAATACATTTTGATGGTGTTAAAAAGGAAAACGACATTTCTACTCCTCCTGTTCGTTTTCCTTTTTTAAATTCATTCTCCATTTCTTTTAATGCACCCTTGGCTGTTTGTCCCATTCTCATATGATCCTGAACATATGTTCTCATCTGGTTTTTCATTATTTCAAGATAGACGAGCTTTATTTCGACAATACTAGATGTATCTGAATGAAATGATAAATTGAGTGTTCGAATAAGGTGGAAAATTGTAAAATTTTGTCCAATCTATCTAAATTTAAAACAAAAATAGACAAAAAATTCACTTTCATTTTAAAGGCGTATATTAACGTCTTTACTTTTGTTCATCGAGTGTCCATTGCAGAAATACAACTTATAATACTTAAAGATAATACAAAGTAATCCTAGTTATTTCCGTATAATATTCAGTTATAATAACCATAATGGAAGAAAATAGCAGAGGGAAAATCAATAATTGGATTTAAGATTAAGCAAATGTTTTTTCTTAAAGAAATGCTTTCTGAAAAGGCTCTATACAGATTATTATCGACATAATTTATATTCGTATTTAACATTTACCGACGAATTTATATAAAATTAACAAAAATATTACAAAACTCTTAATCAATCTTTACCAAAACCTAGTAAGATTTTTATAATAAAAAAATTTGGGAGGTTGCTAGGTTGAAATTTCAGCATTTTATGAGCAAAACCATTTTTGCTGCTGCTTCATATGTACTGCTTACTTCTCCTGTTCAAACATCGGCTGCTAATCATGTAATGAAATTTGATGGAGAACATGGACAAGGTGTCCATGTTCAATTACTTGGGAGATACTCCAGTGGAGCGGGAATTGGTGAAGGAGGAACAGAGATTGTTGCGTATGATTCAATTTCCAAACATGCTTTTTCAGTAAATGGTTCAGCGAAGGCAGTAGATATTATTGATTTAAATGTTCTTAAAGACTCTCAAGAGATCCTCGTCTAAAACAGATCAATTTAAAAGATTTAGGTGTAGCTGCTTCTGATGTAACAAGTGTAGCGATTCATCCAAAAGGCGGGTATATTGCTGTTTCGGCACCTGCTGCAAATAAAGTTGACCCCGGATTTGTTGTATTTTTGTCGACAGAAGGTGACTATCTATCACATGTGACAGTTGGAGCCTTACCGGATATGCTGACATTTACACCGGATGGTTCCTATGTGCTTGTTGCCAATGAAGGGGAGCCAAGTGATGATTATCAAACCAATCCAGAGGGTTCTGTTAGTATGATTAATGTTTCAAATGGTGTGGAAGGAATAACAAATGAAAGTGTCACGCCTATTAAATTTGAAGAGGGTGTAATCGAAGAAGGAGTCAGGAAGGTTTCAGAAACTTCTACATTTGCCCAAGATCTTGAACCGGAATATATTGTGGTGGACGAAGAGAGTAAATTTGCTTTTGGTGCACTTCAGGAAAATAATGCGTTGGCAAAACTGGATATTCCTGCAAAAAGATTTGTCCAAGTAAAAAGTCTTGGATATAAAGATTTTTCTGTAGGGAGAAATAAGTTAGATGCTTCAAATGAGGACAATGAGATGAACATCACTAACTGGCCTGTTTTATCAATGTACCAACCTGATGGAATGGCATCATACAAAGTGAATGGACAAACATACATATTATCTGCTAATGAAGGTGATGCACAGGATTATGCTGGCTTTTCAGAGGAAGAAAGAGTATCGGATCTTAAAGAGTCCTATGAATTAAATGCTGAGTTATATGAGGGATATACTCAAGAACAATTGAATCACCTTATAGAAAATGGACTTTTTAATGAAGAACAAGTAGGAAGGCTAAATACAACAATATCTGCACCAAAGAATGATAAAGGCAAATATGAAGCGATTTATGGATATGGAGCCAGGTCATTTTCCATATGGAATGCTAATTCATTAGATTTGACATATGATAGTGGCTCTGATTTTGAGGAAATCACAATGCAAGTATATGGTGAAGATAACTTTAATTCTAATAATGATGAAAATAATTTTGACTCCCGCAGTGATGATAAAGGGCCGGAGCCTGAGACAGTAACAATTGGTCATGTTCAAGGTGAGAATTACGCTTTTATAGGCTTAGAGCGTGTTGGTGGAATCATGGTTTACGATATAGACAACCCTGAAAAACCGGTATTTAATAGATACTTTTCATCACGAATCTTTAATGGCGAGGAAAAGGTAACAGGTGCTAATGGCGATACAGCTCCGGAAGGTTTAACTTTTATTCCGGCAGATGAAAGTCCAACTGGTCAAAATATTCTTTTAGCAGCACATGAAGTTTCCGGAACAATTGCTGCTTATCAAATTGGGATTGAAGTTAAAGAAGAGGAAAGTGAGAATCCGAACGAGCCGGTTGATGACGAGCAACCTGAAACCGAAGTTCCTGATGAAAACCAGCAACCATCAACTGATGAGGACCAATTAGAGCATAGTGATGATGAAAAAGTTGACAACAATGATCATCAGGAGCAAGAAGTAACAGAAGATAAAGAAGAAGGTAGACAAAATAAACAGGTATTATCAGATCAACAAATAGTCACAAATGCATTAGATGATTCGGAAAAATCAAAAAGTGAAAACGGTTATTTCTTACCTAATACAGCTACGAATAACTTTACGATGCTTTTACTGGGAATGGTAAGTGTAGTTGTGGGTATAGGGTTGATAGTAAAGAAAAGATTAATGGTAAAAGAATAAAAGATATAATGTGAGAGCGGGTATACTCCTGCTCTTTTTTATTTACGATGGGGAGATATTTGGTCTAGGTCAAGTTAAATGGGGAAATTGGTATGTTTAGGTATTTTAATATTCAAAAATAACGTTAAAATTGGTTTAATATAATATTTTTATTGATTATTTTGAATCTTTTGTCGAAAAACAGTTGTTAATTACCTTATGAAAGTTATAAAATAGAGAAATATAGAAACTTGAATGAACATAACTTAATATGCTCAGAAGTGTTAATGAAGATAAATTATTTGAGTGGGAGAGTTAAGACATGATGACGAAAACTAAGATCGATGTAACATTAAGCAAAACAAAGAAGGAAAAACCACAATCAGATCAATTAGAATTTGGACGTGTATTTACAGATCATATGTTTGCAATGGATTATAGCCCAACTAAAGGATGGCATGATGCGAGAATCGTTCCGTATGAACCTATTTCGTTAAGTCCTGCCTCAATGGTTTTTCATTATGGGCAAACAGTTTTTGAAGGATTAAAGGCTTATCGTACACAAGATGATAAAGTATTGCTATTTAGACCGGAAAAAAATATGCACAGACTGAATTTATCGAACGAACGCCTGTGTATTCCACAAATTGATGGTGAATTTGTCATTGAAGCTTTAAAACAATTGGTTTCGATTGAAAAAGAATGGATCCCTACAGCGGAAGGAACTTCATTATATATTCGTCCATTTATTATTCCGACAGAATATTTTTTAGGTGTCGCACCATCTAATTTCTATCGTTTTATGATCATTCTTTCTCCAGTAGGTTCATATTATAAGGAAGGAATCCATCCTGTAAAAATCTTTGTTGAAAATCATTATGTACGTGCAGTTGATGGCGGTACAGGTAAGGCGAAAACCGGCGCAAACTACGCTGCGAGTTTAAAAGCTCAGGAAGAAGCAGCGAAAAAAGGATACTCACAGGTATTATGGTTGGATGGAGTGGAGAAGAAATATATCGAAGAAGTAGGAAGTATGAATATTTTTTTCAAAATTAATGGTGAGGTTGTTACACCTGAGTTAAATGGTAGTATTTTAGAAGGTGTAACAAGAAATTCAATCATTGAATTATTAAAATCTTGGGATATTCCAGTGTCAGAACGAAAAATATCTATGGAAGAAGTTTATGAAACCTATAAAAAAGGTGAACTTGAGGAAGTGTTCGGTACTGGAACAGCAGCAGTTATCTCTCCAGTTGGTGAGTTCCTATATAATGAACAAAAAATGGTTATTAACGATGGTTTAACCGGCCAACTATCTAAAAAACTATATGATACATTATCAGGTATTCAAAGAGGAACAATGCAGGATCCATTTAATTGGGTAGTAGAAGTAAACTGATTTTGAAAAGACCGCACGTGTAGGGCGGTCTTTTTACTGCCTCTTTATCTCTATAAGTTCATTTCTCATACATACTCCTTCATAAAAAATCATATCCTGTCATACATAGATTCTCTAATTCAAAAAACATATAAATCTTTTTGAAAAGTTGTAATAAATTTGAAACATATTGTGTCGTTTACTCGTCTTACATATATATTTGCTATTGATTCTTATAAAGAAAAAAATTTCACTCTTTCAAGGGAATTTTTAACAATAAAGAAGGATATTTTGATAAAATATGAAATATAATTGTAATGATTGTAAAAATTATTATGTTTTTATAATATTGTTATAGTTTTAGAAAATTTATTGGGAAATGTGGGAGTACTATGAGAAAAAAGTGTGTATCGACAATGATTCTCTTATTGATGATGGCAGGCTGTAGTTCGAATGTGGCAAACGGTAGTCAAGAAGAAGGGCCATTACCAGTCAGTCAAATGACCACTCATCTGTCACAATTATCTGAGAAAAAAGTAGAGTATGCAGTAAATTTATTACATCCTAAGACAAAAGATATCCTATATTCCTTTATTCCAACTGTTCATGAGAATCAAGATGAGTATAAAAAAGAAATTGCCCAAATTGCAGATGAATTAGCAAACAGCCTGGATCAGGCGATGGTCCCTGCAAAATACACCGGCAATGGTCAATTAACAGAAGGCAAGAGCCGTGTGATTTTGGATGAAAGTAAATTAGTTGATATGCTTCTGAATGTCAGGCCGTTGGATAAAACGTTAGATCTGCCATTAGAAGTCGCGGAACCTAATGTAACAGCGGAAACGGTTAAAGGGGTAAATGAAGTAGTCATCGGAAGCTATAAAACTTCGTTTGATCCAAGTGTGATCGGACGATCTCAAAATATTTTCTTGTCAGCAAATGAAATTAACCAAATTGTACTTGGACCTGGGGATCGCTTTTATTTTAATCTGGTTGTTGGCGAACGAACAACTGCGAGAGGTTATCAAAAAGCAAAGGAAATAGTCAATAAAGAATTTGTTGAAGGAATTGGTGGAGGAATATGCCAAACTTCTTCTACCTTATATAATGCTGTCGCAGAGGCAGGTTTGGAAATTATTGAACTTCACTCTCATTCAAGATCTGTTGGATATGTTCCGGCTGGTAAAGATGCAACTGTATCCTGGGGAGGTCCGGACTTTAAATTTATGAATAACAAAGATTACCCTGTGATGATCAAAACAATCGTAGATAAACAATCCGGTTCAATTGAGGTTCAAATTTTAGCATCAAAACAAAATGCTGCAAAGGTATAAGGAAATAGAATATTGTGAATAAAAAAACTGGTACCACCAGTTTTTTTATTTTTGTAAATATAGATAATCTTCCTTTTCATCACACTCCTATAAAAGGACATTTTATAGTATGATAGTAGAAGATTGCTTGAAAGAAAGGAACGAATAAAATGTCATATAAAATGATTGTATTAGATTTAGATGATACCTTACTTCGTGATGATCATTCCATTTCCGTTCGAACAAAAGATGCGTTGATGAAAGCACAAGAGCTTGGAGTGAAAGTTGTCCTGGCTTCAGGACGTCCTACATTTGGGATGAGACATATTGCTCAAGAATTAAATTTGGATCATTATGGAAGCTTTATTCTTTCATTTAACGGTGGGAAAATAATAAACTGCTCAACCGAGGAAGAAATGTTCAGCAGTACACTAAGTCCTGAAGCTATCCATAAGTTGTATGAAGTAAGTGTAAGAGAGGGCGTTTTTATTCACACGTATATGGGGGACGAAATTATTACCCAAGAGGAAAATCCTTACACTGACATAGAAGCAAATTTAACGGGCTTACCAATAAAGATTGTTCCTAATTTTGTGAAGGCTGTGAATGAACCTGTTGTAAAAAGCTTAATGGTTGGACCCCCTGAACAATTAAAGGAAGTTGAAAGAAAGTTACAAACAGAACTTGCAGATGAATTTAGTATCATGCGGTCCAAGCCTTATTTCTTAGAGTTTACGGAAAAAGGGGTTACAAAAGGGACAAGTTTAGATCAATTAATACAAGCTTGTGGAATCAAGCGTGAGGAAATAATTGCCATTGGCGATAGTTACAATGATTTATCAATGATTGAGTTTGCGGGCCTAGGAGTAGCAATGGGGAATGCTCCTGATGACATCAAAGAAATAGCTAATTTTGTAACAGATACGAACATGAATGATGGTGTTGCAAAAGTGGTGGAAGAATTTATTTTATTAGCATATCATATAGAAGCATAAATTACTGAAATCTCAAAGACTAACAGTCAATCTGTTGGTCTTTTTCTTTTGTTGATTAAAACTATGTTAGAAAAACTAACGCATTTATAACGTTCAATCCTCTTCAAGTGTATAATCTTGTTTAATATATTGTAGAAATCATTTACAAAAAAGTATAAGGTTGTTATATTTTGTGACATTTCGCAAAAAGAAATGCTAAATACTCAGTATGTGACATTCTGATGGGAATACAACTTATGTCAAGAAGAGAATTGCCGATATGTGAAAAGGTGGGAGAGGATGCGATCAGATGTTTATGAAATACTTGAGACGATCTCACAAACAAAAGTCAAGAAGGTACTAGCCACAATTGTAAATGTTAAAGGTTCTGCCTATCAAAAAGCCGGATCCATGATGCTAATAGATGAAAATGGCGAGCAAACAGGCTTATTAAGTGGTGGTTGTCTGGAAGAAGACCTTCATGCAAGATCTAAAGATTTAATAGAAGCACAAGCTTCAACTACTGTGACGTATGATTTATCGGCTGAAGATGACCTATCATGGGGCCAGGGGATTGGATGTAACGGCAAAATCACCGTATTAATTGAGACAATATCATCTCAATTATCTACCCACTTGAAAAAGGTAAAAGACTATATTGATAATGGTCAAACTGTCACATGCTTAAAGAAGATGACGCCGGAAGGTTTTGTAACAGGCTATCTCTTTTTTACAGCAGCCTCAGAGTATTTTGGCCAATGGAATGGAGATATTCCAAATATAAATGAATTAACATTAAATAAACTAACGTTTTCAGGAAGTTGCCTTTTCTTTAAACAGACAATACCTGCAAGGCCGAGGCTCTTTATTTATGGTGCTGGAACAGATGCTAGACCACTTGCCAACCTGGCCTCTTTATCAGGCTATCAAGTAATTGTTGCAGATTGGAGAGCAGGACTTTGTCATAAAGACAATTTTCCCTCTTCAAAAACTTATGTCGTTACCCCAGGTGAATTTGCGAGTACCTTTTCTTTTTCCGACGTTGATTCGATTGTGGTAATGACCCATCATTTTCAAAAAGATGTTGAGTTAATTAGGTTATTAATAAAAACACGAATTCGTTATTTAGGAATATTAGGTTCAAAAGATCGTGCACGCAGATTATTTAATGGGTTAAATCCTCCTGGTTGGGTTCACTTTCCTGTTGGATTAGATATTGGTGCCGAAGGACCTCATGAAATTGCCATCAGTATAATGGCAGAACTAATTCAACTGACTAAAAAGAGGAGGGATGCCAGTGTCCTCGTATGAACATATAGTCGGTATCTATTTAGCAGCTGGTCATAGCTCAAGAATGGAGACCTGTAAATTATCATTACCATTTGCCGGTGTCCCACTTGGAGCAATGGCATTAAAAGAAATCGTTCAATCAAAAATCAATTCTTTACTAATTGTTACAAAAGATATTCAAACATCATGGCTAAGTTCAGTCGAAAAGTTACTAACTAACACTGTACATTGGGAAAATATCATAAGTTTGCAGGCACACTTAGGTCAATCCTATTCTCTTCAAGCTGGTATTCAACGAGCTATACAAATTGGAGCAGATTCTGTTGTCATTTTTTTAGCTGATCAACCCTTTATTACCTCACATATGATTAACCGCCTCATCCATCAATCAAACAAAGAGAAGGATTTTGTGGCAGCATTTGATGGTGAACATATGAAACCTCCTATATTATTTCAGAAAAAAGCATTTCCATTTCTTTTGTCAACTACTGGTGATCAGGGGGCAAGAAGCCTATTGAAGAAAGGGATATTAAAGGGAGTAAAAATACATGTAGATCCTTCAAAATTAATAGATATTGATACGAAAGAACAGTATGAATATTCCAAAAGTCTTTATAATGGGGTGATCATTTGAGTCATGAACAAGAAGTTGCGATATTAAAATCTGACATGATTGTGAAGCATCCATTATTTCTGGAAGAAGCATTTACTCAACAGAAAGAACCCTTAGATGTATTTGTTGCAGGAGGCACATTACTTCAAGTGCATTGGGAGTCGGGAAGCCCTATTCCAAAAACGTTAATAAATCTTTCGTTACTTCAAGATCTAAAGGGGATTACTTACCAAGATTCGAGTACGTCTTCAAAAATAATAATAGGTGCTTTGACAACTATTGCAGAATGTATTACACATCCTGTATTGGTCGAACATGTACCATTACTTGTAAAGGCTTGCCGAAACATTGCTGCCCCTGCCGTTCGCAACAGAGCAACGATAGGAGGAAATATTGCAAGCTTTGTAGGTGATACGATACCGGCACTATTAGCTTTAAACGCAGAGGTAAAACTGGCAGTAAAAGACGAAATTCATGTTATGACTCTCTGGAAATGGTTAGCTAATGAAAACCAATCACCATTTATTTTGTTAGAGATTGTGATTCCTTTTTCTCCAAAAGATACAAAGCACTTTTATCGAAAGGTTGGTAGAAGAGAGGCATTTATCCCTTCTATCCTTACAACAAGTGGTCAATGGCAACAAAACAACGATGGTAAACTTCAATTTGTCCGAATAGCAGTTGGTGGAGGAAATCATCGACCTATCAGACTTAAAAACGTAGAGCTGCTTCTACAAGAGGGAATAACGAAAAAAGAGATTTTCTATAAGACGATATTGCATGAATTCCAATCATATTCAGATCCGTTTGTGTCTGAAGCGTACCGAAAAAAGGTTGCAGCAAACATCCTTATGACAGAATTAACCAACATCTTAGGTGAGGTGAGGAAAGATGGAATTAAATAGAGATAATTATCAGGAAAAATGGAGAGTTAGACCAGATGGATATGACAAGGTGACAGGTTCCTTAAAATATTTAACCGACTATACCTTTCCGAACATGTTATACGGTAAGGTGCTTAGAAGCTCCTATCCACACGCGAAAATAAAATCTATTGTTACAGAAGAAGCAGAGAAATTGGAGGGTGTAAAAGCAGTAATAACGTATAAAGATGTTCCGGGAATGAATCGGTTTGGACTAATTTTTCCGGATCAGCCTGTGTTTTGTGAGGATGTAGTCCGTTATGTAGGTGATGCAGTTGCAGCAGTTGCGGCAATAAGTGAAGAGATCTCAGAAAAAGCTCTTTCTCTAATCCATCTAGAATATGAACCGCTTGAAGTAATGGATAGTCCTGAAAAATCACTAAGCAGTTCCTGTATATCGTTACATCCGTCAGGAAACATTCTTCATCGGGCAAGCTATAAAAATAGTGAACAAGTTTTAGTAGAGCTAAAGAATTGTCCGTATGTTGTAGAAGACACATATGAAACTCCTAGGCAAATGCACGCCTATATGGAAACAGAGGGAGGTGTAGTCGTTCCAGAAGAAGATGGGAAAGTGACTGTTTATGCAGCAACCCAACATGGGTTCAAAGATCGAATGCAGTTAGCGAGAATTTTATCCATACCAGAAAGTAAAATACGTGTCGTTTCAAGTCCGATTGGTGGTTCATTTGGAGGTAAAGATGAGCTGAATATTCAACCATATGCAGCGTTACTTGCTTTAAAAACAAAGCTACCTGTCAAACTTCATAATAAACGAAGTGAATCGGTTAGAGCAGGTATTAAACGTCATCCAATGAAAATGAAAATGATTACTGGTGCAAATAAGGATGGGAAGCTTGTTGGTCATTATGTCAGGATTACAGCGGATACCGGAGCATATGCGACCCTTGGACCAGCGGTTTTAGACTTTGCGGTAGAGCATGCTGCAGGTCCATATATTATTCCATATATTGATGTTGAAGGTGTATCTGTTTTTACAAATAATGGAGTAGCAGGTGAGTATCGAGGATTTGGAGGAAATCAAGTGACCTTCGCTTTAGAGACACAGATTGAAAGGTTAGCAGAGTTACTGAAAATTGATTCGATTCAATTCCGCGAGAAGAACCTCCGCAAAGCAGATGACCCAGGTCCACTAGGTCAACGAATTGTTAAAAATGATGGAGCAAAATCAGTGCTTACGATGATAAAGACATCATCTGTATTGATGGATCAGCCGAAGAAACATCCTAATAAATTAACAGGAAAGGGAGTAGCTATCACGATGCACGGAGGGGGCCTTGGATTCGGAAGGCCTGATCCTTCAGGCGCAAGGCTTTCATTAACAAAGGATGGACAAATCGAAATTGCATTTGGATTTGAAGAGTTTGGTCAAGGCTTAATCGCTTCGATTGAGATCATGTTAATGGAAGCACTGAATTGTAGTAAAGAAGATATAAAAATCGTGATTGGAGATACTGATCTTGTTCCTTCGTCAGGCTCATCCACAGCATCTCGGTCAACTAATATGATATGGAACGGAATTCAGAAATTAAAGGAACCATTTATAGATAAAGTATTAGATTTGGTTGCCGACTATACGAATACTACAAGGAAACTTCTCTATTTAGGTGAGAATGGAATATGGAGAAAAGGCAAGCGAAATCAATTTGTGTTAAGTTATCGTGAGCTTGCAAACTTTGCAGATCTTTCCCATATTACGTTTCAAACACATTTTCATTTTCCGACAACACCAGATCCTGTAATCGGCGGACATTATTTATATAGCTTTGCCGCAGTAGCAGCTGCGGTTGAAGTTGATTTGTTAACAGGACAAGTAAAAGTGATAAAATTGGATCATGCCGTTGCAGCAGGGCCTGTCGTCAATCCTCTTGGTTATTTGGGACAAATTGAAGGTGGAGCTGTCATGGGTTTAGGGTTTACTTTATTTGAAGACTCAGTGATGGAAAATGGACGTTATCATACAGAAAACTTCGATTCTTATTTAATACCAACAATTAAGGATATTCCAAACGAAACGACCGTTATGGTTGATGAATCTTTAATGGAAGGAGATGTGTTTGGTCCTAGAGGTGTCGGTGAAATTGGAACGGTCGCAATTGCACCTGCTATAACAGCAGCGATTCATCAAGCTTGCGGGATATGGGTGAAAAAACTTCCCGTTTCTTCCGAAGAAATATTGAATGCTTTGCAGGAAATATTACCCTGCAAAGCAGGAGGTGCTTCAAGTGGCTGAGAATGTTGAATTAAAAAATAGAATGGACGAAACTAAAAGAGAAGTAACCTTCGAATTAAATGGTGAAAAAGTGGATTTAATCGTACCTCCTACTTATCGATTAGTTGATATCCTCAGGAAAGATCTGAATTTAACCGGCACTAAAATATCATGCGAAATAGGTCGATGTGGTGCTTGTTCAGTATTGATCAATGGTCAGGTTGTAAACTCTTGTTTAGTGATGGCTTATCAGCTTCAAAATGTCAAAGTAGAGACAATTGAATCTATTTCCAAAAACAGTTTACATCCCATTCAGCAGGCATTTCTTGAAGAAGGGGGTCTACAATGCGGGTATTGTACTCCCGGAATGATTGTAGCACTCTCCGATTTGCTGGAAAATAACCCTGATCCAACTGATGAAGAGGTATTGGAGCATTTATCAGGAAATTTGTGCAGGTGCACGGGTTACACGGGCATTCTTCGTGCTATTAAAAATTATAAAGTGAAGATGGTAAAAAAGAGCACTATATGATAGAAGGGGAGAGTGGGGACTTGTGATAACAATACAAAAAGTGAATGAGCTTTCTAAAAAGGACTTCGTTTTCATGTTTTGCTGGATTTTTGATGAAAAGATTGTTGAACAAGTATCAGATTTACGTCCATTTCCAAGCTATCAATTTCTTCATCTTGCTGTAAAAAAGCTGGTGAAAAAATCTCCAATTGAACAGAAACTTTTGCTATTGCAAGCTTTTCCAGGTTTTGTTGACATGATAACACATGGAAGTTCACAAAAAGCTGATAGTAAGTTAGCAGGGCTTCAATCGCTCTCTTCACGCGAATACAAAAAATTTGTTTTGTTAAATAATAAATATGAAAAGAAATTTGGATTTCCTTTTGTCATTTCAGTTCGAGGGCACAATAAACAATCCATTTATGATGCCCTAAAAAAAAGAGTAAAACAATCAGAAACTGAGGAAATACTAAACTCTCTTGACGAGCTTTTACGGATTTATTTTTATCGATTAAGAGAAACAATCCAAAATGAAGAAAATTACCATTTGGGTCGACAGTCGATGTAAAAAGAAAATGAATAAGAATATTAATATTTGTTACCGTTCAGCTGCTGAACGGTTTTTTGATAGATAAAAATGAAAGACACAGTAATTTTTAATAAGGATTTTCTCTAAGCTATTTACAACTTGTTTAAATCTCTGTAAGCTATTGTTTGAATAGTAAGAGTTTTTAAATAAGGTAAAGATATTATTGGGGGAATAAAATTTGATTAAAGCCATTTTCTTTGATTTAGATGATACGCTACTTTGGGATCAAAAAAGTGTAAAGGAAGCATTTGTTGCTACATGTGAAGTAGCGAAGCAACGATACGGAATTGATCCTGTCGAACTAGAGGAAGCTGTTAGAAAAGAAGCCGGGGAGCTTTATTCCTCATATGAAACCTATTCATTTACCCAAATGATTGGAATTAACCCGTTTGAAGGTCTTTGGGGAAATTTCCTTGACGATGAAGAAAATTTTAAAAAAATGAGTGAAATTGTTCCAACATATCGAAAAGATGCTTGGACTAGAGGGTTAAAAGCTTGTGGAATTGATGATCCTGAATTTGGTCAAAAGTTGGCTGAGGAATTTCCTGCTCAAAGACGAAAAAGCCCATTTGTGTATGAGGAATCGTTCTCAGTATTAGATAAACTAAAAGAAAATTACCGTTTGTTATTATTAACAAATGGATCACCGGATTTACAAAATACAAAATTAGAGATTACTCCGGAGCTTGTACCATACTTTGAACAAATTATTATTTCCGGAGCATTTGGAAAAGGGAAACCAGATCCAACTATTTTTGAGCATGCATTAGAAAAAATGAATCTTTCCAAAGATGAAGCCATAATGGTAGGAGATAATTTAATGACTGATATCCTCGGAGCATCAAGAATCGGGATGAAATCAGTTTGGATTAATCGTCATGATAAAGAAAAAAACGAAGTAAAACCCGATTATGAAATCACTCATCTGGAAGAACTTTACCCAATTTTAAATAAATTAAATAATAATTAAGATTCTTTTTAAGATAATATGAGATTCGTTTCCTTTTCTATGTAATGAAGTTTCCATTAAATCTAATTTCTTGATTTATACAAACTAATCCATTTATAGTAAGATTGTATTCCAACATGGCCGGCAAAAAGGGGGAAAGTAATTGTTATTATTTATTGGGGGATTAGCACTTTTTTTACTAATTTGTTACTTTATTGTACAGAGGAGCAGATGGATCAAAAATGTTCCATGTGTTGACGTAAAGAATCATGATCAAGCAAGTCAAATTGTTGATGTGCGTGATTATAATAATTTATCAACAATGACTATATCCGGCGCAATTGTTATACCAATACCTTATTTAAAGCGTTATTATCATGAGATTCCTTCAAAAAAAGTTCATGTAATAGCAGGAAGCCAACTTGAAAAAAACATAGGTATTCGGTTTTTACAAAAAAACGGTTTCGATGTGACTGGATACAGTCTTGCAGAATGCACATGTTCAAGTCATACCAAAAATATGGTTTTATAAATGTGTTTTAAGTGAGTGGGAGCTATTAAGTTTCCACTTTTTTTGTTTACATGGCTTTTTACCTTTTAACATGTTATAGTATGGTTCGTTATAAACGATTTAGAGATAAGCTGAATTTTGCGAGGAAATGAATGAATGAAATCCACAAATCTATACATTAAATTATGGCAAAAAGCATTGCGAGCAGAAATTATGCACCTTAAAAAATATGGAAGTACAAAATACGCCCTAAAAAATGGGCAACTAATGTCAAATACGGATGGCTTTACGTATTATTTTGAATCACTTATGCCTCTAAAGGTACCAGTTGGCTCCTCGATAAAGGTAGAATCTGGTAAGTTGGTGGTGAATGGTAGGATTTTATCATCTGAAGGCAAAAGTGTTATTCTTTCTTTGGAACAATCATTAGGTCATCAACTTTTTGATTTATACTTGCTTCATGACCCTTGGGAGTTATTAGATCAACTTCATGATCGGCTTGATGAGATAAAGGAAAGTAAGAGGAAACGTGCAAGAGTAAAAAGGTTAATGAATCCTTCTAATGAAGCAAAGCATCCCTCTGCTAACATTAAATCACCTGTTCACGAACTTGTGTTAAGGAGTAAATATAACCCGGTAACATTCGTTTGGGGTCCACCTGGTACAGGAAAAACATATACACTAAGCCGGGTTGCTGCAAATAAATACAACAAAAAAGATTCGGTATTAGTTTTATCGCAAAGTAATCAAGCTGTTGATGTTCTTATGATGGAGATAACACGCTTCATCCATAAGAAAGGTTTATACAGAGAAGGTGATCTTGTACGCTATGGATCACAATCGGTGACACATACAGATACATACTTAACAACAAATGAACTGTTCCAAAAAAGACACCCTGATTTAGCAAACGAAAGAGCAGAGCTCTACGAAGATAGAAGGTTAATGAAAGTATCCTTAGCGGAATCATACAGTCGAAGAGACTCAGAGCAACTTCTGGAGATTGAACGTAAATTATCAAATGTTTCAGAAAAAATCCGCCATAAGGAAATAGAACTTGTTCATGATGCCGATATTGTAGGAACAACATTGGCTAAAGCAGCCACCGATCCTACTATTTATGAAAAAAACTTCGATGTAGTCATGGTTGATGAAGCTAGTATGGCTTATGTTCCACAAATTGCATTTGCCGCTTCGTTAGGGAAACGTATTATTATTTGTGGAGACTTTAAGCAATTACCACCGATTGCATCAGCCAAACATCCACTTGTTGATGAATGGTTAAGAGAGGATATCTTTCATAAAGCTGGTGTAGTTGAATGGTTAGACAGAAATGATAGCCAACCTATGCACCCGCATCTGTTTCTTTTAAAAGAGCAGAGAAGAATGCATCCTAATATCTCTTCGTTTACAAATAAATACGTGTACAATTCTCTTGTAGGTGACCATGAAAGTGTGAGAACGGCAAGACATGAGATTGTTGAGCGTAAACCATTTGCAAATTCCGCATCTGTTTTATTAGATAGTAGTTATACTGGAATGTACTGTGTAAGCGAAAAAGCTTCTAATTCCAGATATAATTTATGGCATTTATTGTTATCATTCCAAGTCATTCATGAAGCATATATTTCAGGGTCAAGGTCAATTGGTTTTGTCACTCCTTATCGAGCTCAAGCAGTATTGATGGAGACATTGTTAAACGAAATATATTCCGAAGAATTGATTGAAGCAGATATTATATCGGGGACTGTTCATAAATTTCAAGGAAGTGAACGTGACGTTATGGTATTTGATACAGTGGATAGCTTTCCGCAAGAGCGTCCGGGTATGCTATTAATTGGAAAGAATAGTGAAAGGTTAGTTAATGTAGCCATGACTCGAACAAGAGGTAAGTTTATTCTTCTTGCAGATAAGCATTTTGTCCAATCAAAGGTCTATAGCGGCAAAATTATTCGCAAGCTTGTAGAACATCAAATAGCGAGGAAACAAGAGGTTTCTCCACATCAGATTGGTACATGGATTAAAAACCAACATTCACGGGTAACATGGTTACATGCAATGAAATTAGCATTCCTTATGAAAGAAATACAACAAGCAAGAAGTTCAATCATAATAGGAATGCCAATGGAGAAGGACCTGCCTGTGGAATGGAGGACAATGTGTGATGAAAGAAAGTCAACTGTCACATTCTCTATAGTTGCAAGTCATTCTGTTTCAGGAGTTAAATATGACAGATTGATAAAAAGAAATGTACCATTTCCATTTATCATCATTGATCAGAAATATCTGTGGCTGGGAATGCCATATGAACTATCAAAAAATAGCAAACCTCCCTATGTAGCGGTTCGTGTTGCCTCTATAAAGCTGGTTGAATACGTTCATGAACAATTAATTGAATAATAATTCTCAAAAAAAGAATTGGTGTGCTTGACAGCTTCCAATTCTTTTTTTATCATTTAGTTATATAATATGAACATATATACATATTTGAATATATAATAAAAGTAAGAGGTGAATGTAATGGATGAATCAGTAAATCATGAACAAAAGGATCAAGAGCAACTTGATGAGGAAACACTATTTATTGTTTCACAAACTTTTAAAGCTTTAGGAGATCCAACGAGAATTAGAATTCTTCACTTATTGTCCCAAAACGAGCATTCAGTAAATGATATAGCTGAGAAGCTTTCTCTTCTTCAATCAACAGTTTCTCATCAATTAAGGTTTTTGAAAAACCTTAGATTGGTTAAATATAGACGAGAAGGTACAACATTATTTTATTCTCCGGATGATAATCATGTCATGAATGTCCTGCAGCAAACCATTCACCATGCGCAACATCATTAACTACTCATTGGAGTTGAGAGAAATGAATGAATACAAAGTAAAAGGATTAACTTGTGCCAATTGTACAAGAGAGCTCCAGGAAGAAATTAATAAATTACCATCAGGTGAATCAGCCTCATTAAGTTATAATACAGGAAAGCTGAAGGTAGATCATTCTGTAGATTTAAACAAGGTCAAAAAGATCTTATCTTCTGACGGTGCTTTTATAGAAGATGGAAATGATGACCACCATGATCATCAACATCAATCAGGTATCAACTGGATTGTTCTTCTGTCCATATCTGCTTTGCTCTATGTCGCTGGGTTTATCACAGAAAATTTATTAAATGAATATTTCGCAATCGGTATGTTCCTCGCGGCAACGGTATTAAGTGGTTATCAAACTTTTTTAAAGGGGCTAAAAAATTTAAGCAAATTTAAATTTAATATTGAAACATTAATGACAATTGCCTTGATTGGTGCATTAGGTATTGGTGAATGGAAAGAAGGTGCATTAGTCGCTATACTGTTTGGGCTTAACGAGTACTTAGAGGGCCTCGGCATGCAAAAGGCGAGAAAATCCATGGAAAAGCTTCTTGAAATTGCACCAAAAGAAGCGACTGTAATCGAAAACAATGAAGAACGGGTAGTCAGTATCTCCTCATTGGGTGTAGGTCACATTGTACTTGTTCGAGCAGGAGAAAAAATTCCTTCTGATGGAATTGTGATTGAAGGGAAAAGTTCTGTTAACGAGGCTGCCATTACTGGTGAAGCAATGCCTGTTGAGAAAGCAATTAATGAACCCGTTTTTGGAGGAAGTATAAATAATGAAGGAATCTTAAAAATTAAAATAACAAAAGCATATGAAGACTCATCACTGGCTAAGATCCTTCATCTTGTAGAAGAGGCACAGGAAACAAAGACACCAACGGAATTATTTATTAATAAATTTGCAAAATATTATACCCCTCTCATTATGATTATTGCAGCATTTGTTATGCTGATCCCTCCACTACTATTGGATGGTAGCTGGAGCGATTGGTTTTATCAGGGATTAGCTGTTTTAATTGTTGGTTGTCCATGTGCATTAGTCCTTTCCTCACCAATTGCGATCGTGTCTGGCATAACAAAGAATGCCCGCAATGGAATTCTCATAAAAGGTGGAGTCTTCCTAGAACAATTAGGTAAGGTTACGACAATTGCTTTTGATAAAACCGGGACATTAACAAAAGGTGAGCCTTATGTAGAAGATTATATTGAATATCATCCCGGCTTTCTGCAAATAGCAGCTTCCATTGAGAAAAACTCTACACATCCAATTGCGAAAGCGATCGTAAAAAAGGCAGAAGGACTATCATATCTACCTGTAGCAGAGTTGAAAACAGTGACAGGTAGCGGATTGGTGGCTCAGATTGAGGGAGTAACGTATTTTCTTGGAAATGAATCACATATGAAAGATTTCACTTTTCAACAAAATGTGATGGAACAAATTAAGCAATACAAAGAAAGAGGAATGACCATTGTCATTTTAGCAACAGACGAGGATGTTCTTGGAATTATGGGAATATCTGATGAAATAAGAGAAGAAAGTATTAATGTGATAAAAAATCTTCATGCAGCAGGAATTCAACATACGGTCATGCTAACAGGTGATCATGAAAAAACAGCCGAAAAGGTAGCAGGTAAAGTAGGGGTAAAATCTTATTTTGCTAGTTTGCTTCCGGATCAAAAAGTGGCCAAAATAAAAGAGCTATCAAATCGAGAAAAAGTGGCGATGGTTGGGGATGGAATAAACGATGCGCCTGCACTTGCAACAGCTGATTTAGGAATTGCGATGGGAAAAGGAACAGATAGTGCCATTGAAACAGCTGATATCGTGTTAATGCAAAATCATCTCGGGAAATTACCTAATGCAATTAAATCAGCAAAGAAGGTAAATTCAATTATTAAATTAAACATTGGATTAGCATTAGGTTTAAAACTAATTGCACTGCTCCTTACAATTCCGGGACTATTAACCCTCTGGATTGCGATTCTTTCAGATATGGGTGCTACCATTCTCGTCACATTGATTAGCTTAACAGTTTTATATGAGAAAAAGTAACATAAAAAGGATTGAGTAACCTGATTAGGTTATTCAATCCTTTTTTGAAAAAAGTACTAAAGTGAAACGCGAGTTTCATCCGTTTCAAACCCAATTGATGTTGTTAAGTCAACAATATCAATCGAAATTAATGCATAATCATAGTCGGCCAAATTAATTTTATCCTGACCCTGTAAATTAAAAGTCAATGTGTTCGTATCATATGTGGTAACTTCATACAATTCAATTAATTGCTTTACATTTTGATTAATTAGCTCAAGGTTTAGGCGGTATGCAATATGATCTCTTGAGGAAACTGAGAAACGAATGGTTTGATCATTCCAATCGATTAAAGTTGGTGATTCAATGATCCGTGTTGAATCAATAGATAGGCCTGTTTTTTCTTCCAAAAAAGAATGTAACTTCTTGTTTTCAAGTACATTTGGAATATCTTGATTTTCATGCTGTGTACGCAGATAGAAGATCTCATTTGACATTACATCTTCAGATTCTACTTCACTCGTGGCACCATATAAAAGAACATAATCATCCGCTAAAATTTCTTGCGGGTAGAATGCGTGATACCGTTCATCATAATTCCAAAAAGCGTCCCACCTCATGTCAGCAACACTAATTCCACGTATTCTTTGCCACTCTGAGAATGGTAGATGATGTGTTGGAAAATAATGATAGGCAAAATGATGCCCATATTCATGTGAAAGTGTTTCACGGTAATCAACAGGTGTTTCATATTGATTGCCTTGGTATAAGACAATTGTTTTCGTAAGAGAATGATAACTTCCTTTTGTGTTTGTGCTGGAATGGGTGCCACCTAAAACCCTAACTTCATTTAATTCTGATATCTCTTGCCCATGTTTATTTAATAACAATTCTTTATATAAATCTTTTAATTTATCTTCATCCCAAGACGGCGTATAACTTGTAAAATCTATTCCCTCAGGTGATTGAAAAGATGCAAATGTCTTATCATCTATATCAGTGGTTTCAAAGCTGACTAAAAAAGGGAATGATAATAGTAATATAATGAAAATTTGGTTAAAACGTATCAACTTTATCACATCCTTCAGCTTATTTTATCATGAAAAGTAGATTAGGTAATTGGTATCATTTGCTTGTCATGAAAGAGGAATGCAGGAGAAACAGCTGTGAGAAAAAAAGATATTTTTGTAGAAAAAGGCAGAAGATTAATCTTGAAAAAATTTTTAAAAAATAGTTTTCAAAGTACAAAGATTCGTGTATTATATAAATAATCAGAAAATACTGAATTAAAAGAAAAAGGTGAGGTGCTTTAAATGAATTATTTCAACATTCCGTCAGAAAATCTACTAGAAACAAATCCTTTCGTTCACTACTTACAGAAAGGAGATCTTTATTACACATCTGAAAACGAAATTATTTTAAAGCATTTGCACGAGTTGCCACAGGATTTTATGGAAATGACATTATTTGATATAGATGGATGTGGGTGTGTTTACACTTTCTCACATATTACAAATCATAAACAAGGAGAAATGGCTATACAGGCTGCAGTCTTTAAAAAAGTATAAAATTATGGAGTGACATACAAAAGTCACTCCTTTTTACTTTAAATCAGAAATCATTTTGGACGGATCAAACTTCTCAATTAGCTTTATAAAAACTTCTGCAGTCATAATCGCGTCATTTAATGCATGATGCCTTTCTCGTTCTGGTATGCCTAAACGTTCAACTAGTTCATCTAAGTAATTGCGCATTCCTTGGAACTTTTCATTTGCAAGTAGATGTGAATCTAAATATTCAACAGGAAAATGAGGAAGGCTCCATAGTTTGATTGTCGATTTTAAAAATTCAATATCGAAGGTAGCAGGATGTGCGACTAATATACTTCCTTTACTAAAGTCAAGAAATTTGAACAAACCAACTGGAAAAGGTTCTGCCTTGTTAAGGATCTCTTCTGGCAAACCTGTAAGTTCTTGGATTCCTTTTGGTATTCTTCCAATAGGTTTGACGATTGTATAAAATGCTTCATTATATTGTATTTGGAGATCTTTTACTTTTATGGCACCTATTGAAATGATTTCATCACCCATAGTGGGGAAAAATCCCGTAGTTTCTAAATCAAAAATCGTAAACGTGCAAGATGACAGCGATTGTTTCATCAGTCCTTGCTGACTAGATAGGAATTCCTCGATTGATTGTCGCGCTGTTGAAAAGGAAGGTAATTGCGTCATTTTTTTTATATGGTATTTTAGAAAGTAATGATCCCAAAGAAAATACTTTATGATCTTTATATCATCTGGCAAACTGGTTACACCACCCGGTTTCTGTTAAAGCTGATTTTTGTTACTTGTTGCATACGATGAGCAACCTGTAATGCTTCTTTGAGCTTCATTCGGTCTTCTTTAGTTAGGTCATGAATGGGGATTTCGTTAGAAACATGATTATTGTTTGCTAATTCTTTCAGATTTTGTCTAAGTCTAAAATAATGTAAATAATGAAGGGCTGTTTTAGCATTTTCAACATCTCGAGGATGCATTGCTTGTATATTTTTTAAAGCATTAAGCCTTTTTATAGTACTTACTTCATTAATTCCATATTTTATCGCGTTAATTCTTGTCGAATATATAATCTGGGTTAGACCTGTTTTTTTGACATTTATTTTTTTGTTTTTTTGTTTTATATTTATTAGTCCAAAAGGATGAGCTGAAATTTTAAAACGCAAAGCATCCTTCATTAATAATTGCTGTAACGTTTTAGAATACTGTGCTTTTTCATTTAAAAATGTTCTTACTTCACCTGCTAACGAAAAATCTCCATAAATAGGTCTGAAATCGTAGAACATCGTAAAATTTTGGATTTCCTGAGCGTCTAGTTCTTCTTTCCAGGTCTGAATGTCTATTTTCCATTGTGATACCGACTTTCTCCATTTTTCTTCTTTTGCCATAATTCCGCCCGTACATTCCGGAAACCCTAGTTGACGGAGGGATGTATTCAACTTTTGAGTAAAAGTGTTAAAATACTTTTCAATTTCATCCCGATTTGATAGATGCTCATAATCAGCTAGAATCATACCGTTATCTTGGTCAGTGCGGAAGCCTTGTTCATTTCTAGCTTGACTTCCCATTATAATAAAACAGAAGTTAATGGGAGGTGTACCATATCCTTGTTGTTTCATTTCGTTTTCAGTTAGCTTAATCATGTGTCTGTGAAGATTGTCATTATGGTTTGTGATCATTTCCGATACTTCATAAGCATAGCTTTCTTTTTCAACAAGCTCTTGGACAAAAGCATGTAACGTTTTGTTCACTAGAGGTCCATGCATGACTAAGTCTTCAAGTGATGTTGATTTTTTTACATTATAGGTTAGATCTAAATAGCTGGAATTTTCTAGATTTAAAAATGAACGGGAAGTTAACATACCGATCACTTTTTGGTTATTCAGAACAGGAATACATTTACTCAACTTATTTTTTATAAATGATAAAGCCTCGAACGCAAAAGCATCTGCATCAACATATGCCGGAATTGGATTCATCCAATCGCTAACTAAATTTGTTGGAGGAGATGTTGAAGCAAATGTTAATATCTCATCATAAGTAATCATGCCGAGCATCTTTGAAGAATCTTTGCTTACAATTAATCCTGATGCGTTTTGATCCTTTAGAATTTTTGCAGCATCACTCATCGTATAATGGGGCGGAACAAAGATTGGCGGATCCATGAGGAGTTTTACTCGCGTCTTTAAGAGATGTACATTTTCTTCATCATCATCTTGAGTTGCTTTATTTTTCATTTCATCATATAAGGACTTTGTTCGCTCACCAATACTTCCCCAAATAACCTTTGAAAAATCATTATTACGTGTCATAATTTCAAAAAAATGTCGTTTATTTAATTTGAATACCGTGCAATTTTCCAGTGCTTGAACAGAAAAATTTAATTCACCGCTCGTAAACATCACCATTAACCCGATAATGTCCCCCGGATAATAATATCTTAAAGATAATTGTTTTCCATTTGATTGATGTAGTATATTTTTAGCTAAACCGGAAACAAGAAAGTAAAGATCAATATCATCAACAGCCTCATCTTCATGAAAGATAAATTCGTTCTTCGAAAATTGCTTTTGAGAGGCCTTATCAGTTAATTCTTGAAGTTGAAATTCAGTTAACAGTGAAAAAGGGTAGTAATCCTTCAAAAGATGTTTAAGTTCAGACATTGACAAGTTAGACACCACCTATATAAATCTTGTATACTTTAACGGTAACATACATAACAGCATTTATGAAGGCAATGAGAAGTATTCGTACATTCTAGTTCAGAAAGGAGTAATATATGAAAAAAAGGGTTAATCTACTAATCTTATCCTTGTTCCTTATCTTGTTAGCGGGTTGTGGAGCAAACGAGGAGGAAGGAACTAGTAAAAAGCCACTTCAAAACATTGAGGAAAATCCAATTGCAACAATTACAATGGAAAATGGTGATGTCATAAAAGTTGAGCTATATCCTAATGTAGCTCCCAATACGGTTAGTAACTTTATTACATTAGCCAAATCTGGGTTTTATGATGGACTTATTTTTCATCGTGTCATTCCTGGCTTTATGATACAAGGTGGAGATCCTGAGGGGACAGGAATGGGTGGACCTGACTTATAGTATAGAAGGTGAATTTTCTTCAAATGGTTTTGAAAATGAGGTGAAGCACGAAAGAGGTGTCATATCGATGGCACGAGCACAGGACCCTAATTCAGCCGGGTCACAGTTTTTTATTATGGTTGCTGAGTCTACTCAACTGGACGGAGATTATGCAGCTTTCGGAAAAGTAACCGAAGGAATGGAAGCTGTTGATAAAATCGTAGAAGTAGAAACGGATGAACAGGACAAGCCGTTAGAAGAACAAAAGATAAAAGAAATAACAGTTGAAACATTTGGCATTGAATATGCTGAACCAGAAAAGGTTAAATGAGATTCTAAATAAACTTTGTTATTATTAAGTAAAAAGACTTTATCACATGAAACCCAGCGTTATAAAGTTTTTGTGATAAAGTCTCTTTGTTCGTAATAAATAAAAAATTCCGAATAATTTCCATTATATTGACCAGGGTTACTCTATGAGATAAGTTATAATAGGATAACAATGATCGGGGGCTTTATATGGATTTTATAAAAAAACTCTCTCTTGTCTTAATTGGACTTATTTTAACTTCATTAGGTATAAAAATATTATCAGATCATCACCTAACATTTGGCGGAACAGCAGGTATTTCAACAGTCTTCTCATTTCTATCTCCTCTATCCTGGGGTACACTCTTTTTTATCGTGAATCTTCCTTTTTTTCTTATATCTATTCGTGAGCTTGGGAAATGGTTTACGATCTCAAGCTTATTATCAATAACAGGTATCTCCTTACTTCGTGAATGGTTTGACCAAATCATTCCGGTTTTGGAATTAAACATGTTATTTGCTTCTATCCTTTCAGGTTTACTCATTGGAATAGGTGTAACGTTTGTATTAAATAACGGTTCTTCATTAGGCGGGATTCATATTTTAGGATTATATATGGACAAAAAATATAGGATCAATAGAGGGATTGTATTGTTCGTATGTGACTCTATGATTATTTTATTGGCTCTGACATTGGTAGGCTGGCTAAGTGCTTTATTCTCAATTTTATGCATCTTTATTGCGAGCAATATAATTGGAAGATATAAGAAATCTCCAATAAAAGAAATGGATCAAGAAAATACAATTAACAGCCATGCTTAAGATTGGAAACATTTAAAACTAGTAATATTAGTCGAACTCAACTAATCTAGTAAAAAGAGGGTGAGGGAGACAAATGAATTATCTTACGGTAAATCAAATTTCACAATCTGAAGCTATTAAAGAGGCCAAAGCTTATCTAAAAGAATTATGGTATGCAAGTGTTGAAGGACACTTCGCCATATCTCTTCGTTATAAAATGTATAAATATCAATTGTTACACTTGCAAGCTTGTGCACCAAAAGATTGGCTGCTTGGATGGAATGGTATCTATTTCACATTAACAAAAGATATTGAACATCATGCAAAAATAACCATGACATTAAAACCAAACGGTTCAATACAATATTATTTTTCTTAAAAACCTAGGATTTATTCTAGGTTTTTTTGTACTTTAAGAAAATTTACTTATATGAAAGGTTAAGACATCGACTTCCACAATTCTGGCCGTAAGTCGTGTTTTTCTAATTTTTCATGAATAAGGAACAAATGAATAATTCATATTTGTTAGTGGGATTTTAAATTTGGCTTTAAAAAATGACTTAAGGGGGTATTTTCTTGCAAAGACAAATGAACCAAGTAAACATAGGTGCTCATGAAATTATGGAGTGTCATGAAGTGTTAAGTTGTATGATAAATGGGATAAATCAATTCCAGCTTTTACAACAACATTGTCAAGACCAAAATTTAAGAAATATTCTTCAAAACCAGCTTTCATTTATGACGAACGAGTATACAGCTTTTGTTAACACTTTACAGCAAAAAGGAAACCAAGGTCAGCTTCAATCTGTACAAACATCGATGAAAACAACACCAACATATGGAATAAAAATGAATGGGGTACCTGAATCTCCTAATGCATCACTTAACCAGTTGAATGACCGTGATGTAGCATCATTAATGCTGGGCACACACAAATCAGGAGCGGTTATGAAAATGCATGCTGCTTTGGAATTAACAGATTCACAAATGAGAGAAATGATGACTCAAAGTGCAAAAAACTGTGCGGATCAAGCATATGAAACATGGATGTATATGAATCAAAAAGGATATTATCAAGTGCCTACATTTGATCAGGCAACAACTAACGCTATGATTAATAGCTACCAACCAAATGCGCTTTATAGCAACCAACAACAAACATACTAATACTTTGGAGGGATTTAACATGCATACACCACAACATGCGATGCAACAAATTAATGAATGTCGACAAATTGTTCAACAGTTAATTCAGCAAACACAGCAAGGTACACAATTATATAAACAAATGTTGCAACAAGAACAACAAAATGCACAAGTGCTACAACAACTCATGCAAAAAGAACAGCAAGCTACACAAGTGATACAACAAAGCTTGCAAGGACATAATCAAGCATTACAACAATGTCAGCAAATCCTAAATATTTGCAATCAAATGCAGCAGGACATATCCGGTGCAGGATACAACTCTTCTCACGCATTCATGCAAAATGAACCATTACACACACAAAGCCAAGAACACCAACAAATTCCAACCTACCGTCATTTCCAACAGCAAAGACAATTTATTCAACAGTAAAACATGGGGTTAGCGAACATATCGTTAACCCCTTTTACAAATGATTCGTATCTTGACGGATAAACGAAGTTCGTATATAATTATCTTGAATTCAAGATATTTGATATAAGTGATTCTGAATTGTTAGAGAGGACGATTTATATGTCTATTAAACCTTTAAAAGGAATACATCATGTCTCTGCCCTTACTGCAAATGCTAATGAAAATTATCAATTTTATACAAAGGTGTTGGGACTTAGGTTAGTAAAGAAAACAGTAAATCAAGATGATACATCTGTTTACCATTTATTTTACGCAGATGAGAGAGGAAATCCTGGAACAGATTTAACCTTTTTTGAAATTCCCCGTGCAGGACGAACTTACCCGGGAACAAATAGTATTTCAGCAACATTTCTTCGTGTGAAAAATGATGTAGCACTACACTATTGGAAAAATCGTTTTGAAACGTTGGAAGTAGATCATGATGAAATACAAGTAGAAATGGGACGCGCTACTCTTTCATTTCGAGATCACGAAGGTCAACGATTGATTCTTGTTTCTGATGAAACAAATTTCGGTGTTGAGGGTGGAAAACCTTGGGAGAAAAGTACTGTGCCTTCCGAAAATGGAATTGTAGGGCTAGGACCTGTGGAGTTAACAGTATCACGTCCCGAACGAACAATAAATGTATTAACAAATTTAATGGGCTTTAGAGAAAAGCAGGGATATACAAGAAATATTGATCATAAAGAAGTTCGGGTCTTTGAAACAGGTGAGGGTGGAACAGGTGCCGAGGTTCATATTATCGAAGATGCTGAAAATAACCGCGAGCGACCTGGAAGAGGTAGTGTGCATCATGTTGCATTCCGCGTTGAGGATGAAGAAGAGTTAAAGAAATGGGTAGAACTCTTAAAAAATAATCACTTACCTAACTCAGGATTTGTAGAACGTTATTATTTCCGCTCGTTATACTTTAGAGAACCTAATGGCATTCTTTTTGAGCTGGCTACAGATGGTCCGGGATTTGAAGGTGATGAAGACTTCGAACATCTGGGTGAAAATTTAGCTTTGCCTCCTTATTTTGAACATCAACGAGAAGAAATCGAAGCGAAGTTAAAGCCGTTAGATACGAAAGAATTTTAAAAATAGGAGGTAAAAGGAATGAAACATATTTTTATTGAAGGAAAAGACAAGCAAGCTCCTACATTGCTTTTATTACATGGTACAGGAGGAAATGAAAAAGATTTATTACCAATTGCTGAAATGATTGCTCCAGACGCTTCAGTGCTTGGAGTGAAAGGAAATGTCTCTGAAAACGGAATGCCCCGATTTTTCCGTCGTTTATCAGAAGGAGTATTCGATGAAGAAGATCTTATTTTTCGAACAAGCGAGTTAAACGAGTTTTTAGAGGATAGTGCAAAAAAATATCATTTTGATCGTGATCGAATCTTAGCAATTGGTTATTCAAATGGCGCAAATATTGCAGCAAGTCTTATGTATCATCATAAAAATGCGTTACAAGGAGCCATATTACTTCATGCTATGGTACCTAGAAGAAAGGTTGAAATTCCTAACTTAGATGGAACACCGATCTTTATAGGAGCTGGTGTAAATGACCCTATCATTCCTATTGAAGAAACGAAGGAATTAGTAGAAGCTTTACAAAATGCTCAAGCAAATATTACCGAACATTGGGGGCAGGCAGGTCACCAATTAACAAGAGAAGAAATTGAGCAGGCAAAAACATGGTACGAAAAGAATTTTAAGTCGTAAACAACGAAAAGGAGTTATCTCGTTTCACTTCAACTTTTAGAGAAGTGGAGAGACAGCTCCTCTTTATTTACTATTAATAGGTTCCAAGCATTCTTTTACATCATTGGATGGGGAATTCACAAGATTTGAAACTTCATAAGATTTCATTAATCCTTCGTCAAAAGGTACAAGTAATGATTTTAGTTCTTTTACATTATGGTAATTAGGATTCAGCCACATATGAAAATCATCTTTTCGAAGAATTACAGGCATTCTATTATGAATCTCTTCCGTAACTTTATTAGCTTCTGTTGTCAGAATCGTGCATGTGAACAAGTGTTGGTCCCCCTTTTTCCAGCATTCCCAAAGACCTGCAAGTGCAAAAGGCTGCCTATCTTTCATGACAAATCTATAAGGATGTTTTTCTTTTCCATTCCTTTTCCATTCATAAAACCCATCGCTAATAATCAGGCATCTCTTTTTTAAAAAGGGAGTTTTAAAACTTACTTTCTCTTCAATGGTTTCTGAACGGGCATTAATCATTTTATAACCTATTTTTAAATCCTTTGACCAAGGAGGCACAAGTCCCCAACGCATAAATCTCCCAATTCGATCCTGTCCATTCGAACCGATCACAAAAACATCTTGTGAAGGAGCAATATTATAACGATATGAAAGTTCTTCTTGAATCAATACATCAAACTGTTCCTCAATAATTGATTGCTTTGTTGCTAACGAGAATCGTCCGCACATGGTCATATCCTCCATAAAAGTTGATACATACAGTGTATCTGAAGAATTTAAAAAAGGAAATAACAAAGATCTTAATCATTTTGCCTATAACCTGTAATGGGATTTTTACATATAGTATATAAACAGTTCTGGAGGTGATAGTATGGGCGGCGCAGGCGGATATGGTTATGGAGCAGGATTTGCTCTAATCGTAGTATTGTTTATTCTTTTAATCATCATTGGAGCTTCTTATATTGGTTACTAAAATGTAGAAAAGGGCAATCCGAGAACAACATGTTCTCGGATTTTCTTTTTTACAACTACATTGGATAAAAACCATTAGGTTGAAGAAATTAAAGTTTAGATCTTTAAAAGGGAGATTGGTCGAATAATGATGAAGAAAACTTTTTTTCTTATGCTTTTTGTGACAACAACTCTGATAGCATCAATCCTAAAAAGCAGCACAATATATTCATTGGAGCTGAAAGCAGAAGGAGTAACCCAGCTTGAATCTATTTTAACGAATGATCCAATGATGAGAGGAGCTATTTCTGGTTTAAGTGTAAGGTCAGCTTCTACAGGTGAAATTTTGTATTCTCTTAATGGGGAAACAAGTTTAACTCCAGCGTCCAGTTTAAAACTATTCACAGCCATAGCAGCATTAACGATACTAGGTTCAGATTATACCTTTAACACTAAAATAAAAACAGATGGAAAATGGGAGAAAAAAGGTGTATTAAAAGGAAATGTATACATATTAGGCGGAGGAGACCCAACACTTACAATAAAAGACATTAAGATGATGGCAAAACAATTAAGACAAAAAGGAATCAAAAAAATTGATGGAGATGTAATAGGAGATGATAGCAGATACGATACGGTTCGTTATTCTGTTGATTTACCATGGACAGATGAAACAGCATATTATGGAGCACAAATTTCAGCCTTAACAGCCTCACCTGATGAAGATTTTGATGCAGGAACGATACAAATTCAAATTACGCCAAGTCAAAAAGATATAGAACCTAAGATCACATTAATACCTGCTACAGATTATGTGACCATTCAAAATAAAGCCAAAACAACAGATGCAGAAAGTGAAGAAACTATAAATATTACACGCGTTCATGGTAAAAACGAAGTGATAATAGAAGGATCAATTCCCGAAGATAAAAATATGATAAAAGAATGGATTTCAATTTGGAATCCTACAAAATATACACTTGCGCTCTTTCAGAAGGAATTTGCTCAACAGGGGATACATATCACAGGGAAATGTTATTCTGATATAACACCGACCAAAACTCAAAATCTCGTTTTACATGAATCAGAGGCATTGTCTGAGATTCTTATTCCATTTTTAAAATTAAGTAATAATACGATAGCAGAAATGCTTGTAAAGGAGATGGGGAAGGTCACCCATAATCAAGGTACGTGGGAAAAAGGGTTAGAAACTGAAATAAATACATTGGATCAATTAGGAATCGACGTGAACAATACAGTCCTTAGAGATGGTTCAGGATTATCACATATAAATACGACACAGGTAAATACCATTACACAGTTATTATACAAAGCCCAATCCAAAGAATGGTTCTCACAATTATACAAAGCATTGCCTGTTTCAGGTGAGGAGGATAAATTAACAGGGGGAACACTGCGTAAAAGAATGAAAAACTCCCCTCTCAAACAAAAGGTAGTAGCAAAAACAGGCACATTGACAAATGTAAGTTCTTTATCAGGGTTTTTGGAAACGAAGAGTGGAGAAGTCGTAATCTTTTCAATCATATTAAATCATATGGATGATGAAGAAAAAGGTAAAATAATCGAAGAAAAAATCCTTTCTGTCCTGCAAAATTGGCTTGAATAAAAGCGAAATTTTTGAACTTATCTTGATTCTTTGAAATAATTGTATTAATAAAGGAGGAGAAATAGTATGAAAGTATTAGTTGTAGGAGCAAGTGGACAAATTGGACAAAAGCTGACGGAAATGCTACATAGCCATGATGAGCACTCTGTATTAGCGATGATTAGAAAGCAGGAGCAAAGAGAAGCATTTTCTAAGAAAGGAATTGAAACAGTTATTGCCGATTTAGAAGGAAGTGTTGCTCAATTAAAACAGGCGATGAATGGATGTGACGCTATTGTTTTTACAGCTGGATCAGGAGGCAGCACAGGTGCGGATAAAACATTATTAATTGATCTTGATGGAGCTGTAAAAACGATGGAAGCGGCAGAAGCAGCTGGTGTTGATCGATTTATTATGGTCAGTGCCCTTCAGGCTGATAATCGTGAAAATTGGTATGAAGCAATAAAGCCTTATTATGTTGCAAAGCATTATGCTGATCGGTTACTAATGCAGTCAAATCTAACATATACCATTATTCGTCCAGGTGGACTATTAAATGAAAAAGGAACAGGGAAAATTTCTGTAGGTGATCAACTGGAAAGAGGATATATACCACGTGAGGATGTAGCACAAACGATTGTAGATGCCTTATCGAATGATCATACAAAAAAACGTTCTTTTGATCTAATTGCAGGAGATGATCAAATCTCAGTTGCATTAAACAAACTTTAAGCATCTCGATTGAGGTGCTTTTTCTATTCAATGGGTAAATTCGGTCTAATGATTGCGTTTGTGAAAAATGGGTATTATAAAAGTGTAATGGTGTCTCGGTTAATTGAAAATAAAGGGGGAAGAAGGATGAAACTGACTCCAGAACAACGAATTCAGCTGCATGGTTTTAATAATTTAACAAAGTCTTTAAGTTTTAATATGTATGATGTATGCTACACAAAAACAAGAGAAGAAAGAGAGGCATATATTGAATATATAGATGAGCAATATAATGCTGAACGGTTAACAAATATTTTAAAAAATGTGACTGAAATCATTGGAGCACATGTGTTGAATATTGCAAAACAAGATTATGTTCCACAAGGGGCCAGCGTAACTATTTTAGTTTCAGAAGGTCCTGTTGTAGAAGTACCAACAGAGTCTTATGATGAATCTCCGGGTCCATTACCAGAAGCAGTAGTGATGGGATTGGATAAAAGTCACATTACCGTTCATACATATCCCGAATACCATCCAAATGAGGGGATTAGCACATTTCGTGCTGATATAGATGTTTCAACATGTGGTGAAATATCGCCACTAAAGGCATTAAATTATTTGATTCATTCTTTTGATACGGACATCCTCACAATGGACTACAAAGTCCGTGGGTTTACTAGAGATATTAATGGAAATAAACTATTTATTGATCATGATATTAGCTCTATTCAAAATTATATACCTGATGAGGTGAAGGAAGAATTTGATATGATTGATGTGAACATATATCAAGAAAATATCTTCCATACGAAATGTAAGCTTAAACAATTTGACTTAAATAATTATTTGTTTGGATATACGAAAGATAAGCTTAGTAAAGAAGAGCAAGAGCAAATTACGACAAGTCTGACAAAAGAAATGGACGAAATTTTTTATGGCAAGAACATGAAATAAGGGATTGAAGTTTTTGCCTTCAATCCCTTTTATCGTTCTATTTCGCTTTAGCAGCTTGTAGTTGTAAAGAAACTTTGATTTGATCGCCAACAAGAACTCCGCCTGCTTCTAATGTTGCATTCCAAGTTAAGCCATAATCGCTGCGTTTTAGTTTTCCTTCAACACCGAATCCTACTTTTTCATTTCCCCATGGGTCAATACCAGTTCCTTCAAAAGTAACCACAAATGTTTCTGATTTTGTTACTCCATGTAATGTTAAGTTACCAGTAACGTTATATTCATTTTCATCCGTTTTTTCAATAGCCGTTGATGTGAATGTCATTTTAGGATGGTTTTCAACATCGAAAAAGTCAGCAGAGCGTAAGTGATTATCACGATCTTCGTTACGGGTATCAACACTTGCTAAATCAACAGTAAATGTAATATCAGCTGTTGTTAAATCTGTTGGATCAGTTTCAATTTCAGCATCAAAGCTTGTAAAGCCACCTTTAACTGTTGCAAACATCATGTGTTTAACTGAAAAATCTACTCCACTGTGTGTTGGGTCAAGATTCCATTTAGATTTTGTCATTTTTTCTCCTCCAATAAAATAACTTAGTTTAAAATATCTCAATTTAAAGATTTATAACTTCGAGATAAATTATATAATGGAATAAAGCGAAAGTCAACGTGAAAAGTTTAAGTTACACCTGAATTTCTTTATTGAACAAAATGTGAAGTCTATTGTTACTTGAAGAAAAAAGGAGTATTATAAAAGTGTAGAAAGTTAGTGAAATACTTCACAAACTTTCGCAGGAAAAGCTAGATAGCTTAAAAAATTTTAAAAATTTATGTGAAATACTTCACAAAGAGGAGCTGTTGACCATGAATTGGTTAAAGGGACCGAAAATGGCTATTATTTGGACAGTTTTAAGAGTTTGGTTAGGAGTACAGTGGCTTGAAGCAGGGATTCATAAAGTAATGGATGGATTTGATGCAACAGGATTTATACAAGGGGCTATTGTTAAAGCGGGTGGAGAAAATCCTGCTGTACAAGGGTGGTATGCTGCATTTCTTGAAGAATTTGCCCTTCCGAATATACCATTATTTAATGTGTTAATACCTTGGGGGGAAGTTTTAGTCGGTATCGGGTTAATAATAGGAGCGGCAACAATCCCAGCACTATTAGCAGGTGCTTTCATGAACTTCAATTTTATGATGGCAGGAACAATTAGCACAAACCCAATTCTCTATACTGCTGCATTTATATTAATAATAGCTGGTACAGCTGGTTACTACTACGGAGCTGACAGATGGATTCTACCAGCACTAAAACAAGTTATTAACCGGAAAAGACACAATAAAAAAGAAAAACATCATCATGAACACCTTCCGGCTCATTAAGACAAATGTAATAAAATTTTGACAGCATCAAATAAACAGGATAGCTCAGGCTATCCTGTTTATTTTAATTTGAGATCAATGCTTCGATTTTTCGGTTTCGAACATTTTTCTCTTCATCAGTTGATAAATCATACTTCTTTAGTAGATGGAATAATTCATTTAGTTCAGTTTGACTAGTATCTGTAGATAAAAATAGTAAGCATTTTTCCACTAATTGAGTATTAAGAAAAGGTGATTGATCTTGCAATTTTTTCTTCACATCTTCAGAAGAGTGATCAATTTTACAATTACTCATGGTTGTTCGTTAACCTCCAATATGTGACATCTCGATTTTTTTCCTAGTCGATGTTGCTTCTCCTCGTTCAACTGAATATTGGTCTTTACGTCCACGCCAGATTGCCTGAATATGCTCCGCAAGCTCTGCGTCTGTTTTTTCTGAACGTATCTGTTCTCGCAAATCATGACCAATAGACGCAAACAAACATGTATATAAAGAACCGCTTGCTGATAACCGAGCTCGATTACACGTTGAACAAAACGCATCTGAAACAGATGAAATTACACCAATTTCTATGTCAGAACCAATATAGCGGTATCGACTTGCTACCTCACCAGTATAATTTGGATCAATTGACTCGAGTGGCATTACCTCATGAATATCTTTAATGATTTGTTTTTTAGAATAAACATCTTTCAAATTCCATTGATTCGTATTTCCAACATCCATAAATTCAATAAATCTTAAAATATGGCCTTTTTCTCTGAAAAACTTGGCCATAGGGATAATTTCCTGGTCGTTCATCCCACGTTTAACAACCATATTAATTTTGACCTTTATTCCAGCCTCTGCTGCGGCGTCGATACCGTCGATCACAGATTGAACTGAGACACCACGTCCGTTAATTTTTCCAAATACTTCGTCATCAAGGGAATCAAGACTGATTGATACACGTTTTAACCCCGCAGCTTTTAACTCCTTTGCATATTTAGGTAAAAAATAACCATTTGTTGTCATCGCGATATCTTCAACACCGTTTATTTGGCTTATCCGATCAATAAGAGTAGATAAATCCTTCCTCATTAGCGGTTCTCCACCAGTAATCCGAATTTTTTTTACACCTAGAGATTGAACAAAAATAGACGTTACACGTTCTATTTCTTCATAAGAAAGCAATTCCTTTCTCTTTAAAAAAGGATAGTCCGGTCCGAATATTTCAGCCGGCATACAATAAGTACAGCGGAAATTACATTTATCTGTAACAGAAATACGCAAGTCGCGCAGGGGGCGATCAAAGTAATCATAAGTAGTATGACTATTGCTCAATACGATTCCTCCCTTACATTTATCTTTCAATAATCCGTTCTGGATGGGAATAGACATTAAATGAAGTTCCTCTAATAAAGCCAACTGCTGTGATGTTTAAATCATCTGCAAGTTTGATGGCAAGGTCAGTTGGAGCAGATTTTGATAAGACGATACCAACACCAATTTTTGACGTTTTTACTAGGACTTCAGAAGAAATTCTACCACTGAATACGATAATTTTATCACGTACAGGGATATCGTTCAAAATGCTATATCCGTATAATTTATCTAATGCGTTATGTCTACCTATGTCAGACCTGCAAATAATCATTTTTTCAGGTGTACATAAAGATGCATTATGAACGCCACCTGTTTCCTGAAAAACTATGCTGTTTTCCTGCATTTCTTTCATGAGAGAGATGCATTGTGAAGGTGTAAGAGTTTGTTTGCTCATTGAGGTTTTTGATGTTTTAACATCATTTTGAAAATAAAACTGTCTGCTTTTACCACAGCACGATCCGATAAATCTTTTAGAGTAATATTGTTGGTTTGTTGTTACTTCCGCATAAAGTTTTACATAGGCATATCCGGCAGCTTCATCAATGGATATAGATTCCACTTCACGATAAAATCGAATAACACCCTCAGATGCTAAAAAACCAACGACCATTTCTTTAATGTGGGTAGGGGTGCAAACCATTGTTGCAAACTCCACATTGTTGACGAATATTGTTAATGGATATTCGGTTACAATGTTGTCGGTTGTATCAAATAAATTTCCATTTGAGTATTTACGTATTTTTTTATTGATGCTCATTTTCTTGTCCATTTATCATCTCACCTAAATTATAAGATACATAACATATAATCATATTATGGTGTCATTAACAAGTATGAAAGTTTGTCAATTATGACAGTATAAGCTTAAAAAATCGAAAATTATTGTTGCAGAATAATAGAATACATGTTACTATTTCGATACAAAGTTCATGATATTGTAACATTTTGAATTCGAGATAGCGACCCTGTCGTCGATTTAAATTGTTCAAAAATTGAAAGCGATTAACTGTTGGTCCGATAGTAGCGAATCCTGCTTGAAACTAACCGTCAATCACCATTTAGATAGGCAAGTTACCTTGTTTACTATCTATTTAGGGGATTGACGGTTTTCTTTTTTTATGATGTACATGATATGTTCAGATGGCTTAATGCATGTTAAGAACTAAATTCTAATTATTGAAATAATCTTTAAATAGTGAAAACGCAGCTTTATTAAAATTTTTAGATAAGGCTTTAAAAAATGAGGGGATGTCTACATGAAAAAAACAAAAAATCGCTGGTTAATTGCTGCTTCGGCAGTTGGGATCCACATTTCCATAGGATCTGTTTATGCATGGAGTAATTTTACAAATCCATTAATGGAGGAGTTTGGATGGAGTGCTTCTCAAGTACAATTAACATTTAGTATTGCAATATTATTTCTAGGATTATCTGCAGCATTTTTGGGACATTTTGTTGAAAAATACGGTCCAAGAGCAGCTGGTTTACTCGCAGCAGGATTCTTTGGATTAGGGGTCATTGGATCGGGATTAGCTATTAATTTAGGATCGCTTCCTTTTCTTTATGTTACATATGGAGTCCTTGGAGGTATTGGGCTTGGTGTAGGATATATTGCACCTGTATCAACCTTAGTTAAGTGGTTTCCGGATAGGAGGGGACTTGCTACAGGTCTTGCGATAATGGGATTTGGATTTGCTGCTGCAATCGCCAGCCCTGTGATGGAATGGTTAATTAATTCTGTAGGAACAGCAAACACATTTTATATTCTTGGGATATCTTACTTAATTATTATGACCTTGTCTTCCCTTTATTTAGAAAAGCCTGCTGCTGATTGGGTTCCTAAGGGATTTGAAGCTAAATTGAAATCGGGAAATTCTCGAATTAAAGAAGATTTAGCACAATTAACCGCAAATGAAGCGATTAAAACATCTCGATTCTATTATTTATGGGTGATGTTATTCATTAATGTAACATGTGGAATAGCTATCTTATCTGCTGCAAAGCCTCTAGCGGAAGAAAGTATTGGACTTACTACAGCAGAAGCAGCAACACTTGTTGGTATTTTAGGGATTTTTAATGGTTTAGGTCGTTTAGGTTGGGCTTCCATTTCAGATTATATTGGCCGACCAAATACGTATACAACATTCTTCGTCTTGCAAATTGTGTTATTTGCTCTATTACCACATACAACAGAAGCATTTTTATTCCAGGTTATGTTAGCGGTTGTTTATACTTGTTACGGTGGAGGATTCTCTGCAATTCCTGCTTTTATCGGAGATATATTTGGTACTAAGCAATTAGGAGCTATACATGGTTATATCCTTACTGCATGGGCTGCAGCAGGTTTAGCTGGTCCAATGTTCGCTGCTTGGATGAAGGATACAACGGGAAGTTATGGAACAAGTTTAACATTTTTCTCAGGATTGTTTGTCATTGCCTTACTTGTATCTATTGTGATTCGTAAAGATATAAACCGGCTTCGTCAGAAACAAAACACAAACGCCAAAAACTCCATTGCAGGATAATAATACTTCCACAAATGCATAAGGTATGGTAAAATACCTCATGCTAAAACCTCTAGTGGGTAGGAGGATATTATGAACAAGTACGAAGCAGAATTTAGTAATATCGTTCGCTCTTTCCGAAAAAAGCACATGGGAAAAGGTCCTAGTAAAATTACAACAACATTTTGTAAAAACTGGGCAATCTGTGAAATGGAAGGCAATCTATCTCCAGTTGAAAGATTTATTGCTAGTGCAGATGAAGGGAAACAGGCGTTACGATCTGCAAGAACTGAAATGGTAAAACAAATTTACAGAAAGAACCCTCCTCTAGAGATGGAAGAGTTTTTAGGTTGTAAATTCGTTGACTTATTTGTAGATATCGATATTGACAGAGACTTTGGGATGTCCATCTTTGTTTTTGATGAAGACCTGCAGCAAAAGTTTATTAAATAAGGGTCATAAGGAATGTGTTAGAAGCTATTATAACAGTTTTCTAAATAATCGACGTAAGCTAATCTAACCATAAAAAAATAGATTAAGAGCCGAATAATATGACCAACCTTAAGGATGTATTAAATTAAAATAACTGGTATGGCACTTGGTAGCGATCCTGCAAAAGACTAACCACCGTGAAACTCTGCACCTTTTTAAGATAAGAGTCTACGGTGGTTTTTTCTTTATACAAACTAAAATCAATTAATGAATAAATTTTGCATAGTGGATCTTTCCAACCCTTTATTACAACATAACAGATTTAAGAATGTAACCTATTAAATGAATTTTATTACAAGGAGTGATTTCAAATGGGAGAGACCAAACATCAAGGACCAATAAAAGCAACAAAAACACCTCAGCCAAAGCACTGGGTTAGTCCAATTCCATTTGGCCTAGGCAAGGTAAAGCCTCATCATTTTAGAGATACAATGAAAGTGGCTTGGGATAACAAAGACAATATTGGATATGCAACACGTATTCTAACACAGGGTGTTTGTGATGGCTGTGCCTTAGGCGTTTCAGGGCTACAAGATCAGACGTTAAAAGGTCCGCATATGTGTACAACGAGAATGAATGTATTAAGACTCAACACCATGCCAGCTTTAAAAGAAGAAGTTGTTCATGCTGACATCGATGAACTACGAAAATATAGTAGCACAGACTTAAGAAAATTGGGACGAATTCCATACCCGCTTATTCGTCGAAAAGGTGAGAGTAAGTTCTCTCGGCTAACATGGGACGAAGCGATGGAGATCATTGCAAATAAAATGAAGCAATTGGACCCAAAGCAATATGCATTTTATTTAACCTCAAGAGGAATTACGAATGAATCATATTATGTTGCAGGGAAAGTAGCGAGATTCCTTGGCACTAATAATATTGACAATGCTTCACGCATTTGTCACTCACCAAGTAAAACAGCGTTAAAGCGTTCAATTGGTGTAGGAGCTTCAACAGCAAATTATCAAGATTGGTTTGGCACTGATGTATTACTGTTCTGGGGAAGTGTAGCCTCAAATGCTTCACCAGTTTCAACAAAATATATGCTGGAAGCCAAAAAAAGAGGAACGAAAATTATTGTGGTTAACCCATATAGCGAACCGGCAATGGATAAGTATTGGATCCCATCAAATATGGAATCAGCCCTTTTCGGTACCAAATTAGCTGATGATTTCTATCAAGTCAATATTGGCGGAGACATTGCCTTTATGCATGGAATTATGAAGCATTGGTTTGAGATGGAAGATAGACATTATGGATCAGCCATTAACCATGAGTTTGTTCAACAGCATGTAAATGGATATGAAGATTTAGTAAACCATGTGAAACAACAAACATGGGATGACATCATCAAGTCTTCTGGAATTTCAAAAGAGAGAATCATAGAGCTGTCAGACTTATTAGCAAGAAGTAAAAATGCAGTCTTCGCTTGGGCTTTAGGACTAACCATGCATTCGTTTGCAACAGATAATATTTCACAAGTAGCAAATCTCGCCCTTTTACGCGGATATCTTGGACGTAAAAACAGTGGATTAATGCCATTCCGAGGCCACTCTTCTGTACAAGGATCTGGAGAGATGGGGGCAGACCCATTTGTTCTGCCAGGAAGCGGGTTCGACGAAGAGAATACAAAACGTATGGAACAAATTTGGGGTTTTGAATTACCAAAATGGCAGGGAGATATTGTAGGAGTTACGTTAGAAAACATAATACTGCCTGATGATCACGAACGGAAAATTAAGCTCTATTATTTATCAGGAGGTAATTTCTTAGAAACAATGCCTGATCCGGATTTTGTAGAAAAAGCTTTATCTGAACTGGATATACGTGTGCACCAGGATATTATTTTGAATACATCTACACTTGTTGATGCGAAAGAAGCTGTTATTGTTCTCCCTGCAAAAACGAGGTATGAGCAAGAAGGAGGGGGAACATCAACCTCGACAGAACGTATGGTGTATTTTTCACCACAAATTGAAGGAAACAAAAATGAAATTGAAGAAGCGCGTGCAGAATGGAAGATTTATATTGATTTAGCGAAGCGGGTTAAGCCTGAAACAGCTCATCTTGTAGAATTTACATCAGGACAGGAAATTAGAAGTGAAATTGCAATCGCAAATCGTGACTATGATGGAATTCAACACTTAAAAAAACAAGGTGATGTATTCCAATGGGGTGGAGCTTGGCTTTGTGAAGGTGGAGTGTGTCCAACGTCTGATGGAAAAGGGAACTTGATTTCTGTGGAGATCCCTGAATTAGGAAAGAAAGAAGGACAATTTATTGTTACTTCAAGACGTGGTAAACAATTTAACTCAATGGTTTATAAAGAAACAGATCCATTCAACGGAGCTGATCGTTATGATGTCTTAATGAATGCTGAAGATGCAAAACAATTAAGTATTGCAGAAGGAGAAGGCATTGTTGTCTACAATGGATTTGGTGTTTTTCAAGGTAGAGCGAAATTTGTTGAAATTGCTAGAGGAAACCTTGAAGTACACTTTCCAGAAGGGAACTTTTTACTCCCAAGAGGAAGATATGAAAAATATGCCGGCATACCGGATTATAATATTACTGTAACAGTTGAAAAAGCAGATCGATATAATGCGCGTAAAGATGTTCAATATGTAGAAAAACAAATAGATGATTTAGAAGTAAATGCACCATTATAAGGAACATACAGGCAGAACGATCTTGTTCTGCCTGTTTTCATGATTCATGCTCATCACCAAGGATCGATAGTTGAAGTGAGATTAACTTTTCTTGGATAATAAGCAAGTTTTGTCTCATTTTAACTTTAAGGAGTTGATCTTCAACATCAGTTGTTTTTAACTTATCCAGTTCTTGAAGAACAGAAATAAATAATTGTGTCACTTCATTATGTTTTAGAATTAGATTAATTTTATCGAACTTTTGTTGGCTATTCATTTGTTCTCCTTTAAATGTAAAAGTTTAAAGTATGACATTACTTTGTAACACAAAATGATATAAATCCTATATCAACCATTCAAAGAGACAATGTCTTTAACACAATATGAGACATTTTTTGTCAATTATCCTCTATCCCTATCATTCTACATTTGGATAAAATATCCTTTAACTCCTTTTCATATTATTCGAATACTCTTAAATACCTATATTAAACAGTTATTTAGCTTTACATCTGTTTTCTAACACAAAGACACTGTTTATTAGATATGGAATCTGCAAAATTTCAATTAAAATAGGAAAGAAATGAAAAGCAAGGTTGAGTTTAGTTCAAAGTTCCTAACAGAGGAAAGGAGAAGGTGAATTTATGCATGTAGTCGTGAAAGCGAATTGTATTATTTCTGTTCCTCAGAAAATATCAACTCCTGTCCAACATGCCCTTGATATGATCAAAAGAGATCACAAAAAGATATTTGGCTGTCAGCCAATACTAAAAACAGCAGCAGAACAAGAGGCAACAATTATTATTAACTATGCAAAAGGTGGAAAAGAGTGTCCTACAAGACCTGAAGCATTTTGTTTCCGCTTCCAACAAATTAATGAAAAATGGATACTAAACATAATCGGGTATGACGATCTTGGACTAGTTTATGGCTTACTACATTATAGCCAACAATATTTAGATATAGATCCTTTTTGGTTTTGGGGAGATTTGGATGTTGAGCAAAAATCGCAAGTCCTTATTCCTACCATAGATTATGTATCTAAGGATCAACTAGTAAAATATAGAGGCTGGTTTGTAAATGATGAGGTCTGTTTAATTGGATGGAAAGAAGAATACCCACCTTCTAAAGAGGTTTGGTATCCCGTATTTGAAGCCTTATTACGATGTGGAGGGAATATGGTGATACCCGGAACTGATCTTCCTAAAGCAGGAATTCATGCAGAGTTAGCTGCAGAGATGGGTTTATGGGTCACACATCATCATGCTGAGCCACTAGGCGCAGAAATGTTTTTACGTGCATATACCGGTAAAAAACCAAGCTATAAAGAACATCCTGATTTGTTTGAAGCATTATGGACTGAAGCAATTCAAAAACAAAAGGACCAAAACATCGTTTGGGTACTTTCCTTTCGGGGGCAAGGAGATGCACCTTTTTGGCAGTATGACCCGGAATTCGATACACCGGAAAAAAGAGGAGCGATGATTTCTAAAGTCGTTCACAGGCAATATGAAATGTTATGTGATGCAATCGAACAGCCGGTTTGCAGTATGGCTCTTTATGGTGAGATCGCGGAGTTATATAAACAAGGACATATTGATGTGCCTGATGAAATAATGAAAATATGGGCAGATAATGGATATGGAAAGATGGTTTCAAGGAGACAGGGGAACGAAAATTATCGGATTCCTTCTTTGCCGACTGAAAATGATTCAGGAGAACACGGAATTTATTATCATGTTACATTTCATGATCTTCAAGCTTCAAATCATTTAACCATGTTTTCATCTCCACCTCAATTAATAAAAGAGGAAATTGAAAAATCATTTGCTTCAGGAGCTACATCTTATCTTTTATTAAACAGTGGTAATATCCGTCAACATCTTTATCCTTTAGATCTAGTCAGTCAATTATGGAGATATGGTACTGTTGATGTTGAAGTACATCTTCAACAGTTTGTAAACCGATTTTATTCAAGCTATCATGATGAAATGACCAAGCTCTACAGAAGCTACTTTGAAAAAACAATTAAGTATGGTCAAAATGAGGATGATCGAGCAGGTGAGGAATTTTATCATCACAATGCAAGAAAAATCATGGGTCATTGGCTGCAAGATAGAGAGAACTCTGCTAATGAAAAGTTATTTTGGGCAACGGGTGAAATTCCATTTATTGATCAAGTAAATTGGTTTCTTGAAAAATGTCAAGATGGGTTAATTGGCTGGGAAAATCTATTAAATAAATGTCATAAACTTTCATTAAAACTTTCAACCTCTGATAAGCAAAGGTTTTATGATCTTTTTGTTTCTCAAGTAGAATTGCATGTAACTGGCTGCAAAGGTTTCATTTCGTTGTGTAAGGGGTACAAAAGTTTCACTAACCAGCACTATCCACTTGCATTTGTCCAGGTGTCGGAATCCATTTGGGCTTATCAAGAAAGTTTGCTGGCATTTAAAAAGTCAGAACATGGAAAGTGGAACCATTTTTATCGTGCTGATTGGCTGACAAATGTAAAAAGCACACTATATTCACTTGAAGCATTGCGAAAATATATTAGAATGCAAGAAGATAGCCCTGACTTCTTCTTATGGTATAAAGAATATGTGATGCCTGAAACTGAAAAATACATTTATTTAGAAAATACACATCGCAAGCCTTTATCTGATGATGAACTAGCCAGAAAATTATCTGAGAAGTTTCAGGGAATAATGGAATTTTAATACGTTTATATGGCTGTAAGCCTCTTTTCTTTCGAAAAGGGCTTCTTTTATATTTTTCAGGATAAGATATAATGAAAGATAAATATAAGATGTATTTTTAGAGAAAAAGGTTGGGCAGGATTCTTTTATTAAAATGGAGTGTTTTTTATGGGGATTAGTTTAAAGGAAATAAATTTGTATGAAAATTTTGATGAGTTAGCACAGGATATCTTAGAGATGGCTCAGGAGTTTTTTCCTGGTAAGTTGCTCTTTCTCTCGAATTTTTCTCATAACAAACAAATTATCCTTAAGCTTTCTGATAAAGATACAGATATCTCTCTAAGTGAAGGGATGTCTATCGAACTTAACCAAACTGTTTGTAATAAGATTGATTTTAAACAAAACAAACCACTAATGATTGAGGATGTAAAGAATGAACCAGTTCTTGTTGATTTAAAAAATATGCTTGAGGAAGCCAATATTCATTCATATGTTGGAGTCCCTATTACTGTAGGAACTGGCGAGGCGTTTGGGACATTATGTGCTGTTCATCATCATGAAAGTGAGTTTTCAAATAAAAGTGTTAAAATGCTACAACGAATCGCCCGAATGTTTTCATACTATTTTGAATTAGAGCGTCTCGCATTTCGCGATTCTTTAACAGGGCTTTATAATCGATATTTTTTATATAAATATTTTGATCATTATCCAGTCAAGGATGGAGCTATTTTCTTTTTGGACTTAGATGGATTTAAAACGATTAACGACAAATATGGTCATGAGAAAGGTGACCTTATATTAAAAGAGGCTGCTTCAAGGCTTGAATTATTCTTAAAGGAGCAAACAGGTTATGCGGTAAGATTAGGTGGTGACGAATACATCATTGTGATAGAAGATGTGACTTCAAAAGAGGATTTAACAGAAATTTCAGAAAGCATACTAACACTTTTATCTACATGGGATAAAAATATGCATGAGTCTCAATTATCCGTTAGTATTGGAATTGATACCTACACCTCAAAAGAGAAGGTCGATGTAAATTCCCTTTTGAAAAATGCTGACCAAGCCTTATATCGCGCAAAATCAAAAGGAAAGAATAGATATCAATTTTTCAGTTAAGATGGCGATTAAAAATAACATGACAGAAAAGACTCCTTTTTTAAAGAAGTCTTTTTTAACTATTTTCGTTTCTAAGCCGAATTAATATAGTCTGCAAAGCTTTGTCAAAACTTATTAACTCATCTGTATTCATAGATAAATTCTCAAGTAATTTTGATGGAATGCATGTTGCTTTTTCTTTCATTTCTTTCCCTTTATCTGTAAGAGAGATAATAACACTTCTTTCATCTTCTAGAGACCTTTGGCGTCTAATAATATGATTTGCTTCCATCCTTTTTAGCATCGGGGTTAGAGTACCGGAATCTAAGAATAATTTCTTGCCGAGCTCCTTAACGGTTATGGAATCAGATTCCCATAAAACTAATAAAACAAGGTATTGAGGATAAGTAATGTCCAAGTCTGCAAGTAAATCACGGTAAAGTCTGGTGATTTCTCTTTCAGCTGTATATATTTTAAAACAAATTTGATTTTCTAATTTTAACATTTCACTCATTTACAATGGTTCCTTTCAAAGTTTATACCAGTATTATAGTACACAATATGAATGTTTTCAAAAAAATTGTAGGCAATTAAATTGAGGAGTTGTCTCAAATCTAAAGGGATTTGACAGTCAGCAGTTGGGAAAGTAAGAGGCAAATTGGTCAAGAAAATACAAAGACCGTTCAGATCGTCTTACATCCAAATAGGATCATAAAACCGTGCTGAACGGCACATACTTCTACTTATTTTTATTCTTCATCATTTATTTCACCATCACCAATCTCATCTTCACCTGGTGCATCGTCACATGCAACAACAGATGTAGCAAGAAGAGCTGCTAGTAAAATTGCAAAAAGCTTTTTCATTTTGTGATTCACCTCATTTCACAATGACTTAAATAATCAACTATTATTTTTTCCTTGAGTGGTTTTGTTTATGTATTTTTTTGGTTTTCATATTGTGAATGCTTATATATTTTGATATGCATTTATCGCCTACCATGATAAAATAAAGAAGTTCTTATACATAACAGGAGGAAGAGAATGGACGCTCTAGCCAAAAGATACATAGAATTATATCTTTGTTTTTCTGAAGACTTAGGCAGGTTTCTAACTGAGCCTGAACAGGAATTTTTAAGATGGCTTGTATCAAATGAATAAGCTCTAAAATGAGAGGGTTAACAATACAAGGTGTTAGCCTTTTTACTATGGACTATTAAACGTAAATTGAAACCTTTTTACACTTCATCCGTATAAGATGATATACACTGGTATATTTGGAGGGAGATTTTTGAAAAGATTTTTTATGATGTTTGCCATTTTTACATTATTGATTAGTTCAGCTTGTTCTGTAGTAGATGAGGTAAATAAATCGGTGAATTATGTTGATGAATCCACTAGTTATTTAACATCAGTTAGTGATTTTGCCGAACAAGCACCAGACTTAATACAGACTGCGGTGACAGATGAAACTTCAAGAGATGAACTTGAAAAACAACTTCAGTCGTTACGTCAACAAATGGTAGAATTTAATAACCTTGAAGCTCCAACGATTGCTGAGGATGTCCATCAAGATATCGTGACTCAAAATGAAGCTGCTTTAGAGAAGATTGATCAACTTTACAAGGATGGAGAGCTTGTGGTGGAAGAGCTGCAAAACTCTGAAATAGTCCAAACGCTAGAAGACATAAGTTCTCTTATGAATACAGTACAAAGCTTAGAATTATAATAAAATGATGTTCCGGGGCTGGGTCTTATGCGCATTGTTTATGAGCAGGAGGCCTAGCTCTATCTTTTTCTCTTGAATTTTAGGAGGTAGCTTAACTTTTCTTTTTTTTATTTTTAGTATAAGATATATTCATGTGATACTATGACCAAGTCATAATTAATATAATTTCTTACCATTAAATAAAAGCATTCATATATACAGAGACTATTTTTTCACAAGGGGAGAAACTTATCATGAGAAAAAGAGTAGTTATAACTGGAATTGGGGCTGTTACTCCATTAGGCAATGATGTTCAAACAACCTGGGACCATGCCAAAAAAGGAGTTTCAGGAATTGCAGAATTGACAAGAGTTAATTCGGAACCTTTCAATGTAAAAGTAGCTGCTGAAGTAAAGGATTTTTCACCACAGGACTTTATTGATCATAAAGAGGTTCGCAGAATGGCCAGATTTACGCATCTTGCTATTGCAGCCAGTAAAATGGCTATTAAAGATGCAGGGGTAAATATTGGGAAGGATGTATCAGCTGAAAGAGTAGGAGTATGGATCGGTTCAGGTATTGGGGGACTTGATGAATTTGAGGAGCAGCATAAGCGTTATTTAAGTAAAGGACCCAAACGAGTTAGCCCATTTATTATTCCTATGTTTATACCTGATATGGCTTCTGGCCGAGTTTCAATTGAGTTAGGTGCAAAAGGAATTAATAACTGTTCCGTTACCGCATGTGCTTCAGGTGCAAACTCTATTGGGGATGCCTTCAGGGTCATACAAAATGGTGGAGCCGATATGATGGTGACAGGAGGTTCTGAAGCATCAATTACAGAGATGACAATTGCAGGTTTTTCAAATATGACAGCATTATCAACTAATCATGATCCAGCTAGCGCAAGTCGTCCATTTGATCAAAACCGTGATGGATTTGTTATTGGAGAAGGTTCGGGAATCCTTATTTTAGAAGAGCTGGAACATGCACTAGCACGTGGTGCTAACATATATGGTGAAATAATAGGATATGGTGCAACAGGCGATGCATATCATATCACTACGCCAGCGCCGGAAGGAGAAGGCGGGCAACGAGCGATGAACCTGGCATTAGAAGATGCGAATCTTTCACCAGATCAAGTGGATTATATCAATGCACATGGTACGAGCACGTATTATAATGATTTGTATGAAACAAAAGCGATAAAGGCCGTTTTTGGTGATCATTCGCATCGTCTTTCAGTTAGTTCCACCAAATCTATGACAGGACATCTATTAGGTGCGGCTGGAGCTGTAGAAGCCATTTTTTCTCTATTATCTATGAGAGATGGAATCATCCCGCCAACAATAAACTATACAACACCTGACCCTGAGTTAGACTTAGATTATGTACCTAATCATGCTAAAAAAGCCAATGTTGATGTTGTTTTATCAAACTCACTTGGATTCGGCGGACATAATGCAACATTATTGTTTAAGAAATATGAATAAATCCCTATATTAGAGTACGCCATAAAAAATGGCGTGCTCGTTTTTAATTCTAACGATCCTTTTTCCTTTTCTTTATTTCTTCTGTTACTACAAAAGCAAGTTCCTCATTGCCGTATAAAGATAATACATTCAGAAGTGTTTGATCTGGAATATGTTCAGATTCGCTCTTAGGTACCGTTAAATCAATCGTTTGCTTTAATGCATAATTCGCACTTTGATGAGGATATGCCCTGGAATAGACTTCTGTTGGATCAAGATCATGGTTCACACACCATTGAGCAAAGATGAGGATCATCATTTGTTCATCTTTTTGATAGTTTTCAATCATTTTCTGTTCTATTTCTTTAGAATTCACTATATAAAACTCCCTTGTCAGATATACAAACATTATAACGAATTGACGGCTGAATTCCTACTTTCAATTCTTTTTAAAATAGGCATTCACCCCTGTGAGATTATCTACATAAAGTAAGGGTAAAGGTGTGTGAAAGGGTGGTTAGATGACAAGTACAGTTCGTCATTATTATGCAGGCGGAAATACTGCAAAAGGCTTCTATAGTTTATATGATTCTGTTTTAGAAGGATTAGAGCGGATCTATATCTTAAAAGGTGGTCCTGGAACAGGTAAATCTTCTTTGATGAAGAAGATAGGTCGACTTATGGAAGGCAAAAAGATTGATGTAGACTATTTGCATTGTGCTTCAGATAACAATTCAATTGATGGAGTTATTTTACCGGAATTGAAGATTGGAATCGTTGATGGAACTGCACCACACGTCATAGAACCAAAAGCACCAGGTGTGATTGAAGAATACGTAAACCTAGGTGTTGCGTGGGACTCGAGGAAATTAGTCGAACATAAGGATGAAATTTTAGCTCTTAACAAAAAAATCTCTGATAAATTTAACAAAGCATATGATACATTTGCTGCTTCATTACGTGCACATGATGACATAGAAGAGATTTATATTTCCAATATGGACTTTTCAAAAGCAAATCAATTAACAGAAGATATTATTTCAAATTTTTATGAAGAGCAATCACTTGAAAAGGAACCAAAAATACAGCATCGTTTTTTAGGAGCAGCAACACCGGATGGAGCTGTTGATTTTATTCAAAATTTAACTGCTGATATTAAAAAACGGTATTTTATTAAAGGGAGAGCAGGTTCTGGAAAGTCAACTATGTTGAAAAAAATTGTCGCTGCAGGTGAAGAGCGTGGATTTGATGTCGAAGTCTACCATTGCGGTTTTGATCCTAATAGCCTTGATATGGTCATACTTCGTGAATTAGGTATAGCTATTTTTGATAGTACGGCTCCTCATGAATATTTTCCTGATCGGGAAACAGATGAAGTCATTGATATGTATGAAACATGTATAACACCAGGGACGGATGAAAAATATGCGGCAGATATTGAAAGAACAACACAAGCATATAAAGATAAAATGAAAGAAGCGATTTCTTATTTAGCTGAAGCCAAACAATTACGCGATCAATTGGAAGCCTACTATATTGACGCGATGGATTTTAATAAAGTTATCCAAATCACAAGGGAAATTATAAATAAAATAGAGTTATTTATTTCAGATAAATAATCTGATAGGGAAAGCCTCTTTAAAAAGTAAGAACGTATTGAGTTTGTTACTTTGTTTTAATGTTTAGCTCCAGCGCCTAGCACTTCTAGGATCTAGCCACAAATGAATAGAAGACAAAATACGTCTTCAATTCATTTGCTTATTATTTACCTGAGGCTGACCAAGGCGCATGCGCCTTTCTTAGTATTGAAACACTGCCGATACTTTTGCTTCGATTTCAATTTTGTTGCTTTGGATAGGTGGAGCTCCTTGTGATATAGATTCTGTTGAAAATGCAATTGATAGTGGCCGAGGTGAGAATGTACCTGATATTTCTGTTACTTTAACAGGAATCTTATTTATTGTTACACCAATTTGTTCTCCCAACTTTATCGCTTTTTCTGTTGCGTTTTTCATCGCTTGTTGTAAAGCTTCCTGATATAGAATTTCACGATTTGAAACATCAAAGCGAATGTTTTCCGCAATATTTGCTCCTGCTGCAACAGCAGCTTTAAAGACAGATCCAAGTTTTTCTAAATTATTTACTGTTATTTCCAGAATATGTTGAACCCTATATCCAGTCAGGATTGAAGCTCCTTCAGTAAAATCATAGACTGGCTGGATTGTATAAGAAATGGTATTGATATCATCACTAGAAATATTTATTTTATTTAAGTTTGAAATGACTTTGTTTGAAATAAGGGCATTTTGCGATTGAGCAGACTCTGCATCTTTTGATTCCGTTACAATTCCAATTTGAATAATTGCCTGGTCGGGTGAAACAGTTTTTTTTCCATTGCCTTCAACTGTCATCCTTCCACGCTCTGTTGATGTCATTCTAGTCATTGAAACAGGGGATTGAAAGTAATGAGGTGTATAATAGGACATGTTTATCAACCTTTCATTTAAAAGGTACTTATGAGAGACAACTAAATCAATAAATTTTCATTTAAAATTTGTATGAAGTTACCTATTATTGGTAAGATAAAGAAGTAATCGTAATATATGTACGCGTGAAAGGGGCATTTATTCATGGACAAGATTGAAGTTGGAGAAATATTTTCTATTACAGATGAAAACAATGAAGAAAATGAGGTTGAGGTGCTTGCTGCCATTACAATAGAGGGCACTGACTATGTTGCCGTAGGGTTTGTCGATGATATTCGTGATGAAACGGATGAAGATATTGATGTTTTTTTTATGAAGTTGGACCAAGAGGGAGATTTAGCTCCAATAGAAAGTGATGAAGAGTTTGAGAAAATCTCGTCTGTTTTCGATGATATTCTGGACGAAGAGGAGTAATGACTCGGAATAGGGAGAAGGGATCTCTCTATTCCAGTTATTTTTTCACCATTATCCGTGACATATCAGAATCGACAACCGTATAGCCAAGTCGATGAAGATGTTTTCGAATACCACTACGTTCCCATGTTAGAAAAAGTGATTGCGTTAATGAGTGTTTCGGATAAAAAATCCCAATTGTTGTTAACTCGTCAAATGATAATCCTTTTTGGACATAATTTTCAATCATTTCATCACGTTGATCAATTATATCAAGATAATTGATCATAGCCGCATGGAATTGCTTCTTATTGAATATTCCTTTTTGATGTCCTGTTATATAGTATTTTGCATCTAGTGAGAGAAGTCGCTTAGCTGAACAAATAAATTCTTCGATACATCCATCTGTACCATTATACCAAGGACCAAAAGAGGTCATATCATAATCACTGGTAAACACAATTCCTAAGTCAGGGAAAAAAGGACAGCTAAGCCCTTTGGTGTGGCCAGGGGTATGTAAGAAGTGAACATGAACATTTCCAAATGAATATTGTTTTTCATAATCATAATATCCATTAATCTCCGTTAAACTTTTTATCCATTCTTCAGGGATTTCTTTTTCCCATTTCTTTACACCTTCAGGACCCCATTCTTGAAAAATCCCATTAGCTTTTGAAATCCCTTCAATAGTTAAGGGCATATGATATTCAATTTGATTTATCCATTTTTCAGTATCAGAAAAAAGGGTATTATGACAAGTATGATCAGGATGATAGTGTGTATTGATGATCAAATCAATACCCGAATCAAGTTGAAGCTGCCTTAAAAGAGACGGATCTGCACCAGTATCAATTAATACCTTTTCACTTGAACCATCAATGTACAGACTTCTTGAAAAAGGAACCTTACTATTGTTAGGACCTTCGATTATTTTTACAGGACCGAGTTGTTCCACAAACATCACCTCTGACAAGTTATGAATGAATACTCATTCATTCTACCACATCTAAAAGAAAATGAGAAATAACTTTTATACATTTACTAAAAAGGACAAGCATATGATAAGAAGAGGACAAAAGGATGTGAGTTAAATTATATGATAACTAGTGGGAATAGGTATGCTGCGTCATTATATGCGACCATGTCAATAACGTTTTGGGGTGTATCATTTGTTTCAACAAAAGCTGTGTTAGACAAGCTAGATCCTTTTACACTCTTAGTCATTAGATTTGGGATTGGTGCTGTGTTTCTTTTCCTTCTTTTGATGATTTTGAATGAGAAATTGCTCATCAATTTTACATATATTCCTCATTTAATTGTTTTAGGTATATTAGGAGTTTTTATTCATCAAGTTATACAAGCAAGTGCACTTCTCACAATAGATGCTTCGTCTGCCGGGTGGATGATTTCATTGTCACCCATTTTTACCGTCATTTTATCAATGTTTTTTCTTCATGAAAGAATGACGCTATTCAAAGGTATCGGGATGATACTGGCCCTATTCGGTGTATTCTTGGTGACAACCGCTGGAAGTGAACAAACATTTGAACCTGTTTTAAATATAGGTTATTTACTCATGTTATTAAGCACTTTAAATTGGGCGATCTATTCGGTTCTCCTTAAGAAGTTAAGTATACCATTATCTCCTCTTGTGATTACGTTTTATATGAGTACAATCGGGTTTATACTAACTTTTCCATTTTTAATAAGAAATAAAGGGTGGGAATCATTTTCGCATTTACAAACAGAAGAATGGGCTCATTTATTTTTTTTAGGAATCTTTGTCTCGGGAGTAGCTTATTGGTATTGGGCAAAAGCACTTCACGTGTTAGAGGCAACACAAGTGTCTGTATTTCTCTATTTAGAGCCGTTAGCAACATTAATTGCTGCAGTGGTTTTACTTCATGAAAAAATTATTCTCATAAGTGTTATAGGAGGCATCATAATTATTATTGGAGTTGTATTTGTAAATGGTCAGCTGCACTATGTCTTGAATTGGTTCAATGGTAGAAATAAACATTAATTATTCATCCACACTCCTTAGTAATGATCAAACAGAATTGGACGTTTCAGCATAAGGAGGTTAGCGTGATGCATTATCAAAAACGACTTGAAGGAATATTAGGTAAGTTACAAAATCCTTCAAGTGAACAGTTAAAAGAAGCATTGTTGAAGGCTAATGTACAGCTTACAGAATTACTACCTGACCTGAAAACTTCAAAGGGGAAACCATATTTTCGGAAATTAATTTTTCAAAATAAACATGTAGAACTACTGGTTATGAATTGGTCTGAATTGGAATGTGCTCCACATGATCATGGACACTCTTTTGGATGGATTCAAGTTATTGATGGAACAGCTCAAAACACTGTGTATGAAGTAAAAGGTGATACACTCCCTAACGAACTTTTTACTGAGTTTCAAAAAAAGGGAAATGTTTTTTTTGCACCTAAAAATGGTGTTCATAAAATGTCTGTTTCAGATGAATACAAATTAGTGACACTACATCTTTATTCTCCGCCAATTACCGGGATGAAGGTCTATGATTTGGAAAAATGTGCTGCCTGTATTGTTTCTGACGACTGTGGGGCGTGGTGGCCGGAGGAAACAAGAGAGAAGGTGAAAGAGATTAAACTGTCAAAAGCTGCAGAATGAGACGTTCTGCAGCTTTTACTTTACGCAAATCCTTAGATTATTTCAGAGAAATAATATATGATAATTATTTATAAGATAAACTGAAATAAGGAGTTTTTATTTCCTATGAAACTTGTATCATGGAATGTAAATGGAATTAGAGCTTGCGTAAAAAAAGGGTTTTTAGATTATTTTCAAGAAGTTGATGCAGACATATTTTGTATTCAAGAAACAAAAATGCAAGAAGGGCAATTAGCTTTAGAACTTGAAGGATATGATCAATACTGGAATTATGCCATCCGTAAAGGATACTCTGGCACAGCTGTTTTTACAAAGAAAAAACCTTTGAGTGTTTCTTATGGTGTCGGAGAAAACGTAGAAGAAGCTGAAGGAAGAATCATTACGTTAGAGTTTGAAGAGTTTTATCTAATCACTATGTATACCCCAAATTCCAAACGTGATCTTTCAAGACTTGGCGAAAGACTGGTTTGGGAAGATGATGTTCGAGCATATATTACCAAGCTAGATCGAGTAAAACCTGTTATCTTATGTGGTGATTTAAATGTTGCACATCAAGAAATTGATTTGAAAAATCCGAAACCAAATAAAGGTAATTCAGGATTTACAGATGAAGAAAGAGAAAAAATGTCCCTTCTATTAAAGGACGGTTTCGTTGATAGTTTTAGACATTTGTATCCGGATAAAATTGATGTCTATTCATGGTGGTCATACATGAGTAAGGTTAGGGAAAGAAATATTGGCTGGAGAATTGACTACTTTATCATATCGGATATGCTGAAGGATCGATTGATCGATTCACAAGTGCATTGTGACATATTAGGAAGTGATCATTGTCCTGTTTGTATAGAGATAAATCTGTAGAAACCGATGTAATTTGGTTATACTATTGTCATAGAGAATGATGTAAATGGAGGAAGAGCATTGTTAAAGGAACAAATACAGAAATTACTAGAACAAATAGATGGCGAAATATTTGAGGAAGAAATAGATTATATCGAAAAAAACGGATTACTTCCTAACAATAAACAGATTTTAGATTTAAAGGTAAATGAACCGTCGGCTAGATTTTCGGATGTGTATATGGAGAGAAGTCTGAAGGAAACCGATGAACTGATCAGCACTGAGACAGAGAGCTTTTTGGACAAGTCCGTAAACATTCTTAAAGAAAACATGGCTGAATTTCTATATATAGAATCAAAATGGTTTGATGTGATCGGAATAGATGCTATTTCTTTGGAAGTAGATGATGTATTTGGCACCTATGAAGCAATGTTTGGTCTTAAACTTAAGAAAAATGAAGAAACAAAGATTAGAGAATATGTTAAAGAAAAGGGTTTAGGGGAAACACCCAAATATAATCTCATGTTTAATCAACAAGATGGGTTATGGGATATGAATCTTACCCTAAATGATATCAAAGGTTTTGAAGAAAACATGTCAATTGGAGAAGTACTTCGATTTATATATAAGTATCTATTTAATTTAGTTGAAAAAATAGAAAAAAAGTAGATGTTAAAGGAAATGTTCTTGTATCTGAGCATTTCCTTTTCATTTTTTGCAAATAAAGTCTTTTTTGTTAGTTATTCACTTAAATATGAACAACAATAATCAACAACTGTATGTGCTTTTACTTGGAACGATTCGTTTGCCGGCACATAAAAAACACCTTGTCCATCAATTGATTTCCAATCTTCGCCAGCTAATTTATATTCTAACTGTCCAGATACAATATCCATTTCTTCTTTTACACTTGTTGAAAATTCATATTCACCAGGCTGCATGACCCCAAGTGTTTTCTTCGTACCATTACTAAATAAAATTGTTCGACTAGAAACTTTTCCTTCAAAATAAAGGTTTGCTTTCTTTTCAATCGTAATATTTTCAAATGTTGACATACACTACATCCTCTCAAGATCATTTAATCTAATTTATCACAAAATTTAGAATAGTGGAATAGAGTTTTGTATTTATGGAGAATAGGAATGTACCAGTTTGCTTAAGAGATAGATATTAGGTAAAATGAACAGTATTGTTAATTAGGTGAAGAATTGCGCGGTTAGGAGAAGGTAAAGTTGGATAGTTTCAATATGCAATTTTTGTATTGTATTTTAATTATTTCACTAGGTTATATCCTAAAAAGAGGTAATATTATTAAGGAGAAGGATGGGGAAGGTTTATCAAGAATTATATTCAATCTCACACTACCTTCAATTATCATTGTTACTTTTTCTGATATAACATTAGAATCATCACTATTTTTACTCATATTTATAGGTTTTCTTTATGGTGTCCTAATCGGGTTTTTCGGTCTTTTTGTCTTTCGGAAAAAGCAAAGAAATGTAAAGGGAATGCTCGGTATGATGGTACCGGGCTTGAATATCGGTCTTTTTGCGTATCCGCTTGTTGAAGCCATTTTTGGAAAAGAGGGGATCACTTATTTTGGTATGCTTGATGTAGGTAATGCCTTTATTGTTTTTGGTCTAAGTTATTTAATTGGCAGCTTTTACTCAAAAGAAGAGGTAAAATTAGACTTTAAGACAGTTGTAACAAAGATGTCAAAGTCGATCCCTCTTATGACCTATATTATAGTGGTTATTATCAATTTGATAGGTTTATCTTTACCATCTGTCATTGTAGATGTTGCAGATATAATTTCTGGTGCTAATATGCCATTATCATTATTGCTTTTAGGAATCTATTTGAATTTTTCTTTTGACAAAAGTTATGTAAAACTAATGTTGCAATATCTTGGACTGAGATATGGTGTTGGTTTGCTATTAGGTGTTCTGTGTTTCTTCGTTTTTCCTTTTGATGAAATGTTTAAATACACAGTATTGCTAGGCTTTTTATTGCCAACATCTATGTCTGTATTACCATATTCAGTAGAATTTGAGTATAATCAAAAATTTGTTGGAACTTTGTCTAATTTGACGATTATTATTAGCTTTATTTTGCTTTGGTTATTAGCGAATCTTTTTATAGGATGACTTACCTTTAGTACTTTATTTTGGTAAAATCTTTTTAGGGAACTGTAAGAGAGAAAGAAGGAAAGGCTCCATGGAATCATTTTTACAACAGAATAGTAAGAAAATGCTAAACTTTATAGAAAAACTGGTCAATATTGATAGTGGATCATACGATAAAAAAGGTGTAGATCAAATAGGGGAGATTTTAAGAAATTGCTATGAAAGTTTAGGATTTCAAGTCAAGGTCATTCCTCAAAAAGAGTATGGAAATCATTTAGTGATTGAACATAAAGAGTCGATGAATCCAAGTATTGTTATTCTTGCCCATATGGATACCGTCTTTCCAAAAGGGACAGTTCTGGAAAGATCGTTTAGAATTGAGGGGCAGCGTGCATATGGACCAGGTGTTATCGATATGAAATCAAGTCATGCTGTGGTTTTATTTGCGATAAAAGCTTTAATAAACGAGAGAAATGATGCGTACAAGCATTTAAAAATTATCCTTAACAGTGAAGAAGAAATTGGCTCACCCACCTCAAAATCTCTTATCGAAAAAGAAGCAAAAAACACAAAATATGCACTTGTGATGGAACCGGCTCGCAAGGATGGTTCTTTAGTCTCGGCACGAAGAGGAAAAGGAAACTACACGCTTATTGTAGAGGGCAAAGCAGCACATTCTGGTATTGAACCGGAGAAGGGCAGAAGTGCAATTGAAGAATTAGCCCATAAAATTATTCAATTGCACGAGCTTTCTGACCATGAAAATGGAATTAGTGTTAATGTAGGTTTAATTGAGGGTGGTTCAAGTGCCAATACAGTTTCAGACCATGCAGAAGCACAGATCGATGTAAGGATGAAGGAAATCGAGCAAGTGGAATTAATTGAAGAAAAGCTTGAGGAAATTTGTTCAACCACAGAAGTAGCGGGTACAAAGATCGTTCTAGAAGGGGAAATGAATCGTCCCCCAATGGAAAAAAACAAAAAAACACGGGCTTTGCTAAGATTAATACAAGCTGTTGGAGATGAAATTGGTATCGAAATAGAGGATACAGCCACAGGCGGCGGCTCTGATGCTTCCTTTACATCTTCTCTGGGAATTGCCACAATTGATGGTTTGGGTCCGATAGGTGGAAACGCACATAGTAACAAAGAATATTTGGAAATTCCAAGTCTTGTGGAAAGAACTCATTTACTGGCAACGATTATAAAACGATTGGTTGAAAAACAAAATATGTAGAAGAGACAAACTATAGAGGGTTTGTCTTTTTACTTTATACACCAGAAAATAGTGTAAGATATTAAAAGGTGTTAATAAGAACTTAAAGAAAAGCTATGTTTACTTGATTGAAAAGAATAATACAAAAAAATAAACAATATAATTGATTGATAGAATAATACACGTTTATAATGTAAGCGGTATCACTCGGGTTATAAGGAGGAGTTATTTATGATAAATGTAGCAATGTTAAGTAAATGGCATGTTCATGCGGTAGATTATGCAAGAGAAGCAAGAGAAAATAAACATATAAATATAAAAGTAGTTTGGGATGAAAAACCTGAAAGAGGTGAACAATGGGCAGAAGAATTAGGAGTTGCTTTTGAACCTGATTTAAGTAGAATTCTAAAGGATGAGACTATAGACGCAGTTATTGTTGATACACCGACAAACTTACATAAAGAAGTGATTATCCTTGCAGCTCAACATAAAAAACATATTTTTTCTGAAAAAGTATTAGCTCTTAGTGTAGATGATTGCCGTGATATGTTTGCGGCAGTAAAGGAACATAAAGTTAAGTTGATGCTTTCACTTCCTAGACTTACAACAAATTATTATTTATATGCACAACAGGTAATAGACCAGGGGTTATTAGGACAATTAACTTCAATCAGATGTCGATGTGCACATAATGGAGCCGTTCCATTTGATGAACATCCTCATGGCTGGTTACCTGAACATTTCTTTAATAAAGAGCAATGTGGCGGAGGCGCATTGATCGATTTGGGAGCACATCCTATTTACTTAACAAATAGATTAGCGGGAGAAGCAAAAGCAGTGACAGCAAGATTGCAAAAGACATTAGGACATGAGGTTGATGACAATGCAGTTGTTCTAGTTGAATATGTATCAGGTGCCTTAGGGATAATTGAAACGAGTTTCGTTTCATATGGTTCACCATTCAAACTTGAATTGTATGGGACGGAAGGGTGTTTATTGCTTGAAGAATCAAAAGCATATATTAATTGTAAGAAGCTAGGTGAAAGACAAATCAGTGTAGAAGATATGCCCGCATCATTGCCAATGCCGTTAGAACAATGGGTGGAATATATTCTTTATGACAAATTACCTTCCATTACTTTAGAGGATATGGAAAGCTTAACGTTAATAAACCAGCTCTCAGCATTATCCAATCATAATAAGGCTAAGATTGAAGTAGAATAGTTGACTGTAGCCTAAACATCTTTTTGGGATGTTTAGGCTTTTTATTCTTGTAGTTCGAATTGTTTCAAGAACTATTCCCAACCAAGTCTCCTGAAAAATACATAGGACTTATTTATTGTTTTATCATTCACAGGATGATATATTAGACATAACAACTATACTAAAAGGTGAATAACATATGAAGACTCCACTTTATGAGCAAATTTATGAGTATATTATTGATCAAGTAAATAAGGGTTTATTAAACCATGGTGATCGAGTTCCTTCAGAAAAAGAGCTTTCAGATAAATTTGACGTTAGTCGAATTACCTCTAAAAAAGCATTGGACTTACTGGCACAAAATATGATCATAGAAAGAATAAGAGGAAAAGGTTCATTTGTTTCTAAGCAATATAACGAGAAAGATCGTGAATCAAAAAATACAACCGTGACTATTGGCAGTGAAAAAAGGTATACATTTGCTCTTATTATACCCGGTTTTTCTGACAACTTTGGCACAACTTTAGTAAAAGCGATTGAAAAAGCATGTGCACAAAAGAATACAAATCTAATTATTAGGCAAACACATGGAAAAATAGAAGAGGAAGAAAAGGCAATCAAACAATTAGTTAATGACTCAGTTGACGGTCTCATTATTTTTCCTGTCCATGGTGAAAACTACAATGTTGAACTGCTTAAATTAAGTCTAAAAAACTTTCCACTTGTCTTGGTAGACCGCTATTTAAGAGGAATTCCTGCAAGCTCGGTTTGTACAGATAATCGACTAGCCGGTGAGCAACTCACTAATTATTTATTTACATTAGGTCACCAAAACATAGGCTTTATTTCATCCTCACCTGTTGGGACTTCTGCGATTGAAGAAAGAGTGCAAGGATTTCAACTGGCTTATTCAAAACAGGGGATTCAATTAAAACAAGAATTTATGTTGTTAACTTTACTGAATAGCCTTGAACAAACACAAGTAGAGCAAAGTCTATTCGAAACAAACTATGAAATCATAAAAAAGTTTGTTCAATCTAACCCAACAATTTCAGCATTTGTAGCATGTGAGTATGACTGGGCTTTATTGATATCAAAAGTATTACAGGACTTAGGTCATAAAATACCTGAAGATTATTCAATTGTATGTTTTGATTCACCAACACATCCTTATAAACGCCCGGATTACACTCATATCAAACAGAATGAAGTAGATATAGCAAATAAAGCAGTTGATATATTATCTGAGCATATTTTAAAGGGAGAAAAGGAACCTAAACATACTGTTATTGATTTCACATTTTTAGAAGGTAATTCAACTCAAACCCCAGTAAACACATACGATAGATAGAGATAAGGAGCTGCCTGAACCTGGGACAGCTCCTTATTTTAATTTGAAAATCTTTAAGAATCGTATTGACATACTAATATTAACTTGTTAATCTAACAACATACCATTAATAATATGTTGCTTTACTTGTTATAACATTTAAAGATATTTTTTTACATAATAATGTAAGCGCTATTATTTATTGGTGGTACATACAGCCTTGTTCTGCAGCACAGAAATGTGAAGGGGAAGGGAGGACCGATGTTTTTCTATTGATTAAGCATTTTCATCACAATTTTGAGGGGGATTGGAATGAAAAAGAAAAGAAAAGTTGGATTTTTAACATTGATCTTATTGATGACTATTTCACTTATTATCTCAGGCTGTTCATCAAACTCTAGTTCATCTGATGGTAAAGAAAGCGATGGAAAAACAACGGTGACATTCTGGCACTCCATGACAGATGTTACAGGTGAGGCTGTTGACGAAGTTATAAAAGCTTTTGAAGAAAAGCATCCGGATATTAAAATTAATGCAGTCTATACAGCGAATCAAGGGGAAGGACAGAACGAAAAATTATTAACAGCTGTGTCTGGAGGAAATCCGCCAGATGTTGCTTATTTTGATAGATTTGAAATTGGATCTTGGGCTGCTCAAGGATCATTAGAGGACTTGACTGAACTTGCTGAAGGAAGCGGAGTAACGAAAGATATGTATTATCCATTTGCATGGGAAGAAGCAAGTTATGAAGGGAAGCTATATGGCTTACCAACTTCCACTGATTCACGTTTAGTCTATTTTAACGTTGACCATTTTGAAGAAGTAGGCTTAGATCCAAATAACCCGCCTAAAACGATCGCAGAACTTGAGGCGGCAGCTGAAAAGTTAACCATTAAAGAGGGAAGCAGATTTCAACGAATCGGATTTATCCCTTGGTTTGGCCAAGGATGGCTATATGGATGGGGCTGGGCATTTGGTGGAGAGTTTTTCAATCCTGAAACAAATACAGCAACTGCAAACGATCCAAAAGTAGTGGAAGCATTACAATGGATGACTGATTACGCTCAAAAATATGATGTAGAAGATATTGCCGGCTTCACAGATTCACAAGGGACAGGTGCAATGGATCCGTTCTTAACTGGGCAACTAAGTATGAAAGTTAGTGGTCCTTGGGAAGTTTCCGCGATCAAAAAGTTTAAACCGGACTTAAACTATGGTGTATTTCCAATGCCAACGCCAACTGGAGAAAATCATACAACATGGTCAGGCGGCTGGTCGGTAGTCATTCCAAAAGGTGCGAAAAATAAAGACGCAGCCTGGGAATTTCTCAAGTTCTTTAGTGGTGAAGAAGGTCAAAAAATATTCAGCGGCATTTCAAGAGACTTTTCAGTTATCGATTCAGTCAATGAAGAACTTGGATATAAAGAAGACCCTATCTTAAAGGAATTTGTTGACATTTTACCTGTTTCACATCATCGACCTGTTATGACACAAGGATCTCTATATTGGAATGAATTAGCAAGTGCAGTGGAAAACGCAACAAGAGGAAATGGAACTCCTGAAGAGCTGTTAACAAAAGTCACAGACAAGGTTAACAAAGAGCTCAATAAATAAGAAGCAGGGGAGATGTTTTTCTCCCTTGCCTTTAAAATGACAGGAGGTAATTACAGGTGAAAAGCAATCCAATTAATGAAGCTACATCACAACATGTTCAAATTCGTCCAAAGCGTAAAAACTTATTTACTAATTTATCAGAATATAAATATGGAATTTTATTTGCCTTACCGTGGATTCTGGGACTTATTATCTTTTACGCAATTCCGTTATTTTCATCAATTTACTTTAGTTTTACAACATATAGTATTCTTCAACCCGGTGAGTTTATTGGACTTCAAAATTATAAAGATTTATTTCATGATCCTTTGTTCTGGAAATCAGTATACAATACGATCTATTTTACCGTCTTTTTTGTTCCATTAAGTATTATCTTTGGTGTTGCATTAGCAATGATGTTGAATATGAAAGTAAAGGGTATGGCTGTTTACAGAACAATCTTTTTCTTACCTACACTTGTTCCGCACGTAGCACTTGCTGTGTTATGGATGTGGCTCCTAAATCCTGGGTTCGGACTTGTAAATGGATTATTAAATACAATTGGAATTGAAGGACCGGCATGGCTTGGGAGTGAAACATGGTCAAAACCTTCCCTTATACTCATGTCTTTATGGGGAATTGGGCAGGCGGTGGTTATTTATCTTGCCGGGCTAGGTGATATACCTGATGATTATTATGATGCGGCAGATGTAGACGGGGCAAATTGGTTTCAGAAGACCTTTCATATTACCCTGCCTCTATTAACGCCTGTAATCTTTTTTAACTTGGTTATGGGAATTATTGGGGCGTTCCAGCAATTTACCTTACCTTACACATTAACTCAAGGTCAAGGGACACCAGCAAATTCATTAACTTTCTATGTAATGTATTTATATGACAATGGATTTAAATTCTTTAAGATGGGCTACGCATCAGCCATGGCTTGGATTTTGTTTATCATTATCATGGCGTTAACAGCGGTTGTATTTATTACATCTAAGCGCTGGGTTCATTATCAAGGAAAATAGGGGGGAAGAATATGGATGGAACAACAAAAAAAACTGTTTCCAGAAGTCTGGCACATATAATCTTAATTGTCGCATCTTTCTTTTTTTTAATTCCGTTTATTTGGATGGTATCAACCTCATTAAAGCCGTTGGACCAAGTGTTTACGTTTCCGCCTGAGTGGATTCCAAAGCCTTTTCAATGGAGTAATTATATTGATGCAATGAACTATATTCCGTTCTTCACCTATTTGAAAAACACGATCATCATCACATTATTCAGTACACTTGGTGCTGTATTATCTTGTCCGCTTGTTGCCTATAGTTTTGCAAAACTAAAGTGGCCGGGCAGAAACCTTCTATTTATTATCACAATTGGTGTCATGATGATACCAGGGCAGGTTACAATGATCCCGCTTTTCTTATTATTTGAGAAATTAGGATTAGTTGGAACCCCTTATCCTTTAATCATACCTGCATTTTTTGGCATTCCGTTTTATATCTTTCTATTAAGACAATTCTTTATGGGTTTGCCTGATAGTTTAAGAGAAGCGGCGAAAATAGATGGAGCAGGGGAATTTAGAATCTATTGGCAAATTATGCTGCCGCTAGCAAAACCTGCTGTCTTGGCAGTTGGCTTATTTCAATTTATGGCCAGTTGGACAGATTTTATCGGTCCATTACTCTATTTAACTGATTCGATTCAGTATACGTTATCACTTGGGCTTCAGCAATTCCAAAGTCAAAAAGGTTCTGAGTGGGGATTAATGATGGCAGTTTCAACCATGATGACCGTTCCGGTTATTATATTATTCTTCTTTTTACAGAAGACATTTATTAAAGGCATTACATTCAGTGGTATTAAATAAAATAATAGAGACTCAGTTGGAGGCGATGAAATTGAACAGACAAATCGGAATGAGGATTCCACCAAAACTTGGAGCAGATGGTATTGAATCATTAGCAAAATGGGCATCAAAAATAGGGATCGATGTGATTGATGTGCCATATTTCAATGAAGAGGTTAAAACAGCTCTAGAAACAAACGGGCTAGAAGTAGGTTCTGTTGATGGTCTTGGAGCGGTTGGACAAACAAAACTATTAAGCACAGATGAAAAGGTGCGCTTGCAAGCAGTCGAGTCAATAAATGCACAATTTAGCGAGATTGCAAGCTTAGGTGGCCGTGTTATCTTTATGTGTTTGGTTCCTGAAGATATCGCGATGGATCGAAAGGAAGCGTTCTCAATTTGGAAAGAAACATTTCCATCCATTGTTAAACAAGCTGAAAATGAAAATCTTTATATTGCCCTTGAAGGATGGCCTGGACCTGCCCCGTATTATCCAACATTAGGTACAACACCAGAAATGTTAAGAGCCATGTTTAATGAAATTCCGTCCAAGCATTTCGGGCTAAACTATGATCCTTCACACCTGGTAAGACTTGGTATTGATCACTTGCGAGTATTAACCGAGTTTGGTGATCGAGTGAATTATTGTCATGGGAAAGACACAGAAATCCTTCATGATGATCTCTACGAACATGGTATTTTACCTGCAACATTTGGTGCAAAATATGATTTCTCTGAAGGATCATGGCGCTACACAATACCTGGCCAAGGAGAGGTTGATTGGGGGAAGGTTGCTGTTCGTTTGGATAAAATTGGTTACCAAGGTCCAGTAAGTATTGAGTTGGAAGATCATCGATATTGGGGATCGCTTGAAGCAGAACGTCAAGGAATTATAAAAGCAAAAGAACATCTATCTATCTATTTTAAATAAAATTTGAGGAGGATTTTAACATGTCAAAAACAGTTAAAGTAGCGATTATTGGTTGTGGTGGTATTGCAAATGGAAAGCATATGCCAAGTTTGAAAAAAATAGAGGCAGTTGAGCTTGTTGCCTTTTGTGATGTGATTGTTGAACGAGCTGAAAAAGCGGCACAAGAATATGGAATAAAGGATGCAAAAGTGTATGAAAATTATCAAGATTTGCTTGAAGATGGAACGATTGAAGTAGTTCACGTGTTAACACCTAATGATTCACATGCAGTAATTTCGATCGCGGCTTTAGATGCTGGAAAGCATGTAATGTGTGAAAAGCCGATGGCAAAAACGTCCCAAGAGGCACGTGCGATGCTGGAAGCGGCAAAACGTTCAGGTAAGAAACTTACAATCGGGTATAATAACCGATTCCGCCCTGATAGCCAGCACTTACATAAACTATGTGAACGTGGAGATCTTGGAGAAGTTTACTATGCAAAGGCACATGCCATTCGCCGTCGCGCAGTTCCTACATGGGGGGTATTCCTCGATGAAGAGAAGCAAGGTGGTGGTCCTTTAATTGACATTGGTACACATGCACTTGATTTAACATTATGGATGATGAATAACTATAAACCGAAGTCTGTTATGGGCTCATCATTTCATAAGTTAAGCCAAAAAAGAAATGCAGCAAATGCTTGGGGACCTTGGGATCCTGAGAAATTTACAGTTGAAGATTCTGCTTTTGGTTTTATCACAATGGAAAATGGGGCTACGATCGTATTAGAGGCTAGCTGGGCACTAAATTCCTTAGATGTGGATGAAGCCAAATGTTCATTAAGTGGAACAGAAGGTGGAGCAGATATGAAGGATGGCTTAAGGATAAATGGAGAAAACTTCGGGAAGCTATATACGACAAATGTGGATCTTGGACCTGGTGGAGTAGCGTTTTATGATGGAAGCGTTGAATCTGATGCAGATTTAGAAGCACGGATGTGGATTGATAATATTCTTCATGATACAGAACCCGTTGTAAAGCCGGAAGAGGCATATGTTGTTACACAGATTTTGGAAGCAATCTATGAATCTGCTAAAACGGGAAAAGCGGTATATTTTGATGAAAAAGCAGCTCTTTTGTCAAACTCATAAGAAAGGAGAAATCTTATGAAACAAATCAAACTCGGTTTTATCGGTACAGGTGGTATCGCACATTTGCATGCAAAGCAAATGCTAGCCGAAAAAAATGTAGAAATTGAAGCAATAGCTGATCCAAGTGCTCATAATAGAGAACTCTTTCTTAAAACATTTAATCTATTAGAGGTGGAACAGTTTTCCGATCATCAAGAAATGTTAGAGAACAGTGCATTGGATGCTGTTATCATATGCTCTCCACATACACTTCATAAGCAGCATGTTGTTGATGCATTAGAGCATCAGTGTCATGTGTTAGTAGAAAAGCCAATGGCCTGTTCTGTGGAAGAATCAACTCTTTTGATTGATTTGGCAAAAGAGAAAGGGAAAATCCTGCAAGTATCCTATCAAAGGCATTTTGAACCTGCATTCTTGTATATACGAAATGCTATCTCAGATGGTGTCATTGGGAAGCTTACCTCTGTATCTGCCAACCTTTATCAAGAGTGGGGACATCTTTCGAAAAATACATGGAGACAGAATCCTGATCTATCCGGTGGAGGGATGCTGATGGATTCTGGTAGTCACATTATTGATGTCTTATTATGGACAACAGGATTAAAACCGCTGGAGATAAAGTCAACAATAGAAACACATGGACGTTCAGTTGAATTGGATTCGATTTCAACAATAAGGTTCGAAAATAATGTTATTGCAGGTCTCACTATAATTGGTAATGCACCTAGTTGGCATGAAACCTATGTATTTTGTGGAGAACAGGGAGCGATCTTTTTTGATAATGGGAAGTTATGGATTCGAAAATTAGGAGAAGAGCCGATCCTACCTGTACTTCCAGAACAAACAACAAATTCCGATCAAAGTTTTATTCGTTCAATATTAGGAGAACATGAAGTAATGGTGCCGGGAGATTTTGCGAAAGAAGTTGTAGGATTAACAGAAAAAATCTATCAATCTTCTGGCTACCAACCTCATTCAGCTCAGAAAGAGGGATCTCTATGACACAAGCTATTCAAATTGGTATCATCGGGAGCGGTGGGATTGCAGCAGCACATGCACGAGCCTATAAGAAAATGCCAGATGTGAAGATCGTTGCAGTTGCAGATGTGATTCCAGGTAAAGCAAAGGAATTCATTGAAAAACTTGAATTAAAAGATGCAAAAGCATTTGATGATCATCGGGAACTTTTACAGTTAGATCTTGATGGAGTCAGTATTTGTACTCCAAATGTTGCCCATCATCCAACAACAGTTGATTCTTTATCAGCTGGTAAACATGTCTTAGTAGAAAAACCGATGGCTGTTACATTACAACAGGCAATCGAAATGGTAGAAGCATCTAAAAAAGCTGACCGTATGTTATCGGTTGGATTTCAACCAAGATATGACCCTAATATGCAAGCGGTAAAAGAGCTTGTTCAATCAGGTCAACTAGGAAATGTTTATTATGTTCAAGCTGGTGGAGGGCGTCGCCGCGGTATGCCTCGTGGAACGTTTATTAATAAAGAGCTTGCAGGCGCAGGGGCAATGGCAGACATAGGGTGCTATTCGTTGGATTTAGCATTAAATACACTTGGTTATCCAAAGCCACTTACCGTTTCTGCGTACACGTCGAATCATTTTGGTACAAATCCTCTTTATCATCAAGAGGCAGATCGGTTCGATGTAGAAGATTTTGGTACCGCCTTTATTCGATTAGAAGGTGGAATTGTACTGAACTTTAAAATATCCTGGGCCATGCATATGGATTCTCTTGGACCAACTCTATTTTTAGGAACAGATGCCGGTTTAAAATTAACACCAGCCGGAAGTGGACCATGGAGCGGAGTTTGGGACGGTGGAATTGGTGAAATTAGCATGTTTCATGATATAAAAGGTCACCACGTTGAAACAGAGATTCCAGTTAAACAACATCAGCTTGACATTTTTTATGAAAAAGTCCGGGATTTTGTTGTGAGCATAAAAGAAAGCAGGTCTGCCCCAATACCTGGTGAACAGATTGTCATTAATCAAGCGATTATTGATGGAATTCTACGATCTTCAGATGAAGGTAGAGAAGTTTCTGTCGATATTCCCAATTTCAAATAGATGGACCAAAGAGAGAAAGAGGGATCTTTCTCTCTTTGTTATTGTAGTACGTTGGTCGGAGTGTTAATGTCGAAAAATGTCTAATCGAAAATATATTTCGGAAATCGAAAATAAATCTTTATAATCGTTGATATAATGGTAAAATCGAAGATAAATCTAAAAAATCGAAGATAAAATGATCGAACCATTAAAAAGGGAGATGAACCATTATTAATTCTCAAGATGACACGTTATCGACCAAGAAGATTCTCATGTTCTTTGTACCTTTAGGATTGTCAGCGAGTTTAGTTACGTTTTCCCACATGATTATCAACGGAACATTAACGAGAGGGAATAACGCAGAAATTATTATCGCAAGTTATGTCGTAGCGATGAGCTTGTTTGGCATTACAGAACGGTTGGGAGTATTGCTGCGTAATGCCTGCTCTGCCTTAGTGCGCGACAAAGTTTCGTTTCATGCTATGTCGACTGTAAGTGCTTATGTTGTATTAGGGTTAATGCTGGCTGCTGCTTCCATTGCTTTTACTCCTATAGGAAAGTGGATATTCTCAACATTTTTCGGAGCAGATCAAAGCATGATATCGGAAATAATTAGTGTGTACCAAGTTCTCATCTTTGTCACGTTTTTTTCTGCAATAAGGTGCTTATTTCAGGGTGTTATTATTTTGAATAGACAAACAAAATGGTTAACGATTGGGATGATCATCCGTTTGGTTGTTATGTATCTTTTGTCTTTATATTTTATAGAAACGGGGAATATCAATGCCCGAACAGGGGCGATTATCTTTTTATCAGGAATGATGGTAGAGAGTTTAATCAGTTTTCTGGAAGGAAGAGTACTTGTGAAAAAAATGGTCGATAAAGACCCAACACATTCGATCCGAACAAAGAAACAGATATTTCAATTTTATCATCCTCTTATTCTTTCTTCGTTAATTATCGTCATGGTTGGACCGGTGATCAATTCCTTTTTAGGGAAAACGAATGAAATTGAATTAGCCATTGCGTCTTATGCGATTGCCCTAAGCATTACGCAATTATTTTTAAGCTTTTTTACATATACACATCAAATTGTTTTGACTTTTCACAAAGACCATCCTCAAAAGGTGCAGCAGTTTACGTTTATGATTGGATTTATTCCGACATTAATATTAGCTGTTTTTTGTTTTTCACCAATCGGTCCATTTTTTATTGAACATGTTTTAGGAGCAAATGATCGTCTTGTTACATCAAGTCTTGACTGTCTTTATGTCTTTATGCTGATGACACTGGCTTTTCCGTTTATTGATTATTGTAATGGTTTACTAATGGTAAAAAAACAGACTAAAATAATGGTTTACTCACAATCTACAAATCTTATTTTTACATTCCTCGTCCTTCTTATTATCTCAACCGTTTTTCCGCACTGGAACGGAAGAATCGGTGCTATAGCTCAATCTGTCGGAATGCTTTCTGAACTTGGTATATTAGCTTTTATTTTGTTCAGCAGAGGAAAGAAAAATCAGCTTCGTCACACGGAAAAGAATTTTGTGAATGGATGAATCTTTTTCAAAATCAATATTTTGTAATAGAAACACCACAAATCCTTTGTGATAATAAAGGGCTTGTGGTGCAAAACTTCCCGGAAAGAGAAGGTATACACTTCCAATTCCAGTCAGTGAAAAAGTCTTGTATTTAAAAGTGAAGGTGGAATTTGAAAACTACAATTTTTGTATTCTCTTGACGTTTTAAGTTTTGAGAAGATAGGACCGGAAATTGAAGACAGCAGTTTATCGGATGAAGCATGTGAACAAGGATGGTTTACAGGTGCAATGGTTGGTATTTGTTGTCAAGATATGACTGGAGATGCTATTGCAGCAGACTTTGATTGGTTTAAATACAATACATCTATAGAAAGATAATAAGTGAAATTGGACAATTATAATTTACACTCAGTTGTTGGGGGAGGTAATATTTCTCCAGTAAAAGCTTGACAACTGAGTAAATTCCCAAGATACAGTTCATTCATTGTAAATCATTCATTCTTTTTAATTATCAACAAGCCAAAAGGATTCTTCTCTTTGATTGAAATTGTATTTCTAATTGAAAAGAAAACCACTCTTCAACCTTTTCAATTTCCCTTATTTCAGTTTTTAGGGGGAAAGAGAAATGGGAAATTTGAGTGATTACAGCCTAGTGAAAGGGTTAACAGCCTTAGCTTTTGTCTTTGCTAAGGCCTGATTTTTATATTTGGAACGAATGGTCCTTCACTATATTTCTCTAGAATATTCCACAGCTTCTATTAACAAATCGACAATATGCATAGCACGTACTTGGTCTGAAATTCCTTCACGTTCAATACCGAGCTTCATCTGCAGTAAGCAGCCGGGATTGGCGGTGACAATTGTTGTCGCTTGTGTTGCTTGTGCTTCTTCCATTTTATGATCTAAAATTTGCATGGACATTTCTGATTCCACAATGTTGTAAATACCAGCTGAACCACAGCATCGGTCTGCGTCCTTCATTTCCCGGAATTCGACTCCTTCAATTGATTTTAGTAAAAGGCGGGGTTCGAAAGAAGTTCTCATAACATTTCGTAAATGACAAGAATCTTGGTATGTGATAACTTGTGTCGGCAGCTGTAGTGGCTTTTTATGAAACTCTAGGTCGACAAGGATAGAGGAAATATCCTTCAGCTTGCTAACAAAGGTTTGAGAGCGATCCTTCCAATCATGATCATCTTTTAACAGATGATCATAATCAATAAGGAAGGCACCACACCCACCTGCATTTGTAATAATATAGTCTGCATTTAAATCTTCAAACGCTTGAATATTCCGTTTTGCTAATACCTTTGCTCCGTCTTTTTCCCCGCTATGACCGTGGAGTGCTCCACAACAGGCTTGGTTCTTAGGAATAACAATCTCACAGCCAGCTAATTGCAAAAGCTTCATTGTTCCATTGTTTGTGTCTAAGAACATCGTATCCATCAAGCAACCAGAGAAGAATGCTACACGTTTTTTAAGAGAGCCTTTTGCTTGAAGATGGGTGGGACGGTTTTTCATTTCCTTTTTCGTTGGCACATTAGGAAGTACTTTTTCCATTGTAGCAAGATGATCGGGCAGTAAGTTTAAGATTCCTGTTTTACGAGCTATCGTCTGTAAACCTGAACGCTGGTACAAACCAAGAAAGCCAGTTGCCATGATCATTCTGTTTTGGTAAGGAAAAAGCTCATTAAATACAACTTTCCGTACTGCTCGAATAGGTAGGGAATGTTTTTTATTTTGGTTGATGATATCCCGGGCTTCTTCGAGTAAACGTCCATAATTCACCCCTGATGGGCAAACAGGCTCACATGCTCTACAGCCAAGGCAAAGTTCTAATGATCGTTCAACATCTTCATCAGGTTCAATTAGTCCATCTGCAACAGCCTTCATAAGTGCGATGCGTCCGCGTGGTGAATGGGACTCTTTAAAACCTGACTCCACGTAAGTCGGGCATGAGGGTAAACAAAATCCGCATCGCATACAATTTAGTAGTTCATCCTCATCCATGCGTTCTTTAAATTGTTGTTGAATTAGATTGCGTTCTTTCGTTGTTGTCATTTTGATACCACCACTCGTTTACGAGATTCTTTTGCAAATACTTTACCAGGATTCATAATGTTATTGGGGTCAAATGCATCTTTTATTGCTTTCATTGCTGCAATTCCTTCTTTTCCAAGTTTAAGTTCAAGATAAGGTGCTTTCATAACCCCAACACCATGTTCTCCTGTAATTGTTCCGCCAAATTCAACGGCTTTTTTAAATATTTCTTCAAATGCTCGTTCAACACGTTCAATTTCTTCATGGTTTCTTGAATCAGTAAGACATGTAGGGTGGAGGTTTCCATCACCAGCATGCCCAAATGTACAAATGTTGACTTGGTAGGTTTCTGCAATTTCGTTAATCGCTCGTACCATCTTAGCTATTTCAGAACGTGGTACAGTTGCATCTTCTAAAATGGTTGTTGGCTTCAAACGAGCAAGAGCAGAAAGGGCAGAACGTCGCGCTGTACGAAGGGCCATTGCTTGTTCCTCCGATTCAGCTACTTGAACAGATACGGCATTTTCCATTGAACAAATGTCAGAAATACGTTTTATATCACGTTCAACTTCCTTTTCAGGTCCATCTTGTTCGATTAATAGAACAGCTTGTACATTTGTTGGTAAGCCTATTTTTGCAAAGTCTTCCACAACCTGAAGGGTAGGTTGGTCAAGAAATTCCAGTGTAGTAGGAATAATTTTGCTTGCTATAATGTTAGAAACAGAACGTGCAGCTGCTTCAAGATCTTGGTATAAAGCAAGAATTGTTTTCTTCGTTTCTGGCATAGGAATTAATTTTAGAGTTGCTTCAGTAATGATGCCTAATGTTCCCTCAGATCCAACAAATAAACGTGTTAAATCATACCCTGCTACATCCTTTGCTAGTTTTCCTCCAGTCCGAATAATATCTCCGTTTGCTAATACAATTTCAAGTGCCATTACATAATCACGTGTGACCCCGTATTTTAACCCGCGTAAACCACCTGAATTTTCGTTAATGTTTCCACCTATTGTTGAAATTTTCATCGAGCTTGGATCAGGTGGATAGAATAAGCCTTTTGCCTCTACCTCAGTGATCATATCGAGTGTAACAACTCCAGGTTGAACGGTAACTGTCAAGTTATCTTCATCGATTTCTAAAATGTTGTTCATATGTTTAAACAAGATGACAAGGCCACCTTCAGTGGGACAGGTTCCTGCACAAAGATTTGTACCAGAACCTCGTGGGACAATCGGGACTTTATACTCGTTACAAAGTTTCACTATCTCAGAAACCTCTCTTGTATTACGGGGAGAAATCACCCCGTCTGGCATTGATTGAAACTGTGGAGTAGCATCATATGAGTAAACAAGTCTCTCTGCGTTTGAATCATCATAGTAGTCTGCACCTACGATTTGAATTAGTTTTGTTTTGAATTGTGGAGTTATCATCTATTTTTCACACCTTTAACCGTTTTGTTTTCTTTACTATTTCTACTAAAATATGATTCTTTGTAAATGTGTTCAAACTCATATAGAAATTTGAAATAATATTTCAAAAGTATTATAGTATAATTAAAATAAAAAATCAAAACAGAAAATATTGTGTGAGGTGTTTAGTCAATGAAATATTCCATATTAGCAGTAGATCTTGACGGTACTTTATTAAATAAAGAACATGAAATAGATTTGGAAACCATTGAAGCTATTCATGAGTTTCGCGCCAAAGGTGGAAAAGTTGTTATTTGTAGTGGCAGAACTGCTCTTTCAACAAGGTGGATTGCTGAAACAATAGGTTTAACAGATCCGATTATAGCCTATAATGGTGCAGTTATTCAGTCAAATAATGGGGATATCATTGAGAAATTTCTTTTCAATAAAGATGTCATAAGTGCTTTTTTGGATTTTTGTCAGTCATTCGGAGTATATGCACATTTTTATGAAGGAGACACGATTCTCATTCCTGAAAAAAATCGTTGGAATGATAGCTGGGTCGAGAAAAACATTTTACCTTTGGCCAGATCAGGAGGAAAACAGAATGTGTGCCAAACGTACCGGGATCAATGTGGTGTAAAATTGGTTACCGATTTAAATCAACATATTGAAGTAAATAAGCCTGAAATAATGAAGATTGCGGTGTTTCATGAGCAAGATTCACTTTATGAATTTGCAAAGAAGCTAGAGGATCAAACGGAAGATTATGAGATTTCCACAAGTCTTGATTATGCAAATCTAGAAATTTCGCCTTTTGGTGTTTCAAAAGCACAATCTTTAGCAATAGTAGCATCTCATTTACATGTGCCTTTATCAAAAGTTGCTGCGATTGGAGATAATTATAATGATTATAAAATGCTAAAAACAGCAGGACTTGGAATTGCAATGGGGAATGCTCCTGAAAAGGTTAAAGGAGCTGCAGACGTCATAACTGATACAAACCAACAAGCTGGAGTAGCTAAAGCGATTAAAAAATACCTATTATAGAAGAAAGTGTGCCTAAAATTAAAATTTAATTTTAGGAATAAAAAAATGAGTTGAAATTAAATTTCAAACTTTGTATACTGAAGCTAGAGCGTACATCACGATAAATGGAGGCAAAATTAATGGATCATAAACTTACTTTATTAACAACAGAATCTCGTAACGATCAAACCATGCATATAGATACAGCGGATACATCAGAAATACTACGAATTATGAATGAAGAGGATCAAAAAGTTGCAATAGCTGTTCAAAAAGTCCTTCCGGATGTTGAAGTTGCAATAAAATATTCCTTTGAATCTTTAAAAAATGGAGGGCGTCTTATTTACATTGGAGCTGGCACTAGCGGAAGACTCGGTGTTTTAGACGCGGTTGAATGTCCTCCAACATTTAGTACCGCTCCTGATTTAGTACAAGGGATTATGGCTGGAGGAGAGAAAGCGTTTGTAAAAGCTGTTGAGGGTGCAGAAGATAAAGAGGAGCTTGGTGAGCAGGATTTAAGAGCGATCGAACTTCAATCAAAAGATACCGTGATTGGTATTGCTGCAAGTGGACGTACACCATATGTTATCGGTGCACTTAAATATGCAAAAAGCATTGGAGCGAAGGCTGTTGCATTGTCATGCAATGAAAATTCACCAATTAGCATGGTTGCTGATCATAGCATTGAAGTCGTTGTTGGACCTGAGGTGTTAACAGGATCAACGAGATTAAAAGCAGCAACTGCTCACAAAATGGTCTTAAATATGATCTCGACAACAACAATGGTTCATCTTGGAAAAGCATATGAAAACTTAATGGTAGATGTTCATGTAAGTAACTTTAAGTTAAAAGAACGCGCAACAAATATTATCAAAAAAATAACGAATGTCTCATACGAGAAAGCGAAGGAGACATTGGAACTTGCAAACAATGAAGTGAAAACTGCCATTGTTATGCTAATGGTTGAGACAGATTATGAAAAAGCTACAAACCTTCTTAAACAAGCGAATGGATATGTTCGGACAGCCATTGAACTGAGCAAATAGAAAAGGAGAGTCATCATGGCAACAGGCGGATTAAATATGATTAAAAATGTTATACCTCAGCTTCCTGAATCCGAGCGGAAAATTGCTACTTATATTTTAGAGCATCCCGATGATATCTTAAATTGTACTGCTGGTGAACTAGGAGCTATGGCAAATTCCAGTAGTGCAGCAGTTATTAGGCTGTGTAAATCACTAGGGGTGAAAGGATTTCAGGAATTGAAGGTTAGAGTTGCTGGAGACTTAGTCAAGCCAGTTGAACAAGGATATCGGGATATTGAACCAGATGAAACAATCCAATCCATCGTTCAAAAGACGACAAGCAATAGTATTCAAAGCTTGAGTGATACGTCTGAAATTATTAACTATGAAGAGCTTGAGCGTGCTGTCGCTATGCTCCTTGAAGCAAAGAACGTACATTTCTTTGGCATTGGTGCATCACATATTATTGCAATGGATGCTCAGCAAAAGTTTCTGCGAATTAATAAAGGATCAACAGCGTTTACAGACGCTCATCTTGTTGCAACATTAATCGCAAATGCGGATAAAAATGATGTTGTGTTCGGCATCTCTTTTTCAGGTGAAACAAAAGAGGTGATGAACGTCCTTTCATTAGCGAAAGAAAGCGGCGTCAACACAATTGGTTTAACAAAATATGGACAATCAACTGTTTCATCATTAGTGGATATTTGCTTATATACATCCTATTCAAATGAAGCACCGTTTCGAAGTGCTGCTACATCTTCACGGCTTGCTCAGTTATACGTGATAGATATGCTGTTTTTATGTATGGCAACTAAACAATATCAAGATACCGTCAATTATATTGACAAAACGAGAGAAGCTATAAAATTTTTAAAAGAAAGCAAATAAAACTTATTCACTAGTCTCTTGTTAGACTAGGTTCTCAACATAAAAAATAATAACGTTTTCATTTATTGGATAGCTTGTAAAGGAAAAAGGGGGATTTGAAATGTCTGGGGAAAATCAGATGTTAGCTAAGAAACTATTAGAACAACTTGGTGGGGCTGAGAATATTGAATCATATACTCATTGTATGACTCGTCTTCGTGTCACACCAATAGATGGTTCACTGGTTAATAAAGAATCGCTTAAAAAGATTGATGGTGTAATGGGTCTAGTTGAACAAGAAACATTACAAATCATTTTGGGTCCAGGGAAGGTTAACAAAGTAACAGAAGAGTTTGGAAAGTTAATTGAAGGTTCTGGGGGAATCGACTTAAAAGAACGTGCAGCCCAGAAAAAATCAGAGTTGAAAGAGAAAAATACAACTCCATTTAAAATGTTCTTAAGACGAATCGCAAGTATTTTTATTCCGCTTATTCCAGCCCTTGTTGCATCTGGTTTAATAACGGGTATAACTAAGGCGATTGTTCAGGCGGGTTGGTTGCCGGCAGAATCACAAATAGCTACCATTCTATCTACAATCGGGGGAGGTCTTTTCGCTTACCTCGGAATTTTAGTCGGTATTAATGCTGCGAAGGAATTCGGTGGATCACCAGCGTTGGGTGGTTTAGCAGGAATATTGATTATTAATCCTGCAGTTGCAGGTATTAGTCTCTTTGGTACAGAATTAGTGCCTGGCCGAGGTGGATTAATTGGTGTTTTATTTGCTGCTATTTTCATTGCAATGGTGGAAAAGCGTGTTAGACGATTTATTCCTCAGTCACTTGATATTATCCTTACACCAACAATTGCTTTATTGATTACAGGTATTGTCACTTATATTGTATTTATGCCGATTGGTGGAATAATCTCTGATGGAATAACTAAAGGATTGCTTGCAGTATTAGATATGGGGGGAATTGTAGCTGGATTTGTATTAGGCGCGACCTTCCTTCCTCTTGTTGTTACCGGTTTACATCAAGGTTTAACACCTGTTCATTTAGAGCTTATTAACTCAATTGGCGATGATCCGCTTCTTCCGATCTTAGCGATGGGTGGTGCTGGTCAAGTTGGTGCAGCATTTGCGATTTATATGAAAACGAAAAAAGCCCGTTTAAAACGAGCAATAGGCGGCTCGCTTCCTTCTGGCATGCTGGGTATTGGTGAACCACTTATTTTCGGTGTAACACTGCCGCTTGGCCGTCCATTCTTAACTGCGTGTTTAGGAGCAGGAATTGGAGGAGCATTTCAGGCTTACTTTAACATTGCAACGATCGCAGTTGGTGTTTCCGGATTACCGCTGACATTCCTAGTGCATGCACATCAAATTGTTTTATACTTGATTGGCTTACTCATTGCTTATGTAGCTGGATTTATCTTTACGTATTTAGTTGGTTTCAATGATAAGATGGCAGGTGAATTTGATTGATTGGCATCTCCTTTTATTTAAATGATCCATTAGCAGAACAACGAATTGTTGAAGCGTGTACCAAAGGTGTAAGGCGAGCATTTACTTCGCTTCACATCCCTGAAGAAAAGGGGGATCTTGTGAGTAGGGCAAAAAAATTGCTGAAAGTAGCACGGGATCATGGAATGGAAGTTTTTGCCGACGTGTCAATGAACACACCAAAACATTTAGGCATTCAAAGTCTACACGATTTATCTACACTTGGTGTTATAGGTGTTCGATTGGATGACTACTTTGATTTCGATATGATCATAGAGTTGTCAAAGCAATTTCATATTGCTCTAAACGCTAGCATTATTCTTGAAGAAGACATAAAAGCTTTAGTGGCAAACGGTATTGAATGTGAAAGATTGATTGCATGGCATAACTTTTACCCACGACGTGAAACAGGACTTGATGACGCTTTTTTCCTGCAACAAATGACTTTATTTCAAAGATTCAATATTCCTGTATATTCATTTGTACCGGGAAGAGGTGAGAAGAGAGGTCCAATATTTGATGGACTTCCAACGTTAGAGCGTCATCGTGATATTGATCCATTCGTATCCGCTGTCGAATTATACTCTCATGGAATATTCGATGTTTATATTGGTGACCCAGATGCAGGAGAAGATCTTTTGGAAGAATTAGTAAAATATGATGAGGATAAGATAGTTCCGGTGCGATTTCATTCGTCTGTTTTTCAAGAAGGAATATATCGTCCACGACCTGACTTTGCAAGAGATGTGATTAGGCTTATGGATACAAGAAAGGAAGAGCCTGTACCTCAGTACAACACAGTGGAACGACCTCGAGGATCAATTACGATGGATAATAGTGGATATGGACGTTATTGTGGTGAAGTACACATTACGTTACGGGACCTTCCTGCTGACGATCGAGTGAATGTAATTGGTCATGTCCATTCGGAAGATATTCCACTATTATCACTTCTGAAGCCAGGTCAATTCATGGAATTGAAACATATTAGAACATAAAAAGCTTGGTATTTACAAGTGGTTTGTGTGCATAATTTAAAACAAGGAAATTGTCGAAAGCCGAATTAATCTATTGATAAAGCAGTTAATCTACAAAGTAATATGTAGATTGACTGCTTTTATCGTTTATTACTCTCAACTACTTATTGTATCCACATACCAACATTACCCCAGTATTAGTCATGTTTTTGTTGCGCCCAATGAAGAACCATTATTTATAGAAAAATACATTTAATGTATCCTTATTATCAAGCGTTGCCAAGAGTACCTCTTTTACATTTGTTTGATAAAGGTTCTCTAATTGACTCGTAATCCACTTTTCATCCTTTTGCATTTCTTTTAACTCAGCAGTTAGAATGGTCCCTTCTTTAATGACAGTTCTTGGATGTGTAAACGGTTCTGTTTTAATTCCTAAAGTTTCATGAGTTACGCTTTGAAACTTGGGATCAAGGAAATAGGAAACTTTACCATCTGCCTCCCATGTTGCTAACACGACTTTTTTAACATCGTTAATCTGATTTTCTCGTAACTCTTCCAGTAGAACATCCAGGGAGATTCTTGCCTTTTTTAATCCTTCATAGATTATTTCACCGTCTTTTACTATCGTAACAGGTGGATTATTCACTAATTTTCGAAACCATGGCCACTTCAAAATCATAAAAACTCCGCTAATATACAATACCATTAAGACAGTTGTTGTGATGATCGATCCATTTAGCCCAAGATGCTCATCTGATAAGGGATGTGCAATGATGTTTCCTATAACAAGAGCGATTACAAAATCCAGAATTCTTAATTGTGATATCGTTCGCTGACCTAAAGCTCTTGCGAGGATTAGTAAAAAAATAAAACCTATTACGGCACGTAAAACCCATTCGAACCAGGCAAGACTGTCTTGGCTGCTGAAAAAATCCAACTTCCTACACATCCTATTCACAGAAACTTTACTTTTATTGTTCCTTGTAATGGAGCAAAAAACCATTATTTGAGTAACTTATGATCAATAATTAGTTAAATAATTTAATTATTAATACCAATTGAGAATAGTGAAGTGCGTATTTCTGTAAAAAATTTTTAAAAAGGGATAGACTATAAATGATTGGAGGGAGAATATGGATCGTTTAGATGAGTATATTCAACAAGGAATTCACGGACCACGAGAAATAAATCCCGATGAGCGAAGAAAGTTTTTAGGGACGTTGCGTGAAAGAGTTGTCGTCGTTCTTACGAAATCACAAGTCAGAGAGCCTGGTACATATAAAGAAGTGGAAGACCTAATGCAAAAAAACAGGCAGGCCACACTTTTTCTCAATGGAAATATGAACTACTCCTATCTTTCCGACTATATTAAACTAGCCAATAAAGTTGGAAACAAATTTTCACTTTCAACAAATAAAGAACATGATAGTGACTTGGGGCTTGTATTAGCATATGATCATGCCATAAACATTGAGGACATATACATATCAAAACAGGAGAAAACAGAACAAAAGAAAAAAGAAGAGCACAACGAAAATAGTGTTATTCGTTTTTTAAAAAATTATTTTAGGAAAGTTATAAAATGAAATCAAAAACCCACGTTTGTCCCAGATCATTTCGTCCGATCCATCCGTAATATATGGAAACAACCTATGGATGGAGATGGAATGAATTGGCAAAAAGATATCGAGGTAAAACATTAAAGTCACTGCCATCAAAAGGGAGAGGAACATGTCCCTTATGCGGAAAAACAAGAATTAAGCTCGTATATCCGCATCGAACAGAAACAAGTGAGCTAATAAAGGTTTGTAAATTTTGCAGGAATAAATAAAGAAAACTCGCTACTTGGCGGGTTTTCTTTATTTATTCCTGCAACTTTATTTTCTAAATAATCAAAATACTATATTTCGATTATAACGAGCATTTCCTCGAATAAGATAGTAATAAGCAATAAATGCTTAGTTTGAAGAAAGTGAGGGGGAAATCATGAGCTATATACAAGCAAATATGGCAGGAAGTATATGGAAGATTCTTGTGGATATTGATGATAAAGTAGAGGCTGGTCAAGAGGTTGTCATACTGGAATCAATGAAGATGGAGATTCCAATTACAGCGGATACAAAAGGTTGTGTCAAAAAGATTCTATTCAATGAAGGAGATTTTGTGAATGAAGGAGACAATTTAATTGAAATTGACTAGAAGGGAGGAGAAGGTTTGAAATGGCCGCAAGCTGTATCGATTAAAGAGGTTGGGCCACGTGATGGATTACAAAATGAAAAAACATTTATATCCACAAAAGATAAAGTAAAATGGATTGATCAATTGTCACTTACAGGTTTATCGTATATTGAAGTTACCTCATTTGTTCATCCGGAGTGGATACCAGCCTTAGCAGATTCAGAACAGGTTGCCAAAAATATAACGCGAAAAAAGGGTGTCACATATGCAGCACTGGTACCAAATCAAAAGGGATTGGAAAAGGCCGTAGAATCAAACATTGATGAAGTGTCTGTTTTTCTTTCTGTAAGTGAGACTCATAATAAGAAAAATATCAATAAATCAATTCAAGACACTCTGCCAATCTTGAAATCTGTCATCGATGATGCGAAATGTTCAGGAAAATCGGTTCGTGGGTATCTTTCTACTGTATTTGGTTGTCCATATGAGGGAGATATATCTTATGGGGATGTACTGAAACTGTGTGATGAGTTATTTGATATGGGAGTCTATGAACTTTCATTAGGTGACACTATCGGTGTAGCAACACCAAAACAGGTGGATGACTTATTAACTCTATTACTTAAGCGTTTTTCTGCTGGGCAATTTGCCATGCATTTTCATAATACAAGAGGAATGGCGCTTGCAAATGTAATCGCTTCCTTAGAAGCGGGGATCACCATTTTTGACAGTTCTCTAGGTGGACTTGGTGGCTGCCCGTATGCACCAGGAGCATCAGGAAATGTCGCTACAGACGACCTTTTATATATGCTCCATAAGATGGATATTCATACAGGAGTTGACATAAAAGAACTCCACAAAGCCGCTGCATTTATTCAAGAAAGAATCGGGAGGCTATTATCAAGTCATAGTTTACTAGTTCAATCAAAATGAAAAATCAGGACATTAAAGGAGGGATGGTCATTGTCTACTGATGATACATTACATGAACGCATTCACCAAATAAAAAAAGGCGGATCAAGCAAGTATCATGAAAAAAACCAAGACAAGGGAAAACTATTTGTGAGGGAACGACTACAATTATTGCTTGACCAAGGGTTAGAGATGGAAGATGGTTTATTGGCCAACTGTCAACAAGAAAACTTCCCTGCTGATGGTGTTGTGACAGGAATCGGAAAAATCAACGGGCAAACCGTTTGTGTCATGGCGAATGATTCTACAATTAAAGCAGGATCATGGGGAGCTAAAACAGTTGAAAAAATCATACGAATTCAAGAAACTGCAGAAAAGCTTCTTGTACCAATGCTTTATCTTGTTGATTCTGCAGGTGCAAGAATTACAGATCAGGTTGAAATGTTTCCCGGGCGTCGCGGAGCAGGGAGAATTTTTTATAATCAAGTAAAGCTATCAGGAAAAGTACCTCAAATCTGTTTGTTGTTTGGTCCTTCTGCGGCTGGCGGTGCCTATATTCCTGCTTTTTGTGACATCGTAATCATGGTTGATGGAAACTCTTCCATGTATTTGGGGTCTCCGCGAATGGCAGAAATGGTTATTGGTGAGAAAGTCTCCCTTGAAGAAATGGGGGGCGCAAGAATGCATTGTTCTGTCTCAGGATGTGGAGATATTTTAGCAACATCTGAAGCTGAGGCAATCTCTTTCGCACAACAATACCTCTCATATTTTCCTGCAAGTTATCTAGATAAACCACCAATCATTGAAGCCGTTTCTCCTAAAATAGTTGATCAATCAATCGAAAAAATCATTCCAAAAAACCAAAATGCACCTTTTAATATGTACGACCTCATTGAGAGAGTCGTAGATGAACATTCTTTTTTTGAAATCAAATCATTATTTGCCCAAGAGCTTATTACCGGACTTAGTCGGATAAACGGTCAATCGATTGGGATTATCGCCAATCAGCCTCGAGTCAAAGGTGGAGTGCTTTTTCACGATTCAGCCGATAAAGCAGCGAAATTCATTTCATTATGTGATGCATTCCATATTCCATTGCTGTTTTTGGCAGACATTCCGGGCTTTATGATTGGGACAAAAGTGGAACGTGCTGGGATTATCCGTCATGGAGCTAAGATGATCTCAAGCATGGCAGAAGCGACTGTGCCAAAAATATCGATAATTGTCAGAAAGGCGTATGGCGCAGGCTTATATGCTATGGCAGGTCCTGCATTTGAGCCGGATTGTTGCTTAGCTTTGCCAAGTGCATCAATTGCCGTTATGGGTCCGGAAGCAGCTGTGAATGCAGTTTATGCAAATAAAATTGCAGAGCTTCCAGCTGAAGAGCGTCCTCGTTTTATTCAAAAAATGCGGGAAGAATATCGGGAAGATATTGATATATACCGGCTAGCATCTGAAATGATTATCGACGGGGTCATTCCCGCAAATTCTTTAAGAAAGGAATTACAAGTCCGGTTCCAAGCGTATATGTCCAAGTACGTAATCTTTTCTGAAAAAAAACACCCTGTTCACCCTGTGTAAAAAACATTTGTAAAGAAAGGGTTTGAGAGGATGGATTTTCAATTAACAAAGGAACAAGCCATGATTCGAAAAGTCATACGTGATTTTGCTGATGCTGAAGTTGCACCGGGTGCAAATGAAAGAGATAAAACGGGTGCATTTCCTGCAGATGTTTTTGCAAAATTAGCTGAACTTGGTATGCTGGGGCTGCCTTTTCCAGAGAAGTACGGAGGAGCTGATGCAGATTCAATTTGTTTTGCGATTGTTGTTGAAGAATTGAGCAGGGTTTGTGGTTCTACAGGCATTACATATTCTGCACATATTTCGTTAGGAGCAGCACCAATTTACTTATTTGGGACGGAAAAGCAAAAAGAAATGTTTCTCAAACCTTTATGTAAAGGGGAATATTTAGGGGCTTTTGGATTAACCGAACCAAATGCGGGGTCTGATGCAGGTGGGACCCAAACGGCAGCTAGATTAAAAGAAGATCAATGGGTGTTAACCGGATCCAAATGTTTTATTACTAATGGAAGCTTCGCTAAACATTTAGCTATTACAGCTGTGACAGAGCAATCCAAAGGGACAAATGGTATAAGTGCCTTTTTAGTACCAACCGATGCAACTGGATTTACCGTTAAGGCAAATTACGAAAAGATGGGCTTGAATGCATCAAATACAACGGAACTTATTTTAGAAGAGGTGACGATTCCAAAGGAAAATCTTCTTGGGGAGGAAGGAAAGGGTTATAAGCAATTTTTAGCTACACTTGATGGCGGAAGAATTGGAATTGCAGCGATGGCCGTCGGTATTGCGCAAGGTGCTTATGATAAGTCACTTCAATATGCGAAAGAGCGGAAACAGTTTGGGAAAAGTCTATCAACATTTCAAGCGATTCAATTTAAGCTTGCCGATATGGCGATGAATATTGAAGTAGCAAGAAATATGGTATACAAAGCTGCCTGGCTGAAAGATCAAGGAAAGAACTTTAAAAAGGAAGCTGCCATGGCCAAATTATTTGCTTCTGAAATGTGTATGAGAGTTTGTGACCAGGCCATTCAAATTCATGGCGGATATGGATATATGAAGGAATATCAAGTAGAAAGATTTTTCCGAGATGCCAAATTATTAGAAATTGGGGAAGGGACTTCAGAAGTACAAAGAATGGTTATTGCCCGCCAAATAGGTTGTTAGCAAAGTGATAGTGAAAGTGAGCTGATGTTATGTTCAAAAAAATTCTTGTCGCCAACCGAGGCGAAATTGCCGTACGAGTCATCAGGACATGTAAAAAGTTGGACATTAAGACGGTTGCGATTTTTTCAGAAGCCGATCAAGATGCACCACATGTAAAACTGGCAGATGAAGCTTATCTTGTTGGAGGTCCCCGTGTAACAGACAGTTATTTGAAAATTGATAAAATAATAGAAATTGCAAAATACTCCAAAGTAGAAGCCATCCATCCCGGGTATGGCTTCCTATCTGAAAATCCTCAATTTGCTAGTAGGTGTCAAGAGGAGGGACTAGTGTTTATTGGCCCCTCACCTGAAGTCATTTCCTCGATGGGAAGTAAAATTGAAGCTCGACTTACCATGGAACGAGCTGGAGTTCCGATTGTACCGGGTATCCAAACTTCTATCAATAATACTGATGAGGCTGTAGCCATTGCGAATAAAATCGGGTACCCGATTATGTTAAAAGCTTCAGCAGGTGGTGGGGGAATTGGAATGCAAATTGTAAGATCTGATCAGGACATGATAAAAGCATTTGAGGGAAATCAAAAGCGGGCAAAATCTTTTTTTGGAAATGAAGAGATGTATCTTGAAAAATATATTGAAAGGCCAAGACATATTGAGGTTCAGATTTTGGCCGATTCATATGGTCATATCGTGTACTTAGGAGAAAGGGAATGTTCCGTACAACGAAGACATCAAAAAATAGTCGAAGAAGCACCATCACCATTTCTTGATGATCATCTCCGAAGAAAAATGGGGGAAGCATCCATTCAAGCTGCTAAGGCGATTGGATATACAAATGCGGGAACAATTGAGTATTTAGTTGATGAAAATGAAACATTCTTTTTTTTAGAAATGAACACAAGATTACAAGTGGAGCACCCTGTGACTGAGGAGACTACTGGAATTGATTTAGTGGAACAGCAGCTTAGGATTGCAGCAGGAGAACCACTACCATATGATCAAAGTGATATAAAGTGTAACGGTCATGCCATAGAAACAAGGATTTACGCGGAAGATCCAATTACATTTTTTCCTTCACCAGGAAAGATTTCAAAGCTTCGTCTACCTGAAGGGGAAGGGGTTAGACATGAGCTTGGGGTTCATGAAGAGTCAATTGTATCACCATTTTATGACCCTATGATTGCCAAGCTTATAGTGAAGGGAAAGAGTAGAGAAGAGGCCCTTACAAAGCTTGAAATTGCCCTTTCCAATTATATAGTAGAAGGAATCAAAACAAATATCCCGTTATTAAGAAAAATAACAACACATACTGCCTTTCATATAGGTGAGACAACGACAGATTTTATTGATAGACATATAAAAAAGTAGGAGGATTTTATAAAATGGTTCATGCTGCTTCATTCGAAAAAATTGAAGAATATATTACAAAAATTACACTAAAACGGCCGAATGCAGCTAACTCCTTTTCTATACAAATGGTAAGGGAACTGGATCACATAGTTTCTGAAATAAAGAACGACCCAACTGTACGATGTGTGATTATTACTGGACAAGGGACAAAAGCATTTTGTGCCGGAGCTGATTTGAAGGAGCGGGCCTCAATGAATGAAAAAGAGGTGAGGCAAACCCTGGATGGAATTAGACAGATGATAGAACGTATTGCATCATTACCTCAACCGGTCATAGCTGCCATTAATGGTGCAGCACTTGGAGGCGGGACAGAGCTTGCTTTAGCTTGTGACTTAAGAATTGCGTCAGAATACGCGTATCTTGGGCTAACAGAAACATCTCTTGGAATTATTCCCGGAGCTGGAGGAACCCAGCGATTACCACGGTTGGTCGGAAAGGGAAGAGCTAAAGAACTAATTTATACGGCGAGAAAAGTAACAGCGCAAGAAGCACTAAAAATTGGTTTAATTGAGTATGTCTCAAAGGCAGAAGAACTCGAAATAGCTGCCGTTCATTTAGCAGGAAAAATTGTGAAAAATGCTCCAATTGCTGTAACACAAGCAAAATTCGCTATCGACAAAGGTAGCGAAGTTGATTTATTAACAGGACTGGCTCTTGAACGAAAAGCTTATGAAATAACGATTCCAACAAAAGATCGGCAAGAGGGATTAAAAGCTTTTAAAGAAAAGCGAGCTCCCTCTTATAAGGGAGAATAAAACGTAACAGGATTTGTAGATAAACTGTAATATGTGTCATAAAAAGGATATCTTTTTGTATTCCTACACAATCATAAGCCCTCAATGATTGAAATATATTATAACTGAGAGCAAATCTTACAAACTAATGGTGGAAGCATATCCCTGTAGCTGTAGATTTATATCTTATCAAGCTCCAATATTGAAACAGGAGGGCAATCATATGAAGTGTAAAAGCTGTGATGGTAGTAAACATTTCAATTGCAAAGACTGTTCCGGAGAGGGGTTTAGGCTTATAGGTAACCAACCTTGTATTACATGTGACGGTCAAGGGGTTATCGCATGTGCGACTTGTGAGGGACAGGGAAAAGTTGGTTTTTTTAAATGGCTAAAATCTAGTTAACTAGTAGCTCGTTAATAAAAAATAAGGTGAATGGAAATGGTGTAACTCACATTTCACATTCACCTTTTTCTATTAGGAGCTAATACTATGCTTTACTTCATCTGAAACAACTTTTATCTTTATTGTTGACCAGTTTGTGCGATAAAAACGAATCATCACCGTAATTCCAAATAAAGCTAAATATGAATACAACGAAATCCAAGCACCTACACTTGATAATTGAAGGGTAAAGGTAAGGATATAGCTTAAAGGAATAAAAAATACCCAGCCTAACACAAGTGATGTTTTTAATAAGAATGACGTATCACCGATTCCTCTTAAACCTCCAGCATAGAAGTTCAGCAGTCCGTCGAACAATTGAAGAAAAGCGGAAATCATGATGAGCTTTCCGGCAAGTTCATACACCATTGGATCTCCCGAATAAACTCTTGCGATTGGCTCAGAAAGAAAAAACTGTACTACACCAAGTATCAGAAGAAAAATACTACCTAAAATAGCGGTGTTTGTACCTGCTTTTCTACCGGCCGTTGGATCACCTCTACCAATTTCTTGACCGACTAAAATGGTGGCGGTAGATCCAAAAGCAAAGGCCGGCATAAACCCGAGACTCATGACACTAAGAGCTACTTCATTTGCTGCAAGAGCATGAGTTCCTAATCTGGTGACAAATGCTGTAAACACAAACATAGCCATACTCATCGAAAACTCTTGAATACCCAGCTTTGAGCTTTCTTTAAAAATCAATTTAGACTCCAAACGGTTAAAAGGGACAATCGTCCGTGTTCCAAATTTTGCATGCAACTTAACAAAATAAAAATACGCACAAATAAGAAATGTCACAACTTCCCCGGTTAAAAAGGCAATACCAGCACCTGTCAGTCCTAAATCCGGCATACCAAGATGGCCATATGTTAATCCATATGTAAGAAAGATCATCATGAGATTACCTATAATTGCACTAACCATCGGGGTTTTCGTATCACCAATTCCTCGTAAAAAACCATGAAAAACAAAGACAAAAACAGAAAAAATCATTGCAAAAAAGCGGATTTGCAAATAGTTTTCTCCTTCAGTAATCATGTCAGCAGAACTTCCCATCACCCGAAATATGTCAGCAGGAAACAAAAATCCTACTAATAGGAGAAACACACTGGCTAGAATACATAAATAAAATGCAATATAAGTTCGTTCTACACCTTTTTTCATCTGATTGGAACCATAGTTTTGTGCAACCAAATAATTGACGGTGTGGCCTATTCCTGAGAAAATCGCCCAAGCATTATACATAATAATGTTGGAAACCCCGACAATGGCAATGGCAAGTGCGCCTAATTGCCCAACCATAATTAGATTGATTGTTCCTGTCAGCGTCATAGAAGCAAACGACGCAATCGAAGGTATAGCTAACAGCAAAATCTTTTTCCAATCTTTCATCATACATATATCCCTGCTTTCAGAAGGTATCTCCTTTATTTTAATGACGAAAGCGAGCAATGTCTATCAAATTATGAAAGCGATTTCTAAAGTTCTGTATTCTTGCTACCATAGTAAATAATAAGATGACAAAACTATATATTAAGGACATAATTTAAGTACCGATTATGTATGTTTCGTGTTGATTGTTATTAAGGATTACAATTCTAAAACAATAGCAGAGGACAATGGAATGAACTTTTTTCTGAATTGAAAATTAACTAACAAGTCACTTTAAAGAAGGCTTAATGGAAATTTTATCGAATATAGTGTAAAGATAGAAGTACACGTAAGGAAAGGGGAGAGTGACATGACAACTACATATAAATCTAGAAAAGAAGTGCCAGATCATGAAAAATGGGATTTATCAGACCTTTATCCAAATATACAAGATTGGGAAAGAGATCTGGAAACAGTGTCCATAAAAGCTGAAGAATTAAAAAACTTTGATGGTAACATCTATGATGGTGCCTCTTTATATTCCTTTTTAAAACAAAAGGAAGAATTGTCTTTTACGTTTAATAAATTGTATGCATATGCAATGTTAAAAGTAGATGAAGATACAAGACAGACTAGTTCACAATCATTATTAGATCAAGCAAAACAACTAAGTGTTAAGGTTGGAGCCGCTACCTCGTTTTTTATGCCGTTTCTTTTAAGTTTGAAAGAAGACATATTAAAAGAATACATCACATCAGAGGAGAAACTTCATTACTTTGAAGAAGATTTATGGGAAGCTTTTCGCTATAAAAAACATGTATTAAGTAAAGAGCAAGAAGAAATTGTCTCTAAACTGGGGGAGGCACTTTCTGCTCCAAGTAACACATTTGGTATGTTAAATAATGCAGATATTAAGTTTGGTGATATTACAAATGATGATGGAGAGCCAATTGAACTAACAAGAGGAATGTATGCAAAATTAATTGAAGATGAAGACCGAAACAAGCGAAAAGAAGCATATAAAGCATATTACCAACCATATGTTCAGTTGAAAAACTCGATAGCTTCCACACTTTCAGCTGCGATCAAGAACAATGTGACAATGTCAAAGCTGCGTCATTATCCTTCGGCCTTGGAAAAAGCGCTATTTGGAGATAATGTGCCGAAAGAAGTCTATGTCAACCTGATAAAGTCAACGAAGGCAAACCTATCATCCTTGCATCAATATTCAAAAGTTCGTAAACAAATATTGAAGCTGGATGAATTAAGACAATATGATATGAGTGTTCCACTCGTAAGTGGTGTCAAGCAAATTATTACCTATGATGAAGCTTATGAGATCATGTGTAAGGCACTGTCGCCTTTAGGAGAAGACTATCTCAACACCTTAAAGGAATTTAAGCAATCACGTTATCTCGATGTAAGAGAAACACCTGGTAAACGTTCAGGCGCATATAATTTAGGTGTTTACGGAGTTCATCCGTTCATTCTTTTGAATCATCAGGATGATCTTGATAGCTTGTTTACATTGGCACATGAATGCGGACATGGTGTACATAGTAAATTAAGCTCTTTGCATCAGCCGCAAATTACTGCAAGTTATAGTATTTTTGTCGCTGAAGTAGCATCTACCGTAAACGAAGTGCTTCTGATCAATTACTTATTAAACACTGAATCAGATGTAGAAATTCGCAAACATTTGGTCAATCATTTTATTGATCAATTTAAAGGGACCTTTTTTACACAAGTTATGTTTGCAGAGTTTGAAATGAAAACACATGAATTAGCTGAACAAGGCCGTCCATTAAATGTTGATGTGTTTAATGAAACATATGAATCGTTGTTTAGAGAGTATTATGGTGATGAAGTTGTATTCGATGAAGAGGTAAAATACGGTTGGTCAAGAATTCCACATTTCTATCGTCCGTTTTATGTGTATAAGTATGCAACAGGTTTTGCATCAGCCATTCATATTGCCACAAAACTACTTGAAGGTGATCAAGAAACACTAACATCCTATTTAGAGTTCCTGAAAAGCGGAAGCTCTGATTATCCTTTAGAGTTATTAAAGAGAACTGGTGTAGACTTAAGATCATCAGAGCCTATTGATAATTCACTTAGAAAGTTTACAGAATTGGTAGATGAACTTTCGCAATTATTAAATTAAACAAAAAGCAGAGACGATGTTTAGATTCGTCTCTGCTTTTTGTTTAAATTCTTTTAACCAGGATCGCCTCACGCATTTTCTTTAACGCTTCTTTTCCTTCCTTGCCGCGCTTCATCAAGATATTTACATATAACACATCAATTATTGTTAACTGTGCAATTCGTGATGATAATGCCTCAGAACGATACTCTGTTTCATCAGACACGGTATAAAGGGGGATATCAACTGCTGCGCTTAATGGTGATTTTGCATAGTTTGTAATAGCAATCATCTTTGCTCCGGTTGATTTGACAATATTCAAAATATGAAGAATATCTTTTGATGATCCAGAATGGGAGATAAAGACCGCACAATCTTTTTCTGTCATTTGCGATGCTGCCATAAGCTGAAAATGTGTATCGATAACAGCGTGTACTTTTAATCCTGTTCGAACTAACTTATGATAGGCATCAAGTGCAATAATGCTTGAACCGCCGCTTCCAAAGAATTCAATCGTATTTGCTCCGATCATACTGTCCACAGCTAATTGAATCTGTTCTTCATTTAAGATCGAGAGTGTATCTTCGAGTGTTTGCATATTAGAACGAACGACTTTTGTGGCGATGGTATCAACTGTATCACCTTCAGTGACTTTTTCATGTATATCTTGCAGAGGGGAAACAATTTCTGAAGCGAGCGCAATTTTCATCGCTTGATATCCTTTATAACCTACTCGTTTGCAAAAACGGAAAACAGTAGAATCAGCTACCTCTAAGTCCTCAGCTAATTGATTAATTGAAGAATGAATAATCTTATTGGGATTTTTTAAAATAAAATCGGCAATTTTTCTTTCTGTCACACTAAACTTTGGATAAAGCTTTCGAATGGTGACGAGACATGGTTCTTGAGACTTTTTCATCATGTTTCACTCCTGATAGGGCTTTCTTTTATTATACTAAATTTCGCAAAAAGAAAAAATATTTTTCTGATTACGCTTGCAAAAAGAATTTTTTTTCTTATAATGAAGATATCAAGAAAATTAATTCCGTAACAGTTAGGATGATTTAAACATGCAAATTGGAATGATAGGCTTAGGAAAGATGGGATATCAGCTATCTCTTAATTTAGTAGATAAAGAGTACGATGTTGTAGCCTTTGATGTAAATCATGAATCTATGAAAAAAATTTCTTCTATGGGAGTTCAAACTGCTGACACGATTAAACAACTTGTTAGCAACCTTTCAAAGCCAAGGACAGTATGGATGATGATACCTGCAGGTGATGCAACTCAATCTGTTTTTGAACAATTGCTTTCATTTTTAGAAGAGGGAGATCGGATTATAGATGGTGGAAATGCTCATTACAAAGATTCACTTAAGCGTAATGAGAAATGTGAAGAAAAGGGAATTTATTTCTTTGATTGTGGTACAAGTGGTGGAGTAGACGGTGCTCGTAATGGTGCTTGTACAATGATCGGTGGAAATGAAGAGGTCTTCAAAGAGATAGAACCGCTATTTCAAGATATCACAGTTGAAAACGGTTACCTTTATTCTGGAAAAGCCGGAAGCGGACATTTTTTAAAAATGGTTCATAACGGTATTGAGTACGGGATGATGCAAGCGATTGCTGAAGGATTTGATCTCTTGGAAAAAAGTCCGTTTGACTATGATTATGAGAAGGTAGCAAGAGTATGGAACAACGGATCTGTCATACGATCTTGGTTAATGGAATTAACTGAAAATGCTTTTTCAAAAGATGAAAAGCTTGAAAGTATTAAAGGGATCATGCATTCATCAGGTGAGGGGAAATGGACAGTTGAAACAGCTTTGGATCTTCAAACAGCTGCACCGGTTATAACTCTTGCGTTAATGATGCGTTATCGTTCTCTTGAAGATGACACATTTACCGGAAAAGTTGTGGCAGCTTTGCGAAATGAATTTGGCGGTCACGCTGTAGAGAAAAAATGATTATTTTCAATAAATAAGAAAGAATAAGAAGACAGAGTTTAAAATGGCTTTTTTCTTCTTATTTCCAAAATGATTTGTTACATCATAGAGAGGTAGTGAAATAAAATGTCAGATCAAATGTTGATTTTAGTGGCATTAGCCGGAATTTTTCTTCTATTATTTTTAGTTATTCGTACAAAATTACATGCATTCGTTTCATTGTTATTAGTCAGTTTAATCGTAGGTATTTTAGCTGGAATGCCTTTAAATGATGTCGTTACCTCCATGCAAAACGGTATGGGTGGAACGCTTGGATTTGTAGCTGTCGTCGTAGGTTTAGGTGCTATGTTTGGTCAAATGCTTGAAGTATCAGGCGGTGCTGAACGTTTAGCTCAAACACTTGTGAAAAAATTTGGTGAAGATAAATCACAATGGGCATTAGGTATTACAGGGTTTTTAGTTGCAATTCCAGTTTTCTTTGACGTAGGTTTTATTATTTTAGTTCCAATTGTATACGGTTTAGCAAAGAAAACAGGAAAATCCCTTTTATATTATGGAATTCCGTTGCTTGCTGGTTTAGCTGTTACCCACAGTTTTATACCACCAACTCCAGGACCAATTGCGGTAGCTGATTTAATTGGAGCAGATCTTGGTTGGGTTATTTTATTCGGTACAATTGCAGGTATTCCGGCAATGATTATCGCAGGACCACTTTTTGCAAAATATATTTCAAAGAAACTACATGTTGTTGTTCCGGATTATATGAATCTTGAAGAAATAGAGTATGATAAAGAATTACCAAGTTTTAAATTAATTGCTTCATTAATTATGATTCCGTTAGTACTGATTTTACTGAACACGGTTTCAGGAGTATTATTAGAAGAAGGAAATATCATTCGTCAAATTTTAACCTTCTTAGGTCACCCATTTGTGGCATTAACAATCGCAACAATCTTAACATTTGTTTTCTTGGGAACAAAAAGAGGTTATTCTCGTCAAGAAGTACAGGATATCGCAACAAAAGCATTAGAACCGGCAGGAATTATTATTTTAGTTACTGGTGCCGGTGGTGTGTTTAAACAGGTCTTAATTGACTCCGGTGTTGGTGAGGTACTTGGTGAAATGATGGCTGGTTCTCCTTTACCACCAATTTTGTTAGCGTTTTTAATTGCGGCGGCTGTTCGTGTTGCACAAGGTTCAGCAACAGTTTCCATGGTAACAGCTGCAGGGCTAATGGCACCACTTATTGAAATGCTAAATCTAGAAGGTCCAGTTTTAGGTTTACTTGTTATTGCAATCGCTTCAGGTGCAACTGTATTATCACATGTAAACGATTCAGGTTTCTGGTTAGTTGGACGCTATTTTGGATTAAGTGTAAAAGACACATTAAAATCTTGGACTGTGATGGAAACGCTCATTGGTTTAGTAGGTGTCGCAGTGGCATTAATTTTAGGAGTCTTTATTGGATAATTAGTTGAGAAGGGGACAACCTGTAATGGTTTTCCCTTTTCTCACATTTAGGAGGAATATTGATGAGCAAGTACATGATGGGTGTAGACATAGGAACAACGAGCACAAAAGCTGTAATTTTTAATAAAGAAGGGAAAGCAATCAGCCGCTATGGTGTGGAGTACCCACTTCATACACCAACTCCTGTAACGGCAGTACAGGATCCGGAGGAAATTTTCCAAGCCGTTTTAACGGTTATGAAGAATAGTTTACTAGAGGCAAACATTACTGGACGTGATGTTCAATTTGTATCCTTTAGTTCAGCTATGCACAGTTTAATTGTCATGGACGATAAAGGAATGCCGATAACTCCTTCTATTACATGGGCTGATAACAGAAGTGCCAATTATGCGGAAAAATTAAAAAATGAATTTAATGGCCATGATATTTATTTACGTACAGGGACTCCCATTCATCCGATGTCTCCAATGGTTAAGTTATTATGGTTGAAAAATGAACATCCAGAATTACTTCAGCCTAAGAATAAATTTATTTCTATTAAGGAATATGTTTTTTATCGTTTATTCGGTGAATACGTGATCGATTATTCAATTGCTTCAGCAACAGGGATGTTCCATTTGGAAAACTTAGATTGGGATGATGAGGCACTTGAGATTGCTGGTGTGAGTAAAGATCAACTATCAAAGCCTGTTAGCACGACTGAGAGTCTAAAAGGCTTGTCACCGGAATTTGCAAGAATAACCGGACTTCCTGAAGATATCCCTTTCATCGTTGGGGCAAGTGATGGTGTACTTTCCAACCTTGGGGTGAATGCTATTGAACCTGGGGTTGTGGCCGTGACGATAGGGACAAGTGGTGCGATTCGGGCTGTCACAGACCGTCCGGTGACAGATCCAAAGGGCCGTATTTTTTGTTATGCCTTAACGGAAAAACATTGGGTGATTGGTGGACCAGTTAATAATGGTGGAATGATTTTCCGCTGGGTACGTGATGAATTAGCAAATGCCGAAGTGGAAACGGCTAAACGTTTAGGAATTGATCCATATGAGGTGTTAACAAAAATAGCTTCGAAAGTTCCACCAGGATCGAATGGATTATTATTTCATCCATATTTGGCAGGTGAAAGGGCTCCATTATGGAATGCAAATGCAAGAGGCTCGTTCTTCGGCTTAGGAATGCACCATAAAAAAGAACATATGATTCGTGCAGTTCTGGAAGGAGTTATGCTGAATTTATATAGTGTGCTGCTCGCACTTGAAGAACTGATTGGAACGCCAACACGCGTACAAGCAACGGGAGGATTTGCAAGATCAGAGCTTTGGAGACAAATGCTTGCAGATGTATTTGATCAAGAAGTAACCATTCCTGAAAGTTTTGAAAGCTCATGTTTAGGGGCAATTGTTCTGGGCATGTACGGCTTAGGAGAAATTGACTCATTAAGTGAAGTCGAAAAAATGGTCGGCTCTATCCATTCTCATACACCAAATAAAGAGGCAACAGCTGCCTACCGTGAACTTATGCCAATATTTATTCGTCTTCCAAGACTTTTAGAAAATGAATATAGTGCGATTAGTGCATTTCAACAGAAATTTCTTTAATTAACTTAACGAGCCATAACATGAAAACGTCGAGTCAATGGCTACTCGACGTTTTTTAGTGATCTCTTTAAAAAGATTCGTTCGAATATGATGGTCTTTTCAGGGAACACTTCCTTGCTTCTTCATGTAAACCTGGAGCGTAATAGCTTAACTTTTTAATAAAATAGCATGTTTCGGGAAAATGATGTTCAAGGAAACGAAGAGTCGATTTATTAAGTAACTTGTTTTCTTTATATTTCAAAATCATACTATTAATAAACTTGCTCATTTCAATTGTTGTTATTCCTACATCATTAGCAAATTCTTTTTGTCTCGCAAAATTAGGTTTTTTAAATCGTAAATAACCTTTTAAATGATGATTTTGAATAATAAATGCCTGATAACGGCTTTTATAGAGTTCAGCTTGCCTAGTTACCATCAATTCTATTGGATCAAGTATGTTTTCGAAAAGAACGACATGTCCTAATTGATCCTCAAGCCATAAGTCCATTAAATCTACTAAGGGTAGAGGTACAGGTTTTTTCCCTTGTGCTAGAAACGTTAAGATTCGCAGGTACTCCTGATTTTCACCAAGTGTTCCATTTAAATATGTGGGAGACAGATTTAAATTTACTTTATTATCAATACGAAGTGATTGCAGCTTCCCTTCAAATTCGTAATACCCTTTTGCAACAGGCCAAGCTCTTTTAGCAAAGTGAATCATCGCTTCATCATGATATTGAGCTGTTCTTGGAATCGAATGTAACAAGGATAGGAGTTCACCAAATAAATGGATATATTGCTGTGCTGTATTTACATATTCAGCCTCACTTACAGAAAGATGATCCCTCACAAAATAAGCATGATCTTGCAAAACCTCCAGCCAAAATAAATGTTCATCCCAAACGGGTATCATATTGGATGTCATCTTACCCCACCTTTATATCTAGCCTTTTTTATGAATCTTTAAATGTAAAAATGAAAGATTGTGTTAACAGTCATTGTTTCTATATTTATGATGAAGGAGGGACAGAAATGAATACTTGATATAGTTAGTTAATTTATACTGAAGCTCCACATAATATGATCCAAAATTGGAAAGATAGATTTAAGAGAAAAATAAAAAGGATGTCTGGAAAAATGAGGAACGTAAAGCTCTTTATGATTTTAATAACTCTCCTGCCTTGGGTATCTGTTCCGCTCTTACCTGCAAAAGTATTTAAAAGATTTCTTCCTGCTGTGCTTTTTATAAGTTTTTATGTTACGGCAGAAGGCTATTTAGCTGAAAAGAAAAAGTGGTGGTGGTTCCCAATTTCCGTAAAACCGAACGTAATAGGTGAGCTTCCTTTAATTTTTGGACCATTTTTCGTTGGATCACTTTGGATCCTCAAATATACCTTTGGTAAGTTTACGCTATACATGTTAATTAATCTTGTAGTTGACGCTTTTTTTACATATTTTACAATAGATTGGTTAAAGAAAATTGGGTATGTGACACTTGTACGATTAACAAAGTTTCAACTTTCCCTATTATTTTTAGTGAAATCAATCGTGATGTACGGATTCCAAGTGGTTTATGAAAAATATATTTATCGAGGTCCTGCAAAATAATGAAAGACTCCTCTAAACGGATTGTCTAAACAGCAGGAAGACAGCACTCTCACGGTGAATTTATAAGTGAGAAAACCATTAGGAGGAGTTAAACTATGCCACATTTGTCACTAACAACGTGGAGTCTTCATCGTGAACTGGGACCGTTAAGATGGACGTATTGGGATGAAAATGAAGGAACTCAAAAAACGAAAATCGAACAGCAACCGGAAAATACAACATTACTTGAATTACCCTCGATTTTGGCTAATCAACAATTTAAGTCACTGGAAGTATGTCATTTTCATTTTCCATCTTTGGAAAATGACTATTTGTTACAGCTAAAACATTCATTTGAAAAAGCAGAGTTAAATTTTCATTGTTTACTAGTCGATTATGGGGATATGAGTTCGCCTAATGATAATAGACGAAAAGCTGATACCGAATATATAAAAAAGTGGATTGATATTGCTTCAATTGTGGGTGCTAAAAGTATACGTGTTGTTGCTGGGGAAGCGTCTCCTACAGATATACAAGCATTAAATCGATCGAAGGAAAGCTTAAAAGAATTGGCCGAATATGCTATTCCAAAACATGTCCGTGTTGTGACCGAAAATTTTAAACCGCTTTCTTCAACAAAGGAAAACTGTATTGAATTACTAACGAATAATGAAATAGGGCTCACAGTTGATTTTGGGAATTTTAACAGGGATGTTAAATATGAATCCATTAAGCATTTAATGCCATATGCGGAATCGGTACATGCAAAGGCAAATTATGACCAAAACGGCATCATTGATGAAGAAGAGTTTCGCCATTCGTTAGATATTATAGAGGCTCACGGGTATAATGGCCCGATTACGTTAGTTTATGATGGTCCTGGAAGTCTTTGGGACGGTATTCAACAAGTGAAAAAGGTGGCTAGTGATTATTGTGAATAAAGAAATGGTTTAATACAAAGAAAAGCGGCGACTGCCTATACCCTTTTTTCGGATTTGAATAAAATGTAACGATTTAAAGAGAATGGGGGAGAGGAATTATGTCAAAGCCTAAAAAAGAACAAGTCATTAAAGTCGACAATTTAGTTATTCATGCAAAAGAAGTGAAAATTATTACAGAAAAAAAACATGATCACGATGAGGACCATCATCATCATGAAAGAAGAAGAGATCCATGGGGACTTCTTTGGGGTAGAAGACCAGATGAAGATCGTGAAGAGGATAGAGACGACAAATAATGGAGCAAATTAGACGGGGAAACTCGTCTTTTTTAAATTCCATTTAAAAAATGTAGAAAATATAATTGAATTTTTATTCAACTTACTGTATAAATATATGTATAGATACATAGAAATACATGATTTATATAGAAGGTGAAAAGAATGAACTATACGTATTCAAATGTACTTCCTTCTTTTGAACAATTTGTTCAGCTACATGAAGCGAGTGGATTAATAAAAAATAAAAAAGGAACCTATACACGTGAACAACTGTACCAAGCTGCAGAGAACAGCTGGTTTCATATATCGATTTATGATCAAGACCAATTAATTGCGTTTGGAAGAATGATTTCAGATGGTGTGTATCAGGCACTCATCTGTGATGTAATGGTAGATCCAACCTATCAAAATCAAGGACTTGGCAAACAAATTATTGAACAGCTTCTAAAAAAATGCAAAGAGTCAGGTATCCAATCGATTCAACTTTTTTCGGCGAAGGGCAAACAACATTTTTATAAAAAATTAGGTTTTGAGGAAAGAGAACAAGATGCACCGGGAATGTCTCTAATTCTATAGAAAGCTCAGTGATGACAAAAACACTGAGCTTTTATTTTTATCAAAATTAGTACCAAGTACTAATGACTAGTGATAAAATAAAAGAAAATAGTTTTTTGTAAAATAAGGGTGAAAAAAGAATGGAAATCTCGTTGATTAGACACGGTAGGTCATTATTGAATGACAACCAACGGAAAACTTGTGAAGAATTTAAGGAATGGGTTAATGATTATAATTCAAATGGAGTTATTGAGGAAAAAGATTTTCCTCATACTACGCAACAGAAGGTAGCTCATGCTAAAGTTTTTATTACAAGTGATTTAAAAAGATCGATAGACTCAGCTCGACTACTGCGAAATAATCCATATATGATAACAGATCCATTATTTCGGGAAGTAGATATGCCAATACCTTCTACAAGATTACTGAATATAAAAGTGTCCCCGCAGATGTGGTCTGTCTTATTTAGATGTTTGTGGTTTAGTGGTTATTCGAGCAACTGTGAATCATATAAGCATGCAAAGCTCAGATCAAAACAAGCAGCGAATCAACTTATTGAATATGCTGAAAGATATCACTCAGTTGTTATCGTTGGTCACGGATTTTTTAATATGTTAATCGCAAAAGAGCTTCTTGCTAGAGGGTGGGAAGGTAAGAAAATAAAAAACTCGAAGCATTGGAGTGTTTCAAGTTATACATTACAATGAAGGAAACTTGTATTCAATTACACATAAAAATTGTGTTAAAGAGCGGCGTTGATCATGTGCACCGCTCGTTTTCAAATGGAGATTATGTTTACCCATTTTCTTATAGATCAAAGATAATGCCCATAAGAGAATAGATAATAACGGTTGAAAAGAGTATGGTCATGTGTATTAAAGAATAAATAAACAGTGATTTTGCCCATTTCTCTGAATCCATTCTTTTATAACCGTAAATACTTATTAAAAGCCAAATTACACTTAAAAGAAGGGCAACTAACATAAGTCCAATGCTTAAAGAGCTAAAAAGAAAACTACTTCCAATTAAGATGATTAAGTATATATTTGTTTGGATATATGTTCTCTTAACCCCTTTTACAACTGGCAACATAGGTACATTAGCTGCCTTATACTCATCGTGTTTTCTTATGGCTATCGCATAGAAATGCGGCATTTGCCAAATAATGGAGATGACGAATAGTCCTAGTATTGCTGGGTGTGTGATATCAGGATGTATAGCTGCCCACCCTATGAGTGGAGGCATTGCACCTGAAATACTTCCAATTTCGGTATTGTAAACGGTTTTCCTTTTACTCCACATTGTGTAGGGGATAACATAAAAAAACAAACCTAGAAATCCCAGGAATGCAGCTAACATAGTTGTTAATGAAAGTGCCAGTATTCCAAAAATAGACATGAAGATTGCAAGCCATAAAACCACTCTAGGGTTAATTTCCCCAGTAACAGTTGGACGGTTTTTGGTTCTTTGCATGATTGCATCAATGTCCCGATCATAGAGGTTATTAAAAGCACCAGCAGCCCCAATGACTAAAATAGAACCAATCAATGCAAAAATAATATCTGGTAATTTTTCTAAAAGCCCGTATTGATAGGTATAAAGTGATAATGTTAATCCGGCAAACATTGGAATCAAGTTAGATTTTATTATTCCTGTTTTAATCGTCAATGCCAAGATTTTTGACAAAGGCTGTCTTTGTCGTATATCTCCTTGGTCCATTTTTTCTTCCCCTTCTATCTACATCATTTTCTTTCTATCTCGATCGTTCTATTACCTATGAAATATGAAATAGATATATTATCGTAATGAATATACTACTTGGTATATTAATTCTAAGAGGTATGATTGTCAAGGAAACGAGCAGGGGTATAGAGTGAAACAATGGCAAATGATTGAACTATAAATGTTTCCTTTTTCATTATTATACCTTTTATAGTCCATTTTCTCCTTTATTAGTAGTCATGTCCACAACAATGGACATTCCGTACATAATATACAACAAAGTCTCAGGTGAAAAGGAGTTAAAACAATGCCATGTTTTATTAAAAAAGTAACCATAGAAAGTGTTAATGGTGGTGTGGTGAATTTTGGAGATTCGCATTGCATTTCTCCCAAAAATGTTGAATCGTCAACTTCTGGTTCGGGTGGAGGAGGAATAGGAGATTTTCAGCTAGTAATTAATGGGAAAAGTATAACAAATTGCTCTGATCCAAATAATAAATAAACAAATGGAAGGCACAGTTTAGGTGCCTTCTTCTTTATTCTTGATCTCTAATTTTAGATCGATCTGGTGTGATTTCTTCTGATATTTCAGTATTGTATCGCAAGTGACCAAGTCTTTCGAATTCATCTTTATGCTGGAGGGTATGGTTAATCAGATATCGATGGAAGAACATTTCAAATAAAGCTACAACCAGTGCGGTAAAGAGTGAAGCTAGAAATACATTTGTAGTTGAAGTGGTAATGTTTGCTAAGTAAAACCATGTAATAAGCATCGTAATGGCGAAATCGGAAATAGATGCTGTCATGTTTGTTGTTCTTGGCAATAGCATAAGATCCCCAAGTAGATAAGATACAACTCCGATCATTAACGTTAAGATAAAAACATCTCCAATTGAATATCGAAACAATAAACCTAAAATAATCATTAGTAATAAGAAAGTAGCGACTGCTTTTATCAAAAAAGCTTGAATATGGTTCACCTACTATTCCTCCTCACTTTTACATCCTTACTATTTACTCTATAAATAAGGCTTATGTAAGAAAATATATCCAATTGGATAAAAGCTCTTGTACTAATCAATACTAGTTTAGAAAAGGGTGAGATTTTTGGAGGTGAGGAAGATGAAACAGCTCACAATGAAAGAACTTTCCTTTATAGAAGATGAAATAAGGGCGGAAGAAATCTTAGGAAAGACTATGAACTGGTGTGCATCATTATGTGATGATCAAACTTTAAAAAATGAGTTAGAACAATTAGCGGAACAACATCAATTAAATGTTGCCGCTCTATCGCAATACTTTAACCAATCAAAAATGATCCAATAAGATAAAAGGGGACAAGTTTATGCCGAACAATATGGAAGGACGCGGTTTAACAGATCGGGAGATGATACAGCTTTGTTTGGAGTTGGAAAAGGGAAGATGTCAGAACATTAGTAGTACGATGTTAGAGGCATCACATAAAGATCTTCGAGACATCTATCAACAATGTCTTGAAAAAGCAACAAACAATCATTTTCGACTTATTGAACTAATGGAACAAAACGGCTGGTACAAAACTGAACTTGCTTCATCAGATCAAATGGAGAAGGTGCAGGAATATATGCAAAACAACTTACATCCAGATCATCAATTTTGACAAAAGGCTATTCTCAAAATAGCAATGCGCTCAATTACTTTTCATACATGGTTTTATCGACAATGGACATAATGAAATAAGATTCTCACAATTCTAGATAAAAGGGAAGTGCGATCATGAAAAAAACGAATAATAGTCATTCATCTCAACTTGCAGGTAAAACGTATGAAGTGGAAGATTACAAATCAAATAGCACATTATCATCAGGCTTAGCAACCACACATGAGCAAGCGTCAGATGCTTATATGGAAGGTGAAGTCAATGCAGTTATTGATAACGTTGAGGGTGAAGATATGCAAGTAAAGCAAGAGGGCTATAAAAATCAATAAGATACCTGAAGGTTCAGAACAAGTAGCGTTCTGAACTTTTTTTGTCCTGGAACTCTAAATGGTGACATTTGGTCACTATATCATTTGGCAGGTTCCTCATACTAGGAAAGTAAGAGAGTTAATTATCGAGGGGGAAATTAGATGTTTTATCATGTTAAAGAATTACAATATACAGCAAAACCAAGCCAACCAGATCCTGTTTATGCCAAGAAATTGCAAGAGGTCCTGGTGGACAGTTTGGGGAGATATCGGTTATGATGCAATATCTTTTTCAAGGATGGAACTGTCGAGCAGAAGGAAAATATCGTGATATGCTTCTAGACATTGGTACAGAAGAAATTGGTCATGTTGAAATGCTTGCAACAATGATTGCTCAATTATTAGATGGTGCACCTGTTCAAGATCAGCAGGAGGCAGCAAAAGATCCTGTTATTGAAGCAGTTTTAGGTGGGATGAATCCCCAACATGCTATCGTAAATGGTCTTGGGGCTCAGCCTAACGATAGTACAGGTTATCCATGGAATGCACGATATACGATTGCAAGCGGAAACTTATTAGCTGACTTTCGGGCAAATTTAAATGCAGAATCTCAAGGAAGGTTACAAGTATGTCGATTGTACGAAATGACAACAGACCCTGGTGTAAGAGATATGCTGTCTTTCTTGATTGCCCGTGATACAATGCATCAAAACCAATGGATGGCTGCAATCGAAGAAATTGAGCAAACACAAGGTTCCATTGTTCCGAGTAATTTTAATCAAGAGTATGAGAAACAAGATGTGTCCTATTCGTTTATGAACTTCTCTGAAGGTGAAGATAGCAGCAACGGTAGCTGGGCAAATGGACCAACTTTGGATGGACAAGCTAATTTCCAATATGTTCAACATCCTCAACCAATGGGGCAGAAACCATCTCTGCAACCGGGTCCTGCTTCTTTACACGGAACGAATCCTGAAGAGTTGAGAGTTAAACAAGGGTTAGGCAAAATGGAACCAATGCAATAACTCACCATACAGTAACAAAGTAAATGTGGAAGGACAGCCTTAACGGGCTGTTCACTTATTTAAGAAAGGAGAATAAAAGATGAGAAAAGATCAATACGATGATATGGTCCATTTAAACGGAAATAAAAAAGAAGAACATCTGGAAATAAGTTCTACTGGATATGGATTGGAATCTGTGACATCCTCAACTTCAACACAGGACGATAAAAGACAATTTAATCAGAAATAGAAAAAGAAGTGTTGCTCCACCATATTAAAGAGAAGGGGAGCAAGTAATGTTTATGTAAAATAGTTACACCTGATAGAGGATTATCGAAAGGCTTTCATATCCTCAAGTAATGCTGTAGAGTTAACGTCTTCTTCAACGACGAGTTTTAACTCTGTCTTAAAAGGTAGGGTATACAATGAAAGGATAGAAGTTGCGTCATACTTTCGATCTTCACTATGAATCCATATATCGAAAGGATACTTTGACGCAATTTTGTTTAACTTTGGTACTTGATCTTTATCGGATAATTTAAAATGAATGACCATAAATCAACCTCCCTCTTTTAGAATTATAGTTTAATAATTCGAAATTGCAAGATAAATAACGCGATATTTTTGAACATACTTTTCAGCGATCAAAAGCATTATTATGGTTCAATTGTCATATTTTCAATAAAACCCGGTTCTTTTAGGGTGTATATTTCATTGAAATTCAAGGGAAAGTTGACTATAATCGACAGTAAGAGACAAATTTCTGCATCCGCCTTTTATAGACATAAAGGTCAAAAATGCAACACAATGATGTGAACGCATTTTTACGTCACTTAATAAAGAAATATAAAAGAGACAGGGGAAAGAAAATGCGTTTAGTTAAATTAGATCATTGCCAATCAGGAATCAAATTAGGTAGATCCATATATAGTGAAAAGGGTAAAATTCTTTTAACTAAGGGGACGGAGCTTACTGATAGTTTTATTAAAAGATTGAAAAACTTAAATATCAATACAGTTTACATAGACGATAAAGCCTCTGAAGGGATAGACATTGTTGAGTCGATTCCCATAGAACTGTTAAATGAAGCAACAAATGTCATCACAGAAGGAATAGAAACAATCGCCGAATTGAATGGAACAAAGCCTACATTTCAGGCCATGATCGAAACAGAAAAAACAGTTCGGACCTTTCAAAAAATCTTTAGAGATATCATGACATGCTTAACCGAAAAACCAAGTGTGCTAAATCTGCTTGCAACAACAAAGATTCATGAAAGTCATGTTTATACACATAGTCTAAATGTTACAATCTATTCCTGTCAGCTTGCGATTAAAAATGGAATGTCTACAAAAGAAATAGAGGAAATTGGTTTAGGTGCTCTATTACATGATTTAGGGAAAATATTTGTGGCACCTGAAATATTAAATAAACCAGGAAGACTTAATGGAGAAGAGTACCAACAAATGAAGGCACATTCTCAGTTAGGGTTTGATATTCTTCGAAAGGTACATGAAATCCCCTTGGTTGTAGCACATTGTGCCCTGCAGCATCATGAAAGAATCGATGGTAGAGGATATCCCAGGGGCATAAAAGGTGACAAAATTCATCCGTATGCAAAAATCTTGAGTGTAGCCGATGTTTTTGATGCGGTTACCAGTCATAGAGTCTATCGGCCGGCAATGCTGCCACATCAAGGAATGGAACTACTATTTTCAGGGAGTGGAACCCAATTCGATACAAAGCAGTTAAAGTTGTTTAAAAATTGTATAGCAATCTATCCACAAGGATTAACTGTTAAATTAAATGATGGCAGGCTTGGAATAGTAACGAAATATCATTTCCATTCGGTAGGCCGTCCTACGATTCGAATTATTAAAGATGAGGCCGGCCAAAGCATAACACCTTATGAAGTCGACTTATCAGCACGGGGAAATTTAACATTAGAAATTGTTGAAGCAGATGCACTATTGTAATGAAATGACTTATCAAGCTACTGAAAAAGTATGCTTATAAGTCATTTTTTTATTTTCCAAAATTTTCAAATCGAGGATAAAGATTTTCATTAAGGAGAAGAATACAGGGAGAGATTATTAACTAGAACGGAGACATAATATGGTTCAATTCTTTGTTAGTAACGTTGATTTCATGATTCTTTCTTTAAGACTTGGTAATGGCATACAGGAAGGAGTAATCAGTTGATTATATTACTTCTATCAGTGATTATTTTTAATTATTTAGCCTTTAAAACGAATGAGAGACTGACGAAAAACCATATTGTCCATATTTGGGTCTTTACTATAGCTTTTCAGTTGTTTTTCGATATTTTTGTCGACTTAAAATACCATGGCTATTGGTATATAACAAAAGGAATAGATTGGCTTGCATTTCCTGCATATACAGCATTAATTCCCCCTGTTAATATTATGTTTCTTAACTGGTTTCCTTTTAAAAAAGGGTTCTTTAAAATTGCGCGGTATATTTTCGTTTGGGAATTATTTTTACTATTTTATGAATGGTTAGCTAATTCACCTTCACCCTGGGGGTATTTTCGGTATGGGTGGTGGAATCTAGGCATTTCAGCCATTATTAATCCAATTCTACTGTTTATTTTGGTTGGGTATTATAAATGGATTTTAAAAATAGAAAAAGAATGACTTATCGTTTTAGTCATTCTTTTTATTGGTCTGTTATTTTTCAGTGTTTTGCGGTACTATGCAACCATCATCTGTACATACATCCTGATCAGAAGCTGTTAGGTTTTGAAACATTGGCTTTTGATGTTCCTCATCCCAAACTTTTTGAAGTGCACCTGCAAATGTTTCAGGAGACTGTGCACCAGAGATGGCGTACTTTTGATTAAGTAAGAAGAATGGTACACCTTGAATTCCATATTGCTTTGCCAGGCTTTGATCATTTCGTACTTCTTGTTCATAAGATGTTTTGTTTGATAAAACTTCCAACGCTTTTTCTTTTTCAATTCCAGCCTCTATAGCGACCTCAACTAATGTGTTTTTATCTCCAACATTTTTAGACTTTGTAAAATATGCAGATAATAGCTTTTCTGTTATTTCTTTATCTTTTCCAATGGTTTTAGCGTATTTTGATAACCGATGGGCATCAAAAGTGTTTGTTGGCTTCATCCCTTCAAATTCAAAAGATAATCCAAGTTCAGCAGCCTGTTGGATCAGTCCTTTATTCATTTGTTTCATTTGTTCTACGGTTGAGCCATATTTAGCAGCCAGTGCTTCATATATACCTTGCTCTGAATCAGAAGGTGCGTGAGGGTCTAATTCAAAGCTCTTATACTCAATTTGAACGTGATCTTTATGTGGAAATTGCTCAAGTGCCAACTCCAATCTTCGTTTTCCTATATAACAAAATGGACAAACAAAATCTGACCAAATCTCAATTTTCATAAATGTCACCTCTATGTTATTAATGAAGCTATTTTAGCAATTTGTTCATTCCAGTTGCAAACACTTGAACTTACACACCGCCAACCTTCTAAAAATCGACACAACACCATGAAAAAAGTCAACTCCTGCGCTTACCCGGGAAATGTCTAATGATTTAGTCTTATTTTTTAGTGGATTTGAGTTTAATAGACTATCTTCGTAAAGTATATTCTACAGAAAATTATAGAAAACCTATAGTGGAATGTAGAGGAAGACACTAGACTTCACAAACAAATCTTGTGTCTGGAGCGCAGTGGAACGAACTTCTTATTACAACCTAAAAGAACTTTCAAAACAATTCGGTAATAGCATTTAGATAGAATATTCTTCAAATTAGGGTTGAAGTTCATTCAAAATATGGTATCATATAGGTAATTGAAAAGGCTATGTGTAACTGGCGAAACACGGATTACCGTGAGGGAGCACATAGTGTCGAAGCCGTTCGCCTGGGCAAAGGTAAGGGATTAAATCCCTTGCCTTTTTCTGTTTAATAAGGAGGACGTTTATGTCGAATTATGATATAATCCCATTATCTTATTAAAATGAAAATATTCATAAAATTTTAAAAATACCTGAAAAGAGGAGATTTCAATGAGTACAACAACTCTAGAAAAAGTAAAAACAATTAAAACGTTAAACAATATCGCAGAAGTTGGTTTAAATGTTTTTAGTAAAGGCAACTACACAATTGACAATGATAGCGAAAATCCTGATGCCATTGTTTTACGAAGCTACAATATGCACTCTATGGAATTTGCGAACAATTTAAAAGCTATCGCACGTGCCGGTGCAGGTGTAAATAATATTCCTGTTGATAAATGCACTGATCAAGGAATTGTTGTATTTAATACACCTGGTGCGAATGCAAATGCAGTAAAAGAAATGGTTTTGACAACATTAATGGCATCTTCTCGTAATTTATTTGCAGGTGTTCAATGGACGAAATCACTGGAAGCTGAAGGAGATCAAATACCGAAGCTTGTTGAAGCAGGTAAAAAACAATTCGTTGGTAAAGAGATCAAAGGAAAAACTCTTGGAGTAATCGGGTTAGGTGCAATTGGTGCACTTGTGGCAAACGATGCACTTGGATTAGATATGGACGTAATAGGTTTTGACCCATTCATCTCTGTTGATACAGCATGGAATTTATCTCGTAAAGTACAGCGTGCAATGAGTCTTGAGCAATTATATGCAAATTCTGATTATATCACTGTTCACGTTCCATTAACACCTGATACTAAAGGTATGTTCAATGAAGAAACATTTGCGATTATGAAGACGGGTGTACACATCTTAAACTTCTCTCGTGGTGAGTTAGTAAATGAAGAGAATATGAAAGAAGCACTTGAAAGTGGAAAAGTAGGCAAATATGTAACAGATTTCCCAAATGAAAATGTATTGAAAATGAATAATGTTGTACCGATTCCACATTTAGGTGCATCTACGAAAGAATCTGAAGAAAACTGTGCGATTATGGCTGCTCGTCAAGTAAAGGACTTTTTAGAAACTGGTAATATTAAAAACTCTGTAAACTTCCCGAATGCATCACTACCATATACTGGGAAGCGTCGTGTTGCAACATTCCATAAAAATGTTCCAAACATGGTTGGTCAAATCACTCAAGCGATCTCAAGTTATAACTTAAATATCGCAGACATGGTGAATAGAAGCCGTGGAGAGTATGCATACACAATGATTGACATTGACAATGAAGTAAATGGTGATATTATCCCTCAACTAGAAGCACAAATTACAAATATTGAAGGAATTGTTACAACTCGTTTAATTTAAAGTTAATGAAATTAGGATAAGGCTGCTGTTCTTGTGAACAGCAGCTTTTTTCGTTCTTTTTAAAAGAATGGAATGCAAATAGAAGTGAAAGCTAAGCATAAAAGTTTGTTTCTGTCGTTGAACTTGTTACTATAGAATCGTAACTTAATGAAGAAAGGAAAGTAGAAATGTCGAATATACAAATTCCTGTTTCAGTCTTAAATTTAGTGCCAATTCGTCAAGGGCAGGATGCTAAGGAAGCGATTGATTCAATGGTTGATTTAGCTCAAGCTACTGAAGCAATGGGGTATTCTCGTTATTGGATTGCTGAGCATCATAATACATCAACTTTGGTAAGTTCAGCAACCTCAATTTTAATGAAACATACGTTAGAGCATACAAATAAAATTCGGGTGGGATCTGGTGGAATTATGCTGCCAAATCATTCACCATTAGTTGTGGCCGAGCAATTCGGAACAATGGCAACAATCTATCCAAATCGTCTGGACCTTGGACTTGGTCGTGCACCGGGTACTGATATGATGACGGCAAGTGCATTAAGACGTACACAGAACGATTCTGTTTACACATTTCCTGACGATGTGAATGCATTGCTCACATTTTTCGGACCGATCGAAAAACAAGAATATGTGAAGGCATTTCCTGGAGTTGGAACAAATATACCAATTTATATTCTCGGCTCATCAACAGACTCAGCATATTTAGCGGCAAAGTTGGGCTTACCGTATGTGTTTGCTTCCCATTTTGCTCCACGATATATGGAAGAAGCGATCTCAATTTACCGTAGCCGCTTCCAACCATCTGAATATCTAGAAAAACCATATATGATGGTTTGCCTAAATGTCATTGCGGCTGAAAGTGATGAAGAAGCAAGAAGAGAACAAACAACCATGCAGCAATTCTTCTTAAATGTCGTAAGGGGAACACAAAGTCCATTACGTCCTCCAGTAGAAAGCATGGAGGGGATTTGGCAACCACATGAAAAAGAAATGTCACTTTCAATGTCAAGTGTTACATTATTAGGTTCCAAAGAATCAATTAAAGACCAGTTAACAAGTTTCCAAGAAAAATATAACGTTGATGAAATTATGGCAGTATCATACATTTATGATCCGGAAAAACAAAAACGATCTTACGAAATATTAAAAGAAGTTGTAGATGGAAAATAAAATAGAACATAATTGATCTTTCCCTTAAATGTTGGACAAACCCCGTACATTTAAGGGTTTTTTTCGTGAATAATAGACATAATGAATTTCACTATTATTTATATTGTGTAATTCCAATCCAGCATAAATGGGAAAGAAGTGGGGAAAATAGAAAAAAATAGGTTGAGGTGAACAGAATGGGATTGCTCCTCAAGATTTTTGTTCTCTATCTTCTAACGATAATGATCATGAGGTTAATGGGAAAATCAACGATTATTCAAATGACACCTTATGATTTAGTGGCAATCATTATTGTTGGTACAGTAGCATCAGAACCTCTTATAAGCACAGAGTTTCTTCCGACAGTTTATGCTCTGGCGATTCTGGTTTTGATTCATATCTTATTCTCAAAGCTTACATTATGGCAATGGGGAAACCGATTTTTTTTAGGTGAACCTACCATTTTAATTAAGCATGGTGAGTTTGTGGAGGACAATATTGAAAAATCAAGACTATCCATTGCGCAAATATTATCTATCTTAAGAAGTCAGGGTTTCCCAAAGGTTTCCGATATCGATTATGCAATATTGGAGCCGATCGGAGAAATTAGTGTCATAGCAAAACCAGAAAATACACCATTAACGGTGCGACACATGAACCTACCAATTGAAGATGAAGGATTACCGATTTCCGTCATTGTCGATAGGAGAATCCAGGTACGTAATTTAAAATTATTGGGAAAAACCAAGGAATGGTTGAAAAATAAATTAAAAGAGCAAAACCTAACAGAAAAAGATATTTTTTATGCTTATGTGAATGAGAAGACAAAAAAGTTGATCATTAAGAAACGAATTATGTAATGAATGGAAATGAATATAGGATATTTAAGCATGGAATCTATGGTCATTTCCATGCTTTTTTCATTTCAGTTTAACTATTTAGATTAGCAGAAAAAGGCAATGATTTGATAGGAATGAGATAACAGTTAGTTTATCAATTGGCCCATAATGAAGATAGTTAAATTGAATAAGTGAATAGGTAAGACTTATACATACAAAATTTTTATGTTATGAAGGAGGCCGTATATTGTGTTGTCCAGAATGATCAAACTCTTCGAAATCAAAGGGTATCGTTTATTCGTTATTTGCATGCTGTTAGTTGGTATAGGAATTTCTATTACTTTACCATATGTATCTTTGTATTTAACAGAAGATGTAGGCATTAGTGCCGGAGCATTTGGTGTTTTTATGGCGATAACATCGTTAGGAGGTATACTGGTAAACTCGTTTATAGCCAAACGCTCAGATAGCGGTTTGGATCGTAAAATGATTATTATTATAGCTATGTTATCGTCTGCATTAGGTTATGCTTCTTACTTAGTTTTCAACCATTTCCTTGTATTGTTACTTGTTATGACGACCTTTAATGGGATTGGGGCAGCAGCGATGCCGCAAATCTATGCTTATGCACAGGAATCGGCTAATTCCAGTAAATCCGAAGACAAAACATTCGCAATGTCAACATTGCGTTCTCTTGTATCACTTGGATTTCTTATAGGCCCATTAGGGGGGACCGTTCTTTTATCTGCTTTTGGATATGATGGACTCTTTATGGTAACAGCCTTTATTTTCCTTACTGTGGCCACTTTGGTTTTTCTGTTTCTTCAAAAACGCTCAATCAATAAAGTAAGACCTTCAAATATGAAAAATCCTTTAGTTAAAAAGATGATTAGAATGCCCTTCATTGCGTTTATCCTCCTGTTTGCGGTCAATGCTAGTAACATGATTAATACACCGTTGTTTATTGTGAATGTTCTGCAAGGTACACATAGAGATGTTGGGTTGGTAGTAGGGATTTGTGCGGGACTTGAGATTCCAATTATGCTTCTGCTAGGGGCCTTTGCACAAAAAATATCAAACCAAACTCTAATGGTTAGCGGTTGTGTTATCGGTATTTTGTATTTCTCCATCTTAAGTTTTTCCACTCATCCATGGCAACTCATTGTAGCTCAGCTTTTACAGGCAACGTATGTGGCAATTATCATGGGAAATGGATTAAGCTATTTCTCTGATCTACTACCAAATTCACCTGGAATGTCAGCGACCATCTATTCGAACGGATCTACTATTGGAAGATTGCTTGGAAGCTTGGGTGGGGGTATGATCGCTCAGTATGCCGGTTTTCGCATTGTTAATTGGGTTTGTCTCATGATTTTAGGTGTTTCTCTTCTTATTTTATGGAGGGTAAAATCACAAGAGAAATTAGCAACCTCCTTAAACCAAACTCCATCTGTTTAATCTAATTCTACCAAAGTGCTAAAACACTTATTACAGTGTTTTAGCTTATCCATTTAAAGGCTTGACCAAAATATCATTAACATGTTACTATAAGGTCACATGAAAGATGAGTGACCGCTTGGTAACATAAGCAACAATGAAGAATTAACTGAGGAGGGGTGAAATGGAAGAGATGCTTTCAAATGTTTTTAAAGCATTGGGCCACCCAATCCGTAGAAACATACTGGATATACTTAAACAATCACCGAAAACAACAGGTGAACTTAATGAGTCGTTTCCTGAAGTCACTCGATATGCCATTATGAAGCATTTGACGATTTTAGAAGAAGGAAATCTGATTGTTACTAGGCGAAAAGGGAAATACAAACTCAATTATTTAAATGCAGTCCCACTACAAGAAATGTATAACCGATGGGTTGGAAAGTATATGCAGCCAACCGTAAATTCTTTAATAAATCTTAGATCAGTTGTAGAGAAAAAAGGAGATGGTCAAAAAATGACGGAAACAAATAAATCTTTTCATATTGAACAAGAGATATTTATAGATGGTAGTCGTGAACAAGTATTTAAAGCACTAACGGAAAATGTTGAAGATTGGTGGGAATTCCGCTTAGCTCCTAAACATCTATCCTCTCAATTTACATTCGAACCTGTACCCGGAGGACAATTTTTGGAAACATGGGGAGATCATGCAGGAGCTGTTTGGGGTACAGTTTATTATGTCAATGCACCCGAAGAAATACGAGTTCAAGGTCATTTAGGAATGCAAGGAGCCGTAAACAGTGCGTACACCTATAAACTTATTGACAAAGATGGTGGAACAGTCCTTCAGCTTTCCCATACTGCTTCAGGAGTCATTGAAGAAAATTGGGAGCAGGATCATAAACAGGGTTGGGAATATCTTCTAGGAACATTATTGAAAAAATACGTAGAAAATAAAGCGTAGATACAGGGGGGGAGGAACAAAAAATGGTGGATGTTGTAACTGAAATAGTAATTAATCAACCTATTGAAGTCGTTTCAAATTATGCAACAGATCCTGATCATGCTCCTGAATGGTATGTAAATATTCATGCTGCTGAGTGGAAAACACCAAAACCTCTCGCTATAGGAAGTCAAATTGCTTTTAAAGCCAATTTCCTGGGACGGGAACTCGCATACGTATACGAAATTATCGAATATGAACCACAAAGAAAATTAGTCATGAAAACTGCAACTGGACCATTTCCAATGGAAACTACGTATACTTGGCAGGAAGAAGATCCGGGACGAACACGGATGATTCTTAGAAATAAGGGAATTCCAACTGGATTTTCTAAACTTTTTACGCCATTTATGTCAACTATGATGAAAAAGGCAAATAATAAAGACTTACAGATGATTAAACGAATACTCGAAACAAAATAACTCATAGGAACATTCACTTTTAGGAGAGGATGTTCCTTTAAGTTGTTTTACTACAAAGAAATGAAAAAAAATATTAAAATATAGTAGTTAAAAGTACCTATTTGTTTTACATACTAGCTAATGACAAGGGAGAAAATAATATGGAAATAGGCATAAGTACATTTGTAGAAACAACACCAGATGTAGAATCCGGTGAAGTTGTAAGTCATGCACAGAGAATCCGGGAAGTAGTGGAGGAAATCATTTTAGCTGATCAGGTAGGGTTAGATGTGTTTGGAGTTGGTGAGCACCATCGTGAAGATTTTGCTGCCTCAAATCCTGCAATCATTTTAGCCGCAGCAGCACCTCAAACAAAAAATATTCGCTTAACAAGTGCTGTAACAGTGCTTTCGTCAGCTGACCCGGTTCGGGTGTTTCAGGATTTTGCAACACTTGATGGGATATCGAATGGACGAGCAGAAATTATGGCAGGAAGAGGTTCATTCATTGAATCTTTCCCTTTGTTTGGCTACGACTTAAAAGACTATGATGAATTATTTGAAGAAAAACTCGAACTGTTACTTAAAATAAGAGACTCTGAGAAAGTAACATGGAGAGGTGGCCACCGGCCGGCTATTCAAAACAGAGGTGTATATCCAAGACCAGTTCAAGATCCGCTTCCAGTATGGATAGGGAGTGGAGGAAATTCTGAATCGGTAGTCCGGGCAGGTATTCTTGGCTTACCATTAGTATTGGCTATTATCGGAGGAAGTCCGATCCAGTTTGAACCATTGGTTCAGTTATATAAAAAAGCAGTTGCTCATGCGGGGCATGACATCTCAAAACTAACTGTTGCATCCCATTCACACGGTTTTATTGCCGAAACAACTGAAAAAGCAGCAGATAAATTTTTCCCTTCTACACAACAAGTGATGAATCAGCTTGGGAAAGAACGTGGATGGGGTCATTATGACAGGAAAAGCTTTGATGCAGCACGAAGCTTTGATGGCGCTCTATATGTTGGAGATCCGAATACTGTTGCAGAGAAAATTATCCACCTTCGCAAAAACGTAGGTATTACACGATTTATGCTCCATGTTCCAGTGGGGTCAATGCCACATGAAGATGTCATGAGAGCGATTGAATTATTAGGAAAAGAAGTTGCACCAAGAGTTCGTGAGGAAGTAGCGGCATGGGAGAATCAAGTGGGTTGAAGTAAACGAATAATTAAAAAAGCACTTCGTCAACCGAGTGCTTTTTTTGTATTGGAGATTTAAACTGATCTGAATTTTATTTTTTTGAACCTTTATTTTTTTGTTTTGCACCCTCATTTTTAAAAGCTGATTCTGTTTCATGATCATTTCTTTGTTGCTCAAGACTAGAATTTTGCAGACCTTTTTTCATTGTTCATACACCGCCTTTTCGACTACATAATGTTTTGTTTGCATTCCTTATTATGATAATTTTCAAAAAGAATATACAGTTGAGATCGTGTTTTCGTTTGGTGTTGTTAATAATCGCTAAAAAAATATTGATAAATAACTTATTTTTATTGAAAAACAATAAAATATAAATTAAGCTAGGAATATATCAAGCAAAGAAAGTGGAAAGGAATGGAGTAAATGACTTCAATTTTGTTTTATGGCTTTTTGGTTCTACTATTGACCATTATTTTTAAGAATCGGTTAAGAGGATTAATACCTGAAAACCATTCATTTGTTGAAAGATTGGGAAAGGTGAGGTGGTTTCAGTATCATTGGTTAGCGGGTTTATGTTTATTTGGGATAAACGCCGGTTTATTTCTCCTTACAGGAGGTTTGTTGTATAGTCTTATGTTTCTCATGATTCCGTATTTACATTTAGTGATTATGTTTTTAGCTGTTATCATAAGTGTTTATGTTTGGATTGTGATCAACAAAACTTGGGAAGGAACAAAAGGTAACAGACTGAAACTTGGAGCTGTTGGCAGTAGTTTTTACTTACTATTAACAATCGTTTTTATCTATATGATGATGACGATAGAGCCTCAATATCCTGGTGAAGATACGTTTATGAGATTTATTGGTCTATTTTTTGCCTCTTTTGTTACAGCTGTTGCCTTTTTAACTTGTTTTATAATCACCGGTTTTTCCAAAGGAAATAGAAATTGACCAATGACATAGTTTATTTACGATTATAGTAGAATATTAGCAATTTTCGCCAAATATTGTACGATTCTACTAATTTATTTTCGATTAGACGACATTCGACGGAATTCTATATATTTTACATAGAACAAAACGATTGAAAAACCAAATATATCTGTTATTATGTTTATGTGAGCATTTATTCATATAAAAGAGGTGTAGGCATTGTACAACACAATCATAATAGGAGCTGGTCAAGCCGGGCTTGCCGTTGGGTATTACTTAAAACAATTCAACAAAAGCTTTCTCATTTTAGACAAAGGGAATGAGGTCGGAGAAAGTTGGAAAGAAAGATATGATTCTTTACTATTATTTACTCCTCGCATGTACAGTGCCTTACCAGGTATGAAGTTTCATGGAGAATCACACGGTTTTCCAACAAAAGATGAAGTTGCGGATTACTTACAGTCATATGTAGTGAAATTTCATATACCGATTCGTTTTCAATCAGAAGTTGTGAGTGTTACAGAAAAGGAAGGTCATTTTATCATTAAGACAAAAAATGATGTATTTTCAGCAGAAAATCTTGTCATCGCAACAGGTCCTTTTCAGATACCATCATTGCCTGCATTGTCTAAGAAAGTAAACAACAATCAACTTCACTCTTCTCAATACAGAAATTCTAAACAACTGGTAGATGGAAATGTTCTTGTGGTTGGTGGCGGAAACAGTGGTGCACAGATCGCTGTTGAGTTATCGAAAGATAGAGAGACATTTTTATCTGTTAGCAGGAATTTAAATTACTTACCCTTACTACTTAGGAATAAAAGTATCTTCTGGTGGTTTGATAAAATCGGTATTTTAAAAGCATCACATACATCATTAATCGGACAGCTTATCCAAAAAAGAGGGGATCCTATTTTTGGACTTGAATTAAAAGAAGCGATAAAGCAAGGTACCATCAAGTTAAAAACCCGTGCAACTGATGGAAATCAACATAAAGTGGTTTTCGAAGACTCAACAGAACTCGAAATTCAAAATATCATTTGGGCTACAGGGTTTAAAACTGATTTTTCTTGGTTGAAAATAAATCAAGTAATAAATGAAAAAGGAAATGTTATACATACCCGTGGTGTAACAAATATTAAAGGGTTATATTTTATCGGTCTTCCTTGGCAATATCGCCGTGGTTCGGCTTTATTACAAGGGGTTGGATATGATGCGGAGTATATTGTAAAGAAAATAAATAGTTTTGACAGATTAGATTAGTAAGAGTAATTTAAAGTACATTTTCCCTTCGATTGCATAGGATAGGTTAGAACCTAGGAAAGGGGTAGAATCAATGTACTTTGTTCCTTATGCATATCAAAATCCATATTCATACTATGTTCCTTCACCAATGCCGTCTTATGGAAGACAGTCTGTCTATTGGACATACCCAAATGTACCTGAAGAAGCCAATGTGAGAAATTCGCACCAATTTTCCAATCAAAGAGTGGCGATAGCAGATTATGGTGCTAAACCTTATGTTGTGAATATTAATGAAGCAACGAAGCAAAACAATACGTTTCGTACAGCTCTGTGGACTGGAACACATTTACAGCTTACATTAATGAATATCAATGCCGGTGAGGATATTGGATTGGAAATGCATCCAAATGTTGACCAATTTTTACGTGTAGAACAAGGGCAGGGACTTGTTCGAATGGGAAAAAGTAAAAATAATTTAAGCTTTGAACGAAATGTTTATGATGATTTCGCTATCTTGATACCGGCAGGAACATGGCATAATGTCATAAATACAGGAAATACTCCATTAAAGCTTTACTCTATCTATGCCCCTCCGAACCATCCATTTGGTACAGTTCATACTACCAAAGCTGAAGCGATGGCAGCGGAAGAATAGAATCCCATTAGGATAATCATTACTTAGGTTGCGACTCTTTTATAAGGGGTCGCTTCTATTTTAAGTTTCTTTTTTCATACAGGTCAATTTTGTTCTTCTTGCTTAAGATATATCAATCCTTCATACTAGAATCAGTAGAATGATAGAAAGAGGTGCAGGGTTGTGGCTGTGGTGAGAAAAACTGCAACTAAAAAAGGCAATAAAGAAAGGACTATTATTAAGTTATTACGTCCGATTTTTATCATTGTTTTTTGTTTGCTCATTGTTCATGTATATTATTTATCGACTATTGATCAATTGCTTCCACAACTAATAAAGTTATCTGCTGTCCTTATTTCGTTTGCTAAGTCCATTCCTACATCAATTTTGCTGGTTTTGGGTTACACACTTGTCATATTTTATGCGGGTTACATAGTTGGTAAAAAGTTGAAATCTTAAAGGGAGATTTATATATGCTGTTGGTTTTACTATTCTTTATTGGTCTTGCAGGAGGAATTCTCGGTAGCCTTGTCGGATTAGGCGGAGGAATTATTATCGTACCTGCTTTATTGTTTATTGGAAACTATACAAGTCTATTGCCGTCCATAACACCACAGCTTGCTGTTGGGACCTCAATGATCATCTTAATTGTTACAGGACTTTCTTCAACATTAAGTTATATGAAGCAAAAAACAGTTTACTTTAAGGCAGGAATAATTTTTTTTATCGGAAGCGGTCCTGGAGCTTTTGTGGGAGCATTGATTAATAAAACAATTGATTTACATCTTTTCTACATATTCTTTGGGACTTTTGTCATTTTCATTTCTCTTCTCCTAAGTGTTCAAAAGTATTTGAAGCCGAATACAAATCAAGTTGGTTCTACTTATACGTTTATAGATAAACAGGGTAATGAGCACTTCTTACAATTTCAATCTGTCCTTGCAGTTTTGATTGCTTTTATCGTTGGTGTTTTGTCCGGTTTATTTGGAATTGGCGGTGGTTCCTTAATGGTACCCACGATGCTTTTATTATTCAGGTTTCCTGCCTCCATTGCGGTGGCAACTTCGATGTTTATGGTGTTTTTGTCTTCGATTGTTGGATCAATTGCGCATATTCAGCTTGGGAATGTTGAGTGGCTATGGATTCTTGTGTTAGCACCAGGAGCTTGGATTGGTGCGAAAGCCGGTGCTTTTATTAATCTTCGACTAAAAGATGGAACGGTTATTGTCATTTTAAGACTTGTCCTGGTTGTTGTCGGGGTTCGATTGATTTTTCAAGGCTTATAAATGGTATTCATTATGAATGTTAATCCTTTGTGTGCAGGCATGAAGGATTTTTTTGTGTGGTCAAAAATATTTAGATAAAACGGAATAAACTGGACAGACTACAAGGTAAAAGGTGAGTTTTTATGGAGGCGGAAAATGGATTGTTCAACATTTGTCTTATTTGGAGCTACTGGAGATTTAGCTAAAAGAAAAATTATTCCGGCCTTATTCGAATTATTTCTTAGTCAAAAGCTGCCAACCCGAATTTCAATTATAGGTTCAAGTATTACTGAATATACCGATGATGAGTTTCACAATTATGTAAAATCATCGATCGATTCTTTCTCACATCATTCATCAAGTGATTCAAAACTAAGTGAATTTCTGCATCTCATCCGATATTGTAAGGTTGATGTGACAAAAGGATTAGAGTATGAAAGATTATTATCGTTAATCAAAGAGCAAGAAGCAAAATTACATATTCCGGAAAACAGACTGTATTATCTTTCGGTAGCTCCTCAGTTTTTTGATGTAATTGTTAAAAAGTTACAAGAGACTAAAATCGTTCAAACAAATGGGTGGAAGCGACTTCTTATTGAAAAACCATTTGGACATGATGTGACTTCTGCAAGAGAATTGAATGAAAAATTTTCATGTGTTTTTGAAGAAAAAGAAATTTACAGAATAGATCATTACTTAGGAAAACCAATGGTTCAAAATTTGGAAACATTGGAATTTGCGAACCCTGTTCTGCAGACTCTTTGGAACAATGAGCATATTGCAAATGTCCAAATTACAGCTAGTGAAATAGTTGGAGTCGAGAAGCGGGCTGCGTATTATGAAAAAGCAGGGGCAATTCGTGATATGTTTCAAAATCATTTACTTCAATTGCTTATGATGTTCAGCATGCATTTTCCAAATGGTTTTTCTGCGAAAAACATTCGTCAAGAAAAAAGAAAGGTCATGGAGGCTGTTCGTCCGATAAAAAAAGAGGATGTATTCAAAGAAGTTATTAGAGGTCAATACGGACCAGGGGAGATAAATGATGAACAAGTAATTGGTTATAAGAAGGAAACGGGGGTGGATTCGTCTTCAACAAATGATACATTCATCGCAGCCCGCCTTTGGATTGATGATTCATTATGGAAAGGTGTTCCATTTTATATTCGCACAGGAAAACGTATGAAGGAAAAATCAACAAGGATCGTGATCGAATTTAAAAATCCTTTGACAAAATACAATAAAAAAACAGAGCCTAATCTATTGGAAATCGGAATTAACCCGGAAAGTGAAGTGTCTTTACAGTTAAATAGCCGAAATCCTTTGAAAGAAGGGGCAATTGAACCTATACATGTTGATTTTACACCAGAACAGAGGGATATTCCGGAGGCATATGAGAACATATTAGTAGATGCATTAGAAGGTGATGCCACTTTTTTCGCTCATTGGAAAGAAGTTGAATTATCTTGGCTGCTTGTTCAGCCGATCTTAGAGGCTTTTAAGGAAAATTTAGTCCCTTTACATGAGTACCCATCTGGATCATATGGTCCAAAAGCCGCTCACATATTACTTGAAGAAGACGGATTCTTTTGGTGGTCAATTGACAATAAAAACGAAAAAGAAGATATAGTTGACAATGGAGAAATGAAGCATTATATAGTGCCAGCAAACGAACATCTTAGTACAGATCATAGACTACATCAATAGGAGTGATTTTGGTGAAAGTTGGATTAATTGGTTTAGGAAAAATGGGACTAAATATTAGCAAAAACTTAATTGATCACCATCATGAAGTTGTTGCGTTTGATATTAATGAACAAGCAATAGATGAAATCAAACAATATGGTGCACATGGAACGACAAATCTAAATGAATTGGTGCAAACCCTAGAACATCCAAGAATTGTCTGGATTATGGTCCCGCATAAAGTCGTTGATCAAGTGATTCAGGACATAAAACCATTACTAGCTGACGGTGATATTGTCATTGAGGCGGGAAATTCCCATTACAAAGAGTCAATGCGCAGATATGAAGAGTTTAAAGAAGTTGGTGTTAGCTACCTTGATGTTGGTACATCAGGAGGAATGGAAGGTGCCCGTAATGGTGCAAACTACATGATTGGTGGAGACCAAGAGGCTTTTGGAATTGTGGAACCGATCTTCCGGGATACATCTGTTGAAAAAGGATACGTGTATACAGGTAAATCAGGGAGTGGTCACTATTTAAAAATGGTTCACAACGGGATTGAATATGGAATGATGGCAGCAATTGCTGAAGGTTTCGAGGTTCTGGAAAAAAGCCGATTTGATTATGATTATGAACAAGTAGCAAGAGTATGGAGTAATGGATCAGTTATTCGCTCGTGGTTAATGGAATTAACTGAGAATGCTTTTGCTAAAGATGCGAAGTTGGATGGAATTAAAGGGATAATGCACTCATCCGGAGAAGGAAAGTGGACAGTAGAGGAAGCGTTAGATCTCCAGGCGGCAACACCTGTTATTGCTCTTTCATTAATGATGAGATACCGTTCTCTTGAAACCGATACGTTTACTGGTAAAGTGGTTGCAGCATTAAGAAATGAGTTTGGTGGACATGCAGTAGAAAAGAAATAGAAGGAAAAAGCTACCCTGCATGTTGCAAATTGGGTAGCTTTTAACATGTTAAGCATTAATTTTATAATCATGATTCTTTCTCATACGCTTCATATCTTCTCTAGGTGGAAGGCCAAACATACGGGAATATTCACGGCTGAATTGTGAAGGACTTTCATAACCTACCCGAAAAGAAACCTCAGCAGCATCAGTTGATTCTAAAAGTAACAAGCGTCTTGCCTCTTGTAATCTTAACTGCTTTTGAAACTGAATCGGACTCATTGCGGATATTTCTTTAAAGTGTCTATGTAGAGATGACACACTCATTTTTGCTAATTCAGCAAGCTCATCAATTCGAAATGACTTTTCAAAGTTGTTCATAATATAACTCATAACTTCTCTAATTCGATATGTTTCACTACCTTCAATAGCCATTTGTTTCAGGGCACTTCCATGAGGTCCTTGAAGAATTCTATATAAAATTTCCTTTTTGAAAATTGGAGCAAGAATTGAAATGTCGTTAGGAGTGTCTACTAATCTCACTAACCTGACAACTGCATCCAACAATGACTCTTCCACTTTGCTGACAAAAATAGCGCGGCTCGATTTCTTTTCTAATCCGACTTGTATCTTCGTTTCATCTAATATCTCTAAAATTTGGCTTGGTGTAAATTCAAGTTTTAATGCTATGTAAGGAGTTTCAGTAGAAGCTTTTATTACTTGTCCTGTAACAGGTACATTGACTGAGGCTACAAGATAATCGGCAGGACTGTACACATATCGTTCCTTCGCCAGGAATACCTCTTTTTCACCTTGAATAATCAAGCAAAAAGATGGTTTGTAAACTCCGTGAAAAGGCTCTGTCACACTCGTTCTATTGATGAAAAATAAAGAAGGAATATCAGTAAGGGAAACACCATTTTGATCTGTCTTTCGTTTAATGATGTTGGCAAGTTCAGTCTGCTGCAAGTACATTTGTTCAGACATTTGTCATTCTCCTCTCTTTATCAAGGGTAAATATCTCACTTTATTTTACAGCAATTTAAGGAAATCTGTAAGATAGCGTGAGAGGAATAGGCAAACATTTGATAGGAATGAGATATCAGGTATGCTAACTTCTGTTGGATAATGAGACTATAACACTTTTCTCTATAGGGATAACTAGCGTTTGAGGAGGGAAGAAGGTGATTACTAAACAATTTAAAATGAAACCAAATACAGGAATTGCCCGGTTATCAGCAATGTTGGTCATTGTTTCAAGCAGGTTCAGTTCCAAGATCGTACTTGAGTACCAAGGGAATAAAGTTAATTTGCAAAATTCAGCACAGTCATTAATGGAGCTGATGGATCTAAAACTGTATCCCGGTTGTCAATTTCTAATAACAGTACATGGAGTTGATGCTTATGAAGCTCTACACACCATTAATATTCATATACGAGAAGCCAAGCAGTAAATAACAGAAGAAAACCTGCCCTGTTTGAAAATTAGAAATTTAGCATATAGAAAGAATTGATACCCGAAAAATACGAACGAATTTCCTATAAAGGAGGAAAAAAAGTGGAACGACTATGGACGAAGTCATATATTAATATGCTGATAAGCATGTTGTTTTTGTTTACCGCATTTTATATGTTGTATCCTACACTACCATTGTTTATTAAAGATATCGGTGGTAATGAATCACAGGTCGGACTTGTGATGGGTGCGTTTATGCTTTCTGCGGTTATTTTTCGTCCAATAGTAGGTGGCCTGCTGGACCGGTTCGGAAGACTGCCGTTTATACTTTGTGGTTTACTTCTTTTTTCTATATCAATGTACCTTTATAACTGGGTTGGTGGAATTGTTGTGTTGATGGGACTGAGAATTTTACATGGGATGAGCTGGGCCGTTTCCACAACTTCAATTCTTACAGCGATCACGGATTTGATTCCATCAGGTCGCAGAGGTGAAGGGTTAGGCTGGTCTGGTATGGCTATGACGCTTGCGATGGCCATCGGTCCGATGTTTGGAATTTGGGTTACGGAAAACCATTCCTATCATTCTTTATTCCTATTCACTTTTCTTCTGTCGGTCATTGCCTTGCTCTTAATCTTAGGAGCAAAAGTGCCAGTTCAACCGAAACCAAGTTCAAGGAAAATAGAATTCTTCGAAAAATCAGTTTTACCTGTCACGATTACCTTCTTCTTTCTATTTATCGCATATGGTGGAGTCACCACGTTCGTCCCATTGTTTGCTAGTTCCATTGACGTTAATTCAGGAACATTTTTTCTCGTTTATGCTGTTACTCTTGTTCTTATTCGGCCGATTGCTGGAAAGCTATCAGATCGATACGGAGAATCGTTTGTCATAGGTCCATCCCTCGTCATCACAATGATCGCACTGGCTGTTTTAGGATTTTCGAACGGATTGTTTGGTGTTCTTTTAGCTGCAATACTTTACGGTATTGGATTTGGTGCTGCTCAACCTGCTTTACAAGCTGCCACCATTCGCCTCGTTCAACCAGAACGAACAGGTGTAGCAAATGCTTCCTTTACAACTGCGACTGATCTTGGAATTGGTCTGGGTGCCATAATGTTGGGCTGGGTTTCCCAACATTCGAGCTATCAAATCTTGTTTATAGTAAGTGCAGTGGCAGTCGGTTTTTCATTGCTCATGTTTCATCTTTTAGTAAAACGATTGTTGGTAAGCAACAGTCTGCATAAAGTGAAAGCTTCTCCTTTTCCAAGCAAAACAGGCTGATAGGGCGTTAGTGAAAAGTCGGGATTTGGAAAAATTCACCTCAAACGATTGACAATGGATGAGTAATAACTATATAGTAATGATAATAACTTAATATTTTGATATTTTCTTATCAAGAGAGGTGGAGGGACTGGCCCTTTGAAACCTCGGCAGCGGACTTTCAAAAGTACTGTGCCAATTCCAGTAGCGTGTAGCTATAGAGATAAGAGGAGCAAGGTATAATGATGCTAACTGCCCCCTCTTTTTATTTTTTTGAAGAGGGTTTTTTATGTTATCTGACAGTTATGCTGCGGGTATGAACATCACCAAAAAGGAGAGATATAGATATGACAAAAACATTAGTAAAAGCACCATTTAGAGCAGACCACGTAGGAAGTTTGTTGCGCCCTGAGAGAATTCATCATGCAAGAAAGGATTTTCAAGAAGGAACGATTACTGCACAACAATTACATACTATTGAAACAGAAGAAATTAAAAAAATTGTGGACAAGCAAATTGAAGTAGGTTTGCAAGCAGTAACAGATGGTGAATTCCGCCGTAGATTTTGGCATACAGACTTTTTAGAACATTTACATGGCGTTGAAGGGTATGTACCGGGACATGGTTTCAAATTTAATGGAGAAGAAACAGAAAGATATGATGTACGAGTAACGGGGAAAATCTCCTTTAATCAGGACCATCCACATGTAAAAGAGTTTATTGAATTTAAGGAAATCGTTGGAGACCGAGCTGTTGCAAAACAAACGATTCCTAGTCCAAACCAATTATTTAATGCCGGGATCCGTAATCTGGATATTTACCCTGACCTTGAAGAATACACAAATGATGTGATTCAAACTTACCGTGATGCGATAAAAGCTTTTTATGATGCCGGGTGCCGTTATCTTCAACTTGACGATGTATACATTGCCGGGCTAAACGCACCGGAAATTCCATTTAATGATAGTGGGTATTCCCGTGAAGAATTAATTGACTTAGCATTACGCGTGGCAAATGGTGTTTTAGAAGATAAACCGGAAGACCTTATGATCACAACACATCTTTGCCGTGGAAATTACCGTTCTACCTGGGCATTTGAAGGCAGTTATGCTAAGATTGCACCAACATTATTTGCAAAAGAAAAAGTAAACGGGTTTTTCTTAGAATATGATGATGATCGTTCTGGAGATTTTGCGCCATTAGAACACATCCCAAATGGAGGACCACAAGTTGTTCTCGGTGTATTCACATCAAAGCATGGCAAGTTAGAGGATAAAGAAAACATTAAAGCCCGTGTGGAAGAAGCAACAAAATATGTACCGCTAGAGCAAATCTGTATCAGCCCACAATGCGGCTTTGCTTCCACACATCATGGAAATATTCTTACGGAAGAGGAACAATGGGAGAAGTTAAAATATATCGTTGACATATCTAAAGAAATTTGGGGATAAACACAAAAGCGAACATCATCATAGATGTTCGCTTTCTTATATATCGATCGTTTAATATTTACATATAATCGTAAACAGAATCCTCAAAATAGAGCCAGTGGAAATATTCAATTTGTGCATCTGACATTTCAGAAATTTGTTTTTCACTAAATTTTTGTTTGTCTAATAATTTATTTGCTTTATAATCTCTGGCTACTTTGCTCATTTTTAAAATCCTCCCTATGTATAAACCAAGAATAAATCTTTTGTTGTTGTAATATTGTAATCGCTTTCCTTAACTTCTTGTATTTATTATATATCTCAAACTGAGATAAAACAAATATCAATTTGATATGATTTCGCCAAAACTAATATAGAAATGTCATTTATACATAGAATGATTGTTTTATATGAAAATTGGCCAGAGACTTCGGAGAAATTTAAGGGAACTACGGTTCAGTGATCCACACTACTTTCCATATAGACCGTACTTAATGACATGATTAATTAGTTCAGCCATTTCTTTTGGTGATTTGTCCATTCCGTTATTTAGCCAGGTTTTCGTTGCATATATACTTCCGCTTATAATAAACGTACTGACATACATTGAAAGTTCTTCACTGAGTTGTTTTTCAGCCTTCCAATGATTCATAAAGAAATCTTGAGCGAAAACCATTACTTTCTTTTGAAATGTCGTATCTCTACTTTCGTTAAGGAGTGTTTGGCACACTTCATGCTTTGAAGCAAAGTATTCTAGTAGCTTTTCGATCATCTGCAGATCGTCTTCATCATTTTCAAAATGACATTGATTTAAATAGCCGGTTAAATCTTCAATGATTTCATCTTCTATTTTATCAAGAAGATCAAATTGGTCACTGTAATGGGAATAAAATGTCGAACGATTAATATCAGCATGTTCACAAATTTCCTTAACTGTTATGGAAGAAATTTGTTTCTCCTTTAAGAGCCTCATTAAACTATCCTTTAAGACCATCTGAGTATATTTTTTCCGTCGATCCAGCTTAGAACTAAACATGAAAATCACCTTTTCTTATACATTATCCAACACATTTTGAATATGTGTTGTTCAACTAACGGATGTTACATAACTGATTGTTGAATAGCCAACACCGTGTCCATATAATGATAGGGTGTACATGAAAAAATGGCAAGAGAGGGTGAAATCTTATAAATATCGCAGCACGAATTATTAAACACAAAAAAGCAGTTGTGATCACATTTATGGTCCTGACGATCATTTGTTCCTTAGCATCATTAACTGTATCGGTAAACTATGATATGACAGATTACCTGCCGGAAGATGCACAGTCAACGAAAGCAATGGACATAATGGAGCAGGAGTTTGAGGGAAGTGTACCGTCTAACCGTGTGATGATCAATGATGTGACCATTCAGGAAGCTCTTGCTTTTAAAAAAGAATTAGCTGCCATTGATGGTGTGTCAGATGTGACATGGTTAGATGATGCGATCGATATAAAAGCGCCGCTCGAAATGGCGGATGAAGAGGTAGTAGAAACGTATTATAAGGACGAAAAAGCATTGCTTTCATTTAGTATCCGTGATGGTGATGAAGTCGCTATAACTGATGAAATCTATGAACTTATCGGGGAAAAAAATGCAATGGCTGGGGAATCTCTTAATACGGCCACACAACAAAAGATGGCCGGGACAGAATCCATGTATGCTGCAGCTTTATTAGTTCCAATTATTATTATTATTTTAGTTGTTTCAACAACTTCCTGGGTAGAGCCGGTATTATTTTTAACCGCAATTGGTGTGTCTATTTTAATTAATATGGGTACGAATATGTTTCTTGGAGAAGTATCCTTTGTGACCCAGTCTGTTGCCCCAATCTTACAGCTTGCTGTTTCACTTGATTATGCGATTTTTCTGCTACATAGTTTTTCTAATTATCGCAGGAAAACAACAGATCCACAGGAAGCCATGCAGCTTGCAATGAAAAAGTCCTTTTCGGCGATAACGGCTAGTGCGTCAACAACTTTCTTTGGGTTTATCGCACTATCGTTTATGAACTTTGAAATTGGTTCTGATTTAGGGGTCAACCTTGTAAAAGGAATTTTACTAAGTTTTATAAGTGTAATGGTGTTCCTACCAGCATTAACGCTGGTATTTTATAAATGGATCGACAAGACACTGCATAAACCGTTGCTGCCAAGTATTAAAAACAAAGGCAATGGATTGGTGAAGATGAAAATTCCAAGCTTGCTTATAGTTTTATTACTAATCATACCGGCATATTTGGCACAAAGTCAGACAAATTTCATTTACGGTGTCGGTGATCAGCCTGAAGATACAAGAGTAGGAAGTGATATCGTAAAAATAAAAGAACAGTTTGGGGAAAGTACACCGCTTGTCCTGCTTGTTCCTAAAGGAGACATTGCCAAAGAAGATGAGCTTGTCCAAGAGTTAGAGAACATTGAACATGTATCGAGTGTTCTTGCCTATGTGAATACGGTAAGTTCGGCGATTCCTCCGGAGTATTTGGATCCATCTGTGACAGAACCGTTTTATTCAGAGAATTATAGTCGGTTGATTCTTCAAACTGAAACAAAAAACGAGGGAGAAGAGGCATTTCAATTAATTGAACAAGTTAACAGTACGGCAAAACAATATTATGATGATGTCTATTCGGTTGGGGAAAGCGTGACATTATATGATATAAAAAATACGGTTCAAAAAGACAATACATTGGTAAATCTTTTGACCGTCATTACGATTGCAATTGTCCTGATCGTAACGTTTAAATCGATTTCGATTCCAATCGTGCTACTCTTGACGATTCAGACATCTGTTTGGATCAATCTTTCGGTTCCATATTTTACAGATTCTGCATTAGTTTATGTCGGCTACCTGTTGATTAGTATTATTCAACTTGCAGCAACAGTTGATTATGCGATCCTTTTAACAGATGCTTATAAAGAATATCGTGAAGAAATGACAGCACTGGAAGCAATGAAAAAAACACTGGATGAGAAGATCTTCTCGATTGGCATTTCAGGTGCCATTTTATCAAGTGTAGGGTTTATTTTATGGGTTACATCCTCAAACCCAATTGTATCTTCTATCGGGTTACTGCTGGGAAGAGGGGCATTACTTGCCTTTATTATGGTTGTGATCTTCATGCCGGCTATGTTCATTGTCTTCGATAAGCTAATTGCAAAAACAACGTTAAAAACACATTTTTATAAGGAGAAGAAATGATGAAAAAAAGTATAAGTAAAATTCTACTTGTCTTGACAACAACAATTTTCGTGATTCCTTCATTACATGTTACCGCTGTTTCAGATGACAACAAATCAAATGGTGATCCTTCCCGAGGAACAGGAGAAATTTCATCTAAAGATGAAGTTGTCTATGCAAAGCTAAGTTCGACCGGAGAAAGACAGGAGGCATATGTGGTCAACATCTTAGATATTGAAAAGCCAGGTGAAATAGTTGATTATGGGCCGTATACAAGCTTGAAAAATTTAACAGACCTAACAGAGCTGGAGCAAAAAAACAATACCGTTCGAGTAACAGCTGATTCAAAGGGGAAATTTTATTATCAAGGAAATATGAAGGGAGAACCTTTGCCATGGGATATTTCCATTTCTTATATACTAGATGGAAAGCAAATAAACCCTGATGAACTGGCTGGAAAAAAGGGACATGTACAAATTGAGATTCGTACATCAGCGAATGAACAAGTAGATCCGGTATTTTTTGAAAACTACTTGTTACAAATATCACTTTCCCTTGATACCGATAAACATAGCCATATTAAGGCACCTGACGGGATGCTGGCGAATGCAGGAAAAAACAAACAAGTTACATTTACCGTCATGCCTGAAAAAGAGGAAAAACTTACTGTTGAAGCAGATGCTCTTCATTTTGAACTGGGTGGCATTGATATCACAGCTATTCCATCTTCCATGCCAATCGATGCACCTAATATTGATGACATGACAGGTGATATGCAAATTTTAACAGATGCTATAAAGGACATTAACAATGGTGTTGGTGACTTAAAGGAAGGAGTATCGGAACTCAATAACGGCGTACATGAATTGGGCAACGGTTCATCTCAATTTAAAGAAGGAATGTCAAAAATAGATGGTTCGTCAACTGAACTGATCAATGCTTCCAAAAACATTCAGCAGGCACTTGAAACATTGAATGCATCTCTTAGCGGCAGCGGTTCAGAGGATATGGGTCTTGGTGATTTTAAAAAGCTTGAAGATGGGCTCAGTCAAATTTCAGGCGGGCTAAGAGAAACGTCTGATGGTTTAATGACATTTAATGAAAACTATGCCAAAGCATACAATGAGTTAAATAAAGCAATGGAAGCTATTCCAGAATACGAAATAACAGAAGAAAAAACTCAAGCGTTATACAATAGCGGAGCAGATCAACAAGTACTGAATCAATTACTGGAAACTTATGCTGCCGCCCGTACGGCAAAGGGAACTTATTCGGCTGTAAAAGAAGCATTTGACGCAGTAGATGTGACAATAAGTCAAATTAATGGTGCCTTAACAGAAATGGCTGACAATCTTGATACAATGGCAAATGGAATTTCATCCTCACTTGAACAAATGGATGTTGCAGAATCATTTGCGCAGTTACAAGAAGGAATTAATCAGCTTGCTTCCAATTATGGTGCATTCCACACAGGTCTTGTAGAGTATTCAGGAGGAGTAAATCAATTGTCAAACTCCTATACTAAGTTGCACACTGGTATTAATGAACTTTCAAATGGAACAGATGAACTGGAAAACGGTGTAGGCAAGCTTCATGACGGAACAGATGAACTGTATGAATCGACAAGTGATTTACCTGTACAAATGAAACAAGAAGTGGATCAGATGATCGCAGACTATGACAAGTCCGACTTTGAAGTCGTATCCTTCTTATCGCCTAAAAACCAACAAATAAATTCCGTTCAATTTGTCATAAAAACAGAAAGCATTAAAAAAGAAGAACAAGAAAAACCAGAAAAAACAACAAAAGAAAAAACAGGATTCTGGGCACGCCTAAAGGAACTGTTTTCATAATGGGTCAGAGGGACAGGTTCACTGTCCCGATGGACCAACCACATTGCTTTTTCTATTGACCCCCTGCAAAATGACCTCTAAAATAAAAATAATCCAAATTTTCTTAATCTTATATAATAAAATTCTAAGAATACGGTGAAATTGGGACAAGGAACCTGTCCCTCCGACCCACCTTTTTGTATAATAAAGAGAGAGTAGTGAAAGGGGATACATGATTTGCATACAAAACACTTGGATTTATTAGCGCAGAAGTATGATCGTGAGGAAAAGGTAGTTACTGAGATTATTAATCTTGAAGCGATCTTGAATCTTCCGAAGGGTACAGAGCATTTTGTCAGTGATTTACATGGAGAGTTTCAGGCTTTTCAACATGTTTTGCGAAATGGCTCAGGGAAGGTAAGAGAGAAAATAGAAGACATCTATAAAAAGGTGTTAACTGAAAAAGAAATAAAAGAGTTTGCGACACTAGTGTATTACCCTGAAGATAAAATCAAACTAATGAAAAATCATTTTAGCAATGAAGAAGAATTATACCAATGGTACACAGTTATCATTGAGCGGATGATCAAACTGATTTCCTATGCCTCTTCCAAATATACACGTTCAAAATTACGAAAAGCTTTGCCTAGTCAATTTGTATATATTATAGAGGAACTCTTATACAAAACTGATGAGTTCACGAATTTTAAAGAACCTTACTATACAAGCATTGTTGAACAAATTATTACGCTTGGACAAGCTGATAAACTTATTATCGGCCTGGCATATACGACTCAGCGTTTAGTTGTGGATCATCTCCATGTTGTTGGGGATATTTATGATCGAGGACCGGAGCCAGATAAAATAATGGAAGCCCTCATTAACTATCATTCTGTTGATATTCAGTGGGGAAATCATGATGTTTTATGGATCGGTGCTTTTGCAGGCTCTAAGGTTTGTCTTGCTAATATTATTCGAATATGTGCACGCTATAACAATCTTGACATAATCGAAGATGTATATGGAATTAATCTGCGACCGCTTATGAATCTAGCAGATAAATATTATAAAGACAATCCGGCTTTCAGACCGAAAATCCAACCTGACGTTCATGTTTCAGATGAAGAAAAACTGCAAATTACTAAAATCCATCAAGCCATTGCTATGATTCAATTCAAGCTTGAAAGTCCTATCATTAAAAGACGTCCCGGTTTTAATATGTCAGAAAGACTTTTACTCGAGGAAATTGACTTTGAACAAAATGAAATAACTATACGCGGAAAAACATATCCATTGGAAAATACGTGTTTTTCAACTGTTAATCCTGAGCAGCCCGATCAATTATTAGAGGAAGAAAAGCAAGTAATAGACAAGCTCCTATTCTCTGTTCAGCATTCGGAAAAATTGGCTCGACATATGAATTTTCTGATGAAAAAAGGCAGCCTTTATTTGAAATATAATGGGAATTTATTGATACATGGCTGTATTCCTTTAGATGAAGACGGGAAAATGGAAGGAATGGTCATTGAAGGGAAAACATATGCAGGCCGTGAATTACTCGATGTGTTTGAGCATTATTTACGGTATTCCTTTGCACATCCTGAAAAAACGGATGACCTAGCGACAGATATGGTGTGGTATTTATGGACGGGAGAATATTCCTCACTCTTTGGGAAACGAGCGATGACAACATTTGAACGTTACTTTATTAAAGATAAGTCCACACATAAAGAGCAGAAAAATCCATATTATTATTTACGTGAAAATGAAGAAATCTGCCGAAAAATTCTAGTAGAATTCAATCTTAATCCAGATCAAGGTCATATCATAAATGGACATACCCCTGTAAAAGAGATTGAAGGAGAAAATCCGATCAAAGCAAACGGTAAAATGATTGTAATAGATGGTGGTTTTTCTAAAGCTTATCAATCTACTACTGGAATTGCCGGATACACATTATTGTATAATTCCTACGGCATGCAGCTCGTTGCACATAAACATTTCAATTCAAAAGACGATGTATTACTAAATGGAACAGATGTATTATCTGTTAAAAGAATCGTTGATAAAGAATTAGAGCGGAAAAAGGTATTGGAGACAAATGTTGGAGAAGAATTATTGCAGGAGATTTCTATATTAAATAGTTTAATGGAATATCGGTATATGAAATAGGAAAAGCGAAAGGCGCCTGGAGCGAGACACCAAAACCTCGCACAAAAGCCTCTGTACTTTTAACATATGGAAGGGAATCTTTCCCTTCTTTTTACTGTGTAAATTTAACTATACATAAAATCGTTTCATAGAGGAGAAGATTGGGTTGATAGATAAAAACAGTAGTAATCAGATCAAAAAAGCTTTAAGAAAAAGCTTAGATAATCAGGACATCGCAGGTGCAAACCTTCTTGTGCTAAAAAAGGGAGAAGAAATTTTTTACCATGAAGATGGTTTTGCTGATATAGAAGCGAACAAGCCTATTCTAAGAGACTCTATTTTTCGTCTATACTCGATGACAAAGCCGGTCACTGCAGCTGCGGCTATGATTCTGGTCGAACGGGGAGAGATTGATTTACATGAGCCTGTTAGTCAATTTTTGGATGGATTTAAGCATCAAATCGTTGTAGAGAATGGAAAGCTTATACAAGTCGATCGCGAAGTTACTCTCCATGATTTACTCAGCATGACGTCAGGATTAGTCTATGGTGGAGATGATCAAGCAGGACAAGGAACAGCAGCTGTATTTGAAGAAATAGATCGTAAGCTTTTAGGTGATTCACCATTAGGTACTGTTGAAGCAATGAACAAATTAGGAAAAGTACCACTAGCATTCCAGCCTGGTTCTTCCTGGCAATACGGAACCTCATCAGATGTATTAGGTGCAGTGATCGAAGTCGTAAGCGGGCAAAAATTTGGCGAATTCTTGAGGAAGGAATTATTTGATCCTCTCCAAATGAATGATACAGGATTTTGGCTTCCTGAAGAAAAAAGAAGTCGTCTTGTGAAAACGTATACAAATTCAGGAGAGGGAGGTTTAGAGCTATATACGGGCAATCACTTAGGAATTATTCATCATATGGATCGAAATCCCGCCTTTGAATCTGGTGGAGCAGGCTTAGTTTCAACAGTCGATGATTATGCAAAATTTGCGAAAATGCTGATGAACCAAGGAACATTGGAGGGGACTCAACTATTACGTCCGAAAACAGTCAGCTTTTTAACTTCGGCTACACTAAACACAGAGCAGCAAAAAGGCTTTGACTTATGGGGGCAACAGGGATACAGTTACGGAAACTTTATGCGTGTATTAACAGATCCAAGTCAATCAGCAAGTATAGGAAGCCTTGGCGAATATGGCTGGGACGGTTGGCTTGGTTGTTATTTCATTAACTGTCCAAAAGAAGAACTAACCTTTTTATTTATGATGCAGAAGAAAGATTCAGGTACAACTCCGCTAACTAGAAAGTTGCGTAATATTATTTTTAGTGCTTGTTGTGAGTAACGGAAAGAGGCAGAGAATGTTTTCTCTGCCTCTTTGTTAGAAGATATTAGAATTGATCTGTAATATCTTTTTCTATTTTCGCAGGTTCTGTCGTTGGAGCATATCTTTTTACCACTTGACCATTTTTATCAATCAGAAACTTAGTGAAATTCCATTTAATGTCTTTTGATAAAACACCTTTCTTTTGTTCTTTCAGGTATGAAAAAAGAGGTTCGGCGTTTTCACCATTTACATCAATTTTGGCAAACATAGGGAAGGAGACACCGTAATTCAACTGACAAAACTCTGTTGTTTCATTAATATTATCGAATTCTTGGTTATTAAACTGGCTACAAGGAAATCCTAAAATTTCAAGACCATCGTCTTTAAATTTATCATAGAGTTCTTGAAGTCCGCTAAATTGCTTCGTTAGTCCACATTTACTCGCTGTGTTTACAATTAATAAAGGTTTACCTTCATATTCTTTTAACGATTTTTCCTCGCCATTTGGTTTTCTTACAGTGAAGTCATATACGGTTTTCATACATCTTCCTCCTTGGAAACAATCAGTCTGTATATTGCGTACAATTAAATTGTATCAAATGTAAAATCATTCTTCAATGAGAAATATTTCTTTGTTCCAAACAAAAAAGCTTTTGCACCAGGTACAAAAGCTTAGTTAATTTATATAAGGTTTTTAGATTTACATATAATCGTAAACAGAATCTTCGAAATAGAGCCAGTGATAATATTCAATTTGTGCATCTGACATGTCTGAGATCTCTTTTTCATTGAATTTTTGCTTAGCTAATAATGCCTTGACTTTGGTTTCTCTCGCTAATTGGCTCATGCTTACTCCCCCTTAAAATATCAGAAGCAATTTATTTTTTGTTTGTTGTAAACGTTTTTCCGATTTCTTAATTTTATTATATATCTCAATTTGATATTAAACAAATATCAAATTGAGATGATTTTTCCAGAAATAATATAGAATGGTTATCTAAGGTTTGTTGAACCCAAAAAATTAATGGTTGTTGGTTAGTAGGAAAAATTATGCAATTGCCAGCGTCTTGCAGAGGGGAAAATAGGTAAAAGGATAGATTTGAATATTAGGAAAGTCGTGGTTTTGGTGAATGCGCTTCTAGGATAAATGGAATATATTTTAGCGGTATTGATTGTTACATTCTGTTATTACGAGTGTTTTTAAGTGATTTTTTCATATCCAATTAAAATGATTTTTAGTTTATTACCAATATTGAGATTAGGAGTATTTTGACCTATTTTGCATTTATAATAGGTAATAAATAACTATTCCAAATAAAGGAATATCTCTTTAGAATAATGGATGTTGTGTTTTTTAACACGAATTACATCTAGGAGGAGAATAATGATTAAAAAAAGAATTAGCCTTGTATTATCAATGCTTGTTGTGATCATGCTTGCTGCTGCTTGTTCATCTTCAACGACAAGTAAAGAAGAGAAAGAAAAAGAAACGGGAAAGAATGAAAACTCGTCTGTTGAAATTAAGGTGGACAATGCAGAGTATACTCTTCCATCTGAATATGATAATGTGTCCGAGGATCAACTTGTGCTCAAGATTGATGTTGAAATGACAAATAAACGAAAAGAAACAATTGATATCGAACCACCTAGTTTTGCTTTGTACCAAGGTGACACAAAAGCAACTGAAGGTGAGCCGGAGGATTATAAGCAGAAGTTAGAATATACTCGACTTACTGAAGGTAAAAAAATAAAAGGCAGTTTATTTTACATCGTTGATAAAGGTGAACAATATCAACTTGTCTACACTCCTTTAGCATATGGTGACAAAGAGGAAGACCCAATTGAAATCGAAATTGATGGAGCTGACGAAAAGCTATTAAAAACAGCCGATAAATTACAGGATCCGGCAAAAGCTTTATCTGCTTACTTAGATATTTTATTTTATAATGTTGATAATCCAAGATTTGAAAAGTTAACAGGTGAAAAGAAAGAAACACTCTTAGAAGAATTTGATGCTGCGATTATCGAAGGGTTTTCAAGTGCAACATACATGTCTGAAGACCAACTTGATCAAAAAGTTGTGGTCAGCTTGGTAAATTCGATGAAAGCCGCTTTTAAAGAAAAAGTAGGAGCAACAACCATCACAAAAACAAGCAATGGTAAAGAAGCGATTGTTGAGCTAAAAGGAAAACCGTTAGATGTTCCTTCATTACAACCTATCTTGGAACAAGAAATGGAAAAATTTATTACGTCAAACCCGAATGCTACTGAGGCAGAAGCATTAAACTTTGTTTTTGAAAAAATGGGGAACGAATTTAAAAACGTTACAACTGCTGAAGAAGTCATCGTTGAAATTCAAATGGTGAAGCATGGTGAAGACCAATGGAAGATCGATCCGGATGATTATAGATCAGAAGATATCGCGACACCGTTTGTGAAATTTTATTGATGACCCCTTAATAACAGATATTATAATAGAAGAAAACCTACCATAGTTGTTGTTTATTAATCTCAGGATAGTAGAGATTTTTCAATAAAAGGTGGGTTTTCTTTATGTTTTGAGGACATACAAAAGAATATGGTATGAAATTTTGTTGTAATTTTTAGTTATAGCAAAAAATAGTAATATATATTCCAGTAATAGTAGGTAAGGCAAAAAATTAAGTCGTTTATTTCATCAACCTCTAATAACTTAAACTTTTAGAATATATCGAAATGTATGCATTAACAATAATGTGAGTTTGTATTATAATTATTAATGAACGCGCGTACACATAGGTGAAGAAGAGGTGTACAAAGAGAACTTAAACCAATTCAGATGTGAAAATAAAGTTTATATGAGGAGAGGAAATAAAATGGCGAATGAAACTCAAGCTCAAAACAGTGTTTTAGGAACAAACGTTATAGCTCAAATCGGTATTTTGGTTCATGATATTGAAACTGTTTCCCAAGCATATGCGGATTTTTTCGGCGTGGAAAAACCAAAGTGGAACTGGACAGATACAGTCGATGTGGCTCAAACAGAGTTCGAAGGTGTTTCCTCTGAAGCTCGTTCTAAGCTGGCGTTTTTTGATATGGGTTCCCTACAGTTGGAATTAATTGAGCCGGATGAGCATCCGAGTACATGGAGAAATCACTTGGACCAACATGGAGAGGGGCCACACCATATTGCTTTTGTCATCAATGGAATGAAAGAAAAAGTGACAGTAATGGAATCGAAAAATATGCCTTTAGTCCAAAAAGGGGAATATACAGGTGGGCGATATGCCTATATGGACACTTTCAAAGATTTAAAGATTATGCTAGAGCTTTTAGAAAATGATAAATAACGGGGGAGTGGTCAAAAATCTTAATCTTTTAAAGATAGAATGATATTCTCTTATACATAAAGAAGAGTATGGAGTAAGTCGTATTGCTTCAACTTGGCTAAATGTTGGGTATATGAGAAATAAAACGAAGAAATGAGTCAAGGAGGTTTCTATGAACATACTCATTACAGGTGCAAACCGGGGACTAGGTTTAGCTCTAACAACTGAAGCAGTAAAGAGAGGGCACACTGTTATTGCCGGTGTGAGAAACTTGGTAAAAGGAACAGATCAGTTACACCATCTCCGTTCACTTTTTCCTCACCAAGTTCAGCTTCTCTCATTAGATGTTGCCGAGGAAGCAACTTGTCAGGAGTCTTCGAAAACATTAGCATCAGAAAACATTACACTGGATGTAATCATAAACAACGCAGCAATCTTAAATGAACGATCAAAAACAATTGAAGAACTGGATATTGATAAGGTAGAGCATAGTTTCAATATTAATCTTTTCGGTCCAATGCGAGTTGTCAAATACTTTCTGCCATATCTGAATAAAGGACCTGATGCATCAATTATTAACATTTCTTCCGAAGCGGGAAGTTTTCAAAATGCCTATGGCGGTGACTTTCCATATGCTCTATCGAAAAGTGCGTTAAATATGTTCTCACAACAATTAAAAAAATATCTCGCTGATGCTAAAGTGTCTGTTTTTGCTGTTCACCCCGGTTGGATCAAAACGGACATGGGGGGAGATAAAGCGCCTGGGACACCTGAAGAATCGGCAAGAGGGATATTGGATATTGTTGAGAGAAAGCTGAAAGTAATCGGCAACCCTACATTTATAAATAGTAAGGGTGAACACATGTCTTTATAACGAAAGTAACCCTCAAACCTTGTTTGGGGGGTCAATTATTTATGGTAGGCATAATGAACTAAGATTTTATCTAAAAAACTCTGTTATACAAATCATCGTCATAAATCCAAAGATAAATGTAATAGTGGAAGCTCTCTCATGACCATCCCCATGACTCTCTGGAATTAGCTCTTTATAGACAACAAATAACATAGATCCTGCAGCAAAAGCTAATCCATATGGAACAATATTCTGGAAAAATTCACCGAAAAAATAACCGAAAATCCCTGCGATTAACTCTATTAATCCCGTTACCGCTGAATACAAGATTGCCTTTAACCGATTAACGCCCTGTGTAACTAAGAATAAAGCAACTAAAAATCCTTCAGGAATGTTTTGTAATCCAATGGCAAACGCAACGAGAGACCCAACCTCCAGGTTTTGACCTACATTCGAAATCCCAACAGACAGTCCTTCAGGAAAATTATGTATGGACATAGCGATCATAAATAATATCACTTGGGCATGTCCTACCGGATGATTAGCGTGATCCAGATCTGTGTGAGGAATGATACTCTCTATACATGTAAGAACAAAAGTACCGATTAATATGCCGATAACCAGAGTCGTCAAACTTGAGAGTTTTAAGGCAGACGGAATTAATCCATATGATGAAGCGGCAACCATGATACCCGCTGTAAAAGCTAATGTTACATCTTTTCCTTTATGAGAAAGGTTTTTTATAAATAATACTGGAATTGCTCCGATGGTTGTACAAATTGAGGAAATAAGGATAGGCAAAAGGGACATAGCTCTTCCTCCGGTAAGGTAATTGATATATCATATGACAGCAGGTTTAGAAAAATGTTATGTAAAAAGAAGCAAGATTTTTTAAAGGCTATTAATAATAATCCTAAAAAGCGTTGAATATAAGAGCTTTTTGATAAATAAAGGTGACAATCAAACGGTATCAACATATACTAATGTTGTATTAGGGAAAAATTATAGCGTATAGTAAAAATATTGGGGATTGTCCTTTATTTCGTATATAAGTAGCTCTGCTAGGAAGGATCGATAAAAATGGGTGTACGACTTGCTTTTAGGGTAGGGGAAGGGGAATGGCTTGAATTAAGAAGACTAGATCATACTTATTTTTATGCGTATATAACAAACGAGGATATGAAGATCTGTGATCAAGAAATCGGTCAATTTGAAGAAAAGGAATTAGGTGAAGCATTTATGAAGCTTCTTTATCAATTGAAAGAGAACCGAAAAATAAACCAAATTGACCTTTAAATGGCACATTGAATATCATGTGCTTTTTATTTTGTTACAAAAGCAAACCTATTAAATAGAAAAAATGTAGGAACACATTTTAAGAAATAAAGAGCATAAATTTGTAATTTACTTGATAAGATTCTATGTGTCCAACAAATTAATGGTAAAATATTACTGTAAATCTATTGCTCAAAACTCAGCTAACTGATGGCTAGCAATTATACAAAAGTATTCATGAAGAATAAGGAGACAAGTCGATATTGAATACCATTTTAGGAACCAGAGCATCTATTCTGGCTCCAATGCTGATGTCAGGAATTCAAGACCAAAAGGTACATGTATTATTACATGCTGTTCCTGGCCAAGCTATGAGGGGAAAAAGCTTTCTACTGCCAAAGACATAGATGGAGCTTATGATCTGTTTCATGATTGGATTGAATCAAGGCTCAATTTTTTAAAAAAATGATAGGGAAGTTGGCCGTATTATTAGCAAAGAAAATGAAAGGACCTCAATGAATTTGAGGTCCTTTTAATAATCCTAGCTAATTTCAATTTGTTTGATCACCTTAGCAGGATTACCACCAACCACAACATTATCCGGTACATCTTTCGTCACGACCGCACCTGAAGCGATAACAACATTGTCTCCTACTGTAACCCCCGGATTAATGATGGCACTTCCTCCGATCCATACATTGTTTCCAAATGTAATCGGTTTTGCAAATTCTTTACCGGAATTACGCTCCATTGGATGGAGGGGATGTGTTGCTGTATAGATTTGTACTCCAGGTGCGAGCATGCAATTTTCCCCGAATCGTACTTCGCATACATCTAAAATAGTACAATCGAAATTGGCAAAAAAGTTTTCTCCAACATATGTGTTATAACCGTAATCAAAACGGATATTTGGCTCCATATAGACGTTTTCTCCAGTAGAGCCGAGTAACTCTTTTAATAATTTTATGCGTTTTTCTCCGTCTGTTTCTAATGTTTGATTATAAATTCTTACCTTTTTTCTTGCTTCCTCACGTTCCTTTACTAATAAAGGGTCAGCAGGGTTATACATTTCTCCCGCCAGCATTTTTTCTTTTTCAGTTTTCATAGTATGACCTTCTTTCTAATACTTGAACAGGATCTAAACATCAAGAACTAACTGTCGAACTTGTCTCTTTATTTATCGTCACTTTCTTTTTCATTAATTGATTTAATTTTTCCGAACTTAAAAGCATGATAACAACGAAAATGACAATACAGAACGGGAAAATCCCAATGCTTGATTTCGATGCAATGAACCCAAGAAGTGGTGGAATAAAGGTACTTCCTGTATATGCAATGGCCATCTGATAGCCCATAATCGTTTGCGAATGCTTTTTTCCAAATCGTGCTGGTGTTTCATGGAGCATACATGGAAAGATTGGTGCTAAACCTAAACCAACCATGATAAAGCCAATAAGCGAGAAAACAGGTGGAAATGGCAGAAACAGAAGGACAGCACCTGCAAGGGAAATGAATTGTCCAACTCGAATAAGAGTAAGATTATTCATTTTAAACGTAATAAAGCCTGTTATAAATCGGCCAATTGTAATTCCTCCATAGTATAAGGAAACCCATTGGGCAGCAACTGCAGCATCTAACTCCTTTACATTCACCAAAAAGCTGCTTCCCCATAGACCCATTGTGGCTTCAACTCCACAATAAAAGAGGAAGGATAGCATAGCCAATTTAACACCTTTAATTTGTAAAGGTTTTACGTTCACAGCATCTGCAGGATGAATGGAAATATCAGTTGGATCACCAAGCTGTTCGTTTACGTTTTTATGACTATTTTTAGTTACTTTGTTCCATAAAGGTAAAGTAAGTAATAAGATGATCACCAGTAAGAATTGCATACCTGCGATGGCAAGATAGCCGTTGTTCCATGAATGTTGACCGGAAATAAACTGGGCCATGATAACAGGACCCAGAGTGGCTCCAACTCCCCAAAAGCAATGTAACCAACTCATATGATGTGCTTTATAATGTGTTGTTACATAATCGTTTAATCCAGCATCAACTGCGCCTGCACCTAGTCCAAGCGGAATGGCACAAACGAATAACCAAATAACGGATGGAGAAAAATGAAATCCGAGCAAAGCACATGCAGTGAGTAAGCAACTGACAAATGTCACATTTCCAGTTCCAAATCGTTTAAGTAATCTTCCGCTAATTAAGCTTGAAATAATGGTACTTCCGGCAATCGCCATAAATAGGTATCCGGCAGTTTCAAGTGGGGCGGATAAGTCCGTTTGCATCACAGGCCACGCGACTCCTAATAGTGAATCAGGTAAACCTAAGCTAATAAAAGCCAAATAAATAATGACTAAAAGGAATGTTGCCATAATTAAACCTCGCCTTTTTATATTTTTAAATGGATGTTCCATTTAGCATGAGATCAAGTCCGAGACTTTGTAATCCATCTAAATAATCTTGTTCCCAATTACTTGTGGTAAGTTTTGGGAGATGTTCAGAAGGTATGTATGTAGAGCAGCTGATAGCAACTTTATCTAAACTCATTTTATCCATTTCATTGTTACAAAAAATAATCGTATGAGGGTTGATAATTGCGACAAATGAAGCTATCAATCTACTAATTGCATCCACTTCATATTCCTCTTTGATCATTTTTTCCGAGTGGCTGCCATTATCTAAAGCTTGTTTAAAATTTTGGTTGTCATACATTGGGACAAATGAAACTTCTCCGGAGAAAAATGTACTCCCACGTACGACATCACCATTAATCATAATCCCTGCTCCAGGACCATTTTGACCTGAATACAAATAGATAAGAGACTGTTTGTCTTTCATTCCTCGTGTATTGTGATATCCAAGAACAGCAGCATTCATATCGTTCTCAACTATTACAGGTACAGAAAAATGTTTCTCATAGTAGGTTTTTAAATCGAAATGTTGAAACTGCTCATACCCTGGTATATAAAAGATCTTTCCATTTTCAACTGAACCGGGAACTCCAATTGCAATAGAACTGATTTTGGGGAAATTTGTCATTGTTTTTTCAATGAACGTTGTTAATGAATGTAAACCATCATCCACTAATACACTCGGAGCTTTGCCTTGCGCTTTTATTTCACCCATGCAATTGAAGACGGTATAATTCGTATCTGATTTCTCCAAAAAAATCGCAAGACCTACTGAATACTCTGGGTTGTATGTATATCTTTTTGCTCGCCGTCCACCACTGGAATCATCTAATCCGACTAAGTGAATTTCACCTTCTTCTTCCATCTGTGACAGGAACTTACTGATTGTCGGTAGACTAACTTCTAATAAATTGCTTAATTCAAGTTTTGTTGCACTGCCAAGTTCTAAAAGGTTTTTACGAATACCTCGAAGGATGATCTTCTTCATTGATTTTGGAGAAGCTATTAATTCATCCACTATATCACCGCCTAAAACTTTTTAAACTACTTTTTAAAGATCTTTAATAAGTTGAGTTTACTATAGCATATAAAGGATCTGAAAACAATGGATTGGTAATTCGTTATCCGTATTTTGTGAACTTTTATTTTAATTATATTTACATGAAAAGGGACATTGAGGCACAAATTATAAAAGAGGAAGGGAGGGAAATAGTCGTGAATTTAAATGAACTTGAGCTACAGAACCTTCGTCACTTAATCGGTGGTCATGAAACTTGTGCAACAAAGCTTGATACATATGCACAGCAATGTCAAGATCCACAAATTAAATCAATGCTTCAAAACCATGCAAACAGTGCTAGACAAACAAAACAACAATTAATGTCATTTTTAGGATAAGGAGGGACAAATCATGTTACAAGAAAAGGATATGGTGTCAGACTACTTATCAAATTTAAATTCCAGTCTGGCAAGCTATGCACAAATGATCGCTCAATGTAACAATCAACAATTGCGAAATACATTAATCCAAATTCGAAATAGTGATGAACAAAAGCAATGGGAAGTATACCAGGCAGCTGTTCAACGTAATTATTACACACCAGCTTCACAAGCCGAACAACAAGATGTGATGGAAGTGAAGCAACAATTTCAGCAAGGAATTTAAAGAACGCAATAAAAAGAGACATTTCCTCCACACGCTTTCGTGTTGGGCGGAATGTCTCTTTTTATTTTTAACAGTAGGTGCTCTATGCGAGATGGATTTCGTGGGAAAGAAGTATTTGATGTTTTGATCTCACGATTTATTTTGTAATGTTGGGAGTTGGATAGAATGTTTAAGGGAAAACAAGTAAAAAACAGAGACCTATGCCTCTGTTTTTTACTTGTTTTTATACTGTTTTTGCCTGGCTCATTTCCACACACATCAGAATAAATGCACCTGCACCGTGTAAATCATTCTCGCTAGTAGGTCGTGCAATGTAATGAGCATAGTCACCGATTCCTGTACCTATGCAAATATTGCCTATGAGAAGATTTCCTTTTTCATCATATTTTAATGTATCAATGACTCCATCATAGCCCTTCCACGCATATTTCATATACTTGGCATCAAGATAACCCTTTCGAACCGCTTTTGCAATCGCTTGAACAAACAGTGATGTACAGGAATTTTCCAACCAATTGTCTGATAGATTACCTTTGTCAATGACTTGATACCATAATCCGGTTTCAAAATCCTGGTATTTTGTTAATGCAATGAGCAGATCTTGAAGGATACTTATAAGCTTTTGTTTATCCTTATGATCCTCTGGTAGATGATCAAACATTTCTAAAAGTGCTACAGGGTACCAGCCAATCGCACGACCCCAGAACTCAGGTGCCAAGCCTGTAATAGGATCAGCCCAATTTGCTTCTTTCGTTTCGTCCCAGCCGTGGTACAGCAAGCCTGTGTCCGGATCTTTTGTGTGCTTCTCCATAAGAATGGCTTGATAGGTCATCATATCAAAATAGTCGCTTTGATCAAAAGTTTTACCGAATTGGACAGCAATTGGTCCTGCCATATATAAACCGTCCAGCCACATTTGATTCGGATAATGCTCTTTGTGCCAGAAACCACCTGATGGATTCGTCTTCCATGATTTTAATAAAGGTACTAGGTTGAACAATGCCTTTTTATACCTTTCATCTCTTGTTTGCTCATAGAGGGTAAAAAGAAGAACTCCAGGCTGTATATCATCGAGTTCATCAGAATTAAATTTCATGATGCTTCCGTCAGCAATGATATGGCTGTCTACCCATCGTTTTATATAGTCATAGTATTTATTTTTATTTGTTTGCCTCCAGCATTTTTCCATCCCAGAAAGAAATACACCTTGATGATAATGAAATCGCTCCGGTGGAAGCAGTTCCGGTTCGAATTTAGTCATTAATGTGTCACATGCTTTTTCAGCCCATTGAATAGGAGTTAATGTCTTATTTGATGGTTCATATGTACGTGATTCTGAAGTACTCATCTTAATTTTTCCTCCTTCATATGTTTACCAATAGGGTAGCACAATAAAATGTACATTTTTTGCAGTATTTTATAAAAACTTCTTATATTTTGCAGGATATGAAATACATATGTGTAATATAAAAAATGAATTGGTATACGAGGGAGGGATACAATCTGAAAGATCTTTTATATAAAAATGATGAAGAAACATTTACAGTATCATACCGGGAAGCGCTAAGTCATCATATGCCGACGAATCATTTCCACAGTACGTTTGAAGTGTATTATTTACTGTCAGGCAAACGGGAATTTTTTATAAAAGATCGGACATTCGTCGTTCACGAAGGTGATGTGATCATCATTTCACCTAATATCCTCCATCGGACAACGAATACCGAGATGCCGAAGCATGAGCGGTTTATTGTTAATATTCATGAGAACTTTATGGGTTCTGTAAATCAAGCTTTTCAGGAAATATTTCAGCCTTTGTTCGAACAGGAGTACATCATTGTAAGGTGTTCTCTTCAGGAGCGATTATGGATTGAATCTCTTTGTCAGAATGTTAGTCAGGAAATTATAGACGAGATGCCGGGCTTTGAGATGTACGCACAGACTTTAGTGCTCCAACTGCTCATTATTTGCTGCCGGCATGTTAAACAAAACAGCACAGAATCATTGGAATACCCAAGTCCAATGCATGAAAGAATCTCAGAAGTTGTCCGCTATATGAACAACCATTATATGAATGATTTGTCACTGAATATAGTGGCAGAGAAATTCTATGTAAGTCCATACTACTTAAGCCGTTTTTTTAAAGAAGCAACAGGCTTCACATTTATTGAATATCTGAACAGTGTAAGAATCAAAGAAGCCAAAAAGCTACTGGAACACTCCTCAATGAAAGTCAATACAATCTACAAAAAAGTAGGCTTCAGAAGCATCACACACTTCGGTAGAGTATTCAAATCAATCACCGGCTATGCTCCACTACATTACAGAAAAAGTGGGTCGGGGGGACAGGTTCCCCGTTACAAGTAATTGGGTCAAGGTACCTGTCCCCATGTTCCAGAATTAGTCATGTGTACGTGATTAGTTGAATAATGATATATGATAAGATACGCGATTATCAGGGGGAGAGTTTATGCGCTATTTAATGGGTGTTGATGGGGGAGGCAGTAAAACATACACTGTTATTACGGATGAGTATGGAAATAAAGTAGGGGAAGGTTTATCTGGAAGAGGAAATCATCAAGTTGAAGGAATTCAGCTTGCAATGAAGAATATAAAAGAATCGATTGATATAGCTTTGGCGACTGCTGGTCTTCATTATGAGGATATATCCTTTACACAATTTGGACTCGCCGGAGCTGATCGAGAAAAGGATTTTGCTATTTTACGCCCGGCTCTGAGTACGTTACCCCTTAGATCGTGGGATGTTGTATGTGACACATTTGAAGGATTGAGAATTGGCAGTGAAAATAACGTCGGGATTGTCCTTGTATGTGGAAGCGGCACAAATGCAGCCGGAAGAAATAAGGAAGGGAAAGTCGTACAAATAGGTGGTATGGGATATCTTTACGGAGATGCTGCAGGCGGAATACATCTGGCACGTGAGACATTTCGTTCCGCCGTAAGGTCATGGGAGCAGCGAGAAATCCCTTCTATCCTAACAAAAAAAGTTTCAAGATTTTTTGGCTTTCAAACGATGGATCAACTTGTTAATGATTTTTTAGATCAGGATATTTATGAAGTACCTGGTGAATTAGCAATCGTCTTACATGAAGCAGCAGCAGAAGGTGACCAACTCGCGATTCAACTTTTGATGAAAACGGGTGAAGAATTAGGGATTGCAGCCAATGCTGTTATAAAAAGCTTGGGTGGTTTTGAAAGCGATAACATTCCTGTTGTACTAATCGGTTCTATTCTTCAAAAGGGGAGAAATCAACATTTAATACAATCATTGTCAGCAAAAATCGAAAGTGAAAATTATACAATTTCAGTCATTATACCAGACATTGAGCCTGTATATGGGTCCATTCTGCTCGCGATGGATCACTTAAGTATTAAAACAACGGAGGAAATGTATCAAAAATTCAGAGATGGAAGGAGGTCGTAAAAAATTGCGAAAAAAATTGAAGGTTGCCGTAATCGGTGGGGGCTCCTCCTATACACCTGAGTTGATTGAAGGTTTTATTAAACGCTATCAGGAATTTCCTATTGATGAGTTGTATTTAGTCGATATTGAAGCTGGACGTGAGAAGTTAAAAACAGTTGGGGCATTGGCTGAACGGATGATTGAGAAGGCTGGTTTGCCAATTGAACTCCACATGACGTTTGATCGAAGGGAGGCCATCAAAGATTCAGCGTTTGTCACAACACAAATACGTGTTGGAATGCTTGATGCCAGATCCCGGGATGAAAAAATACCGTTAAGATATGGTCTTTTGGGTCAGGAAACAACTGGTGCAGGCGGATTTGCTAAGGCGTTAAGAACAATCCCGGTTATTTTGGATATTTGTAAGGATATAGAGGAGCTTTCTCCACACGCCTTCTTATTAAATTTTACCAACCCGGCAGGAATTGTAACAGAAGCTGTTACGAAGTACACAAAGGTGAAAACGATTGGATTATGTAATCTACCAATCGGTACCAAAATGTTAGTCGCAAAAATGATGGGTGTTGATGTCTCAAAAGTCGATATTGAAACGGCAGGAATCAACCATTTGAATTGGACGACAAAAATATGGGTGGAAGGGATAGAAAAAACAGGTGAAGTCCTAGATATCATATCTGGTGCAAAAGGTGTTTCCGTGAAGAATATCCCAGACATAGAATGGGATCCTGAATTTATTCAATCAGTAGGGATGATTCCATGCAGTTACTTAAGATATTACTATATGAAAGATTTAATGCTAGAAAAGCAATTACAAGATTTAGAGACGAAAGGAACAAGAGCGGACGAAGTGAAAAAGGTGGAAGAAGAACTCTTTGTACTTTATCAAGATCCTCTTTTAAATCGTAAACCGCCACAGCTTGAAAAACGCGGGGGGGCATACTATTCGGAAGCTGCAGTAAACCTAATGACATCCATTTATAACAATAAAAAAGACATCCAAATTGTCAATGTTAAAAACAATGGAATTCTTTCATGTCTTCCAAATGATGTTTCAGTAGAAGTTAATTGTGTCATAGATGCTGAAGGTGCAACACCTTTACAGTTAAAAACAGCATTACCTCCCCATATTCGTGGTTTATTACAAATGGTAAAAGCATATGAGGAACTTACCGTTGAAGCAGCAGTTCGTGGCGATTATCATTCAGGATTGCAAGCATTAACGATTCATCCTCTTGTTGGGTCTGCAGAATTAGCGAAAAGGGTTTTTAGCGATATATTAAATGAAAATAAGGAATTTCTTCCTCAATTTAGTAGATACAAAGAGTAGGAAATGGAGGAATAAAGATGGGATATAAATCGATAGAAAAAGGAAATCCAACGATAAATGCATGTGCATTCACATTTGATGATGGTCCTAGTAAACAACCATTAGAAGCATGGTTGGACGCACTTGAACAATTTTCAGTGTCAGGAACATTTTTTTTTACAGGTGAGTGGATTGACAAACATCCTGATAAGGCAACTATGTTGATATCGCGGGGGCATGAACTTGCATCGCATTCCTATTATCATCGCAGAATGTCAGAACTATCAGAAGAGGTATTTTTGGAAGAATTAAAGGAAACAGAACTGGCCTATCAAGAAGCAACAGGACAGCCAAGCCCGAACTTTTTCCGTTTTCCTTATCTAAATTTTAATGAAGAAAACCTACGTTGGCTTTCGAAATGGGGTTATTACAGCATTACAGGAAATGACACAGGTGATTGGGCAGGTCTTCCTGCACAAAAAATAGTCGATAATGGCTCAGTGTTTCTTTATAATGGTTCAATTCTCGTTCTGCATAGCAATGATATTACGAAAGAAACTCCAGTTGCACTAAAACAGCTAATACGCCGCGCTCTGAATAGGGGATTAAAACCAGTAAAAATATCTGATTTATTAGAAGGTGTCGGTATTACTCCAGAATATCGATCATGGAAAATTTCAATTGAAGTTCCTGATTTACACTCTATACCTTTACATGAGTGGACAATTATACAAAGCTCACAAGATAGACAAAAACTGGCAGCTGAATCATTAGAATGGGGACTAGACAAAATTCCTTCTGGAAATGGTGCAGAAAGTCAGTGGATTCAGCATTTAACAGAGCCCTTGAAAGCAAATAAAATTGTTGAGGATAGAGAGTTGTTTTCAGGGCAATTAAAGGAAGACGAGTATTGGGGATATGCACGTTTTGGTGTAAATAAAGAGGAATTAGTATTATTAGATTTTGGATTTAGGGAAGCACAAGCTGATACTTTAGTTGATTTGCTGCGTCGGGCCGCAAATCTAGCTGAAAAAGTAGGATGTTCAAGCATTGTCGCACGACAAGACATGCGAAGAATTTATAAAATGTGTCAACAGATGGGATGGAATTCAAAGATAGAAGTTGATGAGTTTTTAATGGCAGGGCAATTAATTGAAAGGTAGTATTGCAACGTTAATATGCCGTCAGAAATATAATTGCAGGTATCTGTAGTACCCCACTAAAGAGGGGTATTATTTTTTGTGAAAAATTAAGAACATATGTTTGATTGTGTGGTTCCTGTATGGTATGATATTAATGTAAAAACTATCCAATCTAAGGAGTGATCTTATGGCATTGAATCCATACTTAATTTTTGATGGAAATACTCGAGAGGTGGTCCAATATTATGCAAAGGTGTTTGGACACGAGGAACCTCAATTTATGACATTCGGATCTATGCATTCCGAACATCTACCACCAGGAACAGAAGATTTAATTATGCATACATACTTAGAGATTGCTGGTACTAAGCTGATGTTCTCTGACAATTTTCCTGGAACACCTTATCATGTAGGTAATAATATTACACTCGCTTATGTAAGCGGTGATGAGTCGGCCATCAGAGATGCATTTGAGAAGTTGAAAGCTGATGGCTCTGTACAAATGGAGTTGCAAGAGACACCGTGGAGTAAATGTTATGGTAGTTTAACTGATAAGTATCAGATTCAATGGCAATTTAGTCACGAAGCTTAATTGAACACGCCTTATATTTTATAAAATAGACTTTATATACGTAATCAAGCATTCCTTTTTGTAGAGGGATGCTTTTTTGTTTTATCCAATAACAATAACAATTAAAATAAAAGCAATAATTTTTTATTGAGAAACAATAAAGTTTATGTTAAATTCTAAATAGGAAAATATAAGCAGGGACTTTTAGGAAAGTTAACAATTTCTTTAATGTGGAAAACCAGTCTAACGATGGTAAACCCTTCTTATATGGAAAAAACCTTTGGAGGTAAAAATCATGAAAGCATTTAAACAACTTGTTCATTTTGGGTGGGAGCAAGCCTTATCATGTTTATTTCCCGTTGTCATTTTTGCATCTTTGGCTATAACAAAGTTTATACCTCTTCCTATTCTGCCAAGATATGACTGGCTTCTTATTATTTGCCTTTTCATGCAGTGGGTGATGGTGCGTTCTGGACTTGAAACACGTGATGAACTTAAGGTAATTACATTGTTCCATATTATTGGTCTTGCTCTTGAGCTTTTTAAAGTACATATGGGTTCGTGGTCTTATCCGGAGGATGGATTTTCCAAAGTGTTTGGGGTGCCATTGTACAGTGGCTTCATGTACGCAAGTGTAGCGAGTTATCTTTGCCAGGCGTGGAGAAGGCTGAAGGTTAAACTGATAAAGTGGCCGCCGTTTATACTCGTTGTTCCTCTTGCAGCTGCGATTTATTTGAATTTTTTCACCCATCATTTCTGGATTGATATCCGCTGGTGGTTATCGGGACTTGTCATAATCGTCTTTTTTCGAACAATGGTCATATACGAAGTAAATGGTTCTCGGTATCGTATGCCACTAGCGCTATCTTTTGTCCTCATCGGCTTTTTTATTTGGATTGCCGAAAACATCGCAACATTTTTCGGAGCATGGGAATACCCAAACCAAACAGAAGCATGGAGTCTAGTCCACCTAGGAAAAGTAAGCTCATGGCTACTACTTGTCATCGTTAGCTTTCTTATCGTAGCAACTCTAAAAATTGTGAAGCGGGACATAGGGACAGGTACACTGTCACAAATTGAAGAACAACAAGCCTGACTTTTAGAAGGGGTATAAAATTCCAGAAGTGTTTATACACATTTATAGTACAATGGTTTTAAAACTACTTAAAGTTTGTGAATTTTTAACATCATGTTAAAATAAACTGTTGAATTCGTACTATAAATTGATAGGTGTTGTTAAACATGAAAAATCGGAAAGTGTGGCTGCTGATCGCTAGTATGCTAGTAGTGTGTTTTAGTGCTTACTTCTTTCTTTCTGACTCCGAAGAATCGAAACAGGGTATTGTCGAAACAGTAAATGTGAGTAAAAACTCTAATGAAAAAATAGATGAGTCTTTAACTGAAAAAGAATCTGATCCTGAGGATGCGGAAATGGTTGAGGATGTCACAGTCGAAATGGCTGAGAGTGAACAGGAAGAAGTTGTAGACGGAGAGACTGAAGAAACAAAAACGGAAGGCTTTAGAGAGAAGGTTAAGGGAGTAGTAGAAGGTGTTATTAAATTATTTGAAAAAGATCTAAAAGTTGTCGCAATAGGTGATTCTCTCACTCAAGGTGTTGGAGATGAAACAGAAAATGGCGGCTATGTGGGGATCTTAAATAATACGTTCAAAGAAAATAATATTAGTGTTACCATTGAAAACTATGGCAAACGAGGAAATCGTACAGATCAATTATTAAAACGTCTTGAAAAAAAAGAAATTGAAACGTCAATTAAAAAAGCAGATATTGTATTAATAACAATAGGTGCCAATGATATTATGAAAATTGTAAGAAATAATATTATGAATCTTCAATTAGATCTCTTTGATCAAGCAAAAATAACATATCTTGAGAGATTAACAGCTATTCTTCAAAGGATTAATGAAATAAATCCAGATACCAAAATATATTTAATCGGTTTTTATAACCCCTTTGATCGTTATTTAGCTGAAATAGAAGAATTAGAAATGATTATCAACGATTGGAATGATTCTGGGCGATTGGTAACTGAACAATTTGAAAATGTGAATTATATTCCAATCTCAGATCTATTTATAAATTCTGATGAAGAGTTATTATCTAATGACCATTTCCACCCAAATACAAGCGGATATAAGCTGATGGCAAAGCGGATTTTAGAGAACTTGGAGGAAGTTACCGTTGAACCTGAGGTCATGGATGAGGATGGGGAATAAAAATTAGGACTTGGCGATAAGCCAAGTTTTTCTATTTATTACGAGCTAAATAATCATAATGCTTCACTCAACTGAACATCCTAAGAAGAGCATGTAAGCTTAGGAGGAGTTTTTGTTGAATGTAGATGATGTATTAGTTGCCAGGGAAAAGTTGAAAGGCATTGTTCATACGACACCGCTTGACTATTCACATACATTTAGTCATCTTTCGCAAAATGAAGTGTATTTAAAGCTGGAAAATCTTCAGAAAACGGGGTCATTCAAAGTAAGAGGGTCTTATAATAAATTAACTTCTTTAACAAAGGAGGATTTAAGTAAGGGAGTTGTTGCTGCTTCGGCTGGCAATCATGCTCAAGGTGTTGCTTACTCAAGTCAAATGTTGGGTATTCCTTGTACGATTGTGATGCCAAAGGGAGCCCCGCTTAGTAAGGTCCTTGCAACTAAGCAATATGGAGCAGAAGTTATTTTAGAAGGATCGGTGTTTGATGAAGCTCTAGCATATGCATTAGAGTATTGTGAACGAATAAATGGCACGTTTATTCATGCGTTTGATGATGATGAAGTGATTGTTGGACAAGGAACAGTTGGTTTAGAAATACTTGAACAACTTCCTGAAGTCGATGCGATTATTTGTCCTGTTGGTGGAGGGGGCCTTATAGCCGGCGTTGCCATGACGGTGAAACAGATGAATCCGAACGTATCTGTTTACGGTGTTCAAACCCTTGCTTGTCCAAGTATGAAACAATCTTTATTACAAAACAAACCTGTCATGGTAGAAGCAACTCCAACAATGGCAGACGGAATTGCCGTAAAAAAACCAGGCAAACGAAATTTTGACATTATTAAACAATATGTGGATGATATTGTATGTGTGGATGAAATGGAAATCGCTCGATCAATGTTAATGTTATTGGAAAGAAATAAGCTTTTAGTTGAAGGATCGGGAGCAAGCCCTGTAGCAGCTCTTTTATATGAAAAATTACATATAAAAGGAAAGAAAATAACAGCTGTTTTAAGTGGAGGAAACGTGGATGTACATTTTATTTCAAAAATAATCGAACGCGGTCTTGTAGAAGCAGGAAGGTATGCACATTTTTCACTCACATTAAAAGATAAACCAGGAGAGCTTGAAAAGGTTCTACGCTATCTTACTGAGCTGAATGCAAATATTCAAAATGTCAATCTCCAACATATAGGCAGACATATTTATCCAGGATTTGCACAACTTGAGATTTCCCTCGAAACAAAAAACAATGACCATATCGAACAAATACATAAAGTCTTGAAAAATAAAGGATATACTATTCGTTTAGGTTCCAGTCCCAGTTAACTGGGACGAGGAACCTGTCCCCATGGTCCGCTTAATTGTTCTACTGCAGGTATATCAGCAGGAGCCCATATTAGGGATTTGAGATTTTCTCTTTTTAACCATAGTAAGGCGGAATGCTCATTTGCTTCGGGTTGACCGCTTACAATTTTACCTGTTATACATATCAGGTTAATGGTAGCACTTTCGTATTCATGAGTATGGTCATGGAAAAGATCAGTAACTTCGATCGTACAGTTGAGTTCTTCTTTAATTTCTCGAACTATGGCAGCAAAAATGTCTTCGTCCTTCTCTACTTTACCTCCTGGAAACTCCCACATATTTGCCATGGACATGTTTGGAGATCTTAGTGCGCATAGAATTTCATTTCGGTCATTTTCAATGATGGCCGCTACAACCTTCACAATTTTTTTCATGATCTCCTCCAAAAATGGTTTTACTTGATTATGATAACATGTAAGATGGATAGAAAAGAAGCTATTATAGAGAGGAAACATGTTATGAATATTCGAGAGGTAAGGACAAGTGAGGTTGAAAAGGTTTCACAGTTTTTATTAAAAACGATGGGAGATGTTTATCCATTTCAAATCGGAGAAGCGTCACTGAGAGATTTAACGGACATGGAATCTTTATATATAAACAGGAGTAAAGCAACTATTCTCGCGGCATTTTCAAAAGGAGAAGTAATAGGAACCATCGCTTTACGCCCTTATGATGGAAGGATATCATTACTTAAAGATCGCTATGACTTGGACCAAACATGTGAAATCATTAAATGCTATGTTGATAAAAATGCCCGAAGACAAGGTGTTGGAACACTATTATATGAAGCAATTGAACGCTATAGCAATAAAGCAGGATATAAAATGATGTATCTACATACTCATAAATTTTTACCAGGCGGTCTTTCTTTTTGGAGAAAAAAAGGCTTTGTCGAAACACTTGATGAGTTTGATGAATGGCAGACCGTGCATTTTGAAAAAGAAGTAACTATCAACAAATATGAATAGATATCATACTCACAATTTAGTTTTTGTGAGTATTTTTTTGTGCTGATTTAACTGTAAGTAAAAAAGAATAGTTCTTAATTATATGTTTATCCCACAGAAAACAGTGGGTAATGAACTTACAAACAAGCATAAGGAGAGAAAAATGATTGAAACTTATTTAGAAACAAAAGAACAAGAAATGTATGAACTTTTGGAACGTATTGTGAATACAGACAGCGGAACATATGATAAAGAAGGTGTAGATGCGGTTGGTGACATCTTAATAGAAAAATTTGAAGAGATAGGAATGAATGTTAAAGTTCATTATGAAGATAAGCTGGGTAATCATTTGGAAATTAAAGCATCAAGAGATCTTGATCCTAAAATTCTAATCATTGCCCATATGGACACCGTTTTTCCAAAGGGAGAAGCGGAAAAACGTCCATTTAAAGTGATTGGTGACAAAGCATTTGGTCCTGGTGTTAATGATGAAAAAGCGAGTCATGTTCAAGTTTTATACGCGCTGAAGGCGTTGAAGGAAGCCGGATCTGATGCATATAAAAATGTGCATATTATTTTTAACAGTGACGAAGAAATCGGTTCTCCTACCTCAAAACCATTAATCAAACAGGTTGCTGAAAACAAACAATATTCACTTGTTGTGGAATGCTCACGCCCAAATGGAGGACTAGTAACTGAGCGCAAAGGGGTTGGACAATTCACGCTTGACGTAAAAGGGAAAAGTGCTCATTCCGGAGTAGATCCTGAGCGGGGGAGAAGTGCCATTGAGGAAATCTCCCATAAAATTATAAAACTTCAACAGCTGAACAATTATGATGAAGGAATATCTGTAAACGTTGGGTTAGTGCAAGGGGGAACCTCGACAAATACAATTCCTTCGGTTGCGAGAGCAGACATCGATGTACGATTTACCAATGAACAACAGGCGGCCGATATTGTGAAGAAAATAACAGAAATTTCACAGGAGGAACATGTTTCGGGTACATTTACTAAGCTTAAAGGAGATATTAGTCGACCTCCTATGCAGAAGACAAGTGAAACTGAGCAGCTAATGAATGTTATCCATGAAGCGGCAGATGATCTTGGCATAACGATCCGTGAGGTAAGCTCCGGTGGAGGGTCGGACGCATCTTTTACAGCAAGTGAAGGGATTCCAACAGTAGATGGAATGGGTCCAATGGGGGAGTTTTCTCATAGTGAAAAGGAAGAGTATACGGACTTAAAGACATTCACTAAATTTACTGCATTACTTGCAAAAACGATTGAAAAATTAAGTGTATAGTTTTGTTTACAGTTAAGCAAGTCACAATATTTTTTCTTGTATACTATGTGTACAAAAAGATCAGGATGGATACTATCCTGGTCTTTTTATATGTAAGCACTCAGTAGGTAGGAGTAACTTCTTAGATATTAAATTAGAAAAGAACATGTATGATGTTATTAAAATTGGGCTTAATTGATTAAAAGTTTTATTGACAAGTGACGGTATTATGTAATACTATATACTAGTAATAAGTAATACTAAATATCAGTAGCACATAATACCTGTGATACTGAAAACAAAAAAATAGGAAATACAAGTGAGGGAAAATAGTTGGAAAATATTACAGAAATGCTGAAAGGGGTGCTTGAGGGTTGTGTGCTTGAGATCATCAGCCGTGGAGAAACTTACGGCTACGAAATCACGCAGCAGCTGCGAGAACTTGGCTTCACTGATGTGGTTGAAGGCACAGTTTATACAATTACCATGCGACTTGAGAAAAACAATCTGGTGAACATCGAGAAAAAGCCATCAACTATGGGACCGCCGAGAAAATTTTACACACTCAACGCAGCAGGTCAAGAGCATCTTGAAATTTTTTGGAAAAAATGGGAATTCGTATCAAGCAAAATTAACGAACTCAAAACAAACATAAAATCAAAAGGAGAAGTAATATGATGAATATTTTTGAAAAAATCTTTGGCGATTTTAGCGAAAAAAAAGCATGGCATGAAATAGAAAAACGCGCCAAATCCTTACCTGAAGACTACTACAACGCCTACAAAGCGATGCAAAAATATCTCTGGAACACTGGCGGTGTAATGGATTGGCAAGAAACAAAATTCGTCTTTAATCACATCATCGACCTTCTTGAAGAAGCCGCAGCAAATGGTAAGCGAGTTAAAGAAGTTACTGGCAATGACGTATCAGCCTTCTGTGATGATCTTGTCATTGATGCAAAATCGTGGGTTGATAAGCAGCGTCAAAAACTCAACGATTCGATTAAATAATAGAACTTTGCTAAAACAGCTTAGTATCTTAAAGGAGACGACAATGAACTTTTTAGAAAAAATAACCGGCAGTGATATGACTAAAGCAATGAAAGGTTTTGAAGCGCGAGTAAAAGTCTTGCCAGCTGAATATCAAACTGCTTGGAAAGAAATGATAAGTAATCTCTGGATGCACGGAGATTTCACCGGTCGTAATCTGATGCCGATTCTTGACAGTGCTCTTGAACTGCTTGAAGTTACATCAGGAGACTGCCAGAGAATCGAAGAAGTACTAGGAGATGATATTAAAGGATTCTGTGCAGCTCTTGTTGGTGACGAAGGAGCAAAAACTTATAGAGATAAATGGCGTGACCAACTCAACAACAACGTAGCAAGAAAATTGGGAGGACTAAAATGAGTATCAAAAAAATCATCGAAGGCAAAAAAGAATGGAGAGTCCATGTTTCGCGTGTCAAAGCGCTTCCACAAGATTACCAAATTGTCTATAAAGAGATCCAAAAATATCTCTTCAAAGTCGGCCCTGTTGAGCTAAACGAAGGTATCGGACTGCTCTCTGAAATTCTCAGCTTCTTTGAAGAAGGTGCAGCTGCTGGGAAAGGTGTTCTTGAAGTCACAGGAACAAACGTTGCTGCTTTCTGTGATGAGCTTATTGAAGATTCAATAACTTACGCTGAACTCTATCAAGAATCGGTCAATCAAAAAGTCGTTAAAACTATGAAAAAATAGAAGGAACTTTAATAATATTGTGTTTTTATTCACTTTATTAATTCCACAAAATCCTATTTTTATCACTTCTATAAAAAACAATTTTTGAACATTACTCATTCCTTCTTCAATTAAACTGCTCAATGGACTGAATAAATTGAGTTGTTCGATGCCGGTGCGGAATAAGGAAGGCAACTCTTGGAAATCACTGGGTTCGGCTTGATATCCTTTGCCAACTTACTTACGGCAAACGCTAAAACCTATGTCGACAAGTATCGTGAAGATATGAATCAGATCGATTAGGAAATAGGAAATTCAATAGATAATTCTGACTGAATAGCTGGTTACAAATTAGATGGCCGCCTTCACTATTCAGTTATATTTTTAACTCGGTAGTAAGTAATACTGATTATCAGTCAGGCTAAGTAGGGTAGTTTAGGCAATCTTGTGCCTTGCTGGACTTTTATAAGGAGGAAAAAATATGAACAATACAGCGATTTCTGTAAAAGAGCTAAAAAAATCCTTTAAAGACAAGGAAGTCTTAAAAGGGGTAGATTTTGAAGTGCAGCGCGGCGAAATTTTCGCACTGTTGGGCTCAAATGGAGCTGGCAAGACAACTACGGTTAACATCCTCTCGACGTTGATGAAGCCCGATGGCGGTGAAGTAGGTATTTGTGGTTATGACGTCCAGCGTCAACCTGATGATGTTCGTCAAAGCATCAGCCTGACAGGGCAGTTTGCAGCTTTGGACGGCATGCTCACCGGGAGGGAAAACTTGATGTTGATCGCCAAGTTACGGGGAGTTTCCAATCCATCTCAAGTCGCTGACAAATTGCTAGCAAGATTCAGCCTCAACGATGCGGCCAATCGCCGCGCCGATAAGTATTCCGGTGGGATGAAGCGCCGGCTAGACATTGCCATGAGTCTGATCGGGACGCCAGCAGTTATTTTTCTTGACGAACCCACAACAGGGCTTGACCCCGAAGCGAGGATTGAAGTCTGGAATGCCGTCAAAGAGCTTGCCAACGGAGGAACAACCATTATGCTGACGACCCAGTACCTGGAAGAAGCAGAACAACTTGCAGACCGTATTGCCATCCTGCATGGCGGAAAAATCATTACGACCGGTACTCTTACCGAACTTAAGGAGATGTTCCCGCCAGCGAAAGTAGAGTACGTCGAGAAGCAGCCGACATTGGAGGAAATTTTCCTATCTATTATTGGTAAAAAGGAGGAGATGTAAATGAATAGGAATACAGGGGTATTACTAGGACGTTTAATGAGGAATATCATGCGCAGCCCAGATACGATTATCACGGTGGCGATTACGCCGATTATGATGATGCTGCTGTTTGTCTATGTATTTGGCGGAGCCATAGAGACAGGCACAGATAACTACGTCAATTATTTATTGCCGGGAATCTTGTTGATGGCTATCGCTTCCGGAGTAGCTTACACTTCATTGCGGCTGTTTACGGATGTAAAGAGTGGACTGATGGCACGTTTTATTACGATGCCCATCAAGCGCTCATCGGTGTTATGGGCTCATGTATTGACCTCGCTTGTTTCCAATGCGCTTACTGTTATGGTGGTTATCCTAGTCGCACTATTGATGGGCTTCCGTTCCAGTGCTGATGTCCTGGATTGTTTCATGGTAGCTGGGATACTCGCTCTCTTTACACTGGCACTTACATGGTTGGCAGTCATTCCCGGATTAACAGCGAAGTCTATGGAAGGGGCGACAGCATATTCGTATCCGTTGATTTTCCTGCCGTTTATAAGTTCGGCTTTTGTTCCCACCGAAACCATGCCTAAAATTGTCCGTACGTTCGCTGAGAACCAGCCCGTGACATCAATAGTGAATGCTATTCGTGCCCTCTTGTATGAAGGGAATGTTGGTACTGATATTTGGACCGCACTTGCCTGGTGCCTCGGCATCATGATCATCGCTTATTTCTTCGCAAATAAAGCGTTTAAACGTCAGTTAGGATAAGTACGCATTGAGAGAATAGCATATTAATAGACAGCTGTTTTGATGAAGCCATTTGGTATCAAATGGTTCGATCTAAAGGTAGTCCAATAGGATAAAAATAGTATTTGATAATAAAAGCCTCTCGAATTTTGAGAGGCATTACATAATCTTAATTACTTCTTTACAGCGTGGATAAAATGAATTGTTTCATATGCTGATAAATAATCGGTTCGATTTCTAAAGAAATTTTCATTGATCATAGTTGGTGTTAAATGTTCATAAATGAGTAAACCAGATCTTTCGAATAAATTCTCAATTTCATGATAAGTAAAACTTGATTTCATTGGTTCTCCACTTTCAGTAGCCATTTTCACCATGTTTTCAACTCTATTAAACATCCCTTTTTCCTCAAAGAGGTTTTCATCTGCATAATCTAAAACAATAGAGCTGCCTGATGGCATGTTAGCAAATAAGTGACTTATTAAGTTTGTATGTTCCTTTTTACTTAAATAATAAGAAACACCTAATAGGCTAAAGAATGTTTTTTTATTATCATAATTGAAACCAGCATCAATTAATTCTTGATAAGAAAATGTAGCAGTAAAGTCCATAGGAACAAAATGAAGGTTATTAGGGATATCCAATTTAGCATTTGCTAACTTTTTCTTTTTGAATTTTTGAGTAGTTGGGTGATCAATTTCAAATATTTCTAGTCTGTTTTTCAATTCCGGATATCGGAAGCAAAATGTATCTAAGCCAGCTCCAAGTATGACATACTGTTGTACACCTAATTTAATCTCATTAAGTAGTACTTTTTCACAATAGGCAGAACGTGCTAAGGGTGTAGGAGAAAGCTGTACGTGTGTAATCCATTTTAATATTTCTTTTGGATCATCTTTATATCGTAGCCCAATATCTCTGTTAAAAAATTCTATCCCGTTAACCATATTATTACTAATAGTCAAAAATTCTTCTTTGGAAATTAGAGTGTTTGCAAGAAAATCATCAAAAATTTTTGGAGTGTCATATTTACTGTGATATGCACGACCAAAAGCCGCTATCAAGGAAGTTAAACTGGACTCATCATGTTCCATTCCATTTTCCTCCTATATAAAAGAATGAGATTCCCCTGGCCAGGAGAATCACATTATAATACGTGTAATAATAAATGTAAATTATAGCATAAATAGAATTTTTTGTCAAATATTTTACATCTTGTAAATTTTGACTAAAAGAGGATGCTCGTAAGAAAAAAGGAGTATCCGTTGTTCCCGAACAGGTATGAATATCATCAATAAAAAAACCTTTCATAAATTGAGTTGCATTTTTGAATGGATTAAAGGTTATTTTAATACATATGAAGAAGTGTAATTTAGAATAGGGGGAATATAAGAGTACTAGTCTTAGAGACGATGTTGTTGCAACAATATCAGTTAATGAAGTATTTGTAATCAGTAAGAAGAATTTCATTTGTGAAGAATATTTAAGTGGAGGCAATAAATATGCGTATTTTAGTAGTCGGAGCTGGAGGAATTGGAGGATATTTTGGAGGCCGATTAGTTGAGAAAGGTGAAGACGTAACGTTTCTGGTCCGTAATAGACGAAAACAACAAATTGAAAAAAATGGCTTAGTTATACGCAGCGTAAAAGGTGATTACACTTTTTCACCCAAATTAATGACAAAAGATGAACAGTCAGATTCATTTGATCTCGTATTACTCTCGGTAAAAGCTTATCATTTAGAGGAAACAATAAATGATTTAAACCCTTTCATCGGCGAGAAAACAGTCATTATTCCATTATTAAATGGAGTAGCTCACCTATCTCCATTACAACTGGCATTTGGAGAGGAAAAAGTGGTTGGTGGCTTATGTATTATAGAAACAACGTTAAATGAGTTGGGAGAAGTAATACATACAAGCGGATTTGATCAACTAGTATTTGGCGAACTAGATCATTCAAGGTCAGAGAGAATTCAACAAATTACGGCTACATTCAGTGGTACAAGAGCCAACTTTATTTTGAGTCATCATATTATGCAAGACATTTGGAAGAAGTATTTACTTATTACCGTTATGTCAAGTGTCACAACACTGATGCGAGCACCAATGGGTCCAATTTGTGAAAGCGATGGTGGGATAGACTTTATTAGAAGTTTATGTGAAGAAGCAGCAATAATAATGAGAGCTTGTCATGCTCCAATTCCTGACAATATTGTTGATGTGCATATGAAGACAGTGGAAAACCTTTCCTATGATTTCAAGACTTCAATGCAGCGTGATATGGAAAAAGGTTTATCAATTGAAAGTGAGCATTTACAAGGATATTTATTAAAATTGGCAAAAGAACGTCATGTTGATACCCCAAGGCTGAATGTTGTTTATCAAAATTTAAAAGTATATGAAAAACAACTAATGGACGTTTTATAAGTAAAAAAACGATCTTAGTTTGATCTCATTGGTCATGATCATTACGTTTATCATTTTATGTTTTATTGTCCAACAAGTATTAAATCCCTTACCTGAACCTCTGGATTTATTGCTACTATTAATTCTATTGCTGGGTTCGTTCCTTACTGCTATTTTTAGTGTCAAAGGGCAGTTAAAGACAATTACTTTAACTATTTCTTCTTTGGGTATCTTCGTTTTATTCGATTTGTTTATTTTTGTTATTGGTATTATGTTGTTCGGTAACTTTGGGACAAAATCTGCAAAAAGAGTTTCTATGTAAAGGACACTCTAAATGAAGAAACAGGTAGAATTCACTGAAAGTATAGTGTAACGATCTATCATTGACATATGAAAACCTTCAAGATTGTTTGTGTAAACAAGAACTGTTACATGGGGTGATGAACCCTTTGTTAACGGTTCTTTTTTGTTTTTTAAAATAATAATTTATCTATTTGGTTTCCTAGTAATAAATGAAAATAATGTAGAAATATGAAAAAAAATAGGTTTAAGGATTGTCTTTTTTGTGAATTAAAAAGGTAATAGAAATCAAAAGAGATTACTAGAGTGCTGAAATGTAAGTTTTTAAATCTTTTAAATAAAAGAGAATATTATTTTACTAAAACAAGGACTTTAGGAGGTTTTTTAAATGGGAGAAGCAGCAAAAAAATTAACATTTACACAAAATAAACAATTAAATTTCCGTCCGGTTTATTCACTTCAAGATATTTACGGTGAAGAAATCATTTTTAATCCGAAATTATATGCAGAAGATTATCAGCATTTTGCAGGAGATCTATTAAGCTTAAATGCGTTAACAGGTAGGGAACTTGGTGTTGTTGGAAATACACCGGTTGTATGTCATGAGGCATGTGCAACAAAACCTGCATTACAATTGTTGAAAAAGGCAGGACTTCAATTACCATCAAAGCTTTACACGTATCGAAATGAAGAAGAATATATCGAAACTCTTAAGCTTTTATCAAAACAACGGAAAAAGGTGATTTTTCAATATCCGCATCCTGAAGATAAGGTGTCAACTGAACTGTACAGGGTTGGCCCGGAAGTGTTAGCCTATCTTTGTGATAAGCGGAATATACCTGAACTCGTTCCATCCGAACATATACCAAAGCGAAGAATGATGAGCCTGGAACAAATTATGGAGGAAAAACCGGAACTGCCATTTGTATTAAAAACAGGTGATGGTCGTCCGACTTCAGGTGGATATGGAGTTTTACTTATTAGTGAAGAGAAACAACTTGAAGAAATAAATGAAAGTTTTGGTGACTTAACATCCATCATTGTTGAGGAACAAATCCCATACGAGAAAAACATTTCTGTTCATTATATGGCAGACAAAAATGGGGTTATTCAATTTCTAGGAAAGTCAGAACAACTTGTAACTGAAGATGGTAATTTCTGCGGGAGTTGGATTTCCACTGATTATGATGACAGTATCGCAGATATCGTGAAAACCGGTTTTGAAGTAATGAAAAATATTTCGGATAAAGGATATGTCGGTGTAGCCGGCTTCGATGTTCTCTTATATAACGGGCAATATTATTTTATTGATTTAAATGTCCGTTTTAATGCATCAACATGTGGACTTCTGTTATACAACGAAATTCAAGAACGATTTGGCAAAAAGTGCATGCGTTTATGTAATTTTGATTGGAATGAGAATTTTGAAAGTGCCATTCCGATAGCCGAAAAATTCTTAGATAAGGAACATTTTATACCATTAAGTGTATTAGACCCAAGATATTTTCCGGATAACAATCAAGTGACCAAGATAATCGGTCTAGTGATAGGGCATTCTTCAGAAGAAGTTGAGGAAGTGTTGGAAGAGATGAACAGAGCAGGGTTTAGTTTAAAAGAATAATACGATTAGGAGGGGTTGTTACAACAGGGTCAGTCTTTGTGACAACCCTGTTTTTTGTGCGTATAAATGTTTAAAGACTAGATTGGAATATTGTGTTAAATTTATAAGGTGAAATTGCAATCTATAGATCTGTATCAAATTAATGATAAAGCCTTAGGAATGGGTGATTAGTAAATGATTAGAACAATTAAAAAATTGAAGATAGAAGGGGTGACGATGGAATATTCTATTATTGGTGAAGGAGAGCCCATACTCGTATTCCATGGTGGACACTCAAACTGTTATGAAGAATTTGGTTATAAAGCATTAATTGAACGTGGTTTCTCATTAATTACTCCTTCAAGACCAGGTTATGGAGAAACCTCTAATGAAATCGGAACAAGCCTCTTATCAGCATGTCATTTTTATAAAAGGTTACTAGATCATTTAAACATAGATAAAGTTCATGTACTCGCAATATCTGCAGGTGGACCAAGCGGTATTTTTTTCGCTGCAACCTACCCGGAAAACATACATACCCTTATATTACAGTCTGCCGTTACAAAAGAATGGCTTACCCCAAAAGACATAGAATACAAGGTTGCGAATATAATATTCCGCCCAAAAACTGAAAGATTCACATGGAAACTCATCTCTATCATGAATAATGTTTTCCCGCAGTTTATATTCAAACAAATGCTTCCATCATTTAGTACACTCACATTTAAACAAGCAAAAGATAAATTAGATGTAAACGATATAGAGGCTATAAGAAAAATGAACAATCGTCAGCGATCTGGTAATGGTTTTCTACTTGATCTAGTTCAGATAAATGAAGTTACGATCGACACTTTAAAAGCTGTACAATGTCCAACATTTATTATGCATAGTAAAAATGATGCTTCAGTACCATTGGAACATCCAAATCTTGCTCATGAGAATATTCCTTCTTCCAAATTGCAATTACTGGACACATGGGGGCATTTAATTTGGTTAGGGAAAGCATCTGAAGAAACTGATAGAAACCTTATTGCGTTCCTTATATCTCATAAAATGACTTAAGATAGTTAATACATATACGAATTTTCAGTACCTAATTTCTATCTTTGTCCACACATGTTATAATTAGAAGCTTAGAAACTGTAAGTTTTTGATCAACATAACCGGATGCCTACAAAAGCCTCCGCCCAGTGAAAAAATAGGAGATGTAAAGAATGAATAAACGATGGACAATCGGAAAAATTAAAGATTTTGTTGAAAAAAATTCTGAAAGTACGTTACTAACGACAGAATATCACGGCTTTTCTCAAAAGTTACAATTAAAGTGTGCGTGTGGTAATAGTTTTGAAAAAACCTTCACGAAATTTAAAAACAATAATCAACGTAAATGTGATGTGTGCCAACCACCAAAAGCATCGCGTTAAAACTCACAAAGAGTGCCGGTTTCTTTCAATAGAAGTTGGCACTTTTTTATATAATTGTAGTGAGTAAGGATAATGGAGGGGGATTTAGGTTTGAAAGTGCGGTTTACAAACTTTAGTGAAGAGTGGTCTCGAATGTTTCAATCGGAGGCACAATTTCTGAAAACAATTTTTGGAGATGAAATCATCAAGTTTGAACATTTTGGGAGTACGTCAGTTCAAGGCATGAAAGCAAAACCTGTTATTGATATGATGTGCATCGTTAAAGATATAGAGAAGATTGATTTATTTAATAGCAAAATGACTTCACTTGGTTATGATGTTGCAGGGGAATGGGGCATCGCAGGCAGAAGGCTATTTCGTAAAGGTGGGGAAAATAGAACCCATCATATTCACTTTTATGAAAAGAACAATCCTCAAATTGACCGTCACCTTATCTTTCGAGATTACCTGCGCTCTCATCCTAAGGAGGTCGAAACGTATAGCTCGTTTAAAGAACGTTTGGCTCAACGGTTCGATTCCACAACTGACTATAGTCCAGCCAAAAAAACGTTTGTGAGGGAAATGGAACAGAGAGCACTTAGTTGGTTTGCGAATAAATGAGTTTTCACTAAAAACACCTACAAACAATGTATCCACTGTTTGTAGGTGTTTTTAGTTTTTCATAACTGTAGGTTCCATTTCTAAAGATGTCACTGACCTCAATATGACAATTGTCACCTCACATCATGACATACTCTACTAATCCAAATCCTTCCTCCATTGTAAAATAACCTTATAAACAATGGAGGTCACAAATGGAACCGATAATTGAGCTAAATAAAGTAACGAAAATTTATAAAAATAAAACCGCTGTTCATGAGATTTCATTTTCTATTCATAAAGGAGAAATTGTTGCGATCCTGGGTCCTAATGGAGCGGGCAAGACAACAACAATGAATATGATGCTTGGGCTGTTAAAGCCTAGTGAGGGAAATATCCAACTATTTAAAAAACAGCCCAAAGATAAATTTGTAAGGGAGAAAATCGGTGCGATGCTTCAAGAGGTAAGTGTAATTGATGCTTTAAAGGTGAAAGAAGTCATTCACCTTTTTAAAAGCTATTATCCAAATCCCTTGTCTTTTGAGGAGCTAGTAGATATCACTGGTTTTAGTCAGAATGAATGTCAAAAACGGGCAAATAAACTTTCTGGAGGACAGAAAAGACGACTTGGCTTCGCCATTGCGATGGCAGGTGATCCTGATGTGTTATTTTTCGATGAACCAACAGTTGGCTTGGATGTGACATCAAGAAAAGTGTTTTGGAATACGGTGAAGGATCTAAAACAACGGGGAAAAACAATCATTTTTACAACACACTATTTACAGGAGGCAGATGATATTGCTGAGCGGGTGATACTCTTTCATGAAGGAAAGATTGTCGGCGATGGGACTCCTTTGGATATTAAGAGTAAGCTCACAAAACAAGCCGTAACATTCTCGGCAGATTCAACCATTCATTATGAGGAATTAGTCTCTCTTCCTTTTGTAACAGATATATATGAAAAAGATGGACGATTATATGTATTAACAGAGCAACCTGATGATGTCCTTAAAGCTATATTTGCGAAAGAAATTCCAGTACGTAACATTGGAGTTGAACGGGGACGTCTTGAAGATGCGTTTGAACAAGTAATGGAAAAAAGGGAGGTTGTTTAATATGAACGGACTTTTGATGCAATGTAAGATGGAAGTATTGAGGATTTTACGGAATCCCTATTACGTGTTTTGGTCATTGTTTATGCCTATTGCCTTTTATATTGTGTTTACTAGAATTTTTAACTCCGCAATGGACGATCAACAACTATGGCAGGCGCATTATCTAATGTCAATGACAGCCTTTAGTTTGATGGGCTCTGCGATCATGACTCTTGGTATCCGCCTGGTTGAAGAAAAAGCTCAAGGGTGGTCTACCTTTATGAGAATAACTCCTTTATCTGATCATGCCTATTTCTTTGCAAAAATGGTTGGTCAAACAATGATTCATATATTGTCAATTGTGGTTATTTTTACAGCTGGAGCAATGATTAACGGGGTTTCTATGTCAGTGGTGGAATGGTTACTGTGTGGGGTGTGGCTATTGTTTGGTTCCTTGCCATTTCTTGCATTGGGAACGTTAGTAGGAACAATGAAAAGGGTAGATACAGCTGCAGGGATTTCAAATATGGTGTATATGATTCTTGCTATTGCAGGTGGTATGTGGATGCCGCTTGAGATTATGCCGGATTTTGTCCAAACAATTGGGAAATGGCTTCCATCTTATCATTTTGGTAATGGTGCATGGCAAATTGTTCGCAGTGAACAGCCGGAATGGGCTAATTTCATCCTTTTAATTGGGTATCTCTTCCTATTTGTGGTAATATCAGGTTATATTAGGAGAAAACAAGAAGCGGCGGTGTGAGCTAAATGGTGCAGAAGTTAAAGGGGTTTAGGGTTTTTCCAGCTAGATATGGTTTCTTTCCGTATGTGTTTTTAATATATCTTGCCATGCCTGCCTATTATGTCGCAATGGCACAAGGGTGGAAACAAATAATTGGAATCGGGTTGCTGCTGTTGTTTCTAATCACATATCGGCAGCTCTATAACTCTTTTGATAAGAAATCATATACGTATTGGCTCGTCATACAAGTTTTTGTCATTTTAATTCTAGCAATCTTATTTAATCTCTATAATATATTCCTAGGGTTTTTTACCGCACATTTTATTGGATGGTATAAGAGTAAGAAAACGTTTTTCAAAGCTTTGGGTATGTTTGCGATCGTCATTATATCACCGTTGATTGTTCAAAGAGAGACCTTGGAGGTACAAGACCTATACTATTATGGTATTTTTATCCTCATTATGTTCATCTCCCCATTCGGTATCAGGTCTATGAGTACCAGAATGGAATTGGAGAAAAAGCTGGATGAAGCAAATGAACAAATTAAAGAATTGGTCAAACGAGATGAAAGAATGCGTATTGCGAGAGATCTTCATGATCATTTAGGTCATACATTATCACTCATTACGTTAAAAAGTCAGCTCGTGCATAAATTAATAAGTAAGGATATTGAAAAAGCCAAATTGGAGACAAAAGAGATCGAACGAACTTCCCGTTCAGCACTAAAGCAAGTAAGAGAATTAGTATCTGATATGAAAGCCATTACGGTGGCGGAAGAACTGATTGAGTCGGAGATTCTTTTACAGGCAGCAGGAGTTTCCTTTCAATTTACAGGAGATTCAAAGTTGGAAGATGTTCCGTTACTCACGCAGAATATCCTCAGCATGTGTCTTAAAGAAGGAGTAACAAATGTGGTCAAACATAGTCAGGCAAAAAACTGTGTCGTTCAGCTTGTGAAAAGAGATGGAGAAATTGAATTAGCTATTTTAGACGACGGAAAAGGTCTTAATGAAACAGTTGAAGATGGGAACGGTTTGAAAGGTATTAGTGAACGTTTGAGATTAATAGATGGAATGATGAAAATCATCTCACAAAAAGGAACAAAATTAATCATAACTGTTCCAATTATTGTTAAGGATAAAAAGGTCGGTGTTGGATCGTGATAAGAGTGATGATTGCAGAAGATCAAGGAATGTTAAGGGGAGCATTAGGCTCTTTACTAGATTTTGAGGATGATATTGAAATTGTGGGGGAGGCATCAAATGGCAGGGAAGCATTAAACATGATTACCTCCCTTCAACCTGATGTATGTTTAATGGATATTGAAATGCCTCTAATGAGTGGCCTTGATGTAGCAGAAGAGGCAAAAAAACAATTTTTCACCTGTAAAATCATTATATTAACAACGTTTGCGCGTCCCGGATATTTTGAGCAGGCAGTAAAAATTGGCGTAAATGGCTATATGTTAAAAGACGGTTCCATTGACGAGCTTGCTGAGTCGATTCGCAGTGTTATGAAAGGAAAACGAGAATTTTCTCCGGAATTGATTTTTGGAAGTATGAAGCACGATAACCCACTGACTGATCGTGAAAAGGATGTATTACGATTAGCATCAGAAGGAAAAACCTCTAAAGACATCTCTTCAGAATTATTTTTATCAGCAGGTACTGTCCGAAATTATATGTCTGAAATACTCAATAAACTCGAAGTGAAAAACCGAACGGAAGCTGTGACGGTAGCGAAGGAAAAAGGGTGGATATAATAGAGATTAATAGTTGAGGTGATGTCAAAATGAAAACGATCAAAAGCATGTTTGACCATTTACATTGGGCTAATCAGCAGATTTTAAGTACTCTAAAAGCGAACGAACCTAGAGGCAGCCACAAAGCTAGACAGTTCTTTTCACATATTCTTTGTGCAGAACAAGTATGGTTAACGAGAATTCAAGGAAAGGATAGCTCAAATTTACCCATTTGGGCTGATATTGGATTAGAGGACTGTGAGAAACTTTTAAAACTAAATGAAAAAGGGTTTTCTGAAATCCTAACAAATTTATCAGAAGAGAACCATATTGACCTAGTCCAGTACAAAAATAGCAAAGGTGAGAAATTTCAATCATCACTTATCGATATTTTAACTCATGTTGCTTTACATGGTCATTATCATCGCGGGCAGGTCAACTTAAAACTTCGAGCAGAAGGAATGGAACCTGTTAGTATTGACTTCATTACATTTGTAAGGGAAAGTTAATAAATGTAATATCAGATTGTTTATACTAAAAAATACATTTCAGGGAGAAAAATCATGAGTGAACAAGAAAAATTAAAGATTTTTGATGATCATCGAAACCTTATAGGAGTCGCTTCCCGGAGTGATGTACATAAACTTGGGCTTTGGCATGAAGTATTTCATTGTTGGTTTATCAGAAATGAAGAGGGTATAGATTATATCTATTTACAGCTTCGTAGTAAAAGTAAAAAAGACTATCCCGATCTATTAGATATCACGGCTGCCGGACATTTACTAGCTGACGAAACCGTTTTGGATGGAGTAAGAGAAATAGAAGAAGAAATAGGTGTAAGTGTCGATTTTGATGAATTAATAAACTTGGGAGAAATTCGATATTGTGTGACGAAGCAAGGTTTTATTGATAAAGAACTAGCAAACGTTTTTTTATATAAAAGTGAGTATAACTTTGATGATTTCACACTTCAAGTAGAAGAGGTTGCAGGTATTGTAAGAGCTGAATTTACTGATTTTGCTCAACTTTGGTTTGGGGAAAAAGATGAAATTGAAATCAGTGGATTTGAAATAACGGATGAAGGTGAAAAATGTAGCATTCGTAAACATGTAAGCAGAGATAAATTTGTGCCACATGAAGTTTCTTTCTATAAAGAAGTGATTGGCAAGCTGCAAGAACTTTGTGTTGACAGAATAGGGGGTTGAAAATGGTTGGTTTACTTAATATTGGCAGCCTTGTGCTTGGACTTGTTGCATGGATTCTTCCAATTGTAAATATTGTACAGGTTAAAAATCAGAACAATAGGAAGTGGATGATGCTCTCCGTTTTGAGTATAAGTGCATGCGCTATTTCACTATGTTTCCAAATTTTCTATAGTTATCATCTCGTACAAATTGAGGATTGGTCAGCATTAATGGACACAGCTGGTGCAGTTGCATACGTTGGTGCCTATCTGCTCATTGTGACCTTACTATTAAATGGAGTTACTTTGTTTATCTATCGCAGGAGAATAGCAAAATAGACTTTTTGTAATGCTGTTGATTTTTACTCATTATTACTCAAGCTGAGAATACAATGAGTAAAAAATAAGAAGGTGATACAAGTATGTCCTTTTCATTACCTGTGGCCACAAAAACAGTAAAGATTAGCAGTGCGCCGAAAAAGACAGTCGTTTATCCGAGAGTTGTTCGCATGCGAAATCAACATTTGCAAACATATATCAATCAGATCATTGTATATACAACACAGCAGCTCATCGATCAACAAGTTGGAAATATGCCAAGTACGGTTGAAGAAATGCTTGGAGAATATGAGATCAAAAACAACCAGCGTCAAGTATTGAGCTTATCACTTTCAAATTATACGTATCATGAAAAAGCGGCACATGGATTGACGATAATTAAGTCTTTAACATTTGATCTTAATAAAGGAAAATTTTGTAACCTCAAAGATTTATTTAAACCTGGTATTGATTATATCAAAACTCTCTCAAGCATCATCCAGGCGCAAATAAAAGAGCGTGATATTCCAATTCTTAATGGCTTTACATCAATTTCGCCAGATCAGGAGTTTTACATGGCTGATAAAGCGTTGGTCATCTATTTTCAACTTTACGACATTACTCCATATGCATTTGGTTTTCCAATGTTTCCAATATCCGTTTATGAGATTCAAGATATCATAGATGAAAATGGACCTCTTGGCCGAATGGGTGTTAACAATTAGTTTAAAGCTAACTCAAAAAATTAAAGTCAGTACTTAATGATCGCATCAATTTTCGCATTTGTCGTCTATATGGTTATTCTGAATCATTTTATTGTAGATCTTAATGATAGAATAAGGGAATTAACTAAAACATTCTTATCTTTTAATAATGTACAGATTTATTTATACATGATGATATCAGTAGGGGTCATTTACATGATTTCATGGATGCTGTCGATTCGTATTTATAAAAGGAAAGTGTTTTAAGGAAAAAGTGCATCTGTTTTACTGGATGCATTTTTTCTGTTAACTGCTTCAAGAGCACATATATAAAATCTTATTATCCACAATCATCTATGCAAACGATTGCCCTAAAATATAATGCTAGTAGACTGGGATCTATGCCTAATAGAGTGAAACATATTAATTATAAAGGGAAAATTAGTCGTATAAACAGAATTAATTGAAAACCTTAACAAAAAATCTATGAAAATTTAATGCAAACGGTTGCTCATATTCTCATAGTCTGATATATTAGTTTTTAGATTACGAGGAGGAATGCATCATGAATAGAATATGGTGGAAAGAAGCAGTTGCTTACCAGATCTACCCTCGCAGCTTTATGGATGCTAATGGTGATGGAATTGGTGATTTGCAAGGGATTATGTCCAAGCTTGATTATTTGCAGGATTTAGGAATTGATGTGATTTGGATATGTCCAATTTATACATCACCTAACGATGACAATGGGTATGATATAAGCGATTATAAGGGAATTATGGAAGATTTCGGAACGATGTCCGATTTTGATCTGCTTTTAAAAGAGGTTCATAAGCGAGGGATGAAATTAATCATGGATTTGGTAATTAACCATACTTCTGATGAACATCCTTGGTTTATTGAATCTCGTTCATCAAAAGAAAGTCCGTATCGGGATTATTATATATGGCACCCTGGTGAAAATGGGGAACCTAATAACTGGGAATCAATTTTTGGAGGTTCTGCTTGGGAGTATGACCCGGAGACAAAAGAATATTTTATGCATGTTTTCTCCCGCAAACAACCGGATTTAAACTGGGAAAACCCAAATGTCCGAAAAGACTTATATGAGATGGTCAATTGGTGGCTTGATAAGGGAATTGACGGTTTTCGGGTTGATGCAATATCACATATTAAGAAAGTTGCAGGTTTCCCTGATTTACCAAACCCAAAGAACCTTAAATATGTTCCGTCATTCGAAGGACATATGAATCAAGAGGGAATTGATGTATTTCTTCAGGAACTGAAACGGGAAACGTTTGCTAAATATGACATTATGACAGTCGGTGAAGCAAATGGTGTAAAGCCAAATCAGGCGGAAGAGTGGGTTGGAGAAGAAAAAGGCGTTTTTAATATGATTTTTCAATTTGAACATTTAGATCTCTGGGGGAAAAGCGTATCTGGAGGAATTGATCTTAAAGGATTGAAAGAAACGTTTAACGCATGGCAAACAGCCCTTGATGAAAAAGGATGGAATGCATTGTTTCTAGAAAATCATGATCAACCTCGTTCTGTTTCGACATGGGGAGACAGTGAGAAATACTGGGATCAATCAGCTAAATGTCTTGCGACAATGTATTTTCTCATGCAAGGAACACCGTTTATTTACCAGGGACAAGAAATTGGAATGACCAATGTTAAGTTCCCATCAATTGACGACTATAATGATGTTGCGATTAAAAATTTGTATCGAAACGGTATGGAAGATGGTCAAAGTCATAAAGAGTTGATGGAGATTATTTGGAAAAACGGTCGAGATAATTCAAGAACACCGATGCAATGGAATAAAAATAAAAATGCTGGTTTTACGACAGGGCAGCCTTGGTTAAAAATAAATCCGAATTTTACCGAAATAAATGTAGAATCTGCAATGAATAACCAGGATTCCATTTATAATTACTATAAAAAATTGATTCAATTACGTAAAGAACATTTAGCCCTTGTGTATGGTAGTTTTAAGCTTATTTTGGAAGATCATCACCAAATTTTTGCTTACTTAAGAATATGGAAAGATGAAACATTCCTAATCATGACCAATCTTTTCGATATAGAAGCTTCCTACCAACTACCTGCTGAATGGCAACATCAACATGCCGAAATGTTGATCGGAAATGATAACGTTTCTGAGACTTCAGTTATGAATGGTGTATTAAAACCTTTTGAAGCAAGAGTGTATCGATTAACATAATATTTTGCAACCGTTTGTGGAAACGGTTGCCTTAATAGGGAGAGAAAAAAGATGAAATTTATATCCTTTGAATTTTGGCAAAAATTCGGAAAAGCTCTACTTGTTGTTGTAGCGGTTATGCCTGCTGCCGGAATCATGATTTCACTTGGAAAGCTGATCGGAATGGCTAGTGGAGATATAGCGTTGGTACAAACGATTTCTTTAGTAATGGAGGAAATCGGTTGGGGAATTATTGGAAATCTCCACATTCTATTTGCTGTGGCAATTGGGGGGTCATGGGCGAAAGAACGTGCCGGTGGGGCATTTGCAGCGCTGATTGCGTTCGTCCTAATTAACCGAATCACGGGTGCTATTTTCGGTGTTAACAGTGAGATGTTAAACGATCCGGAAGCGACGGTTACATCCCTTTTTGGAAGTGAATTAATTGTTAAGGATTATTTCGTATCGATTCTTGGTGCGCCAGCCTTAAATATGGGTGTGTTTGTAGGGATCATTTCCGGTTTCCTAGGAGCAAACATTTTTAATAAATATTATAACTTTAATAAGCTGCCACAATCACTTGCTTTTTTCAATGGAAAGCGTTTTGTACCGTTCGTTGTGATCGTTGGTTCTATTGTTACAGCTATTATTCTTTCAGTAGTATGGCCATTCATTCAAGGTCTGCTAAATGATTTCGGTCGCTGGATTGCTTCATCACGAGAAACAGCACCGGTTATTGCTCCGTTTATTTTCGGAACATTGGAAAGGCTTTTATTACCGTTCGGTTTACACCATATGTTAACGGTTCCTATGAACTATACAGAGTTGGGTGGAACTTATACGATTTTAACAGGTTCTAGTGCAGGAACAACAGTTTCAGGTCAAGACCCTTTATGGCTTGCATGGATTGCTGATTTAAATAATTTACTAGCTGCAGGTGATACTGCTGGATATGAAGCATTATTAAATGAAGTAACACCAGCTCGTTTTAAAGTAGGTCAAATGATTTTATCATGTGCATCCTTAATCGGTATTGCGCTGGCAATGTATAAAAATGTGGATAAAGATAAACGCACAAAATATAAGTCAATGTTCTTTTCTGCAGGTTTAGCGGTATTTTTGACAGGTGTTACAGAACCGATTGAATTTATGTTTATGTTTGTTGCACCAGTCCTTTATGTAGCTTATGCGGTTATGACAGGACTAGCTTTTGCGATTGTTGATCTTGTTCATATCCGAATTCATTCCTTTGGAATCATCGAATTATTAACAAGAACACCGATGATTATGAAAGCGGGATTATGGTTGGATTTAGTGTATTTTGTGGTCGCTTGTTTACTATTTTTTGCAATGAACTTCTTTGTTGCGAATTTTATGATTAAAAAGTTTAAATACGCGACTCCAGGAAGATTAGGGAACTATATTGAAGAGGAAGCTCCTTCAACTGCACAAAGCGGTACAAGTGATCAGGACAATTCCCTTGCAACAACAGTGATCGGATTATTAGGTGGAAAAGATAATATCGAAGACGTTGATGCATGTATGACAAGACTTCGTGTTACGATAAAAGATATGAATGCGGTTGCTACTGAAACAGAGTGGAAACAAAATGGAGCACTGGGCTTAATCCTTAAAGGAAAAGGTGTTCAAGCCATTTATGGACCAAAAGCTGACGTATTAAAATCAGATATACAAGATCGTTTAGGGGTTTAAAGAATGAAATTATTAACACTTAACTGCCATTCTTGGCAGGAAGATGATCAATTTGCGAAAATAAAGATTTTAGCTGAGACCATTCAGGAAAAGTCATATGATGTGATTGCCCTTCAAGAAGTAAGTCAATCCATCAAGTCGGAAATCATCGATGGACAAGTGAAAAAAGATAATTTTGCCAGAGTTTTACTTGAAGAATTAAAAAAACTAGGAAATACTGATTATCAATTTGTTTGGGATTTTTCCCATATAGGATATGACATATATGAAGAGGGGATTGCTCTATTAACAAAACATCCGATCGAGAAAACAACATCCTTTTTTATTAGTCAGTCAGAAAATACGGAGTATTGGAAAACAAGAAAAATTGTTGGAGCTGACATTCATATAGAAGATGATACGTTTAGCTTTTATTCGTGTCACCTTGGTTGGTGGGGCGATGAAGAAGAACCGTTTAAACAACAAATCGATGCTTTATGTGATAAGGCGAACGGTAAGGAAAAGTATTTTCTTATGGGTGACTTCAATAATGACGCACATATCAAAGGGGAAGGATATGATTACTTGCTAAGCAAAGGCCTCTATGATTCTTACTCATTATCTAAAGAGAAAGATTCCGGGATAACGGTTGCTGGCAAGATTGCCGGATGGGACAAGAACAAGCGTGATTTGCGTATTGATTATATTTTTTCCAACTTTCCAGTTCATGTGCAATACTCTTCTGTAATTTTTAACGGGGAAAATAAACCGGTTATATCAGATCATTATGGGGTAGAGATTACTATCTAATCAAAACGAAGGAGAGAGCAATATGTTCAAATTGTTTACACAAAAAAAGGAACCAATTCATGCTCCTTTAACAGGAAAAGCAGTTGCGCTGGAACAAGTTCCGGATCCTGTTTTTTCGGAAAAAATGATGGGAGATGGAATGGCCATCGAACCAACAGAAAATCAAGTATATTCACCAGTTGACGGTGAGGTTGTCAGTGTGTTTCCAACAAAACACGCGATAACTATTCGTTCAAAATCCGGCGCAGAGATTCTTATTCACATGGGACTAGAAACAGTGAAATTAAATGGCGAAGGATTTCAAGTTCATGTTGCGGAAGGTGACAAAGTTAAAAAAGGAAATCCAATAGCGGAATTTGATATACAAAAGGTATCAAATACTGGAACAAATATCATCACACCGATCATTCTTCTAAATGGAGACCAGTTTAAGATTGAAAATAAACAAAACAATCCGTCCGTAACAGGCGGTCAAGATGTCATTATGGAAATGACGAAAATTAAATAATTGATTTCAAGAGGTCTTAGTTGGTTTTCTACTAAGACCTCTTTTAATTGGCAGAATTGTTTTTGCAAAGATTGTTGCTTTGCCAAACTATTTTAACTTAATAGTGGAATGGAGCGCAATGGAACGGTCTAATTTTCACATATACACTACATAAGAAACAACGATGTATCCGAAAACAGTTTATTAAAGTGCGTAAACAACGTGCAACCAAAAGTAAAACACAGGTATAATAGAATCAATCTAACCAAAAGACAGAAACAAACTAAATAACTAGTTGAACGTTGGAGGAAACAAATGGACGAACGTGATTGGCTGATTTTAAAAGTGCTTTATGAAAAAAAGAATATAACGAAAGCGGCTCATAGTTTATATATCTCACAGCCAACATTAACTAAAAAAATTCAACAAATAGAAAAAGAGTTTGAAGTGGTGATCATTACGCGGGGAGCAAAAGGTGTTCATTTTACACCACAAGGTGAATATCTAGTAAAATGTGCAGATGAAATGCTTAGTCGTTTATGTGAAATGAAAGAAACAGTCCAAAATATGTCTCATGAGGTAGGCGGGACGTTACGATTAGCGGTATCGAATTATATGACAAGACACAAATTACCTGGGCTTTTAAAGCTATTTCGTGAACAATTTCCTAATGTAAATTACAAAGTGACAACAGGTTGGAGTCATGAAGTATACCACCTTGTTTATAACCAAGATGTCCATATTGGTATTGTACGGGGAGACTATCATTGGGCAGATGCCAAACAACTGCTTTTTGAAGAAACGATTTGTATTGCCTCAAAAGAGAAAATTGACCTTGAAGATTTGCCTTCTTTACCGAGAATTCAATATGAAACAGATATGACATTGAAAACACTAATCGATAATTGGTGGACAGGAACCTTTTCCTCACCTCCATTCATTGGAATGGAAGTGGACAAAGCAGACACGTGTAAGGAAATGGTACTAAATGGATTGGGTTATGGAATTCTCCCTAGTGTCCTTATTGAAAATCATCCGGATCTTTATTGTATCCATTTAAAAAATGAAAAAGGCCTTCCTCTTATAAGAAAAACATGGATGCTTTACCATGAAGAATCTCTTGAGATGAAAGTTGTAAAGGAATTTGTTGATTATGTAAAAGAACTTGATTTTAAGGTTGATATTTAAGTCATGGCTATCCTGCCATGACTTTTTTACTTTTAGAAACATAGCGATAAGCCAATTTTTTCTAATTAGAACTATTCGTTTTTTGAATACCTTTCGATAAAATATTTGTATTTCAATAAACTATTTTTTGAACTTATAATTTAGATACAGAGTATCAAAAGGAGTTGTTAATGGCTTTTTTGTAAAAGGTAATGGAGGTTTAATGATATGGACGTTTTTTTTCTTATTTTATTACAAGTTATTTTGCCAGTTTTTACGTTAATAGGTATTGGTGCATTTCTACATCGGAAATTTACCTTTGATATGGGAACTTTATCGAAATTAAATACGTATCTTCTTTTGCCTGCAGTTGGGTTTACTAATGTTTATGAAAGTAAAATGGGAGGGGACATACTCCTTGAGATCCTAAGCTTTCTTGCGGTACAAAGTCTTTGTCTAATCATTATTACAACAGTCATTTCAAAGGTGTTTAAATTCGAGAATCGGTTATCATCCACTTTTAAAAACAGTGTGGTATTAATTAATTCAGGTAATTTCGGCTTACCTGTAAGCCAGCTTGTGTTTCAGCATAACCCATTAGGTGCATCTATCCAAATTGTTGTGATGGTCTTTCAAAATCTCTTAACATATACTTATGGTTTGTTTAATTCCGTTTCTGTTGGCAGTAGCAAATTACAAGCCATGAAGGCGTTCTTCAAAAATCCTGTTATCTATGCCTTTTTCTTAGGAATGTTACTCCATGTGACAGCTATTAAAGTGCCTGAGTACATTTGGACTCCGATTGAAACAGTCTCCAATGCGTTTTTGGCCATCGCTCTTATCACACTTGGTGCGCAGAGTGCCTTTTTAAAAATTAACCACCTATCACTTCCATTGATTCTTAGCATAATCGGTAGACTGGTCATATCTCCTTGTCTAGCCTTCGTCTTTATCTCTATTTTTCATTTGGAAGGAATTACAGCACAGGCTTTGTTTATTGCAAGTTCATTTCCGACTTCCAGAAATAGTTCTTTACTTGCTTTGGAATATGACAATCACCCTGACTATGCTGCCCAAACAGTCTTGCTGTCAACAATAGGGAGTATGATCACAGTGACGGTGGTCGTGTATCTTTCAAAGATTTTATTTCCTTAGATAAAATATGAAACTTTCACCTTCACGGAACGTATTTCTTATATATGGAATATTTAATGTCATTGCCATCAACCTAGTTGGGGAGGTCGTTAATTGAACATATTAATATATTATTGATTATATTAATTCTTTCCTTTCTTATCTTGTTTTGGTTCACTTATCATGAAAACCAATAAGAAGAAACGAAAGATCGTTTACTAACCTTACTAGTTGTGGCAGGTATATTTTCAGTGATTATTACCTTCGTCTTTGCCTTATTTGAAGATTAAGGTGCAATTCCGTAAAAGAACATTTACCAAATTGATAGAAGGTGGTGTAGGATGAAACAACTCTATATAAAACAAAAGGTATTCAGTCTAAGCGGAAAGTTTACGGTGAAGGATCAGCAAGAGAATGATGTTTATTATGTGGAGGGAAGCTTTATGCAAATCCCAAAGACTTTCTCCATTATGAATTCAGCAAGAGAAGAAGTTGCGCTTATATCAAAAAAAGTGTTTAGCTTTTTACCGACGTTCTTTGTTGAGGTGAATAGTCGTAAGGTGTTAACGATTAAGAAAGAGTTTTCGTTCTTTAAAGCACGTTATACGATTGATGCGGCAGGAATTGAGGTACAGGGAAACTGGTGGGATATGGATTTTTGTGTTTTACAGAATGGTGAAGTGATCGGTAATGTGAGCAAGGAGTGGTTCAGTTGGGGGGATAGCTATCGGGTCCAAATTATGCAAGAAGAGATGGACGACATTATCATCGCATTAGTTGTAGCCATTGATTGTGTGAAGGCTGATCAAGCCGCCGCTTCCTCAGCATCGACGATAACATAGTGTCATAAAATCGTTTTGATTAATTGCGGCAGTATTGGTCATGAAATACCTAGACTATAAGTGAATGTTTGAAGGGCATGTTACCATGCCCTTACTCAATAAGTCCTTCTTCTTTTAGGAAATCAATTGCTACATCTTCATATTGTTGTTTATCAATATCTACTCGGGCATTAAGTTCTTGCATTTTTTCATTGTCAATTTTACCGACTAGCATACCAAGTACTTCTTCAATTTCAGGATATTTTTCCAATGTATCTGCGCGAATGATTGGGGTCGCATAATAGGGAGGAAAGAAGTTCTTATCATCTTCTAGGACTTTTAGATTAAAGGCGGGAATACGTCCATCAGTTGAAAAGGCGTCGATGACATCTACTTCACCATTTTTTATCGCACTATACATGATTCCGGAATCCATACCCTTAGTTCCGCCAAATTGAATGTTGTAAGTGTCAACAAGACCTGGGTATCCATCCGGTCGTTCTAAAAATTCTGGCTCTGACCCGAGTGTTAGTTCAGATGCTTTCTTTTTTAAATCGGAAATGGTTGAAACACCCCAATTTTTAGCATCTTCTTCCCGGACTGTTAACGTATACGTGTTGTTAAAGCCAAATGGTTCTAACCAAACAATATCATATTCTTCTTTAAACCGTTTTTTGACAATGTCATAAACTTCATCTGGATCACTTACCATTTCTTCTTTTAAAATGCTTAAGAGTCCTGTTCCTGTATACTCCATGTATAGATCATAATCTCCGCCATTCAGTCCATCAAAAGCAGGAGCTGTTCCACCAAGAAATGATTCATATTCTACATTTAGGTCTGTGTGCTCTTCAATTAAATGTCCCATAATATAAACCAAGATTTCCTGTTCTGTAAAGTTTTTCCCGGTAATCGTAATCGTATTTTTGCCACCATTTTCAGCGCCTATTTGGGAGACAAATGTTGAGATTGGGATCAGCAAAATTAATCCAACAACAACCCATTTCCGAACACGGGAAACGTTTGGGTTTGTTTTCGTCTCCTGAATGCCTCGAGGTGTTACATCGGTTTCAAGTAATTTAATTAAATAGTCAAAAATTATCGCTAAAAGGGCGGAAGGAATGGCACCTGCTAAAATGAGACCGGTGTTATATGTTTGTAATCCGCGAAAAATTAAATCACCAAGTCCACCTGCTCCGATAAGACCAGCAATAGTGGCGACTCCAATAATTAAAACGGTTGCGGTACGAATTCCCCCCATAATCACACTTAGAGATAATGGCAATTCAACCATCCACAAAACTTGACGATTCGTCATACCCATACCAACACCTGCATTAATGGCAGATTGCTCAACACCTGTAATTCCTAAGTACGTGTTTCTTAAAATAGGGAGTAAGCCATATACCGTTAACGCAATAATTGCTGGAAGCTGTCCTGTTCCAATAAACGGAACAAGAAAGACAAGTAAGGCTAAACTGGGGATCGTTTGAAAGACACCAGCAATTCCGATAATAGTGTCCGCTATTTTCCTATGGCGGGTTAGATAGATACCCAGTGGAACCGATATTAAGATGGCAATGGCAATCGAGATAAGAGAAAGATACATATGTTCTAAAATTAAACTCCAAATCGTTGGCCATCTGTTTACAAATACATCTATCGTACTTTGGATAATGTTCATCTTTTACACCTCCTATTCAATAATTTGATCGACAACATGTTCAACGAGGCTAGCACGGGTCACAATTCCAAGAACCTTATTTTGTTCATCAAGCACTGGAACAAACCCATATTTCGAGTTATTTACATGCTGAAATGCAGTTTCTCCAGAGTCGTTGATATGTAGTCTTAATACGTCTGTATCCATTACATCTGCTAAAGTTAATTCCTCTTCTTTATAGCGCCTTTGGACTTCCCAAACTGTCGCAATACCAAGGAAGGTATCTTTGTTATCAACCACTACAAGGCTATCAACTCGTCTTCTTCTCATTAGCTTTAACGATTCAGCAAGCCCTCTTGTTCTATATCCCGTAACAGGTGGAACAATCAGCTTTTTTAAACTTGGAAGCGAAAGAGCCTCATTATCCTGTAGTCGATCTTCTCCAATAAAACTACGAACAAATTCATTTGCAGGACGGCGAATGATGTTCTCAGGTCGATCAATTTGTACAACCTCTCCATCTTTCATAATGCAAATTCGATCCGCAATTTTTAAGGCTTCATCCATATCGTGTGTCACGAATACAATCGTTTTGTGAATCTCTTGTTGCAGGCGAATCAATTCATCCTGAAGCTGTTCACGACTAATAGGATCTAGTGCACTAAAGGGCTCATCCATGAGAATAATTTTAGGGTCTGCTGCCAATGCTCGGATAACCCCAATCCGCTGCTGCTGTCCACCACTTAGCTCAGTAGGATAGCGATCTCCAAATGTACTAGGATCTAATCCAACCATTTTCATAAGTTCATCTACTTTGTCAACATACTTTTCTTTATTCCACTTTAACAATCGTGGTACTAGGGAGACATTTTCTTTAATTGTCATATGGGGTAACAAACCTATTTGCTGAATCACATATCCAATTGTCCTTCGTAGCTTTACGGGATCCTCTTTTGAAATATCCTTTCCTTCAATTGTAATTGTGCCACCTGTTGGTTCGATTAGACGGTTTATCATTCTCATTGTTGTTGTTTTACCAGAGCCACTGGGTCCGATAAGAACAAGTAGTTCTCCTTCTTTTACCTCAAATGAAATATCCGTAAGCGCCTTAAAGCCATCCTGAAATGTTTTCGAAACATTATTGAACTTTATCAAAACCGCTCACACCTCCTCACTTTTAAATACGTAATGACGTAAATGTATCCTTCCCAAAGGTCATTACTCTAATTCAATGTTTACGTCTCATGCCAACAGGAGAGGCACCATCATTTTTACCCTTATGCAAGTGATTCGAAACCTATTTTGTTGAGATACTAAAGAACCTTATTTGAATGATCACCAGCTGATATAAAGATTGCTGGCGGTTTTTAATATATTTTTTACAAAGGGGACAGTTTTATTTAAGGATTAGTGTTTATTGTATTTTTAAAGGAGGATTAATGTCTTTAAAGGTGAATAGTATGTAATAGATTAGGTGAAGCATATAATGATTTTTCATTATATAGGAGTTTTTTGAAAAAGGGGGAGAATAAAGATGGATACACTTAAAGAACCATTTGATTTTCCAGTACGGGAAAATACAAAAAGTTTTCTTGAAATCATACATGTAGAAACGGGTGAAAGAGAAACACTGGCAACCTTTGATCAAGTGATAGAAGCACCCAATTGGACTCGTGATAACAGGCTTATTTATAACAGTGGGGGACGGATTTACTCCTTTGACATTCATACGACTGAATGGAGTGTAATTGATTCGGGGTTTGCTTGTTTTTGTAATAACGACCATGTGTTGTCTCCGGACGAATCTCACATTGCGGTTAGTCATCATACTGTGGAAGATCGTCAATCTCGCATCTATATTATGCCAATAAACGGTGGTAATCCGACTCTCATTACACCGATGGCACCTTCTTATTTGCACGGCTGGTCTCAAGATGGTAATACATTGGCTTACTGTGCTGAACGGAACGGACAGTATGATATCTATACTATCCCAACAAGCGGTGGGGTTGAAAAACAGTTAACAGATCTGCCAGGACTTGATGATGGTCCGGAATATTCTCCTGACGGCAGGCATATCTGGTTTAATTCAACACGTTCAGGCCTTATGCAAATTTGGCGCATGAATGCTATGGGCAGTGATCAGACGCAAATGACATTTGAAGAAAGCAATAACTGGTTTCCGGACGTGTCACCAAATGGTGAAAAAGTAGTCTATCTTTCTTATCGTAAAGGAGACGTGGAACCCGGGGATCATCCCCCAAATAAGGATGTTGAGTTACGCATCATGTCAAGTTCCGGTGGTGAATCCCGCTTGCTTCTTAAACTGTTTGGAGGACAAGGGACGATCAATGTGAATTCCTGGTCACCAGATAGCAAACAAATTGCTTTTGTGAGGTATGAACTTTTATAATATCTAAAAACATTTAATAGGTTGATTGGAGTACCAATCAACCGTCCCATTAATTATTAATAGCTCAACGCTAGCGGAAGAGTCTTCTATTTTCATTATATGTTACCAAAAATGATTGATAGAAAAATAATGAAAGAAACGTAACTAAATGGATTCTATTATGTAAGTATCAATGTTGTGAGGAATGGCAATATCCACATTTTTCACAGAAAACAGAGCCGGATACATAATTGATTGAATAAGGGTTATCTTTGTTACATTGTGGACAATACTTTACAACAGCTTTTGTCTTTTTTGTGATTGTCTTATACACGTAATCACCACCTTTCAATAAATTTATATGGTGTATAGTGGATAAACATTCAAGACAAAGACGTACAAATAGGAAAAAATTTTTAGGAGGAAAAACATGAAACTTGGAGCATTCTCTGTAAGTTTAAGTGTAAAAGATATTAACAAATCAAAATCATTTTACGAAAAACTGGGATTTGAAGTTTTGGGAGGAGATATGACGCAAAACTGGCTCATTATGAAGAATGAAAGCTGTGTAATTGGTCTTTTTCAAGGAATGTTTGAAGAAAATATTCTCACCTTTAATCCGGGATGGAATCAAAATGCTGAAAACCTCGATACGTTTACTGACATTCGAGATATCCAAAAACAGCTTAAAGCAAATGGAATGAATTTAACGTCAGAAGCAGATGAAACAACCGAAGGTCCTGCTAGTCTTACAATGAAAGATCCCGATGGTAATCTCATTCTTATAGATCAACATAGATAATTATAAGAGTAAGAAGTAGTTTTCTTTACCAATCAAAACAAAAAACATCAAAGTTTGCGAAAAACGTTTGAAAGTAGAGCTAAATGCTTACATTAATGTTATAGTGAATACAATAACTTTAAAGGTAAGAAGGCGACTAATATGATTGAGGTAAAAAATTCGCAACTAAGCGATGGAGAATTTAATAGGGGTGTATTTGCTACAAGTGATATAAAAAAAGGACAACTTTTACATGAAGCACCTGTTATTGCATATCCGAATGATGAACATAAATACATAGAGAAAACCCTGCTTGCTGATTACGCATTTGAGTACGGGATAAATCATACAGCTATTCTTCTTGGGTATGGAATGTTATTCAATCATTCCTATGAACCAAATGCTATATACGAAATTAATTTTGACAATCATACATTTGATTTCTATGCATACACGGATATAAAAGCTGGAGATGAAATTCTCATTAACTATAACGGTGATGTAGATGACAAAGAAAAGCTTTGGTTTGATAAAGAGTAAGTCATAGCAAGTATCACAAAAAGCATTTTTTCATTGGAAAAATGCTTTTTTTATTGAAAAACATAAAAATGTCCTTTATTAATAATTATTTATTGAAAAACAATAAATTTTAGGTTAAAATCATACTGACAATAATGAGGAGAGGTGCTATGTATGAATCGCGGAACAACATTATTTTTAAAAATAGCTGTTATTCTAATTGGAATCCCGGTTTTCGCCATTTGCATATTTTTGGTTCCTGAGATTGCAAATTTTGCAGCCGAATTGTTTCCGGATTTTGGTTATATCAAATATCTCGTTTTAATCGATTTGTATGCATCAGCGATACCATTTTACTTTGCGCTGTATCAGGCTTTTAAACTTTTGAACTATATTGACAGAAACAATGCGTTCTCACAAATTTCTGTAAATGCTTTAAAAAAGATAAAACTTTGTGCATTTACGATCAGTATCTTCTATGCAGCAGGGATGCCACTCTTTTATTTAATGGCAGAAGTAGACGATGCCCCGGGAATTATTGTCATTGGTTTGGTCATTATCTTTGCTTCAATGGTCATTGCCGTGTTTGCGGCTGTTCTCCAAAGGCTTTTGCAAGTGGCGATTGACATTAAATCAGAAAATGACTTTACGGTCTGAGGTGAAAACATGGCTATTATAATTAATATTGATGTGATGTTGGCAAAGCGGAAAATGAGCGTAACAGAACTATCGGAGAGAGTTGGAATTACGATGGCCAACCTTTCGATCTTAAAAAATGGCAAGGCAAAAGCAGTCAGATTTTCAACATTAGAGGCAATTTGTAAGGCTTTAGATTGTCAGCCTGGAGATATTTTAGAATATAGAAGTGATGATGACATTCAAAATGAGTAGCCTGCACATTTAATTAATGGTTTTTAAGAAACCCTTTTATTGCACTAAATGATATATTTGATATAATAAATACATATAGGTTTAAAGAAGGGGTTTTTCGAATGCAAAATCAATCAAGGTCTCCGTTATATTTGCAAATTCAAGATTATTTTAAAAATGAAATAGTAACGAAACGATTATCGCCAAATGAAAAAATTCCTACAGAACGTGAAATAATGGAAATGTTTAATGTGAGTAGGATAACGGTTGCAAATGCCTTAACAGAATTAGCAAAAGAGGGATGGATATACCGTGTGCCTGGCAAGGGGAGTTTTGTTAGTGAGGATGTTCATCAATTAACAAATGTTACTGTACAAAATCAGGATCTGGCCCATACCTCAACTGAATTAGTGATGGAAGGGCAAAAGAAACGTAAAATGATCGGACTGATTATGCCTGGTATTAATGATTTTTTTGCTATCCGATTAATCAATGGAATTAATAAAGTTTTACAAGAATCAGAGTATTATCTGGTTATTTTACTTAGTCAAAATTCAAAGGAAAAAGAGCGTGAAGCCATTAGAGAACTAATGAACATGTATGCTGAAGGCTTACTTATTTTCCCGGTTGATGCTGAAATATATAATGATGATATTTTGGAATTAAAGGTTCGCCATTTTCCTTTTGTTCTAATTGATCGGTATTTACCCGGCGTTGAAACGAATTATGTGAATTCTGATAATGTTCTCGGAGCAAAGCTTGCCGTTTCTCATCTTTGGGATTTGGGACATCGGAATATTGCGATATGCTCCGATTCAGCATTACCGACAGTTTCTGTTGAGCTGAGAATAAAAGGCTATATGGATGCGTTGAAGGAGAAGGGGGCGATGATTGATCCAACCCTCATTCTCTCGGATTTTAGAGTGGATTACGATAAATTTGAGCCGGACCACCCTTTATATCAACTCATGGAAAAGAGATCTGCTACTGCGTTTATTACACTTAATGCAAAATTGGGCTTGTATATATCAAGCTTATCAAAAAGACTGGGACTTAAAGTCCCTGAGGATATTTCAATTCTCACTTATGACGATCCTTCATCTGGATATGATGATTTTGGGGTGTACACTCATATTTCGCAATCTGAATACATGATGGGTCAAGAAGCAGCAAAAATATTACTTCAATTGCTTGCGAATCAACAAACTCATACGATTAACCCGGGGTATCAAAAAGTAAATCTTACTCCTAAACTAATCATAAAAGAAACGACTGGGGTTTTAACAAAACCTTAAGTAAGAGATAAGGTTAAAGAGCCTGGATCATTTAATGATCCAGGCTTTAATTATGTTAATAATCTATAAAATACATTCAGGTTGTTCGCTCTTAAAAAGTATAAAAAATTCAAAAAGCATTATTGACATAAATGAATTATATAATATAATTAAATATATCAAATGTTGCTTTCTGCATATTTACCCATATTTATTCCTTCTAAGATTGACACTACTTTCTACTTAAATAACATAATTACTTCCTTACTCATCAATTTTTCTAAAAGAATTACGTATTTGCCATAATCGTTATACGTAAATAATCGGTTTTCCGTATAGAGGCTATGCACAGACTGTTTCATCGCTCAATCAACAGATAGCGAGAATTAAGAACTCTATTCACCAATCTAAACACTTTCACAAAGTGCCACATTATTCTTTTTTAAGACTGCTTTCGCAAAGATTGTTGCTTTGAATAATATTTTAAATCCATAGTGGAATGGAGCGGAAGACACTCGACTCCTGCGGGAAGTGAGGAAAGGCTGAGACCCCACAGGCGAAGCCGAGGAGGCTCAGCTTCCTCCCCGGCGCATGGAGTGTCTGGAGCGCAATGAAACGAACTAATTTTCACATTTAACTGCATTAAAAAACAAAAAGTAAGCGCTAACATTTACTAATCTACGATATTTTAGGAGGTGATAGTTGAGTAGATACATAGTTAAATTGTTTATATTTCATGGCCTTTTAGAAGTCTGAATCAAAGAAAAACGATTAGCTACTATAGGGAGGAATAATGGTGGTTCGAAAACTAATTCAAATCTGTTTAGCACTGGCCCTTATTTTATCAGTAACATCTGTTAGTGCGAAAAATCTTGATTCAAATAAGGTGAAAAATGGAAATGTTACATGGCCAAAAAATCAGGCACTACCAACATTTCCGAAAGCAAAGCATCTTGATGTAGTTGATTTGAGAGATCGTTCAGGTGATGAAAAACTTCTTCTTACAACACTCCAAGGAAATGTTAATCGAGAAAAAAACTCGATCTATCTGATTGAATCTAATTATGAAGAAGGAAATTATACGTGGTTAAACGATATTAATGTTCCTTATTCTATGATTGACGATCCTTGGGACTTAGTGAAAAAGTACAAAAAATTCGTATCCGGCATGATTATTTATGACCCTGAAGTAGAGGATACCATAAACGTAGCCACGACAATGGCAGGGTTGGAAAATGCAGTAGTAGTAAGTCCTGAGCTTGCTGAGAAGCTTAAACAGGCACCATACGGTTTTAAGGTGATTGAAGATTTACGAGGCAAATTTGAAAATGGACTTGAGGCATATAAATGGCAATTTGAACATCTTTGGCCAAAGACAACTCACCGGATGCTGGTTGGGTTAAACCCAAACAAAAGCGTGGAGTTACCAAAAGATAACTGGGATGATTTTGATACGATTCTAGAGGAGGAGCAACAGATTAGAGACAGTTCTAATCAAGATATTTATGATCTCGATTTGTCGAACTATCTCGGTGAAGGTGATGTTTACCTACGTTTTCAAGATGCATTCACGAATGACGGGTGGGGTCCAGCTGTTCATGAAGTAACTGTTAAAGCTGATGGCGAAATCATTGCCCAGTTTATACCTGGTACAAGTGAGGAAGAACCTTATTTATATGATCGTAATAATTCAAATTCGGATGATCGTTTTGGTGGTCACCGTTGGGCAGATAACGGTAATTACTTCGTCTATAAGTTTACACCACCTGCCGGGACAGAAGATTTACAAGTTTCGGTTGATATGTGGAATCAATTTAAAGTTTCTGCATCAAATGTGAAACCTCTATCTTCAGAAGTGAAAGAACCATATGGATTTTTACGAGATTATGCAGTCGCAAACAAAGCAATGGTCTTTTGGTTAGAAACGAATGTACCTGAAGAAAAAGAATTATTTGAACAAATATTATCTGATGTTGAACCAAATACTCCATATTTAGGTTGGTTCAGCAATGATGTTGCTGGTGAATTTAGTTCAACTGAACTGGCTTCAGAGCATAGTGTCTATGTTCTTGCGGCTGACTGGTTCAATAACATGACCGTCTTTTCCGGGACGATAGGGAAAATGGAAAAACAGGCTGCACTTCCTGCACCAAAACTGGAAAATAAAATCTATGTGACCTTTACATTAGGTGAAGGAGACAATCTCCAATATAATCAGCATAAATTACGACAGCTTTGGGATGATGAAGCGAGAGGGTCTGTTCCAATTAACTGGTCTACGACTCCATTACTCTATGATGCAGCACCGGCGATGCTTAGTTTCTATCAACAAACCGCTACAGAGAATGATTTATTAGTTGTCGGACCATCAGGAGCTGGATATATTTATCCAACACCTTGGCCGGATGATACGTTTCCTCTTTTTGCAAAGCAAACAAACAAATATATGAAATTAACAGGAATGGATATTATTTATGCGCTTAATCGTGTAAATGAACAAAATGTACCTTTAACTGAATCTGAAGTGAATGATTATGTCAAATATATCAAACCTAGAGGTATTCTTTATAGTTGGGAAAATTATACTGGAACATCCATTTTGAATGGAAAACTTCCGATATCTATTTTAAGAGGTGTTGGAAGTGTGTATGAAACGAAAGAAGCGATTGCAGAGGCAGCGGCAAATTGGGATGGAGAATCACCACTATTTTTATCAATGGGGATGTTATCCTGGTCTGTCACACCATCCCATATTCAGGAAATTGTGAATTCTTTAGGACCTGAATATGAAGTTGTTCGAGGAGATCAATACTTTGATTTAATCCGCGAAGCAAACGGATTGCCGAAAAAATAATCAAGATTCCTGCATGAAATGAAAGGGTAGAACCTCAATAAATTTTAGAGGTTCTATCCAAATCAAATAATAGGAAAAAAGGGGAGGCTTCAAAAAGAAATGAACATAAGGGATCGCAAAGAAGAAAGGACAGGTTTCCAAGAGTCAGCTCCTTACAAGGCTACCTATGATTTACAATCCGATTTTGTCATGGTATACGGCATAGATGAATCAATGCCAAGGCGAATTCAAGAATGGAAGAACAAGGGGTATGTTGTTCATTTAATGACAGGGATAGCATGGGGAGAATATCAAGATTATTTATATGGAAAATTTGATGGTCGCGAACATTGGGATGAAGCTCAAAAAAATAAACAAGGATCACATATCCTTCATGGAAAAGATATTCCTTACATGGTCCCAACGGTTGCTTTTACACAGTATTTGACAAGTCGCATTAAACTTGCGGTAGATGCTGGAGTTGAAGCCATTCATTTAGAGGAACCGGAGTTTTGGGTTGATGGAGGATATTCAGAAAGCTTTAAAAGAGAATGGCAAATCTATTACAAAGAACCATGGCAGCCGCCACATGTTTCGGTTGACGCCCAATACCGTGCTTCACATCTAAAAGCTTATTTATACAAACGCAGTTTAGATCGACTTTGCAGTGAGTTAAAAGAATACGCCCTTGTAAAATACAATCGTTTTTTACGATTTTACGTTCCGACTCATAGCTTAATAAATTATACACAATGGCGAATTGTAAGTCCGGAATCGATGCTTCTTGACCTGCCGGCTATTGATGGGTACATTGCACAAATTTGGACTGGTACCTCACGTACCAAAAATGTATATGAAGGTGTCAGAAAGGAACGAACGTTTGAAACCGCTTTATTAGAGTATGGGATGATGCAGGAGTTAGTAAGCGGAACAGATCGGAACATGTGGTTTTTGCATGATCCTATTGAAGATAATCCTAGATACACTTGGTCTGATTATAAAAAAAATTACCTTAAAACGGTTGTTGCTTCATTATTACACCCTGAAATTTCTCAATACGAAATATCTCCATGGCCAAAACGGATTTTTGATGGAAAGTATCCAAATGAAGAGGGAACAGGTAAGGAGGCAATTCCTGAAGATTATGCGACAACATTGTTAACGATTATGCACACCCTCGGGGATATGAATCAAGATGATGTTAAAGAATACGGAATGGCAGAAAAAATCGGGGTTCTTGTTTCAGATTCTATGATGTATCAACGTAAAAATTTCCATACCGATGATAAGGATTCATCCGAACGCTATGATGGCACTGACACGAATACGGTGACAAATGAAGATGACATTGACCTTTTAAATTTCTCTCATTTTTATGGATTAACGCTACCGCTATTAAAGAGGGGAATTATGGTTAGACCTGTTCAATTTGATAATGTTCGACGGTTTTCAAATTACCTAAATGATTATTGCCTTTTAATTTTAAGCTATGAATTTCAAAAACCGGAGTACCCTGATTTACATATGGCACTTGCTAAATGGGTAAGAGAAGGTGGAGTTTTGATTTATGTAGGGAATGATCAAGATCCATACCATCATGTAAGAGAATGGTGGAATACCGGAAAGATAAAATATGATGTTACAAGAGAACATTTGTTCGAAATCTTAGGAATATCAAATGAAAAGGAACAAAGCATATATGAAATTGATAAAGGGGTACTGGGATTTTTGAACATTTCTCCAGAGGATTGTGCAAATAACAGAAAAAGCTCAGACATGTATAGAGACTTAATTACGACATGCTTGAACACGAACAATCACCAAGTTGAGTTGAAAGAGAAGAATTATTTTATGGTTAAAAGAGGGCCTTATCGAATCGCGGCAGTTATGGATGAATCAATTTCTGCTGCACCGTTGAAATTGAATGGACATTTCGTTGATTTATTTGATCCAGCTTTACCAGTTATCACTCAACTTCAACTAGGTCCTGAAGATATGACTCTATTATACGATTTAGACGATGACATTTCTGAAACAGAGATGAAAGTCATTGCAGCCTCATCAAGGATAGAAGATGTCATAAATCATGATTCCGGATTTGAAATGGTTGTAAAAGGTCCAGAAAAAATAAGGGCAGTAGCCCGTATATATTGTCCTAAAAAGCCGGTTCAAGCAAGTCTTGTCATTGGCCGTAAAAGGACACCAATCGAATGGAATTGGCATGAAGAATCGAAAACAATATTTGTCCAATATTCTCATAGTTCAACAGATTCAACGAAAATTTCAGTGAAATGGTCGTGAACTTTTTAAGTGAATGTCACGATTTAAGGGGAGTGGATGGAAATGAAAGGTGACTCTGAAGTGAAGATAGCTTCCCACCAAGAATTGATCATAAAGACAAATAAAAAAAGTATTTGGTTTAGAATATGGCAGCACAGGGTGTTTTATCTGTTCTTACTTCCGGGTATTATTTGGTTTTTTATCTTTGCGTATATTCCGATGTACGGCATTACGATTGCATTTAAAGACTTTAACTTTGTGAAAGGAATTCTTGGGAGTCCATGGGCAGGATTAAAATACTTTGAACAGTTTTTTAATTATTATCAAGCAGGAGAAATTATAAGGAATACCTTAATCATTAGTTTGATGAAATTGTTAATTGGGTTTCCGATGCCGATTATTTTAGCATTAATGTTAAATGAAGTGAGGGTAACGAAATTCAAAAGAACGGTACAAACCATTTCCTATCTGCCTCATTTTATTTCTTGGGTAGTCGTTGTGACACTTTTGCAAAGAATGTTAACGCCATATGGGGGGCCGGTCAATGAGCTTCTGTCAACATTAGGAGTTGACAAGGTGCAGTTCTTAGGAAATATCAATTATTTTTACCAAGTCATCATTGCTTCAGATATTTGGAAAGGGATAGGATGGGGAGCCATCATTTATTTAGCCGCCATTTCAGGCGTTGACCCGCAACTATATGAAGCGGCAAAAATTGATGGAGCTAATCGTTTTAGGCAAATTTGGCATGTAACATTACCATCCATTAGAGGAGTCATGGTCCTGTTATTTATTCTTGCTTGTGGTGGCATCATGTCTGCAGGTTATGAGCAGTTACTACTATTAAATACGCCAGCAACAGCGAAGATCGGGACAGTTTTAGATGTATACGTCATACAAGCCGGTTTAGAACAAGGACGATTTAGTTATGCAACGGCAGTCGGTTTATTTCAAGGAATCATTGGATTAATCCTCATCATTACGGCTAACCAGGTGAGTAAAAAAGTGAATGATACATCTTTATGGTAAGGAGGGAAGTCACAAGTGAAAAGAAAAAAATGGTCGATGTTTTCTATCGTTAACTATACCGTGTTAGCTATATTCGCTTTCACTACTCTCTACCCGTTTATTTACATTTTAGCGTATTCACTTAGTGATGGTGTAGAGGCAATGAAAAACCCAATCTATTTTTTTCCGAGAGGGTTTACGTTTGAAAATTATATTCAAATATTCCAAGATACGAAATTTTTAGATGCTTATAAGATTACGATTCTTCGAACGGTAATTGGTACTGCCTTACATGTGTTTTTATGTGCGTTATTTGCCTATGCATTAACGAAAAAAACCCTACCGGGAAGGAGCTTTTTTACCTTCTTCATCTTTATTCCCACACTATTTAGCGGAGGAATGATCCCAACATTTGTCTTGTATCGAGATTTGGGGTTGATTGATTCGTTTTGGGTATATGTCATCCCGTTTTTATATAATTTTTTCAACATCATTGTGCTGAGAACTTTCTTCATGCAAATTCCGAGTTCACTTGAAGAATCAGCTAAAATGGATGGCTGTGGTGACTTTAAAATCTTTATAAAAATTATTTTACCTTTATCCATGCCAGTACTTGCCACAATTGGCTTATTTAATGGAGTTTTTCATTGGAATGACTGGTTCACAGGTACGTATTTCGTAACTAGCAAAGATTTACTACCAGTACAGACCTTATTAAATGATCTGTTAAATCAATCAATTGCACAAGCAGATGCTGCGAAAAATGCTTCCCAATCAGGTACTTCAGTGGGATTACAAACTATTGCACAGACAACTCCTGAATCGTTGCGTATGGCAACATTAATGGTAGCAACATTACCTATTCTTTTTGTTTATCCATTTTTGCAAAAATACTTTGTAAAAGGTGTCATGATTGGTTCTGTAAAGGGATGATTCTTCTTACTTTAAGAAGTTTATCACATAAAAACAAATCTACAAGGGGGATTAACATGCAAAAGAAGTTTAAGCTATTCCTGACAATGATGCTGGTTCTTACACTTACATTATTAGCAGCCTGTACGAATAATGAAGAAGCCGGCAGTGAATCGCAAGAAGGGGAAAACGGTGAAATAACCGTTAAAGTACTTCATAACTGGGCAGGATCTGAAGGTAATGCACCTAAAGATGTTGAAAATAATCCTGTTGCTAAGAAAATTTTAGAAGAAACAGGGGTAAAACTGGCATTTGATTATCCAACAGGTTTAAGTGAAGTAGAAAAAATTACTCAAGTATTTTCAACAGGTGAATTTCCTGATTTATATACAGGACCTGCTTGGGGAAAAGAAAGTGAAACATTACTAAAAGCTGCAAATGAAGGTCAGCTACATGACTTGACTGAGTATATCGAGAAATATCCGAATCTTGCCAATCTAGTAAAAAAAGAAAATATTTCTCCATCATTATATGACAATATCATTAGTCAACAGCAGGGTGGTCAATTCATGCTGCATGCCGGGTATCCGGCAACTGAAGATGATGTGATTAACTGGTTATATGGCTTATATGTGAATAAGGAGATTGCCGATCAAGTAGGAATTGATCCTCAATCTGTTCATACACCTGATGACCTATACAATTTTCTAACAGCAGTTAAAGATGCGAACCTTGAATCAAATGGAAATCCTGTCTTTCCATTAGGTGCAAATGGGAATGGATGGCCATTAGATATATTATCTGAAATGTTCGTTCCTGTTGCGGGCTCTGCAAGCTGGATGATTGATGACAATGGGGAAACCAAATTAAACTTTTTAACAAGCGAATATGAAGACTATATTTTATACATGCAAAAACTGCTGAATGATGGATTGCTAGATCCGGAAGCGTATACACAAACAGGTGCAATTGCAGAGGAGAAGTTGATGCAGGGGCGTTATGCTGTAGTTCCTAACCAATTCCCGGGATTATGGACGGGATTATCAAAAGCTGGTTTACAAGACAAATACGTTCCACTGGGACCATTAAATGATGCTACAGGAGATCCACATCGAACAGAGGTAAATGTAACAGGTTCTCAGCTTATCGCTGTACCGACATCAGTTCCTAAAGAGAAATTAGATACCATTATGGAAATGTTGAATTATTTAGCGTCTGATGAAGGCTTCTTATTAACAAAATATGGAGTTGAAGGTGTTCATTATGACAAGGTTGATGGCAAAGTGCAGGCCAAAAAAGAATGGGTAGACAAATTAAAGGATGACCCAAAAACATTGGTCAATGAAGGGATTGACTCTTCTTACGGAACTTTAGCCGGAATGCATCGTGCCGTTTCATTAGCCGGTGGTTCGTTTGGTTACCAATACGATCCAAGATATAAAATAGAAGAAGAGTTTAAACAAATAATGTCTCCAAATGGTATTACACCGGTTGAAGGGAAAGACCCTTATACTGTTTTTCAAAAACACGCAAATTATGAACAAATCCAACCTATTTTCGATACATTAGGTGATGTTGTGCTGCAGGCTATTCACTCTAAATCAGAAGAAGAAGCGAAGAAATTAATTAAAGAATCTCAGGAGGCCTTAAAAAGTGCAGGGATTGAAGAGGTTGATAATGAAATAGCGAAACAAGCAAAAGACGGTACAGAGTTTATGAGATATCGTACTTCGAATTAAAATTGATCATAAAAACAGAGTGAACACTTACAAATAAAAGAGGGAGAGTCATCGTCTCTCCCTTTTCTTAGAGGATCAAATTAGTCAACGAAAACCAAAGGAGATGTAAAATAATGACTCAATCATTAAGACCGCCATCAGTACCACTTATTACAGTAGATCCATATTTCAGCGTATGGTCACCTTCAGATCATTTATATGATGAACATACTGTTCATTGGACGAATAAACGAAATAGTATGGTCGGCTTACTTTTAGTCGATGGCAAACCGCGAAGGTTTATGGGGAAAGTTGAATTGGATGACACGACTACGTATCATGAGCCTGATTTTCTAGAGCAAAAAAACGTGAAAGTCGAACCTTTAACGACTACATATCTATTTGAAGGAGAAGGAATTGAATTAGAGGTTAAATTTACGACGCCTTTACTGCTCGATGATGTCGAGTTATTGTCTAAACCGGTTTCCTATGTAACGTTTGGAGTACGTTCGATTGATGGAACGAGCCATAGCGTCAAATTATACATTGATGTGTCAAAAGAATTATGTGTACACTCATTCGATCAAGATGTTGAAGGTGCTACGACACATATACAAAATAAAATAGTTGCCATGCATATGGGAACGAAGGAACAACCAATATTAAAACGTGTTGGTGATGATACAAGAATTGACTGGGGATATTGCTATTTAGCTGCTCCTCAATCTGAAAACCTATCAACGAGCATCCAATCCTATCAAGTACGTAAACGATTCTTAGAGACTGGAAGTTTATCGAGTGGTGAAGGGGATGGCTTAGATGTGCCAGTTATGGCAGCTGTCATAGATATAGGTGAAATTAGGGAGGAACAATTTTCTTGTTTTTTAGCTGTTGCTTATGATGATATTCGTTCTATTGAATACTTTGGAGAGCAGTTAAAAGCCTATTGGCGTAAAGATGGTCAGTCCTTTGAAGAGATGCTTTCAACAGCCTTTGATCAATATGATCAAATTCAAATACGCTGTGATCAATTTAATCAATTATTAATAAACGAAAGTACGGATATAAGCGGGGAAACATATAAAGATTTGCTTTCATTAGCATATAGGCAGGCAATTGCTGCACATAAAACAGTTGTTGATGAAGATGGTCATCTATTATTTTTATCAAAAGAAAACTTTAGCAACGGTTGTATAGCGACGGTAGATGTTAGTTATCCATCCATTCCGCTTTTCCTGCTTTACAACCCTGAGATGGTCAAAGGAATGATGCGCCCGATCTTTCGTTATGCTGAAAGTGAGGAATGGCAGTTTGACTTTGCTCCACATGATGTTGGATGTTATCCGAAAGCAAATGGTCAGGTATACGGAGAAAATAAACTAGAATACCAGATGCCGATTGAAGAATGTGGAAACATGCTTATTATGGCAGCAGCCATATGTTTATATGAAAATGATACAAATTTTGCACGTGATCATTGGACACATTTATCAAAATGGGCCACTTATTTAATGGAAAACGGGCTTGATCCGGAAAACCAGCTGTGTACAGATGACTTTGCCGGACATCTTGCACATAATGCCAATTTATCTGTAAAAGCCATCCTTGGAATTGGAGCGTATTCAATTATGTGTAATATGCTAGACGAAAAGAATGGCGAAACCTACTATCAAACGGCTAAAGAAATGGCCCGGCAATGGGAAGAGATGGCTTCGGCCAATACTCATTACAACCTAACATTTGATAGTTTAAATGAAACTTGGAGTTTAAAATACAATTTAATTTGGGATACCCTATTTGGGTTGAATTTGTTCTCAAAAGAAATTATTCAGAAGGAAATACCTTATTATCTTTCAAAACAAAATAAATATGGAACACCCCTTGATAACAGAAACACATATACAAAGGCCGATTGGCTTGTTTGGTCTGCTGCAATGGCAAATGAAAAAGAGGATTTTGAAAAAATGATCGCTCCTCTTTGGAGGTTTTTACATGAAACAGAAAGCCGTGTTCCTTTTACAGATTGGTATGATACAGTTTCCGGAAAGCAAATGAACTTTCAAAATCGTTCGGTTGTTGGAGGGCTATTCATCAAAATGCTGGCTCCCGTTGAATCAACAGGGAGTCAAGATAGAAAGGAAAAAGAACGTAATTTTATATCAGAGCTTTAGAGTTTTCGTAAACATTCAGAAAATGAGATAGAGAGTTATTAAGCATCTGATGCCTGGTTGAATGTGGATTTTCATATCTGCATTCAATCAGAGTGTTTAAATAAATATTAATTAGGGAGTTATAAGCATTCATGAATGATAAAACAGCTGACATTAAAAAGGTGCTTCAAGTTTCAGATGATAGAGATAAGATTCATTTCTTTTCCTCATTTGAAACGATAGAAGAACAGCCGCATTGGGAAAATTCAGTAGAAGTAAAGGTTAATGGCACGAGATTATCTTCAGGTGTATATTCTGATCAAAACGTAGAAATCGGTATGATGAAAACGGAAGTAGACTCAGGACCTTGTAATAGTTATACAGGTAAAACAAATGTGGGATGGTCAGGTCAAAAAGCACTGAGTTACTCGGGTCATCATGTTTCAAGCAACAGAGGTTATTCCTTTAATAAAATTTTTGAAGTGGAAATAGATGTTACTCCTGCTACTACACTCTCTTATTTGATCCATCCGGAGTTTGCTGATGAAGAAGAGAGAGATTACTCAAGCACGTATGTAAGTCTTGATCTTGCTTTTAGTGATGGAACCTATTTAAGTGATCTTGAAGCAGTCGATCAGCACGGAAATCGTTTGAGTCCAATTGCCCAAGGTGATTCGAATACGTTATATCCGAATCAATGGAATTATAAACGATCTAAAATCGGTCTTGTAGCAAGCGGTAAAAAAATTCTGCGCATATTAGTAGCATATGACCAACCAAAAGGGCCAGGTATTTTTAGAGGGAGTATAGATGATATTCGTATCACTGAGAATACAGGTGAAAAAGTTTCTAAAAGCCCTATCGATTATGTGAGCATTTTAAGAGGCACAAATTCAAATTCTACTTTCTCAAGAGGAAATAATTTTCCAGCTGTATCCGTACCACATGGATTTAACTTTTGGACGCCTGTTACAGACGCTAGTTCTACAAGCTGGCTATACTCATATCAACAACATAATAACACAGATAATTTACCTGAATTACAAGCTTTTTCATTAAGTCACCAAACAAGTCCATGGATGGGAGATCGACAAACATTTCAGGTGATGCCTTCTGGATCCAGTAGTCCGAGTGTGAATCGAAAACAAAGAGCACTTCCGTTTCAGCATAAAAATGAAGTGGCAAAACCTCATTATTATAAAGTGGTATTTGAAAATGGAATCAAGACCGAATTTACTCCTACAAACCGTGCAGCAATGTTTAGGTTTACGTTTGTGGATGATGTATCAAGTCTCATTTTCGACAATGTGAATGATCTTGGAGGGTTAACCATACTACCTGAAGAGAACATCATTACAGGCTATTCTGATGTGAAAAGCAACTTATCAGTTGGTGCAACAAGAATGTTTATTTATGCAACTTTTGATAAAAAGATGATGACAAGCGGCAAGTTCACCGGCGAAAACAGGGATCATGTTGCAGGTTTTATTTCCTTTAATACAGAGGGATCAGATAAAACCGTTACGATGACTATAGCTACATCCTTAATTAGTGTTGAACAAGCAAAAAGAAATTTGCATCAGGAGATAAAGCAAGAAGATACATTTGAGATCGTAAAAAACAAAGCGAAACATGCATGGGAAGAAAAACTGTCCATTATCGAGGTGGAAGGCGCAAGTGAAGAAGAATTAATAACACTTTATTCAAATCTTTATCGATTGTTTTTGTACCCAAATGTCGGCTATGAAAATACAGGTACAGTTGATGCTCCGACATTTATGTATGCAAGTCCTTTTTCAAAACCAAAAGGCAAAGATACTCCTGTAAAAACTGGAGCAAATTTATTAGAAGGAAAACCTTATATCAATAACGGATTTTGGGACACATATCGAACAGCGTGGCCGGCATACGTTTTATTTAATCCAACACATGCTGGAGAAATGATCGATGGATTTATTCAACAATATAAAGACGGAGGTTGGATATCAAGATGGTCTTCTCCGGGCTATGCTAATTTAATGGTCGGAACAAGTTCAGATGTTGCCTTTGCAGATGCCTATTTAAAAGGAGTATCCAACTTTGATGTGACCGCTTTTTATGAATCCGCCATTAAAAACGCAGCTGTCGCAAGTGAAGATGAAAGTGTTGGAAGAAAAGGGTTAACAACATCCATTTTTGACCGATTTACTAACAATTCCGTTGAAGAAGGGTTGTCATGGGCGTTGGATGGTTATATCAATGACTTTGCTATTGCAAATCTCGCAAATGTGTTGGCATTACAAACAGATCCAAAAGATCCAATGCACTCCCAATACTGTACAGATGCCATTTATTATAAAGAACGAGCTCAAAATTATGTGGAAATGTTTCACCCTGATGTAAAGTTTTTTATGGGGAAAAAACCTTCCGGAGAATGGCGTACTTCTGCTGATTTCTTCCATTCTGAAGAATGGGGTGGAGATTATACGGAAACAAACGCATGGAATATGGCTTTTCATGTACCACATGATGGTCAAGGGTTAGCAAATCTATATGGTGGCCGAAAAGAATTAGCAAAAAAGCTGGATGCTTTATTCTCCATTCCTGAAACAGGCTTATACAAAGGGCATTATTCCCAAATTATCCATGAGATGCGTGAGGCGCGTGATATGAGGATGGGGATGTATGCACATAGTAATCAACCTTCCCATCATATTTTGTATATGTATAATTATGTCGGGCAGCCAGCAAAAGCACAGGAAAAACTACGGGAAGTATTATCAAGATTGTATATAGGAAGCGAAATCGGCCAAGGGTATCCTGGTGATGAAGATAATGGTGAGATGTCTGCCTGGTACTTATTTAGTGCAGCCGGTTTTTATCCATTACAAATGGGCGCACCATATTATACGATCGGAGCACCGTATTTTAAAAAAATGATCATACATCTTGAAAATGGTCATAAAATAACGATTCTTGCACCTAATGTCAGTCATGAAAATAAATATATTCAAAGCCTTAAAGTAAATGGAATTCCATATGATAAGGTAACAATCGATCATGACATACTTACAAATGGAGCAACATTAGAGTTTGAAATGGGAGATTGTCCATCTGATTGGGGATCGGGTATTCATGCTTTACCAGCTTCTTTAACACCAATTTCAACTAACGGAACTTCTATCTCATCAACTCGTTTAAACGATCTAACAGATGGTATGAAAGGGAAAGCCTATCATTCTGATCTTGGTCCTGCACTCAATGCCTTTGATAATAACTCGCTTACTCAATTGAAAATAAATCATAATAAAGCCTGGATACAATACGAATTTGAGGATGGAAAGAAGGAAGCTCTACTATATACCCTGACATCCGGGCTGGAAGAAAATCAAGACCCTAAAAGCTGGTTGTTACTGGGTTCAAATGATGGGGAAGATTGGGAAGTTCTTGATAGAAAAGAACATGTTCAGTTTAAATGGAGGAGATACACAAAAGCTTTTACAATCGAAAATCCAGGTGCTTTTTCACACTATCGATTTGAACTCATTGATAATGCCGGATCAAATGTAACTTCTCTTTCTCAAATTGAATTGCTCGGGTTTGATCATTTAGTAGAAAATAGTAAGTATGTCACATCGTTAGCGGAAAAAATAGAAAATAGCGAGATTCAAAACCAAGTAAAACATCATGTTTCACGTTCATATGAATACTTACATCAAAACAAAATAAATCTATCTATTATAGAATTAGAAACCTGTATGATGGTAATCAATCAAGTAAATGGTGGAAAAGATTCTGGAGAGAAAGAAGAATTGATCGCCAATATACATGCGCTGATTTTTGTTTTTAAAAAAGTTATTCAAATTAAAAACACATACAGGAGATAAATAAAAGTACTTAAGTTCATACATGAAAAAGAGTCTGGTTCACTAAATGATCCAGACTTTATTTATGTTTTATAGTTAAATAATTGTAGTCTTTAACAGTGGCTTTGCCAGATAAATTATTTTTATCACTAAACTTGTCCGTTAAGATGAATTTTATAAAGCATAAAAAAACACAATTTTTTCTAAATATTCTCTACTTATCTTACTAGATTCTTTATTTCATCCAAAGAAATTTATAGTTTATTCTAAATATTTTCCATTTTTATTCAAATGTAAACGCTTTATAATTCTAAAGTGTTCAAGTCTTTTCAAGAGAAATTAAGTAAATAATTGTTCTTCTAAACAAGGCAAGTCAGCAATCAACTGCTTTTACAATATGCTGACTTTTAGGAGGTGTTCCCAAAGATAAAAGGTAGATTGTTAAATGAGTATATAAGGGACTCAGGAGTTGACAGCGGTTTGAAATACAACCGCAGCTATATGGATAAGGTTTTTAAATATTAATGAAGGAGATGTATAATGGTGTATAAAAAATTGTTAGCCCTTACTGCGGCTTCTTCCATGCTATTAAACGTTGTGCCAAGTAATGGGTCGATTGCATCGGCGCAGCAAAATGAAAGTCATGTTGAAAATAAGCTGGCAAGTACAAATTCAGCGGAACAAATCATGAATGCTGTGTTGGATGATGTTCCTGAAGTCATTGGGGCACCAAATATAGAACTAGAAGTTCAAGTGAAATTAGATGAACTGGCAAAAGGAAAATACACATCATTACATGCATCTTTTCATATTCCTGATAGTCTAACTGTTACTGGGGTAGAGTTCAATTCGAAGAACATTATGGGGGGAGCCAGTTCTTATACGTATTCAAAGGACAATTTAAATCTTCAAGTTAAGGGTGGGAATGTGAGTTTTGCGCATAAAGGGTCAGATTTATTCGCAACAATCAAATTAAAAGTAAAAGATTTTGTGACATCCGACCGGACCGATGTTATCCGAACCAATTCTATTACAGCCGAAAGTAGAAATGGCAAGGATATTGTCTATTCCGTAGATGAAGCAGTGGCCAACATTGGGTTGAAACAATTGGATACAGATGCGATTGCAAAAATTCCTGGTTATGCCAATTCGCTGATGAGCCATAAATTTGGTGCTGATCCACATGCGATGGTCTATGATGGTCGAGTTTATATTTATATGACCAACGATGAATTCGAATATGATGCAAACTTAAATCTCATAGATAATACTTATAGCAAAATCAACACGGTTAATGTCATCTCTTCTGATGATATGATTAACTGGACGGACCACGGTGCGATTCCAGTTGCAGGTCCTAATGGTGCGGCAAAGTGGGCAACCCAATCATGGGCAGTATCCACTGAACATAAAGAGATTGATGGAAAAGATAAATTCTTCCTCTACTTTTCAAATAACGCATCAGGCATTGGTGTTCTTACATCCGATAGCCCAATTGGACCTTGGACAGATCCGCTGGGCAAACCGTTAATCGGCCGGAATGATCCTGCAGCTCAAGGTGTTGCCTGGCTATTTGATCCGGCTGGCTTTGTCGATGACGATGGTCAAGCTTATTTGTACTATGGTGGAGGAGTACCAGGCAATCCGCCTACACAGGAGCAAGCCGAACACCCCGCAACTGCAAGAGTCATTAAACTTAGTGATGACATGATTCATACCGTAGGGGAACCACAAGTCATTGATGCCCCATTCTTGTTCGAAGCATCAGGTATGCACAAGAAAAATGGTCAATACTATTACTCTTATAGTACGAACTTCTCTGGTGTGCGACAGGAAGATGATCCGGGAACAGGTGAAATTGCGTATATGACAAGTGATTCTCCAATGGGACCGTGGACGTATGAGGGTACAGCACTTAGGAATCCATGGGTTTTCTTCGGTGTCGGAGGAAATAACCATCAAGATTTCTTTGAGTTCAAGGGTCAAACGTATATCACATACCATGCCCAAACAGTAGCTAAAGCCATGAACAAAGCGAAAGGTTATCGTTCTCCTCATATTAATAAGGTCGAATATGATGAGAATGGCAAGATGAAAGATGTCAAAGCAGATATGAAAGGTGTATCCCAGGTGGCCAACCTTGACCCGTATAAGCGGAACGAGGGTGAAACAATCGGCTGGAATGCAGGTATTAAAACTGAGAAATCCCAAGCACCTGGCAGTATGGTTGAAAGCATTAACCTTAATGTAACAGATATCCATAATGGAGATTGGGTTGCAGTCTCCCAAGCGGATTTCGGTAAAAATGGTGCTGCCTCTTTTGAAGCAAATATTGCCTCAACTGTCGGCGGTGAAATTGAAATTCGCGTAGACAGCCCAGTTGGTGAGGTGATCGGAACGCTCGACGTTAACCCGACTGGTGGAGACCAGGAATGGCAATTGATGGAGACAAATGTCAAACATGTTAGCGGCACACGCAATATCTTCTTCATCTTTAAAGGAGAAGGGGAGACCAACTTATTGAATATGGATTATTGGAAATTTATGGAGAAAGAATAATCCTAAAAAATACACGGGCTTCCGATTTTAGTTGGAGGCCCGTTCTTCACCTTCATATGGAGTTAATTTTCATTTTTCATCAATAAAAGTGTGGGAAGTCGTTTTTTTTCAAATCGAACTATAAATAACCGAGCGAAGCCGTGGATGATGGTAAGCCTCAAAGTTAGGGAGCATTTGCTGCATATACACAGCAGAAAGCTTTTCTTTTGGATCGATCATGACCCACGTGCCAGCTAAACCACACCATCCGAATTCTCCGATTGAACTGTTACTGCCAGCTAACGCCGGATCGATCATGACTCTAACACCCAATCCATACCCATAGCCCTTCAGATAGTCCCAATTATAGGATGGTAACACTTCTGGCTGTAGATGATTGGTGGACATTAGTTCAATCGTCTTCCTACTTAAAATCTTGACATTGTTAAGCTCACCTCCGTTTGCCAACATATGGGCAAATCGACTATAGTCGCCTAACGTAGACAGCAAACCACCGCCACCGCTTTCAAACTTGGCTTCTGGCTGATAATTCCCATCCATTAAAGAATTTATTGTTAGCTCCCCATTTTCATTACGATTATAAAGGCTGCTAAGACGTTCTTTTTTCTCCTCGGGAACCTTGAAAAATGTATCCTTCATTTCCAGGGGATCAAAAATTTCATCTTTTAAAAACGTTCCAAATGATTTACCGGATAATACTTCAATTAGTGCTCCCAATACGTCATGACTATAACCATAGTGCCATTTTGTTCCCGGTTCAAAGGATAGTGGAATATCGCTTAGTATTTTGGAGAGGGTTCTTACATCTAAATTCTCAGACCCCTTGTCGTTGTTATAGTTATTAAGTGCTAATGTAACCTGACGTTCGGTTTCATTTCCTTCCCCTCCATAGGTTAAACCAGAGGTCATCATGAAAAGATCTTTAATCCTGATTGATTTTGAAGAGGGAATGATAGCCAACTCTCCGTTCTGATTTCTATGGTAAACTTTTAGTTCTTTGAATTCAGGAAGATACTCTTCAAGAGGATCGTTCAGCAAAAACATCCCCCGTTCATATAAAATAAGGGCAGCCACACATGTGACCACTTTGGTGTTTGAATAAATTCTATAAATCGTATCTGGTAAAATTGGTTTTTTCATTTCAAGGTCAGCATAGCCAATATAATCTTCAAATACTGTTTGCCCTTGATAGGTAACGGAACAGGCACATCCGGCAGGACCTTTTTCGACAAAGCTTTTTAATAATGGATGTAGTTTTTCAAAAGATTTCAAATAGATTCCCCTCCCAATGAAGCGTCGATTTATTAAAAATTGATGATACTTCCATTTAACCATTAATTGCTAATTGTCACAAGATTCTATTTATTCTATGTTTTGTGCATTCCCAGCAAGCGAGTGCTTTAGATTTCAGTCCTTAATCTAAAAAACGTTATTTAAAAAACCTTATAAGAAGGATAAACGTTAGATAAAACGAATATATTTTTTAGGCAATGAAAGGAATGGAGGGAAATGATGAAGGTTCTTATATTAGGAGGAACTCGTTTTTTAGGAAAAGCATTGGTAGAAGAAGGATTAAAAAGAGGGCATGAAATCACTCTATTTAATCGCGGGAACAATAAAGAGGTGTTTTCCGAAGTGGAGCAGCTCATCGGTGATAGAGACGGAGATGTATCACAACTCGAAAACAGGAAATGGGATGTCGTTATGGATACATGTGGATTCGCTCCCCACCAAATGAAAAAGATTGCAGCGGTGCTAGGGAAAACAATTGACCATTATACATATATTTCTAGCATCTCTGTTTATAAAGATTGGGTTCCGTCTAATATATCGGAGGACTATCATTTACAGTCCATCCCACATGATCGATTGAAAGATATATTGAAAGACGTTGAGGAAGGGAGAATGTCTCCTTATGAGCATTACGGAGCGTTAAAAGTACTGTGTGAAGCAGAGGCAGAGAAATACTGGCCGGGGCGTGTGTTGCATATCAGAGCAGGGCAGCTTGTCGGACCGTTTGACTATACGGATAGGCTTCCGTACTGGGTTCAGCGAGTGGCAGAAGGTGGAAAGATCGTGGTACCGGGAAGACCGGAACGTCCAATTCAACTGCTCGACGTAAGAGATATTGCCACATGGGTGTTCGATATGGTGCAAAAAAAGAAAGCTGGAACGTTTAATGTGACTGGCCCTGATTATGAATTGTCGATGGAAGAGCTTTTAAACACGTGTAAAGCGGTGGCAAACAGAGATGCTGAATTTGTCTGGGTAGATGAACAATTTGCATCTGATCACAAAGTACAACCGTGGTCGGAAATGCCGTTATGGATCCCAGAACATTTCCCGTTAGAAGGAGAAACTGAACCGTGGAAAATGAGTATTAGCATAAAAAAAGCTTTAGACGCCGGGCTATCCTTCCGTTCCCTTGAAGAAACCATACGTGATGTGTATCAATGGGAAAGAGAGAGACAAGATTCAAAACGAAAAACAGGGATATCGCGTGAAAAAGAGCGACAGTTGCTAGATGCCTGTTTCCAAAAGGAGAAAAGCGAGACATTTTGATTGAGGATGTTTTTGTGCAGAAAGGTAGGATATCTTTACCTTTCTGCTTATAAAAACATTCTGCTATTCGAGATTAGCATGTTTACTAAACATAGACGAAGAAGTTAATCCTTCTAGTTCCATATATCTTAATATTAAACTATCGAAAAACAGTAACAAAGTTTGTTCAAAAAGGGATGCCATTGGTTGAATGGTTTGATACTCGCTCGTTTCCTGGTCTTTAGGTGAACCGGGCATTTTGACAACAATATCCGCTAGTTTTCCAATAGTGGATTCAGGATTGATAGTAACAACAGAAACTTTAGCTCCATAACCTATTGCTTTCTCAGCCATCGACACTAAGCTTTTTGTTTCTCCTGATCCAGATGCAATAATAAGTAAATCATTTTCTGCAATATTAGCGGTAACTGTTTCGCCGACAACATATGAATCGATCCCCATATGCATCATTCTCATGGCAAATGATTTCCCCATAAAACCTGAACGGCCAGCACCGGCAACAAACACTTTATTTGCGGATCTAATGGCTTGAACTAAACTCTCGGCATCAGCATCCGTGATATATTGAACAGAATGGTTTAATTCTTCCACTACTTTTGAGAGATAATAAGACGTCTCCATATTCTGACCCGATTAGACTAAAGTAGCTTCTTTTACTAATTTTTGCATTTCAGATGCGACAGCTTTCTTATCATCTTTCCCTGTGATCCCGCCGCCAACAATCACTAAATCAGGCCCGGCTGCAATAACTTCTGGTAGTGTTTCTAATTTAATACCGCCAGCTACAGCAGTCTTTGCATTGGATACAACGCGTTTAATTGTGCGTAGTTGTTCAAAAGAATTCTCACCCTCAGCCTGCAGATCATATCCGGTATGTACACAAATGTAATCAACACCAAGACCATCAATTTCTTTTGCACGTTGTTCAATATCTTTTACATTAATCATATCAACGAGAATTTTTGTTCCGTGCTTTTTCGCTTCCTCAATCGCACCTTTAATTGTCGCATCATCTGTAGCACCAAGAATTGTGACAATTCCGGCACCTGCTTCAGAAGCTTTCATCACTTCATAGCCCCCGGCATCCATTACCTTTAAATCTGCTAATACTGTAAGGTCTGGAAATGCTTCTTTTACTTCTTTTACCGCTCTTAATCCTTCGTTAATAACGACTGGTGTACCAATTTCAACAATATCTATAAATTCCTGAACTTCACTCACCACTTGTTTTGCTTCTTCAATATTAACTAAATCTAATGCTAGTTGTAGTTTCATCTTATTTCCTCCTTAACCTCGACTGTTTGTGTTTTCTTACAGTATCAATTATATTAGAATTGTTCAAAACTAAAAGTACGCACTTTTAAATCATATAGTATATAAAAGTATACTAACTGCTATTGAGTATACGAAGGAGGAACCCATGAGCCGTTTTGATGAGAAGATATTTAATTGTGAAAAAGAACTAACCTTACAAGTGATTGGCGGAAAGTGGAAAATGCTGATCATGTGGCATTTAGGAAAGGATGGAACACTGCGCTTCAACCAATTAAAATCATTGATTCCAGGAATCACTCAACGTATGTTAGTCAATCAGTTAAGAGAACTCGAAGAAGACTTAATCGTCCATCGTGAAGTATACGCTGTTGTACCTCCGAAAGTGGAATACTCTTTAACCGAACAAGGGAAGACCTTAATGCCGATCTTAGAGTCAATGTACGAGTGGGGAAAGAATTATCGAAAAAAATATTTAGAACACACAACATTCACAGAGGATGCTGCCAAATAATGATGGTTAAAAAGAGTGCTAGGTGTAATAGAAGGCAAGCTCCAAAAAGAGCGCAGCCAATAGCGCTCTTTTTCATGGGTAGACGGTTAAAGAAGTAGGAAGTAAAGTTGAAAATATACTTATGTAATACTATGAGTGTATTAAACATGAATGCTCCAATAGTAGCTGCCAATTTATTTGTAAATCTATTACTTGCAAATTTAATCAATTTGTTAATTAGATTCCCTAATAATAATTTTTCCGTTATAGATTTTTTTGACAGGAATTTGTTTTAAACCATTCATCTTATTTGCCATATGATCTACTAAGTCTTTAGACATATCCTTTATGCGATTACAGATAGTAGAAACTTGTGGAGTAGTAGCCAATGATATAGGATGATTGTCAAAACCGATAACTGAAAAATCTTGTGGTATTTTTATGTCATGTATTTCTGCAGATTTTATTAATCCTGCAGCTACAAAATCACTTCCAGCGATCATCCCCTCAATTTCTAAACGATTTCTGAAAAGTCGTTCACCTAATGTGATTCCATTTTCTATAGTTGAAATTTGATTAAATAGATAATCTTTAGTGTGATTTATACCTTTTTTATCATGAGCAAGAATAAAACCCCTTAATCTCGCTTGTTGAGAAGGAGTATCGATATTATCTGAGCAGAATCCTACCTTTGTTAAGCCTTTATTAAGAAGATATGTAGTGGCTTCAAAGGTTACGTTTTCCTCGTTCAAGCAAAAGACGTCAAAATAGTTTCCTGAAAAATCTTCATTACAAGCAACAAGTAAATCCTTCTGTATACATTCAACAATCTCTTCTTCTGAAAAAAGCGAAGATGTCAAAATAATCCCATCCAACTCCCTATTCCGAAGTTGGGTATAGACTTCTCTTTCTAATTTTTTGCTTAAAAAGGTTTGATGTACTACCGTTTTAAATCCTCTTCTGTTGCATTCCGAAGAAATGGAACCAACTAGTTGGCTAAAATAGGGGTGATTTATATCAGGGACGAGGATTCCTACACACTTTGTTTGCTTTTGACGAAATTGCTTAGCAATAGAATTAGGTACATAATTTAACTCTTCAATAACTTTTTCGACCTTCATTCTATTTTCAGTTGAAACGTAAGGATGGTTATTAAGCACTCTTGAAACTGTAGATTTTGAAACACCGCTTAATCGCGCGATATCATATATAGTTACCATTATGCACCTCGGAAAAAAAATATTGACCTGGGACCGCTCCCATCATTTATCTTTTTAATACGTAAATGATAGGGGTGTTAACGATGAATTTTAAACTTAATAAATCTTTTTCTGTTTCTAATGAGATCAAGTATTTAATCTTTTTTGATTTTGATGAAACGTATTATCCTCATGCTTGTACAAAAGAGCAACTGAACAGTTTATATGAGCTAGAGGAGTACCTAAACAAACTTTCCAAAGAACAGGCCGTCAAAATTGGATGGATAACTGGTAGTGATCTTTATCAGATTGATCATAAAGTGAATCGAACAAAAATGGTTTATAGTCCTCATTTTATCGCAAGTAACCTAGGAACTGAAGTTTATGATGTAAGAGAAAATGGTCAATTAATTGCTAATAAAGAATGGGTAAGCAGATTACAGAATTCTAGTTTTACAAGCAACAAGATAACGGAGTTAGTGAGAGAACTTAATCATCAATTTAGAATAAAACTTGTAGAGCAAACACAATTAGGTCAAAAGCGTTACAAATTCAACTATTACTACTATATGAGCTCCCAGACACAAACTCAACATGATTTAAATATAATTAGGCATTTAGCAAAAATAAATGGCATTGGATTAAATATAAACCGTTGTAATCCAAATGCAGGTGACCCAGAAGATGCATTTGATGTTGACTTTATTCCTAAGTATACAGGTAAAAAAGAGGTAGTAAAGTTTATGATGAACCATTACAAAGTTCCAATCACTAACACAATTGCTTTTGGCGATAGTGGTAATGATGTAGACATGCTAAAAACGGTTCAACATGGCTATTTATTAGCAAATGCAACTGCAGAAGCTAAGAATTTACATCCTAAGGTGACACAATCAGATTATTCTAAAGGAATCTTAGAAGTACTTAAAAATATTTTTGGTGATATGAAAAAGGAAGATTAGAAGGGATTTTAATATATATGGCGAATTAACATGAATAGCAAATGATGATTGGTTATATCTATTCGGGGAGTTGAGAAAAATAAATATTTCAATAAGAGAGTTACCTGAATGCGAGGTAGCATTTATTAGACGTGTTGGAAGTTACTTTGAACCACAAGAACATTGGGAGAAATTGATATATTGGGCAGTAAATAATGGACTTTTTCCGCCGAATCAACGTTTTATAGGAATATCTTTAGACAATCCAAAATTAGTGGAAGGTTACAATTGTCGTCACGATGCTTGTGTTACAATTCCTGAGGATTTTGATAAAAAGAAACATAATGATATGCAATATAAAATGATAGATAGTGGGCTGTATGCTTTATATCAATTTTATGATACACCTGAAAAATTAAATCTTGCATATCAATTCATATTTGAACAATGGCTGCCAAATAGTGATTATGATGCAGACTATGATAGATATAATCTTGAATTTAATATGAACAATCCCGAGGATGACCCGGAAGGGAAATGCAAGGTCGATTTATTTGTGCCAATTAAAAAAGGCATATGATCGATTTCGACCGACTCAAAAAAATACAGAACGATAGATCTAAATAGTGTAAACTATTTAGATCTATTCAGCTTGTAGAGAAAGTGGGTGTTTTTCTCTACAAGCTTTTTTATTTTCTTAAAATGTTCTTATAAAGATTAATAAATTTCCTAAGATAACCAAAGAAAAAGCTTCTCACACACCTAG
>NZ_JAIVLH010000005.1 GCF_020524345.1 Metabacillus niabensis
CACGCAAGAAAGAAGGACGTTATGAAGATCACTCAAGGAAAACTCATGAAGATCGCTGAGTGAAGGGACCGTAAAGTCAAAGGAAAAAGAACGTCGGAAAGCCGTATGAGGGAAAACTTCACGTACGGTTTGATGAGGGGGAGCTGAAAGTAAAGAGGTAGCCGAAAGGCTACCCCTAGAAATCAGTTCTCTACTCTACAAAATAACTAGTGAAAAATAGCTTATTAATCAAAAATAATATTGTAGATCTTCTGATTTATCTTTAAAATAAACCAATATATGAAACCGCTTTTTTAACCTCTGGAGGAATAAACATGATAGTGTCTGGAAAAATAAAAGATTTCGTAAATAAGTACTTCCTTGAAAGCATGCAAAGAAAACTTATGGCTACTCTGCTACTTATTATGATGGTTCCTCTATTAATATTTATGTTAGTGTCAACCCATATTTCTAGAGGTGCTGTACAAACTTCCGAAATAACATCAAATCTATCTCGAATGGAGCTCTCACAAAGCTATATTGAAGAACAGCTTACCTGGTTTGATAATTTTTTGTTTTCAGCATTAGTGGATGAAAAGTTGGTACCTAGTATAACAACTATTAATAATATAACAACGACAAATTCATTTAATATACAATCTTATATACAGGATAAATTATTTGCTCTGTATAATGCGAATGAAAACATCCTCTCTGTTTCATTAACATCATATGATGATAAACGCTTATATAAGGTAGAACGAAGAGAGTTTTTTGTAACAAATATGATTGGAACTGCTCTTCAACGTACTGGGAAGGATTCCATGTTTTCCGTAAATTCGACTACGGGTACTTTTACCTTTAGTCGAAATATTTATCGTTTTGAAGATCAAAAACTAGTAGGAAGAATAGATTTAAACGTTTCGTTTGATTTTATCGCACATATTGCCAAAAACCTTCGAAGTAATGAGGAAGAATCGATTATGTTGGTCGATTCAAATGGAAAGCTGCTTTTTGCCCTCGATGAAAATAATGAAGCTGCCCCAAAAGATCTTACTGCTAGTTTTAAACAACAGCATGAAACAAATTATTTTTCTCTTAATCAAGATTACTATTTTTTTCAGGAAATGATGGACGAACAAATTGTGTTAGTAAAGGTTGTTCCAGAAGAGCTGATGTTGATTGGTTCTAAACATATCAGACAAACAGGATTATTGATTCTCATCATTTCAATTTGTGTAACAGTTATTTTATCCATCATCATTTCGAATCAAGTTGCAAAACCAATTGTGTTGCTTTCTAAGAAAATGGAGCTTGTGGAAGAAACTAATTTTAACGTTAAAATTGATTCAAAACGTACAGATGAAATAGGGATTCTTCAACGAAAATTTAAGGAGATGATTGATCGAATCAGGGATTTAATTGAAAAAGATTATAAACGTGAGATGGAGAATCGAGACGCACAGTTTCTTGCATTACAGTCACAAATAAATCCTCACTTTCTATATAATACTCTTCAAGTAATTTCAGGAATGGCTTTAAAAAAGGGCGCTAGGGAAATATATGAAATGATTCAAAGATTAGGTGGTATGTTCCGGTATATAACGAATAAACGAGGGGATCTAGTTTATGTATGGGAAGAGGTACAACATTTACAAAATTATTTGTATATCCAAAAAGTTCGTTTTGGTAAAAATATATCAATCGAATTATTTGTTGATGAGCAAGTTAAGGACGCAATTATTCCTTTATTATCTCTACAGCCAATTATTGAAAATTCTTTTAAACATGGATTTGAGACTCAAATTGAAAAAGGGATACTAAAGATTGAAATACAAAAAGTGTTTGATGAAATTGAAATAATTATTGAAGACAATGGCATGGGAATGTCGGAAGAAGTACTTCAACAAGTCAAAAGTAAATTATTAACGGATAGTTATTTATATAATCGAAGCATTGGATTGAAAAATGTTGATACAAGAATTAAGTTGTATTTCGGTCGTGAATATGGAGTTGAGATAATGAGCCAACAAGCTGAATTTACTAAGGTAATGATTAGGCTGCCATTTCAAGAAGGAAGTGAATATAAAAAATGACGACATTGTTAGTTGTTGATGATGAAACGTGGACAAGAGAAACAGTCAAGGCTTTAATTGATATGGATTCTTTAGGGATCACAAAACTGCTTGAAGCGACAAATGGGGAGGAAGCTATAAACAAAATCATCTCCGAAAAACCTGACTTTATTATGACTGATATGAAAATGCCTGGTGTAGATGGGATTGGGTTATTAGAGATCATTGAAAAAAAATTCGATGATATTCCAACAATTGTTTTAAGTGGTTATCAGGATTTCATGTATACGAGACAGGCAATTAAAACAGGGGTAATTGAATACCTACCAAAGCCTGTAGATGAAACAGAATTAAATGAAGCATTGAAAAAAGCATTAATAGAAAAAAAGAAAATAGAGCAGCAGCAATCAGGTTATCAATTTTATAGGCCAAAACAACCTGAAGTATTGGACTTAATTGAAACCTTTCGTCAAACTGCCGCATTTTCGTTAAAAGAATTAAATGCAAACCAACTATCAACCAGTTTTCATCAGTTTCTCGAAAAGTTACATGATGAAATAAAGAATGATCCTTCTTTGACTATGTATCTTCATCAGGTGTTTCTAGTGTTACTTGAAGAAGCATTAAAGGAGCATAAGGTAAGCCTTGAAGATATCGGATTACAATGGAATGATATAAAGTATTGTGACAATCAATCATTGGATAATGGATTAATGAGACAAATGAGCATAGGCGAAAAAATCATAAGTAGAGTAGATGAGTTAAGAAAACAAAAGACGAAAATTAACTTGGAAGAAATTAAAAAGTATCTTGACGAATATTCTTCATCACAGCATATTTCACTAGAAGTAATTGCCAAGAAATTTTATGTAAGCAAGGAGTATTTAACAACGTCTTTCAAAAAGAAATATGGATGTAATGTGACAGAATATATTATTGCCTCCCGTATGGAAAAAGCGAAAGATCTAGTTATAACTACAACCCTTCAATATAAAACAATTGCGGAAATGGTAGGGTATGAGGATGTATCTTATTTTTATCGAGTGTTTAAAAAGTTTTATGGATGTTCTCCGGGAACAATTCGAAAAACTTAAAATAGTCCAAATGTAAGCGTTAATATTTTCAATTTTTTATAGAATAAAAAGAGATTATGATAGAAGTATGAAAGGGGAGTTGAAAATGAAAAAAGCGCTTACAATGATAATCGCAACAGTCTTATTTTTAGGAATTCTAGCTGGCTGTAATGCTGGTGGAAGCAGTTCCTCCGGAGATGGTGAAGGAGGAAGTTCAGAAAAAGTTGAACTGAAAGTATTTATCGGACAGCCGAGATTTAAAGAGCAATATGAAACATATATCGATCAATTCGTAGCGAAGCAAAAAGAAGAAAAAGGGCGTGATGTAACAGTTAAGTTAGAGCTTCCAAGTGTAAATGAAGCAGATCAATTATTAAAAACTAGACTTGCTTCAGGAGATAGTCCAGATGTTTTCGGAATTCATGCTATTAATGATATTCCGGTATATGATAAAGCTGGTTACTTAGAAGATCTTTCCGGGGAGCCTTTTGTAGAGAAATTATATGATACAGTAAAACCGATGGTTTCCAGAGAAGACAGAGTATTAGCTGTACCTCTAGAAACACTTCAATGGGGCTTTATATACAATAAAGACATCTTTGCAGAAAATGGATTAGAAGTACCTAAAACGTTATCGGAAATGAAAGCGGTTATAAAAGAGCTTGAAGACAAAGAGATCACACCGTTTATTCGAGCATATAAAGATTCATATATTCCACAATTATTCCTGCCATTAACAGTAGGTGCACTTGAAAGTACCAGCAATAAGGGCTTTTTAGAATCAATGAATGCCGGAGAAGGATCTTTTGCAGATTTAAAGGGCATGTTTGACATTATGGATCTTGTTCATGCACATGGAACCGACCGACCATTTGAAGTAGGACAAGACCAAGGAGCAGCTGCTTTTGCCAGCGGTCAAGCCGCTATGTGGGTACAAGGACCATGGATGGCTGAGTCAATGTTAGCAACAAATGAAAACATTAACTTTGGTGTTGCTCCACTTCCGATTAATGATGATGAAAAGGCAACACTTATCAACTTAGGTGCATCAACATCATTAGCTGTTTCTAAAGAAAGTAAAGTAAAGGATGTAGCAAAAGATTTCGTAAACTATATTCTTGATGATCAGGACTCCAGTGCTTTCTATGAAAGCCTAGGATTTAATCCACTTGCTACTGTTCATACCTTTGAAACATATCCTTGGTTAGAAGATTCTTCTAAATATGTGGAAGAAGGAAAAGTATACCAAGATCCAACGATTCCGTCTGCAGTAAAATCGGCATCTGAAAAGTTATTCCAAAGCTATTATGCTGATGATGCGTCAAAAGAGGATGTCATCTCAGGACTTGATCGTGCTTGGGAAGAATATAACAAGGTAAATAAAGAATAGTGCTAAACAAGTGAAAGACAGTTTAATAAAACTGTCTTTCACTTTATAAAAATGATTGGTAGTAAGAGGGAAGTCTTCACGAAAATGTCCCCTAATCATTATCTTCTAACAGAATCCTAGAGTGGAAAGGAATGAGTAATGTGGCAGTAACTGAACTGAAAAGTCCTGTAAAGGAAATAGCATCTACTAAGAAAAAAGCAAAGAAAGAGAACAGTCACTTACGATTAATCTTGTTTGTTTTACCTGCATTTATCTTTTATATTCTATTCCTTTTAATCCCTACAGTAGGTGCTGGTATTTATAGTTTTACAGATTGGAATGGATTAAATAAAACCTATAATTTTGTCGGTTTTAGCAATTATATTGAAGCGTTTAGAGATGATTCTGCGTTCAGACATTCCTTTTGGTTCACATTAAAGTATACGATATTTGTGTTTGTCATTCAGAATGTTGTTGCATTAGGATTAGCGTTATTAATTGAAACAAGAATGAAATCGAAAGGGTTTTTTAGAACAATTTTCTTTATGCCGAACATGATAAGCTTAATTATCAGTTCACTTATGTTTTCATTTATCTTTACGAATGTATTTCCTGAATTATCGAAGAAAGCCATTTTCTCGGTATTGGATCAGTCTTGGATTGGTGATCCAAAGGTTTCGTTCTACTCGATCTTAATCGTGTCTTTATGGCAAGGAATTGGCTATATGATGGTTATTTACATGGCTGCACTTCAAGGGGTGCCTAAGCAATTAAAAGAAGCATCGATGATTGACGGTGCAAATGTGTTCCAACGTCTTAGACATGTTGTCATTCCAATGATTATGCATGCGATTACAATTTGCTGTTTCTTAACATTAAATGGAGCGTTTAAAGTATTTGACGTAGTATACGCACTAACGCAAGGTGGACCAGGTACATCAACACAAGTAATGGCTCTGAATATTTATGAAGAAGCATTTTCAAATAACTTCCGTTTTGGTTATGCAAACGCAAAAGCAATGATTCTGTTTTTGGTGGTCTTACTCATTACCCTTATTCAAGTGAGTATTCTTAAGCGCAAGGAGGTTGAAGCATGAGAAAGAATCTTTCTTCATCCATTATGATCAACTTAATTTTGACAGTCTTTGCGATTATTTCTTTCTTTCCAATTTACATGGCGTTCATAAATTCTTTTAAAACGCAAGGAGAGATCTTTACTTCAGTCTTATCGTTCCCAACTTCTTTTTCATTAGAAAACTATATTGGGGTTTTTACAGAGCTAGATCTAGTAAGCAGTTCATTAAACACACTACTTGTTACTGCTATCGGTCTGGCAGGAATTGTTATTTGTGGTTCACTTGCAGGATATAAATTAGCTAGAACATCTGGAAAATTAAGTGCGCTTATTTTCACTCTCTTTATTGCATCAATGCTGGTTCCGTTTCACTCCATCATGATTACGTTGAGTCAAATGGCAAAAGGTTTAGGATTACAAGGATCCCTAGCAGGTCTTGGGTTAATTTATATAGGTCTAGGGGTGAATATGGCAGTCTTCCTCTATCATGGATTTGTGAAATCGATACCAAGAGAGTTAGAAGAGGCGGCTAAAATAGACGGTTGTAATGATATTCAAATCTTTGTTCGAATCATTTTCCCGTTGTTAAAGCCAATTACGGCTACAATCTTAGTATTAAATGTTTTATGGCTATGGAATGACTTCTTATTACCGTTAATCATGTTAACAGATGTAAATAACTATACACTTATGCTATCGATCAATATGTTATTTGGTCAATATGTGGCAGACTGGCCAAAGATTTTAGCAGCATTAGTCTTAACAGCTTTACCGGTTGTTGTGTTCTATGCGTTTTTCCAAAAATATATCCTCGAGGGTATTGCTGATGGAGCTATTAAATAAGGTGGAAAGGGTGTTATGTAAGGGATGAATAAATTATTATACGGAGTGGCTTATTACGATGAATACATGCCGTATGAACGGCTTGAAACAGATATTCAAATGATGAAAGAAGCAGGAATAAATGTTGTCAGAATTGCAGAATCAACATGGAGTACACATGAGCCACAAAATGGTGTGTTTGATTTTACATCTGTTAATCGGGTATTGGATGCCATGCATAATGCAGGTATTCATGTTATTGTTGGAACCCCGACCTATGCTGTTCCAACTTGGATGGTGAAAGAACATCCGGATGTATTGGCTGTTACGAAAAATGGACCAGGTAAATATGGTGCAAGACAAATCATGGATATCACAAATCCAACCTATTTGTTTTATGCTGAGCGTATTATTCGCAAGCTAATGGAAAATGTAAAAGATCATCCGGCGATTATAGGATACCAGATTGATAATGAAACAAAGCACTATGATACAAGCGGGCCGAATGTACAGCAGAGATTTATAAAATATTTAAAAGATAAGTTTGAAACAACAGATGCTCTGAATAAAGAATTTGGTTTGGCTTATTGGAGTAATGATGTGCATGCTTGGGAAGATATGCCATCAACAGTTGGAACAATAAATGGCAGTTTTGGTGCTGAATTTTCAAAGTTTCAGCGAAAGCTGGTCGATGAATTTCTTGCATGGCAAGTTGACATCGTAAAGGAATATCGAAAAGAGGGTCAGTTTATTACACAAAACTTTGACTTTGAATGGAGAGGCTATTCATTTGGAGTACAGCCAAATGTAAACCATTTCACTGCATCCCAACCATTCGATATCACTGGCGTTGATATCTACCACCCGACTCAAGAGGATTTAACAGGAATTGAAATATCCTTCGGAGGAGATGTTGCAAGATCAACAAAGCAGCAGAACTATTATGTTCTTGAAACAGAAGCACAAGCCTTTTCACACTGGACACCTTTTCCTGGGCAATTAAGGTTACAAGCATTTAGTCACGTAGCATCTGGTGCAAATATGGTTGCATATTGGCATTGGCATTCTATTCACAATTCTTTTGAGACATATTGGAAGGGACTTTTAAGTCACGATCTTCAACCAAATCCTGTATACAATGAAGCCAAAACGATTGGAGCAGATTTTAGCCGTCTCTCTCCAAAAATTATGAACTTAAAGAAGAAGAATAAAACAGCCATTCTTGTAAGCAATGAATCTCTAACAGGTTTAAATTGGTTTAAATTTAAATACGATAGTGAATTGAACTATAACGATATTGTCCGGCTTATTTATGATGAATTATATAAATTAAATGTGGAAGTAGATATTCTTCACCCGGGGTCTGAGAACTTTAATGATTATTCACTAATTATTGTTCCATGCTTGTATGTTGCACCAGACGAACTCTTAGATAGATTAAATCAGTATGTTGAAAATGGTGGGCACGCAATTTTTACGTTTAAATCGGGGTTTACAAATGATCACATTAAGGTAAGAACATCCAGCCAACCTGGGATCATTGAAAAAGCATGTGGTGTAAACTATCAAATGTTTGTTGAACCGAAGAATATGAAGCTTGCAGGTAACCCTTATCAAGTAGAAGAGGATAAAAATCGTGTCCATACATGGATGGAGCTGTTAACTCCAACAACAGCGGAAACACTGGCAACATATGATCACCCTGCATGGGGAGAATATGCTGCTGTTACAGGAAATGAATATGGAAAAGGCTATGCAACATATATTGGATGTATTGTTTCAAGTGAAATTATGTCGGAAATTCTTACCCAGGCATTAAAACGTGCATCAATATGGGGAGTGGAGCAGGATGTGAAATTCCCTCTTGTTATAAAAAGTGGTATCAATGATGAAGGAAAAACGATTAAATATGTTTTTAACTATTCATTTGAGCAGCAAGAAATAGAGTCTCCATTTTCAGAAAGTACCGATTTATTATCAGATTCAACATATCAAACAGGCGAAACTCTCACTATTAAACCATGGGATGTAAAAATATTAGAAATGAAATAGGGAGGACATGATGAGCTTTACTTGGATATCCACAACAAGAAGTCAGTACTGGCAGGAAAAAGATGCAAGTACTATATTATATGAAGATAAAAAACCAAACCTAGTAATTACTGATGAAAAAAAACGTGTCATTGACGGCTTTGGCGGCTGTTTTAATGAACTAGGTTATGAAGCTCTTACTCTTTTATCAGAGGATGATCGCAACAGTGTGCTTGATTCTTTATTTTTACCAGAAGGTGAATGTCAATTTAGCATGTGTCGTTTACCAATCGGTGCAAGTGACTATGCGCTTGAATGGTACAGTCATAATGAAACACCGGATGACTATGAGATGAAGTATTTCTCGATTGAGCGCGATAAAAAATATTTAATTCCTTATATAAAAGAAGCATTAAAACGAAACCCAAACATAAAACTATTTGCTTCACCATGGAGTCCTCCAACTTGGATGAAGTTTCCGAAAGCGTATAACTATGGCACGCTTCGCTGGGAACCTGAAGTGTTAAAGGCATATGCACTATATTTCGTGAGATTTGTCCAGGCCTATGAAGAAGAAGGAATTACAATTCACCAAATTCATGTACAAAATGAAGTGGTAGCCGATCAAAAATTTCCTTCTTGCAAATGGACAGGTGAGCAATTACGAGAATTCATCGCTTCTTATTTAGGGCCGGCTATTGAAGAACACGGAATAAAAGCTGAAATTTGGCTTGGAACAATTAATGCACCAGAGCCTTGGGAAGAGCTAATGCATGGAACAACAACAGATTATGATGTGTATGCGCAAACCGTTCTTAGTGATCCCAATGCCTACCGATATGTAAAAGGTGTAGGATATCAATGGGCAGGTAAATACGCAATTCAACGAACAGTTCAAAGCTATCCAGAGCTAAAATATATGCAAACAGAAAACGAGTGTGGAAATGGCAAAAACACATGGGAATACGCACTTTATGTTCATAATTTATATCGTCATTATTTTGTAAATGGTGCTAATGCTTATATTTATTGGAATATGGTCCTGCAACCAAACGGACGAAGTACGTGGGGGTGGGAACAGAACTCAATGATTACAGTTGACCCGGATTCAAAGAACGTGAATAATAATCCTGAATATTATGTAATGAAGCATTTCTCACATTATGTAAAGCCGGGTGCAGTCCGACTTGAAACGTCCGGACCTTGGACAGGAAACACAACAGCATTTCAAAATCCGGATGGAAGCAAGGTTGTTGTCATATCGAATTCGTTTAAAACAGATCGAGAATTAGTGCTAGAGCTAAACAATGAAAAACATAGCATTACATTAGAGGCTGAATCATTTAATACGATAGTCCTATAACTGAAAATTAACAAAAAAACTTCATTCCAGACAGGATTGAAGTTTTTTGTTATCTAAAAAGGACAGAGAAATGGTGCGACAAATGAAAAGACGAAATAATTGAACAACGCAATAATTGCATCAATCCACCTTATGTTAAAATAGCATAAAGAATTGCTCATTCCTTTATCAATAGGGAGTTTTCATAAATTCCTTGTTAATAAGGCTGGGACAATATTTTTTGAGCAATTTTCTAGTCGTTCTATTGTTGGTAGTAAAAGAATTTTAGTCAATAAAATTATGTTGCTGCTATGAGGTGACATTGTTAAATAAGACAAGAGAGTAGGGTACTAAGATAATTTCTTAAGGTGAGGTAATGACTTGGAAACAAAATATAATATTGTAAAACAAGCAATAAAATCGAAAATATTAGATGGTTCATTTCAACCACATCAAAAAATAAGTTCTGAAAGTGAATTGATGAAACAATTTGGAGTTAGTCGTCATACTGTTCGTCTTGCTTTAGGTGATTTAGTAAATGATGGGCTGTTATATAGAGAGCAAGGGGCAGGAACCTTTTGTGCAGACAGGACTAAGACTGAAAGATCTTCTGCAACCAAAACCAAAAATATTGGGATTATCACTACTTATATATCCGATTATATATTTCCTTCAATAATAAGAGGAGCAGAATCGTATCTAAGCAAACATGGATATAATGTAACACTATTTAGTACAAATAATGATCATGGAAATGAAAAAAGAATTCTAGAAAATATCTTAACTCAACCTCTTGATGGAGTAATTATAGAGCCAACTAAAAGTGCTATTGCAAATCCAAATATAAACTATTATCTAAATTTAGAAAGGAAGAAAATACCGTACATAATGTTGAATGCTTTTTACGATGAACTAGAGCCTCTAAGCCTTACGATAGATGATGAAAAAGGAGGCTATCTGCAAACTGAACATCTTATTAAATTAGGACACAGGAATATAGTAGGTTTTTTTAAAAATGATGATATTCAAGGAATAAAAAGGATGAAAGGGTACATTAAGGCTCATAGAAATCATGGGGTTTTACTAAATCCAAATTATATTATAAATTATAAAACGATTGAGAAAACAACGAAACCAATTGAAGCTTTAAGTCAGCTCTTATCAATAGATAATGTGGATAGGCCAACTGGAATTATTTGTTACAATGATGAGTTAGCGGTTCTCTTATTGGATGTTATTCGAGGTAAAAACTTACGTGTACCAAATGATCTATCCATTGTAGGTTTTGATGACTCGTTTATGGCTAAAGTTTCAGAAGTGAAATTGACCACAATTCAACATCCAAAAAGTAAAATGGGAGAAAGAGCAGCTAGTATTATATTAAACATGGTACATGAAGGAAATAATCAATTAAAAGGAGCTAGTGAGACGAAAGAATCTATTGTGTTTGAGCCAAAATTAATTTTAAGAAATTCGACAAAAGCACTTTAGGTAGAAAAAAAGTCTCAGACATGCACGTAGATTGATTACATGAAAAAACATGCAGTGTAAAACTACAGTTTTCACTGCATGTTTTTTCATGTAAACCGCGAAGAATATCAAAATTGGTCGAAAAAAATTTGGAAAAAGGAATTGAAAAGTTGTATCAACCTATATATAATAAAAATCATCAAACTTATACGTACAAATATAAAATTAAAACACTACTAAACTTTGTGGATTTTTCGCAATGTTTGTTTAGAAGTTGGTAATATTGAAATAAATATGATAGTATAATCTAAATACACTTATACGTATATGAAGATTTTTTTATTAAAAGTTATAATGATAAGTTAGGAACTAGTTATTGATATTTAATTGTTTCCTTCATAAGAAGTCAATCATATTTTATAAAAAACAAAATGTATGCGTATACATTACAGGAATTTCGATCTTTTTCAAAGAAAATCGGAGGGAGTGATGAAAATGTAGAATCAAGCAGATATTTCTGATCCGGTTTATCTTTGTAACTTTGCTTATTTAAATGATAATACTATGAAACGTACAAAAACTGACATGTAATCAATTGTACACGTAACAGTGTGATTGATAAGGAGGAATGATTTATGCTTCCAACGGCAAAGGGAACAAACCAAGAACTTGCAACTGTCAAAAGTCCAAATCGTCTTGCGAAAATACTAAACTCACAAAAAGTCGTACCTTATATTTTTATCTCACCTTTTGTTCTTTCATTATTGATATTCACCATTTATCCAACTATAAAGGCTATAATTATGAGTTTTCAAAGCGTATTACCTGGGCAGGTAACATATATAGGTTTAGAAAATTACTCGAGAGTCTTTAATCCAGTATTTTTTAAAGCGCTAAGCAATACAACCATATATGTAATCCTAACTGTTACCATTTTAACGATAATTCCAATCATATTAGCTGTATTATTGGACTCAAAATTTGTAAAGTTTAAGACTTTTTTTAGGGCTTCGTTATTTGTTCCTGCTTTAACCTCTACAATTGTTGCAGGTATGGTGTTCAGGCTAATGTTTGGAGAAACTGATAATGCTGCTGCCAATCAGATCCTTAATTGGTTAGGATTTGAATCAGTTGAATGGCAATATAATGCTTGGTCAGGTATGTTCCTGATGGTCTTGCTGTGTTCATGGCGGTGGATGGGAGTAAACATTCTCTATTTCCTTGCAGGTCTACAAAATGTTCCAAAAGAACTATATGAATCTGCTGAAATAGATGGTGCAAATATGTTGGAAAAATTCAGATATGTTACACTTCCTTTCTTAAAACCTGTAACGATTTTTGTTGTCACAATTTCAATCATTGCTGGATTTAGAATGTTTGAAGAGAGTTATGTATTCTGGCCAGCTGGATCACCGGGAGATATTGGCTTAAGTGTTGCGGGATATATATATCAACAAGGAATTTCTCAGAATAATTTAGGATTTGGTGCCGCGATCGGAGTTATTTTAATGATCATTATCTTTGTTGTTAGTATTGTTCAATTGTTACTAACAGGTGCATTTAAAAGGGGTGATGAATAAATGAATCTTAATAAGAAAGTTTTACTGAAATTTCTTATTAATCTTTGCTTTTTAGTTATATCTTTAGTTGCTTTATTTCCGCTTATTAGTCTACTACTAGCTTCATTCAGACCTTCAACTCAGTTAATGCGAAATGGAATTAGTCTTACTTTTGATTTAAGTGACCTGAATTTAAATAACTATTCTTATATTTTCTCTCAAGCAGGACAATATTGGACTTGGTATGGTAATAGCTTAACCATAACAGTAATGACAATTATTCTATCATTATTTTTTTCATCATTAGTCGGTTATGCATTAGCAGTATATGATTTTAAAGGGAAAAACCTATTTTTCACATGTGTATTGTTTATTTTAATGATCCCGTTTGAAATTTTAATGCTCCCATTGTTTCAACTAATGATAGATACAGCTCTAGTGGATACTTATATGGCTGTTATCCTTCCATCGGTTGTTGCTCCAATAGCTGTATTTTTCTTTAGACAATATGCTCTTGGCTTACCGAAGGAATTAATGGATGCCGCAAGAATGGATGGATCTACGGAATATGGGATCTTTTTTAAAATTATGTTGCCGCTTATGACACCTTCTTTAGCAGCAATGGCAATCTTACAAGGATTAGGGGCATGGAATAATTTCTTGTGGCCATTAATTGTTTTACGATCAAACACCTTATTTACATTACCATTGGGGCTTTCGACATTATTAACGCCGTATGGAAATAACTATGATGTCTTAATAGCCGGATCTGTTATGACAATTGTACCGATTATTATATTGTTCATTTTCTTCCAGCGTTATTTTGTTGCCGGGCTTACTGTGGGTGGAGTGAAAGGGTAATCTTGCAGATGAGAAAAAGAGGTGATTTGTAATTGAAGCCAAAACAATTTGTCTCAAATATAGATTTGATCCTTCATTGGGTAACTAGTTTAGCGTTCATCAATGTCCTGTGGTTCTTATTTACACTACGTGGGTTGGTAATAGGAGGGGTTTTTCCTGCTACTACCGCTGTGTTAGGTGTATCGAGGAAAATGATTTTAAGGGGTACAGACGTTAATATATGGAAAACGTTTAACCGAGTATATCGAGAGGAGTATCTTCAGTCAAATATTCTAGGATGGTTTTTATCCGGCATTGGAGGCTTGCTTTATATAAATTATAAAATCATAGCAAACTCTGCAGGTGAAATTGCTATTATTACTCTATTTGCTTTTTATCTAGTTTTATTCTTTTATAGCATTATAGTGCTATGGTCTTTTCCATTGCTGGCACACTACAAATCATCTTGGATTCAACATCTGAAGAATGCATTCATTATTGGTTTTACAAAAGTTCATTATACTTTTGCAATTGGATTAATGGCATTTACAGTTATGTATTTCTCTTTTGAATATCCTGGATTAGTTCCGTTTTTCTCGATAAGTATGATTGCAATGGGAGGGATGTGGTTTTCATTGCAGATTTTTACAAAGATAGACCAAGATGCTACATAATTAGTTGGTGAAGAAGCTGCCATTCAAGCTTGTAAGCGTTATTATTTCACTTTGAATATCAGCCAATATTTTTTGGGAGGTGATTCTCAAAAAAAAATAGAGGGAAACCGGGGAAATGCATATTTAAACTTAAATTAAGGGGGATGTTGGATGGAAAAGAAATCACTACTATCATTTCTTTGTGGGATTATGGCACTGTTATTGGTCGCGTGTAGCGGCGGTCAATCAAGCTCAGGGGGTGCGGAAGAAACTAAGGTTATTGGTGATGATGTAGAAAATGCAACAGAACTTACATTTTGGTCCTTTAACGAATTGCATTTGGCCTTTTTTGAGGATGCTGTACCTCGTTGGAATGAGGCAAACCCAGACAAGCCTATTAAATTAAAAGCAGAAGTGTATCCGTTTGATAATATGCATACAAATCTATTAATGGCATTACAATCTGGTAAGGGCGCACCTGATATAGCTGATATTGAAATTGGTAAGTTTCCAAACTTTTTAAAAGGTGAACCACAGATATTGCCAATGAATGATTATATAGAGCCGGAATTTGATAATTTTGTAACATCACGTTTTGAGATTTATTCAAAAGATGGAAATTATTACGGTTTACCAACACATGTCGGTGCATCTGTTATGTATTACAATAAAGAAATTATGGATGCAGCGGGAGTTGATATCGAATCTATCAAAACGTGGGAGGACTTTAGGGAAGCTGGTAAACAAGTTGTTGCTAAAACTGATGCAATTATGACATCTGTCTCAACAGAGGATTATATACCTTATTGGTCCATGATATCCCAACGTGATTCTGACTTCTTTAATAAGGATGGAGAGCTTACGATTTATAATGAAGAAAATGTGGATACCCTTCAATACTTACATGACATCGTATACGAAGATAAGATTGCTGAAGTAATGCCAGGTGCTGCGCCTCACGCAGAAGAATTTTATCAATTTATGAATGATGGTGGTCAAGCTGCCATTGGTATGCCGATGTGGTACATGGGAAGATTTCTTGACTACATGCCTGATTTAAAAGGTAAGATTGTTGTTCGTCCAATGCCTGCTTGGGAAGAAGGAGGTAAACGCTCAGCCGGTATGGGTGGTACAGGTACTGTTGTAACAAACCAATCGGAAAATCCTGAATTAGCACAAGAATTCTTAGCGTTTGCAAAACTTTCTAAAGAAGCAAATATTAAACTTTGGACTGTTCTTGGATTTGATCCTCCTCGCCATGATGTATGGGAAAGTGAAGAAGTATTAGCCGATAACAAATATTATCAATACTTTGGTGATGATTTATTTGATACACTAAATGACATCAAGGATGAAATCAATGCTGTTAATATCACAGAATATACTCCAGATGTTGGAACTGAAATAAATACAAATGTTTTTAATAATGTATTAAGGCAACAATCAGAGACAGCTGACGAGGCATTAAAAAAGGCACAAGAGACAGTTGAAAGTAAAATGAACTAGAAATAAAAGGATTGAGGGGCTGCCCTCAATCCTTTTATTATGACTGTGGCGAATTAGGAGGTAGATCTTCTATGATGAAGGCTTGAGTTTCTTGGTTTTTGTCAATGTAAAAGCCTTCTGTTATGTTATTTTTTTAATTAATTTTATATACTAATATTATCATTTACATTGAAGAACAAATTATTAGGGTATAACTATATTCCAGGAGGAAACTACTTGCTTATTTCAGAACGACATAAACTCATATTAGACTTATTAAAAGAAAAGGAAAATGTCAAACTTCAAGAGCTTGTTGATTTAACATCAACATCTGAATCAACCCTAAGACGAGATCTTGATCAATTAGAAAAGCAAAACTATTTAAAACGTGTACATGGCGGTGCGTCCCTACTGCAACGAAAACGATCTGAACTAAGTGTCTCAGAGAAAACAACGAAAAATCTGGCTGAAAAAGAAAGTATAGCAAAGTATGCAGCGCAATTAGTCCTTGACGGAGAATGTATCTATCTTGATGCTGGTACAACAACCTTCCAAATGATTCAATTTTTAAAGCAAAAGGATCTAGTCGTTGTCACAAACGGGACTGACCATCTAAATGCATTACTTGAAAAAGATATTACGACCTATTTAATTGGCGGGTTTGTAAAAAAAGTAACGAAGGCAACGATTGGTCGTGCTGCATATGAAAGCATTAAAAACTACCGCTTTGATAAGTGCTTTATTGGAACAAATGCCATTCATTATGAACTAGGATTAACGACTCCAGATCCTGATGAAGCCCAAATTAAAGAAAGAGCTATTTCATTAGCGAGAGAGAGTTATATTTTAGCTGATCACACAAAGTTTGGTGAAGTATCTTTTTCAAAGTTTGCAGAGTTGGATCAGGTAAAAGTTATAACAAATGAAAATGATACAATTGAATTAGATCGTTATCAAAGAATAACTGAAATGTTGAAAGTGTAAGTGAAGAACTGTGTAAAGAATGCTTCCTTTTATGTGGGAAGCATTTTTTATTAGCTGCTCTCATGAGTGGGAGGACATTTAACCTATAAAATCCTTATTAAAAGTTCTTCATAACCTGGATGAATGACATATGACGTATGAAACCCTCATCAAAAGTCCTTCATCCCCCTTATGAAGGGCTTTTGACCCATAAAGCCTTTCGCAGTTTGTCCTTCAACGCTTTCCGAGTAGTGCTCATCCAAGTGCTTTTCTTAGTATACACAATGAACAAAGATCAATATAATGCACCTTTTTAGTCAATACAGTTGATCGAACCTTTGGTGAAAACGCTTTATAATCAAAGCAAGCGATTACAAAAGTACTAGGTGGTGTTGATGAACATGAGTGCCAAAATAAATGCAAATACCTTGGCGACAAAAGATGCACATGTGAAACAGGAAATAAAAACTAACAAGAGGCCAAAGCTTAAAAAGGCTTTAGGGTACGCAGCATTTGTGGGGCCGGCAGTTTTATTTTTTGTTCTAATTCAAATTATTCCTTTTTTTATGGGGGTATATTATTCGTTCACATCCTGGAACGGAGTGAGTTCAGCAGTTGAATGGGTTGGATTAGAAAACTATATAAAAATCTTCACAGATGATCAAAAATTCTTTAATTCATTTATCTTTACAACAAAATTTATGTTTGCTGCCGTTTTAATTAGTAATATCATAGGTTTTGGCTTTGCTTTATTACTGAATGCAGCATTAAAAACAAAGAATATTTTACGAACTGTATTTTTCATTCCGAATGTAATTGGTGGTTTATTACTAGGATTTATATGGCAGTTTATCTTTGTTAAAGGGTTTGCGTCAATTGGAAACATGACTGACATCGGATTCTTTAAGTTACCTTGGCTTGGAGATGAAGCTACAGCTTTCTGGGGAATTGTGATTGTGTTTGCATGGCAAATTAGCGGCTATATGATGGTCATTTATATTGCAGCACTACAAGGGGTTGATACTTCCTTACTAGAAGCGGCAAAAATGGATGGTGCAACGAATTGGTCATTACTAACGAAGATCATTATTCCATTAATCTTACCTGCCTTTACGATTTGTTTCTTCCTGACAATTTCAATGGCATTTAAGATCTTTGACTTGAATCTTTCTTTAACAGGTGGGGGACCATTTAATTCAACAGAATCAGTTGCTATTAATATATACCAAGAAGCATTCATGAATAACAGATATGGACTGGGGACAGCAAAATCGATTCTATTCTTTATTGTAGTAGCCGTGTTTACAACACTTCAAGTAACATTCACGAAGAAAAAGGAGGTTGAAGCATAATGAATAAAGGCTATACAAAGCGAACATTTTTACTAGAGATCATTGCCATTATGCTTGCCTTAATCTTTTTAGTGCCATTTTACTTTGTATTAATTAATTCTGTAAAAGGATTTTCGGAAATATTAATTGATGCAGCTGCACTACCGAAGGAAATTCTATTTAGTAATTATACAAAAGTTTGGGATATTCTTAGTTTTCAGGATGCATTTCTAAACTCTCTCATTATTACCGTATTTAGTATTGCCGGCATTGTTGTCATTAGTTCGATGGCAGCTTGGAAAATGGTGAGAACACCCGGGAAACTAAGTAAAATATTGTTTATCTTCTTTGTGTCAGCAATGGTGATTCCCTTCCAAACAGTTATGATACCACTAATGAAATTAGGTGGAACACTTGGAATTATGAATAGTATACCTGGTATTGTCATTATGTATTTTGGATTTGGGGTTTCTTTATCACTGTTCTTATACCATGGTTTTGTTAAAACAATTCCTATGGAAATCGAGGAGTCTGCTAGAGTAGATGGATGTACACAATTTGGTGTGTTTTGGAGAATTGTTTTCCCGTTATTAAAACCAATAACTGTAACCGTTATCATCTTAAACACATTATGGATTTGGAATGATTATTTGCTTCCATTACTTGTGTTACAGGATGCAGAATTAAGAACAATCCCGTTAGCAACAAGTTCTTTCTTCGCTCAATATACGAAACAATGGGATATGGGGTTAGCGGCATTAGTTTTAGGTATAGCTCCAGTTATTGTGTTCTTCTTATTCCTGCAAAAACACATAATTAAAGGGATTGCTGCAGGATCTATTAAGTAGTATATAATCTCATGGCTAGATGCCTAGCCCTGCAGATTCATATAAAATAAAAAAGATAAGATTGGGGAGGTCATTTTATCATGAGAAAGCTTTTGCTATTAGGTATGTCTTTCTTATTAGTATTAGGTATTTTAGCGGGGTGTAGTTCAAGTAACAAGGAAAGCTCATCTGAAGGAAACAACGATTCAGGATCTGGTGAGGGTGATGTAGTTACATTGAACTTATTCCAATTTAAAGTTGAGATTGCTGATCAACTTCAAGAAATGATTAAAGAATTCGAAGCAGAGCACCCAAATATTAAAGTGAAACTTGAAACTGTTGGTGGTGGTGCTGACTATGGTGCTGCTTTAAAAGCAAAATTTGCGTCAGGTGAAGAGCCGGATATCTTCAATAACGGTGGATTTAAAGAATTAGAACTTTGGAAAGAGCACTTAGCAGATCTTTCTAATGAACCATGGGCAGAGCATGTACTTCCTATCGGAAAAGTTCCAACAACAGATGCAGATGGAAAGCTTTACGGTATGCCAGTAAACCTTGAAGGGTATGGATTCATTTATAACAAAGATTTATTTGAAAAAGCAGGTATCACAGAACCTCCAAAAACTCTTTCTGAATTAAAAGATGCTGTTAAGAAACTTGATGCAGCTGGAATCAAAGCATTTTCTGCCGGTTATGGCGAGTGGTGGGTAATTGGTCAACACTTAATGAATATTCCATTCGCACAACAAGATGATCCAGAAAGCTTTATTGCAGGCTTAAACGATGGTTCTGCAAAATTTGTTGGTAACGAGCAATTCAAACAATTCAAGGATATTGTTGATCTAGAAGTAAAAAATGCAGTAGGTAACCCAATTACAACTGATTACAATACTCAAGTAACATTATTTGCATCAGGTGAAGCAGCCATGCTGCAACAAGGTAACTGGACTGAAAATATGATTACTGAAATCAATCCTGAAATCAATATGGGCTTCTTGCCAATCCCATTAAATGATGAAGAAGATGCTGATAGATTACCAGTAGGTGTACCTAATAACTGGGTATTAAACAAAAACTCTGAACATTTAGAAGAAGCGAAAACATTCTTGAACTGGATGGTTTCTTCTGAAACTGGTAAACGTTATATCACAGAAGAATTCGCGTTTATTCCAGCATTCGATAATATTGAAGCTACTGGTTTAGGTGACTTAGGTCAATCAATCTTAGAATACTCTAAAGAAGAAAAAACAATTTCTTGGAACTGGTTCAGATGGCCGGATGGGGCAAACAAAGAATTTGCTGCTACAATCCAGGAATATGCAGCAGGTAAGATTACATTTGATGAAGCATTAGAAAAATTCCAAGCAACATGGGATAATATGAAATAATAAGGTTTAACAAAAGCATGTCTATCATAGGCATGCTTTTTCCCTTATAATAGTTGGTACATTCTTTAAGATTGGAGGTTCCCCAGTGAAAAAAACAAGCATACGCAATAAGCTGATCGTTCTGTTATTATTAATTACCATTGTTCCATTTGGAACTTCAATTGTTATCACTTATTTTTATACGAAAGAGTCATTAAAGGATGAATTCGTAGCGGAAAACGTCAATCTCCTTTACCAAGGAAAGGTAAACATTGAAGGGTATATCGGGGAACTGAAAAATCTAACGTTATCATTTTATAATAATATTGATTTTATGAGATATATGAAGAATAATCCTGATTTTGATAAGAATTATCTCGCAAAGGAAAGCTTTAAAAATGTTATTTTAACGATTCTATATGCTGAAGAAAACATCAATCGAGTGAATATTGCATTGATGGATGATCATCATAATATTTCTGTATCAAAAAAGTCAGCTGTCGTCTTTTCACAATTAAATCAAAACTTGAATCAAGATATGTATAAAAAAGCATTAGACAATCCTTACCGTATTCATATTGAGCCGATGGAGGTTTTACAAGAAGAGAATTTAAGCGAGAATTCTAAAAGGAGAAATGACATGTTTACTTTGCATCGTGCGTTAATCGATGTGCCGTCAGATGATCTATTAGGATATATTTCGCTGGAAATTAACTCAGAGCATCTCCTTGGAATCGCCGAAAAGCTATATGTGAAAGATAAAGAGGAATTTTATCTATTAAGTCATGAAGGAGAGTTGATTTTTCGTTCCAACAATGATGTGGATGAGAACCAACAATGGATTACGAGCCTTATAAAGAATAAAAAACCAAATGGAATGATGGAATGGAAGAAGGATTCTTTTCACGGTTTAATGATTTATGAAACACTTGATGAATCATCCGGAGGTTGGATAATGGTAAAAAGAATTCCATATACATCCGTTTTTGAAAGTGCATTAAGTGTGGCTAAAATCAACATTCTATTTGGTGTAATCGGGTTAATCCTTGTTATTATGGCAACTTTATTTGTTTCATTTAAAATCACCTCGCCCATACGTGTATTATTACAAAACATAAAACAGGTTGAAAGTGGGAACATGAACGTTCAGTTTGATTCTCTAGGTAATGATGAAATCGGTACACTTGGTGAGCGTTTTAAAGAGATGATTGCAAAGATTAATCATCTTATTAATCGAGAATATAAACTGGAGATTGAAAATAAAACAAATCAGTTAAAAGCATTGCAATCTCAGTTAAATCCTCATTTTTTATACAATGCCCTGCAGTCCATCGGTACTTTGGCATTAAAAAACAATGTACCACAAGTCTATACGTTGGTTACTCACCTGTCGAAGATCATGAGATATGGGATGAATATTGATGAAGATCTTGTTCCTCTAACAAAGGAAATTGATTACACAAAGGCCTTTCTATTACTACAAAAAGAAAGATTTGGTGACCAATTTGAGTATACCTTATCATTTGATAAAGAAGATTCTTTTATTGTTGTTCCGAAAATGATTCTTCAGCCAATCATAGAAAACTATTTTAAGCATGGCTTTGATCGAAGCAATGATAAAATCGGTCATTTAGCGATCATTGTAAGAAGAGATCAAGGTCATTTAGTTATGACAGTTCAAGATAATGGAAACGGAATAACAGAAACAAGGCTTAACGAAATTTATCAAACACTAAACGAAGATCACCAAAGTAAGCTGGGTGGTGCAAATATAGGCTTGAGAAATGTTTACTTACGTTTGAAGCTCTATTTTGGTGAAAAAGCATCATTATTAATAGAGAATAATGAAGACGGAGGTACTTTTGTTACAATAAAGCTTCCGGTAGAAACGGGAGGTTCAGGGAATGAAAGCAATCATAATTGACGATGAAACTCATGTGAGAGAAGGGCTGCTTTTATTAGCAGAATGGAAAAGATTTGGTATTCAAAAAGTATTTGAGGCGAAGGATGGAGAAGAGGCGCAAAACCTGATTATCCAGAATCAGCCGGAGATCATCTTCACAGATATGAATATGCCCAATTTTGATGGAATTGAACTTTTAAAATGGCTAAGTAAAAATGAAATAAAAAGTAAAATCATTGTGATCAGCGGTTATGATGATTTTCATTATATGAGAAACGCCATTACGTACGGAAGCTATGATTATTTATTAAAACCAATTGACCCCGGCTTGCTTAATGAAACATTAGAAAGAGCGGTATCAGATTGGAAAAAGGAAGCACTTCAAAGGGAGTCGACAAACGAAACGAATAGAGTCATTAATGAGGTAAAACCTCTTTATTGGGATTATCTTTTTTCTAATGTTATAGCGAATCAAGTTGTATCGGATGAAACCGTTCAAAAAATCAAGAAGGAATTTGGGGTTCACGTTAATAAAGTTGAGTGTACAATCTCACTAATATTTATTAGTTCTAAAATTATCGAAAAATTTGATAATGATAAAGATTTAGCCTTTTTTACCTTATTAAATATAAGTAATGAAATTGTTCGCTCGAAACAAAGTGGTTTTTGCTTTCGGAATATAAACAAAGAAAATGAGATTGTTGTTCTTTTGTGGAATAGTAAAAATGAAATAGAGATCCTAAAAAAAATACAAACCGAAATCTATAAATTTAGTGGTATAAATGCTCTGTTTGTTGTTGGAAAGCCATTGTCTTTAATTAAGGAGTCCTACCATTCTGCACGGAAAACTTTACTGAAGCATAATATGATGGAATGTTCTAAGAGAAATAATATCGTATGTTATGAAGATATTACAACAGGGCCCAACCTGCATTTATTCGATTTCGCCGAAGATATTAAATGGGCAGTTCAAAGTAGTAGTACAGAGCAAATGGAAGAGATTATGCAAAAAATATTTTATGCCCTTGAATCTAAGCATGTTCTCTCGTACGAGCAAGTAAGTGTGTGGGAAGAGCAGTTTGAGATTTTGAGAAAAAATTGGTTGAAAGAATATAATACGAATGAAGATGTGGCTTTTTATAAAGGGACAAATTATTGGGATGATAAAGGGAGGTTCTCATTTAATAAATTTAAAGAAGAGAAGCGGAAGGAATTTTATGAATTAATTCATCTATTAAATGATGTGAGGTATAAAAAGGAAACTAACAGCATTCAAGAGATTGAAACTTACTTACGAAAAAACTATGAGAAGGATATTACCTTACAGGAAATTGCAGAACGATTTTTTTTAAGTCGTGAATATATTTCCCGAAAGTTCAAGCAAGAATATCATGAAACATTAACAAACTATTTAACCAAAATTAGAATTGAAAAAGCAAAAGAGCTTTTAGAAAATCCGCATTTAAAAGTATATGAAATTTCATATAAGGTTGGATATCCTAATGAAAAATATTTCAGTAAAGTGTTTAAAAAACTAGTCGGTTTAACACCTAATGAATATCGGGTACATGTGATGTCAAAATAAATGGATTTGAGGTCACCTTTTGGTTTTTAGTTACAAGTTTATACAATACTTGCTGATTTAATGCTACTATATGTTTATTAATTGCTCGGAGGATATATATGCGGATTTTTAGAATATTAAACAACAATGCGGTGGTTGTAATTGATGGACCACAAGAGAAAATTGTCATGGGACCTGGAATTGCGTTTCAGAAGCAAAGAAATGATATTGTACCAAAAGGTAAAATAGAAAAAATCTTTGTTTTACGTGATGCTTCATCAGAAAAGTTCCAACAATTACTAACCTCTTTACCGGAGTCACATATTGAATTAGCAGAAAGTATCATAAGTTATGCTGAAGGTCATTTATTGGCTCCTTTAAGTGATCATATTCATATTGCCCTAACAGACCATCTGTCTTTTGCTTTGGAGAGGATTCAACAAGGAATTCCCATTAAAAACAAGCTAGTGAACGAAATAAGAATGCTCTACAAAAAAGAGTATGAAATAGGAATGTGGGCAAAGAAGGAGATTAAGAAAAAGCTAGGGATCGATATACCAGAGGATGAAGTAGCTCACATAGCTCTTCATATTCACACAGCGAAAATGGATGCTCCTTCTATGAGTGAATCTTTAAAACAAGCCTCCATTTTAAGTGAGTTTGTCGGTCAAGTTGAAGCATGTATCGGTGAAAAGATAGAGGAATCTTCAATCAATTATCAAAGGTTAATCACACATCTTCGTTTTGCCTTAAATCGTATCCAACAGGGGGAGCAGTTTGAACCTATTGATCAAGACATGCTGGGGCTTATACAAGACAAGTATAAAAAGGCTTATGAATACTCGCAGAAAATAGTAGATTATTTATGTGAAGAATATGAGATTTCTTTTCCTTCATCTGAAATTGCCTACATTGCGATCCATATTCAAAGGCTAATAAAATAGTAAGTGTCGAAATTTGAATTTTATTGTTGACGTTTCCATATGTCTAGTATAAAATTTACTCAATCGAACAATTTCATATGTAGGATTGTGACTGATAATGCAGGCAAGACCTAGAATATATAAGATGACATGGGTAGATCATCTCGCTCTATGCTACCTATTTTTCCTTATATATTTTGGGTCTTTTTGTTGTTTATCGGAAAAATGCTATAAGTTATATAAGGAGGAAATTAACATGAATTATCGTGAAGTTGCTGAAGAGCTTGTTACAAAGCTCGGAGGTAAAAACAATGTTATTAGTGCAGCTCATTGTGCAACTCGTCTTCGTCTTGTAATTGAAGATGAAAGTCAAATAGACAAAAATGCTATAGAAGAACTAGATGGTGTAAAAGGAGCTTTCTCAAGCTCAGGCCAATTTCAAATCATTTTTGGAACGGGAACAGTGAATAAAGTATATCAACATTTCGCTCCAATAGTTGGTGTTTCAATGGAAGAAAACAATTTAAATAAAAGTGAATCACACGGAGATGCTGCAAAACGTAAGATGAATCCGCTTGCTCGATTTGCTCGTACACTGTCCAACATTTTTGTTCCTATCATTCCTGCCATTGTGGCAGCAGGTATGTTAATGGGGCTTTTAGGATTAGTGAAAACATATAACTGGGTCGACCCTGAAAGCGGATTATTTGTTATGCTTGATATGTTTTCATCTGCTGCCTTTATCATTTTGCCTATTTTAATTGGATTTAGTGCAGCTAAAGAATTTGGAGCAAATGGTTATCTTGGTGCCGTAATAGGGGGAATTATGATACACCCTAATTTATTAAATCCGTGGGGTTTATCAAATGCAGAGCCTACTACCCTTGATTTCTTTGGCTTTGGGGTGGAAATGTTGGGGTATCAAGGGACAGTCATTCCCGTTCTATTAACAGTTTTTATTATGGCGCAGATTGAAAAAGGCTTACGAAAAGTCATTCCACATGTTATTGATTTACTTGTAACACCATTTTTAACTGTGATTTTTACAGGGTTCGTTGCATTGCTTGTAATTGGTCCATTGGGAAGAGTGCTAGGCAACGGAATTACAACGATTTTAGATGTTGTGTACAATTCAGCTGGACCTATAGCTGGATTATTGTTCGGGGGCTTATATTCAACCATTGTATTAACAGGTGTTCATCATAGCTTCCATGCAATTGAGGCTGAATTATTAAATGTTGGCGGAAACTACTTACTCCCGATCTGGGCGATGGCAAATGTGGCTCAAGGTGGAGCTACTCTAGCTGTTTTCTTCAAAACAAAAAATAGCAAAACGAAGGAGATTGCTCTTCCTGCTGCCGTTTCTACGTTTCTTGGAATTACAGAGCCGGCGATCTTCGGAGTAAACTTAAAATATCGTCGTCCATTTATTGGAGCGGCAATCGGTGGAGCTTTGGGTGGAGCATATGTTGTTTTCACTCAAGTCATGGCCAATGGAATCGGATTAACAGGAATTCCTCAGTTCGCAATCGTGCAAGACCCTATTAACTATGGAATTGGATTTATTATTGCAGTGGCGGGTGCCTTCATTTCTACCTTATTATTAGGGTGGAAAGAAGAATCTAAATAAAGTGATAATGGGTTGGCTTTGATGTCAGAGTCAACCCGTTAGTTTTAAAAGTATAGGTAAGCAGGTGAAAGAACCATGACAAAGGATGAGCAATTACGACAAGAAGCGTATGAACAGATTGAAAAAAATAAGAATCTTGTAGATCAGGATCCGTATAGATTAACTTATCATATAATGCCGCCAGTCGGATTATTAAATGATCCAAACGGATTTATTCAAGTGAATGGGGTATTTCATCTATATTATCAGTGGATGCCATTCAAGACAGATCATGGAGCGAAGTTTTGGGGGCATTATTCATCAGAAGATTTAGTGAACTGGAGACATGAAAGTATTGCGTTAACGCCTTCAGAGTGGTATGAAAAAAATGGCTGTTATTCAGGAAGTGCGATTGAGTACAAAGGGAAAATATATGCCTTTTACACAGGCAATGTAAAGGATGAACAAGGCAATCGTGAAACATACCAATGTTTAGCTATTTCTGAAGATGGGATTCATTTTAATAAAAAAGGTCCACTTATTTATCTGCCGGAAGGCTTCACCGCTCATTTCCGTGATCCAAAGGTTTGGAAGCAAGAAGAAACCTACTTTATGGTAATCGGAGCTCAGACTAAAGATTTAAAAGGCGCAATTGCTCTGTATCAGTCAAAAGACTTATTAAATTGGACGTATCGTGGAATTTTAGTTGGTGGTGGGAAAGGGGAACTTCAGGAATTTGGCTATATGTTTGAATGTCCCGATTTATTTCATCTTGATGGAAAGGATATACTAGTTTTTTCACCGCAGGGCATAGAAACACAAGGTATGAAGTATCAAAATGTGTATCAAGCAGGATATGTTATTGGAGATTTTGATCCGAAAACGGGTGAATATAGGCATCAAGAGTTCGAGGAGCTGGATCGTGGCTTTGATTTTTATGCTCCACAAACAACGATAGATAGTAAGGGGAGAAGACTCCTATTTGGCTGGATGAGTGTACCTGACCAACATGAACAAGATCACCCTACGATAGAGTATAAATGGATTCACAATATGACATTGCCGCGTGAATTGAAATTGGTGAGCGGTAAAGTATATCAAGTTCCTGTTGATGAGCTAGACCAACTAAGATGCAGTGAGGTTGTATCACACACAGTTAAGCTTACAAAAGAATCGCAGGAACTGAATGGCATTCACGGCAAATCCGTGGAATTGAACATACAAGATATTGAGATAGCCGAGGGGTGGATGGAGATTTCAATAAGTGATGGAGGCAGAATAATCTACTCTGCTGATGAAAAAGTGATATCGTTTGAAAGAAAGAGCTATGTGGATGGTACGACAGAGAAACGTCAATGTCTACTTTCTGGACTAAAAAACTTACGTATATTTATTGATACGTCTTCTGTAGAAATATTTATAAATGATGGGCTAGAAACATTTACTTCTAGAATTTATCCATCTCCTAAAAACGACAAGATCACATTTGGAGCATCAAAGGATGCTAGCTTTACTGCTTTTAAATGGGATCTAAATGTGAAAAATGTAAATATATAAACACCAATCAATCACTTTCTCAAGGTTTGAGAAAGTGATTTTTAGTTAATATCTACTTTCCGGTTTAAGTAGGAAAAAGAATTTTTCCAGAAGTACCTAATAGGGTATAATTTAAAATAAATATATTTAGGAGGGTGAAAAATGGAATACGATACTCAAATAAAAAACCGAGTTAAACGTATTGAAGGACAATTAAGAGGGATACTCCGAATGATGGAGGAAAAGCAGGATTGCAAAGATATAATTACCCAGTTATCTGCTAGTAGAACAGCTATTGATCGGACAATTGGTGTGATCGTAAGCTCGAATTTAATTGAATGTGTTCGGATGGCAGAAGAAAAAGGCGAAAATACGGAAGATTTAGTTAAAGAAGCTGTTAATTTACTTGTGAAAAGTAGATAAACATTATATTTTCAACCGCATGAATTAATATTCATGCGGTTTTTTTATGTCATTTTTGAAGTACTGCAAAATAGTTTCCTTCACTGTCTGAAAAGTTAAATACGCGACCATTCGGCATGTCGACAATATCACCTACTGTAACATCCTTATTTTGGAGTCCAGTGTACAATTCATCGAGATTGTCTGAGAAAAATAACAAGGAAGGTGTTCCGAGATTAAGCTCAGGTTCCATTTTTGCAATAATTTCCTTATTGTGGAGGATAATGCTAGTTTCAGCCTCTATTGTTGGAGATAGTTCAATCCACCTCGTTCCTTCGCCGTTAACCTCTTCTGCAACTACATGAAACCCTACTTTTTCCGTCCAAAAATTCACTGCTTCATCTTGGTTGCTAACATATAGCATGATTTGCCCTACTTTGTTAATCACATTCTTCACTCCATTTCTAATCAAATAATGAGTATGTATTTTCTGGTGAGTTATTTAAATTATACGAGTATGTTCTTAATAAAGTAAATGTGTAAATCAGAATATGGCTGGTTGAAAAGAATTTGTTGAAATATTAATTTTTTAAAAATTTAGATAATTAATACAATAGAAACAAGAAATTTTTCTAAATCCTACAATGACAAATAAATTGAAAACATCTATTATGTTAATAAATATAACAAATAATGTTATAAAATATTACATACAACTTGTAGGAGGGATAGTATGGAAAGTGAAAATAGCGGATTGAAGATTTTCTCCTTAGGGCTGCAACATGTTCTTGCTATGTATGCAGGAGCGATATTGGTTCCGCTCATTGTAGGAAGAGCATTGAATTTAACGTCTGAGCAATTGGCCTATCTAGTTGCGATAGATCTTCTTACATGTGGAATTGCGACCCTTTTACAAGCGTGGAAAACAAAATACTTTGGAATTGGATTGCCGGTTGTATTAGGGAGTTCCTTTGTAGCGGTAACTCCTATGATTGCAATTGGAAGTCAATATGGAGTCTCGGCCATTTATGGTGCGATTATCGTTGGGGGTATATTTGTTCTGGTTTTTGCTTCATTCTTCGGGAAAATCATAAAGCTTTTTCCTCCGGTTGTAACTGGATCGGTTGTAACCATTATCGGATTGTCTTTAGTACCTACGGGGATACGTAATATGGCTGGAGGAGCTGGTAGTGATGATTTTGGGAGCGTAGAAAATTTACTTCTATCATTTGGAGTGCTAGTCGCAATTATCGTGATGAATAGGTTTTTTAGAGGATTTGCCCAAGCTTTATCAGTGTTAATTGGTATTATAGCCGGCACAATTGTTGCGACAATTATGGGGAAGGTTAATGTTTCTGATGTTTCTGAAGCTTCATGGTTTCATTTACCTGAGTTATTTTATTTTGGAGTTCCAACCTTTGAAATTGGACCGATTCTGACGATGGTTATTGTTTGTCTTGTCATCATGATCGAATCAACAGGTGTGTTTTTAGCTTTGAGTAAAATTTGTGATCAGGAGTTAAAGGAAAAAGATTTTGTTAGGGGATATCGGGCAGAGGGATTAGCGATTGTGTTGGGTGGCTTGTTTAATGCATTTCCTTACAATACATTTGCGCAAAATGTTGGTCTTGTTCAGCTTTCGAAAGTGAAAACGAAAAATGTCGTTGTTGCAGCAGGTTTTATATTAGTTGTTTTAGGGCTTGTTCCAAAAATTGCAGCACTAGCCACGGTTATTCCACCAGCAGTATTAGGTGGTGCGACAGTTGTCATGTTTGGGATGGTGATATCTTCGGGAATCAAAATGCTTGGTTCTGTTGATTTTAGTGATCAACAAAATTTGTTGGTGATTGCTTGTTCAATATCATTGGGCTTGGGTGCAACTGTTGTTCCAGATCTTTTTGCGGGTTTACCACAATCTTTTAAAATCATTGTCAGTGACGGGATTATCACAGGAAGCTTAACGGCAATTTTATTAAATTTATTTTTTATGATACGTAGAAAATCAAAACCGGTTTCGGTAGAGGGAGATCAATCGGTTGCTTAAAAATTTGAGAGAAGGTGAGGGATCTGATATTGATAAGTGAATTGAATGGCATGAAACATAGCGAGTTTATTGAAGTGCTTAAAGATATATTTGAGCACTCACCATGGGTTGCTGAAAAAGTATGGACATATCGTCCGTTTGCCTCGTTAACAGATCTTCATGAAAAAATGGTGTTTATCGTGAAGGACGCAACCTATGAAGAAAAATTAGCGTTAATTCAAGCGCATCCTAACTTGGGAGCCCGCCTTGAAATGAGTAATGCCTCCGTACAAGAGCAGGCTGGAGTAGGTTTAAATCAATTAACATCAGAGGAGTTTAATCAATTTTCGTCTTTGAATAAACAGTATATGGAGAAGTTTGGTTTTCCGTTTATTATGGCAGTGAAAGGTCGGACGAAGACTGTTATCTATGAATCTATGCAGCGAAGAAGCAATCATCATGAGGCGGAAGAATTTGAAACAGCTTTAAAAGAGATTGAAAAGATTGCCTACTTTCGTTTAGAAGAACTAATCAAAAAAAGGAGTGTTCTTATGTCGAAGAAACGTACTGTCTCATATGGGAAAGGTGATGTTTTTGCTTATCGGACTTTTTTGTCTCCACTAACTGGAGTAAAACAAATTCCTGAATCTAATTTTATTGGAAGAAGCAATACGGTATTTGGAGTGAATGTGAAAATTGAAGTAGGAGGTCAAAAGCTGCTTCCTTCATTTACTGAAGGAGATAACAGTCTTGTTGTTGCAACAGATTCAATGAAAAACTTTGTGCAAAGACATTTAGGCAGCTATGAAGGGGCAACAATTGAAGGGTTTATCCAATACGTTGCAGAAGAGTTTTTAAAGAAATATGACCATGTTGATACAATTAAAATAATTGGTGAAGAGGTTCCGTTTGAAGAGACGACAACAGCTTCGGCGAATGGGTTAACACAAAGTGATTTAGTATTTAAACATTCGCGAAATGAAAAATCGATAGCAACAATTGAAATGGTTCGTGGTGAGGGGGCGGTCGAAATTGTTCAACAAAGTAGCGGGGTGCTGGATTTACAGTTAATTAAAGTGAGAGGAAATTCATTTGTTGGTTTTATTCGGGATGAATATACAACTCTTCCGGAAGACAGCAACCGCCCTCTGTTTATCTATCTAAATATCGGTTGGGAATACGAAAATACGGGGGATTCAACGGGATCCGCGCCATATAGCTATGTGTGTGCAGAGCAAGTTCGAGATATTGCAACATCAATCTTCCATGAGCTTGAAACGCCTTCCATTCAATATTTAATTTATCTTATTGGCTGTCGAGTTCTGGAAAGATTTCCGCAGCTCCGCGAAGTTAGTTTTCAATCTCAAAATCATACGTGGGATCCTGTTGTGGGGGAAATTTCAAACTCGGAAGGTAAGGTGTACACTGAACCCCGCCCTCCTTACGGTTTTCAACATTTTACTGTTACAAAAGAAGATCTTGAAAACAGCAAAGAGCTGTCAGGAGAAATAAATATTTCAAAATAAGGGTTGATGGTTATGACAGGTTTGACAACACATATATTGGATTTAACTCATGGTATACCTGCGGCTGATGTTCTTGTTCAGTTGTTGAGATTAGAGGATGAGAAAGCTACTCTAATCAAAGCACTTAAAACAAATGTTGATGGAAGGATAGATGTGCCGCTCCTCTCTGCTGAAGAGATGTGGATAGGTGAATATGAGTTGTTGTTTTTTATTGGTGATTATTTCCGTGGAAAAGAATTATCTCTTCCGGAGCCAGCTTTTTTAGATAAAGTATCTATTCGTTTTGGTGTTGCGGATGTAAATGCTCACTACCATGTGCCGTTATTGGTATCGCCATGGGGATACCAAGTGTATAGAGGAAGCTAAATTTGTAGTTTGGGAGATTTGCATAATATAGGATAGTCCCTGCAAAAATAAAGTTGTTTTTGCAAAAATAATAGATTATTTACAAGATTTCACCGGATTTGGCGAGAATATCTAAAAAAACTGAAACTGCAAAATTACTAGAGTTGATGAGCCTCCACCTTGCATTTATTGATGGAGGCTTTCAGTTTATCTAGAAATCTAAGTTATTTTATATCTAATATTGAATCACTATCCCTGTATTAATGACTTTATCCGAAATGCCAGTCGTAATCTAAGTGTTTCATCGGGCTCTTTTAAACTTCTGCCTATAATCTCTTCGCATTTTTCAAGCCGGTAAATTACTGTGTTGCGGTGAACGTAAAGACGTTTAGCGGTTTCTGAAAGCTGACAATGAGTTTCAAGAAAAACGGATAATGTGTGCAATAAAACTTGGTGGTCTTTTTTTGTATTGTCTGTAAATGACTGAAATGTATCATCATAGAATTTTTTTAATTGTTCGTATGGGATCATTCTGAGAATTTCGGGTACTTTTTTCGGCTGATACAGTTCGATAAACTGTTTTTTGCCTGACATATTTCCGTGATACAGAGCATCTTTTGCTTCCTTATATGACACTGTTACATTTGTAAGCTCTTCAGCATACATGCTAATTCCGAATGAAAGACCTTTTTGGTAGTGGGCGGAAACTTTCATTTGAATTCTTTTTAATAAACTTATAAAAGGTTGCTCAATATCCTTCCACCCTGACTGAAGTTCCAATAATAAGATAAATGTTTGATCCATTGTAAAGAGGTGAACTTTTGCTTCGTTATTTTGGACTTCGAATTCGATTGAGTCATAAATAATATCAGTTTCTGTCTGATACTGTAGATAGGATTGTTTTTTATCTTCTTCACTAAGCTCTCCAACTGCACATAAATATCGTTGGCCACTTTTTAGGCCGAATTCTTTTCCGCGGCTGATAATCTCATCAGAAGTTGAAAATGTACCGTTGACAAAGTTTGTGAAAAATTCATTCTGAATTCGTTTTTTATTTTGTTTTAAGGCATTTTCCTTCATTAATTCAAATGCAATGACATTTGATGCTTGTTTTATCGTTAAAATGGTCGTCCGATCTGTTAAAGGGATAAATCCTAATATACAAAGATAGTGATATTGTTTATGTGTATAGACAGGGAATAATGTTACAGTCTGTTGTTTTTCGTCTATCAGAGTAAATGTTGACAATGATTTTGTTGATAAATGAAAGGAAAATCCTTTATAAAGAAGGGATTCCAATTGTGAAAATAAACTAGAATGCTCGATAGTGCTCCTGGGCATTAAATGATCATTTAATAAGTAAACGGGCAATTGGGTAAGGGAAGAAACATTATCAATAATTTCTTGGATCCCCTTCCCGTTCATTATTTGATCTGTAAACTGCTGATGAATTTCCATCGCTTGGTGGAGTTCATTTGTTCGAATATCAAGTATATAACTAAGGGATTTATTCACAATATCTCCTAAAGATGTCTCAACAGGGAGTTCTATTAAAGGTAAATTGAGTTTGTTTGCCAGGTTGATAACTTCTATGGGTATTTCTTGTAAGAAACGTTTCGTTTTAATGCCTAAGCCGGAGCAATTTTGTTTTACCATCTCTTCTATTAATGCAAGTAAAGACTTAAGGTCTTCTTTAAAATGAAAAGCAGTGGTAACGAGTAATTCGTTTTGTTTTAAAAAGTGAATAATATCAGGAGCATCCATCATGTTCACCGTATTCACTTCTCGATTTAATCCTTGAGCTCCTGCAACTAATCTAGTTCCGGAAAAAATAGGTAAGTTCATTAATTCACTTAATTTCATGAAATTCATCCTTTGTTAGATAATTTACAAATTTAATAGAGAACAAAATAAAATTTAGTTAAAACAACCAAAGGGTTTATAGTCTGTTCTACATTTATGTACATGATTTTAAGGTATGATTGTTTTAAAATAAAAATGTATTCCTATCATGTAAACAAATATAACATTAAACGTAAGGAATTAGAATAGGGGGGAATGAATTGGTTGAAAATGTTGAAAAATCATCTGCCTTATTCGAGCAAATTGAAAAAATGGTCGAGTGGTTAGCTTGTTTTGGTAGAAGTGAACGTAATGGTGTAACAAGGTTGCTATATTCAAAAGATTGGCAGCAGGCTCAACAAGGTGTTGAGGGTTATATGAAAGGCGTAGGTCTCTGCACATACTATGATGATGTAGGGAATTTATACGGCAGGCTTTCTGGAACAAATCAGAACTCAAATGTAATTCTTACAGGTTCACATATAGATACAGTGAGAGATGGCGGTAAGTATGATGGTGCATATGGAATTATTGCTGGTATTATTGCTCTTCAGTATCTTTTTAAACAATATGGATTACCAAAAAAAACGATTGAAGTTGTGTCTTTATGTGAGGAAGAGGGCAGCCGCTTTCCGGTGACATACTGGGGATCAAGTAATATCACTGGGGTGAAAAATCTGGCTGATATCAATGATATCAAAGACTCGGAAGGAATAAGTTTTGTGAAAGCCATGAATGAGGCGGGATTTGGTCATGGTCACCATAGTTCTCCTAAACGGAATGACCTTGAATGTTTTATTGAAATGCATATTGAACAGGGAATCGTATTAGAAAAAGAAGCGAAAACAATTGGTATTGTTAGTCACATTGTTGGTCAACGAAGATATACGATTACGGTTGAAGGTGAAAGTAATCATGCTGGGACAACACCTATGGGATTGCGGAAGGATGCTATGTTTGCGGCAGCGGATATGATACAAACCCTCATTATAAAAGGTAAAAATACCTCACCTGAACTTGTTGTGACTGTTGGGCAAATAAGTGTAGAGCCGAATGTAACAAATGTTATCCCGAGTAAGGCGATTTTTAGTCTTGATATAAGGCATAGTGAAGAGGGAGTGCTGAACTTGTTTTGTCAAGAAACCTTCCAAGAGCTTGAATTAATTTCTTTGAAACATCAAACAAGTATATCCATCAATAATTGGATGGATGAAACACCTGTGAAAATGTGTGAAAACTTAAATGAATTATCGGAAACGATCTTAATCAAAGATAATATTCCATATAAAAAAATGACAAGTGGTGCTGGACATGATTCTCAAATTTTTGGTCAGTCTATCCCAACATTGCTTTTGTTTGTACCTAGTCAAAATGGGATCAGTCACTCGCCTTTAGAATTTACAAGAACGGAAGATTTGGTGGAAGGTATAAAAACGTTAATAAAAGTTTTGTATGAACTAGCGTATTAGGAGGGAGAAAGATGACGGTTTACCAAGAAATAAATGCACCGTTAAGAACAATTATGACACCAGGACCGGTTGAGGTTGACCCGAGGGTGCTTCGTGTAATGAGTACACCAATACTTGGACAATTTGATCCGGCTTTTACAGAGATGATGAATGAAACAATGGAAATGCTTCGGGAGATTTTTCAAACGAAAAACAAATGGGCTTTTCCGATTGATGGAACATCGCGATCTGGAATTGAAGCGGTGTTAAGTAGTGTGATTGAGCCTGGTGATAAAGTGCTTATTCCGATCTTTGGGAGGTTTGGGCACTTACTAACTGAAATTGCTGAGCGTAATGGAGCTGAAATCCATACAATGCATTGCGAGTGGGGAAAGGTCTTTCATCAGCGAGAGATCATACATGAAATGAAAAGAGTGAAGCCGAAGGTTTTAGCGATTGTCCACGGAGAAACATCTACAGGGTGTATGCAGCCTCTTGATCAAATTGGTTCTGCTTGTCGTGAGCTGGATGTGCTGTGTATCGTTGATGCAGTTGCGACAATTGGGGGAACGGAAGTGAAGGTGGACGAATGGAAGCTTGATGCGGTGATTGGGGGAACGCAAAAATGCTTATCTGTTCCTTCTGGAATGGCGCCAATCACGTATAATGATCGAATTGAAAAGATCCTTTTTTCGAGAAAAAAAGTGGAGAGAGGTATTGCGACAGCTGAAGATCATGAAAGTATAGGGCAGCCGATTAGAAGTAATTATTTTGATTTAAGCCAGCTGCAGGATTACTGGGGACCTAGAAGATTAAATCATCATACAGAAGCAACCTCTATGTTATATGCACTGCGAGAAGGAGTGAGAATTGTCCTGCAGGAAGGGTTGGCAGTCCGTTTTCAACGCCATATGCTTCATGAAAAAGCCCTAGTGGAAGGGATTAAAGCGATGGGGCTAGAATTGTTCAATGATACAGAATGGAAACTTCCAATGGTAACATGTGTTCAAATTCCAGCGGGAGTTGATGGTGAGTCTGTTAGAAAAATACTCCTTGAGCAATTTGGTATTGAAATTGCGAGTTCATTTGGGCCTCTCCATGGAAGGATTTGGAGAATTGGAACGATGGGATACAGCTGTCGAAAAGAAAATGTATTATTTGTGTTATCGGCTCTTGAAGGTGTTTTAATTCGTCATGGAGCACAGTTGAACCTTGGAAAAGGACTGCAAGCAGCTCTGGATGTCTATGAGTCTGCTCATATAATGACAAAATAACCCCCGAGTTCGGGGTTTTTGTTTACTTATTTGTGATAGAGGAGGATGGATGATGCAAAATAACTTAAATGCTTTTGTAGAGGAAGAAGTTATATTTGAACCGACCGGAGCTGGTTTGTTAGAGGGATTGGTGTTTGCGGTTAAGGATGTATTTTCAATTGAAGGTTATAGAAGTGGGGCTGGAAATCCCGGTTGGCTTAAATCTCATGGTGTATCAACATGCCATGCCCCTGTTATTGAAAGGCTGCTTAGTCATGGGGCAAAACTAAAAGGGACAACACAAACAGATGAATTAATGTATAGCTTAAATGGAGAAAATGCTCATTATGGAACACCTGTTAATCCGAAGGCTCCAAATCGTATTCCGGGAGGCTCTTCGAGTGGATCGGCTGTTGCTGTCTCAGCCGGAATAAGTGACTTTGCTTTAGGTACTGATACAGGTGGATCTGTAAGAATACCTTCGTCCTATTGCGGGATTTATGGATTCCGCCCTTCACATGGTGTGGTTCCTGTTGGAGGTGTCATACCCTTGGCGAAAAGTTTTGATACAGTCGGATGGATGTCAAAAGATTCGGAGTTATTGTACCGAGTTGGAAAGGTTTTAATTACTGATCAAGAAGAAAAAGGTCTTTTTAAACAGGTGTTTTATTGTGAGGAAGCATGGAACTTATTGGATGAGCGGTGTAAGGGGGAATTATTAACTGCTGTATCTGTAATCAAAGAAATTTCGCGGCGTGAATGGATTACGTTATCGGAGAGTGGACTTGACGAATGGTCAAGTGCATTTCGTATTTTGCAAGGATTAGAGATTTGGGAGGAGCATGGTGATTGGATACGAAAAGAAAATCCTGCCTTTGGTCCGGGTATACATGAAAGATTTCAGTGGACGAGTACATTAAAACGGTGGGAATGCTCAGAACAAGAGAAACTTCGGGTACAAATTCGAAAATCCCTTTCAGCTCTCTTAAAAGAAGATGGGGTTATTGTAATCCCGACAGCACCGGGACCAGCACCTTTATTAGATTTGCAAGGTGAAAAAGCAGAGCGATATCGGGCGAAGATAATGCAGCTTTCCTGCATAGCTGGTTTAGTGGGGTTACCACAAGTAACAGTTCCACTTGCGGAAGTTGATGGTTTACCGATAGGGTTATCATTTATTGCGAATCATCATCAAGATCTTAAATTATTAAAATGGGTAAATGAGGTTTTTGGAGGGGGAGGGGTATGAAACTAACGACTATTAAAGTTGATAATGAGGAATTGGCAGCCATTTTATTAGGTCAAAAAGTGATATTAATAAGAGATATAAATGAGATAGCAGGAGAAAATTGGAGTGATAATATTTTATCCATTCTTCAGTATGGTCAATTATCCCAAATTAAAAGCTGGTATAAGCGTGTTGGAAAGAAGAAAATATCTGAGATGAATCAATTAGCGTTAGACAGTATTACGTTTGCCCCTCTATACCGTCATCCGGATAAAATCTGGGGAGTTGGTATGAACTACATAGAAAAGGCAATTGAATTATCTGGGAAACCACCTGAAGAGGAACCAGTTATTTTTATGAAGCCGAATAGTAGTTTAATTGGTCCTGAAGATGATATTTTACTGCCGCAACAATCAACTCTGGTAACAGCAGAAGCTGAGCTAGCCATTATTATAGGGAAAACATGCAAAAATGTGGAAGAAGCTGATGCTTCTGGAGTGGTGGCAGGTTTTACAACTTCCTTAGATATGACAGCCAAAGATATTCATGCGAAAAATCCCCGATATATGCAAAGGGCGAAAAGTTTTGATACGTTTTTCAGCTTTGGGCCATATCTTACTACAATAGATGAGGTGAAAGATGTGAGTAGAATATGTGTTGAGACAAAACTGAATGGTAAAGTTTGTCACGGTAATTTTGTCAATAATATGATGTATTCACCCTGGTGGATAGTTTCGTTTTTCTCCCAAATTATGACCTTGCATCCAGGTGATGTGATTATGACTGGTACGCCGGGATCTGTTCTGATAAGTGATGGGGATGTGGTGGAATGCAAGATTGAAGGGATAGGAGATCTGCGAAATTATAGTTGCAAATAAAATAGAAGAAGAGAACAGTTGTTTCGTAATCCGAACGCTGTTCTTTTTTTGTTTTTTATGTGAGGTTTTATATCAAGGGTTAAATGTGAACTTTAAAAATTAGTTAAAAGATACAAAAAATAATTAAAAAAACAACAAATTCTCTAATGATTTATAGTGGTATCTCTATTAAACTATTTGTATGTTATATTTATTTACATTTGATGTTATGTTTTATGAATAAATGTAGAGTAAAGGAGATAGTATGGAGAAAAATTATGATTTAAAGCCAATTCTAATTGAGAAGAATCGAATTTTAGGTCCGAAAGCTTATGTTGCCATGTGGTGGGGAGATGCCGTTATGGTTGGGTCATTTATGTTAGGTTCAAGTTTAATTCCTCCATTCGGAAAATTAAATTTAACACAAGCCTTTCTTGCATTAATTCTCGCAAATATTCTTGCTGCATTACTGTTTGCATTAAATGGAAGAGTTGGATGGAAGCACGGTATTCCGATGGTTGTTCAACTTAGATCATCATTCGGACCAACAGGATCAAAAATACCTGCGTTGATGCGGGCAATCCCCGCATTGTTCTGGTATGGTGTCCAAAGTTGGCTTGGAGCAATGGCTCTTAATCAAATATTTATGGATATCATCGGGTTCAATAATGTATGGATATGGTTCTTCGCATTCCAAGCATTACAAATTTATTTATCCGCAAAAGGTATTAAATCTATAAAGTGGATTGAAGTTGTTGGTTCTGTTGTCATCATGCTAGGTGTTGTCTATTTAATATTTTTATTTTTATCTACATTTGGTTTTGAAGTTAGTCAGACAGCGAATATTGAGGGGACATGGGGAATACCTTTTTGGCTTGCAATGGCTGTGTTAATTGGACAATTCTCTGCATTACTCTTAAATGTATCAGACTATACACGCTATTTTCCGCGTAAAGCTTCAACTGTCACATTTGTTGGATCTCATATCGTTGGAATAGTACCTCCAATGATTTTATTACCATTTGTAGGAATACTTGGTGCAGCTGCAGTTGGAATATGGAATCCGGTGGATATCATTTCTGATCATATATCTAGTTTATTTGCAAGCATTATTATTTTATTATTTATTGCGATTGCTCAGATTACAACAAATTTAGTTGCAAATATTATGCCACCTGTTCTTGTAGCAATGGATATTTTTAAAATATCTTGGGAAAAGGCTTGTGTAATTGTCGGTATATTAGGAGTATTAACATGTCCATGGTGGATCATGAATGATGCCACATTCTTACGATTCATATCGATTGTTTCTGCATTTTTAGGTCCTATCTTTGCAGTGATGGTTACCGACTTTTATTTCGTTCATAAAGCAAATTATCAGGTAAAAAAGCTATATGAAGTGACAAACTTATTTTCTGCCTTCAAAGGTTGGAACCCGGCAGCGCTTATTGCAATAGTGGTTGGAACTTGTTTTTCGTTTATCAATGTTGATCTCTCATGGTTATTAGGAATTATCCCTGCAGGTATTGTGTACATCGTTTTAATGAAAGTTTGGATTATGAAGCATGAATCTTATGTAAGAGAAGGAATGGAACAGAGCTTTAAGGATGCTCCTGAAATAGAGGATCAAGCAGTATAAAGATTAAGATGGCTATTTATTAATTGTAGGGATGTTGAGCAAGTGTTATGTAGATTTTGCTGACCGGAAGGACTTGTACCAGAATTCCAACATATAAATGAAGGAGGAAAATATGTCTGTAGAGAGAAGTTCTAAGATTAATTTAAATCATCATCCAAAATTAAAAAATAAAATCACTATGCCCCATATTTATGTCATATTATTTATTTTTATTGCTTTGGCTTCGATTGCCACCTATTTAATTCCAGCTGGTGTCTATGAAAGGATACCTGGTCCTGAGGGCAGGACAACAATTGATCCTCATTCATATCACGCTGTTGAACAGTCACCCATTGGTATAGTAGATTTTATGACTGCTATACCCAGAGGTTTAGTAGCAGCCGGAGAAGTTGTATTCTTTACATTTATTATTGGCGGTTTATTTGCAGTTATTAAAAAAACAGGTTTAATTGAAATCGGTGTAGATAAGCTTACTAGGAGATTCTCAACCAAAAGCATCATGGTTATACCTGTGTTAGTCATCTTATTTGCGACTGTATGTAGTTTAATAGGAACACAGGAACTAAGTCTAGTATATGTACCTGTCATTCTACCGTTAATGATTGCATTAGGCTACGATTCAATGGTTGCTGTTGCCATTGCGTTGATAGCAACTACTGCGGGTTTTACAACTGGTTTTCTGAATCCGATAAATACAGGACTTGGACAAAAATTATCTGGTTTACCGGTATTCTCTGGTTTAGAACTAAGAATAATAGCATTTCTTGTATTTGTTCTGATAGGTGTCGTTTACATTATTCGGTATGCGCAAAAAGTAAAGAAAAATCCAATGGCAAGTCTTGTTTATGAAGAAGATTCTAAAAAGAGAACACAGTACCGCACAAAATCAGCTTCTACAGAGTACAAGGCTACTTCAAGGCAAAGATTTGCATCTGTTCTCCTCCTTATATTTTTTGGATTATTAGTATATGGAGTCCTTACTCAAGGTTGGTTTATGTTAGAAATGGCAGGTTTATTCATTGTCATGGGAATTGTTGTTGGGCGTATATCAGGGTTAACATTTTCAGACATTTGTGAAGGCTTTAATGAAGGGTTTCGTGAAGTGTTAGTTGGGGCATTCATTGTCGGTGTTGCCCGAGCTGTAGCTGTAGTAATGGAAGATGGTTTAGTAATGGATACAATTGTTAATAGTCTAGGTAACGTTGTAGGTGAATTCCCGGCAGTTTTTAGTGCAATCGGTATGTTTATCGTGCAAATGTTATTCAATTTCCTAGTACCTTCCGGAAGTGGTCAAGCATTAGTGACAATGCCAATTATGGCTCCTTTATCAGATTTAATTGGGGTTACAAGACAAACGGCAGTGTTAGCCTACCAGTTTGGGGATGGTATCGGAAATATATTGTACCCGACTTCTGGATATTTCATGGCAACACTTGCATTAGCAGGAGTTTCATGGCAAAAATGGGTGCGTTTCTATATGCCGTTATTTTCAATGTGGTTTGTTGTCGCAATAATTTTCTTAATATTCGCTCAAGTGATTCATTGGAATGGATAAGTATATAAAAAATTGTAAAGGGAGTTGTTCTTATGGAAAAAATGGACCTTATTATTAAAAACGGAAATGTGGTACTACCCACTGGTTTAGAACAACTTGATATAGGAATTAAAGATGGATTGATACATATTCTTGGCAAGAATCTATTGAATGAATCGGAAGAAATATGGGATGCTGCAAATCAATACGTTTTTCCAGGTATGATTGATGTCCATGTGCATTTTAGCGAGCCAGGAAGAGAGCATTGGGAAGGGTTTCACACTGGCTCACAAATGATGGCTGCCGGCGGTTGTACAACATATTTTGATATGCCGTTAAATGGTATTCCTTCTACTGTAACTAAGGAGGCACTATTTGAAAAAGCGAACCTTGGCAATAAAAAGTCTCTTGTAGATTTTAGTCTATGGGGAGGACTTGTTCCGGGGAATGAAGATGATCTAGAAGCTTTAGCGGAATCAGGAGTAATAGGGTTTAAAGCATTTCTTTCAACAACTGGTAACAAGGAATTTGAAGCTGTAGATGATATCACTTTACTAAATGGAATGAAGCAGATTGCGAAGCTAGGTAAGGTCTTGGCTCTGCACTCTGAAAGTGCTGCAATGACAAATTGGCTGAAGGAACAAAAAGAAAAAGAAGGAAAGTTTACTGCGGATGATTATTTGGAAACACGTCCAATTATGGCTGAGGTAGAGGCCGTACAACGGGCTATTTACTATTCGGAGATCACAGGCTGTCCGCTTCATTTTGTTCATATAAGCTCAGCAGAAGCTATAGAGATCATTCAGCAAGCTAAAGCAAGAGGGTTAAATATAACAGTTGAAACTTGTCCGCATTATCTGCTTTTTAACCATCAAGATTTAAGAGAACGAGGTACGGTCGCTAAATGTGCACCTCCTCTTCGTGAAAAAGATGAACAAGAAAAATTAATTAACCTCTTAATCAATCAAAAATTCGATATGATCTCGTCAGATCACTCACCATGTCCTTATGAATTAAAAGATCCTAAGGTTCATAATTTATTCCAAGCGTGGGGAGGTATTAGTGGCGGTCAGTTTACTCTAATGTCGATAATTGAGTTAGCTGTAAAATACGATATTCCTTTTGAATCAGTTGCAAAATGGACAGCGCAAAATCCAGCTGAGCGATTTGGGATATCAGATCGAAAAGGTCAAATAAAAGAAGGGAAAGACGCAGATTTTGCTATTGTTACTTTAGGTAAATCATTTACTGTTACAGAAGAAAATTTTTATGCAAAACATAAGGAGAGTCTTTATTTAGGGCATACATTTCCATGTGAAATAACCGTAACTATTAATAGAGGGAATGTGGTCTATGAGAATGGTAGGGGAATGGGGAGTGTTCCGTTTGGGTGTTGGATGAAGCCGGTTGTAACAGAAAAAATAAGCAATTAGTAGTTGTATGATAAACATATGGGTTTTCATATAAGGTAAGTAGATTGGAGGAACTTAATGTGAGCAAAACAATTGTTGGATCTAGGTCAATGGTCGTAAGTCCGCATTACTTGGCATCACAAGCAGGAAACACAATTTTAGAAAGAGGCGGGAATGCATTTGATGCAGCAGTAGCAGTGAGTGCTTGTCTTGCTGTTGTGTACCCGCACATGACCGGTCTCGGAGGAGATTCATTTTGGGTTACATACAGTAAGAGTGAAGAGAAAGTGAGAGTTTATAATGGAAGTGGTCGAACTGGAATTAACCTGACTCGAGAAGTGTATGAAGGGCAAGAAGCGATACCAACCAGGGGAATCGATAGTGCTATTACGGTTCCAGGAATGGTGGATAGTTGGGATGCCGTCTTAAAAGAATATGGTAAATTATCATTAGAAGAAGTATTACAACCGGCAATTGATTATGCAGAAAATGGGTTTCCCCTTTCGCCTGATCAATATGAAAACACTGTAAAGAGAGCGGATATGTTGAAGGAAGATGGAGATATTGCCCGAATATTCTTACCAAATCAGCAGATTCCAAAACTATATCAACGATTTATCCAAACAGACTTATCATGTACATTAAAAAAGTTAGCTACAAAAGGTAGAGATGATTTTTACAAAGGAAAGCTGGCAGAGCTTATTGTCTCAAGCTTAAAAGACAAGGGCAGTCGTTTAACCTTAGATGATTTTTCAAACCATTATGGAGAGTGGACAGATCCAATTACTACCTGTTATAGGGGCTATGACGTTTATCAAGCACCCCCAAATTCACAAGGATTTGTAGGGTTAATGGCGCTGAATATTTTAGAAAATTTTGATTTCTCTTTAATTGAAGAAGGTTCTTACCGTTATTATCATGTATTAGTTGAAGCATTAAAAAGAAGTTTTCAAGATCGTAACAAGCATCTTACAGATCCTCAGTTTTATGATATCCCATTAGATGGGTTATTAAGCAAATCCTACGGAAAAGAATTGGCAGAAGGGATCAAATTCGACAGAGTGGGTGAAATTGAAACCGAATCAGTTGGAAGTGATACAGCTCATGCCGCAGTTATTGATGAGGAAGGAAATGCGGTATCATTTATTCAAAGTCTTTATTTTGAATTTGGATCTGGTATTGTAGCAGGAGATTCTGGTATTGTTATGCAAAACAGAGGTTCCTTTTTCTCTTTAGATCCTTCTCATGTGAACTGTCTTGAACCGGAAAAAAGGTCATTTCATACGTTAATGCCTGCGATGGCGTTAAAAGATAAGAAGCCAAGAATCCTTTATGGGACACAAGGTGGGGAAGGTCAACCTCAAACCCAAACGGCGATTCTCACAAGAATGATTGATTATGGAATGGATCCTCAATCTGCCATTAGTGCCCCAAGATTTGTATGGGGAAGAACATGGGGACAGCAAACTCAAGAATTAAAAATAGAAGGTCGAGTAAGCCTGAATGTTTTGGAACAATTATCAAAAGCTGGTCATATTGTCAATAAAGTGGAAGATTTCGATGGGGTAATGGGTCATGCAAATGCGATTTTAATCGATGATCAAGGGTTTATGCACGGTGGAGTGGATCCTAGAAGTGATGGGGCTGCGGTTGGGAGGTAAGGGTTATGAAGGTTTTGTCGAAAAATGACTAATCGAAGATAAATTTTAAAAATCGAAGATATATCTCCATAATCGATGATAAAACCCTAAAATCGAAAATAAAACTTCATAATCGAAGATAAAATTTTTGAACAGCTAAGAAGAGGGCATTCACTTTCACTTTTACTTTTATCTCTTTCCTATTATCATTATACTTAAATTATATGATGGTTAAAGGATGGGTTTTTAGTGAAAATAGATCACATTGATAGAAAAATACTAGAGCTTCTCACGGTAAATGGCAGGATGTCTTATTCCGATATAGGGAAGGAACTTGAGTTATCAAGAGTTTCTGTCCGTGAACGTGTAAATCAACTGATAAAACATGACGTGATTGAAAAATTCAGTGTTGTGATCAATTCGGAAAAAATGGGGAAAAATGTTTCGGCTTTTTTTGAAGTGGATTGTGAACCAGCTTATTTGGTTGAAGTTGCCCAAAAGCTTGCGGACAACCCATGTGTGTCCAGTTGTTATCAAATGACAGGACCAAGTACATTACATATGCACGTATTGGTTGATGATTTCGAGGCATTAGAGAAGTTTATCAATAGTGAGTTATATGCACTTGAAGGAATCACAAGGGTTGAAAGTCATATTTTACTTAGGCGTTTTAAAAGCAGAAGTGGCATGAAATTATAAAAAAGTGTGTAGTGGAGAATGCGGGTAAATTGATTCCATTGGCATTCTCTTTTTATTTTGAGTATTTTTCAGAAAATGTATAGAAATGAATGGGAATATCCTATATAATCAAAATAATCAAATTAAAGTTTCGTTTGTAAGTTAAAATAATTTAATTGATTAACAAATGAAAAAACATCCGCATAAATTAGTAATTAGATCCATACCTATTGTAGGGGAACAATATATAGAAAGAGGGGGGATAATACCTAGCAGGAATGTGCCAAAGAGAAATGACATCTTATGTAAAGGGTGAGAAGAAATGAAACACCTTCAATTATTTTTAGCATTTTTTCGAGTGGGCATGTTGGGGTATGGTGGAGGACCTTCATCAATTCCACTTGTTCACAAAGAAGTAGTCGATAAATATAAATGGATGAATGATGATGAGTTTGCTGATGTATTAGCGCTTGGAAATACATTGCCTGGACCAATTGCAACGAAAATGGCCGGTTATATTGGGTATCGTGTAGGAGGTATATTAGGGCTTATTAATGCCACACTCTCCACTATTCTTCCAACGATCGTTCTAATGATTGTCTTATTGACAACGATTTCCTCCATAAAGGATTATCCTTGGGTTCAAGGAATGACAGCAGCAGTAGTACCTGTAGTTGGAGTTATGTTAGCAACATTGACATGGGATTTTTTTAAAAAATCACAAACATCAATGGGCTGGGTGAAAGCAATTGCATTTATAGGTGGTAGTTTTCTTTTTATGGAGATTTTAGGTCTACATCCAGCTGTTTTAATCGTGGTATTATTGATTGCTGCTGTCATGATAAAAGATAAAAAACCTGAAGAAGAGAGCAATGTAGAGAGGGGGAATGCATCGTGATCTATTGGGAGATATTTCTTGCCTTTTTTATTCCGGGAATATTAGGGTATGGGGGTGGTCCAGCTTCGATCCCACTGATTGAAAATGAAGTTGTTGATCGCTATGGATGGATGAATGCTCGGGAGTTTAGTGAGGTACTTGCATTAGGAAATGCCTTGCCGGGTCCAATTGCAACAAAGATGGCCGGTTATATTGGCTACGAACAGGGTGGTATTTTAGGTAGCTTAGTTGGTATTTTTGCTACAGTGGCACCGTCTCTTATTTTAATGATTGTCTTATTGGGATTTTTATATAAATACAAAGATTCTCCTAAGGTAAAACGAATGACCACTTTTATTCGTCCAACAATCGCAGTTTTACTTGGGGTAATGGCATACGGCTTTTTCTTCACTTCTTATCAGGATACAGGAATTTGGCAAACCATGTTCCTTGTGGTGGCTAGTTTTTTCTTATTAGAAAAATTAAAGGTCCATCCAGCCTTGGTTATTGTGGCTGCGATGGGATATGGAGCGGTCTTTATATGAAATCCCAAGCTTTTTTAAGCTTGGGATTTTTTATTTAGTATTAAGTATACTCTCTTCTAATACCTCATTTTTATCTCCATATACTTGTGTTAAATGGCTTTCTCCCCAAGCACATAAGGCATCCAAAATTTGTTCAAGGCTTTTACCATATTCACTTAATTCATATTCTACTTTAGGTGGAATTTCATGATAAACAATACGATTGATGACACCGTCTTCCTCTAATTCGCGTAATTGTTGAGTTAACATCTTTTGAGTGATATTAGGCATTAATCGCTTTAATTCACTTGTTCGTTTTTTTCCGTGAGTAAGGTGACACAAGATGACACATTTCCATTTCCCACCGATTACTTCTAAAGTAGCTTCAACCGCAATATTGTATTTTTTCTTTTGCATAGTTTCCTCCACAATATGATAGGTACAAAAAAGTTCCTATATCACTTCTTGGTACCTATCGTACTTTAAAGTGCGTTCTTCTCAAATTAAATCGTATATATCATAATAACATTTGCCGATCGATTTTCACCATTTATTTTATCGTCTGCATGCAGAAGGTGAATCATACAATAGTATCTATTTTAGGAGGAGACAAAATGTCTTTAGATAAAAAAAGAAGCATTTTCGCGCTACTTGCATTAGCGGTTAGTGCTTTTGCTATAGGAACTACTGAATTTATTAGTGTAGGATTATTGCCGCTTATTTCAGAGGATTTGCACATACCTGTCACAACAGCTGGTTTAACTGTATCTTTATACGCATTAGGAGTTACGTTTGGGGCACCAATCCTTACATCTCTAACTTCTAGTATGTCACGAAAAACGTTACTGCTTTTGATTATGATTATTTTTATTGTTGGTAATTCCCTGGCTGCGAGTTCGACTAGTGTAGGAATTTTACTTTTTGCCCGAGTTCTTTCAGCTTTTTCTCATGGCGTTTTTATGTCAATTGGTTCAACGATTGCAGCTAATTTGGTACCTGAAAATAAACGGGCTAGTGCCATTTCAATCATGTTTACAGGTCTAACTGTAGCAACTGTGACAGGGGTGCCGCTTGGAACATTTATTGGTCAGCAATTTGGATGGAGGGCTGCCTTTCTTGCCATCATTTTTGTTGGGGTAATTGCTCTTATCGCTAACAGTATCCTTGTTCCGTCTGATTTACCGAAGGGAGCAAGAACAACTTTCAAAGACCAATTCAAGATTCTTTCAAATGGCCGTCTTTTACTTTTATTCATTATAACGGCCTTAGGTTATGGTGGAACATTTGTTGTCTTTACTTATCTCTCACCATTGCTTCAACATGTGACAGGGTTTAAAGAGGGTGTTGTGGCGATTATCTTACTTGTTTATGGGATTGCGATTGCAGTAGGTAATGTCATAGGTGGGAAACTCGCAAATCAAAATCCCCTAAAGGCATTGTTTTATATGTTTATTGTTCAGTCCATTATTCTTATTGTTCTTACATTTACTGCTCCATTTAAAATTGCCGGGATAATTACGATTATTTTTATGGGACTTCTTGCTTTTATGAATGTTCCCGGTTTACAAGTGCATGTTGTCACACTTGCGGAGAAATTTGTTCCTAGTGCAGTAGATGTGGCATCAGCGATTAATATTGCAGCATTTAATGCCGGTATTGCGATCGGATCTTATGTAGGAGGAATCATCACCGATTCCATTGGGTTGATTCATACGGCATGGATTGGTGGGCTCATGGTTATGGGCGCTGTTATTTTAACAGGATGGAGTCGTTTGTTGGAAAAACAAGATTGACAGATTTTTACGGGTGGAGTGGGTGGGAGTACAAATAATTTAATGGGAGGATGTTTTCGTGATAAATGGTTTACAAGAAACAACAGCTTTGCATAATGGAGTAAAAATGCCTTGGTTTGGCATCGGTGTGTTTAAAGTAGAAGAAGGCCCGGAATTGGTGAATGCATTAAAAGCTGCTATTAAGCATGGGTATAGAAGTATTGATACAGCAGCTATTTACGGAAATGAAGAGGGTGTTGGTGAAGGCATTCGAGAAGGGATAAAGGAAGCACAAATTTCTAGACAGGATTTATTTATAACCTCTAAGGTTTGGAATGCAGACCTTGGGTATGAATTAACATTAAAAGCATTTGAAAGTAGCTTACAAAAACTAGGCTTGGAGTATTTGGATTTATATCTTATTCACTGGCCTGTTGAAGGTAAATATAAAGATGCATGGAGAGCGTTAGAAACTCTTTATAAACAAGGAAAAGTAAAAGCGATCGGTGTTAGCAATTTCCAAATTCATCATCTTGAAGATTTGATGATGAGTGCTGAAATTAAACCGATGATTAATCAAGTAGAGTACCACCCGCGTTTAACTCAAAAGGAACTTCAAGAATTTTGTCAAAAACATGAGATCCAGCTTGAAGCTTGGTCACCATTAATGCAAGGTGAGTTGTTGGACAACGAATCTTTACAGAGTATTTCTGCTAAATATCAAAAAACCATTGCACAAATTATATTACGTTGGGATCTTCAAAACGGTGTGATCACAATTCCGAAATCTACAAAAGAACACAGAATCATTGAAAATGCATCCATTTTTGATTTTGAATTAACAAAAGAGGATATGGAGAAGATCAATTCCTTAAATGAGAATAAGCGTATTGGACCGGACCCGGATCATTTTGATTTCTAAGGATTATGATGAAAAAGGGGCAGTCAATAAAATGACTGCCCTAAACTTTTACCCTCTTAACAATGGTAATGTACAGCATCTAAATGCTCCACCTGATTTAATAATCTCCGTTATATCCACTTCAATGATTTCATATCCACGCTCTCTAAGTTTTCTGTTTACCCCATGATTAATTGGCAAGCTTAATATTCGCTTGTTACCAATCGATAAAATATTGGTTCCTAATGTCGCTTGCTCTTCCTCTGAAACTTCAATAAGATCATATCTTGAAGCAAGTAATTGATGCTTTTCTTCGCTCATTTCACCAGGGAAAATCAACGCCTCATTTGGTGAAATAATGTTGAACACACAATCAAGATGTAAGTATTTATCTGTAAAAGGAATAGCCATTATTTCATATGTTGGCAATAGGGTCTGCAAATGCTGAATTGCGACTACATTTGTTCGGTTACTCACTCCAACAAAAATAGTATTTCCATCAATAAAAACATCTCCACCTTCAATCATATCTCCAATAAGATTTGTGTACGTAATTTCTTCTTTCTCAAGATAAGAAATAAATTCCTTTTCTTCCCCGACACGTAAATCATGTGCCATATCGGCAACAAAAACTTGTTGTCCTAATGTAAATCCAATGTCTCGGGTAAACACCTGCTCTGGGAATTTTTGATGAGGGGTTAGTAAATGAACCTCGATTCCAAGATCTCGTAGAGTTTGGACCAATGCCTGGTGCTGCTTTTTAGCTAACTCTGTATCAATATTTTCTTTTAAATATTGTTTTTGAGTTTCATTAATAGGTTCTTTAATTGTCATATAATCTGGAGGACAGAGCACTACCTTTTTAAGTGGATCGTATTCGTTTAAGCATGTACATTTTATGTAATCCGGACGCTGTGACATGAATTACTCCTCCTATATCTGTTTTTCTTACTATTCCCTATCATTAGAAGATTGAACCTTATCTTGTTAGAACCTTTATTTTTGAAGGCTGTAAATAATCTGCATATTTATGTAAATGCAATTGCAAACTATTCTTAATGTCTGCGTATGGGAGGTTTGTTATGATGAATAATAAATCAAAAATTGGTGCATCCGAATTTGGTGCGTTATGGGTGACATATCACAAAAAAACAATGATCTTAAGATTCTTGGAACATTTTATACATACATCAGATAATAAAAAAGCAAAACAACTATTGACAGGGCTACATGGAAAACTTAGTTCTAAAGTAGAAGAAATGAAAGAAATCATTCAAAAAGAAGGAGCAGTTGTTCCCGCAGCATTTTCTAGTGAGGATATTAATTTAGATGCACCTGGATTGTTTAGTGAGGGCTTTGATATTATGTTTAGCCGCATTTTAAAGGAAATTAGTTTAGGAATGTACACGCTCCACATTATATTGTCATATCGGAAGGATCTTATAAAGCTTTATAAGGATCTTAGTGATCTTTCCCAAACCTATTTTGCGCACTTTACAGAATTTCTTTTGGAGGAAGGTGTTCTGCAAAAACCGATTATAGTGAATTTGCCTAAATCAACTAGTTATGTAACAGATAAGAGTTATCTAAAAGGATCTCATTTATTTGGAGAAAAAAGGAAATTGACTGTTGTGGAGTTTGGTTTCTTATATCACGGCATCGAAACAAATGTGATCGGAATGAAACTGATGGATGGATTTTCTCAATGTGCAAAGGATGAAGAAGTGAAGAAATATTTCATAAAAGGGAAGGAACTTTCCAAAGAAATGATATCAGAAACAGAAAAAATACTTCTTCAAAATGATATTCAGCCTAACATTCCAACTGGAGGAACAACAACCAATTCATCTGTAGCCCCTTTTTCAGATAAGCTTATGATGTATTGTGCATATCTTTTGAGTAACTTTAGTATTGGTGGAGAAGGCTTTGGTACGGGATTTAGTATGCGTAAAGATCTAAATTTGAAATTTGGAATTTTTGGAAAAGATACCTATGAGTACATGAGAGAAGGAGTTTCAATTATGATTTCAAATGGCTGGTTAGAGGAACCGCCTAAAATGGATGTATAATCTTGGTAATTTTTAAGGGCCAATGATGGTCCTTTTTTATTTTTAAAAAATCTGCACTTTTTGTTGTGTAATAAAAATATCTGTGATATATTTCTATTTGTGCAAACGGTTTCTCTAATACGTGCATAAAATTGTTGCAAAAAAATCAATCTTATTTTTGGGAGAGATAGAAGGACAGCAAGAAACTTTTATCGCGAATTTGTGCAATCGTTTGCCTGAATTTAATACAATATATCTGACGGGGGTAAGAATATGCGAAGTAAAAAAGTATTTTTAGGATTATTCTCTATTGTGTTTCTTGTAAGCGTTATACTTGCGGGTTGTGGCAATGCGGGGTCAAGTGAACCGGAAAAATCAGACGGTGATCAAGTTACATTAGATATCTTCCAATTTAAGGTTGAATTTAAAGATCAATTTGAAGCGGTCGCAAAGCAATACGAAGAAGCAAATCCAGGTGTTAAAATCAACATTCAAACTGTAGGTGGTGGAGAAGATTACGGTGCGGCACTAAGATCAAAATTTGCATCAGGTGATGAGCCGGCAATCTTCAATATTGGTGGACCGACAGATGTTATTGACTGGGAAGATAGTTTAGCAGATTTATCAAGCAGTAAAGCAGCTGATGCAGCACTTGAAGGAACTTTAGATGGTGTAACAAAGGACGAGCAAGTGCTTGGGTTGCCATTCAACCAAGAAGGATATGGTTTAATTTATAACACAGAAATTTTTGAAAAGGCTGAAATCAATCCAGCAGATATTAAAGATATGGCCTCATTAGAAGCAGCGGTTAAAACATTAGATGAAAAAAAATCTGAACTAGGCTTAGAAGCGGTATTTGCATTACCGGCAAAAGAAACTTGGGTAACAGGTTTGCATTTATCAAATGCTTTCATTTCACCTGAGTTTGATGGAAATGTAACAAGTGCTTTTGAAGCAAAAACAATTGATTTTAAATATGGCGAAGCAATGAAAAATTTCATTGATCTACAAAGCAAACATTCCGTACAGCCAGTAGTAAGTCTTGATTATTCGCAACAAGTAGAAGAGTTATTCTCTACAGGGAAAGTGGCAATGATTCAACAAGGTAACTGGGTTTATGGATCAATCGCAGGTATTGACGAAGAATTAGCAAACAACAAAGTAGGTATTTTACCAATTCCAGTACCTGGATATAAAGAAAATGCAGTTCCTGTAGGGGTTCCGATGTATTGGGCAGTAAACAAAAACAAAGATGAAAAAGTAATTGAAGAATCAACAAAATTTTTGGACTGGTTATATACATCTGATGAAGGAAAAGAAGTAGTTATTAAAGATTTCAAATTTGTTCCAGCATACGAAGGATATGATGCTTCATTAATTTCAGACCCATTGTCAAAACAAATTTATGAATATGCTGAAGCTGGAAATACAATTGGTTGGGTATTTATGGGTTATCCGGCAAACTGGGGTCAAGATAAGCTAGGTGCGAACATCCAAAAATATTTAAGTGAAGAAGCTACTTGGGAAGAAATAATGGAAGAAACAAAATCTGCTTGGGAAGAGTCAAGAGCAGAATAAGTTTTCTTTTTCCTAACTTAAACCAAAGTAGCAATCTGCTACTTTGGTTTAAGTGTCATTCATGGAGTGGTATTAACATGAGCCACTCCATAATCGAAGGGATGAACTACTTTCGATTATGGAGTGTCTTATGATGAATGACGCTTTATGGAAATATCAGCTAATAAAAAGTTGGAGGGATTTATATATGATGCGTACTCGGGATTTAGCATATTGGTTGTTCTTAGCACCTGTCCTGTTTGCATTAGCCGTTGTTATCATTTTACCGTTAATAATCGGTGTTTATTATTCGTTTACAGATTGGAATGGAATTAAAGTTGGTTCTTTTATTGGACTAGAAAACTATATTGATGCATTTAAAGATAAAGAGTTTCTAGCATCCCTTTGGTTTACAGTTAAGTTTTCTGTTATATCCATTATACTAACAAATGCTATCGGATTAGGTTTGGCATTAATCGTTACTACAAAGATTAAATCAAGTAAATTTCTAAGAACGATTTTCTTTATGCCTAACCTCATTGGCGGATTAATCCTAGGTTTCATTTGGCAGTTTATTTTCATAAAAGTTTTTGCAGGTATTGGGGACATTTTAGGTATAGAATCATTAAAAGGCTGGCTTTCAACAACAGAAACAGGATTCTGGGGATTAGTCATATTAATGAGCTGGCAAATGGCTGGCTATATCATGATCATTTATATATCTTATTTGGAAGGGTTACCTAGTGAATTACTTGAAGCTTCTGAGATTGATGGGGCTGGACCATTCCAACGATTCAGATATATCATTTTCCCGTTAGTCGCACCTGCATTTACAGTGAGTATGTTCTTAACTCTTTCAAATTCATTCAAGTTATATGATCAGAACTTATCATTAACAAATGGGGGACCATATAACTCTACTCAAATGGTTGCGATGGAAATTTTTAAAACAGCATTCGGGGAAAGAGATATGGCGTATGCTCAAGCTAAAGCAGTTGTGTTCTTTATCATTGTTGCTGTGATTTCCTTGACTCAAGTGTATATCAACAAGAAAAAGGAGGTTGAAATGTAATGAGAAGAAAATATCCATATCTTGTTGAGGTCTTAGGAATTATTTTAGGTCTTATATGGTTGGCGCCTTTTTATTTAATGATTGTAAACTCCTTGAAAACTAAGAAAGAAATTTTTACTGATGTTTTAAAGTTACCAGAAGTATTTACATTAAATAACTACATTCAAGCTTTTGAAGAACTTGATTTTATTCAAACATTGTTTAATTCTCTAATTATTACAGTGGCGAGTGTTGTTGTTATCATTATCTTCTCTTCAATGGCAGCGTATGCTCTTTCAAGAAACAACGGTAAAGTGAGCACCATACTATTTATGGTTTTTGTTGCAGCCATGTTAATTCCATTTCAATCAGTAATGATTCCTCTTATTACTGTATTTGGACAAGCGGAAATGCTTAACCGCATTGGATTGATTTTTATGTACCTTGGATTTGGTAGTAGTCTATCAATCTTCCTTTTCCATGGGACATTGAATGGTATATCAAAATCATTGGATGAAGCAGCGACAATAGATGGGTGTAATAAATTACAGGTTTTCTGGTATATTATTTTCCCGATTTTAAAGCCAATTACTGTAACTGTTGCCATCTTAAACATCATTTACATTTGGAATGACTATCTACTTCCTTCATTAGTTATTAATGCAGAAGGATACCAAACGATTCCACTGAAAATGTTCTTCTTCTTTGGTGAGTATACAAAACAATGGCACCTTGCATTAGCCGGGTTAACAATTGCGATTATTCCAGTCATTCTTGTATATTTCTTTGCACAACGAGAAATTATTAAAGGAATTTCTGAAGGTGCGGTAAAATAACTTGAAAAAAAGGTAACAATCTTTAAAAATACAACTTTTTAGATAACTTATTTACCGAAGGCGTTCCCATAATCCTTCTTTACGTATTATGATAGAAGCAAGATATGGTGTGAATATACGGATAATCCGTTAAATAAAAAACGCCTGCAATTGGTAAGGAGGCAACAATGATCGTTACAATAAAAGATGTTGCAAAAAAAGCAAATGTAGCACCTTCAACAGTGTCAAGAGTTATTGCAAATAGCCCACGTATTAGTGAAAAAACAAAGAAAAGAGTTCGTGAAGTAATGGAGGAATTGGGATATCACCCAAACTTTCAAGCTCGCAGCTTAGCAGCGAAAAGTACACAAGCAATTGGTGTCATCATGCCGAACTCTGCCTTTCATGCATTTCAAAATCCCTTCTTCCCGGAGGTATTAAGAGGGATTAGTACGAGTGCACATGCTAATAAGTATGGTATATATCTTTCGACAGGATCGACAGAGGATGAAATATATAATGAAGTAACTTCAATGGTACAGGGTAGACGGGTAGATGGTGTGGTACTCTTATATTCTCGAGTGAATGACAAGACGATGAACTTCTTACAGCAATCGAATTTTCCATTCGTCGTAGTTGGAAGACCATATGAAAATGAAGAACGCATTTCTTTTGTTGATAATGATAATATTTACAGTACAAAACAAGTAACAAAGTATCTTATCAATCTGGGTCATCACAATATTGCGTTTGTTGGAGGAAGCCTTAATTTTGTTGTGACAATTGATCGACTAAATGGGTATAAGCTTGCCTTAGAAGAGGCAAATATTCCATTTAATGAAAAGTATATGGTTCATGAGGAATATATTAAGGAAAATGGAAGGGAAGCCCTTCACTCTCTTATGTCGTTACCATCACCACCAACTGCCCTTGTAACACAGGATGATTTAATTGCTTATGAAATGATTAGTTACTTAGAGGAAATAAGAATTCGTGTGCCGGAAGATATCTCAATTGTCAGCTTTAATAACCTTATGTTATCTGAACATTCTAAACCTCCGATCACATCTGTTGATATATGTATCTATCAACTAGGTTTTGAAGCAACAAATTGCTTAATAGAGAAGATAAAGATGCCAAATACGTTACCTAAGAGGATAACGATCCCAACAAAATTTATTGAAAGAAAGTCATGTGAAAGAAAGAACTAGATATAAGTTGAGTTGAAAAAGGGTAAGGGATTAAAATGGATAAATCAACATGTGAAGGTGTATCACTTTATTGTGATACACCTTTTTATAAAAAAAGGGCTTGTGAAAACTAATGTAATTAGTTTATATTAAAACTAATGGAATTAGTATTAAAACTAATGATAGTTGAAGGGGATGTGAAGATGAAAATTGCAAGGTATGGGAATATATATCAATTAATCTTTTTGCCGGGTTTGTTTCCAGTGAATTGCTATATTGTTGAAGAACAAGCGAGCATTACACTTATTGATACCGGAATCCCAAGTAGTTTTAAAGGTATCGTAAAGGTCATAAAAGATATTGGTAAACCATTAAAACATATCCTGATTACTCATGCTCACGGAGATCATGTTGGCTCGCTTGTTGAGTTGAATAAAATTTTCCCGGATATACCTATTTCGATTTCAAGGAGAGACAGCAAATTATTAAAAGGGGACGTGGAGCTTGAACCTCACGAGCAGCAAACACCTATTAAAGGTGGAATTCCAAAAGATATCAACCTGCAACCAAATCAGCTCTTACATGAAGGTGATCAAATAGGTTCTCTTGAAGTCATTTCAACACCCGGCCATACGCCTGGTTCAATATCTTTTTTCGATACAAGAGATCATTCCATTATAGTCGGGGATGCTATCCAAACAAGAGGAGGAATTGCGGTAAGCGGACAGCTGCGTCCCTTTTTTCCTTTTCCGGCAATGGCAACATGGAGTAAAGAAATGGCTCTTGAAAGTGTAAAGAAAATAGTGGCACTTGAGCCGAAATTGCTGGCTGTAGGTCATGGTGAGATGATCGTGGAGCCAAAAGAAGCAATCCTTCGCGCGATTGAAGAAGCGGAACAAAAAATATGAAAGTAGGAGGATAGGGAAATGCCGAGGATGGGGTTGGATTTGCATACAATTTTACAAGCAGCAACTGAATTAGCCGATCAGCAAGGATTAGCTTCTGTCACATTAGCATCACTAGCTAAAAAATTAAATATACGTCCACCTTCTTTATACAATCATATTGAAGGACTAGGAGGACTTCGGAAAAAGTTAGCTGTACATGGTTTAAACACTTTATATGATAGGCTAGCACAAGCTTCAATTGGAAAAGCAAAAGATGAAGCTGTACATTCAGTGGCAGATGCCTATGTTGCTTTTGCTCGGGAACACCGAGGGATCTATGAGTTAACCTTACAAGCTGCTGAACCCGAAGACGATGAAATTCAAAAAGCCGGCGGCAAAATTGTAGATTTAACTGTACAAATCTTAAGAGGATATGGATTGGAAAACGATGAAGTTATTCATGCTGTACGAGGACTCCGCAGTATTCTTCATGGCTTTTCATCATTGGAACAAAAGGGAGGATTTGGGCTTCCGTTAGAGCTCGATAAAAGCTTGCATTTATTGCTCGATAGTTATTTAGCGGGTATTCATAAAATGAAAGAGGAATAGTCGGATTTTGTCGAGAAAAGTCTAATCGAAGATATATGTTAAAAATCGTTGATAAATATCAAGAATCGAAAATAAATCTCCCAAATCGTTGATAAATTTCAGAAATCGAAGATAAAGCAGTAGAATCGTAGATAAATGCCAAGCAGACTTAAAAAGGATCGAATGATCCTTTTTTTTATGAGTAAAACATACCTTGTGCATGATCATTACAGGCTGTGTTAACATAATAGCAACAAAATGTTGAATCATTGATTTAACATGAGAGGAAGTTACAAAGATGAAACAAGATTTTACAAGTGGAAGCATCATGAAGCAGGTGTGGACGTTTTCCCTTCCCATTATGCTAACAAATCTGCTTCAGATCTCATATCAATTTATTGATAGCTTATGGGTAGGAAACTTGTTAGGTGCAAATGCTTTAGGAGCAATCGCTGTTTCAAGTACGGTCATTTTTACAATTTTATCGTTCATCATCGGAATTAATAATGCGACTCTTACAATCTTATCTCAGCAAAAGGGTAAACAAAATGAAACAGGGCTAAAAAACTATCTTAATGCCTTTGTTGTCGTGTTAACTGCCTTATCTGTGTTTTTTGGGATAGCGGGGTATTTGTTATCAGAGCAGATTTTAATATGGATGGCAACTCCTGCAACAATGATCCCGGATGCTGCGGAGTATTTACAAATTAATTTTATAGGAATTCTTTTTTTATTTGGCTATAATTTTATTAGCACTGTGCTTAGAGCACTTGGTGACAGCAAGACACCGATCCGCTATGTCATGATTGCGGTAGTCTTAAATGCACTATTAGACCCGTTATTCATTTACGTGTTCGAGCTCGGCATTGCCGGTGCTGCTTATGCAACGATTCTTTCTCAGGGAATATCCTTTCTCTACGGAATTTGGGATACTTTAAGAAGAAAGTTAGTTCCTTTTATAAAACCAAAGTTGCCTTCCGGTAATGAAGTGGCAACAATTATGAAGCTCGGATTGCCTTCAGGATTACAAATGACTGTCATCTCGGCAGGTGTAATGGCCATTATGAGTGTGGTCAACTCTTTTGGCAATGATGTTGTAGCGGGATTTGGTGCAGCCCAGAGGCTTGATAGTCTGATTATGCTACCTGCTATGGCACTTGGGACAGCAGTTAATAGTATGGCAGGACAAAATATTGGGGCAAACCAGTGGAAGCGTGTCCATGATATTGCAAAGTATGGTGTTATATTTAATTTATTAATTATGATTCTGATAAGCACGGTTGTGGTTCTCTTTGCAGAATGGGGAATAAGACTTTTCATTGGTGAAAATGAAGCTGTACAATTTGGCACTGATTATTTAATCGCAATAGCTTTTTTCTATCCATTTCTCGGAATTAATTTTATTTTAAATGGAATAGTACGTGCAGCTGGTGCTATGTTTCAGGTATTAATTTTAAATGTTATTTCTTTTTGGATTCTAAGATATCCATTGTCGTATTTATGTTCAATATGGCTCGGAGAACGTGGAATTGCAGTTGGAATGGGTCTTAGTTTTGTCATAAGCAGTGTGATTGCATTTGGCTATTATAAGTATGGAAAATGGAACAAAATTAAGTTGGGGACAAATGAAAAAAAATTATATAATCAGTCTTGACAGTCGGTGAAATACTCGGCATAATAAATAAAAATCACAGTGAACGTATTTATAGAGGACTAGTATACGGTACCTTTTTTCACAGAGAGTGAAGTTTATAAGCTGAAAGACTTCATATTAAAAACCGTTGAACCTACCTCTTGAGTCCTATGAAAACATAGGCGCACCCCTGGCGTTAAAAAGGGTAAAGTGGGATGTGAATGTATATTACTTCATATCCAATCAAGGTGGTACCACGGAAGCTAAGCTCCTTTCGTCCTTATTTTATAAAGGATGATGGGAGCTTTTTTATTGCTTGCAACTTCAAATGGAGGAAGAAGATATGGATAAGAAGCGAATTGTTGTCAAAATTGGGAGCAGCTCCTTAACAAATGCAAAAGGACAAATTGATCAGGAAAAATTCACAGATCATGTTGATGCTGTTGCTGCACTCAGAGAGGCGGGACATGAAGTATTACTTGTATCATCAGGTGCGGTAGCTGCTGGATTTGCCCGTTTAGGATATCCTTCCCGACCGATTACCTTAAAAGGAAAGCAAGCAGCAGCAGCAGTGGGGCAAAGCTTGTTGGTTCAATCTTATATTGAACAATTCAATTATCATGATATTGTTCCTGCTCAAATTCTGCTTACCCGAAATGACTTTTCAAAACAAGATCGTTATAAAAATGCCTATGCAACAGTAACAGAATTATTAGAGCGTGGTATTTTACCGATTATTAATGAAAATGACACTGTTTCTGTAGAGGAGCTTACTTTTGGTGATAATGATATGCTCTCAAGCCTGGTTAGTGGACTTGTTCATGCGGATCAGCTCATTATTTTAACAGATATTAACGGACTTTATGATTCGAATCCAACTAAAAATCCATTGGCAAAAAGAATAGATTTTCTTCCAGATGTGACAGAAGACATGCTGGATGTTGCAGGAGGATCTGGTTCAAAGGTTGGTACAGGGGGGATGAAGTCCAAGTTAATGGCTGCTAAAACAGCACTCTCATTAGGAGTGCAAGTGTTTATAGGTCTTGGAAAAGGCAGAAATAAGCTTGTGGACATTATGCTTGGCAATGGAGATGGCACATATATAGGGAATGAAGGACTTCAAGCTGTAAATAACAGTCGTCAATGGATTGCGCTTCACTCGGAAATATCAGGGACTATTTATGTTGATCAAGGCGCAGAAGATGCCCTTGTGTATAAAGGAAAAAGCCTTCTTCCAGCAGGAGTCTATGACATTAAAGGTACATTTGAAAAAAATGACGTTGTAGAAGTAGTTGGGCCACAAGGATTACTTGGCAAAGGTGAAGTGCTTTTTTCATCAGAAGAACTAAAGGATGCAATGGGGAAAAGAAGCGAAGAGTTAAACAAAGAGGATGTTATATCATCAATTGTTGTAATACATCGAAATAAATGGGTAAAAGCGTAGAGGAGGAAAGGTTATGAGTGAGGTACTTGCAAAAGGAAAAGCAGCTAAGGAAGCAAGCTTTTCATTGGTAGATATTTCAACCGAAGAAAAAAATGAGGCATTAGCTAAAATAGCTGATCAGCTTTTAGTTGACCAAGGTATGATTGTTGAAGAGAACAGAAAAGATTTAGAAGCTGGAAAGAAAAATGGTCTAACTGACAGTGTCTTAGATCGAATTATGCTAAACGAAAAGAGGATACACGATATAGCTGAGGCAATTCGTTTATTAATTGATCTCAAAGATCCTATTGGAGAAACAATTGAAACAATTGAAAAAGAAAATGGACTGCTTATCAAGAAAAAAAGAGTACCGATCGGTGTAATCGGAATGATTTATGAGGCACGTCCAAATGTAACAGTAGATGCAGCAACACTTGCTTTGAAAACAGGAAATGCAGTCATTTTAAGAGGAAGCTCTTCTGCAAGCTATTCAAATCAAGCTCTTATTCAATCGATTCATAAAGCACTTGAGAACAGTTCTGTGCCAATCAATGCTGTTCAATTAATTGAAGATACAAGCAGAGAAACAGCGAAGGAGCTTTTTCATCTTAAGGAGTATTTAGATGTACTAATCCCACGCGGTGGAAAGAATTTAATTGATACTGTTGTAAGGGAAGCGTCAGTTCCGGTCCTAGAAACTGGTGCTGGAAACTGCCATATATTTATAGATGAAACTGCTGATGATCAAATGGCTGAAAATATTGTCATAAACGGTAAAACACAGCGTCCCTCTGTATGTAATTCAATTGAGACTATTTTAGTAGAAGAAAATTGGTTTTCACAATACGGGCAAAGTTTACTTAAAAAATTAGATGAACACCAAGTTGAGATCTTCGGAGATGATAAAGTGGCGAATGTGTTCCAAAAGGCTAAGTTAGCTACTGAGGAAGACTGGTATACTGAATATCTTGCTTTATCGGTAAGTGTGAAAGTAATAAAGGATGTTCATGAAGCTATTCATCATATCAACACATATGGTACAAATCACTCTGAAGCTATTGTAACTGAAAATGAACGGAATGCTACATTGTTTTTGAATAAGGTAGATGCTGCAGCTGTTTATCATAATGCTTCAACTCGTTTTACAGATGGGTCTGAGTTTGGTTATGGTGCTGAGATTGGAATCAGCACGCAAAAATTACATGCAAGAGGTCCAATGGGATTACAAGCATTAACATCCAGTAAATTTTATATTTACGGTTCAGGACAAATACGATAACAAATAAAAAATCTTCTAAGGATAACCCTTAGAAGATTTTTTTGGGAGATACCTATATTTTAATAAAGGTATGATTAAAGCTGGTGCTGAAAATGTGGTGGCTTCTACCGAATCTTTCTCTATTTATTAATCTTGTTATTATCCGTTTTATGCCAAAATATTTAACGAAAAAAGAAATATATATTTCATGGTTTGTTGTGGCACTCTTTAACTTAAGTTCAGATATTGTCCTCAGTTTATACTTTAGGTTGTATGAATTAAATGGTGATGGTGTCCAAGCATAGTGTCCATAAGATTGAACTCACATTAGGTGCATCATATGGAATTATTTTTTGAATTTCGTGCCAAAGACAATGAAACGCTTTATTGTATATTGTGTGTACTGGTTAATTTTTTCCCTTTAATTTGAAAGTTTATTGGCTTATACAGATTTTATCCATTACTTTGAATGGGACATATGGTTTTCAGCATTATATCATCTTGCAGCGTTTTTCTTTATAAGATGGCATTTGCATTTTATTCGATACTGAAACTAAGACAAAAGATGTGATTTTGAGTAATAAATAGGTTGATAAGAGGTTATTGAGTTAAATATGGTATAATTTAGAAAGTTACAATGCTGGGTATGGGCAGCGGTGGTACTCCCGAGGCAGATCGGTGGTGGTGCCGTGTATATCACAAGAGATGAATTGGATACAATGATTGCTTTTGCTGCTTTGGTCGTTTCGATTATTGTCGCAACAAGAAATAGCGGGAATAATAAAAACGACTAGCCCACCCTGACATTTGGCGATGAGGGTAGTGGAGCTAGTCTGTTCTACTTGCCTCAGCCACCGCAACTTTACAATGCGGAGTAACTAAAGCATATAAGGGCGATTGGTGTTAGAGCACCAATCGTCTATTAGTGTATGTTCTTTTCCCTATCATATACCAATCTTACCCAGTTTTCAAGTTGAAGGTGCCTGTTTATTTCTTTTCCACTTCCTCATAAAAAAAGTTAAAATTTCTACATACCTTTCCTTCTATTATGATTTCGTTCCTTTTTCTTATATAATAATAGGAGAATAGTACGATTAAAAGGTTGGTAGAGTATGAGTATGATGGTTGTGACAGGATATGGAATAAAAGCACCAAATACTGCTAATATAGATCAATTTCTACATCATTTAAAGAATGGCACTTGTTGTCTGGAGGTAGTAACAAATTTAAGTGGAAAGCATAAATCCACCATTGTTGGTTTAATAGACAATCAAACGTTACAACCTTCTAAAGATAAGCTCTATAAAAGATTACCACGTACTGCTCTGTTAGGGATAGCTGCAGGAAAGGAAGCACTAACTTATGCAAAAATAGGTAATACTGAAAAAAAGAAAGTTGGTGTGTTTTTTGGTATTTCTGTAGGAAACATAGGCGATTATGATTTCCAACGGGCTTTATTGAATGCCGATCAACATAATGAAAGAGAAATACCGATAACATTTGGGCACATAGGAAACTATCATAGTATTACCTCATCGATATCTTATTTTTTAGGTGGAAACGATGTCACCAAGACAATTTCAACTGGATGTACATCAAGCCTGGAAGCTATTCAGGATGCAATTGTTTATTTGAAAAGCGGGTTAATTGATATAGCAATTGTTGGTGGAGTTGACAGTCCAATAAGCAAAGCAGCGTTTTATTCATTTTCCAAAACAAAAGTTCTGCCTATCAATCAGAGTTTAGAAGAGGGTGCTGTTCCTTTTCGATCTAGTAGTAAAGGTTTTGCGATGGCTGAAGGAGCTGGAGTCATTGTGTTGGAACGGGAGTCTGATGCGTTGCAAAGAGGCGCGAATATTTTCGGGGAAATAGACAACATCGTTTCAAATAATGATGGTGTACATATCTATTCTATAGATGCATCAGGTGATAAAATGATAAAGGCTTTAAGAGAAGCTGTTACTAATAGGGTACCTGATTATGTCAATAGCCAAGCTCTAGGCATTCAAATAAATGATAGAATTGAAAAAAAAGCTTCAAAAGAATTGTTTAATCATACTGTACCTTTTACATCGATAAAAAGTATGATTGGCAATCCTTTTGGGGCTATTGGAATCATTCAGGTTATTTCATCTCTATTAAGCATTAATAACAATTTTATACCGCCAACTATTCGTACCGATAAAAGTGGGTATGAAGAGATGAACATTGTTATGGAGCCAATTTTCAAACGAATAAACGAAGTAGCCATCACAAATCATGGATATGGGGGCAACAATGCTTCGGCTTACATTAAAAGGTACAAAAAGGAAGAGACAACGTGATAACGTCATTATTAATTTTTACAATTGGATTGCTGCCATTAGTTCTGGCAGTGAATGTAACAAGGATATATAAGGGATCACAACTTGGAATAGCCTTGTTGTTATTTATGTGCTCTATTACATTGTGGCAATTGGATATCGGAGTTCTTTATTTAAAAGGGATTATCCCGGAGGAATGGATTTTGAATTTATTCCGTTTTTTTCGAATTGGCACAACTGGTGTTGTACCTGTTATATTCTATTTAATTTATCTTCTGCTTAACAAGCACACACCGAATATAAAAAATAAAACAGGATATAATTTTTTTCAATCTTTTTTCAATCTGAAAATATTTTGGGGTTTAGTTGTTTGGAGTGTGGGAATTTATGCAATTAACTGGACAAAATGGGGAATTGAAGGGCTAAGGGTTGTTCAAATTGCTGACCCAAATACTAGTCTTTATTTTCCTAATTACGGAGATTATCATTTTCTATACCTTATACACACTGGTACAGTCCTTTTGTTACTCATCATTGTTGTAATTATTTGTAGAGGGATTCAAAATGCGTCCTTAAAAGCATTTTTAAGAACCTTCTCATATTGTTCCATGTTTTTATTACTAACTGGATTTTTGAACTTCATACCTGGTACAGGTGCAGTCATTAGCAGTATTGGGGTTATTATTTTTTCATCGAGTATTATTTTTTCTTTTGTGAAAATGAATAATATGGTTACCATAAATTATAATTTATTGAAAGAGCGTCAAAAGAAGCTTGATTATATGGGGAATCTCTCGACAAGCCTTATTCACGAAGTGAAAAATAATATTCAAATAATAAAAGGTTATTCTAAGATGGTTGCAGAAACGGAAGGTTTACCAAAGCAAAGTGAAAATCACGTGAGAATGATTCAATTAGGCACAAGTCAACTTGAAGAATTAACACATCACTACTCAGAATATATAAAAAAGAAAGCTGTTGAGTTTAATGATGCAGACTTAAATCAAATTATTCAAGAAGCAATTGATTTTACGACAGAATTAAGAAAAGAGAAGCAAATAGATATTTGCTTTGAACAAAAATATAAACCGCTTAAGGCATTTGCAAGCTCTACTTATTTAAAACAGGTTTTTATTAATCTTATAAAAAATAGTTGTGAAGCAATAGATGACGTTAATCCAAAGCGTAATATTGTAATAAAAGCAGATATTGTTGCGGATAAGATTATTATTGATATTTCTGATAGTGGAAATGGGATTGTTAAAGATCGATGGGAAAGTATTTTTGATCCATTTATCTCAACAAAAGAATTAGGAATGGGAATCGGTCTCCCGTTTGTCAGGAAAGTAATTTTTGAACACCGCGGCGAAATTTTTGTTCTAGAAAGCAGTCAGAATGGAACAACATTTCGGGTAAGTTTGCCACAATACGAATTTAGTGAATTGAGTCATACCTAGAAAAAGAGGCTGTTTTCTATACTAGTATAAACAAAAGGAAGTGGAAAGGTATGCAGGGAACAAAGCGTGCTAATATACATATTGGTGCAAGAGTTAAAGTCGTACAAAAGCAAGACCAACGATCAGGAAAATTAACAGACGGCATAGTTTCAAAAATATTAACAAATTCAGCAGTACATCCTCATGGTATAAAGGTAATGCTAGAATCAGGTATTGTAGGAAGGGTTAAAGAAGTAAGTGAATGAGAGAAGAAATTGAGAACGACTTGATTCAAATGAAAGAGGGACCTGTTAAATCAGTCCCTCTAAAAAAGATTAGAATACCTTATCACCATTAAAAATTGAATTTTTCACAACAACATAATCAACGTGCCGAATTGCCTCTATGCTCGTTCCGCCTGCATATGAAATAGAAGATTGAAGGTCTTGTTCCATTTCTGTTAGTGTATCTTGCAGGGCTCCCTTGTGCTCCACGTACATTTTTTTTCCTTCTACATTTTTCTTTTCACCTTTTTGGAATTCTGAAGCTGACCCAAAGTACTCTTTTACAAGTTTACCGTCTTTTTCAATCGTTTGGCCCGGTGACTCCTCATGACCTGCAAATAATGACCCGATCATCACCATTGATGCACCAAAACGAACTGATTTTGCGATATCACCATGTGTACGAATACCTCCATCAGCAATAATAGGTTTTGTTGCCGCTTTTGCACACCAGCGAAGTGCTGCAAGTTGCCAACCACCTGTACCAAAACCAGTCTTTATTTTCGTAATACATACTTTACCAGGTCCAATTCCCACTTTGGTAGCATCGGCACCAGCGTTTTCAAGTTCACGAACAGCTTCAGGAGTGCCGACGTTTCCTGCAATGACGAAGCTTTTTGGTAAATGAGCTTTTATATGCTTGATCATATTAATGACTGCATTTGAATGACCGTGGGCAATATCGATTGTAATAAAATCAGGTGAAAGTTGTTCTTCAGCCAATTGTCTAATAAAATCGTATTCTTCGTCCTTCACACCAACACTAATAGAAGTGATTAATCCGCGTGAGTTCATATCCTTAATAAATGAGATGCGTGTTTCCGGTTGGAAACGATGCATAATATAAAAATAGCCATTTTCGGCTAAATATACAGCGATTTTTTCATCAATAATTGTCTGCATATTAGCAGGTACGACTGGTAACTTAAATTTATGTCCACCTAAAGTTACTGTCGTATCACATTCAGAACGGCTGTTTACCACACACTTAGCCGGAATTAATTGAATATCTTCATAATCAAATACATTTTCCATGTTATACACCCCTAAACACGAATATTGTTATAAATTCGTTTTAAAATGTTCGTCCCTTTGGTAATTTACATTATTTTTAATCAGATGTCAAAGCTTTTTACGTATTTTTTTGAAAGGGCTTCACTTTTCATAGATAGATTTCCCTAAAAGGAATCAATTAAAAGAACATTTTATAGCTTATATTGAATTTCAGAATCTTTTAAATAAACTTACGCATAAGAAATGGTAAACTATAAATAACAAGAAGATATGGGAAGGGTGTGAATGAAAATGGAGAAAGTGACATTTTTTCCACAAGGAGATCATGCTGTAGCAGTCGTATTTAACGATAAAATAAACAGAGATACACATAGTCAAATTCGCCATTTCTCCTCATATTTAATTGGAAATTCTTTTGATGGAATGGTTGAAGTGGTTCCAGGCTACACAAGCGTAACGGTTTATTATGATCCAATTAAAATGAAATCAGTATCACCATATGAAGAAGTTGTGACCATACTAAAAAAACAACTTTCAAAACAAAATGAACGAAATGTATTTCCGTCAAATATTGTAACAATACCTGTTTGCTACGGAGGGAACTATGGTCCGGATTTATCATATGTTGCTGCATATCATAATCTTTCAGAGCAAAAAGTGATTGAAATACATACTCATACAGAATATTTAGTTTATATGATAGGTTTTGCTCCGGGATTTCCTTATCTTGGCGGAATGTCGCAAAAAATCGCGACTCCACGTAAAGATACACCAAAAGTGAATATTCCTGCAGGTAGTATTGGGATCGGAGGCGAGCAAACAGGAATATATCCTATTGATAGCCCGGGAGGATGGCAATTAATCGGTCAAACCCCCATTAAACTATTTGACCAGCACCAGGCACAGCCAAGTTTATTAAAAGCAGGAGATATTGTTCGGTTTGTACAAATCACACCCGAGAAGTTTGAACACTGGGAGGTAGGAGATCATACATGGCGATAAAGGTAACTGAGCCGGGGCTTTTAACAACGATTCAAGATTTGGGGAGAAAAGGATATCAGCAATATGGTGTGGTCGTTGGAGGAGTAATGGATGATGCAGCAGCCAGGTTGGCAAATATTATGGTCGGCAACTCGGAAGATGAGGCTGTATTAGAGTTAACGATCATTGGACCAAGTCTTATGTTCGAACAAGATTATCTTATTTCAATTTGTGGTGCAGATTTATCAGCAAAAATCGATAATATACGAGTACCATTATGGAGACCCCTGCTTGTGAAAAAAGGAAGCTGTTTAACTTTTGGTCGTCCCCAAAACGGATGCCGCAGTTATGTTGCAGTTGCTGGTGGATTTGATGTTCCGGTTGTGATGAATAGCAGGAGTACATATATTAGAGGCAAAATAGGTGGGATACATGGTAGGGCATTGCAAGAAGGAGATTGTCTTAACCAGAGAAAGCAAGAAAGTTTATTCGCTCAGGCCTTAATTGGGTCATTTAGAAGAAAAGAGCATTCAACTCCTTTTCAATCTGTAAATTGGACGATTCCAACTCATATGAGATCTACCAATTTCAAAAATCCAACTGTGAGGATCATAAAAGGTCCGCAATTTTCAATGTTTACGTCAATTTCTCAAGAAGAGTTTCTGACAGAGACTTACAAAGTTACACCACAATCAGATCGAATGGGTTATCGATTATCAGGAGCAAAACTTGATGTTACATCACAACATAACCTTCTCTCTGAGGCTGTGCCAATGGGAACAATTCAGGTGCCGAATGATGGGCAACCGATTGTCTTAATGTCTGATCACCAGACAATTGGAGGTTATCCTAAAATCGGGTATGTCATAAGTGTGGATTTACCTTTGATGTCACAGGTGATGCCTGGTGAGCTCGTAAGGTTTAAGGAAGTATCTGTATTAGAGGCTCAGCATTTACTTTTACAAAGAGAAAAAGAGTTTAAGCTGTTAAAAATAGGAATAGCCTTAGCTATAAGGAGGTCTAATAAATGAAAATAGATATAAATTGTGATATGGGTGAAAGCTTTGGAGCATATAAAATAGGCGCAGATGAAGAAATTATTCATTTTATAAGTTCAGCAAATATCGCCTGTGGTTTTCATGCAGGTGATCCAGCAACAATGAGAAAAACAGTGAAACTGGCACAAAAACATTCTGTCAAAATAGGAGCACATCCCGGCTTTGAAGATGTGAAAGGATTCGGTAGACGGAATATTTCGATTTCACCCGAGGAGGCATTTGATTTAGTCGTGTATCAGATTGGTGCACTCTCAGGATTTGTTACAGCAGAGGGTGGGACTTTACATCATGTGAAACCACATGGTGCTCTTTACAATATGGCGGCTCTAGATGGAAACCTTGCCGAGGCGATAGCAAAGGCAGTATATAAAGTAAATCCAGAGCTAATTTTATATGGACTTTCTGGAAGTGAATTAATTAGAGCAGGTGAGAAACTAGGATTGCGAACAGCGAGTGAGGTATTTGCAGATCGAACATATCAAAAAAACGGAATGCTGACTCCTCGTGTAGAAAAAAATGCATTAATTAAAAAAGAAGAACTGGCTATTAAACAGGTTTTAACCATGGTTCTGGAGCAAAAAGTGGTCGCTACGAATGGAGAAAAAGTATCAATCAAGGCAGATACGATTTGTATTCATGGAGATGGTGAATATGCTGCATCATTTGCCCAATTGATATACAATACTCTCCAGGAAAACGGTGTTCAGATAAAGGGGATATAACGCTCATTATCTTTATTCACCCGAATATCCTAGGTACATGTACTATATTACTTTATACATATTTTAGTAGAAAAGGTGAGCAAATGGAATTTGTAGTGGTTCTAATACCGATATTTTTTATTTTTGGCATAGGTTTCGTAGGAGAAAAGGTACTTAAATTTGATACTAAGCCATTATCTATGATGGCTATTTATACAATTGGGCTAGCTTTTTGTTTGATTTTAGTCATCTATGGAATAGCCTTTTTGAAGCGTTATTCGCTGAAAAAGACATGTGGAATGATTCTTGCCAGTGCATTTATGAACAACGGAAACTATGGAACGCCACTGATTTTCTTTGCTTTCGGAGAATCAGGGTTGCGATATGCGGTAATTTTAATGGTTATTCAACAATTATTAATGTGTACCGTTGGGATTTATTATGCAGCAAAAGGTTCACCAAATGGTGGGGGAGTAAAAATTGCGCTTAAAGAAGTGGTGAAGATTCCAATTGTATACGGAGCCCTGCTTGGTATTGTTTTTCATTTTTCTCAAATACATATTGAAGGGACGTTTATGGAAGCCATTTCAATGGTAGGGAATGCAGCAGTACCGACGATTATGATTATCCTGGGTATGCAGTTAGCGAAAATATCAGTTAAAAAACTGGATTTAGCCCCATTATCATTATCTTTAGGAATTCGATTGTTTTTATCACCTGTCATAGCATTTGCATTTACACTTATTTTGCCCATTGATGATTTATTAAAGCAAATCATGATTGTTTTATCGGCAATGCCTACAGCTGCAAATACAACAATGTATGCGTTAAAATATGACACAGAACCACAATTTGTCTCATCAGCAACATTGTTTAGTACAGTTTTGAGTGTCATTACATTACCGATTGTTTTATACGTGTCACAAGTTATATATGGTTAAAAAGCAGCATACAGTGCTGCTTTTGTGTTGCGCCCAGCCACCGAGCTGATCAAGGAGCATGGCTTAAGTCCTAACCATATAAAGTACATATGTTGAGCGGTCTTCATCAATTTCTGCAGAAATTTTTTCGTATTCTTCTTCTTCAATCCACAAATAATCATTACCTATTAAGGATAAAGCTTCTTCATGTGAATATAAATCATATGTAAAGATTAGTGGTGACACACTATACTCATTATATTCTCTTACCTCAAGTGTGACATGTGTATAACTCTCAGCTTGTTCAAAAACATATTCATCCGTCTCTTCTTCTACATAAATCACATAATATTCATCTTCAAGACTTGAGGAGGTTCGCTTGTAGACTTTTTTTTCTTTAATAAAGAAATCACATAGTCGACGGCAAAAGATTTCATATGGATCTGAAAACGAATAATGATAAATAGCTGGGTAATGATTACGATCATCATTTAATCGATATTCCAATTTATAACTTTTTTTCATAATAAACCTCCAAAGTTATGATTATTTTTACTATACTATAAAAGGTGGATATGGACTGTTTTTTTTCATTTTTATCTGATTCTATTTTGAAGTATGGAGAAGTTTATAAGGAGGGTTAACACTTGAGCAAAACCAATAAGCTATTAACAGGAATCATATCAGCAACAATGATTACAGCTGCTGGTTGCGGTAATAACGAATCATTACCACCTGTTCCAGAGGACACTGATTGCGGTGACTGGGAATGGGAAGCTGATGAGGGAGTATGGGAGTGTGATGATGACTATTCATCACATTACGGCCATTATTTTTATGGGGGACGGTTTTACTCAACGAAAAGTAGCTTAAAGACGAGTTCAGCTTATAAAAGCTATAAATCCAGCAGCTCCTTCAAAGGAGGAGGCAAAACCGCCAGTTCTAGCTCTGGATTTGGGAAAGGATCCAGCGGAGGATTTGGTGGGTAATGATAAAGAATTACAACTTATTTGATCATCAACTAAGACGAAAAAAAGCATATGGAGCAATTGATTTTTTTTGGCGAGATCTTTATGACAGTGAATACGCATTATATGATATTGCCTATTTGTCACACCAAGAGGTGACCGACATTCGACAAGCAACCAATCGAATTGGTTCTATCTTCTTTAAAACAGGTCATTTATTAAGAAGCTTACCTGATGAAACGTTGCTTCAACTGGATATTCCTCAAAAAATACTACCTTTTATCAGACATAGAGCACTACCTATTGAATCCGTAATATCTAGAATAGATCTAGTTCAAACAAATGAAGGATTAAAAGTTCTTGAGCTTAACAGTGATACACCCACATTTGAAAAAGAAGTATTTCTAGTAAATGGTCTTATGTGTAAGGAGTTTGGTGTTCGTGATCCTAATGCCGGTTTTGCTGAAAAATTAGGGATTGAGATGAGAAAGGCTTTAGCTGAAGTATTACATCGCGGGAAATTTAGGGGAGAACCAACAATTGTGTTCACATCTCATGATGACCATGAGGAAGATAAATATACCACCCATTATTTAAAGGAAGTAGCAAATGTTGAGGCAAGATATGTGCCTCTGAATAATTTAATCATTGAAAAAGGAGTAGGATTGTTTGATGATAAAGGAAACAAAATTGATATCTTATATCGGCAAACATATCCTGTTGAGCATTTAATTGAAGATGTTGGTAATGAAGCGGGTGATCCAATTGGCATTCAGCTTTTAGAATTAGTTTGTTCAAATAAATTAATCATGCTAAATCCCATTTCAGCATTCCTTCTTCAATCTAAAGCGGTTCAATCAGTAATATGGGGAATGATGGAACTTGATCATCCGTTTTATACATATAAGGAAAAACAATGGATTAAACAGTATTTCTTACCAACTTACCTAGAAGATGAAACGTTTTTGAGAAAGGATTGGAAGTATGTAAAAAAACCAAGCTTCGGAAGAGAAGGTGACACGGTTTCCGTTTTCCAGGGAAAAAGAAAGCTTTACGAAGATCAATATAAAACATATGAAGAATCTTTACCGGTATATCAAAAATATGTTGAACTTCCAACTAAAATGATAAAAACTGTAGACGGTTATAAGGAAGCAAAGTTGTTAATAGGCAGTTTTCTTATCAATGGTCAAGCAAGTGGAATTGGGTTAAGAGCAGGAAACCAAATAACAGATAATAATGCTTATTTTTTACCAGTTGGTATTAAACATGAAGGAAGGGATTAAAGAGATGACATTTTTAGATTTGTTTTTAGCAACGTTATCGTATATTGGTGTAGCTATTGTACTTCTATTTATCGGTATTATTTTATTTGAAATTACAACCAAAAATAAAGAAATGCAACTAATTAAAAGTGGGAATAAAGCTGCGGTCTATGCCTTTGGCGGACGTATTGTAGGTTTAGCCATTGTTTTGTATTCCTCGATTGCAAACTCTGTCAACGTATTTGACATGGTCATTTGGGGCAGTGTTGCCATTATTATGCAGATTGTTATTTTTTATCTCGCAGAATTATTAACACCAAAATTCAATATTACAAAAGCAATCGATGATGATAATCAGGCAGTTGGATTATTTTTACTTTTTTTATCTATTTCGATAGGATTAATCATTGCTGCATCTTTGACATATTAAAGAAATAGGGTGTTTTTGGATACTGTTTTTCAATATGTAAGCGCGAAAATTGTCAAAATTCCACTCATCAAAAACGGTCACTTTTGGAATAGATTTGGAAGTGATTGTAAATAGTAATAAAACGAGGGAAGTAATTGATTACTTTAAAAATGATGATGGGAAGCATACATATGACGTCAAAAACAGAAGCGATTCTTTGGAGTATTGCCTTACCTGGGTTTGCTCAAATACTTAATAAAAAATTATTAAAAGGTTTTGTCTTTATTTTTCTTGAATTTCTAATAAATGTTAATAGCAATTTTAATTCAGCGATTATGGCCAGCTACTTAGGAGAAATGGATAAAGCCTTTGAGGTACTTAATTATCAATGGCTTATGTTTTATCCTTGTGTTTACATGTTTGCCATGTGGGATGCTGTGAAGGACTCGGAACAAGGAAAAATGCCCCGTTACTCTTTTTTACCCTATGTATGTAGTGCGTACATTGTTACAGTCGGTACTATGTACGCACCTATTGTAAAATTCAACGGAATTTCTATCGGACCTATATTTTTTCCAATACTCTCTTTAATTCCTGGATTAGGGATTGGAGCACTGATTATGTACTTTCTAAGGAAGCTTGATAGCAGAAAAAAAGAGTAGTAAATTTTTATAAAAACCCTAATAAAACCAAGCCTCCATGCGTATTATTATATGAAGAGATTGGTTTTTCTTTTATTGATTAGTGGTTAATTAGTGGAACTATGCTACTATTTTGCCTTTCAGGCTCGCCAGATGGCGAGTTTTTCTAATACTATCAGTAAGTATATAAATTTTATGGATGATAGTATAAGAAAAACTAAGGCTGTCGCCATTAGGACTTGGCGACAAGCCAAGTTTTTCTAATGTTTTATGTTATAAAGTGCAGGGGAGATAATAATAAGATAAACTATATATAAATAGTCACTATATGAGGGGTTGTAGGAGGAAGACGATGACGAGAGAAGAACAGCTAATTGAAAAGACATTTTATCGGACCTATTTGCAAGAAAGTGATGAAAAACATACTGTACATGAATTGGGACAGGTGTATTATGATGAACAAAGCAGGGAAGAGAGCTTTGATTTGTCATACATACGATATGCACAAGGGGAATACTATTTCCATGCACAGGATTACGAAACTGCTGTTTTTAAATGGGAAAACATTAAAAATGAACTAGAACCTTGGGCAAAAATGAATATTGGGGATGCCTATTATCAGTTGGGCTTACTCTCTGCCGCTGAGGATATGTATACGTCTATTGAAACAGAAGAACTGACGCTAAAAAGTGAAGTAACTCTTAAGTTATTTTTCTTATATACAGAACGTGAAAAGCTTGAACATGCCTATGACACGATTCAAAAGGCTGTATTAATTGACCCGGACTATCCTGAAGTAACAAGGACAGCACGGGATTTTTATGAGGAACAAAACGACGATGAACATGCAGTCAAGTTAGCTGTAAGCGAGGCGATACGTACACAAAAAGAAGAATGGTTTTCCGTTTTGACTTCTTATGTAAAAGAAGGTAAAACCATAATCTTTAGCCCGGATTATTTTGCGGAAGCACTGCTCGCAATGTATGAGGCTAGCAGGCCGTCTCTTATTACATTTATCGGAGCTTTATGGGATAGCTATAAAAAAGAAGATTCATATCTTCATTGGATCCAAACAATTAATGAAATGGTTCTTTCAACAGTCGATTATAAAGAGGATGCTGACTGGAATAAAATTGTAGAGCTCTATGAACAAACATTTAAAGAACTAACAGATGGTCGATTTTATCTGAAAGAGTTACAAGTAGTTATTCCGCATTTGCTAGCTTGCTGGTTAAAGCTTTCAACAAGAGCAACATCATTATCACCTGCAGCTACTGTGCTTGCATGGAACGAAATCTTCCCTGGGCAGATTATTCAAGATGCTGTGTATACAGCAGAGGAAGTTATTTTTGAAGTGGAACATAACCAAAATGGCTCAGAGCAGGCACTTCAGTTGTTCAAAACGATAAAAAATTGGGCAGAAACTCATGCACTTGAAGTAGATAAACGAGTGAGCTGGTGGTTAGAAGAATTAATTAACTCGAACATTAAACAGCATTTTTTGCTTATGGGTGAGGAAGGCAGTGGAAAAACAACTTTTGTTAATTCACTACTCGGCGATAAATTCTTTAAAGGCTCAAGTTCAGCTTTTGTTGTTCTGCATGATGACGATGAACTTACAATGAGTCAAGTTACAAGTAGCGGTCATCGCTATCTAGAAGATCAAAGGGAATTAGTGAAAGAGATGGAAGTGAACCCATCCTCATTGTTCCAAGTAAAGAGACCATGTATCTTTTTGAATGAGCATCAATGTGCCTTAATTGATTCACCATCCATTCATAAAAATCAGGAAACACGCAATGAGCTTTTTAATACTTCTTTATTGGCAGATGGAGTACTCTACATTCTTGATGGATCATCACCATTATCAGAAAATGAAAGTGATATTTTATATCAATTGAAAAAGTTTGCACCTGATGTGAAGGTTCATTTTATTTTAAATAAGGTAGATTTAATTGCGAGTGATGCTCATGCTCAAGCTGCTATGAATGAGATCAAATCGAAAATTGCGGATATATATCCGGAGGCAGAAATTCTTCCTTATTCTTCATTACATCCATTTGGACAGCAATTAAGTCAATTAAATGCATTCCTTTCTACGCATTTTCCATATGAAATAAAGGAGAAGAGGGAAAAAAGGACAGCAAATATTTTAACATTAATAAGAAAAGTTCTAGCTGATCTCCTTCAAAAACGTGTGGATATGGAAAAAGGTCTCATCTACTCGATTGAATGGAATGAAGATATATTAGTTAGATTAAAGGGTCTTACAAACAAGTTATCTGATTTACAGTATGAAAAAGTAGACACAGTTATTTCTGCATATAAAACATTATTAAAAGTGTCGAAAGCAGAATTAACAGAGACAATCCCTAAGCTACTAAAAGAAAGCTCTGCTCTTATTAAAGAGGATAGTGATTTTAAGCAAATTCACATTACTCTGAATGAAAAAATGAATGCAAAAATACAGGACTATGTCGAAGATAAACTACTGCCTACAGTATTTAATCAACTTGAAACATGGATTTCCGCTTCACATGATGAGCTTCTTGAAAGTCAATCATACTTGAACGAAATGAGTGACACATTTAATGATATTTATGAAGACAAGAAGCTTTCCCTGCAGTGTGATTTTTCGTTATTAGATGACTGGAACCGTGATATTACCAGAATGACTGGCCGTGTTCGCTATGAAAAGGAAAACATTCTTTTGAAAAATAAACCAACACAGCTTTTATTAAAAGGTGCCGGAAAACTATTCGGTACGATGAATCAAAGCAATCACATGCTATTTAATCAATATAAAAAATATGTTGAAAATGAATCGTATGAAGAAGTAACGAATTCAATTGCTAATAAATTATTCCTGCCATTTGAACTATTTGAAAAAGGACTAAATCAAGATGTTTCGTCGTTTTTTCAAGGTCCGATTAAAGAGGTTGAAAACACGATAATAGAAACAAAAGAAACAATTCAAAATGGCAATGAAGAGTTAGCGAATATGAGGGATAATCCTGAGGTCTTCTATGATCCATTAAAACTATTTGAAGTAAATCTTCTGCAGCAGGACTTTACTCTTCAAGCGAAGAAGGCATATAGTCGTTCAATATAAATGGAAAAGAGGCGATTTTTAATATCGTCTCTTTTTTTTCGCCAAAACAGAGGAGGAAAGGACTATAATAAAAATAACGAAAAAATTTTTAGGAGCACAGATACCACATGTCAAAAAAATCATTTAAACCAAGAGTAAAAAGATATATTCTTATCTTGCTGGTACTAGTCATAATAGCTTTAATCCCAACACCCTATTATTTATATCAACCAGGACCAATGGAAGAATTGGCGCCGATTATCAAGGTAGAGAATGGTTATGAAAACGAAGTAGGGAGCTTCCACTTAACAACTGTCCTACAAATAAAGGCTAATCCCTATTTATTAGTATATGGTCTAATAGCACCAAATACAGATGTAATGGAGGAAGAGAGTGTAAAAGGAGATCTATCAGATGCCGAATATAATAGATTGTTAGATTTTATGATGAAGGATTCACAGCAGAATGCACTGGTTGCAGCTTTTAGAGCCGCTGATGAAGAGGTTACTATCGATTATAAAGGTATATTTGTCAGAAGTATTGTAGCTGATTCACCTGCAAAGGATATTCTGAAAGTAGGCGACATTATTACAACTGTAGATGGAAACAAAATCGTTGAAGCACCTGAATTTATTGATTATATCCAACAGAATAAAAAGATAGGTGATCGTGCAGCACTAACTATTTTACGAGGAAACAAAGAACTTGAAAAAACAGTGGACATTATCATGTTAGACGAGTCTTCTGGTAAAGTAGGTATCGGAATTGCACCCGAAGAGGAATTTACCGCAACGATCCCAAAAACAGTCAGCATCACAAGTGAAGATATTGGGGGTCCATCAGCAGGACTTATGTTTTCTTTAGAAATCCTTAACCAGTTAACAGCTGATGACCTTACAAAGGGATACAAAATTGCAGGTACAGGGACGATCGATCATAACGGAAATGTTGGCCAAATTGGGGGCATCACCCATAAAGTTATTGCTGCTGAAGAAGAAGGAGCCGATATCTTTTTTGCTCCGAAAGACTTAACCGAGCTTGACCTAAATGAAAAGGATGCTATTGCCCAAGCTGAGGATAATGGATATAACGTTAAAATTGTCCCGGTAGGTACTCTGTCAGAAGCGGTAGAGTATTTGAAAAGGTTAGAAGAGAAGAAGTAGGGCATACATTTCTTGTGCGCAGTCTGATGAACATGAATCATCTGACTGCTTTTTTGTGATTTTTGGCGGTTTGCAATGAAGGACAAAGTTGGTGAAGAAAAATAGGAAATGTCCTTCATAAAGGGAATGAAAGACAAATTTGGGGAAGAACAAAAGAAAATGTCCTTCATAAAGGGAATGAAAGACAAATTTGGGGAAGAACAAAAGAAAATGTCCTTCAAAAAGGGAATGAGGGACAAATTTGGTGAGAAACAAAAGAAAAAAGTCCTTCATTAAACGAAGAAGGACTTTGAAGAAATTAAATCGTATCCACACAGTGATCTTACTGGGAAACTTCCTGCTCAACATCTAAAGAATCCGGTCTTTTACACGTGCTTTCCATTTGATAATGACTTCCTTGATCAGAAGAATCATGGAAGCCGTGCATAGCCTCTAATACATGGTAGGCAAGTTCGCCGCTTGCACGATATGTCCCACCGTTTAGAATATTGTTTGCCATATCTGCTACACCCAAACCTCTGCTGTTTTGAGCATATCCATAAGATAATGGGACTTCAATAAATTCTTTTTCACCTTTTTTGCGGATCTTAACAGGTCCACCGAATGTATTTGGATCTGGTACAAGTAATGTACCTTCACTTCCATAGATTTCAATAGGAGGAAGTGATGAGCCGCCCATTGCATCAAAGCTTGTCGTAATGGTTCCAACCGCTCCTGAAGCAAAATCAATCACACCTGAAATATGGGTTGGTGTTTGTACGTTGATTTTTTCACCAGCTTTCGGTTCACTTGAAACAATTCGCTCTGGATAACTAATTCTAGTAGAGCCTGAGATTCGTTGAATAGGTCCTAATAACGAAACAAGGGCAGTTAAATAATATGGCCCCATATCGAACATCGGACCGCCACCAATATCATAGAAAAAGGCTGGATCTGGATGCCAGTGTTCATGGCCACGGCTGATCATGAAGGCAGAGGCACCGATTGGAACACCGATTTCACCTTGTTCAATAAGCTTGATGGAAGTTTGAATACCTGCACCTAAAAACGTGTCTGGAGCGCTTCCAACTAGGAGATTGTGTTTTTTTGCTGTCTCTAAAATTTGCTTTCCTTCCTCACGTGTGACTGCAAGAGGTTTTTCTGTATAGACATGTTTGCCAGCTTCGAGCGCTTGAATACATACGGCTGCATGTGCTTTTGGAATAGTTAAGTTGATCACTAGTTGAATATCAGAATCATCAAGAAGCTCTTGAACTGTATATGCTTTTGGAATCCCAAACTTTGTTGCTTGTGATTGGGCACGTTCCACATCAAGATCAGCACAAGCTACAAGTTCAAGATGCTCAAAATTTTGACAATTTTCCATGTAGATAGAGCTGATATTTCCACACCCTATAATTCCGATTTTTAACTTTTTCATCTTCAAACCTCCAAATTTTTAATAAGATTTACTGACTATCACCCATACCTGTGTAAGAACGGCCATTTGCTGCAACAGCTAAACTTTCAGCTCGTTGTTTACCTTCTGCTGCCCATAAGAATCCGCGACGCATCATAAGTGAAACTTCAGGCATTGAGACGATGTTTGCTTTATGACCTAATGAATTATAAAAAACATTTCCATGTCCCCAACGTTTTGTCCAGACTACAGGCATATCAACTGCTTTATTTGCTGCATGTGGTCCGTCAACGACTGGAAAACGTGTTGTGGCTAATACTTCAACAGCTGGATCGAAATGTAAGTAGTATTGTTCACTTACGACTTTAAAATCAGAAAGTCCTTCTAAAAGCGGACTTGTTGAATGCTTGATGTTCACCATGTATTCCACACCATCATTTCCAGGGTGTGCAACCCAGTTACCGCCGGTCATAAATTGCCAGTCTACATTGTTTCGGAATGAGTCACACATTCCGCCATGACATCCTGCTAAGCCAACACCGTTCATGACAGCTTCTGAAATATTTAGTACATATTTTTTCTCGATTTCTCCCATTGTCCAGTGCGGAACAATAAGGTCTAAAGATTTTAATTTTTCCGTATCAGCGTAAGATTCTAATGAATCAGATACTTCTACATTGAAATTTTCTTCTTCAAGAATTCCTTTAAAAATTTGACTTATTTGTTCCGGTTCATGGCCGTCCCAGCCGCCCCAAACGATTAATGCATTTTTTTTCATAGTTAAACACTCCTTAATAGGTTAAGTAAAAAATATTAAACGTCAGACACTTTAATCCATTGGCGTTTTTCAATTGAGCGGTCAACAGCTTCTAAAACCTGTTGACATTTCACACCATCACGGAAGTTAGGAACAGGCTGACGGTCTTCTTTAAACGCTTCCATTAATTCGACTACTTCATGAATAAATGTGTGTTCATATCCAATTGTGTGTCCTGGTGGCCACCAGTTTTCTGCAAATGCGTGAGCCGGGTCTGTTGCTAATACTCGACGGAATCCTTGAACATCATCACGATCATCTGTGAAGTAAACTTGAAGCTCATTCATTCGTTCAAAATCAAAGATAACGCTTCCTTTACTGCCGTTGATTTCAAATGAATTCGTACAACGATGTCCTGCGGCATATCGTGTTGCTTCAAAGCTACCTAAAGCCCCATTAGCGAAACGTGTTAAGAATAAGGTAGCATCATCAACTGTTACTTCACCTTTTTCAGCATTTTCGTTACTACCTCCAGCCGATAAACCGGAAGTACCTGTTGTAATAGGTCTTTGCTTAATAAACGTTTCACTCATACCAATTACTTCTGTCATATCGCCTATCAAATAATGTGCCAGGTCGATTAAATGAGCTCCTAGATCGCCGTGGGAACCAGAGCCGGCGATTTCTTTTTGAAGTCTCCAAGCAAGAGGGAAGTTCGGATCAATTAACCAATCTTGTAAGAACCAGGCACGGTAATGATAGATATCACCTAACTTGCCTTCATCAATTAATTTTTTTGCTAGCATAACAGCAGGAGCGAAACGATAGTTGAAGCCTACCATATGTTTCACACCAGCAGCTTCAACAACCTCAAGCATTTCTATGGAATCTTCAAGTGTAAGCGCTAACGGTTTTTCGCAAAATACATGCTTGCCTGCTTTTGCAGCGGCAATTGTAATTTCCTTATGTACATCACTCGGTGCATTTATATCGATTAAATCGATATCATCACGTTGAATAAGTTCCTTCCATTCAGTTGTGTATTCCTCCCAGCCGAATTGTTTGGCAGCTTCTTTCACACCCTCTGGATTACGTCCGCAAATTACTTTCATTTCAGGATGAACAGTATTTGGGAAGAAAAGTGGAAGGTCACGATATGCGTGACTATGAGCTTTCCCCATGAATTTATAGCCAATCATACCAACTTTAATATTGTTCATAACATATCCCCCTTTAAAAAGTTTTATAGAATTGGTTTTAAAATCTATGATCAGTACTAGTGCCGGAAATCATCTGGTACTAGTACATGTCAAGTGAGGTTGATTTGCGTTCAATTAATGTTACTGGTAGTCGAATTTGTTGTTCAGATTCATTACCTGAGATAAAATTCAATATTTTTTCAGCTGCCAGTTTTCCCATTTCATATAGTGGAACCCTTACAGTTGTAAGTGGAGGTGATGTCATTCTTGCGATTTCAGAATCATCATAGCCAATGATTGCATAATCTGTGCCTGCTTGAAGTCCTAGTTCACCCAAGCCTTGCATAAGTCCAATTGCCATTCGGTCATTTGCAGAAAAGATTGCTTTAGATGTAGGTAGTAACTTTGAAATTTCTTTAGCGGCTTGATATCCGCTTTTTCTACTATAATTACCCTCGAAAACAAATTCTTTAGAAAATCGCTCATTCCTTTTGTCAAAAGCTTGTTTATAACCTTTGAAACGGTCAAGACTATTTGAATATTCCTTAGGTCCATTTATGAAAATAACATGTCGGAATCCTTTATCAAGTAAAAAGGATGTTGCTTGGAAACTACCACCTACATGATCTGCATCAATTGTGTGAAAGGAATAGCCGGAATACGTTTGGTTAATAAGGCAATAAGGTAATTGTAATTGATGAAGTTCTTCTATAGCTTCTATTTCAGCAGCATTATCGCTGGAACCTAAAATAATGCATCCATCAACACGTTGTGATTGAAAAAGCTGTACATAATTTTTTCGCTCATCTGGAGGTTGAAAAAGTAAGAGTAAGCCATAGCCAGATTCTCCAAGCTTTGCACCAATACCACTGACTATCTCTGAGAAATAATGAGTGGACATGACATTCACCTTTGGTAAATAGGGAACGATCACACCGATGTTATGGCTTTTTCCTTTTGCAAAGTTTTGTGCAATGACATTAGGATGATAATTAAGCTCTTTAGCAGCTTGAAGTACTTTACGTTTTGTCTCTTCGCGCAGAGGCGATACATTGTTGAATACCCGGGAAACAGTCGCTTCAGAAACGCCTGCTAATCTGGCAACATCTTTTCTATTAGCTAATGTATTCACCCCCTAAACATATTATGTACACGCGTTCATTTTCTCTTGTTTTGAAGTAAATGTCAATATGAAATCTATGAAAATAGGAAATTATTTGAATGTAGAAAAAAATAAATGTTTTTAGGTTTATCTTTTGTTAATTAGGGTATGTAGAAAAAGACAGTATCCCCCCTGATACTTTCTATATGAAAAACTTGAGGAGCCTCTGTACTTTGTATAGAGGTTTACTTTTTGTATTTGATAAAAAATGGGCCATTTTACCTGATTTGGAAATTAGGTGTTGAAAGATAAAAATTAAGTGCTTATACTGAAAAATGTAATCGGTTACAAAAATGGTACAAAGAGAAAAAGTTATCCGCAGGGAGAATGGTTATATGGTGAAAATGCGTGATGTGGCTAAATTAGCAAACGTCTCAGTTGCTACTGTTTCAAGGGTGCTGCATAATCCTGAAACTGTAAGAGAACCAACAAGAAAGAAAGTATTAAGTGTTATTGAACAGTTAAATTATCAACCTAATATGCTAGCACGCCAGTTCCGTAGAAATGAAACTAAAATCATTCTCGTAGTAGTACCAAGTATTATGAATACAGTTTTTTCGGGTATTATTGAAGGAATTGAGTACGAAGCATCCAAGCATGGATACCGAGTTTTATTAGGGAATACGAATAGAAATGTAGAAAACGAGTATGGTCTCGTTGAATTATTAAAGCAAAAACAAACAGACGGAATGATACTGTTATCAGAGCGAATGGATGCTGACTATATAAAGGCATTAAGTGAAGAATATCCGCTTGTTTTAGCTACAGCTTATATCGAAGGTTTAAAGGTACCCTCTGTATCAATCGATAATGTTAGTAGTAGTCGTGACGCTGTTGAACATCTTATTGGTTTGGGTCATCGTGAAATTGCTCATATTACGGGTCCGTTGAAGTTTGCGATGTCCAGAGGTAGATATAAAGGTTATAAGCAAGCTTTGATGCAAAACAATATAGAGATTCGTAATATGCTTGTTCAAGAGGGAGACTATACTTTTGAATCTGGCTATAATCAAATGTTAAAAATAATGGCAATCGAGAAAACCCCAACTGCTATTTTTGCAGCAAACGATGATATGGCAATGGGGGCAATAAAGGCAGCAAAAGAGCTAGGACATAGTGTCCCAACAGATTTAGCTGTAGTGGGATTTGATAATATCGGCTTTTCTTCTAAATTTGATCCAGCGTTAACAACTGTAGCTCAACCACTTTTTGAAATGGGACAAAAGTCAATGAATTTACTACTCTTGCAAATGCAGGGAAAACCGATAGTGAAGTCACAATATGTATTAGAATGTGAATTAATTGTTAGAGAATCATGTGGTGGGAAGGAAAAGGTGCTAAATGAAAAACTAAACACATAAAATGTAATCGGTTACAGTTAAAGGAGGTGAATATCTAAATATTCTATGAAAATAGAAAGAAATTTGTAACCGATTACATATTTTTAGCCATGGAAAGGATGATTTGTTTATGGCGAACTTTCAATTCAGCTTACAGTTATTCACATTACGTGAAGAGACTGAAAAAGATTTTGTAGGAACACTAGAGAAGGTAGCAAAACTTGGATATCAAGGAGTAGAGTTTGCAGGATATGGAGGACTACCAGCAGGTCAATTGAAAAATGAACTTGATCGATTAAGACTGAAAGCAAGCTCTAGTCATGTTCCAATTGCGATGCTTGAAAATGAATTAGACCAGGTCATAGAATACCAGCAAATAATAGGTAGTCAACATATTGCATGTCCTGTACTACCAGCTGAGAGAAGAACAAAAGAGGCTTACAATGAACTAATTCCAATCCTAAATGAAATTGGCCGAAGATGTCATGAATCAGGCATTACTCTTTCTTATCATAATCATGATTTTGAATTAATTGAATTAGATAATGGTAAAAAGCCTTTAGAACTTCTATTAGATGAAACCAATCCTGAATGGGTGAAGGCAGAATTTGATGTATATTGGTTAACAAAAGCTGGTGAAGATCCAGTTCAGTGGTTAAAACGTTATGAAGGAAGAACACCACTTGTTCACCTAAAGGATATGACAACAGATGGGGAGATGTTTTTTGCGGAATTAGGAACTGGTGGGGTTAATCTAGACGGTGTGCTAAATCAAGGGGAACAATCAAATGTAGAGTGGTTTGTTGTTGAACAGGACAGATCGAGAAGATCGCCGTTAGAGAGCATTGAGATCAGCATGAATTATTTGAAAAATAAGCAATTGATAACAAATTAAAGCTGATAACGAAAACAAAGGGGATGGAAGAATGAAGAAACTATTATCTGTTTTCACAATTATAGCGCTTTTACTACTAGCTGCATGTGGACTTAACGGGGGTGGTTCAACAGAGCAAGCAACCTCTGAAACTGAAAAGAGTGAGTCAAATGGTGGCAAAACGACACTAGAATTCTGGCATATTGATCCAGGCGAAAGAGAAGTTGTTTATGAAGAGGCTGTGAAACGTTTTGAGGAAAATCATCCAGATGTTGAAGTGAAAATGCTTCAAATTCCAAATGATGCCTATAAGCAAAAGCTATCTGTCGCTATGTCTGGTAATAAGGCACCAGATGTATTCCATAGTTGGGGCGGCGGCTGGTTAAAGAACTTTGTTGACCAAGGAAAAGTATATGATATTACAGAATCAACGGATAAATCTCATTTCAATGAGCTTGCTCTTAACAATGCGACATATGACGGTAAAATTTATGGCTTGCCATTAGGTTTATCATTGGATGTTGTTTTCTATAACAAAGAGATTTTTGATAAATATGGATTAAAAGCACCCAAAACATATGATGAATGGTTAAATGTTATTGATACGCTTAAAGAAAATGACATTATTCCTATTGCTTTAGCTAATCAAACAAAGTGGCCAGGTGCCTATCATTTTATGAATTTTGCAAGCAGAATTGCAGGTCCTGAATTATTCGAAAGTGCTTTGAATAGAGAAGGAAGAGGATTCGATGACCCAGCATATGTTGAGGCAGGAAAGTATATTCAAGATCTAGTAAAAAGAGATGCATTCAACCCAGGATTTAATGGTGTTCCATATGATGAAGGTCAAGGCCGTCAGTTACTGTATACTGGTCAGGCAGCAATGATGGACATGACAATCTCATTCGTAAATAACGTAAGACAAGAAGCACCTGAATTTGAAGAAAAGCTAGATTTCTTCCTATACCCAACGGTTCCTGGTGGTAAAGGAGATCAAACACATGTAGGCGCAAATACTGGTCCTGTTTGGTCAGTAGCACAAAACAGTAAAAACCCTGACCTAGCTGCTGAACTAGCTAATGAACTAGCTAGTGCTGAAACGGCTCAAAATTATACAGATCGAACTGGTGCACTAACAGGTGTTAAAGACATTGTTCCAAATGATGAATTTACAAAACGTTTTTACGATGTGGTGGAACAAGCAACTCACTTACAAATGCCTTATGACCAAACACTTCCACCTGAGTTAGCGGAATTACATAAAGATACGACTCAAGCGATCTTTGGTCTAGATATGACACCTGAAGAGGCTGCGAAGAAAATGGAAGAGAAAGCGAAAGAGGTTTTAGAGTAATACAGTAGGAGGGGGTATTTCCCCCTCTTGTTGTAACAAAAGGAGTGACTGAAATGGATACACATGTAAAAGTTGCTGATCGTCAAGTGATGGTTAGACAGAATTCAGCTGCCAAGTATAAAAAATTAAGGAGTGCTCTAACAATTGGAGCTTTTGTTGCACCTGCGATTATTATTTATACTGTTTATGTTTTGTTTCCGATTATATCAACCTTAATGTACAGCTTTTATAAATGGGACGGCATGGGTGTAGGAGTATTTGTTGGATTACAAAATTATGTAGACCTTTTTAAAGACGCAATTTTTTGGAGAGCTCTCACAAACAATACATGGGTCGTATTAACTTCGGTATTTGCTCAAATTCCTTTAGGTTTAGTCATGGCTCTAATGCTATTTGCACCAATTAAAGGAATTAAATTCTTTGGTAGTGTTTATTTCTTTCCATTTCTAATGTCAACTGTAGCAATCGGTTTGTTATGGGTCTTAATGTTCGATCCAATCAATGGGATTATTAACAGTATTATTAATCTTTTTGGCTTTGAAAATGTTTCATGGCTCAGTGAAACAAATACCGCATTATTTGCTGTGTTATTAGTTATCGTTTGGCAATTCTCTCCGTTCTATATGATTCTTTTTAAAGCAGCCATTGTAGGAATTTCTGACGAATTATATGAAGCCGCTGAAATTGATGGGGCAAATCCATTTCAAAAGTTTTTTAAAATTACATTACCACTTCTCATGCCAACGATTGTAAGTTCTTCTATTTTGGCAATTGTAGGATCATTAAAAGCGTTTGATATTTTCTATATCATGACAGGTGGAGGTCCTAACCACGGTACTGAACTATTAGGGACTTATATGTTTAAACAGGCGTTTATCAATTTCAATATGGGTTATGCTAGTGCGATTGCCTTTGTTATGTTCTTTTTAGCCTTATTCGTTACGATCATTATTCAGGTGATGGATCATTTGCGTAAAAAGAAAGGAGCCTACGGAATATGACGATGGGATTTAAAAAAGTACCTCTATATATTATTGCTATTATGTTGTTAGTTTTCACTGGCTTTCCTTTCATTTATATGATTTCAACTTCACTTAAATCACGTAGCCAATTCTTTGAAGAACCATTTGCTCTATTTTCATCGTTTAATCTGGAAAATTTTCAATCGGTGTTTGAAATGGGATTAACCCGTTATTTCTTAAACAGTATATTGGTTTCTATTGTAGCTGTTTTTGTTGTAATGCTTGTAGCAGCGTTAGCGAGTTATCCTTTAAGTAGAATGAAATTTAAGTTCAATAAAGTATTATTCTTACTGTTTATATCAGGAATGATGTTGCCTATACATGCTACTCTTATTCCGATTTTTAAACTTACACAAAGCATGGGGGTTTTTGATACGGTTTGGGCTTTATTGGGACCATATATCGCTTTTAGTCTGCCAATCTCCATTTTTATTTTGACTCAGTTTATGCAGGAGATTCCAAAATCATTGGAAGAAGCAGCAAAAATGGATGGCTGTAATCATTTTGGAATCTTCTGGAGAGTGATTCTGCCGATGTTAACACCTGCATTAATGACAGTGCTGATCTATAACTTTATCCACCTGTGGAATGAGTTTGTTTTTGCACTGGTATTAATTTCAAGTCCAGAAAATATGACCTTACCATTAGGCTTGCAAGACTTTAAAGGGGAGTTCTCAGTTAATATACCCGGTCTTATGGCTGCCTTAACACTAGCAAGCTTGCCTATTCTAGTTGTTTATCTTTTCTCTCAAGAGAAAGTTGTTAAAGGTTTAGCTGGTGGAGCTGTTAAAGGATAAGAAGATAAATGAGAGAAGTGAGTCTTTTATGGCTCACTTCTTTTGTTTGAAATATAATAACTAATATTAGTTTTCGCATCATTAATCGGTATGGAAACTAATTAATTTGTGTTGAAAAAACAACCACATTTAAGAGAGCTGTTTTCTTAAGAAAATCTTCATATTTCCCCTACCTTTAAATTAAGAACTTCTGATTATACTTAGAACATCCGAAGCAAATTAACACATGGTATACTTTCGAAAGGAGGTTAGATACATGAACAATTATACTGTGCTGGTCGTAGATGATGATAAAGAAATTAGAGAAGCAATTGAAATATATTTGAAAAATGAAGGTTTGACAGTGTTATTAGCTAGTGATGGTGTAGAAGCAATAGAGCGATTGCAAGAAAATGAAGTTCATTTAATCATTCTGGATGTGATGATGCCAAGGATGGATGGAATTTCTGCAACATTTAAAATTCGTGAACAAAAAAACATTCCGATCATTATTTTGAGTGCGAAAAGTGAAGATACAGATAAAATTCTCGGTTTACAGGTTGGTGCGGATGATTATGTGACCAAGCCCTTTAATCCGTTAGAGCTAATTGCACGAGTTAAGTCACAACTTAGAAGATATGTAAAACTGGGTCATTTTGAAGGAAGAAACCGAACAATTGATCTAAATGGTTTAACGATCGATCAAGAAGCGAAGGAAGTGGCAGTGAACGGAGATGCAGTAAAACTAACTCCAATAGAATATAAGATTGTAGAATTATTAATGTTGAACGCTGGTCGTGTGTTCTCCATTTCGGAAATTTACGAACGTGTGTGGCAGGAGCCTTGCTATAATGCTGAAAATACTGTTGCTGTCCACATTCGAAAAATTCGCGAAAAAATTGAAATCGACCCTAAAAATCCAAGATATTTAAAGGTGGTATGGGGCATTGGATACAAAATGGAAAAATAGAGGGGTAATGCTTCTATGGCTTGTTTTGTTTACATACGGGCTTAGTGGAGTGTTAACCGCATTAGTAAATAATAATGATTATTTAAAGCCAAGTTACTTTAAGACCTCTCAGTATGAAGAGTCAGTTGGAGCGTTAGTTAGTTATCTTCAAGCATATGAGTTTTCCTATCAACCTAAGGAAGATGTGAAAAAGAAACTTTCTGTCTCTAATGAAGAAATTGAAGAATACCGATACCGCTATGGTGAATTAACAGATCAAATCCAAAGTATAAAGGATCAGTATCAATATAAAGTTGAAGAGGCAAGAGCAAGTGGTAATGAGGATATAGCGAATGTTTATATAAAAGAACGTGACACGAAGATTGAGGATATAACCAAAAACTTTGAGAGTGACGAATATGTTGAAGAAAAAATCATAAAAGAAAAAGAAAAAAGAGTAGATGAATATTACAAAGAATTAGAAGGGTATAGGAAAGACTACAAAGTATATAATGAAGCTTTTGCTTATTACTTAAAAAACACATCTACCGGAGAGATCTACACAAATCTACCATCTGAATCAATAAAATCGGCCTTCACGAAAGAAAAAATGTTATATGTAAATTCTTATCCAACGGACAATGTCAATTATCTAGGTGTTCGGGAAGAATCCCTTATTTATGGATATGAAGATGTCCTGCCAGATGATCATACAAATGTTTTATATGAAGGGAAAATCGGACTTCGTAAAGATGTTTCAAATGCAAATGCCATTATGGCATCTTACCACAATTTTAATGACCATAGAATTGTATTCTGGATTTATACGATTGGGGCAATCATATCACTCATAATGAGTGTGGTTATGGCACGGAAAATGTCTATTTTCCAAAAAATAAAATCTCATCATGTAAAGAATTATTACGATCGTCTACCAATTGATGTTGCGTTAGGGCTTTTTGGAATCTCAGCCATCATTTCATTATTATTAATTGATGAGTTTCCTCATTATTATAACTATTTTTCATTTAGAGATCTTCTTTACCGGTTTTTTATGATGGTCTTTTTTCTAGGAGTAACCATTGTCCAATGGATTTATTTATTCCCTCTGATAAAAGAATTGCCGTCAAATAAAGGATTACGAAAGAGATCAATATCTTATCAATTATTAAAAATGATCCGAGATGCTTTTGCAAATCGCAGAGTTGGAACACAATTGTTTTTGGTTCTGGCGATTGTGTTTATGTTTGGTCTTGGAGCTGCAGTAGTGGTTGTAGAGCCAAGATTTTTAATTATCTACTTTCCTGCATTTGTTGTAGTTGCATTGCCGGTATCCATTGTTTTGATAAGAAGGCTCGGATATTATAATGAGATAACCCGTCATGCATCTGCCTTAACAAAAGGGAAATTTGAATCAGATTTGAAGGTTGTTGGAAAAACGTCACTAGCTACTCTTGCTTCAGATATTAATCAATTAAAACATGGTGTGAAAACCTCACAAAAAGCACAGGTGAAGAGTGAACGGTTAAAAACAGAATTAATTACTAATGTAAGCCATGATCTAAGGACCCCCTTAACATCTATCATTACGTATTCCGAGTTATTAAAGAATGCTGAGCTTACAAATGATGAACGTTCGACCTATATTGAGATTATTGATCGTAAATCGAAAAGACTAAAAATACTTATTGATGATTTGTTTGAAGCATCAAAAATGGCCAGTGGAAATATTGAATTATCAAAGGCAAAGGTAGATGTTGTTCAACTGCTGCAACAGGCTTTAGCTGAATACAATGAAACCATTCAAGCATCAACTGTGCAATTTCGCGTAACAAATCCTGATAACCCTTTATTCGCTTATATAGATGGCCAAAAGCTGTGGAGAGTTTTTGAAAATTTAATAGGAAATATTCTGAAATATTCATTGGGAAATACAAGAGCATATCTAGCAATTAAGCGTGAAAATCAACAAATTATCATAACATTTAAAAATGTATCAAAGTATGAACTTAGTGAAGATGTCAATGAATTATTTGAACGATTTAAACGTGGAGATGAATCCCGACATACAGAAGGATCAGGTCTCGGTTTAGCTATAGCCAAATCAATCATTGACTTGCATGAGGGACAGTTGGATATAGATGTTGATGGTGATTTATTTAAAGTAACGATTATTTTAGATGCGTTGGACTCATAATATATGAAAGGCAGTTCTTCTTTAAGAACTGCCTTTCGAGTTTTTTTACATATCTTGGAACTGGAAACTTCATCAAAAACCTTTAACAAATCGTAATAAAAGGTTAATTTTACATAAAATTTGAGATAAGTATACATGAATTAGATGAAAGTGGCCTGATTCATCGTATATAGATATCAATTTCGTGAAATTTAGATGAAATTTTCTCTGAATAATGATATGATAGAATTATCATAATATTTAATAGAATAATAAAATCTTAGGGAAGGTGACAAAATGACAACAAGAATAGAAGCAAATGATAGCAGTCTTCCGTTACGTCGTGATGTAAAATCACTAGGACATATTCTAGGTGAAATTATCGTTCATCATGGAGGAACGGAGCTACTAGATAAAGTTGAAAAATTTAGAATGATGGCGAAGTCTCTACGAAATAACTTTGATAGGCAAATATATAATGAATTGAAAGAAGAAATCGTGAATTTAGATCCACCAATGCGTAAACAAATCATTCGTGCCTTTTCAATTTATTTCCATCTAATTAATGCCGCAGAGTCAAATCACCGCATTCGTCGTCGTCGCGAATATCAGCTCCAAGATGATCATGTTGTTCAACCCGTATCAATTGAAAGTGCACTTCTTTCATTAAAAGAAAATGAAATTGATGAGGAAACAATTCAAAACGTCTTGAACACGTTATCACTTGAGCTGATCATAACTGCGCATCCGACTGAAGCAACTAAACGTTCAGTTATTGAGATTCAAAAGCGAATCGGCAAAATTTTGAAAGACCTTGACAATACAATGTTAACAAAGAAAGAACGTAAAAAATTGGAAGACAGTTTGTTAAATGAAGTGACAATTCTATGGCAAACAGATGAACTGCGTCATCGTAAGCCAACTGTTATGGATGAAGTACGTAATGGTTTATATTATTTTGACCAAACATTTTTTGATGTGTTGCCAGATATTCATCAAGATCTAGAAGAAGGACTTACTGAGCAATTCCCTGGTCATGCATGGAATGTACCGAATTTTCTGCGTTTTGGTTCTTGGATTGGTGGAGATAGAGATGGAAACCCGAATGTAACAGCTGAGGTTTCATGGGAGACGTTAGAAAGCCATCGGGAGCTAGTACTTAAGAAATATAGAGATTCACTAATTGAAGCAATGAAACGCTTCAGCCATTCTTCTACACGTGTTGAGATTAGTGAAGAGCTTCTTTCAAATGTTGAAAAAGAAGAAATACTATATTTACCAGCTGAAAAAAGATGGTCTGTAGAACAAGAAGTTTATCGTCGTAAAATTGCAATCATAATAGCGAGACTTGAAGCAGTTGGGAAATCTGACATTGGATATAAAGCTTCAGAGGAACTTTTAGAGGATCTATATTTAATTCAGAGAAGTGTTGATGCACATCAACCTGCAACACGAGAATTAAAAATGCTTAAGAAATTTATTCGCCAAGTTCAGCTATTTGGTTTCCATTTAGCAACACTTGATATTCGTAATCACAGTGGTGAACATGAGGCGGCGATTACAGAAATCCTGCGAAAAGTAAAAGTAACCGAAGATTACGCAGCACTTAGTGAAGAAGAAAAATTAAATGTATTAGAAAGTGTTTTGAAAGATCCGCGTCCTGTCTTACTTTTAAATGAAGACTATTCTAAAGAAACACAGGAAATGCTTAAAGTCTTTACAATGATCAAGAAAGCACATGAAACATTTGGCAAGAAATCCATTCTTGTGTATCTCGTAAGTATGACACAAGCAGCAAGTGACCTTTTAGAAGTGTTGGTTCTTGCAAAGGAAGCCGGTATCTATCGTTTACATGCAGACGGATCAGTGGAAAGTCATCTAAATGTTGCTCCGCTTCTTGAAACAGTTGATGATTTAATCGCGGGTCCAAAGATTATGGAGACATTATTTAAAATGGATGTATACCGTAATCATTTGAAAATCCACGGTGATTCACAGGAAATTATGCTAGGTTATTCTGATGGTAGTAAAGATGGTGGAACACTTACAGCGAACTGGAAATTGTACAAAGCTCAGCTTGAAATTCATGATATGGCGAAAAGTTACCAAATAGGATTGAAATTTTTCCATGGTCGCGGTGGTTCATTAGGTCGTGGCGGCGGTCCACTAAACCGCAGTATATTATCACAGCCTGCTGAAACATTAGGAGATGGAGTTAAAATTACCGAGCAAGGAGAAGTGTTATCATCTCGGTATTTAGTAGAGGATATTGCTTATCGTAGTTTAGAGCAAGCAACTTCTACCTTAATTGAAGCATCGGTTAACCTTTCAAAAGAATCAGAGCAACAGCATTTACGTGAACTAGCATGGGAAAATGCAATGGAAGAGATCTCAAATGTTTCTTTGAAAAAGTACCAATCACTAGTTTTCCAAGATCCTGATTTCTTAACATATTTTACAGAAGCAACTCCATTAAATGAGTTGGCTGAACTAAATATCGGCTCCCGTCCTATGAAACGTAAAAATCGCAATCGTTTTGAAGATTTACGTGCAATTCCTTGGGTATTTGCATGGACACAAAGCCGTCAGCTATTACCAGCTTGGTATGCTGCAGGGACTGGTTTAGAAAGCTTTGCTTCAAAAAGTGAGGAAAACTTACAACTATTAAAACGTATGTACAATGAGTGGACATTCTTCCGTTCCACAATTGACAATCTGCAGATGGCACTTATGAAGGCAGATATTACAACAGCTAAAGAATATACATCTTTAGTGAATGATCAAGAAATTGCAGATCGTATCTTTGGAAACATCTTGGAAGAGTATGAAAAAACAAAAACAATTCTTCTTCAAATTACAGATGATAAAGAGCTGTTAGATCATACACCAAATATTAAAGAATCTGTACATCGTAGAAACCCGTATGTCGATCCGTTAAACTTCTTACAAGTAGAACTTATTAAGCAGCTTCGTCAACAGGAAGAGCCTAATGAAGAGTTATTAACAGAAGTACTTTTAACAATAAGCGGTATTGCAGCAGGATTACGTAATACAGGCTGATATTACAATGATAAGAATGGACTGCCGAGTAATCGGTAGTCTATTTTTATTTACAGGTTAAGAAAGTATAAATTTTGTATTCAGTGTGGGTGTCCAGCTCCAACACCTAGCCTTAGATCGCATAGGACGTGGAAGTGCAGTTGCAGCTGTCGCGTATGTAACTGCCTCAAGGTTCTAGCCAAATTGGAATTAAAGACCAAGAAAGCCATCTAGTTCAAGTCGCCTTATTTGACCGATTCTGATCAAGGAGCTTGCGCTTTTGTTCAGTATAAGTTCTTCGAATAAGAAAAAACATGAGTTTGTAATAAAATCTACCAAACTATGTGCAGATTTAACCTATATTATCATAAGCCAAATCAAGAATATCTTGAATAATATGTAAGATAAATGTAAAGGCTATTAATAGGAAGAATATAACTAGTTGGGGGCATAATCATGGATCAAAAACCACTTCATTATGATGGAAGTAGTTCAACAGAAGGTATTTCAACGAATGAATTAACAGAAAATCAAGTGTTTGAGATCACAGATGAAATGAGAAAAAATTTAGCAGGTAACCCATACACTATAGATATAAATGATTAATTTTTTAAAAAGGATTCGCATAGTATAGCGAGTCCTTTTTTATTTTCTTCTCAGAGTATAGTTCAAATACCTTCTGTGTAAAATAAAACAAATGATGACATAAGAAGGTGGAGCAATGTGACATATCAAGAGGGTCTCGATCAAATAGATAAAGCTACTCAAAAAATCAGCGATGCAACCCAGTTGACAATAGAAGCAGTTATGAATACCTTTTTATTCACATGGCAATGGTGGATTGCCCTAGCTATGTTAATAGTTCCGTGGGCTATTTGGGCAATATTCCGTGATCGTGAAAATTCTGCTCGTTTATTTTCTGCAGGGCTACTTGTCATGGTTATATCAGAAATTCTTGATGCAATAGGAGTCGGTCTTGGAAATTGGGCTTATCCTGTTAAAGTAATACCAATAGCTACAATAAGCTTTTCTTTTAGACTATCTCTATTGCCAGTAATTTTTATGCTGTTGTTACAATTTAAGCCGCAAATAAATCCGTTTATTAAGGCAGTTTTATATGGTGGTTTCGGAGCTTTTATTGGTTTACCATTTTTAGAAAGTATTAATCTTTATAAAAAAATTGATTGGCAACTTATATACTCATTTTTCATATTAACTACATTGTATTTACTTGGTTACTGGTTCAGTCGAAGGAAATCTTTTTAGTTTTTCATTAAATAAATTTACCGTTTTGTATCAAACTATAATGACTTAATAAAAGAAAGGTAAGATGAAAATGACAAAAGTTTTGTATATTACAGCACATCCTCATGATGACAAGGTTTCTTTTAGTATGGCAGCAGGAAAAGCTTTTATTGATTCTTACAAAGAAGCTAACCCTAACGATGAAATCGTCCATATCGATTTATATAAAGAGCATATTCCACATATTGATGTGGACGTGTTTAGTGGTTGGGGGAAATTACAAACAGGAAAAGGGTTTGACGAGTTATCAGAAGAAGAAAAAACAAAGGTAAGCAGACTTAATGAACTAAGTGAACAGTTCATTTCCGGTGACAAATATGTATTTGTTACTCCGTTCTGGAATTTCTCCTTTCCTCCCGTTATGAAAGCTTATATTGATTCAGTTGCTGTAGCAGGAAAATCATTTAAATATACGGCAGAAGGACCTATCGGCTTGTTGACGGATAAAAAAGCACTGCATATCCAAGCAAGAGGCGGTATTTACTCTGAGGGACCAGCTGCAGAAGTTGAAATGGGACATCGCTATTTAAATGTGATTATGAATTTCTTCGGAGTACCGTCGTTTGAAGGGTTATTTATTGAAGGCCACAACGCAATGCCTGATAAAGCGGAAGAGATTAAAGCTAATGGAATTGCACGAGCAAAGGATCTGGCGAAGACTTTTTAAAAAACATATGGAAGTATTGCAAAGGAGTGCATATAATAGCACTCTTTTTGTACGATTAGAAGGAAGTTTTATGGAGAATAGATAAGAACAACTAGGGTTTTGGCAATATGCTAAACCCAGTTTTTCAGTCTAACATTACCTTTAAATAGTAGAAAGAAACTGTGTAAGAATTTGTTACATAGTAATTGCGAGATATCTTTTTCCCCTCTATACTACATGTTAACAAGCCAATCAATTAACTGTATAAAGGTTCGAGATTTATTTTTTGAACGAAAAAGCTGCCTAGGGTTCCGTTGGTCATATGACCTATGTCTGGTCCGAGAGGGAGCGTATAAAAAGCAATTTTGTTTTTTATATACACGGAAGGACAAAAGCCTGGGAGATGACCTCTCCCAGGCTTTTATCTATTCCTCAAAAAGTAATAGTATCCTTTATAACTCAAAATAGCTTGCAATTGAAGACAGTTTCCACACATCAGTTTTTGTGTATTAATTTCAGAATATTCAATATAAAGGAGAGGATTTAATGAATACAGAGGCTCCGGAATTAAAAAAATCGCTCAATACATTTGGTGTAGTTTTTTTAGGGCTTGCATGGATGACACCAATGATCTTTTTCACAGTTTATGGGGTAGCCTTTGAAGCAGCCGGAGGTATGCTTGCTGCTGCCTATGTTGTAGCATTCATAGCTATTTTCTTTACTGCGTATAGCTATAGCAGAATGGTAAAGGCTTATCCAATTTCAGGATCAGCGTACACATATACAAAAAAAGCAGTTAATCAAAAGATGGGATTTTTAGTAGGATGGGCCCTGCTATTAGATTATATTGTTTCTCCAATTATTGCTTGCTTGACCTTTGGACTATTTTTAAATGCCCAGTTTCCAAGTATCCCCGTGTATGTATGGATCATAGTATTAAACTTAATTTTAGCATTTGTAAATATTATAGGAATTAAATCTGTTGCAAGAGTAAGTGGATTCTCTGTTATTTTTCAAGTTATCTTTATTGTGTTCTTTTGTGTATTTGTTACGAAGGATATTCTCACTGGTGGAGATGGCATGGCGTTATTCTCGATGCAACCTTTCATTTCCAGTGATTTTTCAATCGGAACAATCTTCTCTGGGGCAGCTCTAATATGCTTTTGTTTTCTAGGATTTGATGCTGTGACAACAATGGCAGAAGAAACAGTCAATCCCCGAAAAACGATCCCGAGAGCTATCTTTTTAATTGTTTGTATTGCTGCTGTATTATATCTTGCGATTGCATATTTAACTGAGATCGCTTATCCTGACTTCACGTTTGTTAATGTGGACACCGCTTCAGCTGAATTGATTCATATGGTGGGAGGCAATTTACTAAGTGCGATCTTTACAACAGTATTAATTGTTGCAACTTTTACTCAAGGTGTTTCATCTGTAACGAGTGTAACAAGATTCTTATTTGCTTTAGGGCGGGAATCAATTTTACCAAACAAAGTATTTGGATATATTCATCCAAAATTTAAAACTCCTGTCTTAAATATCGTGTTTGTTACGATTATTTCGTTTTTCTCAATTGCGATTGATTTAGATACAGCTGTCACATTTGTAAGCTTTGGTGCTTTAACGGCATTTACGTTTGTAAATATTTCTGTCATTGCACATTACTATGTTCGTCAAAAGCAGAGATCAATAAAAGATACTTTTTTATATTTGCTATTTCCACTAGTTGGCGCTTGTTTTATTGGATGGTTGTTAACATTACTTGAAAAACAAACACTCTTCATAGGCATTGGATGGATAGTGTTAGGATTTGTTTATTTGGGAATTCGAACAGTTGTACTTAAAAAGTCTGTAAGTGACTTGGTGGAAGATAAGGTAGCAATCCGAAATCGATTAACTGAAAAAAGTATGTAAGAAAATATGACATGCTAGTTTGAAATTCTAACATGGCAAACTATACTGAATGTACAGAATAACTAAATAAAGCTTCTCAAATGAGAAGAAAAAAGCTTTCTAGGGTTCCGTTCTTGTTGTGAATCTCCCTTCATTCAACCAAGTGGTCTGGACCGAGAGAAAGCGTATGGCTATATGAACATATAGTTATATACACGGAAGGATAAAAGCCTGGGAGACATTGATCTCCCGGGCTTTTATCTTTTTTTATACTCAAAAATTAAGGAGGAAACTTCATATGAATAGTATTTTCAGTAAAACAATCCCTGCTGGTGGAAAATGGTCAGGAACAATAGGAAAGGGGAAATTAGTTTGTTTTACCGCACTAGGTGACAGAGCAAATGTATCAACTCTCATGTACACCGGTCAAAACTTAACTGAACGATATAATATGCCAGATACATTGAAAGCGCAGCAAACCTCACATTTAACAAAAGGCCATGTTCTTATGAGTGATAACGGAAGAGTTTTAGCAAGTATTGTTGAGGATAGTTTAGGTTGGCATGATAGCATATCTGGTTATACAACACGAAAGCAAACGGACGAAAAGTATGGTATGACGACTTACCAGGAATTACGAAATAATTGGCTAAGAAGTGGTGAAGAAAATTTTTCTGTTGAGCTTGTTAGAAATGGGCTGGGAGTACGTGATATTGTACCTGTCTTGAATTTATTTTCAAAAGTTTATTGCGATGAAAATGGGAATATGCACTTTGTGGAAGACCATTGCAAGGAAGGAGCAACTGTAACACTAAGAACCGAAATGGACACATTATTTGTTTTTTCAAATACACCAAACCCTTTGGACCAAAGTAGTCAATATTCTTCTGTTCCAATTAAGATTGAAGTCCTTGAGGCTAATCCAGTAGAAGAAGATGATGTTTGTGTAAACCACCGTCCGGAAAACAGAAGAGCATTTGAAAATACTTGGGAATACTACGCATTGATAGGTGAATCATTAAAAACAGTGATGTCGAAATAATAGACTTCTAGAAGGATATAAATGGGCACGGAATTTTTTATTCGATTAACTCGGAAGATATTAAAAGGAGGAAGACATTATGGCAATTTTAAACTATACAGAAAGCCCAAGAAAAGTAGAAGAAGCAATCTATGATCATGTGATTCCGGCAGGAGATGGGTGGATGCATGAATTACAACCTGGTCAGGTTTTAAGAATCATAGATTTAGAAGGAAACCAAGCGGCAGATACACTCTTTTATCATGCAGAAGATCCTGAAGATCACTATAGTGCTGTTGCAACGATTACAGGACAGCAAAATATATACCTATCCACTGGTACTGTTTTACGGTCTGAATCAAATAAAGAGCTATTAACAATTGTGGCTGATACATGTGGTCGACATGATACGTTAGGTGGTGCCTGTTCGGCTCAGAGTAATACAGTGCGTTATTCACATGATACCTTGCCAATGCATAACTGTTGCGACACATTCATGTTACAACTGGCACAATATGATGAACAATTTACAAAGCGTGACTTAGCACCAAATATTAATTTCTTTATGAATGTACCTGTTACACCAGAGGGCGGCCTTACATTTGCTGACGGTGTTTCAGCTCCAGGACGATATGTGGAAGTCCAATCGATTGTGAAAACAATTGCGTTAATTAGTAACTGTCCACAGTTGAATAATCCATGTAACGCTTATAATCCAACACCAATACGAGTGTTGATTTGGGATAAGTAGAGGGAATTGCGTTTGTAAGAGTCATGAAAGACAAATCTCGATAGATAAAGAAGAGAAAAAGTCCTTCATAGTAGGGTTGAAGGACAAAACTCGGCGGAGAAGTGGAGATAAGTCCTTCATAGTAGGGATGATAGACAAAACTCAGTGGAGAGGATCGAGAAAAGTTTTTCATTATGCAAATGAAGAATAAACGCATACGAGTAAGGTTGTTTATATAAAAAACATCGTTAGAAGGAGTGTGTCACATGTTTAAAAAAGTGCTAATCGCAAACCGTGGGGCAATTGCGGTAAGAATAGAGCGAACATTAAAAAAACTAGGAGTTTCATCTGTAGCAGTTTTTACAAAAGCTGATCAAGATAGCTTACATGTTGATGGTGCAGATGAAGCTGTTTTGATCGGAGAAGGAGCAGCAAAGGAAAGCTACTTAAATTCAGATTTAATTCTAAAAACGGCCATTGAAACAGGTGCAGAGGCAATCCATCCGGGATATGGTTTCTTAAGTGAAAATGCAAACTTTGCCCGTGCATGTCAGGAAAATGGAATTATATTTATCGGACCGACACCAGAGCAAATGGAAATGTTTGGTTTGAAGCATTCTGCAAGGGAAATTGCTGAAAAAGCTGGAGTACCAATGCTTTCAGGTACAAAATTAATAGACAGCTTAGAAACTGCCATAGAACAGGCAGGTCAAATCGGATACCCGGTAATTTTAAAAAGTACAGCTGGTGGCGGCGGTATTGGGATGCGTGTTTGCGACACTGAAGAAGCTTTACGTGCTGCTTACGATGGTGTGCGTCACTTAGCAGAAACAAACTTTAATAATGACGGGCTATTCTTAGAAAAATACATCCCAAGGGCTAGACATGTTGAGGTGCAAATTTTCGGAAATGAATTTGGAGAAGTGGTTACTTTAGGTGAGCGAGATTGCTCCATTCAACGTAGAAATCAGAAAGTAATTGAAGAAAGTCCTGCTCCCAAATTATCTGAAGACGTTCGCCAGAACATGTTAGCTGCTGCCAAAAGGTTAGCTAAAGAAGTTGGCTATAAAAGTGCAGGAACGGTTGAGTTTTTATATGATCCAGAGTCTTATGAATTTTACTTCCTGGAAGTTAATACTCGTTTGCAAGTAGAGCATGGTGTAACAGAGGAAGTGTTAGGTATTGACTTAGTGGAGTGGATGATCAAAGAGGCTGCTGGTGAGCTGAAAAATTTACAGAATCTTGTTCCAGAACCAACAGGACATAGTATACAAGCTCGAATTTACGCTGAAGATTGTCATCATGATTTCCGCCCAAGTGCCGGCCAGCTGGATCAGGTCATTTTATCAAACCTTGCTCGTAATGAAACATGGGTAAGAGATGGGATAACCGTTACCTCATTATACGATCCAATGCTTGCAAAGATCATCGTGCATGGTAAAAACCGCACAGAGGCTATCCAAACATTGATTAAAGCTTTACGTGAAACACGAATGTATGGGATTACCACAAATCTTCAATATTTACAGGAGCTATTGCAAGAAGAGGATTGTATATCAGGTGATGTATTCACAAGAATGCTAAATAGTTTTAAACCAGTTGAAAATGCTATTGAAGTCATAGATGGTGGTATTCAGACAACCATTCAGGATTGGCCGGGAAGAAAAGGGCACTGGGACGTAGGGGTTCCACCTTGTGGTCCAATGGATCCATTGTCCTTCCGAATTGGAAATAAAATATTAGGAAACGCTGACAATGCACCCGGACTTGAATTTACCCTTCGAGGTGGATCTTATCGATTTAGAAATGATATGTGGTTCTGTTTAACGGGCGCTGATATGGAAGCAAAACTAGATGGTGAAAAAATTTCATTATATAAACCAGTATTAGCTAAGGAAGGCCAGGTAGTATCATTTGGAGAAGCTAAAGTGGGAATGAGAACCTATATGCTTGTTTCTGGCGGATTTGATATGCCGAAGATTTTAGGAAGCTCTTCAACTTTTACACTCGGTAACTTTGGGGGACACGGTGGCAGAGCGCTTCGAACAGGTGATGTTCTCGGTGTTCATAACTCTTGTACCCCTGTTGTAAAAGATGTACTTCCTTTAGTACATCAACCAAAGATCAACACAACATGGACGATTGGTGTTATTCCCGGGCCGCATTGTACAGAAGAATTTTTACAACCAGATTATTTAAAACAATTAACAGAAACAAAATGGGAAATTCATTTTAATAGCTCCCGTACAGGTGTCCGTCTTGTAGGGCCAAAGCCACTCTGGACACGTGAAGATGGAGGAGAAGCAGGCTTGCATCCTTCCAATATTCATGATAATGCGTACGCAATTGGGACGCTTGATTTAACAGGTGATATGCCGATATTACTTGGTCCGGATGGTCCTAGTCTTGGTGGGTTTGTTTGCCCTGTGACCACAGCTTCAGCAGAATTTTGGAAAATTGGTCAACTGCATCCTGGAGATACAGTCCAATTTAAGCTTATCACACTTGAAGAAGCAGATCGTTTACGAAAACTTCAAGACATGAATTTGCATGCAATTGGGGAAAAACATCTTTCGCTGATACAAGAGATTGAATTAGTAGATCCTGAAATTGAGATTCCATCAACTTATCCGGTTTTAGCTAGTGAGTCTGCTAATCGACAAATTCCGATAACGATCCGTTGTAGCGGTGACGAAAATATTCTTGTGGAATATGGAGAAATGGAACTTGATTTACTTCTTCGTTTCCAGGTACATGCGCTTATGGATAGCCTACAAAAAACCAATGAAATACCTGTCTTAGACTTAACTCCAGGAATTCGTTCTTTACAAATTCATATTGACGCATCAAAAATGACAGTAAAAGATGCAGCCAAAAAGGTATTAGAAATTGATCGCAGGTTACCACCGCTTGAATCCATACAAGTAGCATCAAGAATCGTCCGTTTGCCACTATCCTGGAACGACCCCTCTGTACAATTAGCTACAGAACGATATCAGCAAAATGTTCGGCAGGACGCCCCGTGGTGTCCGGATAATCTTGAATTTATTAGACGAATAAATGGTTTGGATAGTATAGAAGATGTGAAAAAAATTGTGTTTGATGCCAGCTATTTAGTTCTTGGCCTGGGTGATGTTTACCTTGGGGCACCAGTTGCAACACCGATTGATCCCCGTCACCGACTCGTTACAACAAAGTATAATCCGGCTCGGACATGGACCCCGGAAAATGCAGTTGGAATTGGTGGAGCATATATGTGTGTGTATGGAATGGAAGGCCCGGGAGGATATCAATTTGTTGGGCGTACCATTCAAGTGTGGAATAAACTCAGATCAACTGAAATCTTTGAACCGGGTAAGCCCTGGTTATTACGTTTTTTCGATCAAATTCAATTTTATCCAGTTGATGCAGATGAATTACTTCAAATGCGAGAGGATGTTTTAAGGGGGAGATTTGAAGTTGATATTACAGAAACAACCTTTGATCTTGGAGAGTACTTGAACTTCCAAGAGGAAATTAAGGAAAGTGCCGACCAATTCAAACAACGTCAACAAGCCTCCTTCAATGAGGAACGTGAAAGATGGAAGGAGCAAGGTATTGAAGAACATGTATCTGAAGTTGATACATTAGCTTTAAGTGAAGAAGACGTACTTCCTGAAGGTGCACTTCCTGTAAATTGTTCAATGCCAGGAAGTGTATGGAAGGTTCTTGTTTCACCGGGAGCACAGGTGAAAAAGGGTGATGTTCTTATTATAGAAGAAAGTATGAAAATGGAGTTTCCTCAAACAGCACCTTGTGATGGAGAAATCGCTGAGATTTATGTGAAGTCTGGAGATTCGGTGCATGCTGGACAATTAATAGCTAGTTTATTTAAGGAAAATAAGGTAGGTGCCGCACAATGAGCAAAATGGAGATTCCATTCAAATTAACATTAAGCTGGCTACGTGAAGCATATAGAAGTCATCAATTAACACCAGAAGAAGTGATGGAAGAAATCGTTAAACGTTCCCAACGAGACGAAGAAATGAACATTTGGATTACACCGCCAAAAATGGAAAAGATTCATCCGTATTTAGAACGCTTATCAGAGATAAATTTTGATTCATCTCCATTATGGGGAATCCCATTTGCCATAAAGGATAACATCGATTTAGCTAATGTACCAACAACAGCTGGTTGTGAGGAATTTAGTTATACTCCAGCAGAACATTCTACAGTAGTTGAGAGATTAATAGAGGCTGGAGCAATTCCGGTAGGAAAAACCAATCTAGATCAATTTGCAACAGGTCTAGTTGGGACCCGCAGCCCTTTTGGTGAAACCCATAACTCATTGCGACCAGAGCTAATAAGTGGAGGTTCAAGTTCTGGATCTGCCGTATCTGTTGCAAGAGGTCAGGCAGTTTTCTCTTTAGGAACAGATACAGCTGGTTCAGGGCGCGTACCTGCAGCCCTAAATGATCTAGTTGGTTTAAAGCCTAGTTTAGGAGCTTGGCCAACAAAAGGTGTTGTGCCGGCATGTGTAAGTCTTGATTGTGTGACCGTATTTTCCCATAGTTTAGACGAGGCTTATCAAGTAGATGCAGTAGTTAGAGGATTTGATCAACAGGATCCATGGTCCCGGGAAATGCCAATCCCTTTTGCTAAGCTGCCTAAAAAAATCTGTTTACCAAAGGATACCATCCCTTTTTATGGTCCATATGCATCTGAGTATCAACTGGCTTGGAATAAAGCAGTTGAACAACTGAAGCAGCTTCCGATTACAATTGAATATATTGATTATGAATTTTTCCGCGAGGCAGCAGCCATCCTTTATGACGGACCATTTGTAGCAGAAAGGTGGGCTGATTTAGGAGAATTTATTCGTAACCATCCTGATGTAACATTCCCAGTAACGGAAAAGGTACTTCGTTCTGGTGATCTACCAAAATATAATGCTACGTTTGTGTTTCATTCTCTGCACAAATTACAAGAATTCAAAAGAAGAGCTCAGATTCTTTTAAAAGATGCTGTTCTTGTTACACCAACGGTTGGGGGTACTTGGACACGTGATCAGGTCCGAAAAGATCCAATTAAAACGAATAGTGATATGGGATTATATACAAATCACTGTAATTTATTAGATTTAAGTGCAATTGCTGTTCAGGCAGGTGAAGCAGAAAAGAATCTTCCATTTGGTATAACCTTCTTTGCGTTATCTCATGAGGAAGGTTTAATAGCCGGTGCAGCAGAGGTATTTGTTAGAAACAATAAAGAAATAAAAAAGACTATTCCTATCGCAGTATGTGGTCTGCATATGCGGGGTTTTTCACTTGAAAAGCAAATGCTTGAATTTGGTGCATTCTTTGTTCGCGAAGATGTAACAGCTGAAAAATATCAATTTATTAAGCTGCCATCAGAACCTGCAAAGCCGGGTTTGATCAAGAAAAAATCAGGTGGAAATGCTATTGAATTAGAGATTTGGGAAATGCCAGTATCCTCCTTTGGAGAATTTTTAACATTAATTCCTTCCCCGCTTGGAATCGGAAAAGTGGAGCTCCAAGATGGCACGGAGGTTTCGGGGTTTATTTGTGAAGGATATGCAGCAGAAGATGCAGAAGATATTTCTGATTCAAGGAGCTGGCGAAAGGTTCCTCTAAATATTTAATTTGAAGTTATATTATTAAATCCCCAATATGTTTCATCCATTGGGGTATTTTTTGTTTTACGATAAAATAATCAATTAGGTCGATATATTAAGTAATACATTTGTTATTATAATTAATGGTATGCAGGACTTTTCCAACTTTCCTTGAAGTTATTAAAATAATGTTTTTTACACAAGGGGGAGCAGTATGCAACAAAAAGTCGTGGTTTATCGTGAATTACCAGATCAAGTTTTATATTTCTTGAAAAATAAATTTGATGTCAGTTATTTTCCGACTCTTAATGATGATAATTACCGGGATTTTCTAGTTGAATTACAAACTGCACATGGATTGTTAGGTGCTAGTATGAAAATAGGGCAAGAACTATTAAATCAAGCTCCAAATTTAAAGGTCATTTCAAATATTTCAGTTGGTTATGATAATTTAAATATAGAAGAGCTTAAGAAAAGAAACATAATTGCAACAAATACACCCGGGGTGCTTGATGATACAACAGCAGATACCGTCTTTGGGCTTTTACTGGCCACGGCAAGAAGAATGCCTGAGCTTGATCATTATGTAAAGGATAAAAAATGGGGAGGAACAAAGGGTGAAGACCTTTTTGGTGTGGATGTACATCATAAAACATTAGGTATTATCGGGATGGGTAGTATCGGCAGAGCGGTCGCTAAACGAGCACACTTCGGCTTTGATATGGAAATCTTATACCATAATCGTTCAAGAAATAAGGAAGCAGAAAGTAAATTTAATGCAACATATTGCTCATTAGATGAGCTCTTGAAGAAGTCAGATTTTGTTTGTTTAATGGTTCCACACACACCTCAAACAGAAAAAATGATTGGAGAGAGAGAATTTAACTTAATGAAGGATTCAGCGATCTTCATTAATGGATCAAGAGGGAAAAACGTTGATGAAGAAGCTTTAATCAAAGCCCTGCAGAAAAAGAAAATACTTAGCGCAGGGTTAGATGTCTTTGAGATTGAGCCTGTTGAGAAGAATAATCCATTATTATCAATGCCCCATGTTGTCACACTACCGCATATCGGTTCAGCTACAGCTGAAACGAGAGCAAAAATGGCAAAGCTAGCTGCAGAAAATATGGCTATTGCTCTCGAGGAAAAAACACCTCCGAATTTAATAAGATAATAAAAGGGTAGAGAAGATCTACCCTTTTAAAATATTTATTTACATTATTAAGCTACTCATTGCTATCTTACTTGTTTTTCTAGTTTCTGAATTTACATTTTTCGGACAATTACATGTTCTATGATGGAGAATGTTCTTGTAGAACATTAAAGATTGTACAGTTCTTTCCGGTATGTTGAAAGCGTTTCTTCAATCAAACTGAGTCTTTCCTCTAGTTTCTCAATAGAATGTCCAGTGGATTCCAATTTTTCAATATCTCCTTGGATTCTTACATATTCCATTTTTAATTCATCGATTTTTTGCTGTATTTCTTGTTTGCTCATCATTATGCCTCCATTTATCATAATTTTGCTAAACTTTTATAAAAAGTATAACAAGAACTAAAAAAATGGGCTATTTATCATCTCTGTTATGAATTACAGGGATGGTAATATTCTATAAAAAGAACTATGAAAATAGTTCTTTCAAAGAATATTAAAAGAAGATTAAAAGTAACGTTCCCACGATGATACAATAATATGTAAAATAAACAAGTTTGCCGTTCTTCATAATTCCCATAAACCACTTCATCGCAAAATAAGTCATCAATAGAGTTGAAATAAATGCCGCTAAATATGGAACGGCCAAGTCAGCTTTATTTGGTTCATGTAAAAAGTCAGTAAACCCAAGAACTACTCCACCGAGACTAACAGGGATATATAACATAAATGAAAAGCGAAGTGCAGTATCTTGTTTCATTCCAACAGAAATGGCTGAAATAATCGTTGCTCCTGAACGGCTTATACCAGGAGTTAAGGCTACTGCCTGCCCTAAACCAACAATGAATGCATCCTTAATGGAAAGGTCACTCTCGTCTTTAGTACCTTTCATATTACGAATTAACCAACATGCAATTCCTGTTACAAATAACATGAGGGCAATTGTAGTCATGCTAACATTTTCCCCTATAAAGTCATTTAACAATATACCCAGAACTCCAGCAGGTATAGTGCCTATGATGATAAAGCAAATAAAGTGAAAATCGCTTTTATAACGGGAATTTTTCGTTTTTAAATAGGCAATGGAATTATTCATAAGCCTAAAGATATCTTTTCTGTAAATATAAAGAATCGCAAGTAATGAAGCAGTATTGGTTAATATAGCAAAAGTAAATCCTTGTTCACCTATCCCCAATAATTCACTTGCAATCATTACGTGACCACTTGATGACACAGGGATAGGCTCTGTAAATCCTTGCACTAGCCCAATAATGATCATTTTCAATGTATATAGAATATCTAATTCACCCATTTTTTCCTCCTCATTTATCTCTTTAATAATGTATCAAATTAGGATTATACCTTATTTGTGCTAATAATTTGTTTAATAAATCTTTACAATTATGTGAAAGAGGAAAAAAATTCCTCTATTAGTTGAAAATTACCCTTTTTTGTGTAAGTATGTAACAATTATTTCTGATAATAAAAAAACTGGACCAAAATTGTTAATCTTATGTCCAACAATTTTGGTCCAGTTCAAGGTAAGTTTTTCATTGTTTAAATCATATAAACCAGATGCATGTTCATTTTGCATATCAGGCATCCTGCTAAAAAGTTGAGAGTGAACGATGAACTCATTCACTCTATAAAATAAATAAGATTATTCAGGACGATTCGTATTAGTTGAATTATTTTCAATTGGATAATTCTCTCCATAACCTTCAACATGACCGGCGTGCTCTTTAATATATGCTGATCCTGAACCAATTTCAGAATTTTGTAGGTTGTTTTTTTGATTTTTATTGTCTCTAGTTTGATTTGTCAAAAATTTCACCTCCTAAACACATATTAGATTGCTTTGAAATGGTGAAATTATTCAAGGGAGATAGAAAAAGTCTTGTAGTATGAATTTATTTTTTTAGATTGAAGGAAACATTCTAAAAATGTTGCGGAGACTTTACTTCACTTTCCTTAAGCTTTTGCCATTAAGAATGTCTTGCACACCTTCTTCACACACACCATATGTTCTCCAATAACAAGATTTACAAACTGTTTGAATATCTGAAGGGATGATACGCTTGTTTATGATAGCTTCAATTTCCTCCCAATTTAAAATCTGTCCAATTTTGAGTCCTAATTTCTCTAATACAGCCGCATCTCTTTCATAAATATGATCATCCTGACAATGGTATTTACCGTTGTTTGGATATTTGTCACACAAATGATCAGGACCTAAGATGAGTTGTACACTTGTCTTAGGCTTCTCTCTCAAAGTTTGATGCAAACGCGTCATATTTTCAATATATTCTATAGAATATCCCATGCCCCGATAGCCCAATAGGCAAAAAATATGATGACCTCGTAGTTTATACATTGTTTCCTCCTCAAACAGTTGTTAAGTTGTTAACTGATAAAACAAATAAGTTAACACATACCTGTATTTTATCATCTTACCTATAATAGCTGGGCATTTTTTTACTATTTACATTTGTAACTAAAGAAGATAAGAAAAGGTATACACAATTGTAACTGTTAAATACTATTTAGATCATATAACCTTTTGGTATTGAAGTAAGGGAAAATGGTTTGTAATTAAGTAATTTGACTATGTGGTGGATGTAACAAAATAAAAGGGAGAGAAATATAATAGAGTGGAAAGTAAAAAAGTATGTTTTGATTTATCATTTACTGATTGGGGTTTAATCTTTCAAAGGGACTATTTTTCTAATTTGGATATATATCATATATTTACATAGGGTTAACACCTGATTAATAAAATTTACAAAACCTTTACAATTGCTTAATAGAGAATTTACAATCTATGTTTATTCTTAACAATGGGTATTATATAGAAAGAAGTTGTCAGTAGATCACCTTGGAGGTTTAGAAATGACATTTATGAGAAAGACAACATTTGGATTATTGATGTTATTCTTTGCTGCTGCATTAGTAGCATGCAATAACTCTGATAATGGAATAGAGTCAACCAATGAAGGTTCAGATACAATTGCTATTTCAGGTTCGACATCCGTAGGACCATTGGCTGAAAAAATGGCAGAAAAATACAAAGAAAAATCGAATGTAAATATAGAAATTAATCAGATAGGTTCATCAGCAGGCATAACAAATGCTATAAACGGTGTATCTGAAATAGGTATGTCATCACGTGATTTGAAAGAGGAAGAAAAAGCACAAGGGCTGACTGAGACAATTATTGCTTATGATGGGATAGTGGTTGTCACCCATCCAAGCAATAAAGTTAAAGACCTTACATTGGATCAGGTGAAGGAAATCTTTACAGGTGAGATGACCAATTGGAAGGAACTTGGGGGAGATGACATGGAAATTGTCGTTGTTTCCAGAGAGGACGGATCAGGTTCCCGTGATGCATTTCAAGAAATAGTAGGGTATTCCTCAGGAGAATTAGTTAGAAGTTCTATTATTGCTTCCGGAAACGGTAATATAAAAACAACTGTGGCAACAAATAAGCATGCAGTTGGATTTATTTCATTTGAATATATTGATTCAACGATTTCAACAGTAAAGATTAATGGAGTAGAAGCTACAGCCGAAAATGTTCTAAATCAAAAGTATATGTTATCACGTCCGTTTTTGTTTGTTCACAAGGATAATCAACTATCTAGTGGCGGACAACAGTTTATTGACTATATTCTTGGACCTGAAGGACAAGCGATTGCAGCAGAGTCAGGTGCAATACCGATAAAATAACGTAACAATTCACTGATGTCAAATCGACATGTCAGACATAAAACATCGTGTGTTAGAGCAAACATGGAGGAATGAAGAATGCCGCGACTACCTGTTGAGGACCAAGCAATAGATATTGGAAAATCAAATAAGAGGAAGTACTTTCTTGAGAAATTATCAGCAAAATTATTTCTTTTTTGTGCATTACTTTCAGTTATCAGCTTATTGGTCATTATAGGATTTGTTTTTTATAAAGGTTCACTACCATTTATCGCTGATGGATATAGTTTTTTTGATTTTATCTTTGGGGTAGATTGGGTTCCAAGTGAAGATAAATTTGGAATATTACCAATGATTGTAGCATCTATATTTGCAACAATTGGATCCTTAATCATTGGAGTTCCGGTTGGTTTATTTACAGCCATCTTTTTATCAGAAATTGCACCCAAAAGTATAGCGAAGCTCATCTCACCAGCTGTTCAATTATTGGCCGGTATCCCATCAGTTTTGTATGGAGTGTTCGGACTCGCAATCATCGTCCCATTTTTGCAAGATAATTTACACTTACCGAAGGGTCAAAGCTTATTTGCAGTTATTTTGGTATTAGCAATTATGATGTTACCTACAATTGTAACAGTTGCAGAAACAGCTATTCGCGCAGTGCCTAAAACGTATCGTGAGGGTTCATTGGCATTAGGTGCCTCTCAGATAGGAACAATTTTTAAGGTTGTTGTTCCTGCAGCGAAATCGGGTATTATGGCAGCAATTGTTTTAGGTTTAGGGAGAGCGATCGGAGAAACAATGGCAGTTATCCTAGTAGCTGGAAACAGTTTAATTATCCCGACAAGCTTAACTGACAGTGTACGTCCATTAACGACCAATATCGCTTTAGAAATGGGCTATGCATATGGGACACACCAGGAAATGTTATTTGCAACTGGTATCGTTTTATTCTCTTTTATCCTTTTATTAAATTTCGTTCTATCAAAAATCAGTGCGAAGGGTGGTCATTGAGTTGAGACAGGTAAAAGATAACGTATTGCGTGGACTACTCTGGTTTTCAGCGTTCTTAACTATTGCCATCCTTGTAACGATTGTTGGATATATATTTTATAAAGGGTATCGCTTAATTAGCATAGATTTTATCTTTGGGGATTATTCTCCAACAGGTCATGGCGGAATTTGGCCGATGATTATTACAACAATATATACAATAGTGATCTCATTATTAATTGCTACCCCGGTAGGAATTTTAGCTGCGGTGTATTTGCAGGAATATGCAAAACAAGGTCGTTTAGTTAGGATAATCCGCTTCGCGACGGAAAGCTTAACAGGGATCCCATCAATCATTTATGGATTATTCGGTGCAGTGTTTTTTGTTACAACGTTAAAACTGGGAATGTCGATTATAGCTGCTTCTTTAACTCTAACAATTATCGTATTACCAGTTATTATCAGAACAACAGAAGAGTCATTAAAGACCGTACCAAAAACGTATCGTGAAGGCTCTCTAGCTTTAGGAACAACAAAGCTGCAAACTTTATATAAGGTTATTTTACCGAGTGCGATGCCTGGAATATTATCAGGTATCATTCTCTCCATCGGGAGAATTGTTGGAGAATCTGCAGCAATCTTTTTAACTGCTGGGACGGTGGCTGCCATGCCGGACAGTATTTTCTCCTCAGCAAGGACATTAACGGTCCATTCTTTTTTGGTTACACAGGAATCAGGTGACATTGAGCTTGCTGCTGCGGTTGGGATTGTCTTAATCGTCATCATATTGGTACTGAACCTTTCGGCGACGTTTATCTCCAAGAAATTAAATAAAGCTGACTATTAAAAGAGGTGTATTGACATGGGTACAACAGAGATTGAACAAAGTAACAGGAAAGACCAATCACAATTCAACCAGCAAACAAACGGCAATGTCAAAATCAGTGTAAGAGACTTAAATTTATTTTATGGGGATAAACAGGCACTTTATTCAGTTTCATTGGATATTCAAGAAAAGGAAGTTACCGCTTTAATTGGACCTTCAGGATGTGGGAAATCGACTTTTCTACGAACATTAAATCGCATGAATGATCTTATAGACAGTGTGAAGATTAATGGTGACATTGTTATAGATAAAGAAAACATCTATCAATCAAATGACGTGATAAAATTAAGAACAAAAGTTGGAATGGTTTTCCAAAAGGCAAACCTGTTTCCAATGAGTATTTATGATAATGTCGCATATGGTCCAAGAATGCAGGGGATAAAAAATAAAAAAGTCTTAAATAACATTGTTGAAGAAAGCTTACGTGGTGCTGCAATTTGGGACGAAGTAAAAGATCGCCTGAAAACATCAGCACTCGGACTATCTGGTGGTCAACAGCAAAGGATCTGTATTGCACGTGCAATTGCGATGAAGCCGGAAATCATCTTAATGGATGAGCCTACATCAGCATTAGACCCAATTTCAACATTAAAAGTAGAAGAATTAATTGAACGCTTGAAAAAAGATTACACAATTGTTATTGTGACCCATAATATGCAGCAGGCAGCACGAGTATCAGACAAAACAGCCTTTTTCCTAAATGGGGAAATCATTGAATTTGATTCAACAAACAATATTTTCTCAATGCCAACAGATAAGAGAACAGAAGATTATATAACTGGAAGATTTGGGTAAGATTTTGGGGGAGTAGAAAATGGTCGTTCGTGAGAGCTTTGATAATAATTTGCAGGAATTACAAGGCAAAATGTCAATGATGGCTAAGCTTTCAATCACTGCAATGGAGAAAGCATTTGAAGCCTTAAAAAAACAAGATGTGGAGATTGCATTAAAAGTAATTGATGAAGATACAGTAATCGATAACCTGGACACGGAAATCAACCAATTTGTAATATGGCTAATGGTAAAAGAGCAACCAGTTGCCAGAGATTTACGAAGAATTATAGGTGCTTTAAAGATTACATCTGAAATTGAGCGAATTGCAGATTTTGCTGTAAATATCGCAAAGTCCACCATAAAAATTGGTCAAACACACTCTTTAGTGAACATCACAAATCTTGATCAAATGAAAGATCTATCAATTACTATGCTTGAAAAGGCATTACAATCATTTATTGAAGAAAATATGGTCCTGGCTAAAGAAGTTGGCGATTTGGATGATAAAGTTGATAAATATAGTGGTGAAACATACAAAGCAATCACTAAGTATTTAAAAGAACATCCAGAAGAAACAGATCAATTAGTGCAATTACTTTTCATCAATCGATACCTGGAACGAACTGCAGATCACATAACGAATATTGCAGAAAGTGCGGCTTATTTAATAAAAGGTCGTATATATGATTTTAATTCTTAATATAAAAGGGTGAGCATTTGTGCTTGCCTTTTTTAATTTTTATTGATAAATAAAAGTATATCTACTATAAGACATCTTAGGGAGTGAGGGTCAAGAGACGGTCTCACTCCTGAAAAATACGATAAGTTCCTTCTGGATTCTCTCATATGGGAATAGTTTATTTTAAGTCAATTGAGAGTGGTTGCATTTCTTCAACATTGAGAACCATTCCTGATCCTTTTGAATAATAGATTTGCGGTGTAAATGTTAAAGAACGGGCATCAGGATGTATGGAGTAAATAGAAGCTTCACTTTTATGAAATGCCCCATCATCAAAACTTACTCCACCATTACTATTTACGTCATATTTGTTTCCTAAGTTGTCCATTACATTACTCATTTCAATTGAAATAAAAGGTGATTCCTTTAAAATATCCTGATCAACAACAAATTCATATTGTAAGACCGATGCCATTTTTGAATGCTCAAAAGATTTTAGGCTTAGAGTAATCCCGGGATACTCTTCTTTTTCGTTAAGCAACTGCGTACTTGTTTGTAGTTGGGTTAAGGAAAATTCAAATGACCAATCACCTTCGTATTGTTTAGTATCACTACTGTTTTCAAAGACTTTTGGCTGCCACTTAATGATAATTTCTTCAGGACTTTTTCCATCAAAATGTGGAGTGATTTTTTCGACACCTACATATGTTGTTTCATTCATTTTATCAATGTATCCTGTTCCACCTATTGCTTTAACATCCTGTATATCTATAAAACCTTCTGATCTAGGTTGACTTCCAAGGTCCAACGTAGTCTGGATTGCATAAGTAATAATCACATTTGTTCCATCATAGACTGCATTTTCAATCATAATATCAATTCCATTACTAGACTCCACCTGATTAACTACTGTAGCTAAATCAACGTATTCATTGGGGAGAGTATCTTTTTTAAAGTGCTCCATAATATTTTGTATAAAAGGAATATGTTTTGCTAATACAGGAACGCTTATGATACTGCCAGTAAAAACCGTAACTCCAATCAATGCTGCGGCGGTTAAAGTATGTAGTAAAGTCCGTTTCTTTACCTTTTTTTTCTTCTTCAATACATGTTGTTTTATTTCTGTTTTCCTTTTTGTTGTTAATGCTCTTGGTTCAATATCATTAATATCAATATCAAGAAAGTCTTGTAAATCATTATTCATAAAAACCGCTCCTTCAGATGTTCGTTTTGTGCAAGTTTTTTCTTACCGCGATATAATCGATTTTCTACTGCTGACACCGAAATTTTTAGAGATGCTGCAATTTCAGCACTTGTTAAATAAAGAAAATATTTCATCATAAAAATATCACGATCGATCTCTGGTAATGTACTGAGAACAAGGAGAAGCGTGTTGGTTTCTTCCTTTTTAATTATTTGCATTTGTACATCATCTAAATGGGGTTGTATATGAAGTTCCTCTTCACTTTGTTCTCGATTTTGTATTTTCTTTATATGACGAAAACGGTCAATTGCTTTGTATTTTGTAAGCATCGCGATCCATTTCTTGAATTCCATACTTGTTCCTTTAAACGTATTTGCATTCTGCCAAACTGTTAAGAATACATCATTCACACATTCATCTACCGCATCACTGCTTACATTGTGTAAGATTTTGTAGCTTATGGCATTTACAAGAGCTGAATATTCATCAATGATGTATTCGAGTGCCTTTTCATTTTGTTTTTGTAGTAGTTTAATAAAATTCACAGCATTACATGTCATTATTGATTCTCCTTATTTTATTGAAAAAGCTTTTTCACTATCTATATCGAATGAATGAATGAAAAACTCGCACTTTTTTAATACTTTTTAAAAAGTATAAATTTATTCTAGATAATAGTAAAAGATAACTAAGGCTTCTCTATTAGGGCAAGTGGAGTTTTTTATTTCATAATGTTTCAACTAATTAAGATAAAGATAAATTAGGAGATTCATTTTTATTGACGAAAAAAAGAAAAATTAGTGATATAATAGAAAGAAAGAGCTTACAAAAAAGAAAGTAGGATGTATTTATGACAAATGTAATGGGTGGTTTAAACCGTTTATTTGAATGGATTATGCGTTTATCTGTTATTAATATAATGTGGATTATATTTAATCTGCCTATTTGTTATTTAGCTATGTCACTTTTGTTTGCAGAAGATGAAGCCTCGGTCTTTTTATTGCTGGGAACGATTGCTGTATTAACTCCATTTATGTTTTTTCCGGCGACAACAGCCATGTTTGGTGTTGTGAGAAAATGGGTGATGGGAGAAGATGACGTCCCGCTAGTTAAATCATACTGGCGGTTTTACAAAGAAAACTATGTAAGAAGTTTAACTGGTGGTTTATTGCTCACTCTTTTTTGGGTGATTTGGACTGTTGACTTTTTCTTTTTTTCAAAAGTGAATGTCCTGGTTAGTGCATTCTTTTTAATCGGATTTTTATTTCTTTTCTTAATGACACTTTTCTTTTTCTCAAACACTGTACATGCAGAATTAAAGCTTTTAACAAGTATAAAGAATGCTTTCTTTCTTACAATGGTGTATCCATTGATTAATATGGTTGTATTGGTAATCAGTGGTGTGATTTTGTATATAAGTTTAGGTGTATTTACTTTCCTTGTTCCATTCTTCATGGGGACACTTATCACGTACGTAGGTTTTGCTGCATATTATCAAAAAATGGAGAAGATAAAAAATAAATCGGTCATCGAAACAAAATAAAGTTCAAAAAAAGTACGTTCTAATGAAAAGAACGTACTTTTTTGTTGAGCAGGAAAAAATGGCCTGGAATAATCAAAAATCTAAATAAGAAAAAGACCTTTCCACGTGAAAAGGTCTTCTGTTTTGTCAGGAAGCGTTTTCATAAATAACGCCTTTAAACTGAATTTTAAAAGATGGGGGATTACTTTTCTTTATTTCGTTTTTAACTTCTTTGATTTTTGCTACTGCTTCTGTCATTCCAGATGCTGTGATTTTGTATTCTGTTTTCTCATTTCCGGTGTCAATTAAAAAGACAAATTGTTTCATGATTTGTGGCACTCCTTTGATTAATAGTTCATATATTTTATGTTCATTATTGGAAAACGGTTTCTATAAAATTTTAAGTAAATTTGTATACGCTTTCATTTTATTGCATCAAAAGACCTATGTCAAGGAGTAACCTATTTTATTTTTTACAATAAAAACATTCTTCTTAATTTGTTCACAAATGAACGAATTAAGAAGAATGTTTCATTCCCCATTTATCATAAATAAAATGCAAAAGCGATTATAATTCCAATGCCTAAAATAATATAAATCCATGATAAGCGTGAGAGGTTTGCTTTTGTTTTGGTATCATAATGTTTATCTCCTTTACCACCAATTAAAATAGTACCTAGTAAAGCGAGAACACCAATTAAAATGACGAGGATAATGGCAATCTTCATCATAAATTCCTCCTTACATCACACACTTTTTTCTATCATACTATAAAGTAAATGATTCGAATGTAAAATAATGACTGAAATACAAAATATCACCTCATTTACAAAGAGGTGAAGGTTTTTATTTTATAACATCATATAAAACACGTGCAATTATTTCATGATTAAAATGCCCAAAGTCTTTTCCAAATAATGTTAGGCCACCACTGTTTTTTCTATTGTCTGAAACTGCTAATTTAAATTTTATCTCAGATTTCATCGTAAGGTTAATGTGATCGATCGTTACATCTGAAATGCGACTTCCATCTATAAAAGTACCATCTTTGTTAATACGAAGTAATTTGGCCATTCCATATTGATTTAAGTATCCAGGCCACCAGTCTGGATTATTCGTGCCTCTCATTTTTCCAAAATCACCAGGTGATGTCCAGAAGCCCAGCTCAATATTATTTAAATAAAAGTAGATATCGGAAGGCCATTCCTCATTGTATCCAGGTGCTTCGGAACTGATCTCAAAAATAAACTGAAGTTCTTTAAACTCTTCAAATCGTTTTAAGTAGTTAGGTATTCGATATTCCAGAAAACCATTGTTTAACCAAATGATACCGGCATGAATGTGAGTTGGATCTGCAAAATATCGGGGGTCATCGAATTCTCCTATAATACTATTTTTTGTAGCTAATCCACAGGTTGGCTCAGCACTATAATTAATATAATGTCCAACATTGATTTCATATTCATAGCAATGCTCGATTTCTTTACTTCTTAAATCCACTGTTAGCGAATCTTCATTTAAATAACACATCTTTTGAATTCCATGTTTCCCAACCGTAGTTGTAATATCAATTATGCCACTTTCTTCAAGTTTTTTAATATGCATAGTAACAGCACCATTTGTTAATTTTAGTTTTTCTGCTAGCTCATTTAAGTTTAATCGATCATGTTGTCTTAATAAATTGATAATTTCAATTCTGGTTTCAGAACTTAATGCTTTAAATATGGTTAGACCTGACTGCAAATCTTTAATATGAATCAAAGGTGTACCCCCTGTAGAGTAAAGTTTATTTTAGTACATTATAAAATAAATCGAATGAATGAGAAAGTCATTATTTTTAATGGTTCAAGAAAAAGAGTATATATGAAGATGTTAGTTTAATAGTTTTTGAAAACGAATACAATTTTTTATTGACAACTAAAATGATGGGAGATTATTATAAAAATATAAAAAGATTTAGGTTTTTATAAAATGAAAATTAGGGATGGGTGGTAAATCATGACATTAAAAGCAAAAATGGTAGTTGATAAGGATTTTAAAATATCTGATGTGGATTCACGGATATATGGATCATTTATTGAGCACTTAGGTCGTGCAGTATACGGTGGAGTATATGAACCGGATCATCCACTTGCTGACGAAAATGGTTTTCGAAAAGATGTTATTGAACTAGTGAAAGAATTGGATGTGCCGATTATCCGCTACCCGGGTGGGAATTTTGTATCAGGCTATAATTGGGAAGATGGAGTAGGACCTGTAGGAGAGCGTCCAAGACGTTTAGATCTTGCCTGGAGAACGACTGAAACAAATGAGTTAGGCACAAATGAGTTTGTTGACTGGACAAAAAAAGTTAAATCAGAAGTGATGATGGCTGTCAACTTAGGTACAAGGGGAATTGATGAAGCAAGAAACCTGGTAGAATACTGTAATCATCCAGGGGGTACATATTACAGTGATTTACGGAAACAACACGGGTATAAAGATCCCCACAAAATAAAAACATGGTGTTTAGGAAACGAAATGGACGGACCTTGGCAAATTGGTCATAAAACAGCAGAAGAGTATGGCAGACTTGCGGTTGAAACGGCAAAAGCTATGAAGTGGGTAGATCCGACGATTGAACTTGTTACATGTGGTAGTTCAAGTTCTTCAATGGCAACTTTCCCTGAGTGGGAAGCTACAACGTTAGAGCATACATATGAAGCTGCAGATTACATCTCACTTCACCAATATTATGGAAATCGCAATGACGATTCAGCTAGCTATTTAGCTAAATCGCTGGATATGGATCATTTTATTAAGACCGTCATTTCAACCTGTGACTATATAAAAGCAAAAAAACGTAGTAAGAAAACAATGTATTTAAGCTTTGATGAATGGAATGTTTGGTACCATTCAAATGAAGCAGATAAAAAAGTAGAGCCATGGTCGATTGCTCCTCCACAATTAGAGGATGTTTATAACTTTGAAGATGCGTTATTAGTAGGCAGTATGCTTATGACAATGCTAAAGCACTCTGATCGTGTGAAGATGGCATGTATGGCTCAGCTAGTTAATGTTATTGCACCAATTATGACAGATACAAAAGGTGGAGCGTGGAAGCAAACAATCTTTTATCCTTATCAGCATGTATCCATGTACGGGCGTGGGATTGCTTTACAGCCGGTTATCTCCTCACCTAAATATGATTCGAAAGAGTTCACAGATGTTCCTTATCTGGATTCAATTGCCGTTCATAACCCAGAAAAAGAAGAACTAACGATTTTTGCCTTGAATCGCAGTCTTGAAGATAGCTTAACACTAGAATGTGATGTTCGTAGTTTTTCAGACTATCAAATCATTGAACATACAGTGTTGGAAAATGAAAACTTAAAAGCAGTTAACACACTCGAAAAACAAGCAGTTATTCCACATAACCGAGGAAAAGCGGTACTTGAAGGTGGAAATATTATTGCACCGTTAACGAAGCATTCTTGGAATGTGATCCGTTTAGGATTGAAAAAATAAAAATGTCAAATGAGACCTGTTCTATTAAAGAGCAGGTCTCATTTTTGTTTTACGATATATGTTTCAACAAGGTAAAAGTGTGGAAGGGTACATATATAGGGACATACTTAGAAAATGACAGAAGCGCTTCATATGTCATTGTATTTATGACACAATGATTCCCTTAAATCTTTGTGGATTTGATACATTGTCGCTTAAGCTTATGTAATCGTACAATATATAGTAAGAAAACTCTTACTCAACCTTTAATGGGGGTGTTTGTCGTGTCAGTCATTTCAAGAGATTTATTTTTATATCTATCAAATAATAAAACGTTGAATCGGGCCGCCCAAAATTGGGGCAGCAATATCGCCTCCGGAAAGATTGTCGGTGGGATAGACTTTCCAAGCTCCATTAAATTTATAAAAGAGTTAAATGAACAGGGTTTTTCAGTAACAGTTGATCATTTAGGTGAATTCGTTACTAGTGAAGAAATTGCAAGAGAGCGGACAAAAGAATGCATCCAAACAATCGAAACGATTGTTGCTCAACGATTAGATTCTCATGTTTCTCTAAAACTAACATCATTAGGCTTAGATATTTCAAAAGAACTCGTTTTTGAAAATATGAGAAAGATTATGGATATAGCTGAAAAGTATAAAATTATGGTCACAATTGATATGGAAGATGAAACAAGGTGTGAAGAAACACTTTCAATTTTTAAGGGCTTAAAAGCTGATTATAGTTATATTAGTACAGTAATCCAGGCATATTTGTATCGTGCTGAACAAGATATTCGCAATTTAAATAGTTATGAACCATTTTTAAGACTTGTTAAAGGAGCATATAAAGAGTCACCTACTGTTGCTTTTCCGAAGAAGGCGGATGTTGATGAAAATTATAAAAAATTAATCAAATCCCGTTTATTAAATGGTCATTATACTGGAGTTGCAACTCATGATGATGCCATTATTGAATATACTAAGAGATTAGTAGAGGATTATAAAATTCCAAAACATTCATTTGAGTTTCAAATGCTATATGGAATGAGAACACAAACTCAAAAGGAATTGGTTAATCAGGGCTATAAAATGCGTGTGTATGTGCCATACGGGATTGATTGGTATGGATACTTTATGAGGCGTCTAGCAGAACGTCCAGCTAATCTTGCCTTTGTCCTAAAGGGTATGACTAAAAAGTAAAAAGGAGTCGATTATCATGACAACAGTTTACAAACACGAACCATTTACTGATTTTGCAAAAGAGGAAAACCGCAAAGCTTTTGAAGCTGCATTAGAAAATGTGAATAAGGTGATGGGAAAAGAATACCCGCTTGTCATTAATGGAGAACGGATTACAACGGAAAGTCAAATTGTCTCCTATAACCCGGCAAACAAAGATGAAATTGTGGGAAAAGTAGCAAAAGCGACTCAAGAGCACGCGGAAATGGCCATTCAAGCAGCGGATAAAGCTTTTCAGACATGGAGATATTGGAATCCCGAAGAACGAGCCAATATTTTATTCCGTGCAGCTGCTATCATACGCCGAAAAAAACATGACTTCTCCGCATTATTAGTAAAAGAAGCAGGTAAGCCTTGGAATGAAGCTGATGCAGATACAGCGGAAGCAATAGATTTCCTGGAATATTATGGCCGTCAAATGATTGAACTGGCAAAAGGGAAGCCCGTAAACAGCCGTGACGGAGAAATCAATAAATACGTCTATACACCAACAGGAGTAACAGTTGTCATTCCACCTTGGAACTTTTTATTTGCGATTATGGCAGGTACAACAGTTGCACCAATTGTAACTGGTAATACGGTCGTGTTAAAGCCTGCAAGTGCCACACCGGTCATTGCTGCTGAATTTGTAGAAGTATTAGAAGAAGCAGGATTACCAAAAGGTGTTGTTAACTTTGTTCCAGGAAGCGGTGCTGAAGTTGGTGATTATTTAGTAGATCATCCTAAAACGAGTATTATTACCTTTACAGGATCTCGAGAAGTCGGAACCCGCATTTTTGAACGTGCAGCAAAAGTCCAATCAGGTCAGCAGCACTTAAAACGTGTGATTGCGGAAATGGGTGGTAAAGATACAGTTTTAGTTGATAAAGATGCGGATCTAGAGTTAGCCGCTCAATCTATTTTCACTTCAGCATTCGGTTTTGCAGGTCAAAAATGCTCTGCAGGCTCAAGAGCAGTGATTCACGAAGATGTTTATGATCAAGTGCTTCAACGGGTTGTGGAAATTACTGAGCAGAAGATGACCGGCAACCCTGAAAAATATGAAACATATATGGGACCGGTTATTGATCAGGCTTCATATGATAAGATTATGGAATATATTCAAATCGGAAAAGAAGAAGGTCGTTTAATGAGCGGTGGTAAAGGAGATGATACGAAAGGCTACTTTATTGAACCAACGATCTTCGCTGATCTTGACCAGAATGCTCGGCTTATGCAAGAGGAAATCTTCGGCCCTGTGGTTGCTTTTGCAAAAGCGAAGGATTTTGACGAAATGCTTGAAATCGCTAATAACACTGAATACGGTCTAACAGGAGCGTTGATTACAAGAAACAGGCAGTATATCGAGCGTGCAAAACAAGAGTTTCATGTTGGGAATTTATATTTCAACCGTAACTGTACTGGTGCTATTGTTGGCTACCACCCATTCGGTGGCTTTAAAATGTCAGGAACAGACTCAAAAGCAGGTGGTCCGGACTACTTAGCTCTTCATATGCAGGCAAAAACAATAAGTGAGATGTTGTAATAAATGCAAGGAGCAGACATTACGTCTGCTTCTTTTGGGTGTATAAATTTATTTGATTGGAAATGTTTTTACGGTTGATTTATCTAAGCATCCTTATTAAAAAAATAATTATTTGCAATTTCCTGAAACTTTCGTCTATCTTGTTCGTATTACTTAACAAAGGTAACTAGTTACCGCTAAAGTCTTACCACGTGGATAAAAGGCTTAATATAGTAGTAGGAGGCAGAAAGATGTCAGGTTTTTTTGGTGTTATTGTAATTTTAATTCCCTTATTCATTATTGCGGCACTTGCCGGGATTGGTTATTTCTTTTGGGTGAAGATTCGTTATCGAACAGCCAAGTCAAATCAAGCGTTAATTATTACAGGTCCAAAGTTAGGTGATCCTGAAAAAGAAACGAATATATTCACAGACCAAGAAGGACGTTCGATGAAAATTATTCGAGGTGGCGGTTATCGACTGAGACGTTTCCAAACTGCTACACCTGTTAATTTAACTTCCTTTCAATTAAAGCTTTCAACACCAAGAGTGTACACAAACGGCGGGGTGCCGATTGTCGCTGATGCAGTTGCGATGGTAAAGGTAGCTGATACATTAAATGGTATTGCAAACTATGCAGAGCAATTTTTAGGGAAAGAGCAAGAAGAAATTGAAGCTGAAATTATTGAGGTACTGGGGAGTAATCTTCGTGCCATTTTATCGAAGATGACGGTTGAGGATATTAATAGTGACCGTGAAAAATTTAATCATGATGTATCAGAGGTTGCACAAAAGCAACTAGATCTTATGGGCTTTAAAATCACTTCATTAGGTTTAACGGATTTACGTGATGCTGATGAGGAAAACGGTTATTTAAAAAACCTCGGAAGACCACGTATTGCAGAGGTTCGTAAACTGGCAGAAATCGCTGAAGCTAATAGCCAGCGTGAAACGCGTATTCATATAGCACAAACAGATCAAGCAGCTAAAGAAGAGGAATATAAGCGTCAAATTGCAATAGCGGAGTCAAAGAAGGAAAAGGATATTAAAGATGCTGCCTTCAAAGAGGAAACTGAACGGGCGCGTGCAAAATCAGAACAATCATATGAATTAGAAAAAGCGAAACTTGCGAAAGAAATAAAAGAAGAGGAATTAACACTTCAATTCTTAGAACGTGAACGTGCTGTGAAGCTGGAAGAGGAAGAAAGTAAAGTTCGTAAAGCAAAAGCAGATGCGGAGTACTATGAAACGACTCGTAAAGCAGAGGCGGAAGCCCGTAAATCTGAGATCGATGGGGAAGCAAAGGCAAAAATCCGTCGTGAAGAAGGTTCTGCTGAAGCAGACGTTATTCGTGAAAGAGGGAAAGCAGAAGCAGAAGCTCGTAAACTATTAGCAGAAGCAATGGAAAAACATGGTGATGTTATTATTACTGAAAAATTAATAGAAATGTTGCCAGTCTTTGCTGAGAAGATTGCACAGCCACTAAGTAATATTGATTCTGTTAAAATTATAGATTCCGGTAATGGCCAAGGTGTGTCATCATTTGGAAAAAGCATTACAAAAACCATGGTTGATATTCAGGAACCTTTAAAAGAAATGACAGGAATTGATATGGGTGAGCTATTAAAGTCTTATGCAAACCGAACAAATCGTACTGACAATCATATAACATTTCAAGATGTAAAACGGGACAATGATTCAGATACAATCACGGTTGTTGAAGATCAACCTGAAAAATAATTGGAGAAGGCGGGCAAATATTGTCCGTTTTTTCTATGCAATAAAATGATACACATAAGCATTTAAATATGTGGTTACATAATGTGTTTGAACTGTGTTCAATTTCTATGAAAGATTTCCTACAATGCCACTATACAAGTAATCATAAAGCAAAGTATCATAAGGTTAACGAAATATGAGGTAGGAGTTTTATTATGAATGAGCTATTAGAGCGTGCTTTATCATTAACTGATTTGAATGATGTTGTCGATGTAATCAGTGATGGGTTAAAAAAGCCTGTAATTGTAGAAAGTGATCATTTTTTTCTTTTGGCTTATAGTTCTTATTATGTAAATCACTTTGATTATGCAAACCAACAAACCATTTTCTCAAAAAAGTGTCCATTAAATATATTTGAACGGTTTGTTGAAACAGGCATTATCGACCAATTAAAAACAACTGACAGGCCTTTCCGAATTGAAGAAATGAAAGAAATTGGGTTAAATCGTCGAGTTGTTGTTCATGCAAAGTATAAGAATAGTATTATGGGCTATATTTGGGTGCAGGAAATGAACAATTATCTGACAGAAGAAGAACTTCATTTTCTTTTTGATATTTCCTTTCATGTTGGAAAGTTAATTTACAAGAAAAATAAGTTAAAGCAACAAAAAGCAGAAGAAATTGAGTACTTTTTCAGAAAGGTTATAAATAATGAGTTTACAAACGAAAAGGAATTAAAGTGGGAAGCTGCTGAGCTTGATATTGTGTTACCTTCTATTTTTTGTGTGATGGTTGTGAATGCGATTCATGCAGACGAAGAACTTATTGAGGAACTAAAAGAAACAATTCGTTCATATTTAAATTTAAAAGACAACACAAGTCATGTGTTGGTATATCGGACAAATATTGTCATCATTGTTGGTTGTTATTCTCTTAAATATTCGCCTGTAAAAGCTTCTCTTCAAATTGTAGAAAATTTACTGACAAACTTTGATGTCAAGAGATATTCAAATATTTATATCGGAATCGGAAACGAGTATCAGCCTATCCTCTCACTTCATAGAAGTTACAAGGAAGCGCTTGAGGTTGTTTCAATTACAGAAGAATTAAGAACACAAGAAAATCTTCCCTATGAATATAAGAAGATTGGAGTTCTAAGGTATTTGGATGTTATTTATGAGAAGAATGCAAGGACGAATTATTCGAATAAAAATATCCGGATCCTTCAAGAAAAAGATAGAGAAAGTCAAACAGAGCTTGTCAAGACGCTGGAATATTATTTAGTGAATAACTGTAAGCTTAAGCCAACAGCAGAGCAAATGTTTATTCATCCTAATACACTAAATTACCGAATGAAACAAATTACTGAGTTAACAACAATTGATTTTAATGATTTTAATCAAAAATGTCAGCTTTATCTAGATTTGATGGTGAGTAAAAGAAAAGATCGGTAGGGTCCGAGTTGGTGAAATTAGCATTTATTTCGGAGATAAATTAAAGTAATGTAGGTATATAAGACCGATTGCTAAAAGAAATCACCCCATTGATTTACGATCAATAGGGTGACTGTGTTTTTATTTAGGTTGATCTGGATAGAGTTCTTTCAAAAACTCAATGGATTGGTTAATAAGTGCTTTTAATATATCCACGTCAATATCTGCAATTTTATTGATATAAACACAGGCTTTTCCGGACGTATGCTTACCTAAGTTCTGAAGTAATTCCTGACGTTTTGTATCACCGGTGGCAAAATAAAGACTAATTTTTGCTTTTCTAGGTGAAAATCCGACGAGCGGTGCATCTCCTTCATGACCTGTTGGATATTTATAGTGATATTTTCCAAACCCGATTATACTTGGACCCCACATTTTGGCGGGATAACCAGATGTCTCAGTAAAAATATCCAATAGTTTATACGCATCTTCACGTTTTTTGGGATTCTCCACGGCTTCAATAAATTCGATTACACTACTGTCGTTTTCCTTGGTCTTCAGCTCGTACATATGAAGATCCTCCTAACTAATCGACTAGTCCTAATGATTTTAATCCATTATAAATACCTGAGTTGGTCACTTTTGTTGTTTTATATTTTGCATATTGAAAAAGATCAGGGTGTCCATTTCCCATCGCAAATCCTTCTCCTACAACACTTAACATTTCCTTATCATTCATGCCATCTCCAAATGCAATTGATGCATCCTTTGGGATATGTAAAAGCTCTAAAATATGCTGTACTGCAATGCCTTTGTTCACATTATCCCGGATTACATCATAGCAATGACGGAGTCCATCAACATTTACTTGTGATAAGTGTATGGAGGGATCTGCTTTTTCATAAAGTGCCGGTTCATTTTCACTTAGATTTATAAGAGTAATTCCGAGTATTTTATCAATTACGTCAATAGAGTAACTATTGTTTTTTTGTAAGTGAAAAGCTGAGATAAACTCTTTTACCACAGGGCTATCCAAGTCTGAAAAAATATTTTCTTCATGTGTATAAAGAACCAGCTCATGTCCGGTTTTCTTTGCAATATTCACATAGCTTTCAACTGTCGTCCTATTCATGGGAGATCTGAAAATATCTTGATTATTGTATATAGCATATGCTCCATTGTAGCCAATAAATGAAGTAATAGTTAATTCCTCTGCTATATGTGAGATCTCATGTAGTGGGCGACCTGTTGCTAGAAAAACCTCAATTCCTTTTTCTTTTACTTCTGCTACAGCTTTTTTGGTTGAGTCTTCAATCGTATCATCTGGTTTGAGAATGGTCCCATCAATGTCCAAAAATAAAACCTTGTAATCTGTCATCGTCGCTTCACAGTCCTTTTATTAGTCTTATCTCTCTTTTCTTTATTCTATCATAGAAAATTTTGTCATTACATTTATCAGAGATATTCATTTTAAAATAATTTATTAAAAAATGAAATTTGATGTTTATTTTTTATTTTAAAGGCAATACTAGAAATCGAAATTATCATCAAACGTGTTTTGATTGATCTAGGAGGAAGTATTGAGATGGCACAAGGTAAAGTAAAATGGTTTAACTCAGAAAAAGGTTTTGGATTTATTGAAGTTGAAGGTGGAGATGATGTATTCGTACATTTCTCTTCAATTCAAGGTGAAGGGTACAAATCACTTGATGAAGGCCAAGAGGTCACTTTTGACATTGAAGAAGGCAACAGAGGACCACAAGCTGCTAACGTTCAAAAAATCTAATGCTAATTAAACCATAATGTAAAGGGACTATGCTCATTGGATATGAGCAAAAGTCCCTTTTGTTTTACTATCATTTCATTGTTAATCGTATAAATATCTTACAAAAAGTGCTTAACTTAGAGCGATGTTACTACTTAATATAAGACTTTGACACATATCCATAGGACTTGCCATACTTAATTTTATGCCATGAACCACTTGTAGTAACAATGGTAACGGTTTGGTTTTTCTTTAAAGAACCTATAACTTTTGCTTTAGTAGAAGCAGCCGAACGGACATTTAGTTTTGTAGCATTCACTTTACCTGTTTTTGTTTTCGCGACAGGTGCAGACTTTTTTACTGAAAAAGATGGTAATGTAGAAGCTCGATTATTGCTGCCATCGACTGCTGCAATCCCTACATAATATGTCCCATTTGCTAATGAGGAGAAATTGTATTCCTTTTTGATTGATCCTGCTTTTATTGATGAATCCCTTAAAACATAATGCAAAATTTTCCCTTGTGCATTTTTAATATAAATTGTGACTTTTCCTGATTCATTAGTGTGAAAGGAAATGGTAGCTTTCTTTTTAGTTTGATCACTTGTTACTTTTACCTGGCTAATGATTGGGGCTTTTTTATCGATTACTGGCTTTTTAGCGGGTGTTGCAGGTTTGACTGGTGTTGTAACAACTGGCTGATTTGTGTCTTTAAGTGGATCTTCTTTCTCGACAGGCTGTATTGTTGTACTATCAGGTGCTTTATCTTTTTGAATGGGCTCTATAGTACTAACAGATGGATCTTCCGTTACAACAGATTGTGGTGAAGTGCCAGGTGTTTGCTGTCTTTCTGCGTAATCTTTGACAATAGTTGTCCCATCATAATAGAAGTTTAAAATCTCGCGATAGGAATGTCCTGCATCTGCGCGGTTTTTTGCACCCCATTGGCTCAAACCAACACCGTGTCCATCTCCAAGACCGAAAAGAGTAAAGCTATCATTTGTTTCTGATTGTTTTGTAACGAGATAACTTAGGATTACCCGGTTTCCAATCATAGCACGAATACGGGTAGCTGGAATGTTTACATATTCGACCTTTTGTAAAACTAGCTCTCCATCTTTATTTACTCGATCTTTTACAAAAAATTCAATCGTGATATCTCCTTTAGAGACTCTGCCGCCTGATGTTGGTGTATGAAGAGTTAGCTTAGGAATTGAAATAATTTTAATATCTTTTCCTGCGTAACCATTTTGCAAAAGCCAAGTTTTCATAGTAGATGTTAGTGAGCGATCCATTTCTGTTGTTGTATTCCACCATAACGAGGGTTTCTTTAAATTTAGTGATGAAGAGTTAATTTGCTGTTTTTTTAATGTGAATTGCCAAGGAGTTTTTGCATCAAAGGTATCTGTTTTAATAGGCAGGTACGATAATGGAGAGCTGCCCCATGCATTTGCATTTGACTCTGTTCGTCCACCATTACTAGCTGAAAAAACAGTGCTCACAAGGCGACCATTTTGTCTTAACACTTCACCATAGGTTTCATTTACTGCAGCATCAGCATTTGGATGCCAAGCATAGCCGCCATATACTTGATAGTTAATTGTATCGTCTATCACACGTGACAGATAACCAACTGCATAACTGCGAGCAGCAACGGCTTGAGACTTGAGTGCTTCTTTGTTCCAGCTTGCCATCATTTCAAATGGAACAACACCTTTTAAATAATCTTCAAGATAGACAGTATTAATTGGACGAATATATTTGTCCTGTTCAACAACAAATCGGAATGATCCAAGATAAGGACGGTTATTGACTTCCAGATAGTTTGTGTATGACACAGGAGTTAGCTCCAGCTGGTCAACGGTTATTAATTTCGTTGATCCATCAAATAATGAGATTTTTCCATTATCAACTTTTGCGATATACGTTTTCTTATCAAGTAAACGTATATGATGATTTGTTATGAAAAACTCACCATGAATTTCTAAAGAAAGCTGGGGTTGATTACCGATATAATTGACAAGCTTTACTTGTACATGAGGCTCTGAAGTAGCTGCTGAAGATTTAGAAAAAGGAAAAATAGAGAAAAATAGGATAATAACCATGAAAAATAAAATATTCCTTTTCAAATATACTCATTCTCCTTAAAAGTTTAATAGTATTACAGGGAGAATCATACAAAAGAGAGGTTAGTAGGAGCAATAGGAGATTAAAGGGAAAAAACCTTATGAAAATGATGACTCAAAATAATAATGGAATTCGAAGAGGATGTTTAAGGATAAGGAAAATAATTAAGCCATACAATTGTACCCTCCTCATATACATATATTTAAGGAGGTTGTACGGTGAAATCGACAATTCAATTCTTCTTTAAACTCATTTATGTACCTATACTTGTGCTGGTCTTCATCTTTTGTTTAATTGGGATCATCATCACTATGCAAGTGACGATTGATTCTTATAGTATTCAAAGAACAATCGGTTCAATGAATACTGAGCAATTATTTGCTCAATTTCTTCAGTCTGAAAATCATTATTTCTATCAAGATTCTGATAACCAATTCATGGATGCTTCCAATATCTCTACTCTGGCTATTCAATTTGCTACAAGTATTAAACCAACTGATGCAAGAACATTTTTAGGGAATGAATTACCGGGTATGAGGCTGTATGATACTGAAATTGCAGTTGCCGGAGAAGGAACAGATTTAACTAATATCCCATTTGAATCACCACCACCAACAGAAGTTCTCTTAAAGGAAAGAAAAGTAGCGGAAGAAAAATTGGCAGGTAGAGAATTAGAGCAAGAAGATCCTGTGACAAATCCTGAGAATAAAACAGTATTTATTTATCAAAGTCACAGTTGGGAGTCTTTTTTGCCTTTATTAAAGGGAGCTACACAACCAAATGATGCGATAAGCTCTGATGAAAGAGCAAATGTAATTGGACTCGGAAGCCGATTAGCTAATAATTTAATGAGAGAAGGAATTGGTGTAGAGCATGACAAAACAAATATGACACAAGAACTACATAGCAAGGGATGGAGCTCTACACAAGCATATACACTTTCAGGTGATATCGTTGAAGAAGCTGCATCAACACAACAGAATGACTTTGTGTACTACTTGGATTTACATCGTGATTCTGCACGTAAAGAAATTACAACTAAGACGATTAATGGAGAAAGTTATGCAAGACTCTATTTTGTTGTTGGGAAAGAAAATAAAGATTATCAGGAAAACCTGGATTTTGCAAAAGAAATTCACCAAAAGTTAGAGGGGAAGTTTCCGGGTATTAGTCGAGGAGTGTTCTTAAAAACAAAAAGTGAAGGCAATGGTGTTTATAATCAAGATGTATCAAATAAAGCGTTATTAGTGGAAATAGGAGGGGTAGACAATCATTTAGATGAATTAGAACGAACAATTGATGCATTTGCAGAGGTGTATGCAGAATCTATTCGCAATGAGCAAAAAGCTAAAGAAGTAAACTCACAGTAAAGCAAGCCGAATTTCCATTCGGCTTGTTTAGTAATATTTAATATTTCCATCGCCGGTTGTTTTCTTCCATGTTTTTCTCATAAATAAACAAACTATCCCTATTAAGGCCACAACCAAAATACTAACAAAAAAACCAGGTCTGATAGCCTTTTCAAGTAAAGTTCCACTGATTGCTGCAAGGATCAATACCAGTCCAAGAATGGCGAGTAGTTTGTTCCAAATCTTGAGCTCCAAGAGTTTAAATGAAGAACACACGATAAACAACCAATTATATAGGAGAAGAATTCCAGCTGCTGTTGTGATATATTCGTAAATTTTACCAGGAAGCAATAATGCTGTAATAATAGAAGCGCTAAGCCCAATCGTCGCAAGCCCTAAAGAAGGTAAAGGCAAGCTTTTGAAATTTAATTTCTTTGAAAAAAGTGCTGGTGCATCTCCATCATTTGCCAGGGTGACAAGTAAATTTGTTACCCCGTACAATGCAGCCGTCATTGTAGAAAATCCGGCAATAATAATCGCTCCATTAAACACGTGTGGGAAAAATGGAAGGTTGAAATTAGCCAGTGCAGTTACAAAAGGGCTTTCCTTGTCATGAAATGCATCGATTGAAGTTAAGGATACTGCCAGTCCGAGCGACAATACATAAACTGTTGTTAAGCTAATAAGCATAAACGTTCCTGCTTTTGGAGCATCTTCTTTATTTTTTAATTGCATGGCCATAATTCCGATAACCTCTATTCCCCCGTATGCATAAAAAGCATAAATGAGAGAAGCGTAAAAACCACGAAATCCCTCAGGAAAAATGTCACCAAGTTTTAAAGGAACTCCTGGTGGCTTCGTACCATCTCCATTGATCCAGCCAACAAGTGCGGCAAATGCAAGGACAATAAACATAAGGATTGCCGAAAATTTCATAATAGCAAATAAATTCTCCATCTTATCAAAGCCTTTTGTTCCTGTTATCACAACTAAAATTGAAAGAATTGCATATCCAGCGGCAAATATCCACAAAGGAACATTAGGGAACCAAAACTGGGATAGAATGGCCAAAGCTGTTAATTGACTACCCATCACAAGAATATTGGAACACCAATAATTCCATCCGCATCCAAACGCTGCCCATTTTCCAAAAGCTTTACCAGCATAATAACAGAATGACCCTTCTTGAGGATCCTGAGCTGTCATTTTAGCTAAAACATTATATACAATATAAGTGCCTAAAGCAGCTAGTAAAAAGGAAAAAACGATTGAAGGTCCGGCAATACTTACTCCGATTGCAGATCCAAGAAAATATCCTGTCCCAATCGTACATCCGATTCCAATTAATGAAAGCTGCCACCACTGTAAATCACCTTGTGTTGATTTTTTCTTTTGCCCTGTATTACTCATCAATAAAACCTCCTCGAACTTCCCTCCGCTTATTGTTGGATAGGATGGGTTTGATTATGTAAAGCAAGAGTAAAATTCGATCGTGTGTGATCAAGTTAGAGGGGAGGGACCCAACCCTTCTTAAAAAAGGTAACCCCACTAAAAAGTCCCCCTTATAGGGGGACAAAAACGATGTTTAAACGAATGAACTAAACGAAAAACCATCGATAGACGCAATTTTCCCCCGCCACCATGTTCCATTTGTATGTGTTATTTCATGTTGGTTTGTTACATATTTTGCATTCTTTAAATGAATAAAGGTAAAAGAATTTTCTTTTTCTTTTGATTCCTTTTCTGCTTCTTGTTGTTTCTGTTTTGCATACTCTTCTTTTAAATCATGAAATTTTTTTGAGATAATTTTAGACATTGTGCTATCCTCAAAGTTTTTTGATGCCTCTGTAACTCCTTCGTAGTAGGCTGTAGCACCAATTAATGTTCCGGATACAATTGAACCGTTTACTGAAAGTGTAATATCTACTTCAATTCCATCTTGTTCAACTAAATCTAAAAACATTAACATGATTGCATCATTTGTACTCATTTGTGTTTGTTCTTTTGCCATTCCTAACACCTCTGATCAATAATATTGGTATAGTTATCATGCCCTTAATTTATAAGTTAAACATCAAATATTTCTTTAAACTGAAAGAGTAAATATTCACTCATAGTGGACAACTTTTTTCATATAATGTACAAGTCCAATAAAAGGAGAGAAAGATATTTGAGTATTAGCATTTTGGTCGGTTATATTTTTTTAGGGTTATCACTTGCTGCTCCAATTGGGCCCGTCAATTCGGCTCGCCTTGATAAAGGAATTAAAAATGGGTTCTGGCACGCATGGATCGTAGGAGCAGGATCAATGATAGCAGATGCTATTTTTATGCTGTTTGTTTACTTAGGAATGGTGAATTTTTTAGATATTCCCTTTGTACAAATTTTTTTATGGTTGTTTGGAGGATTTATTCTTTTATATTCAGGATTTGAAAGTATTTTAGGTGTTAATCGCGTAAATCTTACATACAGCAGAAAAAAAGATTCACTGAGTAAATGTTTTTTTACTGGATTTATGATGTCGATAACAAGTCCTTTATCAATTTTATTTTGGCTAGGGATTTATGGTTCAGTTTTGGCGAAAACTGCACAAGAGAGCGGTACAAGCCAGCTTCTTATTTATAGTTGTATGATATTTGTAGGCCTTACTTTATGGGATATATTTGTTGCTGGACTAACAACAGGCTTTCGAAAACTTTTAAATGATACAAGCTTAAAAATCATATCTATTATTTCAGGATTATCTTTGTTAGGGTTTGGTGGATATTTTGGATATCAAGGCTTAAAAGCGTTATTTGGCTTTTAATGGAGACGATTAATAAATCGTCTATTTTTCTTTTTCTAGACCAAAAATTTATGGTACGATCAAAATAATCAAAAAATTCAGGAGAGTACTTATGGAGAAAATCATAGAGTTAGATCAGGTTTCGTTAAAAAGAAATGGACAGTGGATATTGCAAAATATCAATTGGCACATTAACCAACATGAGAATTGGGTGTTATATGGATTGAATGGGGCTGGGAAAACGGCGCTATTAAACATGCTATGTGCTTATTATTTTCCAACACAAGGTTCTATAAAGGTATTAGATAAGGTCTTTGGCCGCGATTATTTAGCAGAAAAGCTTCGCCAGAAGATTGGACTCGTTTCTTCTAAACTCCAACAAAAATTCTATCCTTCTGACAGTGCTTTTGAAATTGTATTAAGTGGAGCTTTTGCATCGATCGGCTTATATGAAAAGCCTACTGAAGAAATAAGAGAAAAAGCAATTGGATTATTAGAGGAACTGCATTGTCTTCCTTATGCTGATCGGGCATATGAAACTCTTTCCCAAGGAGAAAGACAAAGGGTACTTATTGCCCGCGCGCTAATGGCAGACCCTAAATTACTCATTCTTGATGAGCCTACAACAGGCTTGGATTTTTTAGCCCGTGAGCAGCTATTGGCCTCATTAACTCACATATCAGAAAAGAGCACTGCGCCAACTCTTCTTTATGTTACACACCATGTCGAAGAAATTTTACCAATCTTTACACACACACTGTTTTTAAAAAATGGTCAGGTATTTGATTCTGGTCTAACAAAAGATATGCTTTCAGATGAGAAGCTTACAGAGCTCTTTGAATGTAAAGTATCAGTTACATGGGAAAATGGCCGGGCAACTTTAAAAAAGAAATAAATATTGCTTAACTATGCTTTTTTCTAGCGGATCTTATATTAAGATCATTTCTTTTCACATGAAGGTACAATAAAAAACACTTATTGGTGAAAGAGGACTCTCAGGAAACAGCATAGATCTTTCCGTCATTTAATAAAATGGGAATATGGAGCGATTAACTCCATAGTTTGGTTGGAATAGAGGTGGTTTCATGTGATATTAAAAACGTTTGAAACGAAGCAAATGCTTGAAGCCATTTTAAGTAGCATTGATGAAGCCATTCATGCCGTGAATTACGAAGGAATAACAATATTTTATAATCAGGTGGCTGCAGAACACGATGGTGTTGAGATTGATGAAGTTCTTGGAAGGCATGTGTTAGATGTGTTTCCTTCATTAAGTAAACAAACAAGTACTTTATTAAAGGTTATTGAAACAGGAAGACCTATTTATCAGCAATCCCAAACCTATAAAAATAATAAAGGATTGCTAATAGATACAGTAAATACGACACTGCCGATTAAGGTGGGCGATAAAATAGTTGGAGCAATCGAGATTGCGAAGGATTTCACAAAGGTTAAGCAGCTGTCACAAAAGCTCCTTGAGCTTCAGGAAAAAGTGAATGGACAACAATCTAAGCCTGTAAAAAATACAGGTGCAAAGTACAAGTGGGATGATATTATTACTTCATCAGATGCCATGAAAGATGTCATTGCTCTTGCCAAAAAAGCAGGGAATAGTTCATCACCTGTGATGATATTTGGAGAAACAGGTACCGGGAAAGAACTGCTTGTCCAATCTATCCATCAAGCATCCTCAAGAAAACATGGTCCATTCATAGCCCAAAACTGTTCATCTTTGCCAGACTCTTTACTTGAAAGCATCTTATTCGGAACAAAAAAAGGTAGTTTTACAGGATCGGTTGATCGAGCGGGGTTATTTGAACTGGCTCACAGTGGAACATTATTTCTAGATGAAATTCACACAATGCCACTCGAATTTCAAACAAAGCTTTTGCGTGTATTGGAAGATGGCATCATTCGTCGAGTAGGCGGAACAGACTCATATGCAATTGATGTGCGAATTATCGTGGCTATGAATGAACATCCTTCCATACTTATAAATAAGAAAGCTTTGCGAACAGATTTATATTATCGGCTAAATGTGTTTTTTCTGGAACTTCCACCACTACGAGATCGTAAGGGGGATATAACTTTATTAACACATCACTTTATTCAAAAATATAACTACCTCTTTAATAAACTTGTGATAGGTGTTGAGAAGCATGTACTAGATACATTAAATCAACATGACTGGCCGGGCAATGTAAGAGAACTTGAACATACGATTGAGTTTGCGATGAATATGATCGAAAAAGAAGATTTATTAACTTGTAGACATTTACCTTCATTTATTAAAAAAGAAAAATTGATGGAGAAAGTAAGTATTCAACCTTTAAGGGAAATCGTAGAACAAACCGAAAAAAATATGATTAAACAGGCATTAAACACAACTAACGGTAATGTACTAAAGGCCTCGGTACTTCTGGAAATACCCAGACAAACATTACAATATAAAATGAAGAAATACACGCTTATGTAAAAGTGTTTAGTTGAAAGAAAGGGAGGGATCCAGAGATGGCAAAACCTTATAAGAACGTAAAATTATCAACTTCTGATTATCAACTCGAGCTCTTTCTGGATTATTTTAACAAAAGAATTAGAATTGATCATTACCGGGGAAATATGACACAAATTTTACAGGAGATTAGTCATATTTCTAATGAAGATTTCTGTGAAAAAGTACTATTTTATTCACATCCTGAGCATTGGCAACAATTATTAAGTCATGGATATGAACTCGAAGGAATGATACCTGGATATTTTAGTGGGACTCACAATTATGTTATGACTTTATACACCAAGAATGAAAGAAGAACAAGTCAATACTGGGTGAAAGAAAATGAAATTCTTCAGGATATTAAAAATAAAGAGCCTAACATGAATGATAAGTTAGTACCAACTGATTATAGTTTCCGGAAAGCTGAAGTGGGTGATGCCCGGCAGCTTGCTGAATTATACCGAAAGGTTTTTCAAGTTTATCCAACGCCAATGAATGATCAACAATATGTTAAAACCATGATTGAAGGTGGAACTTATTTTTACCTTGTAGAGTATCAAAATGAAATTGTTAGTGCTGCTTCTGCTGATGTTAACACTATTTATCATAATGCTGAGCTTACAGATTGTGCAACATTAAAAGTTCACAGAAAACATGGACTAATGAAAAAGTTGCTTATGTATTTAGAACAAGATTTGAGAAAAAATGGAATATATTATACTTACTCTTTAGCACGAGCTTTATCATTCGGGATGAATTATGCTTTTTATCAACTTGGATATCAATATTATGGAAGACTCATAAATAATTGCTATATATTCGATAAGCTAGAAGATATGAATATTTGGGGGAAGGATTTATCATCTTAGCAAAAGAAGATGCCGAATTTTCTCCATGCTGCCGAAAATTCAGCGGGGGCAATCTACTAATAGCTGCTGAAATTTTGGCAGCTACTCGATTTGAACCTCCTCTTTCAATCTACGCATAAAACATATGATCTAATTTCAATCTTTTTTGCATAAAAATAACCATGAATTACTAAAAGTTATAACGGTCACCCCTTCACTTTTGTTTTTGGCATAGAATTTGCATATCTATTGTTGATAGCAAAAGTAAGGGGGAAATGATCATGTTATATGATTTATATAAACCAAAGCGTCATTGGAAGGACATTGAGTTGTGGAAGGATGTACCGGAAGAAAAATGGAATGATTGGATTTGGCAATTAACAAATACCATTCGTACACTTGATGATTTGAAAAAAGTTATTGATCTTACTCCTGAAGAAGAAAAAGGAGTTAAAATCTCCACCAAAACGATCCCATTAAATATTACTCCATATTATGCTGCTCTTATGAACCCTACAGATACAAGATGTCCAATTCGGATGCAATCTGTCCCAATTGGCGAAGAAATTCATAAAACGAAATATGACCTAGAGGATCCTTTGGAAGAGGATGAAGATTCACCTGTAGCCGGGTTAACCCATCGTTATCCTGATCGCGTTCTTTTCCTCGTAACCAATCAATGCTCAATGTATTGCCGTTATTGTACTCGTCGAAGATTTTCAGGACAAATCGGCATGGGTGTACCGAAAAAACAATTAGATGCAGCAATTGAGTATATTCGACATACACCTGAGGTACGCGATGTTCTCCTTTCTGGCGGTGATGGCCTACTAATAAATGACAATATACTGGAATATATATTAAAAAATTTACGAGAAATTCCCCACGTAGAAATTATTCGAATTGGTACGAGAGCTCCTGTTGTGTTTCCACAACGAATTACAGAAAATCTTTGTGAAATTTTAAAAAAGTATCATCCGGTTTGGTTGAATACTCATTTTAATACATCAATTGAAATTACCGAAGAATCAAAGCGAGCATGTGAGATGTTGGTGAATGCAGGTGTACCGGTTGGCAACCAGGCTGTTATTTTAGCTGGTATTAATGACAGTGTACCGATTATGAAAAAGCTTATGCATGATTTAGTGAAAATTAGAGTTCGTCCTTATTATATTTATCAATGCGACCTTTCTGAGGGAATTGGTCACTTCCGGGCACCTATATCAAAAGGGCTGGAAATTATAGAAGGGCTGCGGGGGCATACGAGTGGGTATGCTGTACCAACTTTTGTTGTGGATGCCCCTGGTGGAGGTGGAAAAATCACTTTGCAGCCAAACTATTTAATTTCACAAAGTCCAACGAAAACAGTACTGCGAAATTTTGAAGGAGTGATTACAGCATATCCGGAACCGGAAAATTATATTGCAGACAGAGCTGATGATTATTTTAGAGAAATTTATTCTGGCCATGATTTAAAGCCTTCAAAAACAGGGATTACATCATTATTAAATGATGAACAATTTAATCTTGTCCCGAATTCACTTGAGCGTTATAACCGCAGACAAAGCTTTCAACAAAACCCTGCATATTCAACATTAAAAGATAAGCGTGAAAAACGCGATGAATTAAAGGAAAAGAAGTATTTGGCACAGCAAAAGAAGACAGCTCAGGATGAAACGTGAGGTGAAATCTTTACAGATGAAATGTGAATGGTGTGAAGCTGAAGGAGCCAAAGAGAAGGCATGTACGGTTTACTGGGAGTTGCCGGATGGAACAAGAGCGATTGAAATAACTAACACACCTGGTGTCCATTGTTCATTATGTGGGATGGAATATCAAACAGAGAAAACGATTGAAGAACTTGAAGACCAGCTTATGTTAATAGATACAAAGAGATTAAAACATACAATTGAATTTGATGTCTTAATGTCACAACCTAGATTACTAAAAAAGAATTACTTTAAATTTTAAGCTTGTCAGCAAGAGAGTGAGGCGATTGTATGAATCGATCTTTGTTAATCAAGCCGAGTATGAAGGAAGAGTATCCTACTGTGACACATGGTGAAGGAATCTATTTGTATGACAAAGATGGCAAGCGGTATATAGATGGATCTTCAGGAGCAGTGACAACAAGTATTGGTCATGGAGTATCTGAGATAATAGAGGCTATGCATGAGCAAGCAAACAAAGTTTCATTTGTTTATCGCTCACAATTCACATCAGAACCGGCAGAAAAGCTTGCAGTAAAATTAAATGAACTTTTGAATGCTGATGAGGATTATTGGTCCTTTTTTGTGAACAGCGGGTCGGAAGCTACAGAAACAGCGATGAAAATCGCGATTCAACACTGGCAGGAGCAAGGGTATTTTAAGAAAAATAAAATATTGTCCAGATGGGTGAGTTACCACGGAATTACACTTGGTGCTTTATCAATGTCTGGACATGTGAGCCGTCGTGAACGATTTGTATCTATACTTGAAGATTATCCCGCAGTCTCAGCACCATACTGCTATCAATGCTCATTAAAGAAAATATATCCCTCTTGTCAGCTAGCCTGTGCAAATGAAATTGAAACTGCGATAAAAAGAATTGGTCCCGGGCAGATCGCGGCATTTATTGCGGAGCCGATTATTGGGGCGGCAGGTGGTGTGATCATTCCTCCTGATGGATATTATCAGCAAGTTAAAGAAATTTGCAACAAGTATAACATCCTCTTTATTGCCGATGAAGTTATGACAGGAATAGGGCGAACAGGTGAAATGTTTGGTTTACATCATTGGGGAGTACAAGCGGATATTATCGCATTGGGGAAGGGAATGAGTGCAGGCTATACAGCTATTGCGGCCACTTTAGCTAGTGAAAAAGTAATGAAACCAATTCTGCAAGGCTCAAACTCTGTCATGAGCGGTCATACGTATAGTGCAAATCCTCAATCTGCCGCTACAGCCTTGGCTGTTCTTCAATACATTGAAAAATATCAATTAGTTCAAAATGTGAAGGTTCAGGGAGAGTATTTGCTTCAAAAGCTACTTTTTGAATTAGGAGAGTCGAAGATTATAGGGGATATTCGTGGGATAGGTCTAATGATTGGTGTTGAATTTGTATCCGATAAGTCAACAAAACGACCATTTGATAAAAAGCTCATGATAACGAATAAGATCGTAGGAAAGGCAAGAGAAAAAGGCTTGCTCGTTTATCCATCCTCAGCCGGCCAAGAAGGTGCCCATGGTGATGCCATTATTATTTCACCACCGTTTATTATTACGAAAAGTCAAATGGATGAACTTGTTTCCATATTAAAGGAAGTAGTATTAGAGATTCAAAAAGAAGTAGGAGGTGTCGGACATGACGGAACAAACACACCAGATGAAAAGAATGAATAAAGTAGGCACCTTAGATGAAGCTTTATCCTATATTCACAGTGGCTGTTCCCTCATGTTTGGAGGCTTTGGCGGTGTTGGTAATCCCCCGACTTTAATTAATGGCATACTTCAGAAAGGTGTAAAGGACCTAACATTAATTGGCAATGATGCGGGTTTTCCTACTATTGGGATTGGAAAATTGGTAAGTCAGGGAAAAGCTAAAAAGCTAATCGTTTCTCATATTGGTTCAAATCCTATTGCAGGTCAGCTCATGATGGAAGGGAAAATGGAAGTGGAGTTTTCACCACAGGGAACACTCGCCGAGAGGATTCGTGCAGGAGGAGTTGGTCTAGCAGGAATTTTAACAGACATAGGGCTTGATAGTATGATCGAAAGAGGAAAGCAAAAAATCTTAGTCGATGGAAAGGAATTTTTAGTAGAAACTGCACTAACTGCCGATATTTCCATTGTTTATGCAAAAAAAGCCGATACTTTCGGAAACGTACTCTATGAAACGAGTGCGAGAAACACAAATCCTTTAGTAGCTATGGCGGGTCAGTATACGATTGTTGAAGCAGAAGAAATTGTCGAACGTGGTGAACTAGATCCGGAACATATTATAACCCCGGGTATTTATGTGGATATGGTGATAAATAGCCAGGGAATTGATTGGAAATGGGCCTGGGAATGATAGGGAGAGTGATGGAATTGTGAATTCACTTGATGAACGGAATCGCTTGGCAAAGAGGGCAGCTCAGGAAATTAAAGAGGGTATGATTGTCAACTTAGGGATTGGTATCCCGTCCCTTGTACCGAATCATCTATCACCGCACCTCCAAGTTATGTTTCATGCGGAAAATGGAATTCTCGGCATGGGTGGATCACCTGAAAAGGGTATGGAAAATCCAACATTATGTAATGCAGGAGGCTTTCCGGTTACCGTTGTTTCAGGAGCTTCCTATTTTGATAGTTCAACAGCTTTTGGCATGATTCGGTCGGGATATTTAGATATTACGATTTTAGGAGGACTTGAAGTTAGTCAGAAAGGAGATTTAGCTAACTGGATTGTCCCAGGAAAAAGAGTTCCAGGAATTGGTGGAGCAATGGAACTTGCGAAAAAGGCAAAGCGTGTCATTGTATTAATGAATCATTGTAATAAAAAAGGTGAATCGAAAATTGTAAAAGAATGTACTTTACCATTAACTGCTAAAGAGTGTGTCAGCTTAATCATTACAGAAATGGGAGTAATGGAAGTAACAGAACAAGGGTTACTATTAACAGAAGTCATGGCGCCATTTACAGTTCATGATGTGATGTCAAAAACAAATGCACCTCTGCAAATCTCAGACGAAATAAAGGTTATTGGTATATAAAAGAGATGAGGGATGAAGGGTGACTGATGAAAAGCATATGCTTCGAGAACAAATTCATCATTGGCTGCAACATAACCGTGACCATGGAATAGAATTGCTGCAAAAGCTCGTTCAAGCCAACAGTACACAAGGAAATGAGCAATATGCGCAAACCATTGTCATTGAAAAACTTAGAAAGATTGGGTTAAAAGTGGAAGTGTGGGAGCCTGATGGGAAATTTCTAGCAACACATCCGTACTTTGCTTCACCCCGGAAGGATTTTAAAGGCAGTCCCAATGTTGTCGGTATATTAAAAGGCACGGGTGAGGGCCGCTCAATTATATTAAATGGTCATATTGATGTTGTACCTGAGGGAGATAATGCACAGTGGGATCATCAACCATATAGCGGGAAAGTGATAGCAGGAAAACTTTACGGACGTGGTGCAACAGATATGAAGGGGGGGAATGTTTCTCTCCTTTTAGCCTTATCAGCCATTCGTGCTCTTGGAATACCTTTAAAAGGAGATGTTATATTTCAGAGTGTCATTGAAGAAGAAAGTGGAGGGGCTGGGACACTTGCTGCTATTTTAAAGGGATATAAAGCGGATGCAGCGATTATTCCGGAACCGACTAATATGAAAATTTTCCCAAAACAACAAGGGTCTATGTGGTTTCGGTTAATCGTCAAGGGAAGATCTGCACATGGGGGAACACGTTACGAGGGAGTTTGTGCAATTGAGAAAGCTATGCTTGTTGTGGAACATATAAGAGAGTTGGAGAAACGAAGAAATGAGAGAATACATGATCCTCTATATGAAAAAATTCCAATCCCAATTCCAATCAATATCGGAAAGATAGTAGGAGGTGATTGGCCATCCTCTGTTGCTGACCTTGTGAAATTAGAAGGAAGAATGGGCATTTCTCCAGATGAAACAATGAATCATGCTAAGATGGAACTAGAGACCTGGATCAAGGAGCTTAAGAATATTGATCAATGGTTTAATGATTACCCGATTTCACTAGAATGGTTTGGTGCACGATGGGTACCAGGGTCAGTAGATCTTAGTCATGAAATGATCAAAACATTATCAGCTAGTTATTCTGAAGTAATAGGGAAAGAGCCTGTCATTGAAGCATCACCATGGGGCACTGATGGTGGTTTGTTAACACAGGTAGGGTCAACCCCGACAATTGTCTTCGGACCTGGTGTGACAGAGAAAGCCCATTTTCCAAATGAATATGTTGAAATAGACAAAGTGTTTGAAGCAGCAGAGATTATTGCATTAACGGTAGTTGACTGGTGCGGAGTAGAGCGTTAGTAAAAAACATTTGATAGAGGCGGACTTTACATGGTCGGTCTCTTGATTTTTTGTTAAACATGGAACTTATTGAATTGTACTCTTCTTGTCAATTCCCAATAATGAATTACTCAATTTTGTAAAAATTATCCTGTGGAATCACCTCCTTTTCCTGCTTGTGAAAGGTATAATTATAAGTAAAGGAGGGTGTATCTGATGAGTATAATATCCAAACGAAATTTGAGCATATTTAGTTTTTTACTATTTTTCATTATTGCCTCCAATACAATTCTTTACCGTGTACCCCTTGCGCAACCGCTTCCTGATGGGATTGCTTTGGCAACTTTATTCGATTGTATGATTGTCATTCCTCTTATAACATATCTATTCATTCTTAGAAAGCGCTTCTCTTTAAAATATATACTTCCAGTTGCATTAGCAGGTTATGGTGTAGCACTCCTCATTGTCCCAAATGGTTTATTGTGATCATATTCATTTATCAAATATATTCTCTTTACAGGAGAGGGGGCATTCATTCTTCTTGAGTTGTTTGTTGTCTATAAAATTGTGATCAAATTTCTTTCTATTATTAAGGGCTTAAAACAAGATAAACCGACAGAAATTCCTGTATTTTCATATAGATTTGAAATCGAGCTGAAAAGAAAATTAAAGCCATCTCGTTTTTTAGAGGTCATTACATCTGAGTTAACAATGTTTTATTATAGCTTCTTTACCTGGAATAAAAAGGGGCTTCCGAATACTAATGATTCAAACATGTTTACCTATCATAAAAAAACGAGTGCTATTGCTTTCTCAGTCATGCTTATTCATGCTTTAATCCTTGAATCGGTAGGGTTTCATTTTTTGCTGCATTCTTGGAATGAGATGATAAGCTACGTTTTGCTTGTGATGAATCTTTACACGCTTGTTTATTTGATTGCTGATATTCAAGCTATTCGACTTAGTCCGTTTATACTAACAAAAAATCTTCTTTATATACAGGTTGGAATAAAAGCGAAGTTGGTCGTGCCGTTTGAAATGATAAAAGAGATTAGCTATTACAAAGGTCCTGAGAAATTGTCGAAGGAAGAAAGTAAACAAGTATTTGATGCAGTATTAGCAGATTTTATGAAGGAGAAACCTATTTTTGAAATTGAATTTTATCAACCTCAAGACGTAAGATGTATGTACGGTTTTAAGAAAAAAGTAACAAAAGTTCATCTTTCACCGGACGAACCGGAAAAGTTTTATGAAATGTTAGTAATGAGAATGGAAGATTTGGGATAAATCAAAAGGGACTGTCTATAAAAGGGGCTGTTGACAAAGGGGAATAGATATTGTGCTAATCTCATTTGTCAACAGTTCCATCTAAGGACAGTCCCATTAGCATAAGTGTATTAACTAGCTGTTATTTTCGTTATTTCGTATAAGGTAATCTGCTCTATTGGACGAAGCAGATGTTCATGCAGTATGACTGTTTTAGAAGAATAAGCAATATGTTCTTCACAAGTATGAACGAAATCTTGATAAAAGGTGAGGAAGCATTTTGCATGATGAATATTACTCTCTGAAAAAATGCCGGAGCGGTTGAAGATCACATTTTCATATTTTAATGCAGTTCGTCTAATCGGTTTAAGCAGTTTTTTTATATCACGTAAACGATAAGTATGGCGAAGCTGCTCAGTTAATTGTTTGGCATCATGGTGTAGTTGGGATTGTATTTTATCATTCACATTTTTGATATTAACAGGCATTGTATCTTCTAATATAATTTTTTGAACCATAATCAGATCAGACTGAAGAGGTTTATTCATAAAGGTTTGAAAGATACGGAAAGTGTTAAAAGCATCATACATTGGATTATGCCTGTCACCTATAAATTCTAAATCATAAAGGTTTAGAGCATCTTCAACTGATACTGGATTTTTGGTAACCCGTTCTGTGAATACCTTCTGAAAATCGGTGTACCGCTGCTCAATCTTTTTTAGCGTTCTCTCGGGAATTTCATGTCTTATTGCGTCCATTTTTAAGCGAAAGAGGTCACTTGGAGACCATGAAAAATACTTTGATTTCTTAATTCCGCCAATCCACTCAAGAAACTCGGTAAAAACTTCTATAAAATTAGCTGCATCAGCTAAGTCATGATCACTTATTCCTGTCAGGGTTTTACAAAAGTCAGTTAATGGCTCGGTGCTTTGGGGACGAATAAATTGATCAAAATATGATACTTCCTCAGTCTCAAGTTCATATTTAACAGCACCTAAACGAATGGCCTCCATCGCTTCGAAAGCCATCCCTGTATCCGAGCACAACATTTCAAAGTCAAAGAAAACAAATTGCTTGATGTCCGCCATTCATATTCCCCCTCTCAACAGGTAATTATATGTGGCTTGTGGAGGAATTGGTAGATACAAATTTTGTTAAATAATTTGCGAGTTTTGCAATGTATCAACATGTCTCCTTTAATCTAAGCATAATTATAGTGTGAGAGGAGTAGATGAACGTGAAAGATGAACTTATTAATAGCTACAAATATATGAAAAAGTTAATAAAGCATTACTCTAATAGTCAACATCCTAATGACTTATATATTTCATCCCTATTAATGGAACTTGTCTCTTTAACAAGGTCAACGATCATGATATTGCAACAGAAAGTGGTTGCGAAGCGGCGTTTACGTCATGCATTAACAGTTTTATTTAGAAGTTATGTTGCTTTCAAAAATGCCTTTAATGAATGGGTGAAGAATGCAAATTTGAATGAACCGGCAAAAAAACAAGTGATTTTTCAAAGAGAGGTATTGGCAAATTACATTGAAAAGCATGTAATAGTAGCAATACAAGGTATAGAAGAAACTACTGGTAATGAGCTGTCGAGGAGATGAATAAAAGGTGAAACTTCTATGTAAGGATGAATTCAAAGGTTGGAGTAACCAATTGAAATTCATCCTTTTTCATGGACCAAGATTGGATTTTATTTCAAACTCTTGCTACTAAAAGAAATGAGAGTAGGGAGATGCTTTTACCTTTTATAAAAACACTTCTTCAACCGTTAGTGGATGGAGAGCGTTTGTCACATTAATATAGGTAAAGACATCATATCGATTTGACATGGCGGAAGGAACATAATTTCATTATTACTCATAAGCTGGGTTATAAACGACGCCAATGAAACGATGTTCTACAGGTTTTTGAAACAAAAGACGGTTATGTTTAGGGAAATGGACGAATTTATCATGGGGATCGGCTTTGTGCATAGCTTCCTCCCAACTACCTGTTTGAGCGGGAGGGATGAGCATTTGTTCAGGGGCAACTCCCCACTCGTCAGCAGCGATAACTGTTCCTCTATGTGTACCAAATCCAATTATGAAGACGGTCTCAGCTCCTTTTTCCTCTCTGAGCAATTGACTCACATTGACAACCCCTCCAATGGCCATATCTGTTGCCCGCGCATCGCCAACATGAGAGTTATGCTCCCATACAATTCCTTTTGCAAACAAACGTGCACCTCCGGAACTTAATCAGCAGGGTTTGCATCGACAGCTATTTCATAAGCATCTATAACCATACTTGTCATTGCAGGGTCATCAATCCCGTATAGATATTGACCGTCTAACTCATCCTTAACTTGCATAACGAAGGAGACAGAAATATCTTCTTTCGGTGTTAATAGGGCGAAAGTTTCAGAATTTATCACAATTAAAGCTTCTACTGAAAGTTGTTTTTCTTGTTTATATTCATCAAGAACTGTGATTAAATCTCGTTCTTTCATTTGAATCACTCCCTATCATTTTCATTGTTAGTGTTTCCTTTAATAAAGAGTTTATGTCCAAAGAGAGAGCTTTTGTTCCTATCACAATAAAAGCTTTTAAAAAAATATTAAAATAGGTCTTTTATTTTTTTGAAAAGGATGTTATTATATTTTTTGTCTTCAAGAGAAGGTAACTTGATAAATTGAAAAAAAGAGATTGACACTATATTTTAAGATGTGATACATTATAATTCCTGTGTCATTCAACTGAAAATTGTACTGGTTGAAATGAAATAAAAAAGTTCTTGCTTTTTTAGAAAAACTTACTATAATAAAAGTTGTCCTAAATTGTCTGGTAATGATGGCGAAGAGGTCACACCCGTTCCCATGCCGAACACGGAAGTTAAGCTCTTCAGCGCCGATGGTAGTTGGGGGATTCCCCCTGTGAGAGTAGGACATTGCCAGGTAAACCAAATTTGGTTGAAATAAGATAGTTGGCCCATTGGTCAAGCGGTTAAGACACCGCCCTTTCACGGCGGTAACACGGGTTCGAATCCCGTATGGGTCACCATTTAATGTAGACATGTTGTAGGCTTGTTAATTACGCGACGTCCTGTCGCAACACATGCATTTGCACATCATCTGCTTCGGAGGATTAGCTCAGCTGGGAGAGCACCTGCCTTACAAGCAGGGGGTCGGCGGTTCGATCCCGTCATCCTCCACCATTTATTAGTAATACACACCATGCGGGTGTGGCGGAATTGGCAGACGCGCTAGACTTAGGATCTAGTGTCCTTGTGACGTGGGGGTTCAAGTCCCTTCACCCGCACCATTTAAAATTAAGCGGAAGTAGTTCAGTGGTAGAACACCACCTTGCCAAGGTGGGGGTCGCGGGTTCGAATCCCGTCTTCCGCTCCAGTAAGTGCCGGGGTGGCGGAACTGGCAGACGCACAGGACTTAAAATCCTGCGGTAGGTGACTACCGTACCGGTTCGATTCCGGTCCTCGGCACCAAGAAATTTAGCGCCCGTAGCTCAATTGGATAGAGCGTTTGACTACGGATCAAAAGGTTAGGGGTTCGACTCCTCTCGGGCGCGCCATAGTACGGGAAGTAGCTCAGCTTGGTAGAGCACTTGGTTTGGGACCAAGGGGTCGCAGGTTCGAATCCTGTCTTCCCGACCATTTAAATTGGGGCCTTAGCTCAGCTGGGAGAGCGCCTGCTTTGCACGCAGGAGGTCAGCGGTTCGATCCCGCTAGGCTCCACCAAATTAAAATTTTCTGAATGAATATGGCGGTGTAGCTCAGCTGGCTAGAGCGAGCCGTAAACATCTTGAATAATCCTCTTTGTAGGCTTGCGAGGAATGTGTCTGCAAGAGACATGACGAGCACGATTTGAAACAAGGAGCGTTTTAAAAAACTATGGCGGTGTAGCTCAGCTGGCTAGAGCGTACGGTTCATACCCGTGAGGTCGTGGGTTCGATTCCCTCCGCCGCTACCATTTTCACATATGAATATTGGAGGAATACCCAAGTCCGGCTGAAGGGATCGGTCTTGAAAACCGACAGGGGTGTCAAAGCCCGCAGGGGTTCGAATCCCCTTTCCTCCTCCATATGTTTTTTATTTTTATTTATTATCGCGGGGTGGAGCAGTCTGGTAGCTCGTCGGGCTCATAACCCGAAGGTCGCAGGTTCAAATCCTGTCCCCGCAACCAATTTAAGTGATAGAAATAATGTCAAATACTATCTTTAAGATCCAAATAATGGTCCGGTAGTTCAGTTGGTTAGAATGCCTGCCTGTCACGCAGGAGGTCGCGGGTTCGAGTCCCGTCCGGACCGCCATTTTTATTACCACAATAAGTGAGAAAGTCGAAGAAGCGACTGAGCGAACACTGCAGCGTATGACCATACGTGAGGATATGAGCAATGGAGCCGATGAAGAGATTCGAAGCTTAGTGGAAAAAAACTATATTGGCTCGGTAGCTCAGTTGGTAGAGCAATGGACTGAAAATCCATGTGTCGGCGGTTCGATTCCGTCCCGAGCCACCTTTATATGGAGGGGTAGCGAAGTGGCTAAACGCGGCGGACTGTAAATCCGCTCCTTAGGGTTCGGCAGTTCGAATCTGCCCCCCTCCACCATTTAATTTTAAAATAGGGGCATAGTTTAACGGTAGAATAGAGGTCTCCAAAACCTTTGGTGTGGGTTCGATTCCTACTGCCCCTGCCAAAAAACCATGGCGGTTGTGGCGAAGTGGTTAACGCATCGGATTGTGGTTCCGACATTCGTGGGTTCGATTCCCATCAGCCGCCCCAATATGTGTTTATAATAAATTCTAACTCTTGTTAGAAAAAATTCAAGATATTCTCTTGCGCTGAGGATTCATGTAGCTTAATCGAGGAAGTATATTCTTGAGGGTTATTCAATGGGCTATAGCCAAGCGGTAAGGCATCGCACTTTGACTGCGACATGCGTTGGTTCGAATCCAGCTAGCCCAGCCATTTTTAGGGCATCATAGCCAAGTGGTAAGGCCGAGGTCTGCAAAACCTCTATCCCCGGTTCAAATCCGGGTGGTGCCTCCAAAACATTTATAAGCGGGTGTAGTTTAGTGGTAAAACCTCAGCCTTCCAAGCTGATGATGAGGGTTCGATTCCCTTCACCCGCTCCATACATACATATTCCGTTAAAAAAATGGGCCTATAGCTCAGCTGGTTAGAGCGCACGCCTGATAAGCGTGAGGTCGATGGTTCGAGTCCATTTAGGCCCACCATGTTAGTGTTCCGCAGTAGCTCAGTGGTAGAGCTATCGGCTGTTAACCGATCGGTCGCAGGTTCGAATCCTGCCTGCGGAGCCATTCTTATGGAAAAGCAGGGAAATAACATAATATGCGCCTTTAGCTCAGCAGGATAGAGCAACGGCCTTCTAAGCCGTCGGTCAGAGGTTCGAATCCTCTAAGGCGCGTCAGTAAAAAGGTTAGTTTCAATTATGAAACTAACCTTTTTGTGTTTTTAACAAAAATTACCTGTTGGCTTCATTCTCTTTTGTTGTATTTCGAAACTATATCGATTAAAATTTATCGTAATAGTTGAAATGGATGGAGGGTTAGTATGTTAGGTAATATTAGTCAGGAAATGTTGACATTGCTTACATTTATAAGCAGAAAACCAATTAAGCAAGGAGAACTGTTTCTATCTCTTAGAAATGAAGTAACCGATTCTAGTAGTTGTCTTTTTGAAGCAATAGAAAAAGGTTTTGTACAAAAAGATGAACAGGATGATCTATCGTTAACACATAAAGGGTTAAAAACTGCACTAAAATTTTTTGATAAACAGCCACATTTAAGAGAAAAAATGAAGTCTAAATTTACAAAACGTAGAGGTATTATTCAGCTTGCAATTTTACAGCTATTAAAAGAAGAACCGAAACATGGCTATCAGGTAATGAAGCAGCTGGAGGAGAGAAGTGCCGGCTATTATTCTCCCAGTGCAGGAACCATTTACCCTGCATTACAGGATTTGGTTGAAAAGAAACTGATTGAAGTTAAATTAGATGAAGATAAAAAAATATACGGTTTAAATGAGGAGGGGTTAGAATTTATAAATGATTTAATAAGTGAAGAAGACGATATCTTTTGGCAGGAATGGGCAATGAGGTTGCGTTGGAAGCAGTCTGAAGAAGCTTCACTTGTTCGGGAAGAAATGGGAAAACTTCAGCTTGAATTTCATAATGCGATGAAAAGAGTACTTTCCGAACCGGACCTTGCAAAGGATGTTCTTTCTATTCTGAATAGTTGCAGGGGTGAGCTTATTAATTGGTCTGATAAAAGAGTAAAGGAGAGATGTGATGAAATCGATTAAAAAACTTTTACCTTATGCGACGCCATATAAGCTATTTGTTATCCTCGCTCCTTTATTAATGGCTTTAGAGGTAACCATGGACTTGTTACAGCCTCTCCTTTTACAAAAAATCATAGATTACGGAATTGCTGAGAATGATACAACATACGTTATCCAAATGGGAACGTTTATGATCATTGCGGCAATTATTGGCTTGATTGGTGGAATAGGTTGTACAATATTTAGCACTAAATCTGCCATCAATATTGCTACTGATATTCGACGAGATTTATTTTATAAGATTAAACATTTATCTAGTGAGGATCGCGATAGAATTGGTACTGGTAAACTAATTACCAATGTAACGAGTGATATTAATTCAGTTCAACAAGCGGTTATGATGACACTTCGTGTATTCGTAAGGGGACCTCTACTCTTTATTGGGAGTGTCATGATTGTTTTTTTTCAAGCAAGAGAGCTGTTTCCGATTTTAGTTATCATTATTCCAATTCTTCTCTTTTTCATTATCCTTCTTTCGAGAAAAGCAGGTATTTGGTTTAAACGTGTTCAAGAAGCGTTAGATCAGCTAAATTCAAAGCTTCAGGAAAATATTGCGGGAATTAGGGTTGTAAAAGCTTTTGTACGAAAGGAATATGAAACAAATTTATTTCATAAAGTGAACGGTTCACTAACAAATAAAACAAAAGTAGCTGAACAAATTATTACAATTCTTATGCCGGTTTTACTTTTTGTGATAAATATTGGAATGGCTGTTGCTCTTCTTTTTGGAGTTTTTCCGTTTGGCGGAAGCACTATACAAGTGGGGGTAGTTTTGGCGTTTATTAATTATCTAAACATCATTTTAATGGCTCTTACTTCAAGTAGTATGGTTCTGATGCAGCTTATGAGAGCACTGCCCTCAGCAGATAGAATTCAAGAAGTTATTGAAATTAGTACAGACCGAGTTGAAAGTACAATTGATGAAATGTCGATTAAAGGAGATGTAGAATTTCGAAATGTATCGTTTTCATATAGCAAAAACGGTGAATATGTACTAAATTCTATCTCATTTTCTGCTAGTCACGGCGAGAAAATTGGCATTATTGGAGCAACAGGCAGTGGGAAAACAACGTTAGTTAAATTGTTACCAAGATTATATGAGGTGGATCAAGGGGAGATTTTAATAGATGGACAGAATAGTAAGAACATAAGTTTAAAGCATATTCGCGGATCAATAGGGTATGTTACGCAAAAACCATTTTTATTTTCAGGAAGCATTAAATCCAACCTTATGTATGGAAAAAAAGATGCGTCAGAAACCGAGTTGCAATTGGCTAGTAAAAATGCATGTGCAGAAGAGTTTATTGAGAAACTTGATGCCCGTTATGAACACCCTTTAACTCAAGAAGCTACTAATTTATCTGGAGGACAAAAGCAACGATTATCACTTGCCAGAGCATTTGTGCGAAAGCCGTCTATTCTTATTTTAGACGATGCCACATCTGCGGTTGATGCTCGGTCTGAAGCGATAATTCTTGATGCATTAAAATCCTCATACCCAAAGACAACAATCTTTATGGTTTCATCAAAGATTTCTTCCATTCTTGATGCAGATAAAATTTTTGTTATGAAAGAAGGATCCATAGTGGGAGTTGGAACACATGATGAATTACTGGAGTCGTGCACTGTTTATCAGGAAATCTATCAAACTCAAGTACAGACTGGAGGTGTAATGGTTGAGTAATAATAATAGTGTGGCAAGAATGCAGCAAACAACAAGGGGCGCAGGTCCGGGGGGAAGGGTGTCGGATCCTGTTGAAAAAACAAAGGACCCTAAAGGAACTTTGCTAAGAATTTGGTTGTATATGAAAAAACAAAAAATGAGTTTAGTCGCGTCAGTTATTCTTGTTATTTTATCTGCAATCTTAAGTCTTCTAGGTCCATACTTTATTGGGGTGATTATTGACCATTACATCCTTCCGAAAGATGTAACTGGTACAATTCGCATGATATGGTTGCTTGTTGGGATTTATGTCGGTACATCCATTCTTACCTGGCTTCAAAGCTATATTATGGTGGATATTTCATTAAATACTATTAAAGTATTACGCGAGGATTTATTTGCAAAATTACAAACTCTGTCATTACGTTTTTTTGACCAACATAAACATGGTGAGCTAATGAGTCGATTTACAAATGACCTTGAGCAATTAAATCAAGCGCTTAGTCAAAGTGTGATTCAGTTTGTATCCTCACTACTAACAATCATCGGTGTTACCATCGCTATGTTTTCCTTGAATTGGGTATTGGCGATCGTGTCTTTTTTGATCATTCCGGTTATGCTTTATGTCACGAAGAAAATTGTTAGCATTAGTCGGAAAAACTTTTCGCAAAGACAGAAAGATGTTGGTGGGTTAAATGGCTTTGTTGAAGAAACGATAAGTGGTGGAGAGGTGATCGCTTTATTTGGTAAGGAAGAAGATACTTTCGGACAATTCCATGAGGTAAATGAACGTTTGCGACAATCTGCGATGAAAGCCGATATGTTTTCAGGAACACTCGGCCCATTTAATAACTTTTTAAGTAATATGGGACTTGCAATAGTGATTGCTGTCAGTGCATTAATGGCACTTAATGGGCATACAACAATTGGGATTATCGCGTCATTTGTTACATATTCAAGGCAGTTCACAAGGCCGATTAATCAGTTATCAACATTGCTCAATTCAATACAAGCAGCATTAGCTGGAGCAGAGCGGGTTTTTGAAACAATGGATGAGGTTCCTGATTTAGTAGACAAAAGAGATGCGCTTCAAGTTAGTTCATTGAAGGGTGAAGTACAATTTCAACATGTTGATTTTCAATATGAACAAAACAAGCCTATTTTAAAAAATATTCATTTTTCAGCAAAACCAGGGGAAATGATTGCTTTAATTGGCCCAACCGGTTCGGGTAAAACAACGATTATTAATTTGCTAATGAGGTTTTATGATGTCCGATCAGGTGAACTTTTACTTGACGGAAGAAATATAAAGGACTATAAACTACGAGCTTTACGGAAAAGAATGGGTATTGTCCTTCAAGATCCTTATTTATTTTCAGGAACGATTATGGAAAATATCCGCTACGGCCGCCTTGATGCAACAGATGAAGAAGTGATTGAAGCAGCAAAAACAGCCTCTGCACATGGGTTTATTAAGCATTTGCCTAACCAATATCAAACAGCCATTACTTCTGGTGGTCAAAATATAAGTCAAGGTCAAAAACAGCTTATTTCCATTGCTAGAGCCATATTAGCAAATCCTGATTTGTTAATTTTAGATGAAGCAACATCTAATATAGATACAAAAACCGAAATTGATATTCAACGAGGAATTCGAAACTTAATAAAAGGTAAAACCAGCTTTGTAATCGCTCATCGTTTAAAAACTATTGAGTTAGCTAATCAAATTATAGTTATACAAGATGGTGAGATTATAGAAAGTGGGAATCATCATGATTTATTGAATAAGCGCGGTTTTTACTATGAGCTATATTCAAAACAAATGACCATTTAATGAAAGGTTGAAGGAAATGTTTGTAAATACAGCAACGTTTGAAATTGAAAAAGCGTATGAAGAAAGATTAGTAAAGAAAAGAGAGGAAGACAAAGAAAAATTGGCTGAAGCAAAAGGTCTGATTTCATTTGAATGCTGGAAAAGAGAAAACACAGGAACTGTAGAATTTGTCTATGTCTCTAAATGGGAATCTCAGGCAGACTTTAAAGCATGGATTTCAAGAGAGGATCATGTAAATGAACATAAGGAAATGAATAAAAAAAGAAAAGAAAATCCGCAACTTGAACAAGTAAAAATGAAAAAAACACTCAGAGCCTATGAGCTTTATGATTCTTCAGAGGAATAATATAATCATAAGTTTTGTTTTAATTATTGATAAATAACAAAAAGCACAAATCTTATAATGATAGATTTGTGCTTTTTGTACTTTTTGTACTTCTGGAAAAGTAAATAATTTAACTCGATTTATCCTGTAATGTAATAGGTAATGGCATAGAGCGGGATTTCATTTCTTCAAGTAATATTTGCATAAAGTCCTCTGATACATTTAATTTAAGCGCATCTATGTAGGCTTTATAAAGTGTCAAATTAGAGATTAAATTTAGGGTAGTTTGATAGGGCATAGTTCGAATAACTCCTTGTAAAGTATCTAACATAAAGATTATTTTAACCAAAATCCATGAAAAAGATAAGGCTTTCGACGATCATTCCTACAATTAGACAAAAAAAGTAAAAAAATAGTGAAAACTAGTAAAAAAGTTAGGAAAACAATTAGTGGAGTTAGGGGAAAAGAGTTGATTTGTATTTTATTAAATGATGTTAAGCCGAATAAAGTAGAATGGTATTTTTTACTGTGGATATAAGCAGTTAAAGGCTAAGAGAAAGCATTAATATCATCGATTTCATTAACTTCAAGTGAAAAAACAGATTTAGAATCGACATTATAAAATAAAAGTTGTGACTGATCTTGTGATAAGTGGATAATTCGGCCGGAGAAAGTTTTTCTTCCAATTTTTCTTTTTGTAAAAACGACACGAAGAAGTGTATTATTTTGACGCCACAGTTCTACTTGGGCAAAGAATTGTTCCATAGTAAACCCCTTTCTTATGATATGTAAATAGTAGAGTGTCTTAAGTTATGTAGTAGCTATCATTTTACTAGTAGTAGTCGAAATTTGCTAAGGGTAATATTTTCCAAAGTAAGATCAAAAAAGCCATTTTATTGGTTGTGGTGAGGATATTTGAGGTGTTTAAAAGTACAATGCCCTGCAGAAAAGTTTATTTTACTATTAGTTAGATAAGGAAAACGAAGGTTTTATCACCATTAGGACTTGGTGATAAAACGCTTTTACTCTAATTTAAAATCCCACCCTTCACTTATTGTGGAAAGATGGGAATCATTTTATGCCTTTTGTTCCTTTGAATAATAAAGTCTAAAGATAATATCTTGGTTATAGTTCCCAAAGCCTGAACCGAAAAGGGTAACTCCTCCGACATGCTCTGCATCTTTTTCAACTGCGATTTTGAATGTCCATTGTTTATCACGAATTCCCACATCATGAATTGTCACATCTGAGATTTTATTACCATCCATATAAGTCCCGTTAGAAGTAATGCGGAGGTATTTTAATAAACCGTATTGGTTAATGATACTCGGCCACCAGGAAGGAGTATATTTTCCTTTATTATCTCCAAAGTCTCCAGGGCTTGTCCAGATACCTAAAAATACATTATTCAAATAAAATGAAATGTCTGATGGCCAATTGTTATTTGTGTCAGGTGCTTCGGATGATAATTCCATAGAAATTTCAAGTTCTTCGGGACGGTTGCTTGATAACAGAAAGTTAGGGATTTTATATTCAACATAGCCTTGGCCGAACCATAGAATATTCGCGTTTACTCGTTCATGATCAAGGAAATAACGTGGCTCATCAAACTCACCTATTATTTTCTCCCGTGTTGCTAATCCACATGTTGGTTCAATTTGAAAGTCAGTATAATGACCTACTGAAACATCGGTTTGATGAAATTCTTTAATTTGACTAAGTGCTGCCGGAAAATTTATTTCAATTTGATCAACATCAAGTACGCACAATTTTTGTAATCCGGCCTTCCCTGGAACCATGTCAGTTCTAATTATTCCTGCTTTTTCTAACTTTTTAACATGCATGGTCATAATTGCACTGCTTAGTTCGGCGGCCTCTGCTAATTCTTTAATATTCATAGGGCGAAGTGATAGTAATTGTATAATTTTTAAACGTACTGTGCTTGCTAAAGCTTCATATATAGGTAAATATTCATCTGTTGTATCTATTTTCATGAAATTAGTCCTCCATCATTTCGTGCAGTTTACATATAATATACACGTTTGTTAATTAGTATACAAGTATGTTAACCTTTCAATTTTTATTTTATGCTTATATTATTAATCTACTGTTTTATAAGAGAAAAACATAACCAGGAAGCCATTTTGTTTATTTTTAATTTAATAATAAATTTATTAATGATTAGTGATAACATGGAGAGATTGCAATAAATCAATAATAAACGAATAGAGAATTCAACAATGCTTAGTGTAATAGTTAAATTAAGGATAAAATTAATTTTCTTAAAAATAGTTGACAGTTATATAGTTAATAAATATACTAATCATTAATAACATTAATATTAACGAAAACAATAAAATGTTAATGTTTATATTATTAATCGAAGTAGCAATCAAGATAAGAAGGAGATGTAAAGATTAGAAATTACATGAAGGAGTTAACTAATTGTGTTTGTCGGGCTGGATTTTTTGGTTATGATTGAAAGCGCTTAATACAAATTGAGGGGGATTAATATGTTTGTTAAGAAAATGATTTCTTTAGGAATTGCTTTGATGCTATTTGGTAGTTTAATAGGATGTTCAGCATTTACAGGTTCTGAAAGTGGTGGCGATTCAGCAACACAATCCAAAAAAAATGAAGATGGCACAACAACAATTGGGATTTCAACTTGGGGATCTCCGGATGAATTGAAAGTATTTAAAGAATTAGTAAGTAATTTCGAAGAAGATAACCCGGATATTAAGGTTAAAGTTACACATATTCCAGATGATTATGCAGGAAAGATGAATACAATGCTTGCTGGTGGAACAGCACCTGATGTTGTGTTTGCTAGTGACGGTGACTTTGGTAGATGGGTATCTGCAGACTTATTTTTAAATATGCAGGAATTGATCGATAACAGTGACATTAACACAGATGATATGTGGGAATCAGCATTAGTTAGATATAAATACAATGGAAAAACACTAGGTGAAGGTGACTTATACGCTCTACCTAAGGATATTGGACCTTCTGTTTTATATTACAATAAAGAACTTTTCGATAAAGCGGGTAGTCCTTATCCATCACCTGAGAAACCAATGAGCTGGGAGGAATATTTAGAAATTGCCAAAAAATTAACAATTGATGAAAATGGTGACGGTAAGCCTGAGCAATATGGTATGGGGCCATTATGGTGGGAAGGATTTGTGTGGTCAAATGGTGGTAATGTTTTAAGTGAAGATCGAACAGAATTTGTGTTAAATAGTCCGGAAGCAGTTGAAGCGATGCAATTTGTTGCAGATATGTCAAATAAGCACAATGTCGCTCCTGATTCTCGTGCTTTGGAAGCGATGTCAGCGGATCAAATGTTTGAATCAGGTAAAGTGGCGATGGTCTTTAATGGTCGCTGGATGGTACCAACATATCGTAAATTGAACTTCGACTGGAATGTTGCTCCTTTCCCAGCTGGAAAAACTGGTGAATCATCTGGTTGGTCAGGTTCAGTAGGATACGCCATTAATAAGAAAACAAAATTTGTAGATGAGTCGTTTAGATTAGTAGAATATTTAGCTGGTGAAGAAGGACAAACCATTCAAACAGAATTAGGATTTGCTATTCCAACTTATAAATCATTATCAAATACAGATGTATTCTTACAACCAGGGCAAAAACCTGAAAATGCTGAAGTGTTTATACAAGCTGCAGAAAATCAGCGTCCGGGTCCATGGTCAATAACGACAAATAACAAATGGCTTGATACAGTCAATCAAAAGCTTGCTGACCTTTGGAATGGAAAAAAATCAGCTGAAGAACTATTAAATGACATTAAGCCTGAGGTAGATAAGCATTTGAAAGAGGGGAATCCAGCAATTTTTGAGTAACACACTGCGAATAGAGGGGAAATGAATTTGTACAATCCCCTCTAAGTTTGAAAATATCTGTGAAAGAAAGGGTGATAACATGATAACGCAGACAGCAACAAAGACGAAGAAAGCTGAAATAAACGTGAAGAAGAAAAGAAGATTCAAATCAGAATATATGTGGGGTTACTTATTTGTTGCCCCGCCTTTAATTGGTTTTCTCTGCTTTGCTTTTATCCCAATGTTATTTTCCGTTTATGTCAGTTTTACAAAGTTTGATTTATATACACCTGCTCAATTCAATGGTTTAGAAAACTATAAAAGATTATTTTTTGAAGATGCTTTGTTTTGGAAGACAGTTTTTAATACATTTTATGCTGCATTAGGAATTCCTTTTGGTATGGCGATTGCTTTGCTTATTGCTATAGCTTTAAACCAGAAAGTAAAGGGACTATCTTTGTTTCGAACAGCCTTTTTTCTACCAACAGTGTGTTCCATTGTTGCGATATCTTTGCTGTGGAAATGGATTTTCAACTCGGATTTCGGATTATTAAACGTACTGCTTGGTTATATCGGCATTACAGGGCCTCCTTGGCTGAGTGATGAAAATTGGGCGATGCCTGCCATGATTATACAAGGGGTTTGGGGCGGATTAGGAATCAATATGATTTTATATTTAGCTGCACTTCAGTCTGTACCAAAAAATCTTTACGAAGCAGCAGATATCGATGGAGCAAACAGCTGGCAAAAGTTAAGGTTTGTCACGATTCCATCTATATCACCGACAACATTCTTTATTCTGATTACCTCTATCATTGGAGCTCTTCAGGATTTCCAACGATTTATGATCATGACTGAAGGTGGTCCGAATTATTCCACAACAACAGTTGTTTACTACTTATTCCTAAACGCGTTCCGTTACATGGAAATGGGCTATGCATCAGCAATGGCTTGGGTATTAGGAATTATTATCTTAATCATTACATTAATTAATTTTAAACTGAGTAAACGTTGGGTTCATTATTAATAAGGAAGTGAAGAATATGTCTGCGACAAGTGTTGCTTGGAATAAAAATGTAAAGAACATACGACTCATACAAAAGATCGCTGCATATGTGTTTTTAATTATTGGTGGCTTTGTTATGGCTATACCGTTTTTCTGGATGTTATCTACATCCCTAAAGCCGGAAGGGGCAGTTTTTACAATGCCTCCTCAATGGATCCCTGAAAAGTTTGTTTGGGAGAATTATTGGACAGTTTTAACTGAAGCAAATTTGTTAAGAGGTTTTATGAATACGTTTGCGGTCATTATCCCGCCTACTGTAATCGGGGTGTTTACAAGCTCATTAGCAGCATTTGGATTTTCGAAATTGAAGTTTCCAGGAAGGGATAAATTATTTCTCGTTCTTTTAGCGACAATTATGTTGCCTGGAGTTGTTACGATGGTACCGACTTTTATTATTTTTAGAGATTTAGGTTGGCTGGACACGTGGATGCCATTAATTATACCGGGAATGTTTGGTACGGCAATGGCAATCTTTTTTCTAAGACAGTTTTTTATGACCATTCCTGATGAATTAATGGAGGCAGCGAAAATCGATGGTTTAGGTTATTTTGGAATTTTTATCAGAATCATTTTACCGTTGGCAAAGCCGGCAATTGTCACACAAGCTATTTTATGGTTTTTAGCTGGATATAATGATTTCCTTGGACCATTAATTTACATTAATACGCCTGAAAAGTTTACACTTCAATTGGTATTGGCTTCCTTTAATGGTTATTACACATCAGAATGGACACTCATTATGGCAGGGTCCGTATTAGCGCTAATCCCAACAATTCTTATGTTCTTCTTTGCTCAAAAGCAATTTATAGAAGGAATTACAATGACTGGAATTAAAGGATAAATAGTTTTACAGAATAGGAGATGTTTGTTATGTCAAATAAATACCAAAATCCGATTATAGAACAGCGTGCAGACCCTTGGGTATATAAACATGTTGATGGCTATTATTACTTCACTGCATCTGTCCCAGAATATGACAGAATTGAAGTTCGCAGAGCAACCTCTATTCAAGGTTTAGGAGAAGCAGAGCCTGTTGTGGCTTGGAGGAAATATGATCGTGGTCCGATGAGTGCGAATATATGGGCACCTGAAATTCATTATATCGATGGAGCTTGGTACATTTATTTTGCCGCAGCTAAAACAGCTGAAACAAATGAGGGATTATTTGATCATCGTATGTATGTGCTTGAAAATAAGTCAGCAAATCCTTTAGAAGGAACATGGGAAGAAATGGGGCAGATTAAAACAAAATGGGAAACATTTGCTCTTGATGCAACAACCTTTGAGCATAATGGAGTGCGTTATCTTATTTGGCCTCAGAAAGATCCGGTCATTAAGGGTAATTCTAATTTATATATCGCAAAAATGGAAAATCCTTGGACAATTACGGGTGAACAAGTGATGATTACAACTCCTGAGTATGATTGGGAAAAAATCGGATTCCTTGTTAATGAAGGTCCTGCTGTATTAAAGCGAAATGGAAAAATTATTGTTTCCTTTTCAGCTAGTGCAACAAATCATCATTATTGTATGGGGGTATTGTATGCCTCTGCGGATGCAGACTTACTGAATCCCGCTTCTTGGACTAAATTAACTAAACCTGTTTTCCAAACAAATGAACAAACAGGTCAATATGGCCCTGGGCATAATAGTTTTACGGTTTCAGAGGATGGAAATGAAGATGTAATTGTGTATCATGCAAGAAATTATAAAGAGATTGTTGGTGATCCATTATACGATCCAAATCGTCATACACGTGCACAGGTTTTTACTTGGGGAGAAGATGGATTACCTGTATTCGGAGACCCCGTTCCGGATCGTGAAGTTAGTAAAAAGTAAATAGACTAATAGTGTAGGAGTGAATGAAGTGGGCAATTCAATTATTATTAATGCAGATATCGAAAAGGGAAAAATCAATAAAAATATATACGGGCACTTCGCAGAACATCTTGGGCGTTGTATTTATGAAGGAATTTGGGTGGGAGAAGATTCTACTATTCCTAACACAAAAGGAATTCGGAATGATGTTCTTCAAGCGTTAAAAAACCTAAATATTCCAGTGCTACGTTGGCCTGGTGGCTGCTTTGCTGATGAGTATCATTGGAAAGATGGTGTTGGTCCACGAGAAAACAGAAAAAGAATGGTAAATACCCACTGGGGGGGAGTTGTAGAAAATAACCATTTCGGTACACATGAATTTATGCTTCTTTGTGAGCTACTAGAATGTGAGCCATATATATGCGGAAATGTTGGAAGCGGAACAGTTCAGGAAATGTCAGAATGGGTTGAATATATGACATTTGATGGAGAATCGCCAATGGCCAACTGGAGAAGTGAAAATGGTCGAGAAGAACCATGGAAATTAACTTATTTCGGAGTAGGCAATGAAAACTGGGGCTGTGGTGGAAATATGCGTCCGGAATATTATGCAGATCTTTATCGCCAATTCCAGACCTATGTAAGAAACTATGGAGATAATAAAATTTACAAAATTGCCGGGGGAGCAAATGTAGACGACTATAACTGGACAGATGTGTTAATGCGTAATGCAGGACGTTTTATGGATGGGTTAAGCCTACATTACTATACAATTCCAGGTGACTTTTGGTTAGGGAAAGGGTCTGCAACAGACTTTACTGAAGATGAATGGTTCACTACGATGAAAAAAGCTCTTCATATGGATGAGCTTGTAACAAAACATGGTACGATCATGGATAAATATGATCCGGAAAAACGAGTGGGTATGATTGTAGATGAATGGGGCACATGGTTTGATGTTGAGCCTGGTACAAATCCGGGGTTTTTATATCAACAAAATACGATTCGTGATGCGCTTGTAGCGGGTATTACCCTTAATATTTTTAACAATCATTGTGATCGTGTCCAAATGGCTAACATTGCCCAAACAGTAAATGTTCTTCAAGCAATGGTCTTAACAGAAGGAGAAAATATGATTTTAACTCCGACCTATCATGTTTTTGATATGTATAAGGTTCATCAAGATGCTGCCTGTCTAATGGTTGAAGCTGCAACATCAACAGTTAAGGGGAAGGAAGAAGAAATCCCTTCTGTTCATCTTTCAGCTTCAAAAAATACGAAAGGTGAAGTGAATATTACATTATGTAATGTAAACAATCAGGATTCAGCGCCTGTAACAATTGAATTAAGAGGTTTACTAGATAAAAATGTGACACAGGTTAGCGGAAAAATTTTAACATCTGAAAAGATGAATGGCAGAAATACATTTGAAAATTCAACAGCCGTAGAACCGGTTGTATTTGAAGGATTCAATGTAAATGAGAATGAATTATCCTTCGAGATGCCTCCTATGTCAGTTCTTTTAGTAACGGTATCATGATAGAAAAAGAAACAAAAAGAAACTGTAAAGGCTGTTTTCAGATCGAGCGTAGGTCAAAATCACAAATTTCTATGCTTGTTCAAGAGCAACTTCAGCTTGAAATCAATTTAGTGAATGATTTGCTGTATCAAAAGAGAATGGACATCTGTTTAAGCTGTCCTTCTCTTTCAAGTGAAACAACATGTTTACATTGCGGGTGTTATGTGGAATTTCGAACAAAACTATCGTACAAACAATGTCCGCATCCAAATGGACCAAAATGGTAACAACTTTAGAAGATCACTACTTATGAATGTTAAAGGAGATTTAACGTAGTGATCTTCTATTTTTTTTGAAGATAAGGAATAGGAGAGGGATGTATGGTGAAAAAATGGCTAGTTTTACTAGTGTTTGTGATTATGATTCCAACCTTTGTGATCGCTATGGAGGCGGATACATCCAAGGAGAAAAAAACGATGAATCAAAAGGTGAATACAGCAGATAAACCTAAATTTACAGATGTATCTGTCCATGATCCTTCGATTATAAAGGTACACAATGAATACTATGTGTTCGGGTCTCATTTAGCAGCAGCAAAATCCAAAGACTTGATGAAGTGGGAACTTGTAGCTTCTGGTGCAAATGTGACAAATCCATTGTTTGACAATGTAGTAGAGGAGTTAAGGGATACATTTGATTGGGCGCAAACAGATACACTATGGGCCGCAGATGTTATTCAACTTGAGGATGGAAAGTTTTATATGTATTACAATGCATGTAAAGGAGATTCACCAAGATCTGCTTTAGGGATTGCGGTAGCAGATACTATTGAAGGACCTTATAAGGACAAAGGAATTTTCTTAAAATCAGGGATGTGGGGAGAACCAAGTGAAGACGGAACAATCTATGATGCCACTAAGCATCCTAATGTTGTAGACCCTGATACATTTTTTGATGAAAAAGGAAAGCTTTGGATGTTGTACGGATCATACTCAGGTGGAATCTTTATTTTAGAAATGAATCCAAAAACAGGGTTCCCGTTACCGGATCAAGGGTATGGGAAGAAGCTGATAGGCGGAAATCATAGTAGAATTGAAGGGGCATACATTCAATATCACCCTCATACAAACTATTATTATATGTACCTATCTTTTGGAGGACTGGACGCGACTGGTGGTTACAATGTGAGAGTCATTCGTTCAAAAAAACCGGATGGACCTTATTATGATGCCGAAGGAAATGAAATGATCAATGTAAAAGCAGATCCAACTGTACCATTATTTGATGATAAATCAATTGAACCGTATGCTGTTAAGTTAATGGGAAATCATTTGTTCGAACGAAAGATCGGGGATCCGGGAGAAGGGATTGGTGCTGGCTATATCTCACCAGGTCATAATTCAACTTACTATGATTCAAAAACAGGCAAACAATTTATCATCTTCCATACACGTTTCCCGGATAGCGGTGAACATCATGAAATTCGCGTTCATCAAATGTTTATGAATCAGAATGGTTGGCCTGTTATTGCACCGTATCGTTTTGCAGGGGAAACAATTGAAAAGATAAAAAAGAACAATGTTATCGGAACCTATCAAATGATTAACCATGAAAAGGATATATCAGCTGAAGTGAAAAAGCCGGTGTCTATAACACTTGAGAAAAATAACAAAATCAGCGGCAGTTTAAATGGAACATGGAAGAAAACAGGACATTACAATGCTGAACTAAAAATAGGTGAAAAAGTGTATAATGGAGTATTTTTACGTCAATGGGATGAAGGATCACAAGAATATGTGATGACATTTAGTGTACTTTCAAAAGAGGGTATTGCACTTTGGGGAAGTAAGATGAAAGATAGAACAGATCAGGAGATCATAGAGGATGTAAAGGCAGACATGGATTTGGGAGATACAAGCAATATTATAAGTAATGTAACTCTTCCAATTGAAGGAACAAGAGGAACGACTATTTCCTGGGTATCATCGAATAAAGATGTGATGACAGATAAAGGAGTCATCACAAGACCAGAAGCGGGAAAAGACCCGGTAACCCTGACCTTGACGGCAACGATCCAAAAAGATGATGTATCTACTCAAAAACAATTTACGATCACAGTTATTCCCAAGAAACCAGATGGTATTGTCGCACATTATAAATTTGAAGGGAATTTATCGGACAGCACACAACCAGGTAAAGAAGGAATTGTGACAGGTGACATAGTAGACAATAGTGGTGGCAATATTGATTATATTGTAACAGAGTTCGGAAAGTCAGCGGAGTTTAATGGACATTCGGGAATTCGATTACCAGATGGTTTAATTGACAGTGATTCATATTCGGTTGCACTATGGTTAAACCCGTATGAGTTAACTGAATATAGTACCGCATTTTTTGGTGCAAGAGATTCGAATCATTGGATCAGCCTAGTACCAAGGGGGCATTCCGGTGTTAATCAACATACGATAGTGTGGGCTGGAACAAATTGGTATGATGCCAATACAGGCCAGTCAATTCAACCCAATACATGGACACATCTTGCCTTTACGGTGAATCAAGGGACAATCACGGTATATGTGAATGGAAAAGAAACATTTAAAGGTACTGATTTTCCACATGTGTTCACAACAACAAATGGAGTATTCAGTTTAGGAGTCAATTGGTGGGATACACCATATAAAGGGCTTATGGATGAACTAAGAATTTACAAAGGTTCAATATCTGCAGATGAAATAATGGAATTAGCAAAAACAAAATAGATGGCTGGTCATGAGTAAGATAGGTTATGTTTATAGCCTCTTTTTTATAATCATTAGTAATATAGTTTAAATAAGGATATCCTACTACTAAAAATGAGGTGAAATTATGAAGGTAGAGGGTGTCATTATTTCGGGTGATTTTGATGATGCAATGAATGAGTTTTCAATACAAAAAGTAAAACATTTTTTTACTGAATCCACGTTAAGAAAAAGTCAACTGAATCTTCTTTATGATTATTTAGAGAAACACAAACACGAAGAAAGCGGACAGTTTATCACATTATATGATCAGTTACCAGTACACTTAAGTCAAGGTGAAATCTATCAGTTATTAAATGATTTAAAGAAAGTTAAAGAGCTTTATCACTAAAAAGAATGTTTTGATAATAGGAATATCTAATATGAAAAAACTCAAAAACCACATTATATTTTTTGTGGTTTTTTTATTGCTTAGGAAACTATAAAATTCTTTGAACTGTTTATATGTGCCCGACATCCAGCTTGAGCGCCTAGCCGCCCATCGAGTTCATAAGCCGCAAATGAATTGAAGACAAAGGACGTCTTCTGTTCATTTGCGTCTTATTGCCCGAGGCTGATCAAGGAGCTTGCGCTTTTGTTCTTGAATATTTTCTTCCAACCTTGTAAAATCCGATAGTATACTTTTTGATACTTAGTGAAAAGAAAGTGTGTACTTGTGGTTCGTTTCAAGATATCGAATAATGTGTGTAGTACCATTAAATTTACTCGTATTTAATAATTGCATAAATAATAACAAATTATACGAAAACAACCTTTTATAAATATGATAGAAAGAGGAATGTACATGAACATCAGAGTTTCTGCCATTCAATATCACCTTCATACAATTAAATCGTTTGAAGAGTTTGCTAGTCAAGTTGAACATTATTTAAAAACAGCCGAAGAATTTGGTTCTGATTTTATATTATTTCCAGAATTTTTTACAACCCAACTATTATCAATTGGGGATGAGAACGGAAAAGCATTACCTATAGATCGTCTTCCTGATTTTACAGACAGATACCGTGAATTATTTGTTGAGCATGCAATGAGAACAGGAATGCATATTATTGCAGGAACACATGTTATAGAAAAAGAAGACAAACTATATAATGTTGCTCATATGTTTTATCCTGACGGAAGAATTGCAGAACAAGCGAAGCTTCATATTACTCCAACTGAAGTAGAAGAATGGAATATGAGTGCAGGAGACAGCTTGCAGGTATTTGTAACGGATAAAGGTACGGTTGCGATGCTAACTTGCTATGATATTGAATTTCCTGAGATTGTGAGAATGGCTAAGGCCAAGGGTGCTGATGTGATCTTTTGTCCGTCATGTACAGATGATCGTCACGGCTTTCACCGAGTTCGTTATACAAGTCATGCAAGAGCGATCGAGAATCAAGTGTATGTTGTCACAACTGGTACAGTTGGTTCCCTTCAAACAGTTGATTTTATGAGAGGGAACTTTGGGCAGGCAGCAGTTATTACACCAAATGACGTACCGTTCCCACCAAAGGGAATCATGGTACAAGGAGAAATTAATCAAGATATGATTGTAACTGCGGACTTGAATCTTGAGCTTTTATATAAAGTGCGTCAAAGTGGTTCGGTGACAACATGGAGAGACAGACGAACAGATCTATATCCTGATTGGGAGCCTGAAAAATTAACGTATTAATAGGAGGTTTCTATGTATCGGAAAGAATTTTATGTGTTCGATCAAGACAAACCGATAAAAGCAGTCATTCGCAATTATGAAAAGGAAGATTTTCAAAAACTAATACAAATTCAACAAGAAAGTTTTCCACCCCCATTCCCTTCTGATTTATGGTGGAATAAAGATCAGCTGGAAAATCATGTCAATCTATTTCCGGAAGGAGCTCTATGTTTTGAAGTTGACGGAGAGATGGCAGGTTCTATGACCGGATTAATCGTACATTTTGACCCTGAGCATCCTACTCACACTTGGGAAGAGATAACAGATGGCGGCTATATAAGAAATCATAATCCTAACGGAAATACACTCTATGTTGTGGATATCTGTGTTAAGCCATCATATCGGAAATTTGGTCTTGGAAAATGGTTAATGCTTTCCATGTATGATGTTGTGATCCACTTAGGATTAGATCGGCTTTTAGGTGGAGGGCGCATGCCGGGTTATCATAAAAAAGCAGAAAATATGTCAGCAGAGCAATATGTAGAAGCGGTCGTAAATGGGACATTAAAAGACCCTGTTCTAACGTTTTTACTTCGTTGCAGTCGAACACCAATTGGAGTTGTTCCTCATTATTTGGAAGATGAAGAATCGTGTCATTATGGAACGTTGATGGAATGGAAAAACCCTTTTCGAAATGAACATCATAAAAAAGGAGAATGAAGATGGATTATCATCGTATTACGAATATTGAAGATCCTTTATTTACACAAATGCACCAGCTTATGCAGGAGATTTTTCCTCCTGAGGAAGTGTTGGAATTTGATCTTTGGAAAGAGCCGTTAGAAGATCCGGGTATACGCGTTTTTGTTGCTGTCCACGAAGGTAAAGTTGTTGGTGCTACAGAATATCGTTACTATGAAGATTTTAATGTGGCAATGACGGATTTCACGATTATCGGAAACCCGGGTTTAGGAATAGGACCATTTCTAGCTAATCACAGGGCAAAAGACTTACATGAGCTTGCTGCTGCGAATGGAAAGAGTTTATCAGGAATGTTTGCTGAAATTTATGATCCATACCGAGTTGAACACCATGAATTTGGTGGTGTAAAACCAATGGATCCATATGTTCGCAGAGAAGTATTGGCACATTTAGGTTATAAAAAAATCGATATCAATTATGTCCATCCATCATGGAATAATGATGGTGAGGCTGTTACTGGTCTAGATCTTTGTTTTCTCCCAATGGATAACAATAAGTCGACAATCCAAGCTGATTTAGTAGCTAAATTCTTAATCCGTTATTATGCGGTATTACCAAATAAGCCTGATTCTTGGATAAAAATGGTTGAAGGCATAGAATCGAAGGATCAATTAGCTTTAATGAATATGTAAAAGAATCGAATTTCCCACTCCAGTAGTGGGGTTTTTTGTTTTTAACTTTATTAATAATAGAAATGCCGTTTATATGAAGCGAATATCGGTTTTTTATACGTTTATGTCTGATATTTGTATATCTAAAAATTCTGACAAATATTATCATTTAAATTTGTAAGGGTTTTCAAAAGGTTAGAAAGGAGGAAGGTTCTCATCAAGATGAAACATAAGGTGACTATTATCGAGAAGGAGAGGTAGTAAACTTATGAAAAGAAAAGGTCAAAAAATATTTGCCGTTTTCTTATGTGTTTTGTTATTTGCAGGAAGTCTTCCATTTTATTCGACAGATGTAAAAGCTGAGGAGGGTTTAATTACAAAAAAGTATGATTTTGGTACCTCTTCCAGTGCTTTAGAAGAAGGATATGACCAAGTTTCACCCGACTCTGATTATAGTGAGGAAGCGGGATTTGGTTTTAAGGATTCTTCCAATGTTGAGGCTGCAGATCAAGGAACAGATGATGCATTAAAATCTGATTTTATTGTGGCAAAAGAGACTAGTTTCCAGGTGGATTTACCAAATGGTGATTATTCCGTAACAGTAATTGCAGGGGATGCCAATGGATCTACACATATCGGTGTCGTTGCTGAGACGATTCAAAAGATTCAAGATACGACTGTATCACCAGGACAATTTATTGAACGGACATATTCGATAGCGTTGGTAGATGGACAATTAACGTTTGAGTTTACTGGAACAACTCCAAAGATTAATGGACTCATTATTACACAATTAGCAGAGCGAGTTCCAGGTGAGACACCAACAGTTTATCTTGCAGGTGATTCTACTGTCCAGACATATGATGAATATTGGAAACCGGAAGCAGGCTGGGGACAAATGATTCCTCGCTTTTTCAATGAATCAGTACTATTTGATAACCATGCGATTGGTGGAAGAAGCTCTAAGTCTTTTATTTTTGAAGGACGATTAGATAATATTTTGACTGAAATACGTCCAGACGATTTTTTCCTTATTCAATTTGGTCATAATGATGCAACAATTAGCAGGCCAGAGCGATATGCTTCTGTTCCAGATTATAAAAACTATTTAAAAACTTATATCAATGGTGCGAGACAACGTGGTGCTGAACCAATATTAGTGACACCAGTTGGACGACGGGATTTTAATGCTGAGACAGGCATATTCAATGTTAGCTTCCCTGATTATGTTCAAGGAATGAAAGAAGTAGCAGAAGAACTAGATGTTGAATTAGTTGATTTAAGCACATTAAGTCGTGAATATTATGACACTATTGGTCCAGTTGGAACTAAAGCAGTTTTCCTTCATACAGAACCGGGAATATATACTGCCTTTCCAAATGGCTCTCAGGATGACACCCATTTTCAAGAGTATGGAGCTATTCAGATAGCTCGTTTATTATCTAGCGGAATTAAAGAGTTAGACAGCTCTTTGGCTTCTTATGTAACAGACGTTGAGCCACCTGCAAATGTACCTGACAAGCCAACAGGTATCACAGCAAGCAGTATTAGTAATGCTGGAGCTGTATTAACATGGGATGAAGTGGAGAATGCCGATATTTACAAAATTTATCGTAAGCTTTCAACTTCACCTACTGAAGACTATACATTAGTAGGAACTTCTACTATTTCCAGAATAAGTTTAATGGGTATGGAAGAAGGAAAATCCTATGACGTAGTTGTAACTGCTGTTAATGGAAAAGGAGAATCTGAACAATCGGAAATTGTTGTCATCAATACAAAAGAAGCGAATCTTAAGTTTGATTTTGGACCGGTAGGTAGTCCTGTTGCAGAGGGGTATACTAATGTTGATTTAAATACTGTGTATACAAAAGAAAGAGGATATGGAATAAAAGATAATACAGGAATGATTACTCGTGACCGTGGTGACGGTGATACACCTTTAAGAGATGTAACACGTGATTGGCTCGGTTATTTTAATGTAGGGTGGGAATTCCAAGTAGATGTACCAAATGGATTATATGCTGTAAAAGTTCATGTTGCTGATTTTCTTGGGAGTTCGAGAACGGATGTATCTATTGAAGGGAAGGATTTAGGACCTGTAAATGCTTCTAATCGTAACTATACATCTAAAGTCTTTTCAGATGTGTCTGTTAAGGATGGACAAATGAATGTGAATTTTAAAGGATCAACAGGTATTGCAAATGGTCTTGAGCTCACACCTATTTTACTTGCTCCCTCAGAATTAAAGGCTGACAAGGTGAATTCTGATCCGGAAAACTCTTCTGTACAGCTTTCTTGGAAATCGGTAGAGGATGCGGTTAAATATAATATTTATCGTAAAGTAGCAGGTACAAGTCATAGTGAGTTAATTGGTACTGCAAATACAAATTCTTATAAAGATACAAATGTTGATGTTGGAAGGGAGTACGAGTACACAGCAACTACGGTTGATCGTGCAAATGTTGAAACAGTCCCTTCTATGCCGTTAACGGTTTCGATGATTGATTCGTCTGTTCCAGTACCTTCTGCACCTGAAAATTTGAAACTTGGAGAAGTAAACAAAAACGACGTTTCATTTAGCTGGGACAAAACAGATGGAGCAAAAACCTACAATGTGTACAGATCAAAAAAGAAAGATGGAGAATACCAGTATATAGGTAAAACTAATAAGTTAAATTACAAAGATGAAACGGTATTAACAACGATTAAATACTATTATAAAGTTGCTGCTGTAAGTGCAGGAGGAATTTCTGAGCTTTCAACAAGCCTTGAAACTCCAGCTGAAACAGTATTAAAAAAGCAAATGGAAACACTTGATCGCGGCCTGGTGGCGATGAAGACAGAAGAAGGTGTTTATATAGGGTGGAGATTTTTAGGAACAGATTCCAAAAATGTTTCATTTAATCTTTACCGTAATAGTGAAAAAATCAATTCAAGTCCAATTACATCAAGCACCAACTATGTGGATTCTAAAGGAAAAGTAGACGATGTGTATGAGGTAAGAGCTGTTATTGATGGCAAAGAAAAGAAACAAAAAGATCAGACATCAGTTATTGCCGAAAACTTTTTTGATATCCCGCTCCAAAAGCCGAAAGAAGGGGTTACACCACTAGGAGATCTCTACACATATTCTGCAAATGATGCAAGTGTTGGAGATTTAGATGGAGATGGAGAGTATGAAATTATTCTTAAATGGGACCCGTCAAATTCTAAGGATAACTCACAAGCTGGTTATACAGGAAATGTCTATATTGATGCATACAAGTTAGACGGAACAAAATTGTGGAGAATCGATTTAGGTAAAAATATTCGTGCTGGTGCTCACTATACCCAATTTATCGTTTATGATTTTGATGGAGATGGTAAATCGGAAATCGCAATGAAAACAGCAGATGGCTCAAAGGATGGTAAAGGAACAATCATAGGAAAAGAAGATGCAGATCACAGAAACTCGTCAGGATATGTGTTACAAGGTTCTGAGTATTTAACGATCTTCGAAGGAGAAACAGGCAAGGAACTTGTGACAACAGATTATACGCCTCCTAGAGGTGATGTTTCTTCATGGGGAGATGGATACGGCAACCGTGTGGACCGCTTTTTGGCTGGTGTTGCGTACCTTGATGGAGAAACACCTAGTTTCATTATGGCACGCGGATATTATACAAGAACAGTTGTTTCTGCTTATAGTTTTAAAGAAGGTAAATTAACAAAGCAATGGACCTTTGATACTAACAATGAAGGATATAGCGACTGGGCTGGCCAAGGATATCATAGCCTTAGTGTAGCGGATGTGGATCATGATGGAAAAGATGAAATTGTTTATGGTCAGATAACAATTGATGATGATGGATCAGGACTTTATAATACCGGTCTAGGACATGGTGATGCATTACATGTTGGAGATCTAAATCCTGATCGGGAAGGACTGGAAATCTTTTCCGTTCAAGAACATAAAGATGCGGAATTTGGATATGATCTTAGAGATGCAGAAACGGGAGAAGTTATCTGGGGAGTCAAAACAGGTGAAGATACAGGTAGGGGTATGACTGCTGATATCGATCCGACCCACGATGGTGCAGAAGCCTGGGCGATTTCAGGTGAATGGAATAGTAAAGTTGGGGGATTACACTCTGCAACAGGAGAAAAAATATCTGATGCTATTCCTTCTTCAAATTTCGGTATATGGTGGGATGGAGATTTATTAAGAGAATTATTAGATCATAATTGGGATGCCAACAAGGGTGTTGGAACAGGAACAATTGAAAAATGGGATTATAAGAGTAAAATACTAAAAGACCTATTAGTTGCTGATGGAACTTACTCGAATAATTCAACAAAAGGCACTCCTTCATTACAAGCAGATATACTTGGAGACTGGAGAGAGGAAGCTGTATGGAGAACAGAGGATAGTAGTGCGCTGCGTGTCTTTATGACTACTGATAAAACAGAACATAAAATGTATACACTGATGCACGACCCGCAATACCGTACAGCTATTGCGTGGCAAAATGTTGGTTATAACCAGCCGCCGCATCCTAGTTTCTTTATTGGAGAAGGAATGGATGAACCTCCTGCTCCAAATATATATCTTGTTTCAGCACAAAAGCCTGATGAAACAGCACCTGAGACATCATTTAACATTGATGGTGAGGCTCAAAATGGATGGTATAGAGAAACGGTGAAAATAGGCTTCACTTCTATTGACAATGAATCAGAAATTGAAGGGACTTACTTTTCAATTAATAACGGTGAGATAAAGTCCGGAACATCGATTGAACTGAAAAACGAAGGAAAGTATATGATACATTTCTGGAGTGAAGATAGTGCTGGAAATGTGGAAGAAAAGCACGAATTAGAAGTGAATATTGACAAATCAGGTCCAGACATACTTTTTAATCTAGAAAATGAAACAGAAGTTGGGATTGATGAGATCATTTCACTTTCATGTCAAGCTAATGATTCCTTATCAGGCTTAGACTCAACAACATGTGAGAACTTAACTAAACATGCATACGAATTAGGTGTTGGGCCAACAGAATTCACAGCAGAAGCAATTGATAAAGCTGGAAATAAAAGAGAAAAATCAATGATAGTACAGATATTTGTAGATTATGATCATCTGGCAAGCTTAACAAAGAAGTTTTTAGCTGAAAAAGGTCAGGAAAAAGCAGCAACATCATTTGTAAAGAAACTTGAAGCTGCTAAAAAGTCACAGGAAAAAGGTCAAACGAAAGCAAGAGATGGTCAACTTGGAGCATATGTTAATCAAGTAAAAGCTCAAAAAAATAAAACTTTTTCTGATGAGCAAGCAGATATCCTTATCAGTTTAGTTGAAGAGCTAAAGAAATAGCTAATAAAAACTCGTTTCCGTGACGGAAACGAGTTTTTATTTTCCTGTTAATGTAAAAAAAAACATGGTTTTGACATACTAACAAGGTATCTAATTCTTTAATAAAAACTCTCTGATTAAGGAGGTTATAGTAAATTGCTGAAATATTCGAAGGTATTACTATTAATCATGATGATTTTGCCGTGGTTTACTATTCCATTAATGGATAGAAGAACATTTAAACGCTTTTTACCGGCAAGTATTTTTATCTCACTCGTCGTGAGATTAGAAAGTTATCTTGCTGAAAAAAGAAGGTGGTGGTGGATTTATGAAAAGCTTCACCCTAGATTGAGGGGGGAAACACCGGTTTTGTGGGGACCATTTATTGTTGGCTCTATGTGGATACTAAGATTTACATATGGAAAATTCTATCTATATATGTTGCTTAACCTCCTAATTGATGCTTTCTTTTCCTATCCATTACTTAACTTTTTTCAAAAATTGGGAGTGGGTTCATTAGTTCGGTTATCCAGGGTGAAATTATTACTTATCTTTATGTTTAAAGCAGTGCTATTGTATGGATTTCAGTTTGCAAAGGAAGAATATTTTGTGAAGAAAGACGAAGCTGAAATGAGTAACAACAAGTCAAGTGAAGGTTAAATAGATGGATTTCGTCGGTCATGCCCAATAATACACGAATTACTTCAATAGAGCTGATATCAGCTCTATTTTTCGATTCATAACATTAACACATCCTACTTCACATGAACTACAATGAAAGATACATGTTTACATATAAATAATAAACACTAAAGTATACCCATTGTGAAAAGGAGTGCGTACATGAGTGACTTACTAGAAGAATATTATATGTTAGCCATTGACCGGACTAAGTCAAAGGTTTTAGAGGATATAGATCGATATTTTGAAGGGAAAGAGAATGTACCAACTTATGAACAATATGTAAGAGAAAGAGGAGAATATATTGATCAGATATGGCTAAATTCATGGTTAAATGCTGCCACAAGCCATGCCTCAAACACAGTAAAAAGACAATACCTGTTGGATAATGACTATGATCTTGAAGGTGTTAGTAAAAAGCTGGTCAATCAAATGTTTCGTAGTGAAATACGAAATATAACTCCTTTCCATGTGTTGGACTGGCTTGACGAAATGTTTTTGGGTAAAGAAGATGTATGGAGTGAAAAATATAACAAATCAAAGGAACTATACGAGGCTCGAGTTAAGATGCAACAACATCGTGAGAAGACACGAAAGCTCATGCAGAAATTCGAGTTCTACATGGAAGAATTACTTGGTGACCATTATGAAGATCTCTATTTATATATACGATACTTAATCGGATCACATCTTGCTATTGAAGTCGAACAACAGGGTGTTGTCCTTCCTACGGGAGAAATAACTTTTTCTGATTATTTATATGATGAAGCCCATGTTGCATATAACAGATATCAATATGAAGAAGATATGACTGAGATGTATGAAAGATTAATATCAGGATATTTATTTGATTTTGGTCCTAATTGGATTAAGGATCGACTTTCTTCCCATCTTTTTGATGAATATCTTGAAACATTTCATGAAAAATTGCCAGATAACTTTATAAAAGAAATTGCATATGATTTATTTTTGGACTTAGCTAATGAGTTTTTTTCTGACCTTCTTGAGGAATTTGTCACAGATTTAATAAAACTAATAGATACACCATTCGATCTTGAAACACATAAAAAGATTTATGAAACAGATATGTCAGAAAGAGAACGGAAAATAGTTGCAGAGCTTGAGGAAATCAAGCATCGTAAAGAAGAAGAAGCCCGAATGGTAGAGGATGTTTTCGGACGAGAATATAATCCTCCGGGAGGACGGAATATAGAATATGTATTGCATATTGGGGAAACGAATACAGGAAAAACATTTCATGCAATTCAACGTATGAAAGAAGCTGTCAGTGGTATTTACTTGGCTCCACTTCGATTGCTTGCCCTGGAGATTTATGAAAAGTTAAATCAGGAAGGTGTCCCTTGCTCATTGAAAACCGGTGAAGAAGAAAAGCTTGTAGCAGGTGCTCATCATATTGCTTGTACTGTTGAAATGTTTTATGAGAAAGACTTTCATGAGATTGTTGTCATTGATGAATCTCAAATGATTGCAGATAAAGATAGAGGATTTTCCTGGTATAAAGCCATAACGAAAGCAAATGCAAAAGAAGTTCATATTATTTGCAGCTTTAATGCAAGACAGATGATACTACAGTTATTGGGGGATTCAAATATTACGATCCATGAATATACTAGAGAGGTCCCTTTAGAGGTAGAACCGCAGCTGTTCCGATTAAATCAAACCCGAAAAGGTGATGCGCTTGTTTGCTTCTCCAGAAAAAGAGTTCTTGAAACCGCTGCAGAGCTGCAAAGAACTGGTCGTAAAGTGAGCATGATTTATGGGAGTATGCCGCCTGAAACAAGAAAGAAACAGATGGAACGATTTATTAGTGGTGAAGCAACGGTTATAGTAGCAACAGATGCGATCGGAATGGGGTTGAATTTACCGATAAGAAGAATTGTCTTCTTAGAAAATGACAAATTTGATGGAACAAGAAGAAGATGGTTAACATCACAAGAAGTCAAACAAATCGCAGGCAGGGCTGGTCGAAGAGGACTTTATGATATTGGGAAGGTAGCATTTGTACACAATCCCAAATCAATGGCAAGGCTACTTGACCAAGAAGATGAACCACTTCAAGGGTTTGCCATTGCTCCGACAACAGGAGTGCTTGAGCGATTTCAAAAATATTCACGTAAACTAGGGTTGTTTTTTTACTTATGGGAACAGTTTAAAAGCCCTAAAGGTACAAAAAAAGCTTCATTGGCAGAGGAAAAGCTTTTGTATGAAATGATTGAAGATACAATGATTGAAGCAAAACTCTCGATGGCTGATTTATACGGTTTTTTGCATCTGCCTTTTTCAACGAATGAACCAACTTTACGAATTCAGTGGAAACAAAAGCTTGAGGCTATTGTTGAGGGGGAAGAACTTCCTGATCCGTTAATTAAGGAAGCAGGTCTTGAAGAACTTGAATTATCATATAAATCGGTTGGTCTCCATTTATTATTTTTATATAAATTAGGCAGAAATACCGAAGCCCATTATTGGGAAAGAATGCGGGAGGAAATTAGTGACAAAATCCATGAACAGTTAAAATCTGGCGTGCAAATAACACGGAAAGTTTGCAAGGTATGTGGAAAAACACTAGCTAATAAATTTAAATTTGATGTTTGTAATGAGTGTCATTTTGAGAGACAGAAAAGAAAGGAATATAGGAAGCTGAGGCATAACCAGTTTTAAGTATGAAAAAGCTCACCGAAAGATTAATCGGTGAGCTTTTAGTCATTTATTTAATTGCAACTTTTCCGCTTGAAACATCTATCTTTACATCATGCTTTCCTGAGCCTGAAATACCATAAATATTATTTTTATCTTTTAGAAGATCTTTTAAAGTAAGATTAGATGTAATAATACCGCTGCCTGCTTCTCCATGGAGAGTAAAATCTGCATCTGATGGCAAGTCTACCGTGCCAAATCCAGAATTTAATTTGATCTCAATAGAATCGGTTACCTTATCCATTTGTAAGTCTATCTTACCTGAAGATAAATCAGCCATAACCTTTCCAGTATGATCTGTAATTGTCAGGTTTCCTGAGCTCATATCAAACTTACTTTCTTCAGTTGTCAAAGAAGAAATAGAAACATTACCTGATGAACCATCAAGTATAAAGTTTTTAGTAGATAATTGACTTAGTTTTACATTTCCAGAGCTCATATCAACTAATAAATCATCAAGGGTCATTGATTCGCCGTCAAATACGATGCTTCCTGATCCACTATCAATTGAAAGTTCCTGATTAAAATCATCTGGGATATATATGGTGATTTCTCTTTTATTAAAGAATGAAAATGCGTTAAACCAACGTTTTGTTTCAGATTCAACAAGAATTGTATCCCCTTTTTTTTCGACATTTACTTTTCCATTTCCTTTTATTTCAGCATGAACTTCATCTGTATTTTTCGGAATAATTGTTGTACTTGCACCTGAAACATGTAGTTCAATTTTCTCCGTGTTGCCGGTGACTTCAGCAGAAGATTTATTTTCGCCAAATACAAACCATGTAGTATTTGTCTTAATAATTAATAACAAGCCACCAACAAAAAATAAAAGTAAAAACAGTTTTTTCATCATAAACCCTTCTTTCTTCATCGCATATAGCGTTCAATTAACTTACTTTTATCTTATAGAATAAGAAGGGTCGCGACAATGAACTCGAGCTTTATTTTATCTAAGGCTTAAGACTTACAAGAGAAGACAGAAGATAAGGACAGTTTAGAAAAACTGTCCCTATGCGTATATTGTGCTACTTTTTTATTTTATTAACATCTTTTATATATTCCTCTTCAGAGATTTCTGTTCCATAAGCTAAATTTGTATTCAAAATAGAATTCCTTTTGCTTATATAGGTTGTATGTTCATCTCGATTTTGTACCATAAGATGAATAACTATTTCTGCTCCGGTGATGATAATAGCAGAAATTATACTTCCCCATGCAATTTGAAGATAGTTTTCAAATAAAACACTTCCAAAAATCCATACACTTAAGTAACTAAGCAAAAAATCCGCAACCGCAGCAGCCCTTCTTCCTAGTTGTGGTAAAATGACCAATTCACCTACAACATATGAGGCAAAAGTAACAAATAGGCTAAACGATAAAATATCGACAAAATTTGCGCTGAAAAATAGGTCCAGTCCTATACCAAAAGCAATTAAACAGATGATGAATTTTATGAAAAGTAAAATGGGTTGATTCATGTTTTTATCCCTCCTTAACCATTAGTTTTCATCAAATAACACTTGGTCATACGATGGAAAAAGATAAATTATGAGAGGTTTATCGAAAATGGTTTCTATAATTACTGTAAACATTACTTTCGGTTTACTAAATAAATGGATTAGATGAGTATTTAGTTGGAATATAATGAAACAAAAGTGTTTTTGACGAATGATGACGAAAATAAAATAGATAATTTTCTAAAAAAAGTGTTGTAAGCGCTTTTAAAATTTGGTAACCTCGAATTATCAAGTAAATATTTAGTGAAATAAAAAAATGACAGACAAAGTTTATTTACTAAATTAAGTGTAGTGAGGTAATTGTTTATGGCGACGATCAAAGACATTGCAACACTTGCGAATGTATCTAGTTCAACAGTATCGAGGGTATTGAACAATGACCCTACCCTTACCGTACTTGATACGACTAGGGATCGAATTTTAAAAATTTCAAAGGAACTTGGTTACACTGCATTAAAAACGAGAAAAACTGAAAAACAAAGAGTGAAGAGAGCTGCTCATCAGAAAATTGGCATCTTCATGTCTTGTACAGATGAAGAAATTGTTGACGGTATTGACGATCCTTATTTTGCTTCCATTAGAAGAGCTATTGAAAATGAATGCATGTTACGAGGTCTCTTTCTAACAAGATTGATGAGAGTAAAAGACATTCAGCAAGCATCCCTAAATAATGAATTAGATGGATTGATTGTTCTTTCAGGTATGGATCTTTTGCAGTTGAAAAAAATTAAAAATCACGTAGAGCATATTGTTTTTGTGAATTATTCGTTAAACGAAAATGACTTTGATTCTATTGTAGTAGACTTCAAAAAGGCAACCTGTGAGGCAGTGAAACATTTAGTGAATTTGGGATATAAAAAAATTGGGTTTCTTGGTGGAGAAGAACGAGAATCCATGACAGGGGAAAAACTGGTAATTAAAGGCGTACGTCAAGAAACCTTTGAAAATTTACTTAAAGAACAAGGGTTATTTCGAAAGGAATATGTGTTTTTAGGTGAGTATTCAATGAAGCAAGGATATGAGTTAATGAAAACTGCATTACAAATGCATGATCTTCCAGAAGCATTCTTTGTTGCAAGTGACTCTATGGCAATGGGAGCTATACGAGCTATATGTGAAGAAAATCTCCGCATACCTGAAGATATCGCAATCGTTAGTGTGAATGATGTTGAATTTGCGAAGTTTGCAAGTCCGCCATTAACAACAGTAAAAATTTATACAGAACAAATGGGGAAGCTTGGAGTTCAACTGCTATTAGATCGCTTTGAAGGCAGGGATATTCCTATAAAAGCGATTGTTCCAACTAAACTGATCATTCGTGAAAGTTGTGGATGGAAGCAAAGAATAAAGAGATCTTCTTTATAAAAAATGCAGATGAATAGATATTGCTTAGATTGCTAGTTTCATATATTCTCGTGTTGCTAAAAAAGAAAACGTTTGTTCAAAAAATGTTAAATTTCTAATAAAATGAATCATGCATTTGGTAAATCTGAACTCTAATTCCAGATATACTGCAAGAATATTCATTATAATTTGCTTATGGTTATATGAAAGCGTTTGCTTAATTGTCTTTGCGTGGATGTAAGGATGGTACACGTTGGAGAGGTAAAATTTACTTGTTGATTTTAAGGAGGTGATGTTCTACATAGACATGTTTACCAATTGATTAACAAGGCTTTCAATCAGCATAACAAAAGGATTTCATTCACTAAGAAAATGGGGGTAAATGTAATGAAAAAGAAGCTAGCATTTTTATTGTTTGCCGTTTTACTTATCATGATTCCTGCCTTACAAGCATGTAGTAATTCAAGTTCAGGTTCATCAAATTCTGGTGATTCAGGAAGTTCGGGATCCGGTGAAAAGATTAATTTAACATTTTCTGCATGGGGGAATCCGGCTGAAATAAAAGTATACCAACGAGCAGTGGATGGATTTAATAAAGAGAATCCGGATATACAGGTGAAACTTGTTCCGATTCCTAGTGATGGTTATATCCAAAAGCTTCAAACACAACTTCAAGGCAGCCAGGCACCTGACGTATTCTATGTAGGTGATGGAGATATTTCTAAACTGGTGGAAACAGGAAAGCTCGCTCCTTTAAGTGAATTCATGAATAGCTCTGAAAGCTATGCGAAACCTGATGAGTTTGCAGAAGGACTATGGGGTGCTGCAAAAAAAGATGATGAGATCTATGGTATAACAGTGGATTGTAACCCTATGTTACTTTACTACAATAAAAAATTATTCGCTGAATTGGGGATTAAATCTCCACAGGAATATTTTGATGCTGGTGAATGGAACTTTGCTGCGATGGAAGAAGTAACAGATCAATTACGTGATGGCGGTAAATATGGTTTTATTGTAGACAACTCATGGAATACTCTTTTCAGCTGGATTTGGGCAAATGGAGGAGATGTTTATAATAAAGAGACTGGGGATTTCATTTTAGACCAAAATGATAAAGGAATTGAGGCAATGAAATTCCTTGAGAAGATGGTGAAGGATGAGAACTTTACTTATTCCGGTTCTTTGCCTAAGGGTCAGGGAGCTGAGGCAATGTTTATGTCAGGTCAAGTAGGTATGGTAAGTGCCGGAAGATGGTTTACACCATTATTTCATGAAAATAAATCATTAGAGTGGGATTACATTTCTTGGCCTTCAAATACTGAAAATAAAACAGAGCCAGTTGCTATCCCTACAGCATATATGGCTGTAAACAATGATTCAAAGAATAAAGATGCGGCTCAAAAATTTGCATCCTACTACACGTCTACATTAGGACAAGAAGCTCGTTTAGCTGGAATTGGAAATGCCATTCCGTCAATTGGAGGCATTGATGAAATTGTAACAGATTCCAAGGTTCCTGAACATGTTGATTATATTATTCAAGCGCGTGAACAAGGTTTTGCAAACGCAATCCAATCAACTATCCCAGGATTGGATAAAGAGGCTAATGACATCATGGACTTATTGTATCTTGGAAAAGATGATGCTGAGACAGCAATTGGAAAATACGCAGAAAAAGCAAAAGCTATGATCGCTGAGCACAAAGGTGAGTAACTAATTCAGAAAAGGGCGGAGATAGGTGTTATGTGCATTTCCTATCTTCCCCTTCCATTTTAGCAGAAGAAGGTGAAAACATTGAATAGTCGTCAGCAAAATCTGTGGGGATTTATTTTCCTAACTCCTCAATTAATTGGTTTACTTGCATTCTCATTAATACCAGTTCTTTTTACATTATCCTTAAGCTTCATGAAATGGGATGGATTCGGAGCAAAAGAGTTTATTGGTCTAGCAAACTATAAGGATCAATTTACAAATCCTGATTTCTGGAAAGCACTTATGAATACAGCTTATTACACAGTGTTGGTTATACCTGTTCAAATCGCTATTTCCCTTGTGGTAGCTATAGCACTTAATAAGATTAAAGGGAAAAACTTTTATCGTTTATTTTTCTTTATGCCTGTGGTCACTAGTTCTGTATCAATCGGTGTCATTTGGATGTGGATCTTAAACGGTGACTTCGGAATCTTAAACCAAGTTCTTGCGAATGTTGGTATTGATGGTCCGATGTGGTTAACAGATACAAAATGGGTTATGCCATCTATTGCGATGCTAAGTATTTGGTGGGGCTTAGGGTACAATATGGTTATCTTTTTAGCAGGTCTGCAGGGAATTTCACGCTCATATTATGAAGCAGCTGATATTGACGGTGCGTCAAACTGGCAGAAGTTCCGTCATATTACATTGCCTTTATTATCTCCAACCACTTTCTTTATTACAATCATGGCCATCATTTCATCCTTTCAGGTTTTTGACCAAGCATATGTCATGACGAGTGGAGGACCGGCAAAATCAAGCTATACATTTGTGTATCACATTTACGAAGCGGCGTTTGTTGATTTTGATATGGGAGTAAGCTCCGCTGCTGCAATGATTTTATTCGTCATTATCTTAATGTTTACACTATTCCAGTTCAAGATGTCAAAGAGGTGGGTTCATTATGAAGATCAATGATGTTCAAACGAAAACGGTACCTAATCAGAATGTATCATTAAGTATTGGGAAACGAATAAAGCCAACAAAAGTTTTACTCCATGTTGTATTAATTATTGGCTCATTTTTGATGGTTGCTCCATTTTTATGGACAGTTAGTAGTTCCTTGAAGGATATGTCACAGATTTTTCTTATACCTCCAAAATGGTTGCCGGATCCAGTAACATTTCAAAACTATCCTAACTCTCTTACAGCAATGCCTTTTGATGTCGCGTACTTTAATAGTTTTTATATTACTCTCATTGTGGTTGTATTAAACTTATTAACGTGTTCAATGGCCGCCTATGCTTTTGCGAAAATTCGATTCCGCGGCTCAAACCTTTTATTCATCTTGTTTTTAGCAACCATGATGATTCCGAAGCAAGTAACAATGGTCCCTCTTTACATCATCATGGATAACCTGGGATGGATCGATACTCACTTGTCACTAATTGTACCGTCAGGCTTGTTTAATGCATTCGGTGTGTTTTTATTAAGGCAATTTATTAAAGGGATTCCAAATGAATTAGAAGAAGCAGCAGTCATTGATGGGGCGAACCCCCTTAGAATTTACTGGAGTGTAATTCTGCCGTTAATTCGACCGGCTTTAGCGGCATTTGGTATCTTTGCGTTCATGGGAATTTGGAATGGTTTCTTAGAGCCTCTCATTTATTTAACATCACCTGAGAAATTTACTGTACCTTTGCTACTAAATACATTTAAGGGTCTTTACTTCACAGATTGGTCACTGATGATGGCAGGAACAACCATTTCCGTCATACCAGTAATCCTTGTATACATCTTTGCTCAAAGGCAAATCATTGAAGGTATTGCATTAACAGGTTCAAAGAGCTAGCTAGTTGTATTGAATGGAATATTCATATTGAAGAAGGGATGAGGAAGAATGTCGAAAATAACTTTTATAGGTGCAGGAAGTACAGTATTTGCTAAAAATGTATTAGGAGATTGTATGTTTGTTCCTGCTTTAGCCGGATTTGAATTTGCATTGTTTGATATTGATGAACAGCGTTTAAGAGATTCGGAGAATATGCTTAATAACTTAAAACAAAATTACAAGAGTAATGTTACGATCAAATCATATACTGATCGAAAGGAAGCGTTAAGAGGGGCAAAGTATGTGATTAATGCAATTCAGGTAGGCGGGTATAAGCCGAGTACGGTCATTGATTTTGAGATACCTAAGAAATATGGGTTACGCCAAACAATTGCAGATACGGTAGGAATTGGAGGTGTTTTTAGATCATTACGGACGATACCTGTTATGTTGGATTTTGCAAAAGATATGGAAGAAGTTTGCCCTGATGCCTTATTTCTAAATTATACAAATCCTATGTCAGCGTTAACAGGCGCAATGCTCCGCTTTACAAACATTAAAACAGTAGGTTTGTGTCACAGCGTACAAGTATGTACCGAGCATCTTTTCAAAGATTTAGGAATGGATCATGAAGGAATTGAAGAAAAAATAGCAGGTATAAATCACATGGCATGGCTTCTTGAAGTGAAGCGTGATGGCAAGGATCTCTATCCGGAAATTAAGCGCCGCGCAAAAGAAAGACAGAAAACAAAACATCATGATATGGTCCGTTATGAGTTGATGGATAAATTCGGATACTATGTGACGGAATCTTCTGAGCATAACGCGGAATATCACCCTTACTTTATTAAGCGTAACTATCCGGAGTTGATTGACCGTTTCAATATTCCATTAGATGAATATCCTCGTCGTTGTGTTGAACAAATCGAAAGATGGGAAACGATGCGAGAAGATATGGTAAACAATAGTCAGCTTACTCATACACGTTCACATGAATATGGCTCTCGTATAATAGAAGCAATGGAAACGAACATTCCCTTTAAGTTTGGTGGCAATGTCTTAAATACAGGGCGTCTTATCAGCAATTTGCCTGAAAATGCATGTGTTGAAGTTCCTTGTGTGGTTGATCGAAGTGGTATTATGCCAACCTATGTTGGAGATCTGCCAGAGCAATTAGCAGCACTTAACAGAACAAATATTAATACACAGCTTCTAACAATTGAAGCAGCGATGACAGGAAAACGAGAAGCGGTTTACCAGGCTGCCCTCCTTGATCCGCATACTGCTGCAGAACTTTCAATGGATGACATTATTGCAATGTGTGATGATTTAATTGAAGCTCATGGTGATTGGTTGCCGCAGTTTGCGAATCAAAAGGCAATAGTAAAATAAAGAAAAAGCGACTAATTCTATTAAGAATAGAAGTTGGTCGCTTTTTAGCATTCCAAATTGTTTGAAACTTTCTATTCAGTAATTTCGTATATATAAAGAGAGGAGGGGAAATAGATGGGAGATCCATATTATTCTGGTGATGTCTTATTTCAAATTGTTCCAATATTCATTGGTATTATTTTTATTATTGTGTTTGGAAGTATTCTGTTTACAGTGTTTAAGGGAATTGGTCAATGGAAGAAAAATGAGCAGTCACCACGCTTATCTGTTCCTGCGGAAGTAAAGACTAAGCGTACACATGTAAGGAGAGTAGGTCAAGAAGGTCATTCAAGTACTTCATATTTTGTAACATTTGAGTTTTCCAGTGGTGACCGTTCAGAATTAAACATGTCAGGCAAGGAATATGGATATCTTGCTGAAGGTGATGTTGGAATTTTGACTTTTCAAGGTACCCGATTTTTAGGGTTTGAACGAAAACAACAAGTAGAAGAATAAACATTATTAATGGAGTTGGGTTTATGATCAAAGTAGAAAGTATTCATCATGTTAGTCTATCTGTAACAGATTTACAAAAAGCTAAACATTTTTACGGGACACTTTTAGGATTTAAGGAATTAAAGAGGCCACCTTTTGATTTTCCTGGGGCATGGTATCAAATTGGAGATCAACAGTTGCATTTAATTGTACATAATAGTTCCACAACACTTCGCAATACTGATGAAATTGACTCAAGAGATGGACATTTTGCTATAAGAGTAAAAGATTATAAGGAAACTTTACATTACTTAAAAGAAGTTGGTGTAGAAATAAAGGAAAAACCTAATAGTACAAGCGGATTTGCACAAATATTTTGCATGGATCCCGATCACAATTTAATTGAATTTAATGTTGATCAAGAAACATTGGAAGATCGTAAACTTTAATAAATAAAAGAGCTAGTTATATGTCCTCTATTTTATTCGTGCCAATCTACTTATTCTATTCAAATAGGTATGAGTCATTTCTATCAAAAATATAAATTTCCAATATTTCCATTTAAATCGTATCCAGAATTTAGTATATATAAAGTAGGTCAGTTTTACATTTCACTAAATGAGGAGGAAAAAAATGGATCAAACACCACAAGTTAAATTAGTTCCTTTTACAATCAATTCAATTGTGGATCAAACAAATGAAACTCCGAAGGGCGTTAGTTTAATTCAGGCTCCTGAGATTTGGGAGGAGAGCAACCAAGGAGAAGGTATTGTAGTAGCTGTTATTGATACTGGTGTTGATATAGACCATCCTGATCTTAAGAATCAAATTATTGGTGGAAGAAATTTTACAACTGATTTTAATGGCGATCCAGACATGTTTGAAGACAATAATGGTCATGGTACTCATGTTTCTGGTACAATAGCTGCTTCTTTAAATAATGATGGTGTTGTAGGAGTAGCACCAAAGGCGAATATATTAAGTTTAAAAGTGTTATCCGGTGAAGGATCGGGTAATTATGAATGGATTATAAATGCAATTAACTATGCTGTTGATTGGCGGGGACCTCAAAATCAACGAGTTCGGGTTATTTCTATGTCACTTGGTGGTCCTGAAGATGTTCCTGAGCTTCATAAAGCGGTAAAAAATGCGGTAGACCACGGTATATCTGTCGTAGTTGCAGCTGGAAATGAGGGAGACGACAGAGAAGATACATTTGAGTATTCTTATCCCGGAAGTTATAACGAGGTTATTCAGGTAGGTGCAGTGAGTCATAATTTAGAGCTTGCACCATTTACAAATACAAATTCAGAAGTAGATTTAGTGGCACCTGGTGTGGATGTCGTGTCAACATATCCGGATAATAAATACGCATCTCTATCCGGCACTTCAATGGCTACCCCACATGTAGCAGGAGCAATCGCTTTACTTATAAATTTAAGTGAAAGAGAGTTTAATCGATCACTAATAGAATCAGAAATATATGCCCAGCTCGTTAGAAGAACGTTGCCATTAGGCTACAGAAAAAGCTCAGAAGGAAATGGTTTTCTTGTCCTTAACTTAGTAGATAAAATTTATGAAATCATTAATGTAGCACGATTGAATATACCTTTACAACAAAAGTAAATGGTTTTACATCAATTAGCCCACATAATAGAGCCTTGTGAAACTCTAAAGTGTGGGCTTTTTATTAGGCTATTTTCACAAAGAATGTTGCTTATGAATTTTGTTTATACTTCTGGAGCGCAATGAAACGAACTAATCATTACCTTTAACTTTTAATAAAGAACAATTCGTTTGCTCAATGATTAGGAGGGAAAATCATGGACCAGGTAAATCGTAAATTATTGTACCAAGAAGTAGATTTAGATGAACTTTTAGTAGAAGTAAAGCATAATAAAATTAGAATGAATAAAGAAGAAGAGTATTACGATAAAGAAGAAGATCAAAAAATAATCAATCAATACTATCGGGATATCTTATTTCATACCACAGATAATAAAGAATTTTTTTTGCAATTAAGTGAATTAATTACTAAAACCCATGAAATCCATCTTCCATACAATTCAACTACTAGAAATTATCTATACTCCTGGGTAGATTTGCAAATGGATGGAACGTTAAAGAGCATCTATTCCGGAAAAAATAAGGACCCGGAGCAGCTTATAAAAGAAGACTATGAGGCTGAGTTGAGCAGAGAGAAGGCCTATAGCAAGCTAAAGAAAATGACATTAGGACATGAAGCTGTCATACAGGACTCGATCAAGGTCATAGAGAAGGAAAATATGTATAATTGTGAGCACGTTGTCCCACAATCTTGGTTTGATAAAGATAATCCTATGAGAGGAGATTTACACCATTTATTTACATGTGAAAAAACATGCAACTCGTTAAGATCTAATTATCCTTATCATGATTTTACTGACTATTCTCCTGAATTTGCGTTAAAAGGAATAGCAACAGAATGTGGGAAATATGAAGAACAAAAGTTTGAACCTGAAAGTGGAAAAGGAGAAGTAGCAAGATCAACATTGTATTTTTTATTGAGATATCCAAATGAAATTAATCATTATGACCAAAAAGATATTAAATTGCTTTTAAAATGGCATAATGAGTTTATGGTAACAACGCATGAAAAGCATCGAAATAAAGCTATTTTTGAAAAGCAAAAGAATAGAAACCCATTAATAGACTTCCCTCAAATTGCCGATAAAATTGATTTTTCTGTGGGGTTAAAATAGACAATAATGTAATGCAAATAACCTTGTGCAACTATTTTTCTTTTGCACAAGGTTATTTTAATGCTTAAATATAGAATATCTATAATTATTTATCCAAAGTTCATTTTTTTGAACGATGAAATCTGAACATCCAACTAAACTTCCTTTTTGCAAAAAAGACAATGATAAGTAATTGCACTTAGTTTATTCAGTAGATAAAGTAAATACAGGTATGATAAAGTAAATACAGGTATGATAAAGTAAGAAAGTAGTATTTTACTATATTAGTTATTCATAAAGGTTGGGGATGGGCTTGAATGTGGATTAAATTAGGTAGATACAATACATTACGTAATCAAATATTACTAGTTTTTATTACAGTGATGACAATTGTTTTGTGTTTTGTTGGTATCATGACGTATTTTATTGTTTCAACATTATTGCAAGACAATGCTGAAAAACAAATACAGCAGACTGCAGTCGAAGCAAACGGAAGGATGGAATCGCTTCACCAGCAAATTGATTTATTAACAAGACAAGTTGCAACAAATTCAACCATACAACAGATGCTTCAAGATGAATCACAGGGAAAACTGGCTACTTTTCAACAAAGACAAGCATTAGTCCGGCTTAGTAATGAATACTTAACCTACACAAATGGTATAAATAATTTAGAAATTTACTCAGCTGATAATCGAAAGTTAATCCCTCTTGATGGTGAAGCATTAAATAAGCGGATAAGTCAGAGCTGGATTTCAGAAGCTGACAGGGCCGAAGGAAAATTGGTCTGGATAGGACAAGACCCCAATGAACCCTATTATTACCTTGCGATAAGAAGAGTTAGCTTAATCGATCGATGGTTTTCAAACGGTGGGTATATCGTATTACAAATTAATCCTAATTATTTTGAATTCAGTGAAACCCGACTAAACAATGAATATATGATTCTGGTGGATCAAAATAATAAGCAAATTTCAAGTAATTACAATGGAGATATTTCACCAATCATTAAGGAAAAAGAAAAAACACTAACATTAAATGGAAGCGATTTCATGTTGGTGAAACAAACATCTTCTATTACAGGATGGACACTGTATATTTTAACACCAGTTAATGAGGTCATGGGCGGTATTACTGTATTGCGGTCAGCTATTCTTTTATCAGGTATTTTTGGGTTTTTAATTTTCTCCTTTTTTGCGGTGTTTTTATCTACTATGATTACGAAACCGATTTTTCGTTTAACAAAAACAATGAAGAAAGCAAGTGAGGGAGAACTTACGTTGAATCCGCAGATATCTTCGACAATTGAAATTAATAGACTTAATGAATCGTATAATCAGCTTGTTGAAAATACGAATGAACTAATTCAAGTTGTTTATGAAAAAGAAATATTAAAAAGTCATGCTGAATTAAAAGCTTTGCAATCCCAAATTAATCCCCATTTTCTTTTCAATACATTGGATGCAATGTACTGGTCTTTAGATGAAAAAGGTGAGGATGAGCTGGCGGAAACGGTATTGGCTATGTCGGAATTATTTCGTTATACCATCAGTAACCAAAAACAAGATGAATGGGTAAGCATTAAACAGGAATTAGAGCATGTTGAATTGTATATGCAGCTCATGAAAATGAGATTTGGAGAACGATTTACCTGGCAGGTAAGTATATCTTCAGAATTGGAAACTGTTCCTATTCCTAAGTTGCTCATTCAGCCGATTGTAGAGAATGCCATTTTACATGGAGTTGGCAATAAAGTTGGAAGCGGTTTTGTGCATGTCATTGTGGAATTATCTTCTCATCCAGGTTATATCATGATTTCAGTCCTTGATACAGGTCCTGGTATGGAGATGGACACCATAAAGAAAATTAAAGGCTTGCTGGACAAAGGGAAGGTATCATCATTAAAGGGGAATGGTATGGCACTTAGTAATGTAAATAAACGCTTAAATCTTTACTATAAACAGCATGAATTAAATGGAATTAACATTTCAAGCAAACCAAACGAAGGAACTTGTGTGTCGTTTCAAATTCCGATAAATAGAGGTGGGGCATATGTTGAAAAAAACAATTTTAATCGTGGATGATGAGCCTAGAACAAGGCAAGGATTGAAGAAAACGCTTGAAGATTGGGCAAATGGACAGTTTGAAATTATCTGCACAGATGGAGCAACTGCAGCAATAGATATTTTAAAACAAAAAGAAATCCATATTTTAATTACAGATATTTCTATGCCTGAAATGAATGGAATAGAAATGCTCAAAAGACTTCAAGTACAAAAGCAATATCCTGTTGTAATTATTATCTCTGCATACTCAGAATTTGATTATGCACAAGAAGCAATTCAATTAGGTGTGCTAAATTACTTATTAAAGCCTCTTAGTAAAAAGAAATTAATAGAAGCCGTTGAGAAAGCTGTTGAAGTTCAAAAGAAACGTGAAAGAGAAGGAAAACTGACAAGGATTATTGATGAGAGGTTAGTAGATGTAAAGGTAGAGGAAAAGGAGGAAGATTCCCATATTCAGAGAGCGATGAATTATGTTGATCAACATCTTAATGAGCAACTAACACTAAAAGAAGTGGCAGCCTTTGTTCACCTAAATTCCAGTTATTTTAGCGTGCTTTTTAAGGATCAAACAAAAATGACTTTTAGCGAATATGTAACGAGAAGCCGTCTGCAGAAAGCAAAAAACCTTTTAATCGAGTCAAACTTGCCTGTATCAGAGATTGCAGAAGCGGTTGGATATAATACCGCTAAATACTTCATAAAAATTTTTAAGGAATACGAGGGACAAACCCCAAGCAAATATCGAAAAACGGCAATGATGAAGGATTTCTAAAATAAGTGGAATTTTCCCCAACCATCGTTACCTTATTCTATAGAAAAAACGTTGATATAATGACGTTGTAAGCGCATAACAAAGGAATGATAAAAAGTAAGAGGGGGAAAGATTCATGTTAAAAAAGAAAGCGATATCAATATTTTTTGCCCTTACAATGATTTTAGGGCTCGCATTAACAGGTTGTTCAAGCTCCAGCTCAGGAGAGTCAAGTGAAGGGAGCTCTGGTAGAGATGATGTTACAGTAAAACTCATGCACCTTTGGCCTTCGGGAAGCTCGAAACAACATAATATGATTGTCAATGACATTGCAGCAGAATATGAAAAAGCAAATCCAGGGGTTAAAATTGAACAAGAAATTTTAAGTAATGAGCAATACAAGGAAAAACTAAAAGTACTGTCAGCATCAAATGAGTTACCAGATGTCGGAATGACATGGGCAGCAGGGTTCTTAGATCCATACGTAAAGGGAAATAAATTTGCACCACTTGATGATATTTTAGAAGGTGGTCTAAAAGATTCTTTTATCGCAGGAACAACTGAAGCTTATGCTGTAGATGGAAAAACATATGGTTTACCACTTGAATTAAACATTGCACCAGTGTACTACAATAAGAAAATCTTTGAAAAATACAATCTAGACGTACCTGAAACTTATGAAGACTTTAAAAACATTGTAAAGACCCTTTCAGACAATGGTGTGACACCAATAACATTAGGAAACAAAGATCGTTGGACTGGGTCTTTATGGTATATGTATTTAGCTGACCGTCTCGGTGGTCCTGAAACATTAACAAATGCTATCAATCGTTCTGGAACTTTTGAAGATCCAGCACTAGTTAAAGCTGCGGAAGAAATTCAAAATTTAGTTGGTATGGATGCATTTGTAAAGGGTTTCAACGGATTATCCAATGATGAAGCAAAAGGTCCGTTTATGAATGAGCAAGCAGCTATGTACTTAATGGGTTCTTGGGAATTACCAAACTACACTACAAATGAAGATGTTCCACAGGAATTCAGAGATTCAATTGGATTCTTTAAATTCCCAACTGTTGAAGGTGGAAAAGGTGATATTAACAGCTTTGTTGGTGGTCCTGGAGTAGGTTTGTTCGTTTCTGAAGATTCAGAGGTGAAAGAAGAAGCGAAAAAATTCGTGAAATTCTTTGTGCAAAAATGGGGTGAGCGTTCAGTAACAGATGCTGGCGTTATCCCTGCAACAAAAGTTGACACAGCTTCTGTTGATTTACCACAAATGTATATTGATGTATTAGATGAGCTAAGCAATGCAAGTAATATTACATTATACGCCGATGTTCAAATGAGTGCATCTGTTGCAGAAGAGCACTTAAATATGATTCAAGCATTATTTGGTGGAGAAGTAAAACCGGAAGAATTTGCGAAAGCACATGAAGAAGCTCTTGCTAGTGAGGAGTAAGCTAACGGTCTTTAGAAGCATGTGAAGTGAAAAAGGACATATCAATATTGAGCGATATGTCCTTTTTTATACCCATATAGCCTCAATAAAGTTATCTCTCCGCAAAACAAAACTTCAAATTTCATTTTTTTGAAATATAAATGACGGGGATGTAAGTCCTGAATCATACCAACCTTTAAAAAGAAAGGTGAGAAAACAATGGATAAAGTGATGTCCAATAAATTAGTCATTGCACTATATGTTTTACCTGCACTATTACTCATTTTGGTATTAATTTATGTGCCAATCGCTTTAACGGGTTATTATGGATTAATGAAATGGGATGGAATAGGAGAGATGACCTTCATCGGTCTTGATAATTATATTGAATTATTATCAGATGGAGAGTTCTGGACTAGTGCGTATCATTCTTTTTTACTAGCGATATTTTCAGCTTTAAGTTTAGTAGGCTATCTAATCATTTCATTAGTACTTGCCGGAAAGATTAAAGGAGCGAATTTTTTAAGGAAAATATATCTCATTCCAATGCTGCTTTCTTCAGTTGCCATAGCTCAGCTTTGGTTAAAGGTCTATCATCCTTCAAACGGATTGGTGAACAGTTTACTTATGTCATTGGGTATAGATAACCCGCCTGCATGGCTTGCAGAACCTAAGTATGTGCTGGGTGCTATATTTGTTCCGATTATTTGGCAATATGCAGGGTTTTATATCTTAATCTATTATGCAGCTTTGAAAAACATACCTGAGTCTCTTATTGAAGCTGCAAGAATTGATGGAGCAAATGCTTTTCAAATTGCTTATAAAATTAAAGTTCCGCTTATTGCAGGTGTCATTAAGGTAACAATTGTGTTAGCGATTGTTGGTTCACTAAAATATTTTGATCTTATCTATGTGATGACTGGTGGAGGACCAAATGGTTCAAGTGAGGTCATGGCATCCTATATGTACCAAAAGGCATTTGGGACATATGACTTCGGCTACGGTAGCGCAGTTGGCTTCTTCTTACTACTAATCTGTTTAGTCGTAACATGGATTATTCGAAAACTAACAGCCACTGGCGAAGAAATTCAGTATTAAGAAAGGAGCGGGATCCACATGAGCATAGAAGTGAAACAACAAACACACTCAAATGTTACTGCCACTACCAAAAAGTCAGAAAGTATGATAGGAAAACGAATTGGATATGGACTGCTATATCTTGTTCTTGCAGTTATTGCTGTCTTTCAAGTATATCCACTTATTTGGTTATTCTTCTTCTCATTAAAAGATAATCAAGAGGTATTTAGCAACTCTCCATTTGCTCTCCCAACGAATCCAAAATGGGAGAATTACACAACCGTTTGGACAGAAGGGAATATTAGTTTATATTTCTTTAATAGTGTTTGGATAACCGTATTAGCGGTTGTTTTAACAGTACTTTTAGCGAGCTTCGTTACGTTCGCGATTACGAGAATGAAATGGAAGTTAAATAAATTAGTATTAGGTTTATTTATGGTAGGGTTGATGATTCCTGTTCACTCAACATTAATTCCGCTTTTTGATTTTTTCTTGAAGCTCAATTTAATTGATCATCCATTGTCTGTTGTTTTATCATATGTAGCTTTTAACCTGCCAATTACGATTATGATTTTAATGGGCTTTTATTACACATTACCACGTGAGGTAGAAGAGGCTGCTGTTATTGACGGGTGTTCCATACATCGTATTTTCTTTCAAATAACATTACCGATGACAGCTCCTGTTTTATCGACTACTGTCATTATCAATATGATATACAACTGGAATGAGTTTATATTTATCAACACCTTCATTAGTTCTGATAAATATAAAACATTAACAGTCGGAATTCAAAACTTTATCGGGCAATACATGACAGAGTGGGGTGCAATCGGTGCAACACTTATGATCAGTATAATTCCAATATTAATTGCCTTCTTCTTCTTTAGTAATCGAATTGTAGAAGGAATTGCTGCTGGTTCTGTAAAAGGATAATTCTTATCTTTATTAACTAAGAAAGCAGGGGTTTTATGCCAAAAAATCAGTTTTTTAATGCTCATCATTCACCTATTGGTTCTTTTTCCAGCTTTACATTAGGTTTTCCAGGCAGTGGGGGTGGACTTGACCTTGAATTGGGACGTTCTCCAAGAAAAAGTGTATTTATCGGCGTCGAGTCAAAAGAAAAAGAGGGATTGTATGACGCACTGCCATTTTTCGACGTTGGAGACGATGAAAGTAAGCGTTATGATATAGAAAACCCGGATCCGGATCAAAATAAACCTAAAATCATATTCCCTTTTCCTAAAAATGAAGTAACTCGTGATTTTAAGCTTGGAACAGATACTTGGAAAGCGGGAGATATTACATTTACGGTGTATTCTCAGACAGGATCTGTACCAGATCCACAAACAGCTACAGATGAAGAGATGAAATTAACAATTGTACCTGCCGTTATTGCTGAGCTAACAATCGATAATACTAAAGGAACAAAAACAAGACGTGCCTTTTTTGGTTATGAAGGAAATGATCCATATAGTTCAATGCGACGATTGGATGATACATGTGAAGGAATTTCAGGCGTAGGTCAAGGTCGAATAACTAGCATTGTGTCTGCAAGTCCTGATGTAAGGTCAGCCATGCATTTCAGTATGGAAAATATTTTAACAACACCTTTTGAGGAAAACTGGACATTTGGATTAGGTCCAATTGCGGCAATGATTATGGATGTACCAGCAGGGACTAGCCGTACATATCAATTCGCTATTTGTTTTCACCGTTCTGGATATGTGACAGCAGGTCTCGATGCTTCATATTATTATACAAAATACTTTCCAAACATTGAGTCCGTCGCAGCATATGCCTTAGAAAATGCAGCTGCTATTATTGAACGTGCTGAGAAAGCAAACAATTTAGTTGATCATGCCACACATTTATCAGAAGATCAGAAGTTTATGATGGCTCATTCCATTCGTAGTTATTATGGATGTACACAATTTCTTGAAACGGAGGGTCGGCCTTTTTGGATCGTGAATGAAGGTGAATACCGCATGATGAATACCTTTGATTTAACAGTCGACCAACTGTTTTTTGAAATAAAAATGAACCCATGGACAGTAAAAAACGAGCTGGATATGTTTGTGAAGAGATTTAGTTATGAAGACAATGTTCGTTTTCCAAATGATGAAATAGAGTATCCGGGCGGCATAAGTTTTACACATGACATGGGTGTAGCTAATACAATCTCTCGTCCTCATTTTTCATCATATGAATTATATGGATTAGATGGATGCTTCTCACACATGACACATGAACAACTTGTGAATTGGATCTTATGTGCAGCAGTGTATGTGGAACAAGCAAAAGATACAAAATGGCTAGAGGAAAATATGGAGATTCTCTCTAAGTGTTTTGAAAGTTTACTAAATCGTGACCACCCGGATCCAGAAGAACGTAACGGAATGATGGGCCTTGATTCTACACGTGTGATGGGTGGAGCTGAAATTACAACATACGACAGTTTAGACGTATCACTAGGTCAGGCGAGAAATAACATTTATATGGCTGGGAAATGCTGGGCATCATATGTTGCGTTAGAAAAAATCTTTGCTGAAAATGGAAAAGCTGACCTTGCAAGACAATCAGGTGAGCAAGCAGAGAAATGTGCAGCAACTCTCGTTGGTTATGTAACAGAAGAAGGGTATATCCCGGCTGTTGTGGGTGAAAACAATGATTCTAAAATAATTCCAGCTATCGAAGGGTTAATCTTCCCTTATTTTACTGACTGTGAAGATGCACTTGATCCAAATGGGCGCTTTGGTCATTATATTCGAGCTCTTGAAAAACATTTAAAAACTGTTTTAGTGGAAGGTGTATGTTTATTTGAAGACGGTGGGTGGAAAATCTCATCAACTAGTAATAACTCTTGGTTAAGTAAAATCTATCTAAGTCAATTTATTACTCGGAAACTATTAGGCTGGGAATGGGATGAAGCAGGAGCGAAGGCTGATGCTGCCCATGTTGAATGGTTAACACATCCCTCCTTATCTGTTTGGAGCTGGAGTGATCAAATTATATCAGGTCAAATATCCGGGAGTAAGTATTATCCTAGGGGAGTAACAAGTATATTATGGCTTGATGAACGAGAAAAAAACCTTAAGTTAGGTAAAAAAGAAGCGGTATATAGTGGTTCTTAATTGAATGAATAAACGATAAAAAAGCTGACCGGGATATGGTCAGCTTTTTGTGTTGGGAACTTGTAGGTTGAATATTTAAACTTTTTAAAAATTAATCTAGTCATAATAATGTAAGGGTTTTCGAAATGAGGTAAACTGATAGAATAAATGATTTAAAAAATCGAGGGGATGATGATCATGCTTAACGTAGGGATAATTGGTACAGGCTGGTTTAGCGGAGTTCATGCAAAGATATTGAATAAAATGGATGGAGTACAAATTAAGGCAATTTGTGGGACAAGTCAGGAAAAAGCAGATAAATTTGCTAAAGATTTCAATGATGTAAAGGGATATAGCTCTGTTGTTAATATGCTTGATAGCGAAAAACTTGATGCCGTATATATTTGTGTTCCGCCATTTGCTCATGGAGATATTGAATTAGAATTACTAAATAGAAAGATTCCATTTTTAGTAGAGAAACCACTAGGAGTTGACCTGGATATACCTGCAGACATCCTGTCCAAGCTTCAAGATCAAACTCTTACTACATCTGTAGGGTATCACTTCAGGTACCGTGATTCGATTGCTTTACTTAAAAAAGAGCTGAATAGCAGTACACTTGGAATGGTGACAGGCGGTTGGATGGGGTCTATGCCTTTAGTACCTTGGTGGCGAAACCAAAGTACGTCAGGAGGTCAATTTATTGAACAGACAACTCATTTAGTCGATTTATTACGCTATACTGTTGGCGAAGTTGATGAAGTTTATTCTTCATTCGGAAAAAGGTCGCTTTCTGAGCAATATGAGAATGTCTCTGTACACGATGTTGGTACTGTAACACTAAAGTTTCAAAATGGAGTAATTGCCAACCTTTCTAATACATGTATTTTACCAGAAGGAGATTCAAGTGTCGGGTTAGACTATTACACAAATGAAGGGCTGTTTCATGTCGGCTTTGATGGGGTGAATTCTTCAAAAAAAGGAACAACGTCTTCTTTTAAAGATGAAGCGAATCCTTATGAAAAAGAAAACAATGCTTTTATACACGCAGTCAAAACAGGTGATCGTTCAATGATTCTTTCGAACTATCATGATGCATATAAAACACATGCAGTAACTGTAGCGGCTTTGCATTCAGCTGAAAAGGAGAAGCCAATTCGATTAAGTGAGTATGTAAGCAAGGGAAAAATAGTCAGAACTTGAAATAGTACCTCATAAATTGGAGTTATTAAAGTAATTTTAAAATGAGGTGAATCGGAATGAATACGTTAAATAGAATACTGGAAAATAAGATAATTGCCATCATTCGTGGAGCAGACCCAAACGATGTGATGAAAATAACTGAAGCACTTCTGGATGGTGGAGTGACGACAATTGAAGTGACAATGAATTCTCCTAAAGCATTGTCCGTTATTAAAAAAATAACAGAAGAATTTGGTGATCGAGTATTAGTTGGTGCTGGAACAGTATTGGATGCTGAAACTGCCAGACATGCAATATTGGCTGGAGCTAAATTCATCCTTTCGCCTACAGTTAATAGCGATACGATTACTTTAACGAAAAGGTATGGAGCTGTCAGTATACCAGGAGCCTTTACTCCGACAGAAGTTCTTTCAGCCTATGAAAATGGTGGAGATATTATTAAAGTTTTCCCGGGGATTCTCGGCCCAAGTTACATAAAGGATATATTAGGTCCGCTTCCTCAAATTCCTCTCTTACCTACTGGAGGGGTTAATCTCGAAAATATTCATGCGTTTTTAAATGCAGGTGCAGTAGGCTGTGGAATAGGAAGTGCCCTTGTTAATTCGAAACAGCGAGTAGATGAGAAGTATATGGAACAGCTTGCAACAAAAGCAAGGCAGTTTGTTTCAAAAGTAAAGGAGAGATCTGAATGAAAATTACCGGGTATGAGTTGTTCCAAGTTCCGCCACGTTGGTTATTTCTTAAGATCATGACCGATGAAGGGATTATTGGGTGGGGAGAGCCAGTTATTGAGGGGAAAGCGGCCACAGTTGCCGCTGCTGTAAAAGAACTAATGGAAGGATTAATTGGCAAAGATCCACATCGAATTGAAGATCATTGGAATATGATGTACCGGTCAGGATTTTATCGCGGCGGTCCGATATTAATGAGTGCAATTGCTGGAATTGATCAAGCTTTATGGGATATAAAAGGAAAATACTTCGAAGCACCTGTTTATGAACTTTTAGGTGGTGCTTGCAGAGATTTAATTAGAGTCTACTCATGGATTGGTGGTGATCGGCCGGCTGATGTTGGTATTGCAGCTCGAGAAGCCGTTGAGTCTGGATTTACAGCCGTTAAAATGAATGGAACAGAAGAGCTGCAAATCATTGATTCCTATGAAAAAGTTGATCAAGCTTTAGAACGAATTGCAGCAGTCCGCGAAGCTGTTGGTCCTTATATCGGGATAGGGATTGATTTTCATGGACGTGTTCACAAGCCAATGGCAAAAATACTTGCTAAAGAATTAGAAGTATTTAGGCCAATGTTTATTGAAGAACCTGTTTTATCTGAAAATAATGAAGCTTTAAGAGAGATTGCCCAGGCTACAAGTATTCCGATTGCAACAGGGGAAAGAATGTATTCAAGATGGGATTATAAACAGTTATTTAACGATGGATATGTTGATATTATCCAACCCGATTTGTCACATGCGGGCGGAATTACTGAATGTAAGAAAATTATATCAATGGCGGAAGCATATGATGTTGCCGCAGCTCCTCATTGTCCATTGGGTCCCATTGCATTAGCTGCTTGTTTACAGGTAGATGCTACTTGCCATAACGCATTTATCCAAGAGCAAAGTCTAGGTATTCACTATAATGAAGGAAGTGACCTATTAGATTATATAGTTGAGAAAAATGTATTTGAATATAAGGATGGGTATGTAAAAATACCAAATGGTCACGGATTGGGAATTGAATTGGATGAAGAACATGTTCGAAAGTTGAGTAGTGTAGGTCATAATTGGAAAAATCCGGTCTGGCGCCATAAGGATGGAAGTATCGCGGAGTGGTAATGAGAAAAAAGGATGAGCATGATTGCTTTGCTCATCCTTTTGAAGTTAACTATTTAAAAATTTCACACAAACAGGGTCAGGAACCGATACACTGGAATCTAATAAAGATAATTTTCCTGTTTCTGTATCACGTGCGTATAGGACAAGGTTACTGCTTTCTTGATTTGATGCGACAACAAATTTTTCTGTAGGATCCAGGACAAAATCACGTGGCCAATTGCCTTCTGTTGAAGTATATTCAATGAATGTAAGTTCACCACTATCTGGATTTACACTGTAAAGTGCAATGCTGTCATGGCCGCGATTACCTGCATAAACAAAGCGGCCGTCAGAAGAAATATGGATCGCACTACCTTGACTGTTTTCGGTAAAATCCTCAGGAATAGCAGGGATATATTGAAGTTCTGTGAATACTCCTGATTCGGGATTATAGCTTAAAGCGATCACTTCATTGCTCAGCTCTGTCATTACATAAGCAAATTTGCCATTTGGATGAAAGGCAATATGTCTTGGACCGCTTCCGGCCTTCACCAGCAATGTGTGAACTTCTTCTAATTTACCGTTTTCAATTTTATAAGTCATAATTTTATCAATACCCAAGTCAACAGCCACAACGAATTTCCCATCAGGTGTGAAGCCGGAATAGTGAGTATGAGGCTTTTCCTGTCTTTCGTGCGGGCCTTGACCTGTATGCTCAACTACTGTAACAGCTGAAGATACTTTTCCACTTTCATTTACTAAAAATGATTCCACTGTCCCTTTATGATAGTTAGCTGTCACAAGCTGCTTGTTTTGATCATCTACACTCACATGACATGGAGAAGCACCATCAAGTAATGTGCGATTGATTTCAAGAAGCTCACCTGTTTCCTTGTTGATCGAGTAGGAAGCAACCCCACCTTGATTTCCTTCTTTTACAACAGCATAAAGATTTTTATTATCGCTGCTAATATTTACGTATGTAGGGTTGTCCAACTCTGCTGCTGGCTTTACATCGCCGAGTTTTGCAGCATCAGTATCAAGTGTGAAGCTATAAACTCCTTTACTTTCACCTTTTGTGTATGTACCGATATAACCGATTAATTTTGGCAAGAGTCATTCTCCTTTCAATTTGTAATACCTATCATTATATCGTTAGTTAATTGGAAACAACAACATTTTCATATAGCTATTTGACTAAATATGCTACTATAATAGTATTTATATGGAATAGAAAAGGAGAAGGAAGATGCTAAAGCGGTTTTTTTCGTACTATATCCCTCATAAAAAGCTATTTATTTTTGACTTTAGCAGTGCGATCATAGTAGCTCTATTAGAGTTAGCCTTTCCACTTGCGGTTCAATGGTTTATAGATTCTTTATTACCGACTGAAAATTGGTCAGCAATCGTATCTGTAAGTATCACATTATTAGTTTTATATATTCTAAGTACATTCCTGCAGTATATCGTCAATTATTGGGGACATATGCTTGGAATTAATATTGAAACAGATATGAGAAAGCAGCTGTTTCAGCATGTACAAAAACAGTCATTTAAGTTTTTTGACAACACAAAGACAGGAAATATTATGAGTCGGATTACAAATGATTTAATGGATATTGGTGAGCTTGCCCATCACGGTCCTGAGGACTTATTTATTTCCATCATGACATTTGTTGGTGCTTTTTGGATTATGTTCACAGTAAACGTTAAGCTTGCATTAGTAGCACTTATAATATTACCGTTTTTAGGCTGGATCATTGTCGTCAGTAACTTAAAGATGAACAAAGCTTGGAAAAAAATGTACGGAGAAATTGCTGATGTAAACGCCCGTGTGGAAGACAGTGTTTCAGGTGTCAGGGTTGTTCAATCTTTTACAAATGAAACCTTTGAAAACAAACGCTTTTCAGTGAATAACTTAAAATTCCGTCAAGCTAAGTTAGGTGGATATAAAGTCATGTCCTTTAGCTTATCAGGAATTTATATGATGACTCGATTTGTCACATTGGCAGTTTTAGTTGTCGGAGCATGGTTAACCTATACAGGGCAGCTTACTTACGGTGAGTTAGTCGGGTTTGTCTTATATATCAATGTCCTTTTTAAACCGATTGATAAGATTAGTGCTCTAATGGAACTTTATCCGAAGGGAATGGCTGGTTTTAAAAGGTTTACCGAGTTGCTTGATATGGATCCGGATGTCCAGGATGTTAAGGATGCTGTAGAAGTTCAAACACTGCGTGGAGATATTGCATTCAAAGATGTCACATTTGGCTATGATGAACATAAGCGGGTGTTGGATGGAATTGATTTGAAGATTTCAGCGGGAGAAACGATTGCATTTGTTGGACCATCTGGTGCAGGTAAGACAACCATTTGTACTCTTATTCCACGTTTTTATGATGTTGATAACGGTTCAATCAAAATAGATGGTATTGATGTACGTAATATGACCAAACAATCACTTCGTTCACAAATCGGAATTGTACAACAAGATGTGTTCCTCTTTACAGGCACATTAAGAGAAAATATTGCGTACGGAAAACTTGGAGCAACACAAGAAGAAATTGAAGAAGCAGCGAAGAGGGCTCATTTAGAAAGTTTTATTGAATCACTTCCATTTGGTTATGAGACACAAATTGGTGAACGTGGTTTAAAGTTATCTGGAGGGCAAAAGCAACGTATTGCTATAGCAAGAATGTTCTTGAAAAATCCGCCGATCTTAATATTAGATGAAGCGACTTCGGCGTTAGATACAGAAACAGAACTAATTATCCAGCAAGCTTTAACAGAGTTATCACTAAACAGGACTACTTTGGTGATTGCACATCGTCTTGCAACTATTCGAAACGCGGACCGCATCGTTGTTGTGACGGAGGATGGCATTGCTGAACAGGGTAAGCACGATGAATTAATTGAACAAGGTGGAATTTTTGCCAATCTTCATCGAGTACAATTTCAGAGGTAATATAACAAGGTGGAACAGAAATGTTCCGCTTTTTTGAATTTGCAAAAATATTTTCCAAACCGGCAAAAAAGTAAATTAAGTGTGGTTGCGATTACAACATATATGTACCAAGAAACCACGGGTAGACCTCGTATTTTTCAAATAATCCGACTTCTAAAAATTAATTGACACCGATTCCTCTGTTCTGTATTGTATTTGAGTATGTCTTTTTAGGAGGTATTTATGAAAAATCATCAAGTGAAAATTACAACAGCAGATCCATCCGCACTAGGACTATTTGGTTTAGCGATGGTGACTCTTGTTGCATCATCACAAAAACTAGGTTTAACAGAAGGTTTATCGTTTATTTTACCGTGGGCATTCTTTTTAGGCGGACTAGCCCAATTGTTTGCCTGTGTACAAGATGCAAAGCACAATAATATCTTTGGAACAACTGCATTCGGCGCATTCGGGTTATTCTGGTTTGGTGTTGGTATGTCCTGGCTGATCCAATTAGGTGCTTTTGGCGAGAATTTAGCAGCAAATGCTGATCCGAAGCAACTAGGTGTTGCGTTTATCGGCTATTTGATTTTTAGTGTATATATGACTATAGGTGCTATGGAGACTCATAAAGTATTATTCTTTATATTTGTTTTTATTGATTTCTTATTCATTGGGCTATCATTAAGCACATTTGGCATTATGCACGAAGCTACTCATATGCTGGCAGCTGTATCTGAGTTGATCATTGCATTGCTGTCCTTCTATGGATCTGCGGCTGTTGTTTTAAATACACATTTTGACCAAGTTGTTTTACCAGTTGGTAAACCATTTGGTATTTTTAAAAAATAATGTAGAAAAGAGGCTAACAGAGATGTTGCCTCTTTTTAATAGAAGAACACGCTCGAATTTTAGCGAATAATGTCTAATCGAAAATAAAAGGAGCAAAATCGAAAATATATCCTTGGAATCGAAAAAAAGATCTAATAATCGAAAATATATTCCCATAATTAGTTGAAAAGCTGTATACGAATAATAAAACGTGTTTCCGGTAAATAAATCTCCTTCACCATAAGAAATTAAAATAATCACAGCACCAAATGTTAATGCTGCGTTAGGAAGAGCGATTGGAGACTGTTTAAGGTAATATATTAGAATATTAATATTCTTAATGTTTCAATGGAAAACAATAAGTGTACGTTAGAAAAATATATATTGAAATATTATATATTGTATATTTGTGAATAAATATACAAAACAATGTCAAGTTGAGTCATCACTCACCTCTAAGATACAATAAAAAAAAGGGGGAGTGGGTTATGAAAAAGCATATAACAATCATAGGGGCTCCTATGGATTTAGGGCAATCCAGACGAGGGGTTGATATGGGACCAAGTGCAATTCGCTATGCTGGCGTTGTAGAACGATTAGAAATGCTAGATTATGAGATTCAAGATAAAGGGGATATTCAAATCGGAAGGCCCGGAAAAGATGAGGAAACTTCTGCCGGAAGTAATTTGAAATATTTACAGGCTGTTTCCAATGCTAGTCAAAAATTAGCAGAAGCTGTGGACGAAGTCGTAAAAAAGGGTTCGTTTCCACTCGTATTTGGTGGTGACCATAGCATTGCGATTGGGACACTTGCCGGAATTTCTAAACATTATCAAAATTTAGGTGTGATTTGGTATGATGCACACGGAGATTTAAATACAGGTGAAACATCACCTTCAGGAAATATACATGGCATGCCATTGGCAGTAAGTCTCGGAATTGGACACCCTGATTTAATAACAATTGCAGGTTATACGGAAAAAATAAAGCCGGAGAATATCGTCATTATTGGTGCGCGTTCATTGGATGAGGGAGAAAAAATACTTATCCGTGAAAAAGGAATTAGAGTATATACGATGCACGAAATTGATCGACTCGGGATGACAAAGGTAATGGAAGATGCAATCGCTTACTTGAAAAATAAAACAGATGGTGTTCATTTATCACTTGATTTGGATGGACTTGATCCGAGTGATGCGCCTGGTGTAGGTACTCCCGTTTTAGGGGGAATTAGTTACCGTGAAAGCCACTTAGCAATGGAAATTTTAGAAGAATCAAAAATGATTACATCAGCTGAATTTGTTGAGGTGAATCCGATTTTGGATGAAAAAAATAAAACAGCTGAAGTGGCAGTTGCGTTAATGGGTTCACTATTTGGGGAAAAGCTTCTATAAAGTAAGGAGGAATGATGATGAAAACTAGATCAGAGCAAGTCATTGAGCAAACAAAACAATATGGAGCAAATAACTATCATCCTTTACCTATTGTTATTTCAAAAGCAGAAGGAGTTTGGGTGGAAGACCCTGAGGGAAATCGGTATATGGATATGCTTAGTGCTTATTCGGCAGTAAATCAAGGTCATCGTCATCCAAAGATTATTCAAGCCTTAAAAGATCAAGCTGACCGAGTGACCTTAACATCTCGTGCATTTCATAATGATCTACTTGGACCATGGTATGAACGAATTACCGGCCTAGCGAAAAAAGAAATGGCATTACCGATGAATACTGGAGCTGAAGCAGTAGAAACAGCTGTGAAGGCAATTAGGCGATGGGGGTACCAGGTAAAAGGTATTTTAGAGAACAAAGCGGAAATCATTGCATGTGAAGGGAATTTTCATGGTCGAACAATGACAGCAGTCTCCCTATCATCTGATGAAGAATACCGAAAAGGGTTTGGTCCGATGTTGCCTGGTATTAAGACCATACCTTATGGAGATATACAGGCTTTAAAGGCAGCTATCACACCCAATACGGCGGGTTTTCTTTTCGAACCAATTCAAGGTGAGGCGGGAATTAATATACCACCATCAGGCTTTCTGAAAGAAGCTTCTGAATTATGTAAAGCAAATAATATTTTATTTGTCGCAGATGAAATTCAAGCAGGTTTAGGACGCTCAGGAAAATTATTTGCCTGTGATTGGGAAGGGGTCATACCTGATATGTACATTTTGGGTAAGGCGCTTGGTGGTGGTGTGTTTCCTATATCATGTGTGGTAGCGAACCGGGATGTTCTGGGAGTGTTTAACCCCGGGTCTCATGGGTCAACATTTGGAGGAAACCCATTAGCCTGTGCGGTATCACTTGCATCACTTGATGTTATGGAAGATGAAAAACTAGTCGAACGCTCTTTAGAATTGGGTATATATTTTTTGGAAAAATTAAAGGAAATAAAGAACCCGTTTATTAAGGAGGTAAGAGGTAGAGGACTGTTTATTGGTGTTGAACTAACGGAACCTGCTCGTGGCTATTGTGAGAAGCTTAAAGAAAAGGGACTGTTATGTAAAGAAACACACGACACGGTTATCCGCTTTGCTCCACCATTAGTCATAACAAAAGAAGAGCTTGATTGGGCAATCGAAAGAATAAAGCAAGTCTTAGCATAATTGATTCACTTTCCAGGGATGGTCTTCAATAGTAGGACTGTCCCTATTTTTTTATAATCTATTATTAAATCAGCAATCAATTGATTGACACATCTTAATTGGGGTACCATACTACAAATTAATCAGTTAAAGGAGCTAATAAAAATTGTCCAACTCTATGAGAAAGATTGATTTTATATGAAAATCATTCACCATTCCTATAAAAGAAGAGGTCAAATTGAGTTTATGTTCGAAGAATTTCCTCATTCTAAAGTAGTGTTTTCTCCTATAAAGAATTACTATTTTATTAGAACTGTACGGTGGAATCGGGAAGATCCTGTTGTTACACGAAGGGATTTAGAAAAAATGGAACTTGAAGTAAATGAGTTTTTAGGGAGCATTGAATGTTATAAACAACGTAAAGCCTATAAAAGCTTTGTGAATCATTAATAGATTGTAATGATTGATGTAGAAGGATAAAAGTTGTGTTTTACAGCGGAAGACCAGATGAAAGAGGATCTAGTCTTCTTTTTTTATTGTAAAAACCGCTATGCAGGAATACCTATTTTTAATATCAAATGATGAATCTAAATGCCTGGTTTTATCAGAAGGAAATTGTGAAAATATTACCGTAGACTTTGAAAATATTAGGATAAAAGTTTCCTTTTTATTTACATTTTGGTTTAAACCTGTATTTATCCGGGTAGATATGATATTGGTATATAGTAGAAATTTACAGGATATGTTTTTCTATCCAATTGATTTTTGGGTACTCACAATTTAAATAGATGAATACCGAAATATAAACTAGTTAAGGAGAGGAAGTAAATGTCTGGAATTATTCGTGTTACCCCTGCAGAGTTAGTGAGCATGGCCAACCGTTACTCTAGTGAAAGCAGCCAAGTAGGAGAGCAAGTTTCTCGTCTTGATACAATGATCCGTGAGCTTGAAGGTATGTGGGAAGGTGAATCAAGCAGAGCATTCAGTGAACAATATCAGTCTTTAAGACCATCATTCATCCAAATGCAACAACTGCTTGAGGACATCTCAACTCAGCTTAACAGCACATCTAAAGCACTTGAAGACGCTGATCAGCAAATTGCTAGTCAAATTAGAGGATAATGAAACAAAAGCGGAAGTGCCTTGTTTAGCCCCGACAAGCATAAGACGCAAGCGAATAGAAGACGTGCTCTTTGTCTTCAATTCGTTTGTGGCTTATGACCTCGAGGGGCTCTAGGCACTGGCAGTCTAAGAACGCGACGTCCTGTCGCAACAACTGCACTTGCACATCCTGTGCTTCGGAGCTGGATGTCAACGAGCACGTTATATAGCTCATAGACGAAATTTCCTAAGAAAAAAGCAGGGGCGCTCTTTAACGGACGCGCTCCTTCCTTATGAGGTGACACGTGAATGTACATAGAAATCACAATTGACCTAAAAAACTACCAACAAGAAAGCTTTGATATCAGATTATCTAATTATCATTCTGTCAAAAAATTAATCGATATTGTCTGGCAAGCAAAAAGTTTGACTGAGCCGCCAAGACAAGGTGCATGGGTAAGAGTAGTTAATAAACAAATGGTAATTCAAGGCGCAGAACGACTTCTTGATGCAGGAATACGAACAGGAGACAGAATTGAAATCTTATAAAGGAGAATTAGGCATGTCAACAGAAAACAATCATACCTCATATCTAACAAAGCAACTGGAAGCTATTATCACTCGTAAAGAGCGGAACATGACATTCACTTTTCAGAAGGAAAAAGTGAAATTAGATAATCCTGCAGAAATCTCCTTTCTAACTGAATTAAATCCTACGATTGCAAAGGACATAGTGATGAAGGACGATGAGCTCACCATCAAATACAAACTCCCTAATACCTATTCTTTTCTCCTTTCCCAATTGAAACGATTAGATGAGAAAGAGCGATTTGTTCTTGCCTATAAAATCGTGCAGTCAGTGATGAGTCACAACCTTTCGAGAATCCATCTTGTTGTGTGTCCTGAAAATATCGTTGTGGACCAAGGGCTACATACTTATTTTCTTCATTATGGAGTAAAAGAAAGTCTACCTCCTTATGAATATACTGAAGAAAAATTTCTTCAGGAGGTAAAGGCTACTGTTGCTTCTGCTGTGGATACAACGTATACATTCGATCAATACGTCCAGTTTTCTCAAACACTAAAGCTTTCATCATTAGTGAAAAAAATCATGGAAGCAAAGGAATACCAAGACTTACTTGACATAATCGATGATGAAATTCAAAGAGTTAACCATGAAAAATCACTTAAAATGACTGTTAATAAGAAAACATGGAAGCTAAATCGATATGTGTTAATTGGAATTACTTTATTGTTTATTCCGGCCTTTATGTACAGTTTGTATTCATTATTTTCATTGCAACCAAAGCAAGCTAGCTTTATTCAAGCACAGGAAATGTTTTTGAGAAATAACTTTAGTGAGGTTGTAACAGAACTTCAGCCGTATAGCATTGGAGAAATGCCAAAGGTGACTCAATACCAACTGTCCTTATCGTATATTGTGAATGAATCATTAACAGAAGATCAGAAAGAAACGGTTCGTAACACCATTACTTTACAAACTGATCCTCAATATTATGAATATTGGATTCGAATTGGCCGTGGTGAAGCTGAAGATGCACTTGATATTGCAAGATTTCTGGAGGATCGCGACCTTATCTTATTTGGATTATTAAAGCATAAAGAACAATTAAAGTCAGATGATAGTTTAGATCGAGAGGAAAGAGAGCAAGCATTAGCTGACATAGAAAACGAAATAAAGGAATATCAGCAAGAAGCAGAAGAGGCGGAACTTGCAGATGAAGAACAAGATCAGCCTGTATCGAATTCAGTTGAAGAAGAAACTCTAAGCTCTGAAACTGAACAGACTGAACAAAATACAAAGCAGCCAACACAGACAAAACAAGAAAGCACACAAGAGCAAACAAAAACGGAGTAATAGAATTGTCTAATGAATGAAATAACAGGTGGTGATTATATGGCGACGCTTTGGGTTTTTACGAAGCATACATACCAGGAAGTTCAACTAAATAAAGGTCCAAAACAACATATAACAATTGGTCCAAGCAAAGAGCATACAGTTACCATTCCGAGTATATCAAATACTTTTTTTGTAAGGTCTCAAGATGGTCAATATTTGTTGAGAAATGATGTGGATCAGTTTGAGACGAAATTGGAACATAAAAAGGATTATTTAATCAATGACGCTGGAGAGAAACTTAGAATTTACTTTGCATCATCTTTGAAAAGAAAAACCTACTATGTGGGACATTTAAAAGAAGTATCTTTTTCTACCTTTAATCAAAGCACAAGCTTTTATAAGAAATATGATCTTGAAACTTCTTTTTCTCTTATACAGCAATCAAATGGATTTCAGCTATCAAGTCTAAATGGTGAGTTATTTAAAAATGGTCAAAAAATTGAGATACCAAGTTTATTAGAAACTGGCGATATAATCATGTGGGCATCGATGAAAATAACCTTACTTGAAGAGGATTTTATTCAAATCGAAAGTCCGGAAACCTATCAAACAAGGTTACCTGAGGCAATTATCCCTTTATCAGAAATGAGAAAAAAATATCCGGCCTATCGAAGAACACCTCGTATGGTATATGATTTGCCGGATGAGAAGGTACAGCTATCTTTTCCAACACAAGATTCTCAAGGGTCAAATCGGAGCTTGTGGTTAATTATTTTGCCTCCACTTGTGATGCTGATCGTCATGGGACTTGTCGCATTTTTAATACCAAGAGGCATTTTCATCATTGTTTCATTAGTGATGTTTATGACGACGCTTGTGACTTCAACGGTCCAATACTTTAAAGATAGAGGAAATCAGAAAAAATCAAAGGAACGTCGTAAACGAATTTATTCGAACTATTTACATTCGAAAAGACAAGAGCTTCAGCAACTTGCTGATAAGCAAAAAGACGTGCTTGAATTCCATTTTCCTGCATTTGAAAGAATGAAATATTTAACAACTCAACTGTCAGATAGGCTATGGGAAAGAACGATGGAAAGTCCTGACTTTCTCCAATTTCGTCTTGGGACAGGAACAGTTCAAGCGAGCTACACGATTTCTTCTTCTGCTTCAGATATGTCCAATCGTGAAATGGATGAGTTGCTCGAAGAATCCCAAAAACTAGAAAGAGCATACAAAAACCTTTCGGACCTACCGATTACAGCCAATTTATCTGAGGGAGCAATTGGATTAATCGGGAAAGACCGTGTATTAAAGAATGAGCTACATCAACTAGTTGGTCAAATGGCCTTTTTTCATAGCTACCATGACCTAAGGTTTGTGTTTATCTTTGATGAACAAGAATACAAGGAATGGGAGTGGATGAAGTGGCTGCCACATTTTCAATTGGCAGGATCCCATGCCAAAGGATTTATCTATAATGAAAAAACAAGGGATCAGTTATTATCTTCTCTTTACGAAATGGTAAGAGAGAGGGATCTTGAAGAAGAAAAAGAGAAAATAAGATTTTCTCCACATTATGTGTTTATTGTTACAAACCAACAGCTAATTTCTGATCATGTCATATTAGAGTATCTGGAAGGAAATCATCAGCATCTAGGGATTTCGGTTATTTTTGCAGCAGAAGCAAAGGAAAGCTTATCAGATAATATTCACACACTTATTCGTTATATCAATGATGAACAAGGAGATATATTAATTCAACAGAAAAAAGCAGTTAAAATTCCATTTGTATTGGATGATCACAATAGATCTGATAATGAAATGTATGCAAGGATGCTGCGAACGCTTGATCATCAAACAGGGATGACAAACTCGATTCCGGACTCTGTTTCCTTTTTGGAAATGATGAATGTGAAAAATGTTGATCAGCTTCCAATTGAACAAAATTGGCTAACAAGAGAGTCATCGAAATCATTAGGTGTTCCAGTTGGATTAAAAGGAAAAGCAGAAACCGTTGATTTGAACCTCCATGAGAAAGCACATGGACCACATGGGCTATTAGCAGGGACAACAGGTTCAGGGAAAAGTGAGTTCTTACAAACATATATATTGTCACTTGCTGTCCATTTTCATCCACATGAAGTAGCCTTTCTTCTTATCGATTACAAGGGTGGTGGAATGGCACAACCGTTTAAAAATATGCCGCATCTTCTTGGGACCATTACGAATATTGAAGGAAGTAAAAACTTCAGTATGCGGGCCCTTGCTTCTATTAAAAGTGAGCTAAAAAGACGTCAGCGCTTATTTGACCAACATAGTGTGACACATATTAATGATTACACAAGACTTTATAAAAGTGGAAAAGCAGAACTGGCATTGCCACACCTGTTTTTAATCTCTGATGAATTTGCCGAACTGAAAGCCGAAGAACCTGATTTTATTAAGGAATTAGTCAGTGCTGCACGTATAGGAAGAAGCTTGGGTGTCCATCTTATTCTTGCTACCCAAAAGCCTGGTGGTGTTATTGATAACCAGATTTGGAGTAATGCACGTTTCAGAGTTGCATTAAAGGTTCAGAATACAGAGGATAGCCGGGAGATTCTAAAGAATGGTGATGCAGCTTCTATTACACAAACAGGTCGTGGATATTTGCAGGTTGGAAACAACGAAGTATATGAACTATTTCAATCTGCATGGAGTGGAGCACCATATCATGAGGAAGAATCTCTTGATATCGAGGATGAAATCGCGATTGTTACAGACCTTGGATTAATTCCGCTTTCCGAGGTAACGGTTCAAGATCATAAGCAAAAAGAAGTTCTAAGTGAAATTGCCGTTATTGTTTCAAAAATAAACGAGTTACAAGAAAAATTAGAGCTGAAAAAATTACAAAGTCCTTGGTTGCCGCCACTGCCAGCTCGACTATACCCAGTCAAGCAAAAGGAACCAAGAGATAAAGAGAGTATTATGTTTGCTCGCATTGATGAACCGGAAAAACAAAGCCAATCTGATTATTCATATAACGTATTAGAAGATGGAAACATCGGGATATTCGGTTCCGCTGGTTATGGTAAGACAAGTACAATGCAAACATTACTGCTAGGTATGGCAAAAGCATTTACTCCAAAAGAAGTTCATTTTTATTTAATGGACTTTGGAAATGGTGGGTTATTACCTTTAAGGCAGCTCCCGCATACAGCAGATTATTTTCTGTTGGATCAGGTGCGAAAAATTGAGAAATTCATGAAAATTCTAAAAGACGAAGTGGCAAGCAGGAAGAAGCTCTTCCAAAAGAAAGAGGTAAGCTCAATTAAAATGTACAATGCCCTAAGTGAAGAGCAACTTCCGCTCATTTACTTAGTTGTTGATAATTTTGACCTCGTCAAGGAAGAAATGCTTGATCTGGAGCAGCAACTGAATACTTTTGCACGTGATGGGCAATCATTAGGTATTTATATCATGCTGACAGCAACACGAATTAACTCTGTTCGTCAATCGTTGATGAATAACTTACAAACAAAAATTGTCCATTACCTAATGGACCAAACAGAAGCTTACACAATGTTGGGACGATTACCATTTGCTCCTGAATCAATATCGGGAAGAGCAATCGTGAAGAAGGATGAAGCATTCTTTTCGCAAGTATATCTTCCAGTTGAAGGAAAAGATGATTTTGAGCAGATGGAAAACGTGAAGAAATTAGTGCAGTATCTAAAAGATGATTATATTCATGTTGAGAAACCTGCTCCTGTACCGATGCTTCCGACTGAACTAACGATGGCCAATTTTGCTGCTTATATAGAAGGAAAAGAGGGCTTACTACCAATAGGTTTACATGAGGAAACAGTTAAGCCCGTTTATGTCAACCTTACTAGGTCTAAGCACTGTCTTGTACTCGGTCAAGCGCAAAAAGGTAAAACAAATACATTAAAGACATTTATTCATACTGCATTGGAGCAACAATTGGAACATGTTGCAATCTTTGATTCCATTGATCGAGGTTTATCTGCTTATATTGGAGATGACAGACTCGTTTACTTGGAAGGTAAGGATCACGTAGCATCCTGGATTGAAGCGATTGAAAAAGCAATGGTAGATAGAGAAGCCAATTACCAGCGATTGATTCAACAAGGAAAACCATTGAAGGCTAATCAGCCTGTGTTACTCATTGTGGATGGATACGCAAATTTCCTGCAAAAGCTTGATAATCCCCTGCAAGATAAACTTGTTCGATTGATGAAAAATTACAGCCATTTAGGCTTTAACATCATTGTATCCGGCAGCAACAATGAATTAACAAAAGGATATGATCCACTAACACTTGAAATAAAACAAATTCGTCAAGCAGTCGTGTTAATGAAAAAATCAGAACAAACGATGTTCACTCTTACATATGACCGGAAGGAACCGGAAATTCAACCGGGCTACGGCTATTATGTTGAAAATGGAAAAGAACAAAGCATTCAAATTCCGCTTGTTCATGTAGAACGGAAGGTGCAAATATAAGTATGAAGCAAACATCAACTATTATTAAACTACTAGTCGCGATAACATTAATCGTCATTACACCCCTTCTTTTCTTTCGCGCAATCGGTGATAACCCGTTCAAGGTTGAAAAAGCAAGTGCAGCGCAATCGATCGCGATTATTAACGAAGATACAGGTGTAGAAGAAGAAGGAGAAAAAATTCAGCTTGGTGAAAATGTTGCAAGCATTTTAGGAGAAAACTCAAATTTTGAATGGACAGTTGTCGGTAGAAGTGCCGGTGAAAATGGTCTGCTAAGTCAGAAATACGATGCTGTTGTCTATTTACCATCAAACTTCTCTGAAAACGTTATGTCTTATGATGAAAGTAACCCTGTGAAAACAAACTTTGAATACAAAGTTCAAAGTCAGCTAAATGCAGTCAATAAAGAAAAAGTATTACTAGAGCTTGAGAAAGCAACGAAAAAAGTGAATCAAAAAATCTCAACTCTATACTGGAATTATGTTTCAGCCGATTTAGAAAATGTTCGTGCTGAATTTGATGAAATTCTTCAAAAAGAAATTGCTTTTCAGGAAGCAATGACAGCATTCTACAAGCCCAGCTCAAAAGACTTAGCAGGACAAATTGAAGAACAAAAGGTGATGCTTGCTAGTCTCCAATCCTCAATTGAGCAAGCTGGAAGCGAAACACCTGACCAGAAATCAATGCTGGAGACATATGAAAAAAGCTTATCCAGCTTTGTAGAATATGTTGAGACGTATAAAGAATACCAGGATAATCAGCAGAAAATCTTATCGGAAATTCAATCACAAGCGATTCAAACAGTAAGTGAAGCAACCAATAATCAACAGCCTTTATTTGTGCAATCCATTCGACTCTTTGAGGACGAAGGAAGTTCCGTTGTAGAAAGCATGCAGCAGTTAAACACTCGCATGACTCAGTCACAGCAGCTTTTTACACAGCTTGAGGAACAAAGGTACAGCCAGGTTGCAAGACAAATTAGTGATATTTATGCTTATCAGAATAAAATACTTGATTTTTATAAGGATCTAACAGGTACAACACAAGAATTAGAACAAATTAAAGGTAATTTAGAAAAATATAGTGAAAAGCTGTCTGTTCCTTCAAATGAAGAAGGTTCAGTAGAACCTCCCACGATAGATTCTGAAAGTGTTACTAAAAATTCACCATCTGGTATAGAACATAATGAAAACAATACATCTAATATAGAGGCTAACAATGAACAAGATAACACAGCTGATTTTCCAGATGATCAGCCTAAAGAAAAGTATGTTGATTTGCAAAATGAAAAGGAAAAAATTGCTGGTATATCAGAATTAATGTCAAATCTCAGAGAAGACCTAGGAGTATTTGAAAGTTTAACTAAAGAGAAGTTAGACGAAGCACTTATAAAGTTAGAAGGAATAGAAAAGGATTTAGCCGAACTTAGCTCAAATTTAACTGAAAAAGAGAATGCTGAAAATCCACTTCAATTAAAAGTGGATGAATTAAATACTACACTTGCAGAAACTACAGCTCAAATAGAGTCATTAGATACTGAGTTAGAAAATGTAAAAAGTGAGAATGATGAATTACAAAAACAAAATAATTATTATGAAACAAAAGTAAAAGATATAAAAGAAAAGATAGACGAAAAGGAAAGAGAGATATTAGAATTTGAAGGTCTATCGCCATCTAGGAAAGCCGATTTAGAAAAGTTTTTTGAAATAAAAATAATTAGTAAAGATCTACTAGATATGATGTTTTACTATTCTTACTTAGAACGTTATTACGCTACAATACAAAGAATGGTTAATGAGGACTTAGTCAAAACAGAAATACTCGCTAATGAAGACTTACAGAATGCAGCTATTGAAATTGTTAATGTTACAGAAGAAGAGCAAGGAAACTGGGATGTCATGAGAGAAGAAATCCCAACAACGCAAGATGCTTTAACGACAATTGAAGATAACTTCACAGTCTTTATGGTTGAATACCGAAAAGCTGTTGATGACAATCAAGCGAAGCTTATGGAAAGCTTAGATGCTATTCAACAGGAAGCACAAACGGTTCTTGAACAAATTCAACAACCTGAAAAAATGCTTTCAACATCAACTCCTACTTCAACTGTTGAAGGACAACAAATGGTTTTAGGTTCAGAACAAATTAGCAATCAAATGGATTCTATCCACACTTGGCTGGATTCAGTTCAAGAAAGTCAAGGGGGTATTGTTGATTACACGAGTGAATTACAAGGAAGAATTAATGATGTTCAGGCAGATGCGGATAAGCTAAATCAAAAATGGGCAACAAATGTGGCATCAACTGAGCTTATTCGTGACGACGTATTTAGTGTACTGGGAAATGCGTTTGTTGATGGCCAATCAAATGGTTATGTGTATGACTTTTTAACAAATCCATTAAAAATAAGTGGAGATGTTCCAGAACAAACAGAAAGTACAACAGTTAAAAATATCCCACCGGTTGTTGTCTTGTTTATAGTTTTAGTATCCAGCTTATTAATAGGATACATAAGCTATTATTTCAAACAACCACCATTATGGATTCAGGCGATTGTATTTGTACTATTGAATCTAATTGTTGGATTTGTCATTAGCCTATTTGGACTTGAAATATATCCATTACGAGAAGAAAGTGCAGTGGAATGGACTGTGTTTACGATCTTCCTATTAATGGCTGGTTCTGCCTTAGTAAGAGTCGGATTTGCGGTTCACCAGCTTGTCGGAACATTTATTACTGTGGGGATGGTTATTTTCTATGTGACACCATTGCTTGCCCTGACAACACCAAACTTCAGCTTCCAAGATCCGATGTCAAAGGTGTACATGAGTATCCAGTATGGAACTGAATCACTGTTTACCCAAGCAATGATTGCACTTTGCTGTATTCTGTTAGGACTAGGAGCACTGCAATACTTTATTGGAAGATCTGAAATTGTTTCAGTTGATAAAGGATCGGAAACATATGATGCGTAAGCATTGGATAATGTTGATTTCGTTTTTATTCTTTGTCGCCAGCTTTCTGCTATTACAAGATCAAACTGTAATAGCAGAAACGAATATTGATGAGCTTGTTCCAAACGACTATCAAAAAGAAAATGTGAAAATTAATAAAGATTTACTATTAGACAAACAACAAAATCAACAGCGCACAAATATACCTGAAGAGCAAAAAGGATTAACATTTGAAGGTGAAAAATCGTCTAATGATACGAAAATTGTTTCCTCGTTATTTAATGAAAACGCAAAAAATTTAAATACAATTAAAACAAAAGCAGAAAATTTACACTTATTTTCTTCAACAGAAAAGGTATCCCAGGGGCAAACAGTAGGGGAAGAAACAGCTTCCTCTACAAAGCCTTTATCCCTTTTCATTTGGGTACTCGTTGTGATCTGTTTCATATCACTTATCACAGTCATTATGTTTTGGAACAAATCTACAAAGCAAAAATTTGTTAAAAATAGCTAGTGAGGTGAACGTTATGAGTTTATCAAGCACGTTATACTCAATTCAAAACACAATTTCGTCTCGATCAAATGATGTAAATGAAAAAATCGAACGACTCCAAAAAGCCAAAAGTGAGATTAGTAGCGAACAATCCATTCTATTGCAAGAAATAGAGAAAATTAAACAGCCAGACCTAGGTAAAGACTGGACAGGTAAACGTTCTGAGGAATTTGATGAGGAAAGAGAGCAAGCATATACCATCATGAAAAACATTGGGCAGTACAGCTATAATAGCTATCAATATACAATTGAAAGTAAAATCAATGTCCTGGAATTAGAGAGAATGGCCTTAAATACTGCTAGTGCATTAGCACATGAGGCAGGAGATTTAGTGAACATGGGGGAGGACGCCATTGATGAGCTTTCCGACCGTATAAGTGATTTGAAAAGGCGGTTATTCTAATGGTTACAATCAAATTAAATTACGAAGCCGTAACAAAGGAGCTTAATGAGGCAGATTCAGCCCTATCATCCGTTAAACTTACAGTCCCTGCCTCTGGTGACATCGGAAGAAATCTCTTGGATTTCACCACTTATTTTCTGGAGAGAGAAGAAAGAATTCATCAGTTCATCAATGATTATGTTCAAATTGTCGGGAAAAACATTGAAGATACAAAAGCAAATGTACGTTCATTGAAAGATCAGGATGAAGCCATTACGAGAAACTAATGGAAAGGGCAGATGGCAAACGTGAAAGTACTTGAATCAAAAACGTTAATTGAGACAATGGAGGATCGCGCAACAGTCTATAAAGATTTAAGAGAAAAGCTTGATAAGCTTAAAATGGAATTTACAGATATCGTCCAGCTCGATGATAACCTAACAGGAAAGGGAGCAGATGCCATTAAAGGCTTTTACCAAGCACAAGTTGATGTGGTAGAAGCCTTGCTTCGTTTTATCGACATGCAAATCGCTTTCTTTAATGGTGTATCAGGTTCAATTGATGAATCTAATTTATCAGGTGACACCATTGTGGACGTAAACTTTCTTGAGACAGATCTTTCTATCCAGGCATCAAACCATATCGCAATGGTAGAAAGTCAGCAGGAGGACCTCAAGAAAATCTTTAGAGATATTGATGATATTGTCTCCCTAGACGCTTTTTCAACAGATCAATTTGATACGGCTATGTCTGATGCAAAAAAGAAGCGGGAAGATACTGTTAAAGCCGTAGATACACTAGATCAGCAATTGAAAGAAGAATATATGGTATCAGAAAGTGCCGAGTACCATATAGCAGCCCTCTTTCAACAATTGTTGGAGGCAACGGCCCAAGGAAACACAATCCATCCAATCAATTTCGACTCACAAGCCTACAAAGCAAGCGAAGCCTATCAACTAACAGACGAAGTTGAACAATACGCAAACGAATACCTCACCTTCAAAGAAGAACAAGAAAAATTTAGAGAAGAACTCAAAAAAGCCGAAGAACTCGAAAACCGACCATGGTATGAAAAAGCATGGGATGGAGTCAAAACCTTTACAGGAGAAATCACAGGGTATTATGATTATTTACGTGCCTCAGAAGGAGTTGACCCTGTCACTGGCGAAAAATTAACAGCAGGGCAACGAGTTGCTGCCGGTGCTATGGCAACAGCTGGCTTCATCCCAGTTGTCGGCTGGGCGGGAAGAATCTTCAAAGGCGGAAGTGCTATCTACAAAACCGCCAAAGGCATGAACGCTGCAGATCGTGCTCTTGACGTCTACCGCACATCCAAAACCTTCTCGAACCTCGAAATGGCCGAAATGGGAATTTACGGACTTGTCTCTGCTAATGGGTTTAGTGAGTATATTACTGGTAAGGATATGTTTGGGAATGAGTTAACGCTTGAACAGCAGGAGAATAGTCTGGCTCAGGCGCTTGGATTGTTAGCTGTTGGTGGTGGGGCTTATTATGTGAATAGGTTGCAGGATGGAAGTAGAGTGCTTGATGAAGTACCTATAGAGAATGCAGAAAAAATAGTAGAAATAACACAGGCTGATAGAGAAAAGTTATCTAAATGGGCTTATCCACCAAAAGAAGAGAAATATATAAAGTATAAGGAAGTTTATGACAATCCGAAATATTATGATCAGGAATCAGGTAATATAAATTGGCCACCTAATGATGGGTTTGATGGGGAACCTATGCCTACAGAACTCAAAAAAGGAATGCTTATTGATAGATTTGGCGCGCCAGGTGGTGGTTTCTTTTCGCCAGAAGGAATTCCTTACGAGCAAAGAGCCTTAGCACTTCATAGTGATGAGGCAGATTATTATATCTATAGAGTACTTGAAGACTTTGAAGTTACTGGCGGAAAAATAGCTCCTTGGTTCGATAGACCTGGTGGTGGAACTCAATTTATTAAATACCATAGTAACGGTAAGGCTTATTCAATGGAAGAGTTAGAAGAACTTGAGTTAATTGAGTTTGTATCCGTTAAAAAAGGTGGATAAAATTATGAACTATAATGATTTATTAGATAAATTAGATAATTATCATATTAAGAAGGACAAATTAAGTGGGGATACAATAATTTATGTATATCCCAAAAATAATGACGGAAGTGCAAATCTTGATGCTGGAATTAAATTAGAGAACTCTAATGGCTCTCTAATATGGGACCTATACGAAATACAAAGAAATAAAGACTATAAACTAGGGGATTTTTCCATAAAAGAAACTGCATTTTTAGCATTATATATTACTGTAAAAGGGAAATTTGAGAAAATTAAAGGTGATAATCATGTTAAAAGTGAATTAAGGATAGTAGAAAAAAATCTTTTAGATGGTAAAAAAATTCTTCAAAAAAATATAAACGAACTCTACTTTTCTCTAGAACATGAGAAAGAAGGGGCAATTAATTTAATTGAAGAAAATCAAACAGCTGACGTTTTTTATTTGACTCATCAAAAAGAAAAAATGATGATAACAGAAGCTAGACCTTTATCAAGTGCGTTAGTTGTATTGTATAATTTCAGTATAAAGCTTGAAAAATTTGATGAACTTTTTAAGTCTTATACAGAAAGCTTAGAATTAAAGGAATTAGAAAAAATGAAGAAAATTTATTTAGGTAATTAATTTGTTATGAGGCTATCATTTACATGAAGAGTGTAGATGATAGTCTTTTTGTTAAAAGTTCTTTTCAAAAGTTAATACCTACCAATTAAAGCAAGTGAAGTGATGTCAATATATGCTGCTTATAAAGGTAAAAGGTATCCTTTGAGGAAATGAAGACGGTCCTCCTTGTACTCTTAACGGTTTTACTGGATCTAGAAATGGTCGAACTGTCCCTGAATTTAAATTTAATGGTAGGTTTCTTCCTGTAGATGGTGCTGAATTGTACAAAGTGGTGAATGGAGAAGAAAAAATTGTAGGTATCTTCGATGAAAGGATAGGAAATTTTATTCCAGTTAAATAAGGAGAAAAATTATGATTCGAAAAGGAAAATATGCTTTCATATAAGAATTGTGAATATAGATTTACTAAAATAGAAGGTGACTATGTTGAATTAGTAAGTAACAATCCAACAGATAAGAGGATTGGCTTTAAAGAGTACCCAGAAAATGTTTTTATTAAATCAGTCTTATTAGATGAGATTGACAAGTTGTTTAATATTTATTCTTACGCTATTTATAACGGTGAAAAATTTCCTATTTCTCAAGGTAAGAATGATAAAATATTACTTGACACTTCAAACACTGAGTTGGCAGTAAGATTTGGATTTAAAAGAACAGATAAATATCTCTATTCAAAATACGTATTAATGGACGAAGTAGAAATAATAGAAGATATTGAGCCTTATATTAGGTAATAATTGATTGAGAATCCGTAATACGTTTATGATAAAAAAACATATGTGAATCAAAATTGTACCATTAATAACATAAAGCTATTTTAATAATTAAGTTTCAAATTATATAATAAATTTAATAGTAGACTCCATCTGAATGTAAAAGCAATTACTGATCTAGTTGAGAACACAAAAATTTAGACACTGTTAGAGGAAGAAAGATAAACCTTCCAAGAGTAGATCGCGATACCTGGCTTGGTTGGGTACCAAAAAGTAATGTTAAGCTAATAGAGGAAAAGAAGCCTATTAATCCGGAAGCTATAAAATTAATAGGTCTTAAAAATTAAATTATAAGAGATATAAGAAATTAACTGGTCTATAAAAATATATAGGGCAGTTTTTGTTTTAATTTTTATAAAATACTCTAGAGCTAGAGATAAAATTACTTGTAACAAAGATATGTTTGGGAATGAGTTAACGGTTGAACAGCAGCAGAATAGTCTTGCCCAGGCGCTTGGATTGTTGGCTGTTGGTGGTGGTGCTTATTTTGTGAATGGGTTGCAGGAGGGAAATGCGGTTTAGCAGGCACCAAAGAATGTTAAAATTAATCAACCTCAACGTGGAAAATATGCAGATAGACTGGATTATTTGCATAAAAAGATTGGAAAGCTAGATTTAGTGAATAATTGGAGTGAAGAAATATGGATCAATATACAGGAGATATTAAAATACTAAACGATACCATATACAGGACCTTAGATAAAAAAGTATTTATAAACAAATATGAAAAATATCTAGAAGATAAAAATGAAGATCAAGATGTTTTTGAATTTAAAGATGCTATTGAAATTGAATCAATGTGCTTTTATATTTGGGTTATCTTTACTCAAAATAATGTATCAAGGATTATACTCGAAAATTCAGATTCCAGCCTGCAATAATCATATTCAAATTGGTCTAATCACAAAGTAAAAAAGAAGAGAGAATTACATGATGAATGGCTATAAAAAAATTTGGGTGCACCTTCTGAGAAAACACCAACTTCTTTAATTTTAAAAAAAGAGTGGGGCGAAGTAACGTCATATACTGATATGAAAAGTGGGGAAGTAAAGATATCAATAATGTATATGTAATTATTAGGAAAATAAACTAATAGATAACTATATTGAGAGTTAATGATTATATTAAATGGTTAACTTTTTTTACTAAGTAAATATTTCTTTATGTAAATAACAAAAAGTATAACGTAATAGCTGATTTTATAATAATTTCCTAACGCACTAACTGGATGGAAATGTTGTTAAATAGAATTGTCTGGGAGTAATATCAGTAAGTGAAAATAAATAAGGAGGTAAAAATATTGGGTAGTGTAGATTATATATTCGACTCAAATAATGTTACATGGGAATACAATAGTAAAAAAGTAGAACTTCAAATTTCTAATATTAAATTTGTAAACGTCGAAAAAGAGAATAGATATGTATATATTGTTTGTGGAGAAGAATTTTCTGAGGACATAATATATTATTATTCATTTGAGGGAAACAGAATTTTTTTATGTGACAAAGTAAAAGGTGCTGTAAGTTGGGATTTGGAAGGAAAGTCAGTTAGATTAAACTGTAATTGTGTTATCCATGCTAAAATATTCTTAGAAAAAGAGATTGTTATTGTTTTAGAAAATGGGCAAAACTCGAGAGATCGTGTTATTGGATATAATCTTGAAGGTGGAATAAAGTTTGAGAACTACGCACCTAGAGACTATAAATTTTTATACTTATCAACAGTTCAAGATAGAATTACGGTCGTATGCGAAGGGAGTATTTCGGATTCATACGGTAGATATTCGTGGCATTTTGAACTAGATTTAAGTACCGGTGAACTGACTAAAAAAAACATAGCTTATTAATAATATCTCTGGAGAATTTTATTAAATAAATATTTAATTGGTCTCTAAAATATGAGAAAGAAGGAGCTATTAATTTAGCTGAGGAAAATCAAACATTTGATGTTTTTTATTTGACTTATCAAAAAGAAAAAATAGTACATACAGAAGCAAGACCTTTATCAAGTGCGTTAGTTGTATTGTATAGTTTTAGCAAAAAGCTTGAGAAATTTGATGAACTTATTAAGCCTTATACAGAAAGCTTAGATTTAAAGGAATTAGAAAAATAAAGAAAATTTATATTGGCAATTAAATTTGTTATTAGCTATCCTTTGCATGTAGAGTGTCGATGATAGCCTTATTGAATAAAATCACTTCAATTGGACATACAAATCATGAGGTGATAAAAATGGATCGTTTCGAACAAGCATTTAACCAGTACAAAAATCAAGCGAATCAAGATGAAATTCAAGCAGAAATTATTGAGGGGATGAGCCCGAATCAAGAGAGAATCATTGCAGTGAAAAGGAATGATGATGGGGATTTAATTGCTTTTCAAACAGAGTCAGGCAGACAGTTGGATTACGTTCAGGCACTTTCAGAAGCGAAGGAAGGCAAACTCGCTCATGTAGATGTGTTTCATAAATACGGCCGCGATATCTTAAGAAGTGAACCAGATGGAAACAAAGAAAACAATCTTGATTCTTTGCCGGAATTTTAAAATAAAAAAATGAAAACACAGTTCAGAAGTGTTTCTGAACTGTGTTTTTTCCTGTCTTCACACTCTAAAAGAAATAGTATGAAAGAGTACATACCTAATAACTTCTCCAAGCTTTCTCATACTTCTCAATAATAGTAGGCCTTGTTAAGGTATTCGTGTCAATTGGAAGTAGATTTCCCTTTTTATCTAAAATCTCCTGATCAATGTCCTTGCCGAAAGAAGTTAAGCCGCCTAATACTTCATTTGTTAAAAATTTCGTTTCAACATTTATGTTAGCTTTGTTCAAGTCGACTTCTTCTCTTTTCGCTAAAACAAAGCCCCAATCACCAAAGCTTGGTACATCCACGTGGAGGTTTTCTGTATAAAGGTTTGCAGCTTGTACGGTTTTGTTAATAGACCAATATACTTCTGTTGCAAAGGTTGGACTTGTTGCTTGAATCATAATTGAACCACCCGGTGCCAGACGATTGCGTACCAGCTGGTAAAATTCAAGAGTGTATAACTTATTTAAGGATTCATTATTTGGATCTGGCAAGTCAATTAATATCACATCATAGAGGCTGCCTTGATTTTGTTTTAAAAATTGAAAGGCATCTTCGTTTTTGACTTGAACACGTTTATCCTCAAATGCTTTTTGATTTAAGGTAACAACATCCCGATTTGTTTTCCCTAACTCCACGACGCTTGGATCCAGGTCAACTAAAGTCATAGACTTTACTTCATCATATTTTTGTAACTCTCTTAGAGCTAAACCATCACCACCGCCAAGGATGAGAATGTTTTCTCTTCTGTTGGCTGTACTCATCGCAGGGTGGACGAGAGTTTCGTGATATCGGTATTCATCGCTCGAACTAAATTGAAGCTGCCCGTCGAGAAATAACCGTAAATCTCCTTGTTCCTTCGTCAATATGATTTGTTGATAATCAGTTTGTTCCGTATAAATAATTGGATCTCTATATAGCTTTTGTTCAAATGTAAAAGCTGTTTCTTCCCCAAAGAAAATACCACCAATAAGGATTAGGAAGATCACAATACCTGCTGATAAATGACGTTTGAACGTTTTTATTTCCTTTTTAAAATAAACTAAAATCCACAGGGCAATGGCAACATTAATAATGGCTACAAGAAAAGCTGTTTTTACTAGCCCAAATTCCGGTCTTAGAAAGTACACGAAAAGTAACCCGCCGATCAGGCCCCCGGCATAATCGGAAAACAGCACCCTTGCAGTGCTTTTTTGGAGAGTGACCCCAATCTCATTTGCTTTTCTAATTAAGATCGGAAGCTCCACTCCAGTTAGTGCACCTACAATTAACGTAATGGAGTAAAGAAAGAACGCATCCATTCCTGATTCCAGAAAAGCAGAAACTCCAAATAATAAGAATGTTGAAAGTCCGCCAATAATCCCGATTAGATATTCAATCCATACAAATGACAAGATTAAATTCTTTGTTACTTTCTCGCTAATGGAAGCACCGATGCCCATGCCTGTTAGAAAAAGAGAAATGGTGAGGGTGTATTGTTTTACACCATCACCAAGTAAGTAAGAGCCAGCTGCACCAAATAATACTTCAAAAATGATTCCACAGACAGATACGATTCCTGAAGCCCAATAGATCGCTTTGCTTTGTTTGATATTCTGTTCAATCACACAACTGTCTCCTTGTTCATATTCTTTACGTAATCGATGCCCCAATAACAAAGGCTAATCCGATAGATACACACATACTAATGATGCCTACAGAAATGTTTCCTTTTTTTAGTTGTTCCTCTACAGAAAAATTCCTAGTGAAAAGCTCGAATAATACATAAGCAATTAGCTGAAGTAGTACACCATAAGCACCCCAAATAAGTGTATCTACAACACTTGCACTATGATAAATAGAGAATGCTAGAACAATACAAATTCCAACGATTTTTCCCCCGATTGAAAGGGATACGGCATGATTACCATTTAAGATTTCATCCCAATCTTTATATTTTTTCGTCATAAATTCAAATAAAATTAAGCCAATAAGTACAATTGCTATTGCAATAATAAAATAAACTGCCGTTAAAATAAAAGGCTCCATATTATTTCATTCCCTTCCAATTTTATTTTCCAGTACCTGGTCCGCCACCACGGACAGATGATGTTCCGCCTCTTACGGTTGATGTACCGCCTGTTTTGAATGATCCACCGGAAGAACTGTACCCTTGATAGCAATCATCTTGGTTTGAGGTACATTTATTACGCTGTTTTTTACCCCAATCATCTACATCAAGAACATCGTCTAATAGCCATAGGACAAATAATCCATCAAAAAAATCAGGGCTATAATGATTACGTACAAAGTCATAGGTGGAGATTTCAACCATTGTATTAGCTGAGTTATCTTCATCAGGTGTTAAGATAACAAATGTATCTTGATAAATCAGAACTTGTTTGTCATCTTTTTTCTCACTAACTTCTCTAGGTTTTTCATAATCTTGCAATTCGTTTGCCACATCATCAATGGACTTATTCTCAGCTACATATATTTCAGAAATCTCTTGAGAGCGTTCCTGACTTGAGACTACGTCTTGTAACATGTATGTACTACTAATGAAGTCAGCAATTCCGTCTTTAAAAAATGACCCTCCTGTTGAGCCTTGTGTTTCACTTCCACAGGCAGATAAAAGGAGAATACAAGATAGAAAAATAAAAAGAAGTGACTTTTTCATTGATTCACCTTCTTTCCGGGTAAGCTTTTATTGAAAACTCGAGAGACCTCTAATGCGGTAGCATCGGAGGTCAAGAAAGTTTTTCTCTGCAAACTATTCCTTATTCTTTGCCAAGTTTTTTCTTTAGGGCAGCAAGTTCATCATCAATATCATTGGTTTCTAATGCAGCAAATTCATCATCTAAGCTTTTATTAGAAGATCTCATATCTTCACTCGTTTCAGCTTCAGCTTCATATTGAAGGACTTTTTCCTCCATACGTTCAAAGCCGCGTTTTGACTCATCACTGCCGATACCGGAAAGAGTGCGATTGATTTTTGTTCTTGTTTTTGCAGATTCTGCGCGTGCTTTTAGAGAATCCTTTTTCAATTTCATTTCATTATATTCAGCCTTCATTTCATCTAATTTTTTTCTTAATGTATCTGAATCAAGTTTAGCACGTTCATACGATTCTTTTAATGTATCCAATGTTTGCTGGTGAATTTTCTTGTCTTCTAATGCACGTCTGGCAAGGTCATCATTACCTGCTTCAATGGCTTTAATCGCTTGTTCATCACGTTTTTGAACCATTTTCCCTGCGTCTTCAAATTTCTTTTGTAACATTTTTTCATTGGCAATTTGTTTTGCAACAGCTGATTCTGCTTCTCTAATATCAGTTTCCATGTCTCTCATAAATTGATCAAGCATTTTTACAGGATCTTCAGCTTTGTCCAATAAGGCATTTAATTCTGAATCCACAACTGTTTTTACTCTTTTAAATAATTTAAACATAATATCCTCCTATTTACTTGCAATAATTTTAATTTCATATTGCTCAATATCATATCCACGGCTTACTTCAATTTCACTGCCCCATTTTTCTACAGACAGATAGTTTTCTTCATCATCATCACAATAGTCATAATATTGGCATACCATACCATTTATGTTTTGATTTCGGCCGATTCCTGTTACTCTAGCTGTTCCTGATTCATCTAGATAATAGGTTACTCCCTCAAATTCAATTTTTTTAGGAATTGGTTCCTGAAGCTTTAGTTTTATTTTTTCATACATTCCTAAGTATAGCTCATCATCCATTTCAACACTTAACCAAAGTGTTTTTGAAGTTCCTTCAAGCTGATAGGCATGCCACTTAAAGCCATGATCATCATAGCTGATTTTTCCGACTACTTTATAATCCTCTAAATCATATGTGACAATATCATCTGTTTGAAGGTTGAACATATTTCGTTCTTCTACAGGCTTTTGATTTGTGCTTTTATTGCCAAATAATCTACTGAAAAAACTCATCTATCCACCTCAACTTTTTGTGCTAATGTTTCCTCTTAATATTACGTATGACAATTTAGAAAGTTTCACTAAATTTAAATTTCTATTGAACAGATTTTTTGAGTACAAATAGTTTTATTAGAATATGAAATATTCCTTGTCATTAATTTTTAGGTGCAAGAATGTACGTACAAATGTATAATAAACTCACATGCGAAAATGTAATTTCTATACATCTAGAGGTGAAACTTTTGAAAAAGCTCTTATATGTTTATGGATGTTTATTTTTACTCTTTTTTCTCTACTTGTATAATTTCCACCTAAAGGATACTTTATCAAATACAAATTCAAGTGAACGGTTTCAAGGAGACCGAAGTGAAAAATATGTGATGGTTACATTCTTAGCTGGAATCGATTATTGGAAGAGTGCTATAAAAGGATTTGAAGATGCAGCGGAAGAGCTAGATGTGTCTGTCGAGTATCGCGGAGCTACCCAGTATGATGTTCATGAACAAATCACTGTTTTAGAGCAGGTAATCGCAAGAAAACCGGCCGGAATTGCGATTTCTGCAATCGATCCCTATAAATTAAATACAACGATAAATAAAGCAGTGGATGCCGGGATTCCTGTTGTTTTATTTGATTCAGATGCATCTTCAAGTGAAGCGCTTTCGTTTGTAGGTACAAATAATTTCGCCGCAGGAGAGATTAGCGCTCATAAAATGGCGGAGCTTATGAATGGAAAAGGGAAGGTAGCTGTTATCACTCTGCCAAATCAACTGAATCATCAGGAACGAACAGATGGTTTTGTGGAGACCATTCAAGCTGACTATCCTGAGATGGAAGTTGTTGCGATAAAGGATGGAAAAGGTGATGAGTTGTATTCAGAAGAAGTTACTGCCAATTTGTTAAAAAATGACCCGGAAATACAAGGGATTTTTGCTACAGAAGCTAATGGTGGTGTGGGAATAGCTGAGGCGATCCAAACAGATGAAAATAAAAATGAAATGAAGGTCATTAGCTTTGATACAGATAAACCAACCTTGGATAAAATCCGTGACGGATCCATATCAGCAACAGTGGCACAAGGAACTTGGAATATGGGATATTGGTCTCTTCAATTTTTGTTTCAACAAAACAATGAATTACTGGACATTCAGAAAGACCAACAACTACCCGATTATGTAGATACAGGTGTATCGATTGTGACGAAAGAAAATATCCAAGAATATTATGCAAACTGATTCAGGAAAGAATGAGTGGATGAAGTGATGAAACAACGTTTTTATAAACTAAATAATCTATCAATCAAACACAAAGTCATTGCGTTATTACTAGTGATTAGTATTGTACCTTCTATAGGGTTAGGGTTGTTGACAGGATATACTGTCGAACGCATTTTAGAAAAACAGGCAGCTGATCATACCCTGCAATTGATCGGACAAGTAAATAAAACACTCGAATCATACATGAATAATATGCAAAATGTGAGCTATCTACTTTCTATGGATCCGGAGATTGAAAGGTTTCTTACAACTTCCACCCAACCTAATACTGAGGATGGACGGTATTCAATAAAACAATTTATGCAAGGGCTTTCAACTTTGTATCCCGAAATTGCAGGAATACTGGTTGTCAATAGCAACGGTCAATTTATCAGTAATGAGCTTTATCCTAAGAGCGATAAAAATTTGTCAAAAGAGTCATGGTATAAAGAGGCGGTTGAAAATGAAGGGATCTTTACTATTGTCGGTCATCCAAAGGACAGGAACATAACAAGTCATATAAATTATGAAGATGATGAAGTTGTGACGGTAGTGAGAGCAATATTAGAGCCGGAAACCCAAAAAGTAATGGGTGTTGTATTAATTGACTTAAAACTGCGTGTTATAGCTGAAGCAACTAAAAATATCCGTTTATGGAAGTCAGGTTATTTAATGGTCATTGATCATAATGGAGAGAGCATATACACGCCGGCAAATCCTTTAGTTGTAAACCCTCCAACTCGTTTATTAGAGGAAGAAGATTCCGGGTACTTTTCTGAAACTATAGATGATCAAGGCTTTCAATTCATTTATCAAAAACTTCCGTTTACTAATTGGACAACTGTTGGCATTTTTTCTACAGATGAATCTGTATATGAGGTCAGAACCATCCACTTTTATGTTATCTGTTTTGTATTTTTTGTTTGTTTATTTGGGATTACAGCCTCATATTATCTATCTAACTCTATGTCAAAGCCTATATTTCAGTTGATGTCGTCGATGAAAGAGGTGGAGTCTGGAAATTTATCCATTCAATATGAAAGCGGAAGACAAGATGAAATCGGCATGCTGGGTAAAAGTTTCAATCATATGATAAAGAAAATAAATGAATTGCTATTATTATCAGAAAAGCAAGAACGCCAAAAACGAGAGGCAGAGCTTCGAAGTCTTCAAGCACACATTAAACCGCATTTTCTCTATAACACATTGGATACAATTAGCTGGATGGCGCGTAAACGAGGAGCCGAAGATGTTTCTGATGTTGTGACAGCATTATCAAGATTATTTCGAATTGGTCTTAATAAAGGGCATGATATTATTTATCTTAAAGAGGAAATCACTCATATACAAAGCTATTTGAGCATCCAAAAAGCGAGATATCGGGATAAACTAAAATATTCTATTGACGTGAAAGAGACGTTTCAAGACATTCAAATCCTAAAGCTTATTCTTCAACCAATTGTTGAAAATGCAATCTACCATGGAATAAAAGAGCGGAAAGGACCTGGTCATATATCAATAACTGCAAATGAGGTTGATGAATGTCTATTGTTGATGGTCACAGATGATGGGAAGGGAATTTCTAAGGATAAACTGATAATGCTAAATGAAAGACTCAATTCTCTTTATAAAGAACACGATCAAAAGGTTAATTTCGGCTATGGCATGATGAATGTTCAAGCAAGAATTAAATTAACATATGGAGAAAATTATGGATTGCAGATTGATAGCCTTCCCGATGTTGGAACAACAGTGACTATCCGCCTGCCAATTCATAGGAAATAAAGGTTCAAATGGAGGAACAAAAAGTGAATCATCATTTATTACACGTTTTAATTGCAGATGATGAACCGGTTATTCGTGAAGGGATTCGCGAATCAGTAGATTGGGCATCACTTCAAATGGAAGTAAAAGGAGAGGCAGAGGACGGGGAAGAAGCGTTTGAATTAGCGGTGAAACATTCTGTTGATATCCTTCTGGCAGATTTAAACATGCCTATCATAGATGGAATTACTTTAATTAAACAAGTTCGTGAAAAGCTGCCTGATAGTAAAATCATCATTATTACAGGCCATGATGAATTTTCTTATGCGCAAGAAGCAGTTAGATTAAACGTAGTTGATTATATCTTAAAGCCTGTTGATCCAAATCAATTAAGAGAAGTGCTTGAGCGGGTCCGACAAGACCTGGAAGAGACCTTGCAACAGAAACAATATCTAGATATAGCAAATCAACAAATTGAACGAAATAAATCACTCTTCAGAGAGCAATTTTGCCAGGAGTGGCTACATGGGAATTTTTCTGAGGAGGAAGTAAGAAGCCAGCTTTCTTTTTTACAGCTACCGTCAACTTTTCCAACACACATTGCTGTCATTCAGGCTTCTGAATACCTTGCAAATAAACCGCTAATGAGTGAAAAAGAGAAAAAGAAATTTGAGAAAGCACTTAATGATCAAGTAAAAGAACTGTTGGGAGCGTCTGATCACGTCTTATTTCGTGATGAGATGGGAATGTTTATTTTATTTCTATGGAACGACCATGCAGGAAGTTTATTTGAGAATACAGAACAAACACTAAAAGAACGTCTGAAAACGACCATTCATTTTACCGTAAGGGAAGTGGACTCTAGGCAAGCATCTTTAACAGCGGCTTATAAACATTGTATGGAATCTTTAGAAAATGAGTCTATCATTTCACCTATCGTTCGAAGGGCAAGAGATTATATTGAAGAACACTTTTCGGAACGATCTATTAATTTAGATTTTGTCGCAAATACTTTACAAGTGTCACCAGTGTATCTAAGTAGAACGATTAAACAAGAATTAGGCATCTCCTTTGTCAACCTTGTAACAAACATGAGAATAAAAAGGGCGATTCATTTATTAAATACAACCAATCTCCCTATTGTTGAGATTGCCGAACAAGTAGGCTATGACACACAACATTACTTTAGTACAGCATTTAAAAAAGTAATGGGTGTCTCACCAAATAAATACAGAAAACAAATGGGTATAGAAGTCACATGAAAAGCAGGTAAAAATTTATCTGCTTTTTTTGTGTTTATCTAACTCTTACAAACTTCATTTTTTGCTGTTTTCTCCAAAGATTGTAGCCTATAACTTTTATTTTAACTTTATTGTGGAGAGCAATAGAACGAACAATTTTTACCTAATCTCTTTATTTTAGGACAGTAAGTTTTTGAGAAAAATAGAATTCTTGAAAGCGTTTTAAAATAAGTTAAATAATTATAAAAATAGTTAATTTATTAAAAAGACCAAAAATGTAAGCGGTGATATATTTTAGGTAATTCATTAAATATATGAATGCAATGAAGTGAAGTTCCGACTATCAGGAATGAACACTTTTCGTTAAGAAAGGGGGAATCCTACATGGGAAAGAAAACGTTATCAATAATTCTATTATTTGTCATCATTTTTTCTCTGGCAGGATGTGGAGTTGAAAAGACAACAGGAGAGTCAAAAGGATTTATCGGAATTTCTATGCCAACCAAATCGTCTGAAAGATGGGTGAAGGACGGCGAAAATATGAAGCAAATGTTTGAAGAACTTGGCTATCAAACAGATTTACAATATGCCGAAGATATAATAGAAAATCAAACAGCACAAATTGAAAATATGATTACAAAGGGTGTGGATGTACTAGTTATTGCACCAATTGATGATCGTTCAGGCTTATCAAGTGTATTAGAAAGAGCAAATAAAAGGGGCATTAAAGTCATTTCTTACGACCGCCTCATCCAGCACAGCAAATATGTAGATTATTATGCTACGTTTGATAACTTCAAAGTTGGGGTTTTACAAGGAACATATATTGAAGAGCAACTAAACTTAAAAGAAGAAGAGGGTCCATTCAATATAGAGATTTTCGCAGGGTCACCCGATGACAATAATGCGTACTTCTTCTTTGACGGAGCGATGTCCATTCTAATGCCATATATTGATTCAGGTAAATTGGTTGTGCAAAGTGGACAAACAAAATTCCAACAGGGGGCAACACTTAGATGGGATGGTGCTTTGGCTCAATCGAGAATGGACAACTTATTAAGTGCTTATTACTCATCAGAACGAGTGGATGCTGTGCTATCACCTTACGATGGTATTAGTATCGGTGTTATTTCATCTCTACGTGGAGTTGGGTATGGAAGTGAAGACCAACCGATGCCAGTCATAACAGGACAAGATGCAGAGCTTGCATCAATTAAATCAATCATTAATGAAAGACAAACACAAACCGTGTTCAAGGATACAAGAGAACTAGCGAAAAAGGCGGTAGAAATGGCCAGTGCCCTATTGAACGGCGAACAAGCAGAAGTTAATGATACTGAAACATATCACAATGGTGAAAAAGTCGTTCCAGCCTACCTTTTAAAACCAGTCTCTGTTGATAAAACTAACTATGACTCTGTACTAGTCGAAAGTGGATATTATACAGAAGAACAACTTGGACAATGATCAATCATTCGAAAGAAAAACATTGAATGTAGGTGGGAAAAATGTCAAAGATCATTCTGGAAATGCGGAATATCACAAAAGAGTTTCCGGGTGTAAAAGCACTTGAAAACGTGAACCTAAAAGTAAAAGAAGGAGAAATTCATGCTCTTTGCGGTGAAAATGGGGCAGGTAAATCCACCTTAATGAAGGTATTAAGTGGGGTTTATCCACATGGATCTTATACAGGAGATATTTTATTTAAAGACTCTGTTTGTGAGTTTAAGAATATAAAACAAAGTGAAGAACTTGGGATCGTCATTATCCACCAAGAACTTGCGTTGATCTCGGAGTTGTCAATCGCAGAAAATATTTTTCTCGGAAACGAAATTGCCTCTAAAGGTGTCATTAATTGGAATATCACTGCGATGAAAACACGTGAATTGCTGCAAAAGGTAGGACTAACCGAATCACCAAATACCAAGGTCGATGACATTGGAGTCGGAAAACAACAATTAGTCGAAATCGCGAAAGCGTTATCAAAGGAAGTGAAGCTGCTTATCCTTGATGAGCCAACAGCTTCATTAAATGAAGATGATAGTGAAAATCTATTAAATCTTTTGTTAGAGTTCAAAAAACAAGGAATGTCGGCAATTATCATCTCTCATAAATTAAATGAGATTGAAAGGGTAGCGGATTCAATCACAATTCTACGTGACGGACAAACAATTGAAACACTTGATGTGAAAAAAGACAATGTTACGGAAGATCGCATTATAAAAGGCATGGTTGGAAGGGATTTAACTAACCGTTATCCTGAACGAACTCCTAAAATCGGAGAAACATTCTTTGAAGTGAAAAACTGGAATGTATATCATCCTTTACACTCAGATCGAAAAGTAATCGATGATGTTACGATCTCCATTCGAAAGGGAGAAATTGTAGGAATTGCCGGACTAATGGGGGCTGGTCGTACAGAGCTTGCTATGAGTATCTTCGGGAAATCATATGGAAAGAAGATTACCGGACAAATTTTCAAGGATGGAGCAGAAGTTGAATTTAACGATGTTACATCAGCAATTAACCAAGGGATGGCATATGTTTCAGAGGATCGTAAAGGAAACGGTCTCATTCTAATGGATGATATTAGACAAAATATTACACTAGCAAGCTTAGATAAAATTTCAAACCAATCAATCTTAGACAAAAATAAAGAGATTATGGTTGCTGAAGAATATAAAAAGAAATTACGTATAAAAACACCGAGTATCTACCAAAAGGCAGGAAATTTAAGTGGTGGAAATCAACAAAAGATTGTATTAAGTAAATGGATTTTCTCTGAACCGGATATTTTAATTTTAGATGAGCCAACACGAGGAATTGATGTAGGGGCCAAGTATGAAATTTACTCTATTATCAATGACCTGGCGATGGCCGGAAAAGGAATTCTTATGATTTCCTCAGAGCTACCGGAATTATTAGGCATGTGTGACCGAATCTATGTGATGAATGAGGGAAATATCACTGGTGAAGTAACAAAAGAAGAAGCGAATCAAGAAAAGCTTATGACTTATATGACAAAAAGTAAGGTAAGGAGGTAGTTATGATGCAACCGCAAAATCAACTACAAAAAACACCGGGATTAAACAATGACTCAATTTGGAAATCAGTAATTCAAAACAATATGCGTCAATATAGCATGATCATTGCATTAGTCTTTATTATGATTTTGTTTCAAGTTTTAACAGATGGGTTACTATTAAAACCGCTAAATATTACAAATTTAATTTTGCAAAATAGCTATATTTTAGTTTTGGCTATTGGAATGGTATTAGTTATTATCACAGGGCATATTGACTTATCGGTTGGTTCTGTTGCAGCCTTTGTTGGAGCAATATCAGCTATTTTGATGGTAAACTATGAAATGCCAACCTTCCTGGCAGTTATCATCTCTTTACTAGTAGGAGCCATTATCGGCGCATGGCAAGGGTTTTGGATCGCTTATGTGAAAATTCCAGCGTTTATCGTAACATTGGCAGGAATGCTATTGTTCAGAGGTGCGACGATGATCGTCCTTGAAGGAAAATCCATTGCGCCATTCCCTGAATCTTTCCAAAAAATTAGCTCAGGATTTATCCCTGATATCGGAAGCGGCTCAATCCATGTTTTAACACTAATTATTGGTTTTGCTTTATCAATTATTTATGTTTTCACCCAAATAAAAAGCAGACGAACAGAATTGAAATATAATGTTGAAGTTTCCTCAACAGGTATGTTTGTTTTAAAACTTGTTGGACTCGTGGCAATTTTAAACATTTTTACGTATGTATTAGCAACGTATGAGGGAATTCCTAATATTTTAATTATCCTCGGAGTTTTAATTATTCTTTATACATTTGTTACAAATAAAACAAAGGCAGGTCGTCATGTTTATGCAATTGGAGGTAACGAAAAAGCTGCACAGTTATCAGGAATTAAAACAAAACGCATGACATTCTGGGTTTTCGTTAATATGGGTGTACTTTCTGCACTATCAGGTCTATTATTTGCAGCACGTTTAAATGCTGCAACACCTAAAGCGGGTAACTTATTTGAACTAGATGCAATCGCTGCATGCTTTATCGGCGGAGCATCTGCATATGGAGGAATTGGAACGGTTCCTGGTGCTATTATCGGCGGTCTTGTTATGGGAATCATGAATAACGGGATGTCATTACTAGGATTGGGAATTGACTGGCAGCAAGGTATTAAAGGGTTGGTATTACTACTTGCTGTAGCATTTGATATCTATAATAAAAATAAAGCTTCTTAAATAAGTAAAAGGGATTCGGTCAATTGATGCCGATCCCTTTTTACTATTCAGAATCATCTTCTACTAATATTCGCAACAAGTCATTTTAAATGTCTGCTTCATAGTATATAATGAAATTAGTTGTACGAATAAGTTAGTGCGGAAACATACAAGCTGAAAGTGGTGACAGAATGGCACAGCAAACGAAAGTCAGCATGGTGAAACAAAAAGTCAAAGAGTGGATTACTGAGGGAAAGGTTTTGCCAGGAGAAAAAATTCATTCGGAAAATGAACTTGTGAAACTTTTTGAAGTGAGTAGACACACGGTAAGACAAGCTGTTGGTGATCTAGTTCATGAAGGGTGGTTGTACCGTGAGCAGGGAGCGGGTACCTTTGTCTCGCAACGCCGAAAAAAAAATCCAAGCCCAACTGGCAAAAATATCGGTGTGATAACAACCTATGTGACAGACTATATCTTTCCTTCTATTATAAAAGGAATAGAATCATATTTATCAGATCATGGTTACTCCTTAACATTTGCTTGTACTGACAACAATCCTGATAAAGAAAGGATATGTCTGGAATCAATGTTAAGCCGTAATATTGATGGGTTAATTGTTGAGCCAACGAGAAGCAGCAGCTATAATCCTAATCTTCATTACTATTTACAAATGGAACAAAATGAGATTCCTTATTTAATGATCAATCAATATTATCCACAATTAAATCCCCCTCATCTCATTCTCAACGATGAGAAAGGTGGTTTTATAGCAACTGAACATTTGATCAAGCAGGGTCATCGAAAAATAATCGGGCTCTTTAAAAGTGATGATATTCAGGGGTTAAACAGGATGCAAGGGTTTATTAGAGCTTTTCGTGAAAATGAAATCTCATTTTTTCCCGAGATGATCATTACATATACCACTGAGGAGAAAGACAAAATTTTAGTCAACAAACTAAAAGATGTCCTCATTTCAGAAGAAAAGAAGCCAACAGGAATTGTTTGCTACAATGATGAAATAGCGATTAGTGTGTTGAATGTTTTACGGGAACTTGAATTAAAGGTACCTGAAGATATTTCAATTGTAGGATATGATGATTCGTACCTTGCAGAAGCATCTGAAACGAAAATTACATCTGTTACTCATCCAAAAACAGAGATGGGATTGGAAGCGGCACAATGGATTGTTGCAGCAGTAGAAAACCGCGAAAGGAAAATCGTGGAGAATAATCAAAAAATCTATGAGCCTGAGTTAGTTATTCGAAATTCAACAAGATCTATCCCAACTAATCATTTAATTTGATTTATTTTTTGATTTTGGTTCGAAAACCGAAAAACTAAGGGGGATGTGTAGTGATTACACTAAATGATTTAAAGGAACAATCGAAAGCATGTACATGTGGAAACAAGCATATTGATGTGGCCATCGAAAAGGTGGTCATTAGCCATAATGCCTTAACAGAAACAATTACATATCTGTCAGAAAAGAACTTTCAACATGTAACAGTCGTTGCTGACTCAACAACTTATCAAGTCGCAGGAAAAAAGCTTACCTCTCTGCTTATAGAATCTACTATTCCTCATCAAGTTGTTGTTATTCAACCAAATGATCAAGGTGATGTAGTGGCTGATGAGGTCTCATTAATTGAGGCCATGCTTGGTATACCACAAGAGACTGATGTTGTTATTGCTGTTGGAGCGGGAACAATTCATGATATCACGAGATTCTCCAGCTATAAAATGGGAAAACCATTTATCTCAGTCCCCACAGCACCTTCAGTGGACGGATTTAACTCAATGGGAGCACCTGTTGTTATTAAAGGAATGAAAACCACGTATCAAATGCAAACTCCCATTGCATTATTTGCTGATATATCAATTCTACAAGCTGCTCCCAAAGAAATGATTGCTGCGGGATTTGGGGATATGATTGGTAAGTATACATCACTAGCAGATTGGAGGTTTTCCCATCTGGTAAATGGAGAGCCATATTGCCCGTTATCTGCTAGATTAACGAGAGAAGCGTTGAAAGAATGCGAAAATCATGTTAATGAAATTGCTCAAGGTGATCGTAAAGGAATCAGGATTCTCATTGAAGCTTTGATTCAATCAGGCTATGCTATGCTAATCGTCGGTCATTCATCTCCGGCATCAGGTGGTGAACATCATGTGTCCCATTTTTGGGAAATGAAGTTTCTTCAACAACAAAAGCCACAGGTTTTGCATGGAGCTAAGGTCGGTGTTTCTTCACAGGTTATTCTAGATTTGTATAAAAAGAGATTCAAAGAACTTGTTGCTAGTAAGCAACAGTTAGAAGCACTTCCTGCTGGAAAAACAGACGAATTATTGAAAGTGTTAGAAAACCGAGATGAGATATTAACTGTTTTAGCTTCATTACCGGAAAGTTCTTACATTGGTGATCAACTAGGAAAGCTGGGTGGTGCAGTTAAACCACGGGATTTAGGAATTGACGAACAGTTAGTGATCGAAAGTGTTAAGAATGCTCATAAAATAAGAAGCCGCTACACGATGTTAAAATTTTGGAATGAACATACTGGAGCGCATCAACATGCATAGTATTACAAGTGCAGATTCTGTCTTTTTTGATTTGGATGATACTTTATATGATCAATTATTACCTTTCGAAAAAGCGTTAATAAACCAGCAAATAGAATTGGAAAAATCACAAATCGTACCGTTTTATAAACAAGTACGCTATTATAGTGATGTGCTATGGAAGCTTCATGTAAAAGGATCACTTAATTTAGAAGAGCTTCGAATTGAGAGGCTAACTTCTGCATGTAAAGACTTCGGTATCTTATTATCAAAAGAAAAAGCCATAGCTATTCAAGAACGTTATGAATATGAGCAAAAGATAATTACACCATTTTCAGAAATACCGTCCCTTCTTACGTCTCTGCAGGACAAGGGGAAGGTTGTTGGTGTTATTACAAATGGACCTGTTGCTCATCAGATGAAGAAATTAATCGCCTTAGGGATTGATCGTATCATACCTGAAGAACGAATGTTTGTTTCTGATGGTATAGGGATTGCTAAACCAGATAAACGAGTATTCGAATATGTTCAAATAAAATTAAATCTTACTCCAAGTAAATGTCTATATATTGGTGATACATGGGAAAATGATATTGTCCCACCAATAGAAGCAGGGTGGAATTGTATTTGGTTCAATCATCGAAAAAGAAAACCACAAACACATCATCTCCCGAATGAAACAGTTACAGAGATTGATGAGTTATTACAATTAAAATAACAACATGAAAAAGGATGAAGTGTTAAAAACATTTCATCCTTTTTCTACTTTATTTCTGCTTCAACTGCTGTTCTGCTAATTTTATCATTTCTCGAACCATATTGCCCCCGAGCTTCCCGCCTATTTTGCCGGCTTGTTTAGATGTTAAATCCCCATTATTTCCATCACTTAATGGAATTCCCAGTTCTTTTGCTGCCTCAAATTTTGCTTCATTTGCGGTGTTACTGTTTGCTACTTTTGCCTTTAATTGATTTACTTGATCTCTCGACTCAGGGACAAGTAACTTGTTTCGCTTTGCCATCACATTCCCCCCTTTGTTTATAGTTTTTCTAGTATCGGCTGAATCTATGCTATAGTAAAAATAAATCTCTATTAAAGTGAGTGTTAGTATATGACGAGAAAATTGTTTTATGACGATGCCTACCAAACGTCTTTTAACTCGGAAGTTGAGAAAAGAGGGATCGATGATAATGGTAGAAATTATATTGTTTTAAAGGAAACAGCCTTCTTTCCGACTGGAGGAGGACAGCCGCACGACACTGGAACAATAAACGGAAAAAGTGTTATAGATGTAGAGGAAGTAGAAGGAGAGTTGCGACACTACTTTGAAGGACCTTCAACAGAAATGGAAGCAATTGTTGGTCAAATTGATTGGAAACGTCGTTTTGATCATATGCAGCAACATGCAGGTCAACACCTTTTAACAGCAGTTTTTGAGGATCAGCTTGGGTATAAAACGAAAAGTTTTCACCTCGGAAAGGAACTGTCTACAATTGATCTTGATACTAAAACTCTTACAACCGAAGAGATACAGATGGCTGAGGAGTTAACAAATCAACTTATTTTGGAAAATCGACCTATTCATACGAAGTGGATTAAGGATACTGAAGAATTATTGACATATACTCTTCGTAAAGATCTGGCTGTCTCTGAAAATATTCGCCTTGTAGTCATTCCTGAAATTGATTATAACGGTTGTGGTGGTACACATCCGGAATCTACAGGTGAGATCAGTGCTTTAAAGATTCTCCATTATGAAAAACAGAAAAAGCTAGTACGTGTTCATTTTGTTTGTGGTAATAGAGTACTGAAACAACTGAATAAGAAGCATGAAATCATTCAAAAACTAAGCTCACAACTTAGTGCTCCACAGGAACAATTAGATGTGGCCGTTGATAGACTTCTGCAAACAACAAAACATTTAGAAGACAAAGTTAATGAACTAACCACAAAGACTATTCAATTTGAAGCTAAGGAGCTTTTTTTGAAAGCAGAGCCCTTATCTGAACAATTTTTAGTTAAAGAAGTTTTTCAGGACAGACCAATCGAAGACTTGCAAAATCTTGCGAAGGATCTGGTAACAAACCAATCTAACCTTATCGTTACTCTCATTTGTAAGCAACAAGATAAAATTCAGATTGTTTGTGCACGTACTGATGACGTAGACATTAATTTGAACATAGTGTTAAAGGCAGTATTACCATTGATTCATGGAAAAGGAGGAGGAAGACCTTCTTTTGTCCAGGGAGGCGGAGAAAGTGTACTACCTTCAGAAGAGCTTATGAAGCTACTAATCGAAACGATAAAATCAACATGAACATGAAAAATGTCAAAATATCCTATTGCATTCATCTATTATTTCTAGTATTATAACTATACAAGCTGCGCTGTACGCATCCTTTATAAAGTTTTAACCTTTAAGCTGAAATAGGGAGTTTTACATTGAAGTCGGAATATCATGCCTCCATTATGTTGAGGACGATACGAAACCTTCTGCGAACACCCACTTGTAGGAGTGGTGGTTTAAAACTCTATAATTTTACGATGCGGCAATCGCGGCAAAACCCTTTATAACAAACAATCCGGTTTCCAATAGGAATCCGGATTTTTTTGTGCTATTAAGATGGAATTGTTTCAGAGAAGCAAGAACTACGTTTAAAATTCCTGTAATTCTCTATGGATAAAACTCTCAGTTGTAAGTGCTGCAACACCTAGTGCAGCTGAGTGGGTAGAATGCTTTGAAAAATCAATCTGTAAATCCTGTTGCTGGAAAAAGAGTGATTGAGAGTAAACAATATCTAAAACTGGCTGTTTTATCCACTCTTCGGCCATTGCTAATCGATTACCAATAATGATTTGCTCAGGATTAAAAGTATTGATAATATTATTGATTCCATAGCCGAGATAAGTTCCAATTTCATGAAAAAGTGATATAGCCTTTTCGTCTTTTTCCTTTGCCATGGTAATTAATTCTTCTAGGCTAATCTCTGTTTCTGATCGTTTTAGGAGTGCATGCTCAGAAGCATATGTTTCCCAACAGCCCCTACTGCCACATCTGCAAGGAATACCATTTATTTCAATGACCATATGACCAAGCTCACCAGAGAATCCATTAAGGCCCTGGTATAATTCATTGTTAAGAATTAAACCAACACCAATTCCAATCCCTGCACTTACATACACAATATCTTTATAGTCATGTCCAACACCAAATTGCTTTTCGCCATATGCTCCTGCATTGGCTTCATTCATAATGATAACCGGTAGCTGAAATTCTTCCTCTAATAATGATTTTATTTCGCAATTTTTCCATCCGAGGTTTGGTGCAAGGAGGATGTTTCCTTGTTTATCGACAATTCCGGGTATCCCGATCCCGATCCCGACAACTCCATAAGGTGTGTTGGGTAGATCTTTCATTAAAAAAATAATCATATTTCTTATCTGTTCGTTCACTGCCAGAAAATCAGTATTTTTCACTTTTACATGATGTTCAATGACAATACTTCCTTTTAGGTCAGTGACAACACCCAGAATATAATTCACGCCTAGATCAATTCCAATTGAATAGCCAGCTGTTGAATGGTAGTGAAGGAGAACCGGCCTGCGTCCACCACTTGATTCACCTGGACCAGATTCATACACTAACTCTTTTTCTAACAACTCATTTACAAGTGAGGAGACTGTTGCTTTATTTAATCCAGATTGCTGGGCAATATCTGCTCTTGAAATGGGCTCCTGCTGGGTAATCGTTTGAAAAACAAGCGCTGTATTATTTTTCTTTACAACTTGCTGATTCCAAGTAATAGACTTCAAATGCTTCACCTATTTTCAATGTTATTCTACTTTTTATTATAGTACAAACTTAGTTTAATGGATAGACAAACTTTACTCTCAATGATATAATTTTAACTAGTTTTTGGAGTAGTAGACACATCAACAGATCAGTATTGTAAGGGTTTACTTACACGAGAATTATACCGTTGATAAGAAGTATAAATTTATTTTGATAAATAAGAAACAATGGGGGAGACAATATGAAATATGTAATTGGGGTCGATTTAGGTACAAGTGCAGTAAAAGTAATATTAATGGATCAACAAGGAACAATTGCACAAGAAGTTTCAAAATCCTATCCTTTGATTCATGAAAAGTCAGGTTACAGTGAGCAGGAACCCGAGCAATGGGTTGAAAAAACAAGAGAAGGACTTGCCGAACTTGTTCAAAAATTCAAAGGTAATGTGGCTGATATTGAAGGGATTAGTTTTTCAGGACAAATGCATGGACTCGTTCTTCTTGATAACAACAATCAAGTTTTAAGAAATGCTATCCTTTGGAATGATGTAAGAACAACTGATCAATGTCAAAGAATTTATGAGGTTGTCGGTACTGAGCGCTTACTAGACATAACAAAAAATCCGGCATTGGAAGGATTTACACTACCTAAAATTTTATGGGTTAAAGAGCATGAACCTCAAATTTTTGAAAAAGCAGCTGTATTTATGCTACCGAAGGATTATCTTCGCTTTCGTATGACTGGAAAGGTACATAGTGAATATTCAGATGCGGCAGGAACATTATTGTTAAATGTCGGAGAGAAGACATGGAGTCAAGATATTTGTGATTTATTCGAACTGAATATTGATTTTTGTCCGCCATTGGTAGAATCACATGAATGTGTGGGTCAAATTACCGAGGAATATGCCCGTCAAACCGGTCTTTCAACAGAAACAAAGGTATTTGCCGGTGGTGCTGATAATGCATGTGGTGCAATTGGTTCAGGTATTTTATCGGAAGGTAATACCCTTTGTAGTGTAGGTACATCAGGTGTTGTACTATCATACGAAGAACGTAATGATCGTGACTTTTCAGGAAAAGTTCATTATTTTAATCATGGAAAAGAAAATGCCTTCTATACGATGGGGGTTACACTTGCAGCTGGATATAGTTTAAGCTGGTTTAAGGATGTATTTGCTGAGAATGAATCATTTGAGGCTTTGTTAGACGGGATTGGAGATGTACCAGTTGGATCAAATGGTTTGCTGTTTACTCCATACTTGGTAGGTGAAAGAACTCCTCATGCCGATCCTACGATACGGGCCAGCTTTATTGGAATGGAAGGATCACATAAGAAAAAGGATTTTGCACGTGCTGTTATAGAGGGAATTACATTTTCACTTAATGAGTCAATAAATATTTTCCGTGAAAGCGGAAAAGAAATAGGGAGTGTAATTTCAATAGGCGGGGGAGCAAAAAATGATACATGGCTCCAAATTCAAGCAGATGTTTTCAACGCTAAAATTATCAAGTTAAAAAGTGAGCAAGGACCGGGTATTGGTGCTGCCATTCTTGCGGCATATGGAGCAGGTTGGGCTGAATCATTACAAAGAATTGCTGATATCTTCATTCAGCCTGAAAAAACATATGAACCAATTCCAGAGAATGTTGAAAAATATAAAGAACTTTTTACACTTTATAAAGAAGTTTATAACCAGACAAAATCACTAAATGAAGGGCTGAAAGCCTTTAGAAAGTAAAACATAAGCATAAGGATCAGGAGCTCATGGTAGAAGAGAGACCTGATCCTTTTTCTGTTATTGAATTTGAATTGTATCAGAAGAAAAAATGGTGACAATAAGTTGTCCACCAATCACCTTGGAACGGACAAGTAAAGGTTGATTATATTCGTTCTTAAATGTGAAATCTGGTCCATACCAACTAACAGTTGCGTCCCGATTTGGAGGTACGTATGGAACTTTCCGACTATGAGAGTATCGCTCGAGAATCTTGACACCGGCTTTATCTACTGCATTGAAAAGGGTTGATGATACTTGACAAATTCCCCCTCCAATCCCTTCGGATAATTCTCCTCTAACTATTACTGGAGCTGGTAAGTAACCTTTTTCGACTGTTCTTTTACCTACCACTGCATTAAACGAGAAAATCTCTCCGGGAAAGATAACATAATTATTTATAGCATCTGACGCCAATTTAATATTATGAGTTCTTTCTCCATTTCTGCTATTAAAGAAAGTGACATATTGACCAACCATCTTTTCCTTAATAGAAGAAAGGAGTTCGCTATCTACCTTTGGATAAAGTGTTTCTGTTGGTAATTCAATTGTTGAAGGGCCTTCGGAAAAATAGCGTGTATAAAATGTTTTCTTCCACAATTCACGATTTAATTTTAGCCCCGTTTTTTCACTAATTAGTCGTCCATGAGGATCTAGAGACGCGTTTATCGGTTCTCTGAAAACGTTGGATTCTAATGAATCAGTTAACACATTAAATTTTGATTCATCAATAAAATCATAATGAAAAGGAGAAAGAGCAACTTCAGAACGATGCAATGATTTGATTTCTTTTCCTTCATAAGTGATCGACAGATTATCAGATACTTCTACAGGTTGTCCGATCAGCATGAATAGTGCAAGTAACATATACAAATAAATTCAACCTCCGATTTCTTCCTGGATCTAGGATTTCGGTATTTTTTCCAAGAAAGGGTCAACTATAACCTTCCATGAGGAAAACGGGGAGATTCTCACTAAGGTAAAGGTTTGTTTCACTTTCACTGGACCTACAGTCTTTAAGTAAATTTTTATATCAGCAGAGACTTTTTTGGAGAGGGAGGGTGGAGCATCTTGGCTTGTCTCTTTTATTGACCATTGCATTCCTTCAATATCATTTAAAAATACAAATGATTGATTTAGATTTTTATGATTGGATAAAACCATTTTCTTACTTAATTCTTTATCATTGTTTTTAACAGTTAACAGAAATACTTCTAATGATTGTTCAGGTGTTAGTGTTGAGACATATTCATCAAATTTTCCTGCAGCCTTTAAGATCATAATATGATGTGACAAATCCAGTTTACCTGTTCGATGTGTTTTACTTTCTGAAAAGTGAATGCAAAAATGACCGGGAAAACCATTTTGGAGTGCTCCTGCTCCATGTGGCATTCCATGCATTGAAGCAGGAATAAGACGGTCTTTGACTTGAATAAGAACGGCACGTCGCCGCCAGCTCCAATTGCCGTTATAAATTGCTTTCATAATAACTGTATCTTCTTTTGTTAAAGGTTGTACATCGGCATGACCGCTTCCAGCTCTTCTTTGAACATCAAATTTCTTTCCGGTATCCACATCAATGACTGTAAACGTAGATTGACGGGGAATCACTTTCTTCACTTCTTCCCAAATAGGTAGTTCCGGTTCAAAGCTAATGGGATGAACAGATGCCTTATCGCCTGTTATTCCATATGTATGTTTATAAGTTAGGGATAAAAGAAATAAGCAAATAACTAAGGTTTTTTTCAACTTCCTTCAACTCCATTGCTAGCATTCATTACGTTTATTTTGCGTAAAATTTCGTAAATCATCGCAATTTAATAAAGGAAAGATATAGAAATTTTTTACATCTTGTAGATGATAGTCATTTGAAAGCACAAATGACTTCTACTTTCTGGTACAATTGCATAGACATAGTTTTTCATCATGATATTTTTCCGAATAGGAGAATGCATTATGCTATATAAAATAAATCGACAGCTTGAAAAGTGGATGCCTGTCATTACACCAATCAGTGTAGTAACAGGTGTGTTACTAGCAGATAAGCTGTTAGCTTTAACATTTCTCATTCCATGGTTATTTGCCTTTATGACGTTAACAGGCAGTCTCGGGTCAAATTTTTCATCACTTAAAGGAGTCATTAAAAAACCCCTCCCATTATTTGTGATTATTTTGTTATTGCATTTAATTATGCCTTTAATTGCTTGGTTAGTCGGCCAAAGTTTTTATCCTAATGATCATTTAACAATTACCGGTTTTGTCTTAGCTTCTGTCATTCCAACAGGAATTACAAGCTTCATATGGGTAACGATTTATAAAGGGAATATTGGACTTGCTTTATCCATTATTTTATTTGATACCATGTTGTCACCTTTTTTAGTGCCATTTACACTATCTCTTTTTGTTGGTCAAAATGTACAAATTAATGTCATGGATATTATGTATGGATTATTCTTTATGGTTGTTATTCCTTCGCTTTTAGGTATGTTGACAAATCATCTTACGAAAGGGAAAAGTGTTAAGGCTGGCAAAACATTAGCACCGTTTTCAAAGCTTGCTCTTGCCACTGTCGTTATGATAAACGGAGCTGTTATCTCTCCTTATATAAAAGAATTTAGTGTTAAATTAATATTAATCGCGTTAACAGTGTTTTTTCTGGCATGCTTAGGGTATGTTATTGCATGGGGATTAGGAATTTTATTTAAAAGAGACAGGGAGACACAGGTTGTGATGTTGTTTACAGGCGGTATGCGCAATATTAGTGCCGGTGCAGTCATTGCTGTTCAGTATTTTCCGGCAGCAGTCGCGGTACCCGTTGTTCTGGGGATGTTATTCCAACAAATATTAGCCTCCTTATTTGGTTTTTTGTTTCACATATTAGATCAGAAACAAGCTGTGAAAGATCATTTTTCTGCTACACAATAACAATATAGCATTGCCAAAAAGGAAAGATTATGTTAAAAATAATGAGAATCAACTAATTTTATATCTATAGAATCACCACTAGGGGAGCTGTTAAAGCTGAGAGAGGCAAACGCCTTGACCCTTATTACCTGATCTAGATAATACTAGCGGAGGGAAGCGGTGTTTGAGTACATATTTGGTAGATTTGTAGACTTGATGCTCTAGTCTTTTACCATTATTTTATGCCATTCAAACCACTTCTCAAATAGAAGTGGTTTTTTATTTGAAAAAAAGGAGGAGAGTTTGCATGGAAAAATCGATTACACAATTAGTTGAAAGTGTTCATGAACGTAAAGATGAGTTGGTTTCTTTCGTTCAAAAGCTAATTGAATTTAAAACCCCTGCACCGCCGGCTCGAAATACAGGGGAAGCACAACTGTTTATTGCAGATTTTTTAAAGCGTAAAGGTTTTTTAATTGATAAATGGGATGTATATCCAAATGACCCAAACGTTGTTGGTGTTAAGAAAGGTACTCAGTCTGCTTCTTATAAAAGCCTAATTATTAATGGACATATTGATGTAGCTGAGGTACATGAAGATGAACAATGGGAAACAAATCCTTTTATTCCTATTGTAAAGGATGGAATGATTGTCGGTCGTGGTGCGGCAGACATGAAAGGCGGATTGGCTGGCGCATTGTTTGCTATTCAATTATTACATGAGCAAGGTATTGAACTTCCCGGTGATCTTATTTTTCAATCTGTAATTGGAGAAGAAGTTGGAGAGGCAGGGACTTTAGAATGTTGCAATAGAGGTTATACTGCTGACTTTGCAGTTGTGGTTGATACAAGTGATTTACATATTCAAGGTCAAGGTGGAGTTATTACTGGATGGATTACAGTCAAAAGCTCACAAACTTATCATGATGCGACAAGACGTCAAATGATCCATGCAGGTGGAAATCTTTTTGCAGCAAGTGCAATTGAAAAAATGACAAAGATTATACAAGGACTTCAGGAGCTCGAGCGTCATTGGGCTGTGACAAAAAGCTATCCTGGTTTTTTACCTGGCACAAATACGATTAATCCGGCAGTAATTGAAGGGGGACGACATGCTGCCTTTATCGCTGATGAATGTCGTTTATGGATCACAGTTCACTATTACCCGAATGAATCACATCAAAAGATTATTCAGGAAATTGAAGAGCATATTCTGCATGTTGCAAAGTCTGATCCGTGGCTTAGAGATCATCCACCGCACTTTAAATGGGGTGGCAAATCAATGATTATAGATAGAGGAGAGATTTTTCCCTCATTAGAAGTAGATCCAATCCATCCTGCTGTAAAGCTATTAGTATCTACACATGAATCAGTTTTACAAAAACCAGCAATTGTAGATGTTTCTCCAACAGTAACAGATGGGGGATGGTTGGCAGAGGCAGGAATTCCGACAGTTATATATGGACCGGGAAAATTGCATCATGCCCATTCTGTAAACGAACAATTGTCTATAGATGAATTAGTTGAATTCACAAAATCGATTTTAATGTTTATTTATGAATGGAGTCATACAGATAAAAAAGAGAAGGGAATGTCCTAAATGACATTTAGTCAGAGACTTTATGATAAAGTGAAGCCTATTTGGGAACAAAATCATGCTCATCCCTTTGTTCAAGGGATGGGAGATGGAACACTTGCAAAAGAAAAGTTTAGATTTTATATGATTCAGGATTATTTGTACTTAATTGAATATGCGAAGGTATTTGCATTAGGTGCAGTTAAAGCAACAGATGTGAAGACAATGGCACGCTTTGCTGAATTGTTACATTCTACATTAAATGAAGAGATGGAACTTCATAGACAATATGCGAAAAAATTTGGCATTACAACGAAAGAACTAGAAGAAGCAAAACCTTCTCCAACAACTCTCGCCTATACACATTATATGTTACATGTAAGTCAAAACGGAACACTTGCTGAGTTAGTTGCTGCTTTGCTTCCTTGCATGTGGAGCTACTGGGAGATAGGCAAGGATTTAGCGAAAAAGAAGGAAGCGTGTGACCATGAATTGTACGGTGAGTGGATTACAATGTATGCTTCAGCTGAGTTTGGTCAGCTTGCCACTTGGTGCATTGATTTAATGGATGAGCATGCAAAAGGGAAACCAGAACCCGAGTTACGTAAATTAGAAGAAATCTTTCTGAATACTACTCGCTTTGAATATATGTTTTGGGATATGGCGTATCATGAAGAGATGTGGCCGATTAATGACTAATAAAATACTACAATTTAATAATATTAGTTTTCACTACGAAAAAGATTCCTTGCAAAAGCCGATTCTTAAAAACCTGAACTTGGAGCTATATGAGGGGGAATTTATCAGTTTTCTAGGGCCAAGCGGATCTGGAAAAAGTACATTATTTAAATTAATCACAGGATTGGAACAACCAAGTGAAGGTGAGATTTTTCTGCGAAATCAGCTTGTTATCAATAGACTGGGACAGGTAGGATACATGCCTCAACAAGATTTACTCTTACCTTGGCGGACAATTGTAGAAAATGCAGCACTCCCACTTGAGATTAAAGGGCTGAAAAAGCGGGAGGCATATAAAAAAGTGATCATGCTATTGGATGAGTTTGGTCTTAAAGGAGTGGAAAAACATTTTCCAAGTGATTTGTCAGGAGGAATGAGGCAACGTGTATCCTTTTTAAGAACAATATTAAGCGGGTCTAACATTCTATTACTTGATGAGCCTTTCAGTGCATTAGATGCAATCACAAAATTATCACTTCAGGAGTGGTTATTAGCTCAATGGCAAAAGCGGAACGAAACGATTTTGTTTATTACTCATGATGTGAATGAGGCATTATTTTTATCAGATCGTATTTTTGTGTTTTCTGAATCACCTACAACGAAATTAAAAGAAATAAAGATTCCGTTACTTCGACCAAGAAATATAAAAGACTTGAATCACCCAGATATTCTCCAATTAAAAGATGAACTATTGGATGAGTTGCGAATGAGGCAGAAACTATGAGTTGGATACATAAATATGGTGCCTCATTTAGTCTTATCATCCTGCTATTAGTCGTCTGGGAAATAGGCGCAGTATTTCTGAATATGGGCTTTATCCTTCCTACACCAACAGATGTAATTGTGAAAATTTGGGACCTAAAAGAATCATTATTTTTAGAGCATTTACCTGCTACCTTTCTAATTATCATCATCGGGTTAAGTTTATCAATTTTCTTTGGAGTTGGTCTGGCAATTTGGATGAGTGTAAGTAGTACGGTTGAAAAAACGTTATATCCTTTGATTATTTCATCTCAAACCATACCAATTATTGCACTTGCCCCGATATTTGTTCTTTGGTTTGGTTACTCAATTTGGAGTAAAGTTGTTGTGACTATTCTTATTACGTTTTTCCCTATAACGGTAAATACATATGATGGACTTAAAGCAACAAGCAAGGAATATAAAGAAATGCTATTGACAATGGGAGCGAGTAAAAAAGATATTTTTTTTAAGCTTCAGATTCCCGGGTGTGCACCGTACTTTTTATCAGGGTTAAAGGTCGCTGTTACATTAAGTGTAATAGGTGCTGCAATTGGTGAATGGATTGGAGCTCAAGCGGGTTTAGGCTATTTTAGCAGAAGAATGATGACTCAATTTGATGGAGCTGGTGTATTTGCTCCAATTGTCATTCTCTCATTAGTAGGAATTGGATTATTCCTTATTGTAACACTCATTGAAAAAAAGATGTTTAAATGGAGGAAAACAAATTGAAAAAAGCTTTCGTATTGTTCATAGGTTTATCTTTAGTTATTTTATCAGCATGTTCCAACAAAACTAGTACAACTGAAACAGGTGGTGAAGCAGGGAAAGAAGAATTAAAGGATATTAGTATAATGCTTGATTGGTATCCGAATGCTGTTCATAGCTTTTTATACATTGCAAAAGAAAATGGATACTTTGAAGAAGAAGGACTGAATGTAGATATTCAATTCCCGGCAAACCCTACAGACCCTATTAATTTAGCTGCTGCAGGAAAAATCACTTTAGGTATTTCCTACCAACCAGATGTGATCATTGCTCGAGCAAATCAAGATGTTAAGATAAAATCAGTAGGTGCAATTGTTCGTTCACCTTTAAATCGTGTCATTTTTTTGGAGGATAGCAAGATACAATCTCCGAAGGATTTAGAAGGAAAAACCGTGGGATTTCCGGGAATCCCTCTAAATGAATCTTTAATAAATTCAATGGTAAAAGCAGATGGAGGAAACCCTGCAAATGTTGAAATGATTGATGTTGGATTTGAGCTGGGCTCTTCTATTGTCAGTAAAAAAGTAGATGCTGTCATTGGTGCATATATTAATCATGAGGTACCAGTCCTGGCTCATGAAGGTCATGAAACTCGTAACATCAATCCCACCGAGTATGAAGTGCCAAACTACTATGAGCTCGTAGCGGTAACAAGTGATCAAACATGGGAAAAAGAGCATGAATCAATCGAGGCTTTTTGGAGAGCTGCAACGAAAGGATATCAATTTACTGCAGAAAATCCAGATGAAGCCCTACAGATATTATTAAAAAACCAAGATGAATCCAACTTTCCGCTTATAAAAGATGTTGAAGTTCAGAGCTTAGATATTTTATTGCCTCTGATGAAGTCAGAAGAAGGATTTGGTAGTCAGGATCAACAACAATGGGAAGAAACAATTAAATGGTTGAAGGATGCAGGATTAATCGAAAAGGAACCTATTGTAGAGGATATCTTTGTGAATATCGCAGATGAGGAATAGAAGGACTTGGTGGGATTTGAACCCACAAAATGTACAACAAGTTAACGGGGTAACTGTTGACTGCTCTACACATTGAGCTACAAGTCCTAGTGATAGTGTGTGCAATTAAACGCATTTATACAAGTGAATTTTATAAAAATTAACAAGGCATATCAAAAACGGTTGTTCAAATTGAACAACCGTTTTTGATTCATTGTTTATAATTTTAACTCAATCTTCGCGGTTTCACGAAGCTCCTCTACTTTTGCTGCAAGTTTTTCTTGTGTTTTCTGACCTTCGAGGTTAGTCTTTAATGTATCCTTAACATCTTCGTACTTTGGAGTTTCTGCTGATTCTTCTCCAGAACTTGTCATTTTGTCATAATATTCTTTTACTTCTTTATCAGTCACTTCTTCTACCTTTAAGTCATTCTTGACATATTGATCATATTTTACTGTGTCGGCAATTTGAGCCTTAAGTTCATCTAGAGTAAGGCTATTTGCCTTTAATGCTTCATTAAAGGCATCATCATTTTCATACTTAGCCTTTAAGGTATCCAGCTGTTTATTAATATCTTCTTCTTTCGCTTCGTAGCCCTTTTTCTCAATTTCCTGCATAATAAGAGTTTGTCCTACAAGGCTTTCAAGTGTATAGTCTTTTAATTGTTTTGCTAGTTCTTCAGTTGTCGGGTCTTGTCCCATACTAGTGAATTGCATTTGTGACATACTTAAAGCGTCGTTGTATTCATTACCTTTAATTTCTTTACCATTTACAATCGCAACAACTGTATCTTCTTCTACCTTTTGTGCATCAAGCTTTTTTTGCATCTCCTCAGGATCAACAGCTGCTTCTTCTTCTCCGGTAGCTTTTTCTTCTGTTTCCTTTTCCTTTGCTTTATCTTCATCGTTGTTGCAAGCAGCAAGTGATAAAGAAAGTATTCCGACGAATAGTGCTAGTAAAAATTTTTTCAACTTGAAAAACTCCTTTCGATCCTACGAAACATTCAAGACATAGGTACATACTAGGAATTGTATAATAGTTAACGGAAAAATGAAAGGTTTTCAAATTATTTAATAGAAGAGAGTAGTTTTTAAATTGTTAAAGTTGTCGGATTAAAAACCAAAATTGGTTTCATTAATGGGAAAATGAGAAAAAAACAAGTCCCGATTTAAAAACGTAAAAAACAATTAATCAAACAACTTGGCAACTAGACAATTGTATGAAAATTTAAAAAATCAAATCTTGATATAAGGGGATGAGAAGCGTTAGAGACGTCTGAGACGCTTTTAAAAGAGTATATGTATAAATGGTAACGCTTACACTAACTAATTGGAAGAAATACTCACAACATTACTTGAACACCTTGATTATGAAAATCATCGTGTTAGTATTAAAACGTGAGCAAAAATACGAACAAAAATACGAACGAAATTGGAGAGATGAGATGCTACACGATAAAACAGTTGCGTTTATAGGCGCAGGTTCTATGGCAGAGGCAATGATATCTGGACTTGTAAAATCAGAAAAATTTCCAACACATCAGATTGTTGCCACAAACCGCTCAAATGCAGAACGATTAGCTGCTTTAGAAGCAATTTATGGTATTAACAGTTGTAAATTAGAAGACTTACAGTTTGACCAAATAGATGTCATTATTCTGGCAATGAAGCCAAAAGATGTAGATCAGGCATTAAGTGGAATCAAGCAACATATTAAACCAAACCAACTCATTTTATCAGTACTAGCTGGAATTACAACAACATATCTTGAACAAAACCTTCATATTGGCCAGCAGGTAGTCCGAGTTATGCCGAACACATCAAGTGCTATCGGTGAATCAGCTACTGCCATATCCCCAGGTCATGAAACATCAGAAAACAATGTCATTTTAACTAAAACATTACTAGAATGCATCGGTGAGGTCTACACAATCGATGAAATGGATATGGATGTCTTTACAGGTCTTGCAGGAAGCGGACCCGCATATTTTTACTATTTAATGGAGCATATGGAGCAGCAAGGAGCAAAGGCTGGATTTGATGTGGAGACAACAAGAAAGATCATTGCTCAAACTATCAAAGGTGCTGCAAATATGGTTCAAGCGCAAGGTGAAACACCAACCATCTTAAGAGAAAAAGTAACTTCACCAAACGGTACGACAGCTGCAGGTCTAAAAGCACTTGATGAAAATGGCGGAGGCAAGGCAATTGCCAAAGCTGTTGAGCATGCCGCAATACGTTCAAAAGAAATAAGTGAGCAAATCCAAGAAAGTCTTTTAGTTAATTCTAAATAATAGATTAAATATAGAGATAAAAAAGATTCAGGAGTGATATAATGGCGACCCTTGAAAATGAGAAAAAACGGGTTGTAATAAAGGTTGGAAGCAGTTCCTTAACAAGTCGACACGGTGAAATTAGTCGACGGAAACTAGAGAAATTAGCAGATGAAATTGCATTATTAAAAGATGAAGGACATGAAATAGTTTTTGTATCATCTGGAGCTGTAGCAGCTGGCTATCGAAAATTAGGATGTATTAATCGTCCGACATCTTTACCTGAAAAACAGGCAGCAGCTTCTATTGGTCAAGGTTTATTAATTGAAGCATATTCGGAAATTTTCTTGTCACACGGATATGTTGCTTCTCAAATATTAATAACCCGCAGTGATTTTTCAGATGAAACCCGCTATAACAATGTAAGAAATACGTTAAATGTACTGCTGGAAAGAGGGATTATCCCAATTGTTAACGAAAACGATACAGTGACAGTCGATCGTTTGAAATTTGGCGACAATGATACATTGTCTGCAAAAGTAGCTGGTTTAATTGAAGCAGATCAATTAATTATTCTATCTGATATCGAAGGATTATATGACTCAGATCCACGAAAAAACGAGCAAGCAAAATTACTTGAAAAGGTATATGAAATTACCCCTGAAATCGAAGAGGGGGCTGGTGATTCCGGTAGTAATGTTGGTACAGGTGGAATGAGATCAAAAATTGATGCAGTCAAAATAGCAATGGCATCAGGTATTTCTACCTTTCTTGGGAAAGCAAGCATTGCAAATATTCTTACTGAAGCAGTCCGAGGCGATGCAAAGGGAACGTATTTTGAACTCACAAATGAGACTGTTAACTTAAATAGAAAGAAACAATGGATTGCCTTCCATTCAGGTCCGGAAGGAGAAGTTGTCATTAACCAAAATGTCAAAATGTCCATTGCTGATCATAAACATAGTATTTATTCATCAGATATTGAGCAAGTAAACGGTCAATTTGAAAAAGGTGCGGTCATTCGAATCCTTGATCATGAGGGTGAGAGAGTTGGCCTTGGGGTTGTTAATTATTCGACAGAGGAATTAGAAAACATGAAGCGTATAACAGGTGGAGATATTCAAAGGCAAGAAGTTGTTCATTTTGATGATTTAGTTTGTGAGCTTGAATTATCATTACCCGTAGGAGTTTAAAAGGAGGAATTGGATGTCTGTCATTGAAAAGCATATATCAGTGGAAGCACAAGCAATAGCAGCGAAAAAAGCAGCAAAAAAAATAAGTTTAATATCGACAGAAGAAAAAAATGAAGCGTTGCATATTATAGCTGATACCCTGGAGAAAAATACGGGGCGCATACTTCATGCAAATGAGCGTGATCTACAAGTAGGGAAAGAAAAAGGCTATGATGCAGCTTATATGGATCGTCTTGCTTTATCAAAGGAGAGGATCGTTGATTTTGCAGAGGGATTACGACAAGTAGCAAAACTTGAGGATCCGACAGGAAAAATATTATCCAATTGGACTTTAGATAATGGATTATTGGTTGAAAAGGTAACAGTGCCTTTAGGTGTTATAGGGATGATTTATGAAGCACGTCCTAATGTGACAGTTGATGCAACAGGACTTGCACTTAAATCAGGAAATGCAATTCTTTTAAAAGGCGGATCATCTGCTTTATCATCAAACAAAGCAATTGTAGAGGTTATGCATGAAGCATTAAATACAACAAAAATCCCAAAAGAAGCAGTTCAATTTATTGCGAGTACTGATCGTGAAGCAACACAACAGTTGTTCACAATGAAGGAACATATTGATGTGTTAATTCCTCGTGGTGGCGGCTCTCTCATCAATGCTGTTGTAAACAATGCGACTGTTCCTGTCCTTGAAACAGGCGTGGGAAACTGTCATTTATATATTGATGTAGAAGCAGATGTTGAGAAAGCATTAAATATTCTTGTTAATGCAAAAACAGACAGACCAGGTGTATGTAACGCATTAGAAACAGCTATTATTCATAAAGAGTGGCTTGATAAAAACAAAGAACAATTAATTAACACATTGAATAAAGAGGGCATTACAGTTCATGGTGATGAAACAGCATTATCCTATCTACCTGATGCTTTACTAGCCAAAGAAGAAGATTGGGCTAATGAGTATTTAAGCTTGGATCTTGCAGTAAAAACAGTAGAGAGTGTGGAAGAAGCGATAGATCATATTGAAAGATATGGTACGAAGCATTCAGAAGCAATCGTTACTGAAAATAGAGATACGGCAAAAATCTTTATGAATTTAGTGGACGCATCCGCTTTGTACCATAATGCCTCGACACGTTTTACGGATGGTGGTGCATTAGGATTTGGTGCAGAAATTGGAATTTCAACACAAAAATTACATGCACGTGGTCCAATGGGATTACCTGCATTAACGACAGTTAAATTCCTCATGTCAGGAAATGGTCAAACCAGATAATAAATGATCAGGACTTACCGTTATGGTGGTCCTGCTTTTTTGTCTAAGAATTTCTATAAAATACATAATTTTATATAGGTGGTGAAAACTTATAATACATATGAAAAAAGCAGGTGTACACAATGGAGAAAAAAACAAACATTCAATTGACGGCTGCTGAAATGTCAGTGTTATGGACGCAATATATAAATGATACAGCTTCTGTATGTGTTGTGAGTCATTTCTTAGAAAAAGTAGAGGATGAAGAGGTTCATCCTGTTTTGAAATTCGCACTCGATGGTTCGGAAAAAAATCTTGCTTTTCTAAAAGAATTATTTCAAAAAGAGAAGTTCCCAATACCCCTTGGTTTTACAAAAGAGGATGTTAATAAGGATGCTCCTCGTTTATTTTCTGATACTTTTTCACTTATATATTTGAGAAATATGTCCATATTAGGGATGGCAGCGGCAAGTGGGGCAATTGGATTTTCTACTAGATCTGATGTTGTATCGTTTTTTAAGAGTGTACTTAAAACAGCTGTTGGACTACAAGATTTAACAAGAAATTTAATGCTAAAGCAAGGGACATATATAAGACCTCCATATATCTCTGTACCTGATAAAGTTGATTTTGTGGGGAAACAACATTTTCTAGCAGGATTTATGGGGGATAAAAGGCCATTAACAGCACATGAAATTACAATGCTATTTAATAATATTCAAACAAATGCAATCGGGAAAACGTTAATTATGGGGTTTGCTCAAACTGCTAAAAGGAAGGAAGTGAAAGAGTATTTTTTAAGAGGAAAGCGAATTGCTCAAAAGCATATAGATCTTTTTAGTGATATCTTAAAGAAAGAGGATTTACCTGCCCCAATGACTTGGGATACAGCACTTACAGATTCAACGGTTCCTGTATTTTCTGATAAGCTTATGATATTTCATATTTCAGCCATGATTGCAGCAGGAATTGGAAATTATGGTGCCTCTATGTCAGGCAGTCCAAGGAGAGATCTTGCTCTAAGATATGCCTCTTTAGTACCTGAAATTGGCCTTTATGCAGAAGATGGCGCAAATATTATGATAAGTCATAGTTGGCTTGAGGAACCTCCTCAAACAGATGATCGTGATCAAATAATAAAAAAAAATAATTAATTATATATAAAGCGACTGATTAAAATATCAGCCGTTTTTATTTTATTGTATTAATATGAATAATAATGATAATTATTTTCAATACTACTAAAGAAAGAGGCAACCCCTCATTGGTTGCCTTTTCTAATAGCCTTACAAATCAGCAGGTTCAAATGTTTTGCAGTCTGTGTCACTGCTTGTGGAAGCGTTCTTTTCTTTATGATTCACTACATAAATTTGAGTTGCACCACATTTGTTCTCATTGTTAATGTTATGGATACAGCTACTAACTTCACATAATACGTCTTGTGCCATATTAAAACACCTCCTTCATTGTTAGGATAAGCAAACTAATGCTTTCTTATTCAATGATTGGAGGTGTTTTAATCTTATTGGCTTCTATTTTCAGAAAATTAATATTATTAAGAAGCTAATCAACCTTTGAATAGTGATTATTTTTAACTGTCCCTCTTCTCTATTAAGCTGATTATTAGGTAATAACAATTGAAAACATTAAACCCAGGTAGGTTGAAATGATAAAGGCAATACCAAAGCTTAAAGCAATTAGAGGTGAGATTTTTTTGAAAAAGCTAACAATCATCATCATGATAAATAACACAGCAACTACTAGTAGAACAATCGATTGTAAACCTATATCAAGTTGCACGTTAAATGGAGCTTGAATATTTAGCCCTAATATAGGTTCAACCCAATTTGCAGGGCCCTCCTGTAAAAATGTCGCATTCACTTGATGTGGAGGAGGAAGAGTCCCTAATATTCCTGTAATAAAAAAGACAATCATAAGGATAAATGTTTCTGCTTGTACCCATTTAATGGGATTGAAATTCTCATCTTGCATAGTTTTTCGAGATAAAAATCCGTTTATTAATCCAAAGACAAGGATAGGTAAAATACTTATATGCTTAAGTAAAAGCATCTGTCCATATGTCAGAACCCATGAGTTTGTATAATCGCGTGGTTCAACCACAAAAAGCATGAGGCTGATCCCAGATATCGTTAAAATGACAATCAATATGATCGATAAAGGTGTAAACCATCGAAGAAATGCATGCCAATTATTTATCTCTTTTGCTAACCAACCAACATGAAGAAGTACGCCAACCCATATAGTGATCGTTAAAAAATGGATGCAATGTGAAAGTAAGCCGGGTAAAGCATCAAGTGTTGAGGCATGACTTGCATAACCAACTGAAATAATCATGACAAGGATCAATACTGCCTGCAAATACTTTGGGCCTTCCACATAAATTGTCATCCATAATAAAACTGCGAAAAAGCTTCCGTAGAGCCATGCAATGCCAACTTGAAACTCAGTTAATATAGAATAGGCAGTTAAACTAAATAACCCATCCTCAGAAAAGAAAGTAATTACCTGAACAACAGGTAGAAAAGTTAACACAATAATACCTAATACACTTAATAATAAACTCTGTTTTGTTACAAATATAACAGGCTTTCTAGATTGAGGTATAAATTGTAAGAAGATATACCCTACTAAATAAGAAAAGAGCATATATGTAGCATACTCTGTAATTGGAATTAGTTGACTCATACTTTACCTCTTTTTACGAAAAATAACCCATGTTCCAGCAATTAATAAGACAATGAGGACAATGACTGAAAGGGTTGCAAATGTTGAAGAATTCGAATCTTCGTTTGAGCTTGTCTCATTATATTGAGGTTCTTCTACAATATCTTCACCACTTTGTTCTGTTGATTCCTCGTATTCGGGTGCTTCACTCTCTGTACCTTCTTTTTCTTCAGGTTGAGTTTTTTTTGTCTCAGGAATTTCCACAGTAAATGGGATATCTCCTGTCATCGCATGTCCATCCTTTGCGGCTATTTTCCATGTTAAGACGTAGTTTCCATTTGTTAGTGGTGTGGTAACTGTACCAATAATCTCTTTTTCATTAACAGTAACGGAATCTAAAGGAACTTCTGTATCATTTTGCTTTAAGATAAGTGTACTTTGTTTTTCAATTTCACCGGCAAATTCAACTTTCAGCTCGGATAATGCCTCATTAATTACTTGACCTTCCTCAGGGGTGGAATTTGATACTGTTGTATGAGCAGAGACAATGAATGGAAGCATCCAAAGAACGCTAATTAGAAATACTATTTTTTTCATCAAATCATCCTTCACATATAAGAAATAGGCTTGTTAGAAAAGTGTTTGACGCGAACAACCAGCTTTTAACACTTATACTATACAGTTTAACATTGAATTCCCTCTTTATTCATAAACGATTTCTAACAAATTAGCAAACAAAACATGTTGATCCTTAATGCCCATTGAAATAAAAAAATTTATAGGAACTGTGCATCCGCCCTTACAGACAAGTACCTATATACATAGTGTATTAGTACAACGAAAGGGAGGTGTTGTAAGTGAGTGGTGCAACTCCAGGTTATGGCTACGGTGGTGGCTTTGCTTTGATCGTTGTGTTATTCATCCTGCTAATTATTGTGGGCTCTGCTTACGTTGTATACTAGTTTGCTGCTGATTTCAATTATTATATAAAGGAGGAATTTATATGTACGGATATGGTTATGGACATTGTGGTTACGGATATGGTGGAGGATATGGATATGGTAGAGGATTTGCGTTAATCGTTGTATTATTCATTTTATTGATTATCGTTGGTGCTGCTTGGTTATAAGATGAACCAAGGGAAAGGACCTGATTTCTCAGGTCCTCAGGCTGTCGAGAAACCTCGGCAGCCTATTATTTTTATCTGAATACTTTAACTTTTCACCGCGTTAATTTGGTATAATATAGATAACTAATTGGGAGGGTGATATTTATGTTCAATACAAGAGAAAACACACAAAATGAAGTTGAATTTATAGTAATAGATGACCTTGTTCCTGAAAATCATCTACTTCGAAAAATAGATAAATATATAGATTTTTCATT
>NZ_JAIVLH010000006.1 GCF_020524345.1 Metabacillus niabensis
TCCAGGCTATCACGCCCGCCCCTCAATGTAAATTCGAAATAATCTTGCTCACCATACACATTTTTAAAATAAATTGAAAACCATTGTTGACACTTTTACACAAGAATAAGGACTTGACTCAAAGCAAAAGGAGAAATGTCCTTCAAAAGGTATATGAATGACAAACTAATCCGAATCAAAGACAGAAATATCCTTCATAAAGCACATGAAGGACAAAACTCACAGAATAAGGAATATAATTGTCCTTCATGGCCTATTAGAGGGTGTCAATATTCGATTTCTTCATAATCTTTAGGTTGTGGAAGAGGTTGGTCAGCGAGTGTGTGGTTATATTCCGAAAGGGCTTCAGATTTTCTTTGATATACTTTTCCTTTATACGATTGTGGTTGGTTTTTTTCCATTTGTTCTCTCTTCATGCTGGGTCATCTCCTTATTAATAGTGTTAATTTTAGCTTATCCATATTGAAGAGGAACATGAAGAGAGAAGAGATTTTTTCATTGTTAAAAATTCACATAAAGGACTGCGCTGTCTTACTCATCTAGCATGTTTTTCCAATCACATATCCACTTTTTTCAACGGTTTTTTCGCAGGACCTTCCAGTACATCTCCTGTCACTGAAAATCTTGATCCATGACAAGGGCAGTCCCATGAACGGTCACCACTATTCCACTCTACTTCACAGCCCATATGTGTGCATGTTGTGTCAACAAGGTTAATATTTCCGTCCTTGTCTTTGTAGCAGCCGGCTCTTTTACCATTCACCACAACAACAGAGCCTTCATCAGATCCAATATCCTCAATGCGCTTATCTGCGATATCAATTTTTCCTTCAATTAAGTGGCCTGCAACATCGAGATTTTGTGTAAGGAATTTTTTAATACTAGGATCAGCGTAAAAACGTGAAGGGCTATAGAGCTCCTCATAAGCATTCTCTTTTTCTAAAACAAGGTCTGCAAGGAGTTGCGCTGCAGCTGTACCATTTGTCATGCCCCATTTTCTATAACCTGTTGCGACAAGGATGTTTGGCTTGTTGGAAGTAATTGGTCCAACATATGGAACTTTATCTAAAGTGTATAAATCCTGTGCAGACCATCTATATTTGATTTCTTCAATTCCAAATACATCTTCGGCAAATTGCTCAAGTGCTTTGTAGTGCTTGTGTGTGGAAGTTCCTTGCCCTGTTTTATGCCCGTCTCCACTAACTAATATGAGCTTTTCACCGTTCATAGGTGTGTATCGTAATGAACGTGTCGGTGAATCAGCACTATAATACATTCCACCCGGGAAGTCTTGTTTTGCGGTAATCCCTAGTATATATGAACGCTCTGCATGTAATCGTGAAAAATAAAATCCTTTTCCATCAAAAAAAGGAAAGTGTGAACAGGCAATTGCATATTTGCATGTGACCCGGCGACCTTCACGGGTAATGACCATCGGTTTAGGTGTTGTTTCATCGATGTCAGTCGCCGTTGTTTTTTCATAGATCTCACCACCAGCTTTCACAATTTCATCAACAAGTACTTTTAAGTATTTGAGAGGATGAAATTGACTCTGTGCTTTCATTACTGTTGCCCCTTTTATATCAATAGAAAAAGGGATGTGATCAACAAATTCACTATGTATACCCAGCTTTTGATAAGCCTCATATTCTTTCATGACTTTTTTCGCATATTGGTCACTGATGGCATATATATAGGCATCTTCTTCGGTTAAATCACATTCTATTTGAAGCTCTCCAACAGTTTTTCGAATCAATTCAAGTGCATCGGCATTCGCTTGGTAGTATTGTTTCGTTTTTTCTTCCCCTAAATGCTGAATAAATTCATCATAAATTAATCCATGCTGGGCGGTTATTTTTGCGGTTGTATGGCCGGTTGTACCATTTAAAATTTGATCGGCTTCCAAAATAGCGACTTTCATGCCTTGCTTTGAAAGCAGATAGCCTGTTGTTATGCCTGTGATACCTCCTCCAACAATTGCAACGTCTACTTCCGTATCAATCGTCAAAGGAGAAAAAGAATGGACCTGAGTAGATTCTCTCCAAAACGGCTCTGGTTCATATGGCATCTTACCTTGTGGAAATTCTTCTGTCATCGAAAGGCCTCCTATGTTTATTTCTTCCTTTATTTTTCCCTAACAACTGTCAAAACATGCAATCAAAGAGAGTCTGATCCTTACTACGTCTCAAGTCTTAGATCAAAATAAAGCTGAGGCTCGTTTTGAGAAAATCAGAATGTAGGTAAGATAAAGACATAGAAACGGAGCACAGCATAAGAACACAAACTCTTATGCTAGAAAAAGAAAAGGAGGAAAAAAGATGAAGAAGTTTGGTTATGTCTTACTTGGTGGGGTGGCTGTTATGGTGCTGCTTTCAAATCTGGCCCCGATGATTGCTTTAGGGATAAGCCTTCTCATCATGTACTATGCGTACAAAGGATTTTTGAAAACTGATTCAACATTTACGAAAGTCGTTTGCGCAATCGTTGGAGTTATTGCCCTGTTTGCTTCAGCTTCAAATCTTCCAGCCATTTTAGGATTTGTAGCAATCTACGTTTTATACGTAGTGTATAAAAACTGGAACAAACCATCGAAAAAGATGAAAGAAAGTACTGACCCATTCACTAATTTTGAAAAAGAATGGAATGACTTAAAAGGGAATTTATAATTAAAAAAGGAGAGATTTATCATGGCTAATATTTTTACAAGACTAAAGGAAACTATTGCGGCAGATTTACACGAGGCTTTAGATCAAAAGGAACAAAAAAATCCAATCGCAGTCCTAAATCATTATTTAAGACAATGTGAAGCTGAAACAGAAAAAGTGCGCAAGCTTGTTGAAAGACAATATTTATTAAAAGATGAGTTCAATCGGGAGTATAATGAAGCTGTTCATTTAGCTGAGAAACGTCAACGCCAGGCTGAGATTGCGCTTAAAGCAGGGGAAACAGAGCTATATGAATTTGCTTTAAAAGAACAATCTCATTATGAGGAAAGAGTTGCTCGTTTAGAGGAGTCACGTCAGCAAACAACTCGCCAGCTTGAAGAGCTTGAACAAAAGTATGAGGAAATGAAGCATAAAGTAAAGGATATGCATATAAAAAGAATGGAATTGATGGGCAGAGAAAATATTGCACGTGCGCATCACCGTATGAACAAAGTAGTGGATCAAGGAAGCTTTTCAACAAAAGCCTTCACTCGTTTTGAGGAAATGGAGAGCTATCTTGACCGTCTTGAGCAAAAAGTGAATCAGGATTACCACCGCAGTACAATCGATGCGCGAATTGCTGCATTAGAAAAACAGGTAAAAACAGAAGAAACAAATGCAATATCATAAGACAACATGGTATTCTAAAAAGGCGTAGATCTCTGCGCCTTATTTCAAATTGTAAGATAGTATAAAATTTTGTACTTAGTGTAGGTGTCTAGCTCCAGCGCCCAGCTCCTCTAGGGTCTAGTCAATTTGGAATTGAATATAAGGAACGCCTTCTATTCCAAATTGCCTTATTTGCCCAAGGCTGGTCAAGACGCTTCCGCTTTTTAATCTTCAGTAACTCTTCATAAACAGGAAGGAGGAATGCCTTGTGTTTAAAAATATAAATTCAGACTACTTAAATTGGATCATCTTAATAGGATTTCTCCTCCTTCTTTTAGAGGTATTATTTTTTAATGGTGGCTTAATTGTTACCTTTCTCCTCTCAATTGGCAGTATTTATTTAGGGCGGAAATGGCGACCTCGTTTTCTAGGAAAGCTCTTGTATTGGGGCGGATGGATCTGGCTTGTTATGACCGTGCTGAATATGATTACTCTTCGCTATTTTTTATTTGTACTGCTTATCTATTTTATAGTCCAATTCTTTCAAACACAAAAAAATCCAAAGCAAGTGAAACCGGTTATTATTGAGCCTCAAGAAACCGTTGAAACCGGTCAGTTTATACAACGGAAAAAAATCTTTGAGAATAAATTTTTTTCCAGCCAAAAGTCACCTGAACATGCATATGAATGGAATGATATAAATATTCAAGTCGGAATAGGAAATACGGTCATTGATTTAAGTGATACTGTTTTGCCGAAGGAAGAAGCTGTTATTGTCATTCGTAGCTTAGTGGGAAATGTTCAAATTTTGATTCCGTATGAGGTGGAACTTCATATCCATCATTCTACAATGGCAGGGACAATCGCCATTTTTCAAGAATCTGAACAGCGGGTAGTCAATGAGACGGTCGTTTACGAGACTGCACAATATAAAGAAGCCGATCAAAAGGTGAAAATCTTCACTTCAGCTATTTCAGGAAAGCTTGAGGTGAAAAGAGTATGAGCATGCTTCAGCGCCAAATTATCAGCAGTGCCATTTTTACACTTATTACATTTGTTATCTTTTCTCTGCTTTTTTTTATGGCCTTTCCTTTACATGAATGGGGAGAGTTATGGACCCGTAACGTAATGGATTTACCGTTTATTTATATTTTACCAAGTGTGAGTATTTTAGCGGGTGTTTGCTTTGGGTTTATTACCGGTTTTAGCTGGAAAAAACATATACGCTCGATTGACTTGGATATTCAAGAAATTTCAAAGGGGAAACCTATTCTAACCGAACAGCATCAATTGCCGGATATCCAAGATATAAAAACAAAGTTAATAAAAATTCAAAAGCAAATGCTTGAGCAAACAAAATTATCACAAAAGATTGCCAATGAAAAGGCTGAGGACCAGGAGAGAAGAATTCAGGAGATGGTCTCCCAGGAAAGAAACCGGCTGGCAAGAGAGCTGCATGATTCTGTTAGTCAGCAGTTGTTTGCTGCATCCATGATGATGTCAGCTGTAACAGAGTCAAAGCCTTTGTCAGACGATTGGGAAACAAAACAACTAAAATTGATCGAAGCAACTATTCATCAATCACAGCTTGAAATGAGAGCGTTATTACTTCATTTGCGTCCGGTTGCATTAAAAGGAAAGTCTCTTCAAGAAGGAATTCAGGAGCTTTTAGTAGAACTAATGCAAAAGGTCACAATGAACATAAAATGGAAAGTAGAACCGATTCCTTTAGACAAAGGGGTCGAGGACCATTTATTTCGGATCTTACAAGAATCTGTTTCTAATACTTTGCGACATGCTAAAGCAACTTCACTAGACATTCTGCTGATAAAACGGGATGAATTTGTGATTATGCGTGTAACAGATGATGGGATAGGATTTGATCAGGAAGATGGAAAATCCGGCTCTTATGGATTACAAAATATGTATGAGCGAGCGGTGGAAATAGGTGGAACTATGAAAATAGTCAGCTTAAAAAATAAAGGTACACGATTAGAAGTAAAGGTTCCAATTTTAGAAGAAGAGTGTGGTGAAGAAAATGATTAAAGTTGTATTTGTTGATGATCACGAAATGGTGAGAATCGGTGTTTCATCCTATCTATCTGCACAGCCGGATATTGAAGTAATTGGGGAAGCAGATAATGGACGTAAAGGTGTGGAGCTATGTCTGGAGCTTCGTCCGGATGTGATTTTAATGGATTTAGTCATGAATGAAATGGATGGAATCGAAGCAACAAAGGAAATTATGAATGCATGGCCGGAAGCGAAAATTATCATTGTCACAAGCTTTCTTGATGATGAAAAGGTATATCCTGCTCTTGAGGCGGGCGCAACAAGTTATCTGTTAAAAACATCAAAAGCGAGTGAAATTGCTAACGCGGTGCGGTCCACCCTTCATGGTCAGTCCATACTCGAGCCTGAAGTAACAGGAAAAATGATGATGAAAATGCGCCAAAAAGATACAGTTCATCTGCACGATCAATTGACCTCAAGAGAAATGGAAATCTTAATGCTTATGACTGAGGGAAAAACAAATCAGGAAATTGCCGATGAATTATTTATTGCCTTGAAAACAGCTAAAACACATGTAAGTAATATATTAAGCAAGCTTGATGTGCAAGACAGAACACAAGCGGTTATATATGCTTTTAAACATTCACTTGTAAAATAAAAATTGTAGGGAGAGACATCAAATGCATAGAAATATAGAGCTATACGAATATCTAGTAAAAAACTCCTGGCAAATGACAGAAGATTGGTACAGACTGGTAGAAGATGATGATCCAAATTCCGTTTATTCTACAAAAGACCCAAAGGTAATCAAAGCATTAAAGGAGCAGAATCAAGATTATTTTCTACATTTACATAAAATTTTCAAAGAAGAAGAAGGAAAGTTTTTCAGTGAGTTTACTAAATGGTCAGAGGAATTAGCGCGCGATCAGAAACATTTAAACACACCTGTGCATTATGTTGTAAGAGAGTTTTCCAGAACGCAGGAAGTTTATATATCTTATATTAAAGAATTCTACAAACAAAATATGGATAAAATCGATGTTGATAGACTTTTCCTTTGGTTAGAAAAAGTGAGAAAGATTTGTCATCTATCTATTTACATTTATATTGATGAAGCTCATAAGAATACGATGAAACAACTTGCAGCACAAAAAGAAGTCATTAATGAACTAAGTGCACCGGTTATTTCCCTTCAAAACAGAACAGCTCTGCTTCCTTTAATAGGAGATATTGACACAGCAAGAGCAAAACTGATTATTGAAAATACATTAAAACAATGTGCCGCATTGGATGTCGAGCATTTATGTATTGATTTATCAGGTGTTGTGATTATTGATACAATGGTTGCACATGAGTTATTTAGTCTTATAAGAGCATTGAAATTACTTGGTATTACAGCTGTTTTATCTGGAATCAGACCTGAAATTGCACAAACAGCGATTCAGCTTGGGCTTGATTTTGGAGAAATTAAAACAACTGCATCGTTAGCAAATGCTTTGGATCAGTTATATGTACAAAAATAAAAACGCAGATCACAAAATCTGCGTTTTTTTTACAAGATAAGAAATTATATCATTTTGTACTTAGTGTTGGTGTCTAGCTCCGAAGCACAGGATGTGCAAGTGCAGTCTTGGAGATTGACGTCGCGAATTTAGACTGCCAGCGCCTATCGCCTATCAAACTTCAGATCATCTCCCTGCGATGAGTCAACATCGGTTCGCTTACCGTGTTTCCTAAATCTTTAGTTGATGCTCCTCCAGTTTGTACGGCGATGACCAAGGCGCTTGCGCTTTTCTAGTTATTTGCCCACTCTTCAATATCCCATACTTTCGTTACCCAGTCTTCATAAAAGTCAGGTTCGTGGCAGACGAGGACAACTGTTCCTTTGTAGGCTTTAATGGCACGTTTTAGCTCTTCTTTTGCAACAACATCAAGGTGGTTTGTCGGCTCGTCAAAGAGTAGCCAATTGCTTTCGTTCATTTGCAATTTACAAAGACGGACTTTTGCCTGTTCTCCACCACTTAGTTGTGTTAACGGACGTGAAATATGTTCATTCTTCAAGCCTGCACGTGCAAGCAATGCTCTAACCTGATGCTGATCAAGATGAGGGAATGCGTTCCACACATCGTCAATCTCCAACAAGACCAACGCGCTCACCAGCTAATAAGCGAAGAGATACGTCTTTAAATAATGTACGATCACCAAAGCTATGGCTAAGATTATCGATAGATAAAAGACTCATATCCTTACATCCCCCCAAAAATAAAACAGTATCTTGCATCATTCTACTACTGATTGTTTTATACTGCTACTGGTAAAAGTGGGACGGAGGAACCTCTGTCCCGAGCGGGAGTCAATATTATATTATAAAAATAAAAACAGGAAGGTAAAGGGTTGGTTTTTGGTATATTGTTCGTGTTCTAATTAGAAAATAAATTTTTTTATAAAAAAGTACTTTATTTTTTGTGTAAAACCCGTATAATAACTAATATATCATCATGAATTCAAGTAGATGAAACGGATTTGGAAGGTGATTCACATTTATCCGAGTGACTCTAACGAAACAAAGAAAGTTTTATCTCATATGTATAATGAGGTATCTAAGGAATTGTTTGGTGTTGGGACGACATTGCTAAAGGTATCAGTTGATAAAAATGTGATTACATTTCAAGCTAAACATCGCCGAGCCTCAAGATCTGCTGCATTAGAAGGAGAAGTACCGAGCTTAAAGCAGGAAGTTGATTTTCATCTGTCGCTTCTATTTAAAAAGAAATTACGACAAAATCTAGAAGAACACACTGATTGGGAAGTTGAAGCCGTTCTTAGGGATTATGACTCAGCTACACAACTTGCCTTTACGAATATTATATTAAAGTAACATTAAAATAATGGATTTCCCACTTGGATTTATCTAAGGGGAACGCCGCAATATAACCACACGATAAGTTAATCTTTGTTTACAAGGAAAGACAATCTTGGGTAGAATGTTTGTTTTATTCTATTTAAGATTGTCTTTTTTTTATTTACTAAGTTAGGGAATCCTAAAAATAAAAATTTGGAGGTTTTATTAATGAAAAAAATAGTTTGCTTTCTTGTCGCTTTATCTCTTTTTGTATTAACAGCGTGTGGCGCGAATGGAGATTCTGCAAGTAATGAAGATCCTAAAGAACTAGTTATTTCCACTTGGGGTTTTGCCGAGGATTTCTTCCGTGCCGAAGTATTTGAACCGTTTGAAGCAGAACATAATGTGAAAATTGTTTTAGACACTGGAAACAATGCGGATCGCTTGAACAAAGTTCGTCAAGGATCTGAGGTTGATGTTATTTATCTTTCTGATTACTATGCACAGCAAGGAATAAACGATGGCTTATTTGAAACAATCGATCGAAACAATATCCCAAACATTGAAAAAATCTATGATAAAGCAAAAACTCCTAATGGTGAAGAATATGGACCAGCGTATACAATTGCACAATTTGGTATTGCGTATAATCCAGATGAAGTAAACGCACCGATCACATCGTGGAAAGACCTCTGGAAACCAGAATTAGAAAGTAAAATGACAATCCCTGGAATCTCTACTACAACAGGTCCAATGTTTTTAGATGCTGCATCCAAGGTCAGTGGGAATCAAGAGTTTAATGAAGATCAAGCTTTTAGTCAATTGAAAGAGCTTATGCCTAATGTTGTAAAAGAATATGGACAAACATCTGAGTTTGTTAATATGTTTGCACAAGGTGAAATTGCTGCAGGTCCAATTATGGAAATGTACTTTGGTGATTTACAAGAGGCTGTTCCAAATGCTGAATTTGTTTCTCCTGAAGAAGGAGGATATGCAGTTATGAATACTGTGAATGTTGTGAAGGACAGTGATCAAAAAGAATTAGCAGAAGAATTTATTAACTATATTTTAAGTAAAGATGTGCAAGAAAAGTCAGCGAAGGAAAAAGTAGACTCACCGGTTAACCTTGATGTTGAGCTTACGGAAGAAGAAGCACAGGGCTTAACTTATGGAGAAGATGTCATCAATAGCTTACATGTGCTGGACATGAAGTTTATTAATGAAAACTCAAAAAAATGGATCGATCGTTGGAATCGTGAACTTGCACAATAATAGCTAGAAACGAAAGTCGGTCAGAATATGATCATCATCACTCTGACTGACTCATTTCTTATAACTCAAACCTATCTGCTTATAGCTTGTAGGTTCTATCCTTTGTAACACTAGAAAAAGAGGTCTAATTGATGAAAAATAAAATCATTTTCGATGTTGATACTGGTATAGATGATGCAATTGGATTGATCCTTGCAGTAAAAAGTCGTCAGTTTGATATTTTAGGAATTACAACAGTAAATGGGAATGTTTCTCTTGAGACGGCTACAACAAATACATGCAAAATCCTGGATCTTTTAGATGAACAAGAAATATCCGTCATCAAAGGGGCTGAAGCTCCAATTATGAGGAAGTCCTTTTTTGAGCATAGGGTTCATGGGGAAGACGGACTTGGTGGAGCATTAAAAGATGTTCAGGTTCAGAAGCAGCCTGATGAGGGATTTGCTTCAGATTTCATCATTAATTCTGTATTGAGTTTTTCCGGAGAAGTTACTCTAGTGATGACAGGGCCGCTTACAAATTTGGCGCTGGCGGTGAAGAAATGCCCGCAAATGGTTAAGCATGTAAAAGAAGTGATTTTTATGGGCGGTGTTGTACGAGGAGTTGGAAATGTAACACCAACAGCTGAATATAACGCATATGTCGATCCTGAGGCAGTAAAGATTGTATTGCAAGCAGGCTTTGACTCCATAACACAGGTTGGCTTGGACGTTACAAGGAAGGCTTTATTAACAGAAGAACATCTAAAATTAATGAAAAACGGTGCACTTGCAGACTATATCAAAAAAAGCACATCGGATTATATGAAAAGGTATTTTGAACGTAATCAAGTGAAGGCTTGTGCCATGCATGATCCTTTGGCAGTGGCCGTTGCTCTACAACCGGACCTTGTCAAAATAGAAAAATTTTATGTTGATGTGGAGACAAAAAGTGAGCTTTGTGATGGCCAGATCGTATGTGATTTTCAACATCGACTTATGAAGCCACCGAATGTAAAGGTTTGTTTAGACGTTAATGCGGAGGCGTTTTTTGACCTGTTTATTCGCATAATTAATTCATAATTTTTTTGGAACAGGGGTTTAGAGATGAAAAAACGTTATCTATATCTATTGCTGTTGCCAGGATTGTTATTTTTAACAATTTTTATGATCATTCCAATTTTCCTAACGATTGGAACGACCTTTTTTACTGACAATGGATTTTCTATTCAAGGTTACCTTGACTTTTTCAAAGATAAGTATTTCGTTGATATTCTATTAACAACTCTTAGAGTTAGTGTCATTACGACAATTATTTGTATACTATTAGGTTTTCCGGCGGCTTACTATATTTCAAAATTAGGACCAAGAAAAAAGGCGCTTCTGCTTTTATTGACAATTTTCCCATTATTAACGAGTTCAGTTGTTCGCTCATTTAGCTGGATGATTATTATTGGAAAAAACGGCTTATTGAATAATGTACTGATAAGTATTGGCTTAATTAATGAGCCGCTTGATATTTTATACACACCAACTGCTATTATTATTGGTTTAGTTCATTTGTTTTTACCCTTGATCATCATTACGCTTGTAGGTGTCATGGAAAATATCGAGCTCGATTTATTAAAAGCAGCAGAAAGTTTAGGTGCTTCAAGATTTGTCGTATTTTTAAAGGTTGTTTTGCCGCTTTCCGTTCCTGGTTTAGTCATGGGAAGTATTCTTGTTTTTGTAGGAAGCTTTACGGCTTATACAACGCCATCGTTACTGGGAGGAAGACAACGTGTCATATCAACCTTTCTTTATCAAAATGCAGTGACACTTAATGATTGGCATGTTGCATCAATCGTTGCGACCATTATGATTGTGATTACCATTCTAGTTGTTGCTATGATGAATGGTTTAGCAAAGAAATTAAATCCAAAGGGGTAGAGGTGTATGCAGGAAAAAAATCGAGGATTGGGCCTGTTTACCTGCCTGGTATTTATATTTTTACTAGGGCCCTTACTAATTATTTCAATTTCGTCATTTGAAAATGGAAGTATTTTGAAGTTTCCTCCAGAAGAATTTTCATTTAAATGGTACGAAAATATCTTTCAAGTAAGAATGTTCTTAACGACGTTTCAAACATCAATTCTTGTTTCACTAGCAGGGAATCTTATAGCGTTATTAATCGGGATTCCTGCTGCCTATGCATTAAGCAGGTTTACCTTTAAAGGAAAGACAATGATAGACGGTCTTTTTGTTTCTCCTATATTGATTCCGGGAATTGTGCTTGGATTTGCGTTTTTGCGTTTCCTTATTGGGACATATCAGCTTCCGATATATACGAGTCTGTTTATCGGTCATACCGTTATTATGCTTCCATACGTGATCAAGGTTATTTCATCAAGCTTGTCTACCTTTGATTTTTCAATAGAAGAAGCAGCTCAGAGTTTAGGGGCAAGCAGGCTGGGAACTTTCTTTAAAGTAGTCCTTCCTAATATAAAATCAGGGATTATAGCAGCTGTTATGATTGCCTTTTTAGAATCCTTTAATAATGTTGACATCTCAGTGTTTATGACGGGTCCCGGAGTAAGTACATTTCCGATTCAAATGCTGACATATGTAGAGAATTATTTTGATCCTACAGTTGCAGCTATATCAGTATTGCTTATGATTCTAACAGCTTTCTTTATGTTTATGATTGAAAGACTCATGGGATTGTCATATTTTACAAACCGATGAACTCCCTCTCCCTGTTTCCTCGAGGAAGGGGCATTCTCTATGAAAATTGATAAAGGGGGTCATGATTTAGATGGCTTTATTTACATTACAAGACATTTCTGTTGCTTACAATAAACAAAATATTTTAAAAGACTTTCATCTGGAAATTGAAAAAGGACAGCTTGTTTCTCTATTGGGTCCAAGCGGATGTGGAAAAACAACGACACTTAGATTAATTGCCGGATTTTTACAAGCGAATCAAGGGAAGTTTTTATTTAAAGATAAAGATTATACGAAAGTACCGGTCAACAAGCGAAACTTTGGGTTTGTGTTTCAGAATTATGCATTATTTCCACACTTATCGATTTTTGATAACATCGCATTTGGTCTGCGCTTAAGGAAAGTATCAAAAAGCGAAATCGAAAAACGTGTATTGAATGTATTGGAAATCGTTAATCTTGCTGGGTTTGAAAAAAGATTTCCATCTGAACTTTCCGGCGGACAAAAACAGCGTGTTGCCATTGCAAGGGCGTTGGTAATAGAACCAGATATACTTCTATTTGATGAACCTTTAAGTAATCTAGATGCAAATTTAAGAGTGAACATGCGGGTGGAAATTCGCCGTATTCAGCAGGAGCTGGGGATTACAACCGTTTATGTTTCACATGATCAAGAGGAATGCTTCTCTATTTCTGATCAGGTCGCAATTATGAATAAAGGTGTTATTGAACAACTGAGTGATCCGGCTACTATTTACAAATATCCAAAAACCAAATTTGTCGCAGACTTTATTGGCTTTAAAAACTTCATTGAATTTGATAAAAGAGTAGACCATGAAAATCATATTGAGCTTAGTAAATCTGGTCAAGTTTTTGTTATTCATAAGGATGATAAAATGCAAAATTCTTCTGGAAAAACAGGTGCAATTAGACCTGATAACTTAGTCATTCAGGATAAAGAAAGTACCAAACAAGCTCCAGAAAACAGTTTATCTGGTCGGATTAAGGTTGTCACATATTTAGGGAGAAGTTATCAATATGATATCGAAACAGCTATAGGTGATTTCACTGTAAATAAGGAAATGTTGAGACCTTATCGTACTGGTCAAGAAATCGTACTTGAAATTCCAAAAGACCAGATGGTGCTTGTTGACTAGCTTAGGAGGGCAAGTTATGGAAATCGATATGCTAGTAAAAGACACCCTTGTCTATAACAGCTATTTTAAATCATTTGTGGAAGCAAATGTAGCGATTAAGGGCGGAAATTTTTTTTATATTGGAGATCGTGAATTAGAAACCTTTAAACCGTGTCAAGTCATTGATGGGAAAGGGAAATATATGATTCCAGGCCTCATCGATATTCATTTGCACATTGAGAGTACGATGGTGACGCCAGCTACTTTTTCCTACGGGTTAATAAAAAATGGAGTTACCACGATAGTTCCTGAGCCACATGAGATGGCCAATGTGTTCGGAATTTCTGGTGTCGAGGAAATGATTAAGGCAAGTAAGAATTGTATCGCGGATATGTTTTACGCCATTCCAAGCTCTGTTCCCGCCACATCGATGGAAACAACTGGTGGTTCGATTGAAATTAATGATATCGATAAGCTGATGCAAATGGAAGGTATTAAATGCTTAGGTGAGATCATGAACTTTTACGAAGTTATAACTGATCCTGAGTGTAAAACAAATCAGATTTTAACCCATATCCGCTCTAACTATCCCGATTTTATTATTGAAGGACATGTTCCAAAACTGCTTGATTTAGAACTGCAGCAGCTTGTTTATGCGGGAGTGAATTCAGATCATACCCATCAAACAGTAGAAGGAATGGAAGCGCGAATTGCTGCAGGAATGTTCCTTGAGATACAAGAAAAATCGATGACCAAAGAGGTAATCGACTATTTAATAGAAAAGAATGTGGACGAGCATTTCTGTTTTGTGACAGATGATGTCATGGCTGACTCATTTGAGAGAAGGGGGCATCTTAATGTTCTCCTAAAGAAAGCCATTCAAATGGGAATGCCGCCGGAAAAAGCCATTTATGCATGTACGTATACACCTGCTGCACGGATGAGAATGTATGACAGGGGAGCTATTGCTCCAGGGAAGGTTGCCGATTTTTTACTTGTAGATAACTTGAAAAGCTTTGAGATTGAGCAGGTGTATAAAAAAGGCGAACTAGTTTATGATTCTTTGCAACCTTATGTTCAAACTCTAGAGGGTAGACAATTTCCAGACTCCTTTTATCAAAGTGTGAAACTTGGAGAGCTCAATGAAGACTCCTTTGATTTCCAGCTTCCACTTGCTGACGGTCACTATTTATGTAGGATTATGAACGTACAGGATGGTTCAACCTTTACGGAAGAAAAGCATGATGAGCTTGAAGTGAAAAATGGAAAGCTGTGCTGGGAAGAGAGTCCTTATAGTTTAATTTCAACATTTGAACGATATGGCAAGAACGGTAATTCAGCCCTTGGCCTAATCAGTGGTGATATTTTGAAGAGAGGCGCTGTTGCAACGACTTACTCTCATGATAACCATAACCTTTTAGTAGTAGGAAAGAATAAGCAGGACATGTTGCTCGCTGCAAATGCAGTTATTGAGAAGCAAGGTGGAATTTGTTGCGTAGAAGACGGAAAAATTCTTTCGCTGCTTCCTCTTCCGGTAGGCGGAATTCTTTCTGAAGAGCCATTTGATAAGATATCCGAGCAGGTTGAGCATTTAACTCATGCGATTAAATCCTTAGGTTATCAGCATTACAATGTCATTATGTCATTAAGTACGCTATCATTGCCGGTTAGTCCAGCTCTAAAAATAACCGATAATGGGTTGATTAATGTGAATGAAGGAAAAGTAGTATCTCTTGTAGTGAATCAGGATCGTTTGTAGAGAATTGAAAAATGGGAAAAAGCTGAGAATCGAGTATGGTTCTCAGCTTTTTTTATTTTATTTGTCTACTTTAAATCCTTTTAATAGATCAGCAAAGGCGTTATTCAAAGGTTCAGCTTCTTTTTCCTGATGTTTTAAATATTTTTGGACACTTCGCTTATCAACTTTTCCTGCAGACTCTTTTTTACGTCTTGCTTCAAATGCAGACATTTTTTCTCGATATCCGCATTTACATGCGAATAATTGTCCTTTTCCTTCACCACGTAGTTCCATTTTCTTTTTACACTGCGGGCAGCGGGCGTTTGTTACACGTGATACATTCTTACGGTGACCACATTCACGATCTTGGCAGACAAGCATTTTGCCTTTCTTACCATTCACTTCCAACATTGGTTTTCTGCAATCCGGGCAAGACTTTGTTGAGATGTTGTCGTGTTTATATTTTTTGTTGCTTGCTTTAATGTCTGCGACAATTTCTTTTGTGTGTGTTTTCATTTCATTGATGAAAATATCTTTTTTTAGTTTTCCTTTAGCAATTAGTTCCAGCTTTTGTTCCCACTCAGCTGTTGTTGCCGGTGATTTTAATTCTTCCGGTACTAAGTCCAGTAGTTGGCGACCTTTAGACGTGATATAGATTTCTTTTCCACCACGTTTTTCGATTAGGAATGAATTAAATAGTTTATCAATAATATCGGCACGAGTTGCAACTGTACCAAGACCACCAGTTGATTTTAAAGTATCTGCAAGCTTTTTATCGTTCGTTTCCATGTACTTTGTAGGGTTTTCCATTGCTGAAAGTAAAGTAGCCTCAGTAAAGCGTGCTGGTGGCTTTGTTTGGCCTGATGTTTGAGCAATTAATTTTGTTTGTAAGACATCACCTTTTTCAAGACGAGGTAATAATTGCTCTTTTACATCATCAGTTGATTCCTCATCATCAAAACGGTTTTCGTATACTTCTTTCCAACCGGCATGAATGACTGTTTTCCCTTTAGCAATGAATGTTTCATTTTTTATTTTTGCTTGTACTGTTAACTGCTCGTATTCAAAGGCAGGGAATAAAACAGCTAAGAATCGTTTGACAACAAGGTCATATATCTTGCGTTCTTTATCTGTAAAAGATGAGAAATTAACATAACCTTCAGTTGGGATGATAGCATGGTGATCACTTACTTTATTATCATCTACAAATGCTTTTGTCGCTTTAATTTGCTTTGTTAATATTTTGTTTGTAAGAGAACGGTATTCACCTACACCACATGCTTTTAAACGTTCTTTAAGCGTACCGACAATATCTGAAGATAAATAACGTGAATCAGTACGAGGGTATGTTAACACTTTATGTTGCTCGTACAATTTTTGCATAATATTTAATGTTTCTTTAGCCGAATAACCAAAGATTTTGTTGGCGTCACGTTGTAGCTCTGTTAAATCATATAAAGCAGGTGCGAATGTTTTCTTTGCTTTACGATCAATAGAAACAACTGTAGCATCTTGATGACCTAGTGATTTAACAATGGCATCGATCTTTTCTTTATTAAAGCTGCGACTATGACCATTCGCATCTTGCCATGTTAATTTAAGTCCATCTGTTTGTGTTTCAATGCCATAATACGTTTGAGGTATAAAATCTTTTATTTCATTTTCACGCGCCGCAACCATTGCCACTGTTGGTGTTTGTACACGTCCGCAGTTGAGTTGAGCGTTGAATTTTGTTGTTAATGCACGAGTTGCATTTAAACCGATATACCAATCAGCCTCAGAACGTGCTACTGCTGAAGCATATAAATTTTCATAAGCTTTACCAGGCTTTAAGTTATTAAATCCATCTTTAATAGCCTTATCTGTTACAGAGGAAATCCAAAGACGTTTGATTGGTTTACGAACTTTCGCTTTATCAATGATCCAGCGAGCAACTAATTCTCCCTCTCTCCCTGCATCGGTTGCTACAATAATTTCATTAACATCATTACGATTTAACTGCGATTTTACAGCATTAAACTGCTTTCCGGTTTGTTTGATGACAACTAATTTTAATCTTTCCGGAAGCATAGGAAGATCTTCTAAATTCCATGTTTTATATTTAGTATCATATACTTCAGGATCTGCTAAAGTTACTAAGTGCCCAAGCGCCCAGGTGACGATATATTTGTTGCCCTCTAAAAAACCATTCCCTTTCTTTGTACACTTCAATACATTTGCAATATCACGTGCCACGGAAGGCTTTTCAGCAATTACTACACTTTTTACCATTTGTCGAACTCCTTTACTAACTATGTATCGTCTAATATACCATAGGTAAGGCGGAAACTACTTATACATCTTTTGGAGAACTTCATCTTCAATAAAAATAGTAATGTTGTAAATTTTTTCTTTCTATATACAATAATTTGTTGATGTGTTATCTCCAACTTCTGACTTCCTTCTCCTTAGATGATCAATAATAAAGCTCCTTTGACGTTGGTTCATATTGAGTGTATTCTAGAAATGTGCTCACCGAGAAAATGACTGCCTTCCAGGAAAAACGCAAAAAGAATCAAAATAGTAAGGTATCAAAATGTGACGTCGCAAACTATATGAAAAGATAAATCTTAAAGAATAACAATTGTGAAACGCTAAAGATAAGGAAGATCCACCGTGCCAATTATTAAAACAGATATGTTTATATATGCACCGCGCAACATCTGCTTCGATGTTGCACGTGATATTGATATTCATACCGAGTCCACAAGCCAAACAAATGAACGTGCCATCGGCGGTGTTACAAGCGGTCTCATTGGCTTAAACGAAACCGTTACATGGGAAGCTGTACACTTTGGGGTTAAGCAAAACTTAACAGTCCGAATCACTGAACTCGACTTCCCCAACCGGTTCGTCGACGAAATGGAAAAAGGAGCCTTCAAACGCTTCTACCACGTCCACGAATTTATTGAAAAAGAAAACGGAACCCTGATGCTCGATACTTTTGATTACACCTCGCCCTTCGGCTTCTTTGGTAGACTTGCAGACCGACTGTTTTTAGAGCAGTATATGAAAGAATTTTTAATTAAGAGAAATCGGTATATTAAGAAGATTGCTGAAGAGAGAGTGGGCCGCTGATTGCGGCCCTTTTTATTAGGTTAGATACAGCTCGAAAGTTGACTGCAAGAAAATTGGAAGATTTGCAAGAATAATCTCTTACGCTGCAAAAAAGAGCAGTAGGCTTGCAAAAATACAGACAAAGCTGCAAAAAACGAGGCGAACCCTGCAAAATTAAGTACAGGTGCAGAACTAAAATGACTAGTCAAAAGCAAGATAGCCCCACTTTTTAGATCCAATTCAAAAGTTTATTACTAAAATAATAAATTACCTTTATAAAAGTGGAAAATCTGTAATTAAACTGAACAAAATCAGGCACCACCCCACGAAGACACAGCTAATATCCAGTTTTAAAAGTTACCAAAAATCTGTGAACCTATTTATAATGGTACAAAGCATGTCACTTACAAAGGTGGAATAGTACAATGATTGTTAAAAAAAGAAAAGTACCTCTAATAAACCTAAAATTAGAAGCATTATTAAGAAGAATTCCAACTACACATCCAAAGTACCTCCTAATAAAAGAAAATTTAGCAAAAAGAAGTTCAGGTTACCAAGGTGAATTGTCATTAAACTACCCTTTGAGTTTCTTGGATGAAAAAGAGTACTTTATCTTTCATGATTTGAGGTTAAATATATCCGATCATTATTTTCAGATAGATACACTTGTTATTTCTCAAAAATTCATTTTAATAATAGAAGTGAAAAATATTACTGGTACACTTTTCTTCGATCAAGAGTTTCACCAACTAATAAGAACTCATAACGGAGAGGAAGCAGTCTTTCCTGATCCAATCACTCAAATTAAGAGGCAAATACTTCAACTGAGACAATGGTTAACTAATAAGCAAATTCCAGAGATTCCTATTGTGCCGCTAGTTGTTGTCAGCCACCCCAATGCCATTATCCAAACGTCTCCAAAACATCAAAACATCAATCAAATTGTTGCAAACCGCTATTATCTAAGCACTCGAATCAATCAAATAGAAAGAAACTATCCAAAAGACATGTTATCATCAAAAGATATAAAGAAAATAACTAGATTGCTTTTAAAAGAACATGCACCTTTAGATACTTCAGTGTTTGATCAGTATGAAATAAATTCGACAGAAGTAGGTAAAGGAGTCATTTGTTCAGGGTGTAGCCATCTTCCTATGATAAGAGTTAATGGAGCATGGTATTGTGAACAATGTAAAATAAGTGAAAAAGATGCACATGTTCAAGCGTTGAAAGATTATTATCTTTTATATGGATCACAGATATCCAACAAACACGCAAGAGAATTTTTAATGATCTCTTCACCTTTTCTAGTCTCAAGAATACTAAGATCGATGAAATTGCCATCTTCAGGTATAACAAAAGGTAAAACCTACGAATTAACGTTTAAAGAATTCCAAAATTGTTAATTTCACACAATCCCAATTTTACCTCTATATCTTCTACCCACCCATGTAAGCAATATCTTTTCCAAAAAAGTGAACGTTTTATGAAGAAAGTATTACAAAATCGTGATCAACCGTTGAACGTTGCATGACAAATCTTAAAAGAAGTAAATTTCAGGTTAGTCCTCTGCTATGATGTGGGTAAAGAACATTGTGACATTCGTATGTGTGAGTTTCACTATGTTCAATTTTTCACAAAAGCAGTTCAAAACAATTTAAACTACATGTTAGTCAAACTAACTAAAGTATAGATCCTGTTGAGTCTATGCGATAAAGAAAGGAGTACTTTTATGAAATTAAAATGGTCTTTGTTTGCAATGATGTTAACAATTGCTGCTGTTTTAACTGGATGTGAGCCGTTATTGGTTTTGGATCCAAAGGGGCCTCAGGCTGAAAGACTAGCAAGTGACATTCTATTAACTATGGGTATCATGCTATTTATTGTTCTTGCTGTATTTGGACTTTTAATTTACATGCTAGTGAAATATCGTGCTTCTAAGCAACCTGCAGATTATGAGCCACCTCATATTCACGGGAATATATGGGTTGAAACGATTTGCGTTGGTGTACCGATTTTAATCGTTGCTTACCTTTCTTTTGTATCTGTTCAAAGTAACTATATCGTAGAGGCAAAGCCTGAAGGTTACGGGGATAAAGAGCCTTTAGTTGTTTATGCATCATCTTCTAACTGGAAATGGCATTTTAGCTATCCTGAGGAAAACATTGAAACAGTTAACTACTTATATATCCCAACTGATCGTCCGCTTGAATTTAAGTTATATTCACATGGACCGATTACAAGTTTCTGGATTCCACAGCTTGGTGGACAAAAATATGCGATGAATGATCACATTACAACACTTCATCTTGCTGCAGATGCACCAGGCGAGTATATGGGACGTAATTCAAACTTTAGTGGTGAAGGATTTGCTGCAAATACATTTAATGTAACAGCTATGTCACAGGAAGACTTTGATGAGTGGGTTGACGAAGTAAAAGAAACAGCTGACCCACTTACAAAACAAGAATTTACAGAGTTGTTAGAGCCTGGACATCTTGGGCAATTAACATACACGGGAACTCATTTAGAATTCTCACCTCCAAATGAACATCATCATGGTGAGGCTGAGGAAGAAGAAGCTTCTGACGCAGATACAGAAACAGAAGAATCACATGAGGATCATTCAGAACATGAGGACATGACTCATTCCGAGCATGAACACATGAATCATTAGAAAATTTGGCTTTTACCAAGCTTAATGTAGCTTACTACCTTACGAAGAAAACCGGGTTCGATCACAGTTTTCTTCTTACAAAATAATTCAATTCCGAAAGGAGTCACAAACGTATGGATTTCTTTGATCGTTTTGCCGTGCCTCATCCAAGTTTTGCGATCTATGCATCAATGGTTGCGATTGGATTAACAACAATTGCCATCCTTGCTGGATTAACATACTTTAAAAAATGGGGTTATTTATGGCGTGAATGGTTAACGACTGTTGACCATAAGCGTATCGGTATTATGTATTTAATTTCTGCATTAGTTATGTTATTCCGCGGTGGCGTTGACGCAATTATGTTGCGTGCACAGCTTGCCGTTCCTGATAATACATTACTAGATTCACAGCATTATAATGAGATTTTTACAACTCACGGGGTTGTGATGATTCTCTTTATGGCAATGCCGTTTATCATGTTCTTCATGAACTTGGTTGTTCCACTCCAAATTGGAGCGCGTGATGTTGCATTTCCACGTCTTAATGCATTAAGCTTCTGGTTGTTCTTTATGGGAGCTATGTTATTTAACATTTCATTCGTTGTAGGTGGATCACCTGACGCAGGTTGGACTTCGTATTTCCCACTGGCTAGTGAGGAATTCAGTAAATCTGTTGGAACGAATTATTATATGATTGCGATACAGATCGCCGGTATCGGAACCCTCTTGACGGGTATTAACTTTATAACCACGATCATGAAAATGAGAGCACCTGGTATGACTTTAATGAAGATGCCAATGTTCACATGGTCAGCTCTTATTGCAAACTTAATCATCGTTTTCGCTTTCCCTGTTTTAACAGTAGCGTTGGCGATGGGAACAATGGACCGCCTATTTGGTACTCACTTCTTTACATTGGGTAACGGTGGTATGGATATGCTTTGGGCGAACCTTTTCTGGGTATGGGGACATCCTGAAGTATATATCTTGATTTTACCTGCATTTGGTCTTTACAGTGAGATTATTTCAACATTCTCTGGACGTAACCTATACGGCTACAAGTCAATGGTTTGGTCTATGGTGTTAATTTCACTTCTTTCTTTCTTAGTATGGGCACATCACTTCTTTACAATGGGTCAAGGTGCTTTTACAAACAGTATTTTCTCTATTACAACAATGGCGATTGCTGTACCGACAGGTGTTAAGATCTTTAACTGGCTGTTCACGCTGCGAAAAGGTAAGATTCGCATGACAACACCAATGCTTTATTCAATGCTTTTCATTCCGCTTTTCACATTAGGTGGGGTAACAGGGGTTATGCTTGCGATGTCTGCAGCTGACTACCAATACCATAATACAATGTTCTTAGTTGCTCACTTCCATAATGTTATTATTCCGGGTGTAGTTTATGCTATGCTTGCTGGATTAACATATTACTGGCCAAAAATGTTCGGCTTTATGTTGAACGAAAAAATTGGGAAATGGACAGCATGGTTACTTTCTATCGGATTCGTGCTAGCATTTATCCCAATGTATATTACTGGTTTAGATGGTCAAGTTCGTCGTAGCTTCACATATTCAGAATCAACTGGATTCGGTCCATTAAATATGGTTTCATTTGTCGGAGCTGCAATTATGATGATCGGATTTGCCTTAATTGTGTATAACATCTATTACAGCATTCGTTATGCACCAAGAAACATCGGTTCAGATCCATGGGATGCGCGTACGCTTGAGTGGGCTACACACACTCCTGTTCCAGAGTATAACTTCGCGATTGTACCTGAAGTAAAAACTAGTGAAGCATTCTGGGATGCGAAGAAACATGGTCATGAACTATTTAATGGTAAAATTGAAAAAATTCATATGCCTAATAACAGTGGTATGCCATTCATTATGAGTTGTTTCTTCTTTGCATGGGGCTTCTCGCTGATCTTTAGCCTATGGATTCCGGCAATTATTACAACGATTGGAATATTCGTCTTTATGACTCTTCGTTCGTTTGAAAAAGATCATGGTCGATATATTCCTGCTAAAGAAGTAGAAGAAACTGAATCAGAATTGCGAGGTGCTTAAACTTGAAAATTGATAACTCGCTTCCACTAGAATATAGTACAGAAGAAAATCGATTAAAGATTTTTGGGTTTTGGATTTTCCTTGGTGCGGAAATCATGCTTTTCGCAACACTTTTCGCAACCTATTTTACATTATATAACCGTACAGGTTCAGGCCCTGATGGAGCTGAAATCTTCGTTATTACGCCTGTTATCTTTGAAACATTCTTACTTTTAACAAGTAGTTTTACAATTGGTCTTGGTATTCATGCCATGCGTCTTGGCAGAGAAAAGGCGATGATCAATTTCTTTATTCTTACACTTATTCTTGGATTAGGATTCTTAGGCATTGAGATCTATGAATTTATCCATTATGCTCATGAAGGAGCAGGTATCGGAGCAAGTGCCTTTACGTCAATCTTATTGACAACATTAGGAACGCACGGTGCCCACGTAACACTCGGGTTTTTCTGGGGATTATTTATCGTCATGCAAGTGAAAAAGCGTGGCTTAACTCCGGAAACAGCGAATAAATCGTTTATCTTTTCACTGTATTGGCATTTCCTAGATGTAGTCTGGATCTTTATCTTCAGCTTCATCTATCTGAAAGGAATGATGTAAACATGAGCGAATTATTTCCTCTTAAACAAGTTATGGGATTTGTTTTTTCATTAGTCCTAACAGTCATTGCACTTGGTGTTTACTTCTTTGATATGTCGTTTCAAGTAGGAATGACTGTACTTCTTGTCACAGCATTCATACAAGCTGGTCTTCAGCTTGTTGTCTTCATGCACGCAGGAGAAACTGAAGACAAAGCGGCAATTTATACAAACATCTACTACGGAGTAATCATTGCATTAGTAACTATTTTTGGTACACTTCTAGCAATGGTTTGGGATATGGGCTAAAAAGTAAAAAAGGGTATGACTCTAGATGAGAGTCATACCCTTTTCTTATTAATGCAAATAATCTTCAGATCTGCTTTGTAAAAATTCCGGTAGTTCAGATTTCCAAAGGACATAAAGGACAGTTAAGTGGGCTGCAACGATATTAAAGATGAACATTGCCCCAAATACCAGGTGGCCTGTTCCGAAATCAGAGTACATATAGAGAACTAATGTTGTCCACATTAAAATAATAAGTGGCACTTGTAAGATAGCTAGCTTTTTATTTTCTTTCCATAAAAACAATGGTGTGGCTGTTCCTATTAATAAATAAGCGAAAAATACATCCATATTTGACACGCTCCTTTAACATTGATTACGTTTACAAGTCTGTGTCTAAAAAAAGAATAATTTGTGAACTTTTTGTTGCATTTAATATAACACACTTGCCAATAAGAAATAAAGAGAAAAGTGCATGGAGTAAAAAAGAATTTGGCATGTTAAGCAATATGAATTGACGACAAGAATTTGTATAGCGTATAAGTGAAGGTGGAGAGTAAAATAGTATATGCTTCGTTAGTTTTTAAAATTCGGGTTTTCCTAAGATCCTTGTCGTGTTTCCTTTACCATTTCATGCACTTTTGTGTATCTACTTATACGTTTCCCTGAGTGAAAAAGATGAAACATGAATTTGACTTGGAAAAGACCTTAATGAAAGGTGGATTACATGAACACAACTCAAGAAATTTCAAGACGAAAGCTTCTGAGCATAGCGGGGTTAGGATGGATGTTTGATGCCATGGATGTTGGAATCCTTTCGTTCATCATTGCTGCTCTACAAGTGGAATGGAATTTAACTTCATCTCAAATGGGCTGGATAGGCAGTATGAATTCGATCGGAATGGCTGTAGGGGCTTTAGTGTTTGGATTAATGGCTGACAAAGTTGGTCGTAAGCAAGTATTTATTGTTACCCTATTACTATTCTCGGTGGGAAGTGGACTGTCTGCATTTGTCACATCATATGCACTATTTCTTACTTTACGATTTTTTATCGGTGCTGGCTTAGGAGGAGAACTTCCGGTTGCCTCTACATTAGTGTCTGAGAGTGTTCCAGCCAATGAGAGAGGAAAGGTTGTTGTTTTATTAGAAAGTTTTTGGGCTGGCGGCTGGTTAATTGCTGCACTTATCTCTTATTTTTTTATTCCAACTTACGGTTGGCAAGCTGCACTATTATTAAGTGCTTTACCAGCATTCTATGCATTATATTTAAGAATGAAACTCCCGGACTCTCCAAGATTTCAAGCGGTTGGGATGATAAAACAAAAAGAATCCTCGTTCACAAAAATAGCGAAAGTGTGGGCGAAGCCTTATGTTAAGCAAACAACTATGCTTTGGATTCTATGGTTTTGTGTTGTTTTTTCTTATTACGGTATGTTTCTTTGGTTACCAAGTGTGATGGTGTTAAAAGGGTTTAGCTTAATTAAAAGTTTTCAGTATGTTCTTATTATGACGCTTGCACAGCTGCCGGGTTATTTTCTTGCGGCCTATCTAATTGAACGTGCAGGAAGAAAGTTTGTTCTCATTTCGTTCTTGATAGGGACAGCTCTTAGTGCCTATTTCTTCGGAAATGCTGATACTTTACCATTATTACTCACATCAGGTATCTTTTTATCATTCTTTAACCTTGGGGCGTGGGGTGCGCTTTATGCCTACACACCTGAGCACTATCCAACAGAGGTGCGCGGTACCGGCGCAGGATTAGCTGCATCATTTGGTAGAGTTGGAGGTATTTTGGGACCGTTAGTTGTCGGCTATTTTGTTGCGGCTGATTACTCTATCAACACTATCTTCCTCATTTTTGCCATATCAATTATTATTGGGGCATTAGCTGTCCTGCTGCTTGGCGAAGAAACGAAGCAAAAAGAATTAGTATAAGCAAATCAGTATGTAATGAACGAAAAAAGAGTTATCCTTTTTATAATAGAAAAAAGGAGGCGGCAACAATGAATGATGTGATTAAAACGATTTTAAATCATCGTTCCATCCGCAAATTTGAGGATAAAACATTATCAGATGAACAGATTAAACTGATTGTTCAAAGTGCCCAAGCTGCATCAACTTCAAGCTATATTCAGGCATATTCTATAATTGGTGTGAAAGATAATGAGAAAAAGCGGAAATTAGCAGAGTTAGCCGGAGGGCAAAACTATGTAGCAGAAAATGGCCATTTCTTTGTCTTTTGTGCAGATTTACATAGACATCAGTTAATTGCTGACCAATATCATCAGGATGCGAGTGAAATCCTCGAGAGTACTGAAAAGTTTATGGTTGCTGTAATTGATGCGGCTCTTGCGGCGCAAAATGCTGTGCTAGCTGCTGAATCAATGGAGCTTGGAGCGGTATATATTGGAGGTTTAAGAAACCAACTATCTGAAGTGTCGAGTTTATTAAAAACGCCTTCACATGTTTTGCCGCTTTTCGGTATTGCAGTGGGATACCCGGCACAGGAGCCGGATCAAAAACAAAGACTGCCGTTTGAACATGTGTACCATGAAGATGAGTATCAGCAAGATCAGACAAGCTATTTAAGTCAACTAAAAGAATATGATCAACAAATTTCTGCGTATTATGAACAGCGTACAAATGGAGAAAGAAAAGACACATGGACTGGTCAAATGGCACGCTTATTATCTAGACCGACTAGAATGTATATGAAAGAATTTGTGGAGAAAAAAGGATTTAATAAGCGGTAAATTCCATTATAGTCAGGTGCTTTTGCATCTGGCTTTTTCGTCTTAATAAATTCCCCTTAAAACAATCCAGTTACTAGTAAATATAGTATAATTGGCTAAAAGTGGATTTTCACTTTGTGTACAAGTGAGATCGTTCCGTTGCATAGGATAAAAAAGGAAGGAGTTGAGAACTGGTGAAAAAACAGCGAATACTCATAATCTTTACAGTGGTAAGTCTGCTGCTCATGATCGGTTCAATCCTGTACCAAACTCTACAGGACAGAGACCCATATCGTTTTTATACAGGCCTGGGACAGGAATTTGATATAGCCCCAGATGATTCACAATTAGCTTTTTCTTACTTTTTAGATGGACATGAAGCCATTTATATGTCAAATCTGGATGGATCTAATGTTACTAGATTAAGTGAGAAAATAGAAGGAAGATCCCATTCGCCAAAATTTTCACATGATGGAGAAGAACTGTTGTTTTTATCAGAGGATGATCAAGGAATTCAAACTATTACAGTTATGAATCATGATGGAAGTGACGCAAATAGATTAACGCTGGATGGTCTTCACGTAACAGATGCTGTCTTCGCCTCTGACAATGAGACAATATTCTTTACTGCAATGCTAGCCTCTGAGGTAGGAAAATTAGAAGGTGAAACAAAGGAAGGGTATGATCTTTATCAAGTAGATCGTGCAAGTGGTCAAATTGAACAACTGACAGATAAAGACCATTTTTCAATGAATAACCTGTCCATCTCGACTGATGGAGAAACCTTGTATTATGGTTTATTTGAAAGTAATGAACAGCCTGTTGCCTATTCTTTAAAGAAAAAAACCGAAACACCTGTTGCACAAGTCAGTGGTGATATGTATTCTTCTGTTTTTTCCGAAGATGGAAGTTTACTCGCTTATACAGCAGTAACTGAGCAATCAAAGAATAGTAGCTTGTTTCATTATGAATTGTTCTTAAAAAATGTGGAAAGTAATAAAGTGAAGCAGTTAACAGATTTACAAGCCAATGTGCAGTCACCGGTCTTTTTGCATAAGGCAGATCATATTGCATTTCTACAGTATGAAAATTGGCCTGATGAACCTGAAGAATTTCAATTAATGTCAGTCTCTCTCGAGGGTGATGTAAAGCCGGAGTTAATTGATCTTGGACTTCCTGTCTCAAGTGAAACGTATATTATTCCTAAGACAATAGATTTTTTGTTAAGTGAACAAGCTATTGCCGTGTACTATTTTCTCTTTTTTGTCGGACTGATCCTGGTTGCCAAGAGAAGATCGGGGAGAGTTTATTTGCCTTCATTGATTAGTCTTGCTCTTTCTGTACTTACGTTTGTTGGCAGCTTTGTTGTTGGATTTTTGACAAATCCATGGTATGGAATAGGCTTGAGTATTGTGGCTATTACAATGTTTGTTTGTTCGCTCTTTCTTATAGTGGTTTCATTTATTATAAAAAGATTTACTGGAAAATCCTAAGGAAATAATCATTTCTTTAGGATTTTTGTTATTTTTACAAGCTATTTGTGAATAGGGTTAAGCGAAGTAATTGAATGAGGGAGGGCCGTTCATGTATCCATATCCTGTTTATCCGTATTATGGCCAAAAACAACAAACAAAGATGCAGCCGATTGTATTTCCTCCGCAACATCAAAATCGCCAACCTGGTTTTGAATATGAAATGAATCCTCCGCCGATATCAGAATGGGAAGGGTATAAGGGAAGTGGAAAGTTAAAGAATAAGGTGGCGATTATAACAGGAGGGGATAGTGGGATCGGAAGAGCAGTTGCTTATGCATTTGCGAAAGAGGGAGCTGCAGTTGTCATTCCTTATTATAATGAGCATCAAGATGCCAGGACAACGAAGCACAGAATTGAGGAGTTGGGTGGAAAATGCTTATTATTTTCAGGAGATCTGTCCCGGGAGCAAACGTCTTATGAAGTTGTAAAATTGGCCATTGGAACCTTTGGCCGCTTGGACATTGTGGTAAATAATCATGCTGTACAATTTGTACAGAAAAGTATTTTGGATATTTCGGCCGAGCAACTGGAAAGAACGTTTAAAACGAATATTTTTGCCTTTTTTTACATGGTAAAAGCATGCTTGCCTTATTTACAAAAGGGGAGCTCCATCATTAATACAACATCCGTAACAGCGTATGAAGGAAATAAAACTTTAATTGATTATTCTGCAACAAAAGGAGCGATCACAACATTTACAAGATCTTTATCCTTATCACTTGTGGATAAAGGAATAAGGGTGAACGGTGTAGCACCTGGTCCGATCTGGACTCCGTTAATTCCGGCGAGTTTTTCAGCGAAAAATGTATCAACCTTTGGTTCTGATTCGGAAATGAAAAGACCGGGGCAACCTTTTGAGCTTGCACCTGCATATGTGTATCTTGCATCAGATGATTCACGCTATGTTACAGGTCAGGTATTACACGTAAATGGAGGTCAATTTCGTACTTCGTAAGGAGAACTTAGTTACGAAAAAACGCCCTGTGAATAACTTGTTTATAGGAGATAATAGTCCTATATATATTGTGGCGAACGAATGTACCCACACAAAATGTGGATAGAAATTGTGGATATGTTGATAACTTTTGTGGATAAGTTGTTGTTAACTGGATAATAAGCTGTTAATATCTAAATTTTTACGTTATAAAAGGTAAATACCTCAAAAAATATCAACAATTCGCAAATGAAAGCGTAGTTATCCACAATTGAAAAATAAAATTTGAAGTATTTGAGGAGACCGATTATAAAAAGGTCCTTTTATATTTGAATGAACAATTTTAATTTGACGCACGATAAGTAGTATCTACTTCAAAGGACGTGTCATGATGTCAAAGAATACATATGAATGTTTGATCGTTGGGGCAGGAATAGCCGGTTTGCAGGCGGCTATTCAATTAGGGAGATATATGCATAAGGTAGTAGTAATTGATTCTGAAGATGGAAGGTCAAACTTATGCAGAGGCTATCATAATATGTTGGGATGGCCGGATGGTGTAAGTGGTGAAACCCTTAGGGAATTAGGGAAGAAACAAGCATCACAATATGGAATTGAATTTATAAAAGATTATGTTATCGAAGCAAAGAAAGATCAAGAAAGAATAACGGTGAAAACGAAATCAGGTAAAATGTATGAATCCACAACACTTTTGTTATCCACAGGAATAAAAGATCGAATACCCGAGATTAAAAACATAAACCCGTGTTTAGGTGTTTCCATCTATGTTTGTCCGGATTGTGATGGCTATGAGGTAAGGAATCAGCATGTTCTCCTGTTAGGATCAGGGAAAACAGGTGCAAATTTAGCGATAACTCTTACTTATTGGACAGACAAGATTACGTTCATTAATCATGATGGAGGAATAGAGCCGCCATTATTAAATGAGCTTAAGCAAAAGAACATAGCTGTTATCAATGAAGAGATTGATGGGATTATCACTGAAAATGAATCCGACTTTAAAGGTGTGACATTAAAAAATGGACAAATCGTTCATGGTGATAAAGGATTTATCGGATTTGGCGGAAATGCTGTTCATTCGGAGCTTGCAAAACAATTAGGAGTAGAGAGGCTTGAAAACAAACATGTCCTTGTAGATCCTCGAACAAAGGAAACAAATATAACAAATGTATGGGCAGCAGGAGATCTTATTGCCCACTCAGAGCAAGTGACGATCGCGATGGCAGACGGATGTCAGGCAGCGATATGGATTCATAAACGACTATTGAAAAATAATAAGTGAAATCTCTGTTTTCCTTCTTCATGATGTTTTGTATCATAGAGAGAATAGGAATCAATAAGGGAGAGGTTGGACTTGAAAAAGGAAATTGAGGAATTGTACGATGAAGTCTATGAGAAACTGGCTGAATATCATCAAAAGTCTTTTGACTACACAGAAAAGCTTTCTGAATACCCAATCACCCAATCTGAAGAAGTGACAGAGAAGCTGGAAAGAATCGAATTTGCCTTGCAAGCGGCTAAGGATATTTTAGAAAATATCATGACACCTGGAACAAAGATGACGATTATGCATCAAAAAGGGACCATTCAAATAGATCTAAATAATTGAGAGAAGAGTCGTTACGTCACACGCCTTTATTTTATACTATTAGAAAGCATAAAATTTTTATGGATGATCGGATAAGAAAAAAGAGAAAATTTACACCAAGTGAATATCTAGGAATAAAATGCAAATATCTTTTAAAATATGAAGTTTTCTGTATAATGAAGACATAAACAAAATAATGATCTATCTTCGGGGCAGGGTGAAATTCCCGATCGGCGGTATTAAGAAACTTTCTTTAAGCCCGCGAGCCTTTTAGGCAGGATTTGGTGCGATTCCAAAGCCGACAGTATAGTCTGGATGGGAGAAGATGGAGGTTCAGCTAACGTTTAAAAAATGACAAGATGAACGTTTATTTAGGATGCCTTCGTAACTCCCTCATATATTTGTGAGGGAGTTTTCTATCGTTTAGGAAATTATAAATTTCTTGAACTGTGGATAAGTTTCGACATCCAGCTCCAGCGCCTAGCCTCTCTTGGGTCTAGCCAATTTAGAATTGAAGGCAAAGAACGCCTTCTATTCTAAATCGTCTTATTTCCCTAGGCTGATCAAGGCGCTTGCGCTTTTGTTCGTAGCCGCGTAAGGTATCTTACTTGCGAACACCTCTTCCAAACGCGATGGATCAATGGAGGAGAAGACAAATGATTAGAACAGAAAGATTTAGTGTAAGAACAATGGCTTCAGTTGCAATGCTTAGCAGTATATCGTATTTATTAATGCTGTTAGTTTTCCCGTTGCCGTTATTTCCTACCTTTTTATTCATTGATTTTAGTGACATTCCTGCGCTCATTGCAACCATTATGTTTGGTCCAGTGGCAGGTGTCTTAGTCGTTTTAATTAAAAATATCATTAATTTCTTAATGATGGGGAGTCCAACTGGAGTGCCTGTTGGTCACATCGCAAACTTCTTAGCAGGAGTTGTCTTTATTTTACCTACGTATTTTGTATATAAAAGAATGGAAACGAGAAAAGGAATGATGATTGCTCTGGCGGTTGGAACACTTTCAATGGCGATTATTATGAGTATATTAAACTATTTATTTATTCTTCCAGCATATACCTACTTCCTGCAGGCACCTGATATGCGCAGTTTAGTTATACCTGCAATATTACCGTTTAATGTAATAAAAGGTGTGCTGATGTCAACTATGTTTGTATTGGTATTTGTCCGGATTAAAAGTTGGATGACGAAAGTTGCATAAAAGAACTATGGCATCCCCAGTGATTTACTGGGGACTATTTTTTTGCCGAAAAAGCTATCATCAGGGAAACGAGATAAATTTTGCAGGATTGGCCGCTTTTTTGCATCTTTTATTAAAAGTTTATAAACGATAACATGTGAATCAACCTAAACAGTATGTCTCTCTTGCCTAATTTCCCCTGGTGATTTCCCGGTAAGCTTGCGGGTGATCTTATTTAAATAATTCGCATTTTTATAACCAACTAATTGTGCAATTTCATCAACAGTATATCTTGTATGCTGCAAAAGCTCGATGGCCTTTTGTAAGCGAATATTTGTTAAATATTGAATAGGGGTTGTCCCGGTTTCTTCTTTAAACAATCTTGTAAAGTGATACTTTGATAATTTTGAAGCCTCTGCCATTTCCTCTGCTCCAATATCATCCTGGTAATAGTTTTGGGCGAATAAAACAGCGCTTATAATTCCTTCTGACCAATCCTCCATAAATTTATCCACTGTTTTTAAGGATAAAGATAATTCCATTAAAAATTGATAGGCAATGCTTGAGCCATGGTAGGCATTGGTTATTTTTTTTTCGATTGAATCATCGTAAATTTGCTTAAGCAGTTTAATGAGCGTTGACTCTGGATGGAAGCGAACAACCTGGTTGTCGGATTTTTTTACCTGCTCCCAACAACGCTTTGCTTCGTTTCCGTATAAGGTTAAATAGAGAAACTCCCATTTTGTTGATTGTTCAGGTAAATAATAACGATAGTTGCTTGGACTGTTCACAATAAACGCATGACCTGCTTTTAGTTGATGAATCTTTCCATCAATATTGATTTCACCATGTCCTGATAACGTATATTGAAAAATGTATTTATCTTGGTCTTTTCTTTCCGTACCGCTCCAAGAATAAATAGAAGAATCCTGTTCATCCCAACCAACAGACCAAATTTGTGCAACTTTGTTCACATTAGGCTCATTAAACCGAAAAACAATTGCGCCCTTTTTCTTTTCCATAGCAAAAAAATCCCCCTTTCTTACCCTTTTTTGTTGAGGTGAGCAAAAAAAGACTGAAGTATGATCGTAAAACGTATTAAATATAGCTATATTCATTGTGTTTAAATGAAACTTCTAAGCAAATAAGTGCTAATTTATAAAATAATTTTACCATTGTTCCAGGTAAAAATGGAACTTACAATAAAGATAACGTTATCACAAACAAAAACGCGAGATGAAGGGTGATTTCCAATGACAGAACAATTACTACAACAATTTAAACAGATATTCAACACAGATCAGCCTGTACGCACTTTTTTTGCGCCAGGCCGAGTGAATTTAATAGGAGAACATACAGATTATAATGGAGGTCATGTGTTTCCATGTGCGTTAACGTTTGGGACATACGCATTAGTTGCACCAAGAAATGACCAATCTATTCGTCTGTACTCAGTCAATTTTCCAAATGTAGGAATCATTGAACTATCAACTCAAGAGCAGCTTGAACTTCAAAAAGAGCATGATTGGGCCAACTACCCAAAAGGTGTGATGAAAGAGTTCACAGATCGAGGCAATCAGCTAAATACAGGATTTGATATTTTATACTACGGTAATATCCCGAATGGTGCAGGATTATCCTCTTCAGCATCTATTGAACTTGTTACAGCAGTTGCTTTACAATCAATCTTGGAAACAACGTTCAGCAGTGTGGATCTTGTTAAAATGAGTCAGCATGCAGAAAATGAATTTATCGGCGTTAGCTGTGGCATTATGGATCAATTTGCAATCGGAATGGGAAAAGAAGACCATGCGATCTTGTTAAATTGTCAAACGCTTGACTATCAATATAGCCCGATAGTTCTTGAGGATGCTTCACTTGTTATTGCCAACACAAACAAACGCAGAACACTTGCAGACTCGAAATACAATGAAAGACGCTCAGAATGTGAACGTGCTCTTTCACAATTGCAAAAGGAATTATCGATTCAATCTCTTGGCGACCTAACACCTGAGCAATTTGAACAACATCGCCATTTAATTGAAAACGAAGTTGATCAAAAGCGTGCAAAACATGCTGTTTATGAAAATGCGAGAACGATTCTAGCAGTTGAAAAACTTCAACAAGGTGATATTGAAAGTTTTGGTCAATTAATGTGTGATTCTCACACATCTTTACGAGATGATTATGAGGTAACCGGTTTTGAGCTTGATACTTTAGTAGAAGCAGCCCTTAGCCAAGAAGGTGTCATTGGCTCAAGAATGACAGGAGCAGGCTTTGGAGGTTGTACAGTATCAATTGTGAAAAATGATAAGATTGAAGAATTCATTCAAGAAGTAGGCAAACGCTATAACGAAAAAACAGGATTAACGGCTGATTTTTACGTAGCGAATGTTGGCGATGGAGCAAAAGAAATAAACATGAACTAAACAATTGGAGGATGAAAAGATGGCAGTATTAGTTTGCGGTGGAGCAGGATATATCGGTAGTCACGCGGTTTCCGAGCTGTTAGATCGAAATGAAGAGGTTGTGGTGGTTGATAATCTTCAAAAGGGACATCTACCGGCTGTTTTAGAAGGAGTGAAATTTTACAACGGTGATTTACGTGATGAAGCATTCTTAAAAAACGTTTTCCAAGAAAATGATATCGAAGCAGTCATCCACTTTGCTGCTGATTCACTAGTAGGCGAAAGTGTTGAAAAACCACTTCAATACTATGAAAACAATGTGTATGGAACAATGTGCCTTTTAAAGGTGATACAAGAGTTTGGTGTAAAGAAAATTGTCTTTTCATCAACGGCTGCAACCTATGGTGAGGCAGAAAATATTCCAATCGTTGAGACAGATCCTACTGTTCCAACAAATCCATATGGTGAAACAAAGCTTGCAGTTGAAAAAATGCTGAAGTGGAGTGAACAGGCATACGGGTTAAAATATGTCGTTCTTCGCTATTTCAATGTTGCAGGTGCTCATATGGAAGGAAAACTTGGTGAAGACCATGATCCGGAAACACACCTGATCCCAATCATTTTACAAGTAGCATTGGGAGATCGTGAGAAAATCATGATCTTTGGTGATGACTACAACACAGAAGATGGCACATGTATAAGAGATTATATTCATGTGACAGACTTAGCGGATGCTCATATTTTAGCGATTGAAAAGCTGCGTAAAGATCATACAAGTGCTACGTATAATCTTGGAAATGGAAACGGCTTTTCGGTAAAAGAAGTGATCGAAACAGCTCGAAAAGTAACAGGTCATCCAATCCCTGCTGAAGTTGCGCCACGTCGTGCAGGTGACCCGGCTGTATTAATTGCTTCATCCGAAAAAGCGATCAATGAGCTTGGTTGGAAACCTAAATATGCAGATCTTCACACAATGATTGAAAGCGCCTGGAACTGGTTTCAAAAGAATCCTAAAGGCTATCAAAACTAAATTTCTTTTTGTGACATCCAGCTCCAGCGCCTAGCACCTCTAGGGTCTAGCCAATTTAGAATTGAAGGCAAAGAACACCTTCTATTCTAAATCGTCTTATTTGCCCGAGGCTGAACAAGGCGCTTGCGCTTTTGATATAAGACGAGAGGGTGTATACCATGTCTATTCATATTGATGCTGAAATAGAAAGATTACTTCAATTTGCTTTGAAAAAGGAAATTATTACAATCTGGGACGTGGATTTAGCCCGCAATAAAATCTTAGAGGTGTTACAGCTTTCTGATGTGAAGGCTGTAACAGTTGATAAGGAAGTACCGGATTCTCCTGTACCCATTTTAGAAACAATATTGGATTGGGCTGCTGAACAGGGACTTATCGAAGATAACACTGTTACCTACCGTGATTTATTTGACACAAAAATAATGGGCTGTCTTGTTCCTTCACAAGGGGAAATCATACGTCGCTTTGATGAACTTGTCTTTCAGGGCGGACCTAAACAAGCAACAGAATGGTTTTATCAGTTTTCACAGGATGTTCATTATATTCGGACTGACCGCATAGCGAAAAATGAAAAGTGGCTTGTTGGTACGGAATATGGTGATCTGCAAATGACAATCAATTTGTCAAAGCCAGAAAAAGATCCTGTTGCCATTGCGGCAGCAAGAAACATGCAAAAAAGTGAGTACCCTGCTTGCCTTTTATGTAAAGAGAATGTTGGATATGCAGGTCGTTTGGATCACCCGGCAAGACAAAATCACCGCATTATTCCTGTTACACTGGATGATGAACAATGGTTTCTACAGTTCTCACCATATGTGTATTACAATGAGCATGCGATTGTCTTTTCAGGTGAACATAAGCCGATGAAGATTTCCAAAGACTCGTTCAAAAAGCTTCTGCATTTTGTTGAGCAGTATCCTCATTATTTTCTTGGATCAAATGCAGATTTACCGATTGTTGGAGGCTCTATTTTAAGTCATGATCACTTCCAGGGGGGGCATCATACCTTCCCGATGGAAGTAGCAGAAAAAATGTATTCTTTTTCTGTAAATAAATATCCATCGATTGATTTCGCTATTGTGAAGTGGCCGATGTCTGTGCTGCGTCTGCAAGGAAATAATCAAGCGGACTTAATTGCAGCAGCAGATGATATATTACAGGAATGGAAGTCCTATAGTGATGAGACTGTAGATATACACGCTTTTTCCGGCGAAACTCCACATAACACGATCACACCGATTGCCAGAAGAAGAGGCGACCTTTTTGAACTTGATTTGGTGTTAAGAAATAACCGAACTAGTGATGAACATCCTTTTGGAATTTTTCATCCTCATCAAGAGGTTCATCATATTAAAAAGGAAAATATCGGCTTAATCGAGGTAATGGGATTAGCTGTATTGCCTGGAAGACTACTGGATGAGCTCAAAAAACTAGCAGAATTCTTAGTTGAAGCAGATGGCTTAGATAAGATTGAAAAAGATGACGAAATTAACAAACATTATGAATGGGCGAAACAGGTATATAAGAAATACCCAGATCTAACAGAAGCCATTGTGTATGAGGTGCTGTTAAAAGAAGTAGGACATGTTTTTGCAACCATTCTAGAGCATGCAGGAGTATTCAAGCAGGATGAAGCCGGACAACAAGGATTTAAGCGCTTTGTACAGCAATTACAAACTTCTTTAAAATAATTGTGGGTTACTGGTATAAGATATCGTAAATGTGTCAATGATGCTAGTAATCCCCCCCTAATTTTTATATATGTATGTTGCCTCCTTACTTGTAAGGGGGTATTTTTTTGGATTATTAGAAAGTATAAGATTTTATTGATGATAGTATAAGAAAAACTAAAAGGGACAGCTGTGAACTGTCCCTATCATTATTATTGAGCTACAATAACAACTCTGCCCTCATCAAGCTCTTCCTCTAATTCATTTGCTTTGTCTTGTGAAACCCCTAATGATGTCATCCTATCTCTAAGCATGTCTCCTCGAGATCGAAAGACATTGGCCACTTTATCAAAAACACCTTCTTCTTTTAAACCAATTTGACGAGTGTCTGTCTGTTCTGTTAAATGCTTGGAACGGGTAGTATCATGTGCAAATAAATAGATGTGATCTTTATCATATCCCTGACCCTCAAGCTCCTGAATGATTTGAGTTGCTTGTACACCATTTTCTACAACATATGTTTTCAAGTTCATCATCTCCTTTGCATGATTAATAAACTTGTACCCCTTTTAAAAGTAAATGAAACATAATGGGAAAATAAGTTATAGGCTAAAAGACGTTTTAACTATAAAAGTCAGTAAGGTCTTTGTTAAAATAAAAGAATATAAAAGAACAGGTGATGATAATGAAAATATCCATTGTGATTGTGACGCATAATCGACTGGACGAATTAGCCGAGCTTCTTGAATCCATTTCCATCCAAACCGAAGCACCTTATGAAATCATTATTGTCAATGATTGTGGAGAGAGCATTGAGCCAGTCGTTAATCTTTATAAAGAGCTGCCAATAAAAACAATTGAATTACATGAAAATATGAAGCATGTACGTGCCAGAAACATGGGGGTTGGTCATGTAACTGGAGATTATATCATGCTTTGTGATGATGATGACCTCCTTTCATCAAAGCATTTGGAATATGCAAAAGATGCCTTACGTGAAGCAGACTTTGTTTATTTTGATGCGGAAATTGTTAATTTTGAGAAGCACGGGAAAACCCGTATTCCTGTAAAAAGAAGAACGTTTGCCTATCACTATGATGAGCAGGGAATGAAGAAGTTCTCCACCTATGTCCCCTCAGGCAGTGTGTATAAAAAGGAAAAAGGAATTACATGATAAAATCGGAATGTTTGATCCGAATGTACATAACTATTGGGATTGGGATTTCATGTTAAGAGCGGCACAGGCTTGTCAGGTGAAAAGAGTTCCTGTTGCCAGTGTCATATATGCATTTGCAGAGAGTGGAACAAATCAGTCTGCAAGCTTAAATGAAAAGCGTAAAGCCTATCTGGATAAGTTATGTGAAAAACATCACTTAGGATCATTACCACAGAAAAATTTCTTTGTTTTGCTTGAAGAGCCCGAAATGAAAGAACGTGAAGCAAACACGACAATTGTATGGGGTGGACAACCAATTCATTCCCGTTATAGCAGATAGATGAGAGGTACCTAAAGATGAATGAGAACATGGAACAAAGTTGGAGTAAGTTACTAAGTAAGCAATTTGAAATGGACTATTTTAAAAAACTAATAGATTTTTTAGATGACGAATATAAGCAACAAACTATATTTCCAAAGCGTGAGAATATTTTTCGCGCTTTAAATGAGACTCCCTATGAGGATGTGAAGGTGGTCATCATCGGACAAGATCCATATCATGGAGAAGGGCAGGCACAAGGATTAAGTTTTTCTGTTCAACCAGGCGAAAAACTTCCTCCTTCCCTGCGAAACATTTTCACGGAGCTTTGTGAAGATATAAAGTGTGAAAAAAGCGAAAATGGGTCATTAGTCAAATGGTCAAAGCAGGGTGTTTTGCTTTTGAACACGGTGCTAACCGTTAGGAAAGGTCAGCCTAATTCCCATAAAGGAAAAGGGTGGGAAATCTTCACCGATGAAATCATACATGTATTAAATAACCGTGAGAAGCCGGTTGTCTTTATTTTATGGGGTAAACATGCTCAAGCAAAAAAACAATTGATAACCTCACCAAACCATTTCATTATCGAGTCGGCTCATCCAAGTCCATTTTCAGCAAGAAAAGGATTCTTTGGCAGTAAACCATTTTCAAAGGCAAATGAGTTTTTAATACAACACGGATTAGGTGAAATTGATTGGACCTTAAGATGAGGGAGTATGGATGATGAAAGAAACACCAATAAATTGTGTGAAGTGTAAGCATTTCTATGTAACATGGGATACGAGATTTCCAAATGGCTGCAGGGCATATGGGTTTAAATCTGCAGGTAGACCGGCAATCATGGTAAAGAAATCATCTGGAATGGCCTGCTTAAAGTATGAACAAAAGTCCATGAAGGCATAGTGGAGGGATCAGAGTGGATATACCAATATCAAAGCTTCTTTCTAAAATGGAAGCAGAATTAACAAAAGCTAAAAACAGTCAATCAGAAAAGGAAAGAAGAGAGCGAATTGTTGTCATTCAATCTTTATGTGAATTGATTTTAGATGAAAAATCACCACAAGTACAAGCGACCACATCTCCTTCTTCGAGCTCAATAAGTCAAGCTGAGCTTCAAAAAATGATGGGAAATATGGCAACGGTTGTTAAAAATCCATCAAGCTCTGAGGCTAGAAAAGAAGATGATGCAAATGGTGACTCATTATTTGATTTTTAATTGAAAATAGCTGGTCATCCTCTCCAAAGAAATCCATCATATTCTAAAACTAATCAGGACACAATGATAAGTAAAATTATCTTAATGGAGGTTAGTGAAATGGCATATGATGAATTTTTAAATGTTGGAAGAGGCAGATTTACGATGGGAGCGTTTGATGATTTCTCCTCAACAAAGCTCTCACATGACAGATATGATGTATATGTAAACCAAGATTATGTTGGTCAAAAGTACTTATTAACAGCACAAGAATCTGTTCACGATATCGATGATTTCCTTAAAAACGAAGGAATTTCAAATTTCCAATCGGTAGTAGATGGAGATCACTATCATATTAAAGCAATCGAAAACGAGCACAAAGTTGCAGACGTGCTAAAAGTGTATCTGCAAAATCGTTAAGGGCCAATTTGGCCCTTTTTTTATTATTGATCGCTTTTTTAAAACTTGTTGCCTTTAATAAGTTCTTTCAAAAGAAACGAATCCAACACTTATTACAAAGCAAAAACGTATCTTTACAGAATAATAAAAGCCATCATTTAGTCAAGATTTCAAGTTGAATTTATAAGATAGTAGGGTAAGATGAAAGGGGGAGGTGTGTTTTTGATGAAGCTTTTTCTTATTCTAGGTGTCATTAATGGATTTTTGGCAGTAGCATTAGGAGCCTTCGGTGCTCATGGATTAGAAGGGAAAATTCCTGAAAAATATCTAAAAACATGGCAAACAGGTGTGCAATATCAAATGTTTCATGCCGGAGCCCTGTTTGTTGTTGCCTTTTTAGTAGATAAGTTTACAAACATTGGGGCGTTTACAACCGCAGGGTGGTTATTTTTAGCAGGGATTATTTTGTTCTCTGGAAGTCTGTATGTGTTAAGCGTGACACAAATTAGTATTTTAGGTGCCATTACTCCACTTGGCGGCTTAGCGTTTTTAGGCGGATGGCTATTGGTGGGATATGCAGCAATTCGATATTTATAAGCAGCAATACATAAATCTAAAAGCCGATCCTAATGATCGGCTTTTAAGCTACCATTACCTTGGAGAAGCCGTTGCAAGTGTGAATTGCGGATCATAATTCAGCTCCTCATCAAATGTTACATAATCCAAGTACACCATTAGTAGTAAGAAACGCTTACCTGTTTGAGGATCACTTAAAATGAGATGATCTCTTCCTGCAGCTTCAACTACACCTTTAAAAATTTTCGCATTCCATTCACGATTTCCTTCAAATGTCATATAAACAGTTGCAACTTTCCCACGGTTTAACCGCAAAATATTTTCAACATAAGACTGTTCTAATGGCAGCATACCGGGAATGTTTTGAGCTACCCCTTGCTGCTGTTGTTGTGGTAGCATTTGAGGTGGTTGAACTCCGTTTTGACCATATTGACCATATGGACTAGGATAGGCATATGTAGGATAAGGTTGTTGGTAACCTGCTCCTTGTTGCATGCCTTGCATTGGGTATCCATACTGCTGGTTTTGGTTCATTGCCAAAATGACCCCTCCTAAAAATATTAATAAACATAAGGACTGTTTGGAAAAGAAATGAAGCAAGATGGTGCTGTAAGAAAAGACATTTCATTACTCAATCTTTGCTCATTCATACGTATGTAAAAGAAAAACAACTTATGACTTATCCATAAAAAAATAAATGGAAGAAGGAAGAGAAATGTCTAATTTTTCTTTAGAAAAAATCTCAAAAGAAACCCTTCACATAGCAAGAGACATTGTGAATTCGAACAAAAGATATAATGTGCTTGAAAACGGACGGGAAGAGCGCACTTTGAAGGAGATGGAAGAAGAGTTTTTAAATGAAACGACAGAAAGCTTTTTTATAAAGGGAAACAATGAGTATGTAGGGGTTCTGGATTATTTAGTTAAAAATCCCAACGACCAATATCCTTGGCTTGGATTACTTATGATTCATCATGATTATCAAGAGATAGGATATGGAAAAAAGGCCTACTCTTTATTTGAAGCTGAAGCAAGAAAAGCGGGGATGCAAATCGTACGTTTAGCGGTATTAACAGAGAATTTCTCGGCAAGAACCTTTTGGGAGTCACTAGGCTATAAAAGGTATGAAACAAAACCTTATAAAGAAGGGAAAAAAGTAGACTGTTTTGAAAAGGTGATAAAGAACAAAAGCGCAAGCGCCTTGATCATCGACGTACAAACTGGAGGAGCATCGACTAAAGATTTAGGAAACACGGTAAGCGAAGCGAACCGATGTTGACTTATCGTAGGGAGATGATCTGAAGTTTGATAGACGATAGGCGCTGGAGCTGGATGCCGTGCGCTTATCTACAGTACGAGAGTTTTATAATTTTCCTAAACGAAGAAAAAACAGACTCTGAATAGTCTACACATTCTGAGTCTGTTTATATAATAGGTTTTAGTTTATTTCAAAAAAGTTTTGAAGCTTTCCAGAATCCAGCAGGTTTCCGACAAAGAAGGAACCAAACTCTCCATATCGTGCACTCACTTCATCAAATCTCATTTCATAAACAAGCTTTTTAAATTGAAGAACATCATCAGAGAATAGTGTTACTCCCCACTCATAATCATCAAAGCCAACCGAACCGGTAATAATCTGCTTTACTTTTCCTGCATAAGAACGACCGATTAGACCGTGACTTCTCATCATGTTACGGCGTTCTTCCATCGTAAGCATGTACCAGTTATCATTTCCTTGACGACGCTTATCCATTGGATAGAAGCAAGAATATTTAGACTGTGGAAGTTTTGGATAAAGTCTTGAGCGAACATGCGGGTTTTGATAAGGATCTTCATTGCTTTCACCAGCAAGATAGTTGCTAAGCTCAACAACTGAAACATAGGAATATGTCGGGAGCGTAAATTCAGCAAGCTTTGTTTTGTTGAATTCAAGCTCAATCTCATTAAGCTCCTCCATTGTAGGGCGCAGGATCATCATCATGAAATCTGCTTTTTGACCAACAATAGAGTACAGCGCATGACTACCTTGCTCAGCATTTTCTGTGACAGTCCATTTTTCAAGTAAGCCAAAAAATTCGTTAATTGCTGCTTGTCTCTCATCATTTGATAAAAGTTTCCATGAAGACCAGTCAATCGAACGGAAATCATGCAGACAATACCAACCATCTAATGTTTGTGCTGCTTCACTCATATATATTCACTCCTAAAAAGTTAATGATTATGTACACAGTTTAACTATATCATAGTTTGTCCATGAACCCTTGTGAATAAAACTTGAACTTCATGTATGACGTTAGGAGTAAAAAAGCCAATCTGTGAGAAACTTAAAAAGGATCAAAAATGAAGTTGAGAAAAGTTAGATTTTTTTGAAATGAAAGAAATTTATGATGTAAGCGTTATAGCATAATAGAACAGTTTGAAAAGAGAAATAAGTGGAGTATGCTAGATAAGGAAGCATTCTTTATACATATCAAGGAGGTTTTTTTGTGTCAGATTTATTTGCAACGTTAAAAGAAAAAGTGAGCGGCCAACAAATTAAAATCGTTTTTCCAGAAGGATTAGATGAGCGTATTCTAGCGGCAGTAAACCGTTTATCAGGTGAAGGCATCCTTCAACCGATCTTAATTGGTAATCAGCAGGAAATTACGAATAAAGCATCAGAACTTAACTTAACATTAGACGGTGTAGACATTTACGATCCGCAAAACTACCCGGAAATGGACGAGCTTGTTGCAGCGTTTGTTGAAAGACGTAAAGGTAAAGCAACAGAAGAAGATGCACGCAAAATTTTATTAGACGAAAACTACTTCGGAACAATGCTTGTTCACCTTGGAAAAGCTCATGGTCTTGTAAGTGGTGCAGCACACTCAACGGCTGATACGGTTCGTCCGGCTCTTCAAATCATTAAAACAAAACCAGGCATTAAAAAGACGTCAGGTGTATTCATCATGGTCCGTGGTGACGAAAAATATGTATTCGCTGACTGTGCAATCAACATTGCACCAGATAGCCAGGATCTTGCAGAAATTGCAATCGCAAGTGCACAAACAGCAAAAATGTTTAACATCGATCCACGTGTTGCGATGTTAAGCTTCTCAACAAAAGGCTCTGCTAAATCTCCTGAAACAGAAAAGGTGGCAAACGCAGTTGAAATTGCAAAAGAACTAGACTCAAGTGTTGTTCTAGATGGTGAATTCCAATTTGACGCAGCATTTGTACCATCTGTAGCTGAGAAAAAAGCTCCGGATTCAGTTATTAAAGGTGACGCAAACGTATTTGTATTCCCAAGCCTTGAAGCTGGAAACATTGGCTACAAAATCGCCCAACGCTTAGGCAATTTTGAAGCAGTAGGACCAATTCTGCAAGGTTTAAATAAACCAGTAAACGACCTATCCCGCGGATGTAATGCAGAGGATGTTTATAAATTAGCTTTGATTACGGCTGCACAGGCATAATTTCATAAATAGCAGAAAAGGAACTGACATTATTTTGTCGGTTCTTTTTTTATGGATATTTGTTGCTCCGTAATAAGTGTTGAGATGGTTGATTTGAGCTCCAGGATGCTCGCTTTCCGTGGGGTGTGCGGTGAGCCTCCTCAACGCTTTGCGTGTTCCGTCTGCGGGGTCTCACCTATCCCACAGGAGTCGAGTGTTTGGAGCGCAATGGAACAAACTAATTTTCATGTTTAACTACAAAGTTTGTTTGCCAACCAAGTCCATGAGGTATTTAAATAATTAGTAAGAGGAAGCTTAAAACAATATAGCGAATAGTAATATACAAGAGCTACATACAAAGACATGAGGTGAAAACATGGAAACCAAACCAATGTACATTAACGGCAACTGGCATCAAACAGACACAACAATTGATGTAGAAAACCCTGCAACAAACAAAATTATCGCAAAAAGTGCCTATGGCGGAAAGAAAGAAGCAGCCATGGCAGTCGAAGCTGCATATGACGCTTTTTCAAGCTGGTCAAAGCTTGTCGCTGGAGAGCGTGCCGGCTACCTAAAGAAATGGTATCAATTAATTGATCAACACAAAGAGGAAATCGCAAAAATCATGACGAGTGAACAAGGAAAGCCTTTGAAGGAAGCCCTTGGAGAAGTTCAATATGCTAATAGTTTTATTGAATGGTATGCAGAAGAAGGCAAACGGATTTACGGTGAGACCATACCGAGCTCCCATCCGAATAAAAGACTTTTTGTGAGTAAGCAGCCGGTAGGCGTCATGGCAGCCATTACACCGTGGAATTTCCCAGCTGCCATGATTACCCGAAAAGTAGCACCTGCATTAGCCGCCGGCTGTACAGCTGTTATTAAACCGGCAGAACAAACGCCATTAACAGCCGTCAGGCTTATTGAATTGGCACATGAAGCAGGAATTCCAAAAGGTGTGCTTAACTTAGTTGTTGGAGATGCCAAGGAAATTGGAGAGGTCTGGTTAAAGGATGATCGTGTGCGCAAAGTCTCCTTTACAGGTTCAACAGAGGTTGGCAAGATGTTAATGAGAGGAGCAGCTGATACGGTTAAGAAAATCTCCTTAGAACTGGGGGGACATGCTCCACTGATTGTATTAGAGGACGCTGATCTCGATCAGGCAGTTGAAGGAGTAATAAGCTCCAAATTCCGAAATGCCGGCCAGACATGTGTGTGTACGAATAGAGTGTATGTTCACCAAACAATCTATGAGCCTTTCATGAACAAGCTGAAAGATGCTTTTCAAAATCTCCATGTTGGCAATGGGCTCCAAGATCAAACGACAATTGGACCATTAATAGACCGTAATGCGCTAAAGAAAGTAAAGAACCACTTAGAAGACGCATCAAATAAAGGTGGAGATATTACCTATTTAGGAAAATCAGTAGATAGTGAGAATGGTTATTTTATGACACCTGTTATAGTTGGTAACGCCAGTGATGATATGCTTTGTATGACAGAGGAAACATTTGGCCCTGTTGCACCAGTCACAACGTTTGAAACAATCGAAGAAGTGGTCAAACGGGCAAATCAATCTCCATATGGCTTAGCAGCATATGTATTTACACAAAATATTTCCAAAGGTATTAGAATTGTAGAGGACCTTGAATATGGAATTGTTGGACTTAATGATGGATTACCTTCTGTTGCGCAAGCACCATTTGGCGGTTTTAAGGAAAGTGGACTTGGTCGTGAAGGCGGACATTATGGAATTGAAGAATATTTGGAAGTGAAATATATCTCATTGGGGCTTTAGGGGTTTCTGTTTAATAGGTTTATGCTGTAAAGCTGATAGTGATATAATAAGGGATAGTAAAAGTTAAGGAGTAAACAGCATGAACCTATTACAGCCGTCCTCATTAATCAACCAACCAAAATGGAGAGTCATTGATCAATCAAGCTTAGGACCGCAGTTTGACGCTAAGCATTCGTTTGCTATAGATGATACACTCTGTGCGAGTGTCGGGAAAAATGAATCGCCAGCAACAGCCCGAACATGGGTGCACCATCAAACGATCGTGTTAGGAATACAGGATACAAAACTACCATTCTTAGAGGATGGACTTCAATTTCTTCACGATCAGGGCTATCAAGTGATTGTACGAAATTCCGGCGGGCTGGCGGTTGTGTTGGATAAGGATGTTTTAAACATTTCCCTCATCTTCCCTGAATCTGAAAAGGGAATTGATATAGACCGTGGATATGACGCGATGCTCGATTTAATCAAGCATATGCTCAAAGAGTATGATGCAAACATTGAAGCAAGAGAAATCGTCGGCTCATATTGCCCGGGCAGCTATGATTTAAGTATAAATGGAAAGAAGTTTGCAGGTATTTCACAAAGAAGACTTCGCGGCGGAGTTGCGGTTCAAATCTATCTTTGTGTAGCAGGCAGTGGAGAAGACCGTGCAGAACTTATTCGTCAATTTTATGAGCTCTCTCTTAAAAAGGAACAAACGAAATTTGTTTTTCCAACAATAAAGCCTGAGACAATGTCATCTCTCAGTGATTTATTGGGAGTCGACCTTACTGTTGAAAAACTTTTATATCAGCTGCTCTTCACATTAAAAGAACACAGCCAGGACCTAATTTCGTCATCTTTAACTGTTGAAGAACAGCTTTTATTTCAACAAAATTTGGTTCGGATGATTAATCGAAATGAAAAGGTATTTTCTTAGAAAAACACGACTTACCGCCAAGAATGGCGAAAGTTGATGTCTTTTCTTATCCTTTAATCCTTTAATATAGTTAAACTTTCTTAAGGTGAAAAAAGAGCTAACCGTTATTATTCTGCTAGCTCCTTTTCGTTTTCGTTAAGTTTTTCCAGAATTCTTCTTTTTCGATATAACATAATGCCAACTTCTGATAAATCATTGATCATGGAGCGGTTAGTGATCGCTCCAAATAAAATCCCTGCAATAGGAACCATTTGCAACAGCTTTTTCCAGCCGAATTGATCACGGTACGTATAGACAACTTCACGCCAACCTTGAAGCTGGGAAATCATTTCGTTATTTGTTACTTCTTTTCTTTTATAAAAAGATGATAATTCGTTTAAAATGGCCTGTTTTCCGACAATATCAGCAGAAGAAAACTGCAGGCATTTTACAATGAAAATACGTTCGTCTCGATCTTTAGGATCGTAGCCATATGTTATGGCGATTTCCTGCAATGTTTTCAGCGACAGGCCCAATAAGACAGGGATATCAATGGCAAGGGTGAAAATACCTCCAACACCTGTTGTTGCCCCCTGAATTGTTGCTAGGTTTCCTCGATTTGTTTTTAATTGATCACTAACCTCATCCATCGTAGACAGAGGGAGGGAGCCGATATCTTGTATAGTCAGCTCCTGGTGTTGATTCGATTGTTTTTGAAGCCTTTTTAAGATTAATTTTTCTTGTGTTAAATATTGACCACCAGTTTGTACGAATTGTCCCAGTTCATCTAAAAGAACACCTATTTTCTTTTGGATAAATGCCGGTGTGATTTTATCTAATAGCTTAAATGGAAGTCTGCCAATTTTCTCCCAAAAAAATATTCCTTTCTGATCCTGCTCCCATTTTTCAATTGTTTGTAGCTCAGTTAATAGCCAGTCTTTATTTTCCATGATCAAACCAACCTTTTTGAAATGTAATGTTAAGGTTAATACGTAGGAGGTCCTTTAATAGTTTCAAAAAAAAGAAAAAGTGTGCCATGCATAGGCACACCGTCTAGTTATTACTCTGCCATCTTTTCCAGATTTCCATTACGGTCCATTTTAAATGTTGTTGGTGCTGTGCGGTCTTCTTCATCAAATAGGACAAGCTTACGAGCACGGTTCATAATTTTCATCAGTGTTTCATAGTCTTCTTGAACGGTTACTGTGTCTTGTTCTAGTTTTTCAACCTTTTTCATCAGCTCATCATTTTGTATAGATAAATCTTGGTTTTCTTTCTTTAATCGTTTATTTTCACTTACTAATGCTTCTGATTGTAGATTGTTTGTTTTATAAGACTGCAAGAATGCAATAACATGATCCATTGTTAATCTGTTATTTATGCTTACAGGCTGCTTGTTTTGCATCATTTCTTTTGGTGGGGCTGCAGGTGTTGCTGTAGGTGCTTGATTGCTGAATGGTGTTTTAACATCTTCATCAGCCGGCATAACTTCAGCCATATGACTCTCTAAACTTGCCAACATGGTTTGTTCTTCATGTTGATCAAAATCCTCAATTTCCATTTCCATAGCAGGTGTATCAGGGGTATATAAAAGCTGCTTTTTCACTGGTTGTCCATTTCCTAAAGCTCTCATCCGCTGTTTACGTTGTTTTTTAGCAAGCGATAAAGCTTTCTCATAATCATGGCGAACAACGGCATTCCAGCGGAACCCACAAGCAGCAGACGTACGATTTAATTTGTCTCCAACTTCTTCAAAAGCATTTAATTGAGTACTGCCTTCTCTCACATGACGTAAAACCGTTTCAGCTAGTAATAAATCATTCTCTTCAGACCATGCGTCTTGTCTTTGTTTCATTTTTTCCAACTCCCTATATAAATAGATTATTTACTTCCAACTGTTAGTAAGCATGGACAAGTTGAAGATGTTTTATACAAATTTGTTAAGAGGATAGTAGATTTTTTTTAAATGTTCATAGCTTTTTTGAAATCTACTGAAAATCGATGGAAAATCAATCCTTTGAAGGAAGTGAAAACTTTTTGTCCTTTGCCCAGCGTTACTTGCATAGAGGGAAGAATAACGGTAAAATACCTCTTAGTGAAAAACGGTAGCACGCCTATTGGAAGGAAAGGATTGGGAAATCAATGGCAAATGAATTTCGTATTTGTGATGATTGCCAAGCAACAAATATTAAAACACTTGTGCCTAAGTTAAAAAAGGTAGATTCAGAAGCTAAGATAGATATTGCCTGCCAATCTTATTGTGGCCCGGGAAGAAAGAAATCATTCTGTTTTGTAAACAATCGTCCATTAGCTGCACCGTCAGAGGACGAATTAATAGAAAAGATCGTTCAGAAATTATCAAAATAACATCACCTTTGTGTTTAATGCATGGGTGATGTTTTATTTTGAGGTAGAACGGGTTTATAGTAATTAGTTTTGGTGTCTAGCTCCAGGCGCCATCGGCGAAGCACAGGACGTGCAAGTGCATTCAATGCGAAAGGACGTCGCGTCTTTGACTGTCTCGAGGTCATAAGTCAAATAGGAATTGAAGGCAAAGAGCGCCTTCTATTCCTATTCGCCTTATGCTTGTCGCCTTATGCTTGTCGCCGAATGCTTAGCGCCTTCCGCATTTCGGCATGTCGAATGATTTTGCGGATTTTTGGTGTTATTGTCGATTGGAAGCCGATATAATATTAAGTGGAAGTTAGTGAATGTCGTCAAAATTTAGGCTGTTTTCTGCAAAGTTTGTTGCTTTCAAAGATTAATAAAAACAATAGTGGAATGGAGCGGAAGACACTTGACTCCTGCGGGAAGCAGAGGAGGCTCAGCTTCCTCCCCGGCGAATCTTGTGTCTGGAGCGAAATGGAACGAACCTGTTCTTATGGTTAACTATCTTAAAAAAACAGAATGCAGCCAAAAGTTACTAAGCAGAACGGATGTGGAAGCCAATGGAAAATGGAAAGTTGTCTGAAGAAAAGGTTTTCAAAGATCCCGTTCACCGATATATACATGTGCGTGATAAAATCATTTGGGATCTCATTGGGACGAAAGAATTCCAACGATTAAGAAGAATACGCCAGCTGGGAACAACGTATTTAACATTTCATGGGGCTGAGCACAGCAGATTTAATCACTCACTAGGAGTGTATGAAATTGTTCGCCGAATAGTGGATGATGTGTTCAAGGGGAGACCTGAATGGGATGATGAAGAAAGGCTTTTATGCCTTTGTGCCGCGTTGTTGCATGATTTAGGTCATGGTCCATTCTCACATTCGTTTGAAAAAGTATTCCACCTTGATCATGAGGATTTCACCCAAGCCATTATTCTGGGAGATACAGAGGTTAACAAGGTGTTAATATCGGTAGAAGCGGATTTTCCAAAAAAGGTAGCAGAGGTTATTGCCAAAACCTATGAAAATAAACAGGTTGTAAGTTTAATATCTAGTCAGATTGATGCTGATCGAATGGATTATCTGCAGCGTGATGCCTACTATACTGGTGTTAGCTATGGTCACTTTGATATGGAAAGGATTTTAAGAGTGATGCGTCCTCGTGAAGAGCAGGTCGTGATTAAAAGCAGTGGCATGCATGCGGTTGAGGATTATATTATGAGCCGTTACCAAATGTATTGGCAGGTTTATTTTCACCCGGTTACACGAAGTGCCGAAGTGATTTTAACGAAAATTCTTCACCGTGCAAAACAGCTGCATCAAGAGTTTTATTCCTTTAAACATGATCCTGTTCATTTTTATTCTTTATTTGAAGAAGAGCTGTCACTTCAAGACTATTTAAAGCTGGACGAATCTGTTATTATGTTTTATTTTCAGGCATGGCAGGAGGAAGAAGATCCAATCCTGCGTGACTTATGTACCCGCTTTATGAACCGCCAGCTTTTTAAATATGTGGAATTTAACCCGAATGTACAGATGATGACATTGATGGAATTAACATCATTATTTAAAAAAGCGGGAATCGATCCGGATTATTATCTTGTTGTTGATTCTTCCTCAGATCTTCCATACGATTTTTATCGTCCTGGTGAAGAAGAGGAAAGACTGCCGATCCATCTATTAATGTCGAATGGTGATTTGCGCGAATTGTCACGGGAATCAGAGATTGTCGATGCTATTTCTGGGAAAAGAAGAACAGATCACAAATTGTATTTTCCATTGGACTTAATAGAGGATTTCTCAACAAAGCGTACGGCGAAAAAGAAAATACTTGAATTATTAAATATAAAGAAATAATGCTTATCGGTACCAAAGAAAAGTTAGGAGATGACGGGGAATTGATGAAAGAACATGCGAAGCTGATGAAGGCTATCTCATCAGCAGGGGAAATCATTGGCCGGAAAAAATTGCAAAAAATGATTTATATCGCAAAGAAAATTGATTTACCTTTCTATGAAAAATACAATTTTCACTTTTTTGGACCATACTCTGAAGAACTTACATTGCGTATCGAAGAGCTTTGTAACTTAGGGTTTATTGACGAGGTTCATGAAAAAAAGGGTGGATATTTTCAATATCGTTATACTTTAACAGAAGCAGGAAATGAATTCCTTGGCCATTACGATGTGGACATGCCTCCATTAAAGAACTGCATGCTGGATTTGAATGAGCAAAGCTCCAGATTTTTGGAATTAGTTTCAACCGTTTTATATTTTGAAGGACTTAGCAGAGAAGAAGTAAAAGAAAAAGTGTTTACGTTAAAAAGTAAGCAGCGTTACACAGAAGAAGAAATTGCTGAAGCATATGATTATATTGAAAAAATTAAACAAGTCGCTCAAAACGAAACCGCCAATCATTAATCTGGCGGTTTTTTTACATCTTTGTCAGTAACCATTAGTCGAAATTACCCCCTAATCATGGTAAGCTTAAGAATGAGTACATTTAGAACAGAGGAGCCAGTGATGAATGAATTTAATCAATTTTTAGCCTTTCCGTTAGAAATGATTCCTTATGTGGTCATTACGCTAATGATTGCTTTTACATTACATGAGTTTGCACATGCCTATGTAGCTTATAAGTTTGGAGATCCAACTGCAAAACGACAAGGAAGATTAACGCTTTCTCCATTAGCACATTTGGATCCAATTGGAACAATCTTAATTTTTATTGCAGGGTTTGGTTGGGCAAAACCGGTACCGGTAAACCGATTTCATTTTAAACGGCCCCGATTAGCCGGAGTATTAGTTTCTGTTGCCGGACCGCTAAGTAACTTTTTCTTAGCCTTCTTAGGAACCGCAATTTGGTATATACTATTAGCGACAAACGCAGTGACATATCTGCCATCACAATATGTAACAGGACTTGAGCAGTTTTTTAATATTTTTGTGTCACTTAATGTAATTTTGTTTATTTTTAACTTACTTCCATTTCCACCGCTGGATGGATATCGTATTATTGAAGATTTGGTCCCGGCACATATTCGGCCAAAGCTCGTTCAGTTTGAGAGTTATGGAATTATTATTTTCTTAGTTTTAGTCATCACACCACTGGATGCCTATACGATTCAACCAGTTTTTGAAATTGGCCGGGCAATTGTCATGAATATTTTTCATTTATTGCTTAGCCCATTATTATGATGTCTTACATATGAGGAGGTCCATGATATGGAACAAGAAAAAAAGAAAAAAAGCATTGGTTTTAATATTATAAAAAGCGATCCAACAGATGGTCACGGCGGGTTTGGTGTAGGTGCCCTTAGTTTGGATAATGTGTCCCCGGTTTTCATTGATATCGAAGAAGGAGAGGCCTTCGTTGATATCGGTGCCATGCATGCGAGAAGTGTCGTGGAAAAAGGGATTAAATTTTTGAAAACAAAAGAAGAGGTTCCAAACGGAAAGCCGTATTGGTTAGTTTGGGTCACAATTGACCGTAAAGAAGATGGTCCTTACTATGCAGGAGTAGCCGCATGCGAACTTACAGTAGACCGCTCAATAAGAAGGGGCTACAAATCACTGCCTGAGCATGTAAACCGTATGGATAAATCAATGAAACGTCATATTATCGTTGATCATATGGACGATCGTTCAAAAGAGATTTTAACCAACTTCTTAAAACATCACGATAAAAAAATGTGGGAACATTCTGAGCAAAAATTAAAAGACGATTTAAAAGTCTAGGATATAAATTTGTCGAAAGTGTGACGTTTTCGTGAACAAATTGGTAAAATCTTGTGATTTTTCATGAAAATTAGTAGACTGAATATACAGTTTATAAAACTAGGACACAAAAACCCCCGGGCATATTAGTTGCCCGGGGGTTTTTGATTTAATGCTGAGAATTTATTTTCGATTCTGAGATTTTATCTTCGATTTTAAAGATTTATCAACGATTATGAGATTTTATCTTCGATTCTGAGAATATATCAACGATTTGTCAATTTTTGACAAAAACCGATCCGTCCCTATTCTCAGCTTCAATCCCACCATTTAAACTTATCAAGCCAGCTTTCTTTTTCCTTCTGATCAGAGGACTGTTCCGCTTCCGAAGCTTCACCATCACTCATATGTTCTTCACAATACTCAGTCGGCTCAGTGCCTTCAATAAAATACGTGAGACGCTTCGTTGGGCAGCCCTTTGTGGCGAGCTTTCCGCTGGCAGGATTAATATAAACCCCGACAACCCCATCCGGTGGGCGAAAAGCTTTTACAGATTGATCATCTAATGCTTCCTCCATAAAGGTGGACCATATTTCCTTCGCATAGCCGCGTTCTTGAACAAGGTTGATCGTTTTTCCTTTGTCATACCCTGTCCAAACACCGACGGCAAGTTGTGGGGCAAATCCAATCATCCAGCTGTCTGATGAGGTTGTACCTGATTTGCCTGCATAGTCCCGGGTGAGGGAGTCAGCAATGCTGTGACCTGTAACAGATGTATAATCATTTAATGTTGTATCAAACATTCCTTTCATCATGTGTGTCGTGACGAAGGCTGCTTGTTCGTCTAATACTTGCTCTTTTGACTGTTTCGATTCGTAGATGACATTTCCAGCAGTGTCTTCAATTTTTGTCACAAAAGTAGGTTCAACTTTTTTTCCTCCATTACCCAGCATTCCGTACGCATTGACCATGTCAATCAAACGGACAGGAGACGTACCTAATGCAGCTGAAGGATTTTTCTTTATACCTGTGCTCAGTCCAAGGAGTTTCCCTGTTTTGATAAGCTCCTCCATCCCGATAAACATATGTGTTTTCACGGCATAAATATTGTCAGACAGAGCGATGGCTTGAAGCATTGTAATAAAGTCGTTCGCATAATAGTCGTTATAATTACTCGGTTTATAGGATGCTTTTCCATCATCATAGGTAAATGAAGTTGGTTCACTTTTCATCTCGGTAGATGGTGTAAAGCCGTTCATAATCGCAGAGTAGTAAAGAAAAGGCTTAATCGTTGAACCCGGCTGCCTTTTTGCCTGAGTAGCACGATTGAAAGGACTTTCCTCATAATTACGTCCACCGATTAATGCCCGAACATAACCGTTCTTAGGATCCATCACAACAACACCTGTTTGAATGTCAGAGGACTCATCAATCGTTTCTCCAACCGTTTCTTCAGCAAGCTTTTGCATGTCTGCATCCAATGTTGTATAAATCTTTAACCCTTTGGTTTGAATAGCTTGTGTGTCTATGTCTAACTTCTCTGAAATCTCACTTAGCATTGCATCCTGGAAATATGGGGCTAATCTTGGTTGAACAGTGTCTGTTTTCTTTTTATACATAAGCTCTGCTGTGAGTGCTGATTGGAATTGCTTTTCCGTAATATACCCTTCATTTTTCATCATTTTTAAAATGATTTCTTGTCTTTCTTCTGCTTTTTCCCTGTTTGCGTAAGGAGAATAGAGGGTTGGTCCCTTTGGAATGCCTGCAAGCATGGCAGCTTCAGCAAGGGTTAAGTCACTTGAACTTTTTCCAAAGTAATATTTAGCTGCTGCTTCAATTCCATAAACTCCATGTCCGTAATAGATGGTGTTTAAATATCCTTCTAAAATCCGGTCCTTGCTGTAGTTTTGCTCCAATCGAATGGTATATAATGCTTCATTCGCTTTACGCTGCCATGTTTTTTCATGCTCTAAAAATAAATTTCGGGCGTATTGCTGGGTTATCGTACTGGCACCCTGTACCTTTGCCATAGCTTTTAAGTCAGCTAATGCAGCACCTGCTATTCGTTTATAATCAAAACCATCATGTTGGTAAAAACTTCGATCTTCTATTGCGATGGTTGCTTCACGGACATGTGGGGAAATATGATCAATATCAACCCAGTACCGTTTTTGACCATTATGCAATTCACCTATTTTTGACCCATCACTTGCATAAATGAGAGTTGATTGTGGAACTGATAAAGAAGGAGGTCCCAGCCACTTTGCATATAACACAATACTTAAAATAATCGTTGAAAAAAGTACTAAACATAATAAACTTATAAAAATAAGTGCCCGTACTGTTTTAAGGGTGATGCGTAAACGTCTAGGTGTCATCACATCCATGAAGCTCACCTCCTATATTCGTCATGAAAGACATACTGTTAGCCATTATGAGTTTTTTATCAGAATTTTAAACATTTTAAACAAAATTAATAGATTTTTTTCTCATTTTCTGCTATAAGGGACAAGGGGACAGGTTCCGTGTCCCATAATGAACGGGACAGGGGACCTGTCCCTCTGTCCCAGTTTTGAAAGGATGATTATAATGAGTGAGTTATGGTATACAGAGAAGCAAACGAAAAATTTTGGGATTACGTTAAAAGTTAAGCAAACGTTACATACAGAACAAACTGATTTTCAGTACTTAGAAATGGTGGAAACAGAAGAGTTCGGAAACATGTTGTTCCTTGATGGTATGGTGATGACTTCACAGAAGGACGAGTTCGTTTATCACGAGATGGTGGCACATGTGCCTTTATTTACACACCCAAACCCTGAGAATGTTCTAGTAGTTGGCGGTGGAGACGGTGGTGTTATTCGTGAAGTGTTAAAACACCCACAAGTGAAAAAAGCGACACTTGTTGATATCGATGGTAAAGTAATCGAGTATTCTAAAAAGTACCTTCCTGAAATTGCTGGAAAACTTGACGATCCTCGCGTGGAAGTAAAAGTAGGCGACGGCTTCATGCATATCGCGGAAAGCGAAAATGAATATGATGTGATTATGGTTGATTCTACAGAACCAATGGGACCTGCAGTTAACCTATTTACTAAAGGCTTCTATGCAGGTATCTCCAAAGCACTAAAAGAAGACGGTGTGTTCGTTGCTCAAACGGACAACCCTTGGTTTACACCGGAATTAATCACAAATGTTCAACGTGACGTGAAAGAGATATTCCCAATCACACGCCTATACACAGCGAACATTCCAACATACCCAAGCGGTCTATGGACTTTCACAATTGGTTCAAAAAAATACGATCCACTAGAAGTAAGTGAAGATCGCTTCCATGAAATTGAAACAAAATACTACACAAAAGAATTACACAAAGCTTGCTTTGTATTACCTAAATTTGTAAGTGATTTAATTAAATAATTTTGAAATAAAAAGTGAGAGAAGGGAAATCTCTCACTTTTTGAATGGAGGTAATAATTAATGAAATTTGATGAAGCTTATTCAGGTAATGTATTTATTAAAAGCCATCCTAACTATGAAGAAAGTGAAGCTGTTATCTACGGCATGCCGATGGATTGGACAGTAAGCTATCGCCCGGGTTCCCGTTTCGGCCCTGCGCGCATTCGCGAAGTATCAATTGGTCTTGAGGAATACAGCCCTTACTTAGATCGTGAGTTAGAGGAAGTAAAATACTTTGATGCAGGAGATATTCCATTGCCATTTGGAAACCCGCAGCGAAGCATCGACATGATTGAGGAATATATTGATCAACTGCTTGCAGATGATAAATATCCGTTGGGAATGGGAGGAGAACACCTTGTATCATGGCCTGTTATGAAAGCTATGTATAAAAAATACCCTGATCTTGCGATAATTCACTTTGATGCTCATACAGACCTTCGTGATGACTATGAAGGAGAACCACTTTCCCACTCAACACCAATTAAAAAGATCGCTAATTTAATTGGACCAACAAATGTATTTTCTTTCGGAATCCGCTCAGGAATGAAGGAAGAATTCCAATGGGCAAAAGAAGTGGGCATGCACATTTCAAAATTTGAAGTGCTAGAGCCATTAAAAGAAGTGCTGCCAAAGCTGGCAGGACGTCCTGTCTACCTAACGATTGATATCGACGTTCTTGACCCGGCGCACGCCCCAGGAACAGGTACAGTAGACGCTGGTGGTATTACATCAAAAGAGCTTCTTGCATCTATTCATGAGATCGCAAAATCAGATATACGTGTTGTAGGTTCTGACTTAGTAGAGGTTGCGCCAATTTATGATCACTCTGAACAAACAGCGAACACAGCAAGTAAAATTATAAGAGAAATGATTTTAGGATTAGTGCAGAAAAAATAGACAGATTGGAAGTCTGGTACTTGATGTATCAGGCTTTTTTCATTGAAAAAATTGTAACAATACCGATATATATGTAAAGAAACAGGCTTTTTAAAAACCTTGTCAACATGATGTTTTGACCAAAATAGTGGGTGGTTTTCCAACTATTAGGACATTTGGTGAAAGTGCCGCTTCTGCTAGTAAATCGGTGAAAACATTGATAGATTCCGAGACTTAAGTCAATCCACATAAGACCATCTACCTATAATGGTGACCAACTGTTAAAATTATCCTCAAATATGACAAAAAAACACATGTTACGATTGTCTCGTCAGCACATGAGTTGATAAGGAGGATGACATATACATGAAGAAAAAAATCATTTTATCAGTTGTAGCAGGTGCGGCTCTATTAATGGCAAATCCACTTGCACAAAAAGCAGATGCTGCTTCAAACACAACACAAGCAAAAGTCTATTACTATCAATCAGGTAATCTAGACCAAGAACAAATCAATGAATTCATTAAAAAATATTTCAGCAACTATCAGAAATCTACTATTCAAAAAGAAGTAGAAGCACCAAAAGAAGAACAAACACAAACTGAGCAGCAGCCAGCAACCGAACAACCAGCAACCGGGCAACCTGCTCAACAGCAACCGGCACAAACAGAAGAAACAAACGAACAAGCTAGCTATCAATTAAGTCAGTATGAACAGCAAGTCGTTGATTTAACTAACCAAGAGCGTGCAAAGCAAGGACTTCCAGCTTTAAAGGTAGACCTTGAATTAAGTAAAGTGGCACGTGAAAAATCACTAGATATGCAAAAGAATAACTACTTTTCACATACAAGCCCAACATATGGTTCACCATTTGACATGATGAAACAGTTTGGCATCTCATATAAAGCAGCGGGCGAAAACATCGCCAAAGGCCAACGTACTCCACAAGAAGTCGTTAACGCATGGATGAACAGCTCAGGCCACCGCCAAAACATCCTAAGCTCAAACTTCACTCACATCGGAGTAGGCTACGTAGCGGAAGGTAACTACTGGACTCAACAATTTATCGGAAAATAATAAGAAAAAGCGGCTAATCCTTGTATAGGATTAGCCGCTTTTTGTCGTAATTGGGACAGGGGGACAGGTACCGTGTCCCGTAATAAAATGGAAAATCGGGACGAGGAACCTGTCCCTCCGTCCCAAACACCTCTTGCGCAGTTGCATTTGGTTCTTTATACTATTAAAGTTAAAGGAAATGATGGGAAGGGAGTGTCGATATGTCAGAAAGCACGCCTATTCAAATCCATGTTTTATCTGAAATCTGTAAAGAGCATGAACAAGATAAAGAAATAATTGAAATGAACACAACAGGAGAGCAATTTCTAAAGGGTAACACTGTTTACCTGCGATATGGTGAAGATCATGAACTTGGATCTGTTAAAACGACAGTGAAAATCGTACCTGGAGAAGTCATGGTCATGCGATCAGGGGCCGTTACAATGAAACAGCGGTTCATTCAAGGACAAAAAACGATGACAGATTATGCGACACCTTTTGGTAAACTTCAGCTTGAAATCAACACCAACTCATTAACAATAGATAAAACAGAGCTTGAAGATAGGCTCGTTATTTTATATGATTTGCAAATAGACGAAAAAGAGAAACATGTACATAAGTTGATGATCACATACAAGGAGGATAAAAAATGAACATCGTTGAGCAAGTAAAAGAACGGTTAAAAGAAGAAATTAAAGCGGCCGTCATAAAAGCCGGTTTAGCAGAAGAAGCACAGATTCCCGAAGTATTATTAGAGCTTCCTAAGGAAAAAGCACATGGAGATTACGCTACTAACATGGCGATGCAGCTGGCACGTGTCGCAAAGAAAGCTCCGCGTATGATCGCAGAAGATATTGTGGCAAATTTTGATAAGCAAAAAGGCTCTATTGATAAAATTGAAATCGCTGGTCCTGGTTTTATTAACTTTTATATGAACAATAGCTATTTAACGGATTTGATTCCATCCATTCTAAAAGCTGGCACAAGCTATGGTGAAACGAATGTGGGCAACAGTGAAAAAGTACAAGTTGAGTTCGTTTCGGCAAACCCGACCGGTGACCTTCACCTAGGTCACGCACGTGGAGCAGCTGTTGGTGATTCATTATGTAATGTATTAGCGAAAGCAGGCTATGATGTATCCCGCGAATATTACATTAATGATGCAGGTAACCAAATCAATAATCTGGCTCTATCTGTTGAAGCTCGTTATTTACAAGCTTTAGGAAAAGAAACGGAAATGCCTGAAGATGGCTATCATGGAGAAGATATCATTGGCATCGGGAAAAAGCTAGCAGAAGAGTACGGCGATAAATTTGTTGAGCAATCAAGTGAAGAGCGTTTAGCATTCTTCAGAGAATACGGCTTAAAATACGAAATGGCAAAATTAAAACAGGACCTGGAAGAGTTCCGTGTACCTTTTGACGTATGGTATTCAGAAACATCTCTTTACCATAACGGGAAAATTGACAATGCTCTAGCAGCATTAAAAGAAAAAGGCCATATCTATGAAGAAGAGGGAGCAACATGGTTCCGTTCGACAACGTTCGGTGATGATAAGGACCGTGTATTAATCAAAAACGATGGCTCTTACACCTATTTAACACCAGATATCGCGTATCACAAGGACAAGCTTGACCGCGGCTTCACAAAGCTGATTAACGTATGGGGAGCAGACCACCACGGTTATATTCCACGTATGAAAGCTGCCATTGAAGCGTTAGGCTATGGCAAAAATACACTTGAAGTGGAAATCATTCAACTTGTTCACCTATACAAAAACGGTGAGAAGATGAAAATGAGCAAACGTACGGGAAAAGCTGTCACAATGAGAGACTTAATCGAAGAAGTTGGCCTTGATGCAGTACGTTATTTCTTTGCGATGAGAAGTGCGGACACACATATGGACTTTGACCTAGATTTAGCGGTATCTAAATCAAACGAAAACCCGGTTTATTACGCGCAATATGCTCATGCACGTATTTGCAGCATGCTGCGCCAAGGGGAAGAACAAGGACTTTCATATGAAGAGAATCTAAAATTAGATGAAATCACTTCTGAAAAAGAATTCGACTTATTGAAAAAGCTTGGAGAATTCCCGCAAGCTGTCACAGAAGCTGCGCAAAAACGAATTCCTCACCGTATTACAAATTATATTTATGACTTGGCATCCACACTACACAGCTTCTACAACGCTGAAAAAGTATTGGATCCTGAAAATACAGAAAAAAGCCGTGCAAGACTTGGGCTAATGAAGGCAACACAAGTAACACTACAAAATGCGTTAACAATTATTGGGGTATCTGCTCCGGAAAAAATGTAAAAGAAAAACTCAGATGCTGGGAGGCATCTGAGTTTTTTAAGTACGCATGAAATGCGTCGAATAATGTCTAATAGTAAATAAATTTCAATTATCGAAAATAAAATCTCAGAATCGTAAATAGTCAGTCCGAAATCGTAAATACACCACTAAAATCGAAAATAAATCCCAAACTCGGCCTAGCCCGAGTACAAGCTACCACTGAATCGTAGCCCCACCAATCCGTTTTACCCCGCGAACCCTGGAGATGTCCTCACAAAGCTTCAGTGCCGCTTTATCTTTTTGCTTCGCTTCAATCATGAAATCGACATCAACATTCATTTCTTTCAATACCTTCAATAAAGGCATTAAAAAATCAGCGTCTACATAATCAGCATGGCTTCGAAATTCCTTCTCAGACTTAGGGGAAGAAACATGAATTTTAGGGTGCAGCCCAACCCATTCCCATGTTGGGAAGATCTTAGGAAGCAGCTCTTCAACCTTTTCATCCTCTTCTTTATTCGCCATAAAGTGGTGGTAATCAAAGAGAAGCGGTATGTGCTCCTTCTGGCAAATAGTCAATGTCTCCGAAGTTGTATAGGTTTTATCATCATTTTCGAGTGTCATTCTCTTTTTGATATGTACAGGCAAGCTTTTTATGTTTTGATAGAAGCGCTCTGTTGCTTTTTGTTTGTCCCCATAAGCACCGCCAACATGGATGTTAATAATGGCTTCATCCGCAAGACCCATTGCGTCCAGAACATCATAATGATAAGACATGTCGCTAACAGCATTTTCAGTAATATGCTTTTTATCACTCGTAAATAGTGTAAATTGGTTTGGATGAAAGCTTACACGCAGCTTATATTTTTTCACCAGTGACCCAATTTCCAAAAGAAGTTCCTTAAATGGTGTCCGATAATCCCAAAGCACCTCAGGGTGTGTCGCTAATGGAACAATGGATGAGGATAGACGATAGACCCATATTTCGTGGGCAATATTGTAGTGTAGCATCCGTAATGTATGTTCCAGGTTTTGCTTTGTGACATATAAAAGCTGGTCATGCCGCTCTTGTTCGTCGAGTTTTTTCCATCGAGTAAACGTTAGGGATTTAGCAGGGGAGCAGTCCCAAAGGGAAAGTGCATGTGATACATATCCAAATCGAATAATCATGGGACTCCTCCTTTGCTGATATTTCTATAAAAAATGAGCCACTAATGTAGCAAACACCTCTTTTATCCGCTGAAAAACCGGTCTCTTTTGATACTTCTCATATGTTAATAATTGTGAGCGACGAAAATCTGTGTAAACAAACTGTTTGATCTCTCCAATTAACCTTTTATCGTAAATTAAACAGTTCATTTCATCATTTAAATAAAAGCTTCTTTTATCAAAGTTTGCTGTCCCAATATCACAAAAATGGTCATCAATCATAATCATCTTGGCATGATAAAAACCATGGTAAAACTGATAAATTTCACATCCTGCTAACAGAAGGGGGCGGAAGTAAGGAAAAGATGCTTCCTTCACTAACGGATGATCTTTATTCATGGGTACTGTAATCTTAATCTTTACCCCTCTTGATAAAGCAGCTAACAATTCATTGAGTATTTTTTTCCCGGGAATAAAATACGGAGAACATATGATAATTTCATATTTTGCGTCTTGGATAAATGAGATAAAATGTTTTTCCAGGTTTTCACCATAGGTTGAAATAAACATTTGGGAGCTTTTACCTGCAACCTGTATTGGAAAATACCGCGTTTCCTTCAAGTCATTTTCACCTGTTGAATCAAACCAATCCGTTAAAAATTGCGTCTGTAAATCTGTCACACCTTCACCTGTTAATTTAAGATGAAAGTCTCTCCAAAACCCAAGCTTTGGATCTTGTCCAATGTATTCCTTACCAATATTAAAACCGCCTAAATAGCCGATTACACCGTCAATAACGGTAATTTTTCGGTGATTTCGGGCTTGAAGAGTGTAAAAAAGAAACGGAAATTTCGGCTTATGAGTGTAAACAACCTTCACACCCTTTTCTTTTAAAAGGTTCATTTTATTTTTTGTTAATTTAGAGCTGCCAACATAATCAATAAGAAGTCTGACTTCAACACCCTGACTCGCCTTTTCACCTAAAAGAGACAGGAACTCATGGCTAATCTGATCATTTTTTATGATAAAGAATAGCACATGAACACTTTTTCGGCTATTTTTAATGTGTTCAAACAAGTCTTTGTATAAAGAATCGCCATCGGTGTATAAGGTAATATCACTATTTCTAGGTGGATATTGTGCATATTTAGACTTAAGAAGATGACTTTTTCGCCCAAGGTGATAATCGACAATACACCAACAAATAATCGCCACTATGATAAAGCTCAAGATGAAAAATAGTTTCAACCCGCATACCTCCTAGCAGCTTCCTGCACCATTTCATAATAGGTTTTGCGCAACTTCGTATTTTTATGTACATGGCATATTCCATATAGAATAGAATACATTGTACAAAGAAACAAAAGGTATTGACTGAATGCTCATTCATTTATTATGATAAGAGTATAATGAAATGTCTTTTATTAAGAAAAAAGTAAGCGCCTTGGTCAGCCTCAGGCAAATAAGACGCAAATGAATAGCAGACGTTTCTTTGTCTTCAAATCATTTGTGGCTAGACCCTAGAGGCAGGTATTAAAGCGACGTCCTGTGATTCGGGCCTAGGCGCTGGAGCTTGGCAGTAGGGGAAAAGACATAGACCGCAACAAATGGGAGATTGGGGGAAACAAAAGTGGATGCATTATTATGGATTAATTTTGTAGCATTTTTAATTGTAACCGCTTACGCAATTCATCTTTTTGTTTATTTAATCCGCACGAGGATGGCGTACATCAAGCTTGGAAAAAAGGTTGAATTTGATGGGAAAGTGAAGGAGCGGCTTGAAAAAATATGGGTGAATGTATTTGGTCAAAAAAAGCTGTTAAAGGATAAAAAGAGCGGAATGATCCATGTGATGTTTTTCTATGGTTTTATTCTTGTTCAATTCGGGGCGATTGACTTCATTATCAAGGGCCTTATGCCGGGAGCACATCTACCGCTTGGACCACTGTACACGGCTTTTACATTTTTCCAGGAGATTGTCACATTTATGATTTTAGTGGCAGTTGTCTGGGCATTTCATCGCCGCTATGTTGAAAAGCTTGTACGATTAAAAAGAGGCTTTAAATCAGGGCTTGTTTTACTTTTTATCGGTGGACTTATGCTTTCGGTGTTACTGGGTAATGGAATGGGACTCATTTGGCATGGTCATGATCTTACTTGGTCTGAGCCGCTCGCTTCTTCTTTTGCCTATATCTTGGGATTTGTAGGGGAAACCGGATCAATTGTTATTTTCTATATTGCTTGGTGGGTTCACTTACTGTTTTTATTAACATTTTTAGTATATGTACCTCAATCAAAGCATGCACACTTAATTGCAGGACCGGCAAATGTGTATTTTAATCGTACAACAAACCCGGGGAAGCTTGAAAAAATCGATTTTGAAGATGAAACAAAGGAAACCTTTGGAGTTGGAAAAATTGAGGAATTCACTCAACCGCAATTAATTGATTTATATGCCTGTGTAGAATGTGGCCGTTGTACAAATATGTGCCCGGCAACAGGAACAGGAAAAATGCTGTCCCCAATGGATTTAATTATTAAACTGAGAGACCATTTAACCTTTACAGGTGCCGCCGTAACGCAAAAGCAACCATGGGTACCGGCCGTTGCATTTAGTAACACAAAGGGAAATCAAATTGCAATGATGGCATCAAGCTCCGGTGCACAGGAATCTGCGGCTACCACTTCGGGATATCACGCTTCTTTAATCGGAGATGTGATTACAGAAGAAGAGATCTGGGCTTGTACGACATGTCGTAATTGTGAAGATCAATGTCCTGTAATGAATGAGCATGTTGATAAAATCATTGATATGCGCCGTTATCTTGTGCTCACAGAAGGGAAAATGGACGCAGATGCACAGCGTGCGATGACGAATATAGAACGCCAAGGAAATCCGTGGGGGCTTAACCGTAAGGAAAAAGAAACATGGCGTGAAGCTCGTCCCGATGTGATCGTTCCTACAGTGAAAGAAATGAGCAAAGCGGGAGAAGAGTTCGACTACTTATTCTGGGTTGGTTCCATGGGATCATATGATAATCGCAGCCAAAAGATTGCCCTATCTTTCGCCAAGCTCTTAAATGAAGCAGATGTGAAGTTTGCAATTCTTGGCAACAAAGAGAAAAACTCGGGAGACACTCCGCGCCGTTTAGGAAATGAATTTTTATTCCAAGAGCTTGCAACAAAAAATATCGATGAATTTGTGAAAAATGATGTGAAAAAAATCGTCACGATTGACCCTCATGCTTACAATATTTTTAAAAATGAATATCCGGATTTCGGTCTTGAAGCTGAAGTATATCACCATACCGAATTACTTGCTGAGTTAGTGGCATCAGGAAAGTTAAAACCAACACTGCCGGTTAACGAGACGATTACCTTCCATGATTCCTGTTATTTAGGAAGATACAATGAAGTGTATGATGCACCAAGAAATATTTTAAAAGCAATACCTGGTGTTAAGCTTGTCGAAATGGAACGAAATCGTGAAAAAGGCATGTGCTGTGGTGCAGGCGGAGGCTTAATGTGGACGGAGGAAGATACAGGAAGCCGCATCAATGTCGCAAGAACAGAGCAGGCATTGGCTGTTAACCCGTCTGTTATCAGTTCTGGATGTCCGTACTGTTTAACAATGCTAAGTGATGGCACGAAGGCGAAGGAAGTGGAAGAAGCCGTGGGCACCTATGATGTAGCAGAACTATTAGAAAAGTCGATTTTTGGCGAACGAAATGAGCAAGTTTCATAGACATTTTCAAAGATTGATAAGCTAAAATAAAAAGAGGGGGGGCATACCCCTCTTTGCCTTGAAGAAAAATTGAGCGAGCGTTCAGTCAAAGTTGTAAGCGTTTACTAACATCGAAGGGGAGTTTATATATGGTGAAAACAGTGATTTTAAGTGGAGTGAGAACACCGATTGGAAAATTTGGTGGAGCATTGTCAACATTAACAGCCGCAGAACTAGGCGGAATTGCGATAAAAGAAGCACTATTAAGAGCAAAGGTTAGAGCTGAAGATGTACAAGAAGTGATTTTAGGAAATGTCCTGCAAGGCGGGCAGGGACAAATTCCTTCACGCCAAGCCGCACGAGCTGCAGGCTTACCTTGGAATGTGAAAACAGAAACTGTGAATAAAGTGTGTGCATCCGGTTTGAGAAGTGTCACAATGGCTGACCAAATCATTCGTGCCGGTGATGAAGAAGTGATCGTCGCAGGCGGGATGGAATCAATGAGCAATGCACCCTATATCATGCCAAAGGCAAGATGGGGCTTAAGAATGGGTGATCATCCAGTCAAGGATTTAATGATTCATGACGGATTAACTTGCAGCTTTACTGGCGTTCATATGGGGACATACGGAAACAGCACCTCAAAGGAGCTCGAGATTACGAGAGAACAGCAGGATGAGTGGGCATTAAGAAGCCATAAGCGGGCAGTTGCTGCCCAAGAGTCAGGGATACTGGCAGAAGAAATCATTCCTGTATCAGTTCCACAACGAAAGGGAGATCCAATCATCGTGGACAAAGATGAAGCACCGCGAAAGGACACATCAATCGAACGTTTAGCTAAGTTGTCTCCCGTTTTTGACCATGACGGAACAATTACAGCCGGAAATGCCCCGGGAATAAATGATGGAGCAGCTGCCCTTGTTCTTATGAGTGATGAAAAGGCTCAAAAAGAAGGCAGAGAACCTCTTGCAACCATTTTAGCTCATACAGCCATCGCAGGTGAGGCAGAAGACTTTCCCAAAACACCTGGACTTGTCATTAATGAACTATTAAGGAAAACAGGAAAAACGGTTGAAGATATTGACTTATTTGAAATCAATGAAGCTTTTGCGACAGTGGCATTGGCTGCAAACCAATTGGCAAATCTTGATCCTGAAAAGGTCAATGTAAATGGTGGAGCAGTAGCGCTCGGACATCCGATCGGTGCGAGCGGAGCGAGAATTCTTATTACTCTTATTCACGAATTAAAGCGAAGAGGCGGAGGAATTGGGATTGCGGCAATCTGCTCAGGTGGCGGTCAAGGTGATGCGATTATGATTGAAGTTTAATAGAGATTAATCAAGTTAAATTAAGGAGGGTTTCGATGACAATTCAAAAAATCATGGTGATCGGCGCAGGGCAAATGGGTTCAGGGATCGCCCAAGTTTGTGCAATGGCAGGCTATGAAGTTGTTCTTCATGATCTAAATGAGGAAATCGTCCATAAAGGTATCAACTCCATTAAAAAACAGCTTCAAAAACAGGTGGAGAAGGAAAAGCTAACAAACAGCGAAAAAGAAGAAATCATTCAAAGACTAAACTTTTCCTCAACTCTTGATCATGTGAAGAAAGCAGATCTAATCATTGAAGCAATTATCGAAAAAATGGAAGTCAAAACCAGTCTATTTGAAAAACTGGATCAGTTGGCGAGTGAAAAGACGATTTTAGCAACAAACACCTCGTCATTGCCGATCACAGAAATTGCTGCCGCAACAACCAGGCCTGATCGTGTCATTGGCATGCACTTTATGAATCCTGTTCCGGTCATGAAGCTGGTTGAAATCATTCGGGGATTAGCAACATCAGATGAGGTGTATGAGCAAATTGAAACCGTGACAAGGAAACTTAATAAAACACCTGTTGAGGTTCAAGACTTTCCGGGATTTGTGTCAAACCGGATTTTAATGCCAATGATTAATGAGGCCATTTTTACGGTGTATGAAGGTGTAGCAGAGCCGGAAGCGGTTGATGAAGTAATGAAGCTTGGCATGAATCATCCGATGGGACCGCTAACCCTTGCTGACTTTATTGGCTTAGATACGTGTCTTTATATTATGGAAACTCTTCTCGAGGGCTTCGGTGATGATAAGTACCGACCATGTCCATTACTAAGAAAATACGTAAAAGCAGGGTGGCTCGGCCGAAAATCAGGCAGAGGATTTTATCAGTATTCGTAATACATCTGATATGACCAAAGGGGTGGGCATCTATGAATGTGGCGTTAACAGATGAACAAATAATGTTACGAAAAATGGTGCGTGATTTTGCCAAAACAGAGGTAGAGCCGTTTGTTGAGAAAATGGAGCAAGGGGTATTTCCTAGAGCAATCCTCAACAAAATGGCGGAATTGGGATTGATGGGAATCCCGGTTCCAAACAAATATGATGGAGCCGATCTGGATTTTACCTCTTATATGATGGTTATTCATGAACTGGCAAAGGTAAGTGCAACATTGGCGGTTATTTTATCAGTTCATACGTCGGTTGGAACGTATCCGATTTTGTCGTTTGGCACGGAAGCGCAAAAAGAAAAATACGTAAAAAAGCTGGCGCGAGGTGAGCATTTAGGAGCCTTTTGTTTAACAGAACCGGGATCAGGATCTGATGCGGCAAGCATGAAAACAAAAGCTGTCAAAAAGGGGCAATTTTATGTGCTGAATGGATCAAAGATGTTCATTACAAATGGCGGGGAAGCAGACACCTATATCGTGTTTGCCAGAACAGGGGAAGAGAAAACGAGTACCAGCATCTCTGCGTTTATTATTGAAAAAGATACACCCGGTTTAATTATCGGCAAGGATGAACACAAGATGGGCTTAAATGGATCGAGAACGGTTCAGCTTATCTTTGAAGATGCACAGGTTCCAATTGAAAACCTTCTTGGACATGAAGGGGAAGGCTTTAAGATTGCGATGGCAAATCTTGATGGCGGCCGAATTGGCATCGCCGCACAGGCATTGGGCATTGCGGAAGCAGCACTTGAAAAAGCAGTACAATATGCCGGGGAGCGAAAGCAATTTGGCAAGCCAATTTCTGCTCAACAGGGTATTTCTTTTAAGCTTGCTGACATGGCGACAAATGTGGAGGCGGCGAAACTATTAGTCTATCAAGCAGCTTGGTTAAAGGACCAGGGCATGCCTTGTGGAAAGCAAGCAGCAATGGCCAAATTATTTGCTTCCAAAACGGCAATGGACGTCACAACAGAGGCGATACAGGTGTTTGGAGGATACGGCTATACAAAGGATTACCCTGTTGAACGGTATTTCCGTGATGCAAAAGTATGTGAGATCTATGAAGGCACAAGTGAAATCCAACGAATCGTCATCAGTAAACATCTATTAAAAGAACGATAAATTAAGCGGTAACAAAGGGGAGAGCACAATGTACTTTAAGCTATCTGAAGAACATGAAATGTTAAGAAAAACAGTTCGGGATTTTGCGAGAAAAGAAGTTGAACCAACAGCAGCTGAACGAGATGAACAAGAGCGATTTGATAGGAACATTTTTAAGAAAATGGCGAACCTGGGATTAACCGGTATTCCCTGGCCTGAGGAATATGGCGGAATCGGAAGTGACTATTTAGCTTATGTGATTGCAGTTGAAGAGCTCTCAAGGGTATGCGCATCAACAGGTGTGACATTATCAGCTCACACATCACTGGCGGGGTGGCCGTTATTTAAATTCGGCACAGAGGAGCAAAAACAGAAATATTTAACACCAATGGCACTTGGAGAAAAAATTGGTGCTTACGGATTAACAGAGCCCGGTTCAGGATCAGATGCCGGCGGAATGCGCACACATGCCAGGGAAGACGGAGATCACTACGTATTAAATGGATCAAAAATCTTTATTACAAACGGTGGAATTGCCGACCTTTATATCGTTTTTGCCATAACGGACCCTTCCAGTAAACATAAGGGCACAACCGCATTTATTATTGAGAAAGACTTTGAAGGCTTTTCTGTCGGTAAAAAAGAAAGCAAGCTGGGCATTCGTTCCTCACCAACAACAGAAATTATCTTTGAAGAATGCAAAGTGCCAAAGGACAACATATTAGGTCAAATTGGGGAAGGATTTAAAATTGCGATGATGACTTTAGATGGCGGTAGAAACGGAATTGCCGCACAAGCAGTAGGAATCGCACAAGGCGCACTGGATGCAGCAGTTGCCTATGCAAAGGAACGTGAACAGTTCGGCAAGCCCATTGCCGCGCAGCAGGGAATTAGTTTCAAGCTGGCTGATATGGCGACAAGCATTGAGGCAGCACGTCTGTTAACCTATCAAGCCGCATGGCTCGAATCAAAAGGACTTCCATATGGAAAAGAATCGGCTATGTCAAAGCTCTTTGCAGGAGACACAGCAATGAAGGTCACAACAGAAGCTGTCCAAGTATTCGGAGGCTACGGCTATACAAAAGACTACCCTGTAGAACGCTACATGAGAGACGCAAAAATCACCCAAATCTACGAAGGAACCCAGGAAATCCAGCGATTAGTTATTTCTAGAATGCTAACAAAGTAGATTTTATAAGTCCTTAGTGTTTGTTGCTTTAGAAATCTTATTTCAAAACAAGAGTGAAATGGAGCGGAAGACACTCGACTCCTGCGGGAAATGAGGAAAGGCTTAGAACCCGCAAGCGAAGCTGAAGGACACTCAGCTTCCTCCCCGCGGAAAGTGAGTGTCTGGAGCGCAATGGAACGAACTATTTTTACCGTTAACTATTTTAAAATCAACAAAGTATGCGAAAGTGTCAATGTTAGGTGGGAAACGCAGATGAAAAAACGAGAAGTTGTCGCATCTGTAAAAGATGAAAAATTAATTGAAAAACGCAGAGAGCAAATGATCAAGGGTGCAGTAACCCTTTTTAAAGAAAAAGGATTTCACAGAACAACAACAAGAGAAATTGCCCGGGCGGCTGGCTTCAGCATCGGCACATTATATGAATACATCCGACAAAAAGAAGATGTGCTGTACCTAGTCTGTGACAGGATTTATGACCAGGTCCACATCCGTCTTGAAGAAAATCTTGATACAAAGCAAGGAACAATCGAAAGCCTCAAGCAGGCGATTGAAAACTACTTTAAAGTCATGGACGACATGCAGGATGAAGTCCTTGTCATGTACCAAGAAGCAAAATCTCTTTCAAAAGATGCTCTGCCTTATGTATTAAAAAAAGAAATTGAAATGGTCGGGATGTTTAAACACATTATTGATTGCTGTGTGAAAAATGGAGAGCTCACACTTTCGGAAAAAGAATCTGAATTAATTGCCCATAACATCTTTGTGCAAGGACAAATGTGGGGCTTTCGCAGATGGGCTCTCCAAAAAATATATACAATTGATGACTATATTGAGCTGCAAACCAAGGTGATTTTACAAGGGGTAGGAGAGAAACAGAACGAACAAAGGGGTGATTAGATGGTAGTAGCTAATAGGTATAAGCCAACACATCATATTCGATTTGTCACAGCTTCAAGCTTGTTTGATGGTCATGATGCATCAATCAATATTATGCGGCGGATTTTGCAGGCAAGCGGAGCAGAAGTGATTCACTTAGGACATAATCGTTCTGTAGAAGAAATTGTCTCTGCTGCTATTCAAGAGGATGTCCAAGGAATTGCGATTTCTTCTTATCAAGGAGGACATGTTGAATTTTTCAAGTATATGTATGATCTGCTGCAGGAAAAAGGAGCAGGACATATCCGCCTTTTTGGTGGGGGAGGCGGGGTGATTATTCCCAGAGAAATAAAAGAACTTCACGAGTATGGAATTGCGAAGATTTTTTCACCTGAAGATGGCCGTGAGCTTGGGTTACAGGGGATGATTAATTACATGTTAAAGGAATGTGATTTCTCGCCAATAGGGTCAGATGATGTAGAGGTCAATCAGCTAACATCTGGGGATATAAAAACAGTTGCAAAACTGATATCCTATGCTGAAGCAAAAATTTCACAGCAAGCATTACCTGAAAACGTAGCACCTATTTTCCAGAAAATGATCTCACAAACTAAGAACATACCCGTTCTAGGTATTACGGGAACCGGTGGAGCGGGGAAAAGTTCCCTAACAGATGAATTAATCAGACGGTTTCTTAATGAAATAGAGGATATTCGAATTGCTATTTTATCTGTAGATCCTACAAAGCAAAAAACAGGGGGAGCTCTACTCGGGGATCGAATTCGGATGAATGCCATTTTCTCACCACAGGTTTTTATGAGAAGTTTGGCAACTCGTCAATCTAAATCAGAAATTTCCCTTGCGATTCACGATGCAATTTCAATTGTGAAGGCAACTGGATTTGATCTTGTGATCGTGGAAACGAGTGGAATCGGTCAAGGAGATGCAGAGATCGCCGAGATTTGTGACCTTTCAATGTATGTGATGACAAGTGAATTTGGTGCACCATCTCAATTAGAAAAAATCGACATGCTCGATTATGCCGATTTGGTTGTGATTAATAAATTTGAACGCAAAGGATCAGAGGACGCAAAGCGCCAAGTACAAAAGCAATATCAACGCAGCCGGATGCTGTTTGATAAACCTATAGATGATATGCCCATTTTTGGCACCATTGCAAGCCAGTTTAATGATCTGGGAACAAACACGTTGTTTGCTAAAATTTTAGAGTTGATAAATGAAAAGTCGGGCTTGAACTGGCAGTCAACATTACCTGTCATAAAAGAAGTTGAAAAGCAAAATGTCATCATCCCGCCAGAACGGAGATATTATCTAAGAGAAATTAGTGAAACCGTCAGAAACTATCATCATCATGCAGAAAAGCAAGCAGATCTTGCCACAAAGCTTTTTCAAGTAAAAGGAACGATTGAAGCTTTAGCAGATCATGAAAAAAATGAGGAAGTGGTGACTTCATTACGGGCACTTCAACGTAAGCTTGAACAGCAGTTGACACCACAATCAAAGGAATTGCTGGCTAATTGGTCGGACTTAAGAGATAAGTATGCACAAGCTGAATTTACAACTGTTATTCGCAATAAGGAAATGGCCACAAAGCTACGTACGACTTCACTTTCCGGTCTCTCAATACCAAAGGTTTCACTACCAACATACAAAAATGATGGTGATATTTTAACTTGGTTATACAAAGAAAATGTACCAGGAGCTTTTCCGTTTACTGCAGGAGTTTTCCCATTTAAACGAGAAGGTGAGGATCCGAAAAGACAATTCGCAGGTGAAGGCACACCTGCACGGACAAACCGGCGTTTTCATTATTTATCAAAAGACGATTCAGCAAAGCGTCTGAGCACAGCCTTTGATTCTGTGACATTATATGGTGAAGATCCTGCTTACCGCCCTGATATTTACGGGAAAATAGGTGAAAGCGGTGTGAGTGTATGTACGCTTGAAGATATGAAAAAGCTGTATGAAGGCTTTGATTTATGCGCACCATCCACCTCCGTTTCGATGACAATTAATGGTCCGGCTCCAATTATTTTAGCGATGTTTATGAACACAGCGATCGATCAGCAGGTGAAAAAGAAGGAAGCTGAGGTTGGCCGTGCTTTATCTGATGAAGAGGTAAACGAAGTAAAAGCGTACACCCTTCAAACCGTGAGAGGTACAGTTCAGGCTGATATTTTAAAAGAAGATCAAGGTCAAAATACATGTATTTTTTCAACGGAATTTGCCTTAAGGCTTATGGGAGACATTCAGCAATATTTTATTGATCACAATGTGAGAAATTACTACTCAGTGTCCATCTCTGGGTATCATATTGCGGAAGCCGGAGCAAATCCTATTTCTCAGCTCGCTTTCACCCTCTCAAATGGGTTCACGTATGTAGAATATTACCTAAGCAGAGGGATGGATATAGATTCCTTTGCACCAAATCTGTCGTTCTTTTTTAGTAATGGATTGGATCCGGAATATACTGTCATCGGCCGGGTGGCCCGAAGAATTTGGGCTACGGTTATGAGAGATAAGTATGGCGCAAATGAACGAAGTCAAAAATTAAAGTATCATATCCAAACATCTGGACGATCCCTGCATGCACAGGAAATAGATTTCAATGATATTCGTACAACACTGCAGGCATTAATGGCTCTTCATGATAATTGCAACTCTCTCCACACAAATGCCTACGATGAAGCCATAACAACGCCAACAGAGGAATCGGTTCGTCGTGCGATGGCGATTCAAATGATCATTACAAAAGAGCATGGATTAACCAAAAATGAAAACCCTCTTCAAGGATCATTTATCGTGGAAGAATTAACAGACTTAGTAGAGGAAGCTGTCCTTCAGGAATTTGATCGAATCAATGAACGCGGCGGTGTGCTGGGTGCAATGGAAACTCAATATCAACGTGGTAAAATTCAAGACGAATCAATGCACTATGAAATGAAAAAGCACACTGGAGAACTGCCGATCATTGGAGTTAACACCTACTTAAATCCAAATCCGCCAACTGAAGAAATGATGGATACAATGGAACTTGCCCGTGCATCAAAAGAGGAAAAAGAAACCCAAATTCAAAACCTTAAAATCTTCCATCAAACACATGAAAGCGAGGTAAGCGAGGCATTATCAAAATTAAAACAAACTGCCATTCACAACGGAAATATATTTGCAGAACTAATGGAGACAGTAAAAGTAGCAAGCCTTGGCCAAATTACACAAGCACTATACGAAGTCGGCGGACAATATAGACGGAATATGTGATGTAAGGAGATGCGGGATAGGTGAGATCCCACAGGTGTTTACGCCGAGGAAGCTCACCGCCCGCCCCACAGAAAGCGAACAACCTGGAGCTGCAATCAACCAAGCACAATACAAATTATTCTAGCAACAAAGTTAACAAATTTAGATAAGTTGATAACAACCAAATTTTTAGTTGATAAAGGTGGCATAAACCGCTAGAAATTGTTTATAATGAATGGTATGATTTGTTAGGTTTATTTTGTACATAATCTTGTTTGTATGGCTTTCTTACCCTAATGCTAGAAGGTTAAGAGGTTAGCCGATAGATATTGATGACCTTGAAAGGGAGTGCCGGAACTTGAGTCTAAAACAATTAACAGACGAACAAATAAAAGAAATGGCAATGGTAGAAGTTGCCTATGAGCTTTTTGAAGATAGCAAAAAGCCTTATATTTTCAGTGAGTTAGTAGAGGAAATAAAAGGATTACTAGGTTTAACAAAACAGCAAGTTGAAGATAAAATTGCACAATTCTATACAGATATTAACATTGATGGCCGCTTTATTTGTGTAGGTGAAAACATGTGGGGATTACGCACTTGGTACCCATATGAGCAAATTGAAGAAGAAATTGTACCGGTCGCTAAACCGAAGAAGAAAAAAGCTAAGAAGTCTGATGATGATGAAGATCTGGATGATGTATATGATGAGCTTGAAGAAGATCTTGATTATGATGATCTAGATGACTTCGATGACACAGATGAAGACGAAGAGGAAGATTTCGATGATCTGGATGACGCAGATGATGATGACGATCTAGATGATGATGATCTCATTGACGATGATGATGAGGACTATGATCTAGACGACGAAGAGGATGAAGACGAAGAGGACGATTTAGACGACGACGAAAAATAAAAGGAAATCGTCTTGACTTTCTATTTCTAACTAGGTAGAATCTATTTTGGGCTCTTAAAAAAGCAATTGTTTTATCAATTACACAATTACAGCTCCCTTTCAAATGGTTTTGGAAGGGAGCTTTCTTATTTTATACTATCAGAACGTATAAGATTTTATTGATGATATAAGAAAAACTAAGGCTTTCACCATTAGGACTTGGCGATAAGCCAAGTTTTTCTAATATTTTTAAGTAATGCTTCTATATTATTGGTTTTTCAGATGAACCCATTTTATGTTCTTAAATGATTTCTTCATCTTTTGTACAAAATAATAAACATACAAGCTTCTGAGGGGGAAGACCATGACAAAGTATATTTTTGTAACAGGTGGCGTTGTGTCATCTCTAGGAAAAGGGATCACAGCAGCATCACTGGGTAGACTATTAAAAAATCGCGGCATGAGTGTAACAATTCAAAAATTCGACCCGTACATAAATGTTGATCCGGGAACAATGAGCCCATACCAGCATGGGGAAGTGTTTGTTACAGGTGATGGCGCTGAGACTGACTTGGATTTAGGTCACTATGAGCGTTTTATTGATGTAAACTTAACAAAATTCAATAACGTAACAACAGGAAGAATTTATTCTACTGTCTTAAAGAAAGAACGTCGCGGTGATTATCTTGGAGGAACTGTTCAAGTTATTCCACATATCACAAATGAAATCAAAGACCGTGTTTTCCGTGCCGGAAAAGAAACAGGTGCGGACGTTGTTATTACTGAAATCGGTGGAACAGTCGGGGATATAGAATCTCTTCCATTCCTTGAAGCCATCCGCCAAATTAAAAGTGACATCGGCCGTGATAATGTCATGTACATCCACTGTACACTTGTTCCTTATATTAAAGCTGCAGGTGAACTAAAAACAAAACCAACACAACATAGTGTAAAAGAATTACGCAGTTTAGGAATTCAGCCAAATATCATCGTTGTTCGTACAGAAATGCCAATCTCTCAAGACATGAAAGACAAAATTGCGTTATTCTGTGACATCGATACAAATGCAGTTATTGAATGTCGTGACGCGGAAACTCTTTACTCTATTCCTTTAGATTTACAAGAACAAAACCTGGATACAATTGTTTGTAACCATTTAAAATTGAACTGCAATGAGGCAGACATGACAGAATGGAAAGAGCTTGTAAAACGTGTAACAAGCCTATCCAAAAAAACAAAAATCGGCCTTGTAGGGAAATATGTTGAACTGCAGGATGCTTATATTTCTGTTGTTGAAGCATTACGCCATGCGGGCTATGCATTCGATTCTGATATTGAAATCAAATGGGTAAATGCTGAAAGTTTAACACAGGAAACAGTGAAAGATGAATTATCAGATGTTGATGGTATCTTAGTACCTGGCGGGTTTGGTGATCGTGGAGTAGAAGGAAAAATCCTTGCTACAACATATGCTCGTGAAAACAAAGTGCCGTTCTTAGGCATTTGCTTAGGTATGCAGGTTGCATCAATCGAGTATGCACGTAATGTACTAGGGTTGGAAGGTGCAAACTCATCTGAAATTGATCCAAACACCAAATACCCTGTTATCGATCTTTTACCTGAACAAAAGGATATTGAAGATTTAGGCGGAACATTACGTCTTGGTTTATCTCCAAGTAAGCTTCAAGAAGGTACACGTGCATTTGAAGCATATCAGGATGAAGTAATCTATGAGCGTCATCGTCACCGTTATGAATTTAACAACGAATACCGCCAAGCAATGGAAGACGCAGGCTTTGTTTTCTCAGGAACAACTCCTGATGGCCGCTTAGTGGAAATCGTAGAACTTAAAGATCACCCATGGTTCGTGGCATCCCAATTCCACCCGGAATTCACATCAAGACCAACAAAACCACAACCATTATTCCGTGACTTTGTTCAAGCATCATTAACAGCAGCAGAAAAATGATAAGTCATATAAAAACTACCCTCGTACCTACTATTAATCAGTGGGACAAGGGTAGTTTTTTTATTTTTGAGCTTCTATTGAAAAATGAGTTCATATATTTAATTTCTTTAGAATAGTTGTTTTAGCAAGGAATAAATTAAAAAATATGTTGAATCGAGTGGAAGATTCTAAAAAGATTTATAGAAGAATAATATCGCTATATATTATTACTGTAAGGGCTTTAAAAACGGATTGAATAATACAATAATTCATAGTAATGTTTAGGTAGCTAGTGAACTAATTTTTCAACTTTATTAAAAACAACAAATATATGAAAGTGGCCGAAAGATCATAATAGAGGGAATGCGATGAATCTAACGATAAAAGATATTGCTGAAATGGCCGGAGTTTCTCCGGGTACTGTTTCGAAAATCATCAATAACTACAGTGGCATTAGTGAAAACACAAGAAAAAAAGTCATGGACATTATCAAAGAGACCGGGTATCAGCCCACCTTTTTTGCTAAAGCCTTAGCGACGAAAAAATCCAATTTAATCGGGCTTATACATGCAGGAAAAGTAAATGTGGATTTCACTCATCCTTTTTTTAATGAAGTCGTCACATCCTTTAAAAAAGCGATTGGATTATTGGGCTACGACATTATCATGTTTTCAAATGAACAAATATCCATAGATCATGGAAGTTATCTAGCGAGATGTCGACACTTTCATGTAGATGGTTGTGTCATTATCTCTGGGGAAGATATCGAGGATGATATTTATGAGCTTGTTAGGGAAGGTATCCCAAGTCTTGGGATTGACTTAGAGCTACAAGGATCTAAAGCAAGCTATGTTATGAGTGATAATGTAAACCTTGCCAGAAAGGTTGTTCAACACTTTTACGGACAAGGAATTCGTGAACTTGGTTTTATCGGGGGAAGAGAGCATTATCTCATTACCGAGCTGCGTGAAAAAGGATTTAAAGATGCCATGGATCAACTAGGGATTCAAATCACTCCAAAATGGTTTCAATACGGTGATTTTAAAGAAGAGAGTGGCTATGTTGCAATGAACAAGATGCTTGAAGACACGACATATCCGAAAGCAGTTTTTGCGGCTTCTGATTTAATGGCTTTTGGAGCGATTGCGGCGATTAAAGAAAAAGGATTGCGTGTACCTGAAGATATATCAGTTATTGGATGTGATGACATCGATGCATGTCGTTACAGTAGTCCAAAGCTTTCAACAGTTAAGCAAAATAAAGAACAATTAGGAAAGCTTGCTGCTCATATGTTACATGATTTAATTCACGGTAAAATAGACTTAAAACCTGTTTTTATTGATACGGAACTCATTATAAGGGAATCTAGTAAAAAATAAGGTCAGCTCATCATGGGCTGATCTTTTTTAGTCTGAGAAAATATAGTCGAGGAGATTGCTGGAATTTAAGGCTATCTACAGCTTTCATGGATTAAATAAATAGACATAATCATTCTCATGAAACATGCTCATTTCGTTTCCTATTCTAGTACAGAGTAAGTCTTTTTACTTATTTCTAAGAAACTGATTATATATCTTGAAAAGCATCTTGTATATCATTCCTATTAAAAGTATTCTCGTCATTTCATAAAATATGAGCGCTTTCATGAGGGGGGGGTAATCTTTTATTGTATTACCACCTGAAGTCTTTTTAGTTATTTTAAGGAGGTGATGTTATAAGGAAAAGAGATGACGATTGATTATAGTAGAAAGCATATATAAATACTATTTGAGGGAGGGAATCGTTTGAAATTTAAAAGCGGAATAATCTGGCTGGTGATAATATCATTTATTGCGTCATCGTTCCTATTTGGGGTAAATACATTAGGGCATGCAGCAGAAATTGATTCTATACCAAATACAACAAGAAATGTTAAAGACTACGACAATAGTTATCTTTCAGTAACTGGTTACGCATCATTAGGGGTAAATGACCGAAGCCACTACATGGATACTACTTATTATCGGCAGGTTAAAACTGAAAGAGAGTTTTTGCAGGCGATTTTGGATGCTGAAAAGGGAAGTGTGAAAGTCATTGAAGTAGCGAAAAATCTAAACCTGGGATGGAAATCATTAAATTTAAGTTCAGAAGAAGCTAAAAAATACCGGTTTATAAGAAAATATCGGGATCCTATGAACGGATTTACAAATCCGAAGTTAGCTGCATCAGGTGTTTCTCAACTAGACATAAATAATGTAGATGGGTTAACGATTTTTTCAAAAAAAGGTAAAACAATTAGAAGTGCAGAATTTAAACTTCAAAGATCAACGAATGATATTGTGATAAGGAATTTAAATTTTGATGGAATGTGGCAATGGGATGACACTGGAAAACATAAGGAAGTTGGCTGGACATTTATTAAAATAAATGGGGCGAATAATGTTTGGATTGACCATTGTAAATTCACTATTGCAGCAGATGGATTGATTGACACTGAGAATGGTGGTTCAAATATTACCATCTCTTGGTCTGAGTTCGGATTACCTGCAAATGAAAATCCACCAGAAGATAGTGATATTTATCAATCGATTCAGTTTATGGAAGGAAAATATGCCGCAAATGAGCTCAATTCTGATAGTGTCTACTATAAAATGCGCAATGGCGGTGCGACCAAAGAACAGATCATGGCGTATGCCGCCTACCACAGCAAGGTGCACTTAAATGGTTCTGGAGATAAAGACTATGTGAATTATGTGAGTGGCAGTGGTACAGAGATAAAGGATGGCAACCAAAGAATTCGGTTAACACTAGCATATAACCGTTATACCAATATTGGGCAGAGAATACCCATGATCCGCCAAGGTACTGGTCATATGTACAACTGTTACCTTGATAACTCAACTCACTATGATGTATTGGAGAATGTAAGTGCTATTGCTGAATACGGGACTGATACTCTGTCACGAGCACTTAATGCAAGAAATGGAGCTTCTATTGCAGCAGATACCTGTGTATTCTATGGGATTAACGAGCCAATTACAGGTGCTGAAATTCAAGGATTAGATACTACAAACATGGATGAACAATGGGCTGAGCTATTTCAAAGCGCTTATAACAGAAATTTAATAGTTAATTCCCACATAACAAATAAATATGGGACTTATACAGGTAGCAGCTGGGACAATAATGGTGAAAATCTATTCAATAAAGGATTTACATGGTATGACAAATCAACGATTGGAAATTGGGCATGGTCATCACATATTGTTGGAAGTGAAAATATGAGTAAAGAGAATCCGCCTTCTGATCCCTTCACCTTCGAATATCCATTTAACGAGGAGTTACCTTATACGTATAATGTGCTTCCATTAAATAGTGTTGTGGCAACACTTGAAAACTATGCAGGGGCAAATAAAGTTAACCTGAGTCCGATAGGTTGGTTAAAAACTGTTGATAGTTCTAAGAAAATTGAAGAATGACTAGAGATTTTTTCTGTACAGCGAACTGGCGTGTATATTGAACAAGAAGGAAAAGGGTGGGACATATTAGATTGATTAATATGTTCCACCCTTTATTTTTTACATATTTAATAATATTTAACTTTAAATGATTAAAGTATAAGAAAGACATCGGCTCCCGCCATTCTTGGCGGTAAGTCGTGTTTTTCTAATGACTTCTTGTTGATTTACAAATTATTAAAATTTTTCTAAAAATCGACATAAAATCCTCTATCTAAATAAGACCTTTAGAATTATAATATTCTAGATATTATATAAATAATCTTAGGGGGAAAGGGAATGAAACGTTTACTATCGGTTCTTTTGGGGGTTTTACTTGGACTTGGACTTTTGCCTGTTTCAACTTTTGCTATTGAGTCAAACGAACCTGAATTTGAAAAGTTCTTAAAGGATATTGGTTGGGACAAGCAAGAATATATCATTTATATTGAAAGCAAAGATTGGTATTTAATAGATTTTGAGTCTATTGATGAGCTTGGAACCCCTCTTACGGAAGAATCTATTCAACCTGTACTAGAGAGATTTGAACTGACTCGTGATGAGTTAAATGAGCTTCTTGTCGAATATGGTGATATTGAAGAAGGGCAGGATGTATTAGATGGAACCTATATTATATTTGAAGAGGAACTTCTTGAATATGTTGATTTTTATTTAAATGGCATGGAAGGAACTCCGATTGATGAAGAAAACCTTCAGATTCTTCTTGACGATTATGGTTTTGACTCAAAAGAGGATCTTGAAAAGTTTTTAAATGAAAATGAAGATTCTATTGAAAATTATGAATATATTGAAGATCTAGAGTTGGCTGTTGACTTTTATGTAAACGGTGACGAGTATTTAGACGAAATTTATGGACTTTTTACAGAGATTGGTCTGACGGATGAGGAAGTTGAGAAACTGTTTGCTCATCTTGAAACGCTCGATTTTGAAGATCCTGCTTTTTTAGAAAAACTGATCGAGCTTAGCGATAGAATGGTGGCGTTTGAAGATTTTGAATCTGCTGAAGAACTATCAGCTGAACAAATCGCAGAGCTTTTTGATATTTTTAGTGACATGCTTGATCTTTTCCAAATTGAAACAAAGTATTATCTTGTTAAAGACGGTGAAAAACAAGCCGTGTCATTTGAAACTTTGATGACAATGGATACAACAAACGGTTATGATCTGTTAATTGAATTATATAACAAACAAGGCGAGTTTCTTGCTGATATACTGTTAACAGCCGACATGTTTGGCTCCGAATTAATTAAGGAAACAGGAAAAGACATTAAGCAAGCAGAGGAAATTGTAACAGAGAATCAAAACGTATCTAAAGGACCAGAAACGGTGAAACCATCTGTTAAAACAGTCAAAGGAGGCAAGCTGCCAAAGACAGCTTCCGACCATGCTGGAAATGCTATAGTTGGACTTGCACTTGTTGTAGTTGGTTTGGGGATATTCCGACGTGTAAAAGCTAAAGGGATTTCTTAAATGAGAAGGACAAGAAGTAGAAAAAGCAAGCGGAGCAAACGCCCAAAACGTTTGCTTCTTCTTTCTATATCTGTTTCGTTCGTTTTGTTTGGATTGTGGTTTGGAAGTACAAATGCTTATACTTTTTTAAAAGGCTATCTTCTTTTTAAAACAGGTCAAGTTAATGCCGAGAACAATAAAATAATATCAGATTTGATTGAAACTAATGAGGAGGAACAAAATAAAGAGCAAGAGCAGAAACCTCTTTACCTGAAACCTCCTGAAAAGGGAGAAAATATTGGGGAGCTTATTATTCCAAAATTAGAGGCAAAGCTTCCAATCTATCACGGAACAGCTGAAGAAGAATTGGAAAAAGGAGTTGGTCATTTCGCAGGTAGTGTTCTGCCTGGTGAAAAAGATAATTCCGTCCTATCAGGGCATCGCGATACAGTGTTTCGTAAGCTTGGTGAAGTTGGAAAAGGTGATCTATTAGTTGTTAAAACATCCGCAGGAGAATTTACGTATAAAGTGAAGAAGGTACGTATTGTTGACAAGGATGACCGAACAGTCATTGTTCCGAAACCAAGAGCAACACTAACTGTTTCTACATGCTATCCGTTTGATTTTATCGGCGCATCACCAGAGCGCTATATCCTCGTCGCAGATCTAATTTCATCCAAATAAAAAGCAATTCCCTTGGGAGTTGCTTTTTGTGTGACGGGCAGTCACAGAGTGATAAGTTAATTATCACTCTTATTTTCTTTTCTGACAGAGACGTCATTTTGGTGAAACGACTGGTTGAAGGAAACGAATGAAAATCCCAAATGGTGGAAATTCATTCCTGAGGAGACTGACCTAGCTCGGGAAAGGTGAGCAAATTGGAAATACCAACAGTAGTGGGTAGAGTCGTTCAACAAGCCATTCATCAAGTTCTCAGTCCGATATTCGAAGAACAGTTCAGCGAATTCAGTTACGGTTTCAGACCAAAAAGAAGTTGTGAGATGGCAATTATAAAAAGCCTGGAATTTCTAAAGGGCGGGAATGATTGGGTAGCCGACATTGACCTTGAAATATTCTTCGATACCGTCCATCACGATAAACTTAAAAAGTAATTAAGCTTTACTTAATCTAGTATAAATTCAGGTTTAGGAAACCGGTTTATAAAAATTGTCAAATTTTCAGATAAAAAGGGTTGATTTTCCTATTCTATGATTATATAATCATAACTGAAAACGGTTTCCACGAATAAAACCGCTTTTTATTTTCGATAATAACGAAAACGGTTTCGTTGTGGAGATAGTTATAAAACAGGGTTTAAGGGGGAAATTGAATGAAAAGCAAGAAAAAGTGGTTAGCAACTGGTTTGTCTTTAGTTTTGGCATTTTCACTAGCTGCATGTAGCGGTGGGGATAAAGAAAAATCTTCTTCAGAAGGTGGAAGTGGAAATGAGAAAGTAGAACTTAATTTCTGGGCATTTGGAGCTACAGGATACGAAGATTTAGTGAAAGAATATGAAGAACTAAATCCTAACGTAACAATTAAGTTCAAGTCTTCTGAAACAGCAGAACATCATGATGCATTATTCACAGCTCTATCAGCAGGTAGCGGTGCACCGGATATCGCTATGCTGGAGGTTGACCAACTAGATCGATTCAAAGCAGCACAAGATCGTTTCAATAACTTATATGATCTTGGTGCAAAAGATGTACAAGATCAATACCTAGAATGGAAATGGGACACGGCTGAAAATGTTGATGGTGACTTTCTAATTGGTCTCCCAACAGATATTGGTCCCAAAGCATTATACTACCGTACAGATTTATTTGAAGAAGCAGGACTACCAACTGATCCTGCTGAAGTTGAAGCATTAATTTCTAGTCCAGAAGCATTCAAAGAAGCTGGTATTAAATTGACTGAAAAAACGGGTAAACCTTTCGTAGATAGTATTGAAATGGCATACAGAGCCCTTATGGACCCTGCTACTGAAACATACTTAAATCCAGATGGAGAATTGATTCTTGATAAAGAAGGTAGCACAGTTAAAAAAGCATATGATTATGCAGTAGAATTACACGAAGCTGGTATTGTTGGTAAATATACTATGTGGTCTCCTGAATGGGCTAGTGCAGTTAACACTGGAGATTTCGCAGCTGAATTAGGAGCAGGTTGGTTAAAAGGATACCTTGAAGAAAATGCTCCAGACGCTACGGGTAAGTTTAGAGTTGCAACATTACCAACGGAATTTGCTGCTAACTGGGGTGGATCTTTCATCTCCATTCCATCTGAAACTGAGAATGCACAAGAGGCATATGATTTCATCGAATGGTTAGTATCACCTGAAAATCAATTAAAGTCATCACAATCACATGGATTATTCCCATCTGCGCCTTCTGTGTATGATATGGAAGAATTCACTGCAAATGAAGATCAATTCTTTGGTGGTCAAGTAACTGCTGAAGTATTTGCAAAAGCTGCAAAAGATATTAACGGTGTTGCATACAGAGGTGAAAAGTTCTTCCCAATTCACCAACGTGTACTTGATGCATTAAGTAACGTACAAAACGGTGGAGATCCAGAAAAAGAATGGAAAGCTGCTGTCAAAGATGCAAAAGATTTAATTGCTCGATAATAATGAATATAGAATTAGATATGGTTCTTAAAGGCCATATCTAATTCTTACAAAGAAACGGGGAGTGAAAATGGCTTCTTCAAACGAGAGTACTCTCAAAAATAAAAGATTTTTATCAGAAGAAAAGAAGGATATGATTTCGGGTTACTTATATATTGCTCCTTTCTTTCTTATCTTTGCTGTAATTGGTTTATATCCGTCACTATTTAGTATCTTTTTAGCTTTTCAAAAGTGGAATGGATTAGGGTCAATGGAATTTGTCGGTTTAAGGAACTTTTTTGTTGTCTTAGAAGACCCTCTATTTTGGAAATCTCTGTACAACACCGTCATTATTGGATTAATGGGTACAGCACCACAACTAATTGTGGGAATAATCATTGCTTTCTTATTAAATTTAACCTTTCTACGTTTTAAGAATTTCTTTCGAGTCACAATCTTCATGCCGTATATTACGTCAATGGTTGCAGTAGCACTTATCTTTAGTGTGTTATTTAGTAATCATGAATCTTCACTGGCTAACTATATATTAGGAGTATTTGGATTTGATCCTGTAAACTGGGCTACTTCTGAGTGGGGTACGAAGATTGCAATCTCAATAATGGTTTTCTGGAGATGGATTGGATACAACACAATCATATATTTAGCAGGATTACAATCTATTTCAAATGATTTATATGAAGCGGCAACGATAGATGGAGCTAGTAAATTCCAGCAGCTTATCTATATTACAATGCCGATGTTGAAACCATTTATTGTATTAACTGTGTTCTTCTCAACTGTTGGTGCACTACAGCTTTTTGCTGAACCAACGATTTTCTTAGGTACAGGGGCTTTCACTCGTGACGAAGCGATGACAGTTGTTATGTACTTATACCGTGATGCATTTAGATTACAATCTTTTGGAACAGCATCTGCTACAGCTGTTATCTTGTTATTTATTATTATTATCTGCTCTGCCATTAATACACTTGCAACATCTGGTTTTGGTAGAAAGAAAGGAGAAAACTGATGGGTAATGTAGCTGGAACAAAAAAGTTTTCTTTAGGAAGAATCGCTATCTATTTGTTTCTGTCATTAGCATCGTTACTCTCATTATTCCCATTTTATTGGATGTTTGTTATGGCTACACGACCAAGTGCTGCCTACAACTCGATTCCACCTACTATAACACCTGGGAATTTGCTAGTTGAAAACTTTCAGAAGGTACTTGGGCAAATTGACTTCTTTAAGGCGATGTTAAATACAATTATTCTATGTACTTCAGTAACACTCGTAGTACTCCTAATTAGTTCTCTTGCAGGGTTTGCATTTGCAAAGTTTAGGTTTCCGGGAAAAAATATCTTCTTTTTAGGAATTTTATTAACAATGGTTATTCCGCCTCAGTTAGGTTTAATTCCACAATTTTATATGATTTCCAAAGCGGGATTGTTAGATACACTTCAAGGGGTGGCGATATTGTTCTTCTTGAATCCACTTGGGATTTTCTTGATGAGACAGTATGTCAACGGTTCTGTACCTGATGAATTATTAGAAGCGGCAAAGCTTGATGGGTGTTCAAACTTTAGGATTTATCGAAGCATTGTCTTGCCAATTATACTACCTGCCTTCGCAACATTGGGAATTATTGTATTTACAGCTGTGTGGGGAGAATTCCTGTGGCAATTCACGATTCTGAGAGATCCAGAAATGTACACAATTCAGGTTGCTTTAGCAACATTAAGTAATACGTTTAAAGTTGACTTTGGGATGATCCTATCTGGAGTCTTTTGGGCAACAGTACCTTTAATAGTTATATTCTTACTATTTAATAAACTGTTTATTTCAAGCATTACAGACGGCGCTGTTAAGTAAGGGTTCCTGCTATATATTTGCCTTTTATGAAATTGAATTATGCAGTAAATAATAGTAATCTTAACTTAGGTAAAACCATTTGAATCTTAGAAGGCAATAGAGGGACAAATTATGAACTTAACGATTAAAGATATTGCACAAAAGGCTGGAGTTTCACCTGGTACCGTATCAAAGATTATAAATAATTATGGTGGAATTAGTGAAAAGACGAAGAAGAAGGTAATGGACATAATAAAGGAAACAGGTTACCAACCTACCTTTTCCGCTAAAGTATTAGCTACAAAAAAATCCAATTTAATTGGGTTAATCTATGCGGGAAAAGTGAATGTTGACTTTACCCATCCATACTTTAATGAGGTTGTGACCTCATTTAAAAAAACAATTGGCCAATTAGGCTACGATATCATTATGTTTTCTAATGAACAATTTTTCAAAGATAATGGTAGTTATATCGCTAGATGTAGACACTTTCACGTTGATGGATGCATTATTATCTCTGGTGAAGAAGTAGAAGATGCCATTTATGAGTTAGTAAGAGAGGAGATTCCTTGTATGGGAATCGATATTCAGTTGAATGGCCCAAAAGCAAGCTTTGTTATGAGTGACAATGTGAATTTATCAAGAAAAGTGATACAACATTTTTATTTACAAGGAATGCGTGATATTGGGTTTATCGGTGGAAATATAGGAGCTGCTATTACATCTTTTCGTGAAAAAGGATATAGAGAAACGATGCAGCAGCTTGGACTTGAGATTAATCCGAATTGGGTGCAATACGGAGATTTCCACGAAGAAAGTGGATATAATGCGATGAAGAAGATTTTAGAAACAAAGCCATATCCTCGTGCGATCTATGCAGCTTCTGATTTAATGGCACTTGGTGCTATAGACGCAATTAAGGAAAAAGGTTTAAATGTTCCACAAGATATCTCGGTAATTGGGTGTGATGACATTGATGCTTGCCGTTATAGCTGTCCAAAATTAACAACCGTAAGACAGGATAAAGACCGACTAGGGAAGTTGGCTGCGTATATGCTAGATGATTTAATAAACGGAAAATCACAACTTAAACCTCTATTTATCGATTCCGAACTAATTGTTAGAGAATCTTGTGGACAAATATAGAAATGATTTAGTGGAGGTAACTCAAATGGCAATCATAGAATTTCCAGAAGATATGAAATGGGGAGCAGCAACAGCAGCTTATCAAATCGAAGGTGCATCTACAAAGGATGGGAGAGGCCTTTCAATTTGGGATACCTTTGCTAACACCCCTGGAAAAGTATTAAATGGTGATAACGGAGACGTAGCTTGTGATAGCTACCATCGTTACAAGGAAGATATTGCATTAATGAAAGAACTTGGAATTGATACGTATCGTTTTTCTGTTTCGTGGCCACGTATTTTTCCCACAGGATCAGGTGAAGTGAACCAAAAGGGACTTCAATATTACCATGATTTTGTTGATGAGTTATTAGCTAATGGAATTGAGCCTATGTGTACACTATATCATTGGGATCTACCACAAGCTCTTCAAGACAGGGGCGGTTGGGAAAATCGAGAAGTAGTTGAAGCATTTGCTAATTATTCAGAGTTAATGTTCAAAGAGTTTAATGGAAAGATAAAAAAATGGATAACAATTAATGAACCTTGGTGTGTTTCCTTTTTATCAAACTTTATAGGTATTCATGCACCGGGATATAAAAATTTACAACTTGCAACAACTATATCTCATCACTTGCTTCTTGCACATGGTCAAGCAGTAACCCGTTTTAGAGATGGAAATTATGAAGGTGAAATTGGTTATGCACCCAACACTGAATGGAATGAACCATTTAGCAATAAACAAGAAGATATTGATGCTTGTAATAGAGCGAATGGTTGGTTCATTGAATGGTTCTTTGATCCTGTATTCAAAGGTAGCTATCCACAATTTATGGTGGAATGGTTTGAGAAAATAGATGTAACAGTTCCAATTCAAGAAGGCGATATGGACATAATAAACCAAAAAATCGATTTTGTTGGAATCAACTACTATACAGGAAGTGTAACTAGATACAAAGAAAATGATGGTTTACTAGACGCTGAAAAAGTTGATATCGGCTATGAAAAAACAGACTTTGATTGGAATATCTACCCTGAAGGCTTCTATAAAGTGTTAACTAAATTAAACGAGCAATACGGTTCAGTGCCGATTTACATCACTGAAAACGGTGCATGTTACAATGATGGAGTAGAAAATGGCCGAGTAAAGGACCAAAGACGTATTGACTACTTGAAACAACATTTAACATCATTAAAACGAGCAATGGATAGTGGTGTAAATATTAAAGGTTATTTAACTTGGTCGTTGCTTGATAACTTTGAATGGGCAGAAGGCTATGATAAGCGCTTTGGAATTATTCATGTTGATTTCAATACATTAGAAAGAACAAAGAAAGATAGCTACTATTGGTACAAGCAAACAATTAAAAATGGTTGGTTTGATATGTTTTATTAAGAAATTCACCCCTTTCGGAAACCGGTTTCGATTCCGAAAGGGGATTTTTATCATCATAATAAAAGAAAAAATAGATAAGATAAAAAGCCAGTATAATATGGCTGTGGGATGGGGGATCTATATTGAGAAAGCCCTTACATAAATATATGAAGAAGCTTAGAAATACTAGCAATCATCAAAATGCTGTTAAATTACCCTTAAAGCTACCTGTTGGAAGGAAGATTTTCACTGTATTTGCTATCATTTTTATTTTAATTGCCGTTCTTAGCGTTTCGACTCTTAATGGATTAAATACGATGAATAAGAAATCAATTGAAGTTGAGGATGTGTGGCTTCCATCAGTTGAGAGGCTAGGGGAAATGAGGTATCTCGTTGAACAGGTTACTGCATTTCAACTGTTTTATGCTAGTGCCGAAACACTCGGAGAATTGAAACAATTTGATGGCCGCTTTAATACGATTTTTAATAGGTTAGACGAGTTGTTTGAACAGTTTGAGAAAACGATCTCAACTAAAGAAGAGGAAACCATTTATAACGAATTTCAAGCAGAATGGGATAAATACCTTCTTGTTCACGAGGAAGTTCTTGTACTATCAAGAGCCAATCAAGACGATGAAGCTAGTGAAATGATTAAACAATCGCGACAACAGATTGAAACGGTTGAAGGCTATCTACAAAAGCTAGTCGAGTTTAATCAAGCAAAGGCAAAGAAAGCTGCGGAAGAGAGACATCATGTAACAACAAATGTATTATCCACTATAGCTATTTTAATTGTGGTTGCTTTAGTCATCTCAATCATTATGGGGCTCCTTCTATCAAGAAGCATATCTCGACCATTGTCAGCGATGTCAATGAGTGTGAAGCAGGTAGCTCAAGGGAACTTAATGATAGAGCCAATTTCTATTAAAAATAGGGATGAGATTGGTAAACTAGCAACGGATTTTAACACTATGACAGACAACTTAAAGCAATTGATCGTAGAAGTGATGAAAAATTCTGAGCAGGTGGCAACAACGTCAGAAGATCTCGCAGTCAGTGCAGAGCAAACACAAACAGGAAATGATTCTATCTCAACTGCGATTAAAGAGGTTGCAGGCGGTGCAGAAAACCAAGTATCACGTGCCTCAGAAGCAAATAATGTGATACAAGAGATTTCAAAAGGAATGACACAAGCGGCACGTTCGATACAATCTGTTTCAGACCTAACATTAGCAACAAACGAGAAAGCAACAACTGGTCAAGGAATTGTTTCGCAAACAGTTATTCAAATGAATGAAGTGCAACATAAAGTCCAACACACCTCTTCTGTCATGAATTCATTAGGCAACAAATCAAGCCAAATCGGCAAGATCCTTTCTTTAATAACAAATGTGGCTGATCAAACCAATTTACTAGCTCTAAATGCAGCTATTGAAGCAGCAAGAGCTGGCGAGCATGGTAAAGGATTTGCAGTTGTAGCCGATGAAGTCAGAAAGCTTGCGGAGCAATCAGGTCAAGCGGCTGAGGAAATTAAAAAAGTAATCTTTGAAATGCAAACAGAAGTTGAAAATGCACTAAAGTCAATGACAGATGGAATCAATGCTGTTAATGAAGGAATTATAATGGTCAATAAAACGGGGAATTCCTTTGAGAATATTGTTGAAATGGTAGCTGATGTTGCATCACAATCACAGGAAGTATCAGCTATTGTGGAGCAAGTAAATGCTAGCACGCAAAGTATGGTGAGTTTAATCGAGGAAATCGCAAACATATCTGTTTTTTCAGCAGGAAATACAGAAGAAGTGGCGGCATCAGTTGAAGAACAAAATGCGATTATGACGAAAGTTACTTTGTCATCAGAAGAATTAAGTCAAAAGGCATTAGCACTTCAGGAGCTGGTAAAGAAATTTAGAGTTTAGAATGAATTGTTAGAATACTTAAACTATATTGCTTTCTATTAAAAAGGTCTATAGTATACTGAATTTTTTGTTAGCCTTTACAAAGGGTGTTTTAACTGTGTGAAAAAAAGGTTTCTGAATTTTTTTATTTAAGAAACCGATTTCCGTGGAAATCCCACATCAAACAAGGGGGATTTATTTTGAAGCACAGATTGGCCGTTCTCGACTGTCAGCGCCTAGCCACAAATGAATTGGAGACAAGGGAAGTCTTCTATTACGTCTTATTTGACCGAGGCTGATCAGGTGCTTGGGCTTTTGATGATCTGGAAAAAATAGATCTCACTCCTATTTGCGGGAAAGAATAAAGTGGGAGCATTTGTTCATTTGTGAATATATCCCCTCATTTCACAATATGATGAATTATCATCTGTGAAATGAGGGGATATGGTTGGCGATTGACACGGTCATCACAAGAGAGATGCTTGCTCATTTTCTTGAACTTCAATATAAGAAAAAAGAAGTAGAATCAGAAATTGATGAATTGAAGAGAGCCTTTAATGAATATTTTGATTTGTCAGTGGGGGAAAACGTTAAAGGAGAAATGGTCCTGAGGGAATACAAGCTGCAAAGACAAATAAGAAATACAGTGAAATTTAAACAACAGCAGACCGTTAAAAAACTTGAAGAGTTACATTTACTCGATCTTATTGAAAAAAAGCCGGATGAAGAGAAAATAAGAGCAGCCATCCAACTAGGATTGCTGCATGAAGAAGATTTAGAAGGCTGCAAAACGATCAATACTTCCCAAGCTATTTATGTAAAACACTTATCATCCAAGTAAATACAGAAGACAATAGGGTAACCCTGTCCAGCAATTTGAACAGGGTTATTCTTGGTTTAAAAGGAAATAACTTAATATTCCTCAGTATATTCACTTAAAATCTCATTGATAGTAAACTTTAGAGAATAATACACATATAAAGCTGTCATTAGTGCTGGATAGCCGTATCTTTGACCATCATCACCAGGAATTAAAGCTTGACGTAATTTCGTATCAATATGAAAATCTGTTACAGCCTCTAAGCCTGCCGCTTCTCCTTTAACAATGGCAGATACCCCGACAGTTGGAATTCCCATATCTGCTAACTGTTTTGCAAGTGAAATGGTATCAGAATCTGTTGAATGGTATGAAAAGAGGAGGACTCGATCTGCCTGAGACAGTTCTTTCAATTTACCATTTCCATCAATAAGTGCCTCAGTTCGAAGCAGGGGCTCACTACTGTTCTGTGCTTCTGTCACTATTGCTTGTAACTCCTTGTGTCCATAAATATATAAAGTTCCTTCACCCATTAGCGCCTGTGCCAATAGCCTGGCACTATCCTCTATAGAAAATTCCTCTTGATCTAAGATTCGGTTGAAATGTCCTGTTAATTGTGTTGTAAATATTTTCATCATAAGAGACAATCTCCTTTCTCCTGTATCGTATATTATATCGATAAAAGAATAGAGAAGAAAGTCAGGCGTTATCGAAATATAGCTTTTTATGGTAACTTAAATATGAGTAAAACAAAACGTTCAGAAATTGTCGATAAAAGAATAGGAAATCATGAAGGGAAATAAATGTTTGAGACGAATTAATTATGTAGATTAGCGCAGGTGGGTGAGTAATTGACCCTTCGTTATAATTGATGAAGTGATACATGGGCGGAAGGTTTTCCTTTTTTCTAATGACTATAAAAATTATAAGAGGTGTATGCAGGATGCTAAAAGAAAAAATATTAATCGTTGATGATCAGTATGGAATTCGTATTTTATTAAATGAGGTATTTCATAAAGAAGGGTATCAAACATTTCAAGCTGCTAATGGGTTTCAAGCGCTGGAGATCGTAGAAAATCACTCTCCGGATTTAGTGTTGCTTGATATGAAAATACCTGGAATGGACGGTATTGAAATTCTAAAACGAATGAAGGTTGTAGATCAGGATATCCGTGTGATTATTATGACAGCTTATGGTGAGCTTGATATGATTCAGGAGGCAAAGGATCTGGGAGCTCTTACGCATTTTGCCAAGCCGTTTGATATCGATGAGATCCGAGATGCAGTGAAGAAATATTTACCACTTAAAGCAAACTAATAAGAGAAAACACTCGGGAAACCCTAATAGGTAAAGAGTTTATTGTAAGTGAAAGGGGTATGATTTTGTCAAACCCTGTAACATTATATTACCCAAATATATGTCGAATTGTTGCCGTTTTGTGAAGATATTGGTATGCTATAAGATGTGAAAAGTGATCATGCGAAGTTTACATATAAGGGAATTATTTGGTCATGCTAGGTATGATATACTTTTCTGTATAGAAAATAAGGTCTATTAGGAGGATTTTCGAAATGCCTTTAGTTTCAATGACAGAAATGCTTAACAAAGCAAAAGATGAAGGATATGCGGTAGGTCAATTTAACATCAACAACCTTGAGTTCACTCAAGCAATTCTTCAAGCAGCTCAAGAAGAGAATTCACCAGTTATTCTTGGTGTATCAGAAGGTGCTGGACGTTACATCGGTGGATTCAAAACAGTTGTAAAAATGGTGGAAGGTCTTCTTGAAGACTACAACATCACTGTACCAGTAGCGATTCACCTTGATCATGGTTCAAGCTTTGACAAATGTAAAGAAGCAATTGATGCTGGATTTACATCTGTTATGATTGATGCTTCACATGACCCATTTGAAGAGAATGTTGCGACAACTTCTAAAGTTGTAGAATATGCTCATTCAAAAGGTGTATCAGTTGAAGCTGAGCTTGGAACTGTTGGCGGACAAGAAGATGACGTTGTTGCAGAAGGCGTAATCTACGCTGATCCACAAGAATGTGCTGAACTTGTTAAACGCACTGGTATTGATTGCCTAGCACCAGCTCTTGGTTCTGTTCACGGACCTTACAAAGGTGAGCCTAACTTAGGATACAAAGAAATGGAAGAAATTGCTGGTCTTACAAACATGCCATTAGTACTTCACGGTGGTACTGGTATCCCAACAACAGATATCCAAAAAGCTATTTCTTTCGGAACAGCTAAAATCAATGTTAACACTGAGAACCAAATTGCTTCTGCAAAAACAGTTCGTGAAGTGTTAGCTGCTAAACCAGATGAGTATGATCCACGTAAATATTTAGGACCAGCTCGTGACGCGATTAAAGAAACTGTTATCGGAAAAATGCGTGAATTTGGTTCTTCTAATAAAGCTTAATCCTGAACGAAACAATGATATAACCGCCTTTAATAGAAAGGCGGTTATATTCTGAAAATTAAGAAAGCGCTAACATCTGTCATTGAATCCTTCTAATCCTTTACCTGGATGACTAATCTTGATAGAATAATAGTTGAACGGACTCGCCTTTGCTTGTCCGTTTTCAATTTTAGTCCTGCTGAATCTTCATATATAACATCCGCAAATAATGGCTTTTTGAATCTTCTAAAACTCATAGCATATAATTTAACTCTTTTTTTAAAAGATTATCTATCCTAAAACATTGTTGTCCAGCCTAATAGATGGTTTAATAATAGGAGGATGGTATGATTCATTTTACTGAAATTAACACATAAGTATAAATCTTATGTATTTACAGATGAATTAAAGGCAATAAAATAAATAAACAGCTTGATCCTAAATTCGGAACTAATGTTGACAAAATGTTTCATTCGGAAAACATGATGGACGTGACGTGTGAACGTATACATAATGAGAAAAGCGGAAGCGCCTTGATCACCCTAGGCAAATAAGACGATTTAGAAAAGAAGGCGTTGTTCTTTGCCTTCATTTCTAAATTGGCTCGAGGGGCTAGGCGCTGGAGCTAGATACTCAAGCTAAGTACAAGGTTTCACATGTATTATCTGTGTGCAATAACTTCGCCCTTGATGTTCTTTCCGGAAAGTCAACTTCCTAGAAGGGAGACTAACATGGAAAAATTAAAAGTTGCCGGCGGCGATTTACTTAACGGTACAGTTTCAATTAGTGGAGCAAAAAATAGTGCAGTGGCACTCATTCCAGCGACAATACTCGCTGAATCTCCTGTGACAATTGAGGGACTGCCAAACATATCTGATGTCAATATTTTAGGGGACTTGTTAGAAGAAATTGGCGGAAAGGTAGAACTGAAAAACAATGAAATGATTGTTGATCCTTCATCCATGATTTCAATGCCTTTACCAAATGGTAAAGTGAAAAAGCTTAGAGCTTCCTATTATTTAATGGGAGCTATGCTTGGCCGATTCAAAAAGGCAGTTATTGGTCTTCCTGGCGGCTGTCATTTAGGCCCCCGTCCGATTGATCAACATATTAAAGGGTTTGAAGCACTTGGTGCACAAATTACAAATGAGCAAGGAGCTATCTACCTACGGGCAGATGAGCTTAAAGGCGCGCGTATATATTTAGATGTAGTAAGTGTGGGAGCGACAATTAATATCATGCTTGCTGCTGTTTTGGCAAAGGGAAGAACGATCATTGAGAACGCGGCAAAGGAACCTGAGATTATCGATGTAGCTACTCTGCTTTCAAGCATGGGAGCAAAAATAAAAGGTGCGGGTACGGATGTGATTCGCATTGATGGTGTCGAGAAGCTGCACGGTTGTCGTCATTCAATTATCCCGGATCGAATTGAAGCGGGAACATATATGATTATCGGTGCTGCGATGGGAAGAGAAGTGATGATCGATAATGTCATTCCATTGCACCTCGAATCATTGATCGCCAAACTTAGAGAAATGGGTATGCATATCGAAACAAGCAATGACCAGATCCTCATTGTTGGCGGTCAAAAGGAATTAAAAGCTGTTGATATCAAAACACTTGTCTATCCGGGCTTTCCAACGGACCTTCAGCAACCATTCACATCGTTTTTAACAAAAGCAACAGGAACAAGTGTTGTGACAGATACGATTTATTCTGCCCGCTTTAAACATATCGATGAGTTAAGAAGAATGGGAGCAACCATAAAAGTAGAAGGACGCTCAGCTATCGTATCCGGCCCAACGAAGCTTCAAGGAGCAAAAGTGAAGGCAAGTGACTTACGTGCCGGTGCAGCGTTAGTATGTGCAGGCTTAATGGCAGATGGAATCACAGAGATCACTGGTTTAGAACATATTGATCGCGGATATAGTCAACTAGAAGAAAAACTAACAGGACTGGGCGCAACCATCTGGCGTGAAAAAATGACGGAAAAAGAGATTGAACAGCTGCAAAATTCATAAATTTAGAGAAATCAAGGATAATCCTTGATTTCTCTTATGGTTTCTTCAATTTTTGCCTCTTACGATATGTATATTTTCCAAAAATCATTGATTAAATCTTTGAAATAGGGTTAAAATAAAGAGTGCTGCATTGAATGAATACTACAAAAACTACTTCAAGCTCACCTTCATTTCCTTCTCTATCCAAAACGTAACTAGTTTTTCTCTTCATTAGTGCAATAAATAGTATTTACTATTAGACAAGTTCTCAATTTGAATTGAGTTTGAACATTGATAGGTGAAAGTTAAAAAATTATGAAAATTGAAAAAGAGTGGTGTTTTTATGAGTCAGGTTTCAATTTCTTCATTAGAACATATGAAACTGAAAGAATTATATGAGCTTGCCCGCCAATACAAGGTTTCCTACTATAGCAAGCTAACGAAAAAGGAACTAATTTTTGCAATCTTAAAAGCAAATGCAGAGCAAGAGGATTTATTATTTATGGAAGGTGTCTTAGAAATTATCCAATCTGAAGGATTTGGTTTCCTAAGACCAATTAATTATTCACCTAGCTCAGAGGATATCTATATTTCAGCTTCCCAAATTAGACGTTTCGATCTACGGAATGGTGATAAAGTTTCAGGTAAGGTTCGTCCTCCAAAAGAAAACGAACGTTATTACGGTTTATTACATGTAGAAGCTGTAAATGGGGAAGATCCAGAAACAGCTAAGGAACGTGTTCACTTCCCAGCACTAACACCTCTATATCCAGATAGACAAATTTTTCTAGAGACAAAACCAAACTATTTATCTACAAGAATTATGGACCTCATTGCCCCTGTCGGCTTTGGACAACGTGGTCTTATTGTGGCACCTCCTAAAGCAGGTAAAACTATGCTATTAAAGGAAATTGCCAACAGCATTACGACAAACAACCCAGAAGCAGAGCTCATCGTCCTATTGATTGATGAAAGACCTGAGGAAGTAACAGATATTGAACGTTCTGTTGCCGGGGATGTTGTCAGCTCAACATTCGACGAAGTTCCTGAGAACCACATTAAGGTTGCAGAGCTTGTCCTTGAAAGAGCCATGAGATTAGTTGAACATAAAAAAGATGTTATCATCTTAATGGATAGCATCACACGTTTAGCTCGTGCCTATAACCTTGTTATTCCGCCAAGTGGTCGTACACTATCAGGTGGTATTGATCCAGCTGCATTCCATCGTCCTAAGCGCTTCTTTGGTGCTGCGCGTAATATTGAAGAAGGTGGAAGCTTAACCATTCTTGCAACAGCATTAGTTGATACAGGTTCACGGATGGATGATGTCATTTACGAAGAGTTTAAAGGTACAGGAAACATGGAACTGCATCTTGACCGCTCACTAGCAGAGAAACGAATTTTCCCTGCCATTGACATTCGCCGTTCTGGAACACGTAAAGAAGAGCTTCTTATTCCAAAAGATCATCTGGAAAAACTGTGGGCAATTCGTAAGTCCATGACAGATTCACCGGATTTCGTTGAAAAGTTCCTTCGTAAGCTTCGTCAAACGAAATCAAACGAAGAATTCTTTAGCAACTTAGATGCGGAAATGAAAGGTTTACGTAATCGGTAAATGTTGAATAAAGTTTTTCTGCCCCTCATCCATTCATGAGGGGCATTTAGATAGTGAAAATAAGAGTGTTGTTTTTCTGAAGGACAAAATGAAAGATAGCTAAGAGGGAAAAGTCTTTCATCAGGACAATGAAGGACAAAATCAGAGGTAGCAAAGCGAGGAAAGTCTTTCATTAGGACAATGAAGGACAAAATCAGCGTTTAAGAAAAGACCAAAGTTCTTCAATTAAAGTTCCATACAATCTTGTCTGATTATTCCTCTATGTACACTTAGCTTATTAGTAATATTTAACTTCAGCTTGATTTTAGACCTGGCACTTGTTATAATTTCATCATGTGCTTTTCTAGGATATTAGTTCGTCAATTGGACGAGTTGACCTACCTAGATATATAACTCTGTCTCGAAATGATTCAGGGCGGAAGGAGATGAAAAGAATGAAAACAGGAATTCATCCAAACTTTAATAAGGTTATGGTGAAATGCGCTTGTGGTAACGAATTCGAAACTGGTTCTGTTTTAAACGAAATCAAAGTTGAGGTTTGTTCTGAGTGCCATCCATTCTACACTGGACGTCAAAAATTTGCAGATGCAGGTGGACGTGTAGATAAATTCAACAAAAAATACGGCCTTAAACAACAATAAGGATTTTCTCAACAGGCAAGACAACTGGCTCTTGCCTGTTTTTTCACGCCTACTTTTGCATTTTTTGGGTGGGAATTTGGTTATCCTACATATATTGTTAGGATTTTTAAGCGGAATAATCATGTCTGTCTTTAGGCATGTCATATAGATAAATATTGATACTAGGAATTTGGTCAATTGATTCAAAGGATAAAAATTTGTACTTAGTGCTGGTGTCTAGCTCCAGCACCTAGACCCGAAGCACAGGACGTGCAAGTGCAGTTATAGCGACAGGACGTCGCGTTTGTAACTGCCTCAGGTCCATAAGTGAATTTGGAATTGAAGACAAAGAACGCCTTCTATTCCAAATCGTTTTATGCCTGTCGGGTCTGATCAAGGCGCTTGCGCTTTTCAATGGAAGGGAGAGGCCGTTTCATGTATGTTATGAAGCAAAGTGGTTGGCTTGAAATCATCTGCGGAAGCATGTTTTCAGGTAAATCTGAAGAGCTCATTCGAAGAGTAAGACGAGCAACATTTGCCAAGCAGGAGGTAAAAGTTTTTAAGCCTGTTATCGATAATCGGTATAGTGAAGAAAGTGTCGTATCTCATAATGGAACGGCGATCATTTGTAAACCGATCTCTAAATCTGAGGAGATTTTTGACTTTATTACGGAAAAGACGGATGTCATTGCTGTTGATGAAGTACAGTTTTTTGATGATAATATTGCTGATGTGTTAACGTTATTAGCGAATCAAGGATACCGTGTTATTGCAGCAGGTTTAGATCAGGATTTCCGAGGTGAGCCATTTAGTATTGTTCCAAAGCTTATGTCACTTGCAGAGCTTGTAACAAAGCTTCAGGCTGTATGCTCTGTGTGCGGATCACCGGCAAGCCGTACACAAAGATTAATTAATGGACAACCGGCATCATATGATGATCCTATTATTTTAGTTGGTGCATCTGAATCGTACGAGCCTAGATGTAGACATCACCATGAAGTGCCAGGTGCACCTGTAAAAACCTTTAAAAAAGAGAATAGCGCAGCTAATTCGTGACAAAACCTATGCCTTAAACGAGAAGGCATAGGTTTTTTGTTTTTCAAAAAATGTCGCATCTTCTGTAAATTTGTAAGAGTGATGTAAAAATTATGTAAATAGATGAAGTAGAATAGAGAATCCTAGAAATTGAATCATACCTTGGTATATATACATCTCCTCTAAGTGTGTTTTCCTCTCTTTAATAAAATTGTAAATAAGCGTTTACAAAATTAACAGTACTTTATCGAAATGTTTAAAAACCTTTACATTACATTAAAATTAGTTTTACAAATTTCGATTAGTATTGACAATGACGACTACATATTAGAGGGAGGAAGCTATGGGGAAACGAATCGGTAGGAAAAGGTTGAAGAAATTATTTTTATTTATTTGTATGGCAGTCATTGTGCTATCTAATTTTGTTTCAGTCATTCCTGTAAAAGCCATTCAAACTGAAAAGCCTGTTGAGGATACAAATACAAATGTATCGGAACAAGCTGAAACAACAGCAGAACAAGAAACTAATAAAGAAACCAATGAGTCCCAACAAGAAGAGACAACCGTAAGTAAAGAAGGAAACGAAGAAGATGAGAAGGCTGTCCAAGAAGCAGAACAACAGCCAAAAACAGAGGAATCTACTGAAGAACCGGCTTCTCGATATGAAGAAGAACTTCAAAAAGATCCTGCCACTACTAATCAACAAGAGACAACTTCACAAGTAGAAACATCTACAGAACAAAAAGAAGATCTGCAAACTGCAGAAACAGAGGAACAAGAAGCCGACAAGACTGAGCTTGTTGAAGAAGATTTTAACCTGAACGCCCCTTTACTCATCACAGAAATCTCACCAAATTCAAAGGGAACAGACAACTTTGAGTATTTCGAAGTATATAACAACACAAATCAAACATTACCATTAACAGACTATGCTTTTATTTATCATTATACCGATAGTGGAAAAGAAGTAGAGTTCAAAGTGCCTGCTACAACAATGGAACCGCAGGAAACACTTGTTTTTTGGTTTAATAACAACGGACTAACTCTTGAGGATTTCAACAATCATTACGGTTTAGAATTGACAAAAGATCAGGTTGTTGAATATAAAGACGTATTTCCCGGTTTTGCAAACGGTGGAAACCGCGCTGCTGTCATCAAGGATAAAGAAGGAAAGGGCATTGTAGCTGCGGCCTACTTACCAGATGAAACAGATAATGAAGGAAAAGTTGTGCAGTACAAGTATGCACCTGGTCAACCTATTATGGACAAGCTTCAAGTGTTAGCAGAGCCTACACCTGGAACGATTGAGGCTGTTCAAGTACCTGCACAGCCGGTTGAAATAGAAGAGGTTCCTTTAGACTCTGAAGCTCCGGTCATTACTCATACAGCTGTAACAGAGTCGAAAGCGCTTAACACTGTAAAAGTGAATGCTTCGATAACAGATAATGAATCCGTAGCTTCTGCCACTCTTTATTATAAACTTAAAGATGAAGCGAATTTTCAATCGATCAAAATGAATACTGATAGTGAAGATGGCACAAGTTTTTCAGCAGAAATTCCAGCAGCAAGTGTACAGTCTGACTTAATATATTATATTGAAGCAACAGATGGAATCAATTCTTCTAAAACAGAAGAATATCAAGTCAAGATAGAGGTACCTGAAGAAACATATAGTGATCGTCCATTACTGATTACCGAACTTTCACCGAACTCAGCAGGTGGCGGAACAGATTACTACGAGTATTTTGAACTCTATAATAATAGTAACCAATCACTTTCTCTCACAAACTATTCTTTTGTTTATAAGTACACAGATAGTGGAAAAGAAGTGACTTTCCAAGTGCCTGCTACAACGATTGAACCACAGCAAACACTTGTATTCTGGTTCAATAATGGAGATCGTGGTTTAGAAGAATTTAATCAAAACTTTGGATTAAATCTATCCAGCGAAAATGTTGTTGAATTTAAAGATGTATTCCCGGGCTTTGCAAATGGTGGAAATCGTGCCATCGTTATCAAAGACAATACAAATACAGAGATCATATCTGCAAGCTATTTAGGAACAGAGAATGATAATACAGGTGCTGTCATTCAGTATCTATTCCCAAGTTCAGGCTCGGAAATGGCGAAGCTAGAAACACTTGCTGCTCCAACTCCAGGAACGGTAGAACAAACTCAGGTTCCAACAAAACCGGTCGAGTTAGATGAAATTCCGGAGGATGCTGAAGCACCGGTGATTACACATACGCCAATTGCAGAAAGTGATGCATTTTCACCGATTACGATTCAAGCGGATGTAGTTGACAATATGGCTGTTCCTTTTGCTACTTTGTACTATAAAAAAGAAGGTGAACAAAACTTCACTTCTTTAGCAATGAATGCCAGCAGTGATTCGGCAAGCTATACAACTGAAATCATTGGTACAAACGTGGACGCTAACATTATCTATTATATTGAAGCTTCTGATGGAATAAATACGGTTAAAACGGAAGAATACGAAATTAAAATAAAGAAAGAAGATGTAGACTATACAAAAATTCCTGCCTTTCTTGTAACGGAAATTGTTCCTGACACTGCAAATGTAGGATCTGCAGATGGATATGAGTTTATTGAAGTTTACAATAATACAGATCAAGATCTTAGCTTTAAAGATTACAAGGTTCAATATCGCTACGGTACAGATCCGGCAAGTGATGTGGTATGGCCATCCATACCAGATGATGCTGTCATTCCTGCCCAAGAAACACTCGTTTTCTGGATTATTAATGGTCAAAATGGAGAGAAAACTGTTGCGGATTTTAACGCACATTTTGGCACAAATCTTGTTGAAAACAAAAACATTGTAAAAATTCACAGTGATGGAATGGCAAATGGAAGTGCAAGAGGACTTGTCGTAGCGACAAATACAAAAGAGGAAATAACAGTTTCTTACTATAATGATGTAGCAAATGTTGATGATACGGTTCCGGATAAAGGCATTCTTTATAAGTATCCAGAAGACGGATCAAAACAGGCAATTAAAGTAAGTGCTGGAGTAGAAGATGCAACTCCTGGTTCAGTAGAAGGCTTCCAAGTACCAAAACAGCCGGTTCATATTGAAAAAGATACAATTGCTCCAACGATTGAAAATAAAACAGCTGTGACAGAAGTAGAGCAAACGGAAGATATTGAAATTGCAGCTGCAGCTTCCGATAATGTAGAGGTAAAATCAGTTCGTCTATTCTATCGTACAAACGATCAAGATGTGTTTAATGAAACGTTATTAGCGCTTGATTCAGAGTCTCATTTATACAAAAATATGATTTATGCTTCAGATTTAATTGGAAAAGAATATGTGGAATATTTCTTTGCGGTTTCTGATGGAGTAAATGAGGTTCGCAGTGATACGTTTAAAATTACAATAAATAATGATGTTGATAACTCTGATCTGCGATTAAATGTGAAAGAAAAAGATGTGGTCTCCGGTAAGGAAATTATCAAGGCAACTTCAAAAGATGAAGCAGCAACGAACGTTGCCATCACGGTTGATGGTGAAGAGCTTAAAGGAAATACGTATCATTCTTTAGAAAATGAGGCTTATCTTGCTCTCGAAGTGAATGGTCTTAATACGTATTTTCAAAATGCTGTCACAATGGGTGAGGATATTCTTTTTCTAATGGACAAGGAATTGTTATCCCATTGGAAAACATTTACGATTCCGGTTGATCCCGACCGATTGCAGGTGGGAGAAAATGTCTTAACCGTTCGTGCAGGAAATAAAGCATCACCATTTCAATTGGAAGAAGATGAAGAAAATCGCGATGATTACAGCCTGCGAAATGTTCGCCTCATTTTAGCAGATGGTACTGTGATTACAGATCCAAATAAAAATGATCCTTCAAGGGTATATGACATGGGTGATGACGGTACATTCCGTCCATTCGAAGACTTTACCTTTACGATTACAGAAGAACATGCAACAGCACAAACTTATAATTGGGACACAACGACTGTTGATGATGGTGAGCACACAATTGAAGCTAAAGACTCGAATGATACAGTTTCAACTTCTGTATTAGTCGATAATACGGCACCAACAGTTGAAACAAGATTAGAAGAAGGAAAAGAATATAAGGGTGAATTTACAATTGATCCAACAGTTACTGATGAAATTGCAGGAGTTCATTCAGTAAAGGTGATGCTGGATGGAAAGCAAATTGAAGTTCCTTATCAAACAGCTTCTTCACAACTTGAACCAGGTGCACATACTGTCACGATTGTGGCAGAAGACAAAGTTGGAAATAAAACTGAAAAGGTTGTTCAATTCTCAGTAACAAATGAAAATCCTAATAAACCTGAATTGATTTCACCTGCTGATAACAGTTCAGAGCCTGTTGCTGGAGATCCAACACTTAAGGTGAAAGTAACAGATCCAACAGGTGATGATCTTAATGTAACCTTCTATGAAGGCTATAAATATGATGCAGCCAACACAGAAAGCGTAAAGGCATTCAAAAACGCAACAGATACAGAGCCGCCTCAAACGATGAATCCGGAAGGTGAAGAAGCTCTTACTCAGGAGGATCTTACTTTAGTTTCTGAAAAAGATGGCGAATATTTAATCACTGATTCAAGTGAACAATTCCCATATCATCGCTTTGATGTCGTGCTTGACTCATCAGTAAGTGAGACGGATACAGTTGAGCTCTCATGGAGCGGTCAATCACTAGAAGGTAGAAAAGTGTCTATGTACGCTTGGAACCACGAGGAAAATGATTGGACATTACTTACGTATAAAATTGCCGGTGCAGAGGATTTTGAACTAAAGAGCACAGTTGAAGTGGCAACATATGTGAAAGACTCCAAGATCAATGTGTTGATACAGGACGAAATCCCAAGCAGTCCGGAAGAATACGACTACACATTTGTTTGGATGTCTGACACACAGTATTATGCAGAAAGCTATCCTTATATTTTCGAAAGACAAACAAATTGGATTGCCGAAAAACAGGAAGAACTAAAAATTGAATATGTCTTCCACACAGGCGATTTAGTTGATAACTTTGGTCAAGAACAAGAATGGATTCATGCTGATGAATACATGGGTGTACTAGATCGAAATAATGTTCCATACGGTGTATTAGCTGGAAATCATGATGTTGACCAGTTATCAAATGATTACACAGAATATTACAACCGATTTGGTGAAGATCGTTTTAAAGACAAAGACTATTATGGTGGCAGCTATAAAAATAATCGGGGACATTATGACCTGATTTCAGCAAACGGTAATGATTTCATTATGGTTTACATGGGATGGGGTGTACAAGACGAGGATTTAAATTGGATCAATGATGTTTTAGCACAATATCCAGATCGAACAGCGATCCTCAGTTTCCACGAATACCTATTAGTTTCCGGAAATAGAAGTCCGATTGGAGACAAAATTTACGAAGCAGTTGTTGAACCAAATGAAAATGTGGTTGCTGTGTTGAGTGGTCACTATCATGACTCTGAAACGCTGATCAGTGAAATCGATGACGATGGTGATGGACAGCCGGACCGTGAAGTCTATCAAATGCTTGGAGATTATCAAGGTGGTCCTGAAGGTGGGCAAGGATATATGAAACTGCTTCACTTTGATCAGGACAATAACCGTGTCTTTGTAAATACGTACTCTCCATACTTGGATGATTATAACTTCTATGAGCCTGAAGAATATCCAGGTAAAGACGAGTTTATCATGGACCTTGACCTTCAAGTAAAGGAAAAACGCGTAGCAACAGATTATTTTAGTGTTACCGTTAAAACTGACAAAGAAATTGGAAAACAAGAAAATATCTTAAGCGGTGAAACAGCTCAAGTAAAATGGACTGGATTAACTGAAAATAACACGTACTCCTGGTATGCAGTAGCAGAGGATAAGTTTACAGGAAAAACTGCTTCTGACATATGGACATTCACGAAAGGTGAAGCAACAGAGCCGGGTGACGGGCCAGATCCTGGAGACGGAGATCAAGATCCAGGAGACGGAGATCAAGCCCCAGGTGACGGAAACCAACATCCAGGAGATGGAGATCAAAAACCAGATGGTGGAGATCAAGATCGTGGTAATGGAGACCAAGACCCAGGTAAAGAAGATCAAAAACCGGATAATGGAGAAGATAAAGAATCACCAGACAGAAATGACCAGTCACAAAATAGTCTGTTGCCATTACCGGACACAGCGACAAATATGTTTAATATCTTAATCATTGGAGCGCTGGTTATTGCTCTAGGCGGTATACTATTATTCATCCTTAGGAAAAATAAATCAGCTCTTAAAGGATAATAAAATTAAATAGACAAATATAATGTCACAGGCAAAAGAGAGGATAGATGAACAGGACTGACATCCCTGTATTCATCTATCCTTTTTTGTACAACAATTGACCCAATTTACCATAATAAAATACTCTCTATTGTTCAACGCCTCCTTTAGTAGAAGAAAGGTACCCAGTTTATTATTGATTTTTACCTAAATTTCACAAAGTGAGTGGGGTTTCTTTTAGCATGAATAAAAAATCATGAAAAAAAACCAATTCGGACAACCTACATATAGGAGGTGTTTGAATATGAGAAAAGTACTTATTTTAATGGTTGTTTCCCTATGTTTATCAGGTTGCCAACTTCAAGCTCGTGACGGATATGAGCCTCAGGCAGAGGATAAAAACGGTTCGAGATTAATGAAAACAGGGTATGGTGATTATGAGGAAATTGAATCAGATGAGGATGAACAGTTTACGGAAAATCCAGGTCCTAATTTTCTGGATTTAACAGAATCAAGACCTGATCAAGGGAATGATCAGAATAAACTAGAAGAAGCCATTCGGAACGATAAGACATTATCATTAGGACGAGTGATAATTAATGGTGATACCATCCATGTAAATGTCTTTACAACAGAAAAGCTTAATGCAGACGAAATGAAGAAAAAAGAAAAAGAAGTTCATGATAATATGATTACGGCATTACCGAGATATCGTATTGATGTAAATTTGAAGGAAAAAAACAGTGAGGGGCGTTAAGATGCCCCTAAAAGCCTAAAATGGAGCTGATGAGACCTTTTCTGCGAGGTTTTTTGGATGCTTGTCCTTGGTCAAAAACAAGTGCAGGATCCTTAGAGAATTCTGGTCTTTTTTGTGCACTTTCAAGCTCTTCAATTCTATGTTCAAGCTTGTTGATCGTTCCGATTAACTCTTCCATTTCTTTTCGATGTTGAAGAAGTTGATAGGAAACAACATCATCTGCTTTTGTTTGAAGTTTTCGCTCTAATTCCTCCATTCGATTCGTTAGCTCACCTGTTTTATCCTCATCAACTGATGCAGTCATGACAATTCCTTTTCGAGGTTGTTCTTTGGGTCGTGGTGAAGTTGATTCTGGATTTTCCTGCATTTGTTTTATTTTCTCTATATCTTCATCCGAAAATTGATAATGTCCTAGTTCATTTTTCTCAAGCTGTAAATCCAACTGATCAACCCATCTCATTAACGTTCTTCTGGAAACACCAAGTGACTTTGCAACAGCAGCTGTACTCATTTGCATTCCTCCCTTGATTTTACGTACAAAACTAGAATTTCTACGTTTTGCGTCAGTTCCCTTCACGTTAGACAAAACAAGAACGAATTCGGCAAAGAAAGTGGGAGTTTTACATATTGTGTAATAAGTTTGTCGATGGATCAGGCTTCATACAATTCCAAAGGTAAACCGTCCGGATCCTGAAAAAAAGTAAACTTTTTATTTGTAATTGGATCAATTCGAATCTCTTCTACATGAATTCCTTTTTCAATCAGCTCTTGAACAGCCTCACTTATATTGTCTACTTCAAAAGCAAGATGTCGCAATCCGGCAGCTTCAGGCTGTGTTGGACGGCTGGGAGGATTCGGAAATGAAAAAAGTTCAATTTGGTAAAGATCATTAACCATTAAATCAAGCTTGTACGACTGGCGTTCCTCACGATAAACTTCAGAAAGAATCTTAAGGCCAAGTACTTCTGTATAAAATTTTTTAGACGTTTTATAATTAGAGCTTATGATAGCGACGTGATGGATTTTGTTGAGTTTCATAAGTGGAATCCCTCTTTCGATAATAATGGAGTTTTTTTCCTTACAATATATTATATGACTTTTTTAAATAGATTGTTGTCTTAAACAAAACTATTTAGGCTGATTGGAGCGAAAGGTGCGAGACTCCCGCGGGAAGCTCACCGTCCACCCCGCGGAGAGCGAGCAACCTGTAGCGGAAATCAACCGACACAACACTAATTAAGAACAACAAAGTTTATCGTTTAAAGAGTCCTGGCGCAATTTGCTTTTGACGCTTCTTGTGACCTATACTATAATTATAACGTTATGCATGAAAATTGAGGTGAACATGTATGTTAGATCGTTTACAATCGGTAGAAGACCGTTATGAAAAGTTAAATCAGCTTTTAATGGATCCGGATATCATTAGCGATTCAAAAAAGCTGCGTGAATATTCAAAAGAACAATCAGATTTGCAGGAAACTGTGGAAGCTTACCGTGAATATAAAGAAGTCCGCGAACAAATTTCAGATACAAAATCAATGCTTGAAGAGAAGCTTGATGCTGAAATGCGTGAAATGGCAAAGGAAGAGCTTTCCGAATTAGAAGAACGTGAAGAAGAATTAACAGCTCGTCTGAAGCTTTTACTTGTACCAAAAGATCCGAATGATGATAAAAACGTTATTATGGAGATCCGCGGTGCAGCAGGTGGAGATGAAGCTGCATTATTTGCGTCTGATTTATATCGTATGTACAGCCGTTTTGCTGAAATGCAAGGCTGGAAAACAGAAGTTATGGAAGCGAACGCAACTGGTACTGGCGGTTATAAAGAAATCATCTTTATGATCAACGGGAAAGGTGCATACTCAAAATTAAAGTTTGAAAATGGTGCCCACCGTGTACAACGTGTTCCGGAAACAGAATCCGGCGGCCGTATCCATACATCAACGGCAACAGTAGCTGTTTTACCTGAAGCAGAAGAAGTAGAAGTAGAAATCCATGAAAAAGATATTCGTGTTGATACATTTGCTTCAAGTGGTCCAGGGGGACAAAGTGTTAATACAACAATGTCAGCTGTTCGTTTAACACATTTACCGACTAATACAGTTGTATCGTGTCAGGATGAAAAATCCCAAATCAAAAACAAAGAAAAAGCGATGAAAGTTCTTCGTGCACGTGTCTATGATAAATTCCAACAAGAAGCACAAGCTGAATACGATCAAAACCGTAAGCTTGCGGTAGGTACAGGTGACCGTTCAGAGCGTATCAGAACCTATAACTTCCCGCAAAACCGTGTGACAGATCACCGAATCGGCCTAACGATTCAAAAGCTTGATCAAATTTTAGAAGGTAAGCTTGATGAAGTAGTGGATGCACTAATCGTTGAGGACCAATCAAGCCGCCTTCAAGCAGCGGAAGATTAAAATCAAATGAAATTTGTATACGAAGCCCTCAACTGGGCTTCTTCTTTTTTAAAGGAAGCAGGCAGAGATGAAAATGCTGGAGAATTGTTGCTTCGTCACCATTTGCAGATGGAGCGGGCAACATTGCTGTCCAATTTGAGAATGGTCCTCTCAGATGAGCAGATCCAAGTATTTACATCTGATGTAAAAAAACATGCTGAAGGTCAGCCTGTCCAGTATTTGATCGGACATGAAGAATTCTATGGAAGAAAGTTTTTCGTGAATAAGGAAGTGCTCATTCCAAGACCGGAAACTGAGGAGCTAGTAGAAGGAATTTTAGACAGAGCATCTGTCCATTTTCCTGGTGCTAATACATTGCATGTGGTCGATATTGGAACAGGAAGCGGAGCTATTGCGATTACATTGGCGTTAGAAAATGCCAGGTTCAAAGTGTCGGCTGTTGATATTGCCGCAGAATCAATCGCAGTGGCAAAAGAGAATGCTGAGAACTTAGGGGCAAGCGTACAATGGCTACATGGTGATCTCCTTGAACCTGTTACACAGAAAATTGATCTCTTAGTGTCAAATCCACCATATATTCCAGACTGGGAAATCGAAACACTTTCACCAGTTGTAAAAGATCATGAACCAATGCGGGCACTTGCAGGTGGAGAAGATGGCTTGGGCTTTTATCGGAGGCTGATCAATGACATGAAGAGCCTATTGAGCGACCGGGCACTCATTGCTTTTGAAATCGGTGCAGGTCAAGGGGAAGATGTGAAAAGTCTCTTAGAACAAGCCTTACCTGATGGAAAGGTAGAAGTTGTTTATGATATAAATGGTAAGGATCGCATGGTTTTTGCTACAAAATAAGAGTAGGGGATTCCCTGCTCTTTTTGTAGTATTTATATTAATAACTAGGTCTTTAACTGGAGTGGAAGTCAACCAGCACCATACTAATTTGAGAAACTTTCTAATCTATCAAACTATTTTTTAAAATATATAGTTTAAGAATTTCTCACGCTGTCCATACTGTCTACCAAGGGAGCGTGAGAGACATGAAAAAACAAAATCAATTAGTACTCATATATATCTTTATCTTATTCGTAGGAGCAATTACTAGTGTATACAAGGAGCCTGTCACAACAACTGCAAGCTCGCAGGAACCGGTTGTCATACCGGATGAAGCCATCCGCTTACGAATTCTAGCAAACAGCGATTCTGATGAAGACCAAGCATTAAAACGAAAAGTACGTGACGAAGTGAATAAAGAAATCACAACATGGGTAGAAAAATTAACGTCAGTTGAAGCAGCAGAAGAACTGATTCAATCAAGACTGCCTGAAATCGAAGCCATTGTTGAAGATGTGCTAGAACAAGAAAACATGCAACAATCCTATTCTGTTGAATTTGATCACAATGTTAACTTTCCAACTAAACTTTATGGAAGCTATATCTATCCTGCTGGTGAATATAATGCGATCTTAATCAGTCTTGGCGAAGCAAGAGGTGCCAACTGGTGGTGTGTCCTATTCCCGCCGCTTTGTTTCTTAGACTTTTCAAACGGGGAAGCTGTCCAAGCAGAAGAAACAGAAACAACAAATGATCAAGAAAAAACAAATGAAAAACTAACGTCTTTAGTAGTGGATGAAGAAGAAGAGAAAGAAGAAGTAGAAGTAAAATTCTTCTTAGTTGAATGGTTCGAGGGATTGTTTTCTTAAAAAGGTGAGGGGTTCCCTCGCCTTTTATTGTTTGGAGGCATCTAATGGAGTCGATGTTTGTCGGAAATTGACAAATAGGAAATAAATCTTGAGAATCGAAAATAAATTCTTAAAAACCGTCAATAAAGCAGAAAAATCGAAAATAAACCATCCATCACAAAAACCATATAACTAGTTTGTACCAGATTTTCGAGAAATTTAGAGAATAAATCTAGTATTCACCTCATAGAGTTGAAGTAGGAAAAAACAAAATGAGGTGAAAACATGTTTTATCAATTAAAAATAGCAGAAAATCAGGATATTGAACGATTAACAATGTTTGTGGAAAAAGCGGGAATCAGTTCAGAAGGAATTGCTGATTTAATAGATTATTTCGTGTTAATGGAAAATGGGGATAAAGAAATTGTTGCATGTATTGGAGTAGAGCCTGTGAAAAACACAGGGCTGTTGCGTTCCCTTGTGGTGTCGGACAAGCTTAAGCAGGCTCATATCGTGACACTATTTCAAAGCATTCAAACGTTGGCTGAAAAACGGGGAATTACAAATTTATTTTTAGTTACGAATAAAGAAGCATCTGTACAGTTTTTATCTTTCATGGGTTTTCAAAAGCTAAACCCGGATTTAATACCTGCTGACATGCTGACAATTAACCATATGAAAGATTCACTAGAGGACCCGAATGCAAAAGTAATGATTAAATCATCATAAAATCCACTTATCCCACACTTAAGAGGCAACTGCCCGCAAAGCTCCAGAAAACTTCAATTGTTAGAAGTTTCACTTATTAACAAAGTTATCCACAAAAAATAATGCCTTATCCACATTTTGTGGATAAGGCTTGTTTTCTGTAGCTTCTTCTTTTATACTTTCAAGAGTTAACCATCTAGTATATTAGTTAATTGAACGGAATATAAGGAGTTTTGAAGGTATGAAAACTACACTTTGGACTGTGGATGATCTTACCAACTTATCCACTAGTTATCCACATATTACACAGGCAGCAGCTAAACTAAAAGATAATGAAGTTGTCGCTTTTCCAACAGAAACGGTTTATGGCCTGGGAGCAAATGCTTTTTCAGATGAAGCTGTACGTAAAATCTTTGAGGCAAAGGGACGCCCAAGTGATAATCCACTGATTGTCCACATTGCTTCACAGGAGCAGCTTGACGAATTTGTTGAAGATATACCAGAGTATGCAATAGCCTTAATCAATCATTTTTGGCCGGGTCCGTTAACACTTGTTTTAAAGAAAAAGGGTGAACAATTATCAGATTTAGTGACAGCAGGGCTTGATACTGTTGGTGTTCGAATGCCGGATCATCCGATTGCCCTTGCACTTTTAAAAGAAGCCAATGTACCTGTAGCGGCACCTAGTGCAAATCGCTCTGGAAAACCGAGTCCAACACAGGCTTCACATGTATACCATGACCTTCAGGGGCGCATAAGTGGTATTATTGATGGAGGTTCAACAGGAGTCGGGGTGGAATCAACGGTTATTGATTGCACAACAAAGATCCCAACAATTCTTCGTCCGGGTGGAGTGACAAAGGAACAAATGGAGGAAATTGTTGGAGAGGTTCATGTAGATCAGGCATTAGTTGAGGAAGGTCATGCACCTAAATCACCGGGAATGAAGTATACCCATTATGCGCCAAATGCGCCAGTTATCGTTGTGGACGGAAGTCATCGCTTTATTCAACAACAGATCGATCAGTATGAAAAAGAAGGCAAAAAGGTGGGTGTTCTTACAACAGAAGAAGCAGAAAATGATTATCGCGCATCGAAAGTAGTTTCATGCGGTAATCGTTCAGACCTTCAAACGGTGGCAGCTAAGTTGTATGATGTGCTAAGACAGTTTGACCAAGAAGATGTAGACCTTATCATAAGTGAAAGTTTTCCACAGGGTGGAGTTGGCACAGCAATCATGAACAGGCTGTTAAAGGCGGCGGGTAACCAAGTGATCGTGGAAAAATAATCAATGTTCTATTCGTCTTCGGACACGCATAAAGTGAATTAGGCGTGTCCGAGGAGGGGGAACATGAGTATAGAATCAATGGCGGGAGAACTTCTAACTTTACTAATTATGGCACTAGCTCTAGGAATGGACGCATTTTCGGTCGGCCTTGGAATGGGCTTAATTAGGTTAAGAATTAGACAGATTTTTTACATAGGGATCACAATTGGCATTTTCCATATCTGGATGCCATTAGTGGGAATATTAATCGGGAGGCTGTTAAGTGACACCTTTGGCACAATTGCAACACTATTAGGTGGTACACTTCTTATTTTATTAGGGATTCAGATGGTGGTTGCTTCCTTTAAAAAAGATGAAGATCCCTTTATTACACCGGTAGGTTTCGGCCTCATTGTGTTTGCGTTAAGTGTCAGTTTAGATAGTTTTTCAGTCGGATTAAGTTTAGGGATATATGGAGCAAAAACATTTCTCACTGTTGCGATCTTTGGACTAGTTAGTATGGTGTTGACATGGTTGGGGCTTTTAATCGGAAAGCGGGTTCAAAATTGGCTAGGGTCTTATAGTGAAGCATTAGGTGGCAGTATTCTACTGGCATTCGGGATTAAGCTCCTTTTGCCATTTTAATAGATTTGAAAGAGACTGTTTGGGGCAGTCTCTTTTTTAGTTTACACGTAAAGTGCATAGTCAAAAGAAGAACGAATTGTACTCGGATCCAGGTGGTTGCCAATCAAAATAATAATGGGCGTTTCTGTTGCAGAGCCATCCACTTTCTCGAAATAAACGTTCTTAGATGCGAATTGAAATGAATAAAGGGAAGGGTCATCATGAAAACGCACAAATCCTTTTCCGCGAATAACGTCCTTCGGTAATTCTTTTAACCAAGAGACAAATGTCTTTTTATTAATAGAAGGAATGTCCTCTATTTTAATTGCTTTTATGGTGTGGTGTGGCAGATCATTCGAACGGTTAGAACTGAATAAGTCGATCGTTTTGATTCTGACTGCCAGTAATTCGTCGAACGAAACCTCCCCATACTCTGACAAAATAATTTTTGCCTGATCACTAGCCATTTCGTTTATCTTTGTCATTACTTTTTCCAGCTTTTTAGATGAAACAAGATCTGTTTTATTAACGATAAGTAATGAAGCATGGGAAATTTGCTCTTTAAGTAACTGACGAATTTCCTTTGAGCTTGAAAAAATACTATGATAATCGAGAAAATGACTGGCATCCACAATGCTAATCAAAGACGTAAGGGAAAAGGAATCAATATAGTCGGGGCTTGAAAGGGCATCAATAATTTCCTGCGGATTGGCAACACCGGTTCCTTCAATTAAAAGTACATCAACAGGACTTTGGACAAATTGATTAAGTGTTGTTTTTAGATCATCCTGAATAGAACAGCAAATACATCCATTTAACAATTCATAGGCTCTTTCATCTTCAAATAAGTGTTGCTCCACATTCGTATCACCAAGTTCGTTAAGAATAATTCCTAGCTTCATATTCCTGGTTTTGAATTCCTTTACCATTCTCTTTAAGACGGTTGTTTTTCCACTTCCTAAAAATCCACTTAATAGATAGACCTTTATAGGCTTGTTCATCTTTATCCCTCGCTTTAAATAAGAAACATTACGATTTATTTACTATCATCATATGTGATTCATAGACATTCATCAACAAATAACAGAAATGTTCACAAAACCTTTACAACAAACGCTTATTTAGACCCTTCACACATATTTGTTATTTTCACGTTTCATAAGACTACTTTCCGACACAATTTTTGATTATAATAGAAAAAAGGAGTGTTTTTATATGACGAACGTACTATTTGTTTGTACGGGAAATACGTGTAGAAGTCCGATGGCGGAGGCATTATTGAAGCATGGAAAAAGCTCTGATCATATTCAAGTGAAGTCAGCGGGGGTTTTTGCTGTTGATGGGTATCAGGCCTCTCCGAATGCTGTTGAAGCCTTGAGGGAAAAAGGAATTTCAAGTAATCATCAGTCCTCTGGTTTAACAGCAGAGCTCGCTGATTGGGCAACAATTATTTTAACGATGACAAATCAGCACAAGCAATCGGTCATTGACTATTATCCCCATGTAGGTCGAAAAACCTATACACTTACAGAATATGTGTCAGATCCTGAAGAAGGAGTCACACAAGATATCACAGATCCATTCGGTGGTCCGCTGCCAATGTATCGCAAAACCTTAACTGATTTAGAAAAATTAATTGAAAAGCTTATTGTAAAACTAGAGAATTGACTCAACCCTTTGGAGGAGAAATCGTCATGGAAGACAAAAAGTACAAGTTTAGCTTGCGCATGAAGCTAGTTTTATTAGTCACAATACTTGCTGTGATTACGTACTCAACAAGTGCCATTTTCATATCTTTTATCGTGGAATACGTTGATCATATTGTATCACCTGCTATCTTTACTCTTATTACACTGTTGATGGGAATCTTTTGGTCAGGGGTTTTGGCTTATTTTGGATCAGGATTTATTACTAGAGCGCTCAAAAAACTTGAAACTGCCGCTTATAAAGCAGCAAAAGGCCATATTGAAGAAGATGTACCTGTTACAAATAGTGATGATGAAATTAGAGGATTAAGCATTGCATTTAACGAAATGCTTCATAATATGCGTAATATGGTGCACAGTATCGAGGCTAATTTTCAAACAACAAATGATCAAGTTAGTCAAATAGCCAATGCATCAAGCAGAGCATCAAAGCAGGCGGATGAGATTTTAATTACCGTCCAGGAAATTTCGCGTGGAGCTGATCAGTCCGCAGTAGCCATTCAAGAAACGGCTACTTCGGTTGAAGACATCATTGAATTCGCTTCACAAGTTGAAGGCAAAGCCGCTTCATCTGAACAATTGTCAAAAGAAATGGTGACTTCATTACATGAAAGTAAAGAAGTTTATGAAGGATTGATTGAGGGAATCCAAACATTAGCGATTGAAAATGAAAAATCCATGACAGCTGTACGCCGCTTAGAACAGCATGCCAATGAGGTTTCAAGCATCGTTTCTCTAGTGGGAGATATTGCCAACCAAACAAATCTTCTTGCCTTAAATGCTTCAATTGAAGCAGCGCGGGCTGGAGAACATGGTAAGGGCTTTGCTGTCGTTGCTGATGAAGTCAGGAAGCTTGCTGATGAAAGTGCAAAAGCTGTTCAGGGTATCACAGGGCTTATCGAAAATATTCAACAAGAAGTTCAAAATGTTGTGACTCAAATAGCTGATCAAGTAGAAACAGCAAAAAATCAAGCGGAAAACGGACAAGTATCTGCCGAATTACTTGATCAATCAGGCCAATCGATTATAGATGTGGCTGAAGCGGTTAAACAAATTAGCGACCTCATTCACCAGCAAATGAATTCACTTCAAAAAACTGGTGCACAATCAGAAGAAGTGGCAGCAATTGCTGAACAAACATCAGCAGGAGCACATGAAGTTGCTTCAGCAATCACAGAACAATCAGATCATATCCAAAGTATGAACGAATTAGGCAAGAAGCTGGCTGAAAGTTCAGAAGAATTAAGGAAAACAATTGATCGTTTTGTCATTTAAGAGATAGAATAAAGGTAAAACCTTTAGGAGGATATTATGAAAGTAGCGATCGCATCAGACCACGGTGGAGTGAATATAAGAAAAGAAATCATTCATTTATTAGAAGAGCTAAACATTGAGTACGTTGATATGGGCTGTGAATGTGAAACATCTGTCGATTATCCGGACTACGCCCTGCCTGTAGCGGAAAAGGTAGCAAATGGCGAATTTGATCGCGGAATTTTAATTTGTGGAACAGGCATCGGTATGAGCATTGCTGCCAACAAAGTAAAAGGCATACGCTGTGCACTTGTCCATGATACATTTAGTGCTCAAGCAACACGTGAGCATAATGATACAAATATTTTATCAATGGGTGAACGTGTTATTGGTCCCGGACTTGCAAGAGATATTGCGAAAATCTGGTTAACAACAGAATACCAAGGCGGCCGTCACGCAACACGCGTTGGAAAAATTTCAAAGTATGAAGAACAACACAACTAAAAGGATGTTAAAATCATGACAAAACTTCAAAACTGGATGCAGGATCTCTCTTGTCTTTTATCAGATCTTAAGGCTCAAAGCGATCTTCAAGAAGGAGACATTCTCGTAGTTGGCTGCAGTACAAGCGAGGTCATCGGCGAAAAGATCGGTACAGCCGGAACAGAAGAAGTAGCAGAAATGATTTTTGAAACATTGGATCAATTTCGGAAGCAAACAGGAGTGGAACTAGCTTTTCAATGCTGCGAGCACCTGAATCGCGCTCTTGTCATCGAAAGAGAAGCTGCCAAAACAAATGGTTTCGAAGAGGTCTCCGTTATTCCGGTGAGAAAAGCCGGAGGAGCCATGGCAACCTATGCCTACCAGCATATGAATAACCCAACCGTCGTTGAGTTTATCAAAGCTGACGCGGGCATTGACATTGGCGATACATTTATAGGCATGCACTTAAAACATGTCGCCGTTCCATTAAGAAGCAAAGTAAAACAAATTGGCTCTGCCCATGTGACCATGGCGAAAACCCGCCCGAAATTAATCGGCGGCGTAAGAGCTGTATATGAGCAAACGAAAGAAAATCAATCTTGTCGGTAAAAGTAGTGGGGTCAACTTAGGTTGGCTCTTTTTTTATAGTAAGGGATGGTCGGAAATTGTCGAAATTTATCTAATCGTTGATAAAAAGTGAGAATCGAAGATAAAACGCAATAATCGTTGATAAATTCTCAGAATCGTTGATAAATCTTAAAAATCGAAGATAAATAACCCAAAAACCTCTGATCCCCTTTAAGTTGAATAAGAATTTCTTAACTTGGGATATTAATTTTGGGCCTTAACCAAAAAACTCTCAAAATATTCTATCTTTACAGTTGACATTGTAAGAAAAAGTAACGACAATAGGTTGTATATATTTAAAAAGGAACAACATACCAAAACGAATATTAATAACAAAAATCCACATCATTATTCGGTTTTTAATAGACAAACGACACAAAACGTTAAAAAAAACATAATTATTTCAGAAAATCTTTTACATTCTATCCCTATAGCGTGTAAAATAAAGATGGAAATAAACGAAGATAAAATGTGGTTAATATGAAGGGAGATACGAACGATGAAACATTTACCAGAACAAGATGTGAAAGTATTTGAAGCCATTCAGTTAGAACGTACTCGTCAAGAATCAAAAATCGAGCTTATTGCTTCAGAAAACTTCGTTAGTGAAGCAGTTATGGAAGCTCAAGGTTCTGTATTAACAAACAAATATGCAGAAGGTTATCCTGGTCGTCGCTACTATGGTGGTTGTGAGCATGTCGATGTTGTAGAAGACATTGCAAGAGACCGTGCAAAAGAAATTTTCGGTGCAGAGTATGTGAACGTTCAGCCTCACTCAGGTGCACAAGCAAACATGGGAGTTTACTTCACAATCCTTGAGCATGGTGACACAGTTCTTGGAATGAACTTATCTCATGGTGGTCACTTAACACACGGTAGTCCTGTTAACTTCAGTGGTGTGCAATACAACTTCGTAGAATACGGTGTTGACGAAGAAACTCACCGCATTAATTATGAAGATGTGCGTGAAAAAGCATTAGCACACAAACCAAAATTAATCGTGGCAGGTGCAAGTGCATATCCAAGAGCAATCGACTTCAAAAAATTCCGTGAAATCGCTGATGAAGTAGGAGCTTATTTCATGGTAGATATGGCTCACATCGCAGGCTTAGTTGCAGCGGGACTTCATGAAAATCCTGTGCCATATGCAGATTTCGTAACTACAACTACTCACAAAACACTTCGCGGACCACGTGGAGGAATGATTCTTTGTAAAGAAGAATTCGGTAAGAAAATCGATAAGTCGATCTTCCCTGGTATCCAAGGCGGACCACTTATGCACGTAATCGCTGCAAAAGCTGTATCTTTTGGTGAAGCTTTACAAGACAGCTTCAAAACTTATGCACAAAACATCATTGATAATGCAAGACGCTTAGCTGAAAAGCTTCAATCTGAAGGCTTAACACTTGTTTCTGGTGGAACAGACAACCACTTATTATTGGTAGATGTTCGTTCTCTTCAGTTAACTGGTAAAGTAGCTGAGCACGTATTAGATGAGATCGGTATTACAGTAAACAAAAATACAATCCCATTTGAAACAGAAAGCCCATTCGTAACAAGTGGTATTCGTATCGGTACAGCTGCTGTAACAAGCCGCGGCTTCGGTCTTGATGAAATGGACGAAATCGGAAGCATCATTGCCTTCGCTCTTAAAAACCATGAAGACGAAGCAAAACTTGCTGAAGCAAAACAACGCGTTGAAGACTTAACAAGCAAATTCCCTTTATACCGCAATTTATAAAATAAAATGAAATAGGCCGACTTCAAGATTTGAAGGCGGCCTATTTTCTTTATCTATATCGCGGGCAGTATGATTTCCGCTGTTGTTCCTGCGTTTTCCTTACTGGTAAATTCAATAGAACCGTGATGTGCCTCTATTATACGGAAGCTCACCATTAATCCCAATCCGGTTCCTTTTTCCTTTAGTGTATAGAATGGTTCACCAAGCCGGTTGATCACATGTGCAGGGATTCCACAACCGGTGTCTTTAATTTTGATGCTAACACAATTGTCTTGTGTTTGTTCCATCGAAACTTCAAGCTGACCAGCCTTGGTCATTGATTCCAAAGCATTTTTAATTAAATTGATGAAGACTTGTTTTAACTGATTTTCATCACAAATGATAGTAACCGGTTGTATTGGAAAATGCCTCTTTATTTCTATATTATTTAAAGTTGCTTGAGGTTCTATAATCGTTAACACATGCTCCACTATTTTCTTTACATCATGTTGTTGATACTTGATCATCTGTGGCTTTGCGAGAATCATAAAATCATTTGTAATGAGCTCTATTCGATTCAATTCAGAAAGCATGAGATCTACGAAGGGCTTTTCTTTTTCAGAAACATGACTGCCAAACATTTGTGTAAACCCTTTTAAGGTGGTTAAAGGGTTCCTGATTTCATGGGCAATCCCTGCAGCGAGCTCTCCAACTAAGGCTAGTTTTTCAGATTTTCTCAGTAATTCTTCTGTTTTCTTCAGTTTAGTAATATCAATACAAGAACCTATTACTTCTGTCACATTAGAATCTTGAATAATTGGCTTTAACGTAACAGCATATATTCCGCCGCTTCTTTTGTATTCAAATGTTAGGCTATTTCCTTTCCATGCTTGCTTTAAATGCTCATAAAAAATCTTACCATCTTCTCCAAAGGTATTTTCTTTTAATTTTGTTCCTACAACCTCATTGGCAGCTAGATTCATATTTCGCAAAAGTTTACCACTACACAAAGTAATAACAAAATAGTCGTCAATCTTTTTGAATTTAATGATAACCCCTTGATGTTCCTTGAGCGTTTCATTTATTTCATTTTGCATCTTTTCCAGCTTCTCTTTTGCTAGTTTTTCTTGAGTAATGTCCCTGGAAATAACGGCAAAACGAATATGGTCATCATTATATATAGGGTAAATGGTCTTTAGCATCCTAACGGGTTCAGGGTAATCTGCTTCCAAACTATAGTCAATATAACGTTTATCATCTAACACTCCATCTATTAACAAACTCAATTCTTCCTGCATATGAGGGAAAATAGTAATAAAAGGCTTTCCTATAGCATCCTTGCTATATATATGTGTTAACCTTTCAAAGCCTGCATTAACCTTTACAATTTTCCTGTTTTTATCACAAAGTGCGATGCTATCAGGTGTGTGTGTAAAGAATGAATCTAGCATTCCTTTTGTAGAGACTAAGTTTTTTTCAGCTTTCTCCTTATGTACAAAGGTTAAATGAAGGTTTGAATAAAAGAATGACATGAATATAAACGTGTATCCTATAGCCTTGTAGATATGACTGATAATGTTTACTAAATCATGAACGCTTTTAAAAAGAGTAATTTGAATTCCGCCTATTATTAAGAGAATAAATGCAAAAACTAAATAAATATAAATATGAAAATCATTCTTCGTCTTTTTTAATTTCCTTAATACTAAAAGCAGAGAAATAAAATGTAATCCACAAAAACAATACTCTAGGAAGTTTTTAAAAGGTGTTGGACCTGTCCCCTCAACAACTAATAGGGGAACCTTAGAACTGGATGTATAAATGATAAACGAGATTAAGATGAAAAAAAGAACGGTACAGAAAAGAATAGTATATCGATTAACCTGTCTAATTGTTTTTTCATCATAAAATAAAATGATGGCTAAGCATAAGGATTCTGTTGCTCTTGCTGCGACCCAGAACCAACTCGTTACCCTGATAGATCCGTCTATAAATAATGGAGGCATCCCCACATATGTCAAGGTATGCATAAAATCAAAATAACCAACGGCTAAAAAAATAAAAGGGATAAATACTAAAATGGTAGGTGGATTATGAACAAAAGCTTTCCATCCAAAAATAAAAATAATAAATGTAATGAAAATGCTATACATCTCCAGCGTCAGATGTAAGCTTAAATGATTATCAGGATTATACATATTTTCAAATTGATCTTGAAAGAGCAATAGTAATAAGATAGGTACAATCGTGCAAATAAATGAAATGATGTATGCTTTTCTATTTTGCTGAAGAGAGTTCATCGTAGTCGCCTTTCGTCGTTAAATAAACATTTATAGTAAAAAAGTTCGACAAGAGCTGGTTAAATTCCTTTTGTATCAATAATGTTATTTAGATAAAGGGAATAAATAAAAAGAACTAACTTGAAACTAAGATTGTTTTTCTGTAAAATCTATTGAAGTGTCAAAGAAAAGGAGATGATTTGATGGGGAAAGTATACGTGTTTGATCATCCATTAATTCAGCATAAACTTACATATATTCGTGATGCAAAAACAGGAACAAAAGAATTTCGTGAACTTGTTGATGAAGTAGCAAGTTTAATGGCGTTTGAAATTACAAGAGATTTACCATTAACAGAAGTAGATGTTGAAACTCCGGTTACAACAGCAAAATCGAAAGTTCTTTCTGGTAAAAAATTAGGGATCATCCCGATTCTTCGTGCAGGACTTGGAATGGTAGATGGAATTTTAAAATTAATTCCAGCTGCTAAAGTTGGACATGTAGGGTTGTATCGTGATCCGGAAACATTACAACCGGTTGAGTACTATGTAAAACTTCCTTCTGATATAGAAGAGCGTGAATTAATTGTAGTAGATCCAATGTTAGCAACTGGGGGATCAGCAGTTGAAGCAATTAACAGCTTGAAAAAGCGCGGAGCAAAAAATATTAAATTTATGTGTTTAATTGCCGCCCCAGAAGGTGTGGATGTAGTTAAAGAAGCACATCCGGATGTGGATATTTACATCGCAGCACTTGATGAAAAACTAAATGATCACGGCTATATCGTCCCTGGCTTAGGTGACGCTGGTGACAGATTGTACGGAACAAAATAATGGTAAAAGAGGATTGCTCATATATGGAGTGATCCTCTTTTTGCATGTTTGCAGCTAAGAAGGAACAAACTAAAAATGGAGGTGGAACATGATGGGAAATAAAATCTTTGTCTGTATTCTTCTATTATTTAGTTTTGTTATTAGTCAGCCTGTACTAGCAATTACGTTTCCGAATCGACCGCCACTTCCGGAAGTGGATGAACAACAAAATCAAAAAATCATGGTAATTGTTAAAAGAGAAGAGTTTGAAAGGATAAATGAACTATTATCTAATGAACCGCAAGTTGTCATTCATCAAACCTATCAACATGTGTTTTATGGTTTTTCGATAGAAGGCCCTGTAAACAACCTAAACAAAATAAAAGAACATAAAGCGGTGCTGCATGCGAGTCCAATCATTTCCTATGCTTCACAAATTAATGAGAGTGTTCCATTCATTGGAGGTGAAGAGGTAAGAGGCTTATTTGACACGGGTGATCATCGCTTAACAGGCAAAGGGGTAAAGGTGGCTGTCATCGACACGGGTATCGATTATGAGCATCCGGATTTACACCGGAATTATGCCGGGGGCTACGATGTGATTGACGGTGATCAAGATCCGATGGAAACGTCAAATAAAAAAGGGGAAGGTACCATCCATGGAACACATGTGGCAGGCATAATCGCAGCGAACGGCAAGCTTAGAGGGATGGCTCCAGAAGCAGAAATTATGGCATACCGGGCATTAGGTCCAGGTGGTATGGGCACGTCAGATCAAGTAATCGCAGCAATTGACCGGGCGATTAAAGATAAAGTGGACATAATTAATTTATCATTAGGGAATAATGTGAACGGTCCGGATTGGCCAACAAGCCTGGCGCTGGACCGAGCAGTTGAAGCTGGGATTGTAGCTGTTACCTCCAGTGGAAATTCAGGACCGGATCTTTGGACGGTGGGATCTCCGGGTACATCCTCCAAGGCTATCACAGTCGGAGCATCCTCTCCACCAATATATCTGCCATATCTAGCTGTGGCTGGAGTGGAGAAAGAAATTCCGATCCATACATTACAAGGGGCAAAACCATGGGATCTAAAATCACTAGATGAAATCGAGTATGTCGGTCTTGGACGTGAAGTTGACATGAAAGAATCAATCAAAGGAAAAATAGCTCTTATTGAACGAGGTAAGATTCCATTCATTGAAAAAGTGCTAAACGCAAAAAAACACGGTGCAAAAGCGGTCATTATTTATAATAATGTAAAAGGAAACTTTGCGGGCTCACTGGAAGTTCCATTAGATATAGCAGCTGCTTCCATTTCCAAAAAAGATGGTTTGGCCATAAAAAAACAAATTGACCATAATCCGTCTATTCGAACCATTTATAAAAAAGAAGAAGATAAGCTGGCAGATTTTAGCTCAAGAGGTCCTGTCACTACGACATGGGCGATCAAGCCGGATATTGTTGCACCAGGGGTTGCGATTGACAGCACAGTGCCTGACGGTTATTTATCCTTACATGGAACGAGCATGGCGGCACCTCATGTTGCAGGAGCATGCGCGCTTATAAAACAAGCTCATCCAAAGTGGACACCTGAACAAATAAAAGCTTCACTTATGAACAATGCCGTTACCTTATTAGATGAAAAAGGGAAAAAAGTAGCCCCAAATCAGCAAGGTGCGGGGAGAATTAATGTAAAACAAGCAATTGAAGCAGAAGTGCTCATCTATCCTGGGGCTCTATCATTCGGGCAGTTTGATACAAACCACCCAAGAACGAAAAAAACAGAAAAAGTGACCATCGATAATCAATCAAATTTGAAGAAAACAGTCTCATTCCAAACGCCAAAAAATAAGCCTGGCATCAGATGGGTACTTCCTGGGAAAATTGAAATGGAACCGGGAGAAAAGAAACAGGTGGAAGTGGGTGTTGATCTTACACCAAGTCAAATGAAACAGGGGATTTTTGAAGGATGGCTATCAATCCAACAAGATGGAAAAACGGTCGAAATTCCATATGCGTATGTCATTGATGAGCCCAACTATCCTAGAATTATGGGGTTTGAGTTCACTTACGGTGATAGACCAAATATGTTTAAATATCAAATGTACTTACCAGGTGGAGCAGATGAAGCCGGCATTGCGTTATATGATCCGGATTCTCTAACATTTGTAGGGTATTTAGATTGGCTGCAAAAAGCGCCGAGAGGCTTGATCGGCGGAGAGATCAATGCAGAAGAAATGAAGGTGCCCAAAGGGGATTATAAAGCCATTATATTTGCAAAGAAAAATGGACAGGAAAATTACTTGGAAACAGATATTTTACTAGGTGAATAATTAATACTATAAAACAAGTCAAGTACCAGTAAGTGTTTAAATGTGAACGAATTGTGAGGATTTGATTGGATTGTGAACATTTTAACTTTAAACCAATTGACATCATATTTTCCCTATTGTATGCTATACGAGGGTATAATGATAAGGTTTACAATATCATTCAAATCCCATGTTTTACCCCCTAAATCCGTTAATAAATCAAGATAGAGGATTTATAAAATGCGACAAAAAAAACGCCATCCACTTCATGCGATGGGCCTCATGTCAGCTATCCTTTCCCAATTAGTTGGCTCTATTTTAATAGGTGTATTTACTGGGAAATGGATTGACAATTATTTAAAAACAGAGCCTCTGTTTTTGATCTTAGGCCTTCTGCTAGGACTAGCTGCTGGAGTTTATGCCATGCTGAAATTAGTCCACCACTATTTCTCAGGAGATTAACTATTTCATGTCTGATATGCAACTGATGTTTCAAAGATATAGAAAGTACATATTTTATCTGCTTGCCCTTTACGTTTTAGGATGGGGATTTACGAAGTATCAGTCAGTATTTCTAGGTTTGCTTCTTGGGACATGCATAACTCTTTACAACCTGTGGATCATGGTAAGAAAGCACAAACAATTTGGACGCGCATTAGATGAGGGGCGGAAAGCAGGATCACTGGGAACAACGTCCAGAATGGCAGCCGCAGGTGTTGCTGTATTTTTCGCATTAAAGTTTCCAGAGTATTTTGATTTAATTAGTGTCATTATTGGATTAATGACGATGTACATCGTTATTATGATAGATTATGTTATTCAACATTCACGCGCTTAGTTTAGGAAGAGAGGTGAATCTATTGGGTCACGGAGCTCCTGTGAGGGAATTTTTAGGTCTTACTTTTAATTTATCAAATGTATTAATGATTACGATTGCTAGTTTAATCGTTTTTATCATCGCCTTTGCTGCAACACGTAATTTAGCGATGAAGCCGACAGGTATGCAGAATTTCATTGAATGGGTTGTTGATTTTGTCAAAAACATTATCGGCAGCACAATGGACTGGCAAACAGGCGGACGTTTTTTAACGCTGGGTATTACCCTTCTAATGTATGTGTTTGTATCAAACATGCTGGGATTACCTTTTGCCATCGTTGTTGGACATGATTTATGGTGGAAATCACCAACTGCAGATCCTGCAATTACATTAACACTTGCTATTTTAGTAGTAGCGTTAACACACTACTATGGAATTAAGATGAAGGGTGCATCTGAATATGGTAAGGACTTTTTTAAACCGATGCCATTCATGTTTCCACTTAAGATAATTGAAGAATTTGCGAACACATTAACGCTTGGTCTTCGTCTTTACGGGAACATTTTTGCAGGTGAAATTCTTCTGGGCTTGCTTGTTAGCCTTGGAACAAGCGGTTATGCTGAAAGCTTTGGAAGCGGAATACTCGGTTCGATTGTCGCAGCAATTCCAATGTTGGCATGGCAGGGATTTAGTATCTTTGTTGGTGCAATCCAAGCATTTATCTTCACTATGTTAACGATGGTGTATATGGCACACAAAGTGAGCCATGACCATTAATCAATATATGTTCAGTTCACTTGAACTAAAACAAAAGGAATACTATTTTTCATACATTTAAAGGAGGAAATTTAACAATGGGTTTATTAGCAGCTGCAATTGCAATTGGTTTAGCGGCACTAGGTGCTGGTATTGGTAACGGTCTTATCGTATCTCGTACAGTAGAGGGAATCGCGCGTCAACCTGAAGCGCAAGGTAAATTACAAACTACTATGTTCATCGGGGTAGCATTAGTTGAGGCGATTCCAATCATCGCGGTAGTTATCGCATTCATCGTAATGGGATCATAATTCGATAAAATAAACATGTTTTCATATGGCGAAGATCATTCAAACCGAACCTTCGCCATTGCTTTATGCAAAGATAAGGAAACGATTTTTCGAAATCACTAGTTTGCCTTTAAAATACTGTTCAAAGTGAAAGGCTTTCGAGGAACGAGTTGACGAAGAAATACGAAGTTCATCGGAAACTGAAAACTATCAACCCATCATGGAACTCTTGAAGGGAGTGAAACCGAGCTATGTTAACTTTTGATCTTGCTGTAGGTGCCACGACAGGCGGCCTTAACACAGGTGATATCGTATTCCAACTTATCATGTTCTTAATTCTTCTTGCATTGCTAGGTAAGTATGCATTTGGACCAGTTATGAACATGATGAAGCAACGTGAGGATCATATTGCAAATGAAATTAATAGTTCTGAAGAAAGAAATAAAGAAGCACAAAAGCTGGTAGAAGAACAGCGCGACTTATTAAAACAAGCGCGTCAAGAAGCTCAGGCTCTTGTAGAAAATGCGAAAAAGCTTGGTGAGCAACAGAAAGAAGATATTATCCAGGCAGCTCGTTCTGAAGCTGGTCGCTTGAAAGATTCAGCATTAAAAGAAATCGAGCAGGAAAAAGATCAGGCTGTTGCAGCATTACGCGAACAGGTTGCATCATTATCCGTACTGATTGCTTCTAAAGTAATCGAAAAAGAGTTGAATGAACAAGAGCAAGAGAAATTGATCAATGACTACATTAATGAGGTAGGCGAAGGTCGATGAGCAAAGGAATCGTTGCAAAACGTTATGCAGTAGCTCTTTTTCAACTTGCAAAGGAACAAAATGTAATCGATCAAATCGAAAATGAATTACTTGTTGTAAAAGAAGTTTTTACAACAAATCAAGAACTTATAAATGTATTTAACCATCCAAAAGTTACAAATGAAGCAAAGAAATCAATCATTAAGGAAGCATTCTCAGGCCTGTCACAGCAGGTAGTGAATACATTGTACCTTTTAGTTGATCGTCATCGAGTAGATGTTGTAACTGAAATCGTTGATTACTTTGTACAAAGTGCAAATGAAGCCCGTGGAACAGAGGATGCGATTGTTTATTCCGTTCGCCCACTTTCAGATAGTGAGTTATCTGCCATTTCCGCTTCTTTCGCGAAAAAGATTGGCAAGACTTCACTTCGTTTGCAAAACGTTGTTGATTCCAAGCTAATCGGAGGCGTAAAACTTCGTATTGGTAATCGCATTTATGATGGTAGTATTAGCGGTAAGCTTGAACGTATAGAGCGACAATTAGTCGCAAACAGATCGTAGATAGGGGTGAAACTCATGAGCATCAAAGCTGAAGAAATTAGTGCGCTTATAAAAAAGCAAATCGAAAGCTATCAGTCTGATATAAAAGTAAGCGATGTTGGTACTGTTATCCAAGTTGGGGATGGTATCGCTCGTGCTCATGGCCTCGACAATGTCATGGCTGGTGAGCTTGTAGAATTCGCAAACGGCGTTATGGGTATGGCTCAGAACCTTGAGGAAAATAACGTTGGTATTATTATTTTAGGACCTTTCACAGATATCCGTGAAGGTGATGAAGTTCGTCGTACAGGACGTATCATGGAGGTTCCTGTAGGTGAAGCATTAATCGGTCGTGTTGTTAACTCATTAGGACAACCAGTTGATGGTTTAGGTCCAATTGAAACAACAAAAACTCGTCCAATTGAAGCTCCGGCACCAGGTGTTATGGATCGTAAATCAGTTCATGAACCACTTCAAACAGGTATTAAAGCGATTGATGCACTTGTACCAATCGGACGTGGTCAACGTGAGTTAATCATCGGTGACCGTCAAACAGGTAAAACATCTGTTGCAATTGATACAATCTTGAACCAAAAAGATCAAGATATGGTTTGTATCTATGTGGCAATCGGTCAAAAAGAATCAACAGTTCGTGGTGTTGTTGAAACATTACGTAAACACGGTGCATTAGATTACACAATCGTTGTAACTGCTTCTGCATCACAACCAGCTCCAATGTTATTCTTGGCTCCTTATGCAGGGGTAACAATGGGTGAAGAGTTCATGTATAATGGCAAGCACGTTCTTGTTGTATATGATGATTTAACAAAACAAGCTTCGGCATACCGTGAGCTTTCATTATTACTTCGTCGTCCTCCAGGCCGTGAAGCATACCCTGGTGACGTTTTCTACTTGCATTCTCGCTTACTCGAGCGTGCTGCAAAACTAAGTGATGCAAAAGGTGCAGGTTCTCTAACTGCATTACCATTCATCGAGACACAAGCAGGTGACGTTTCGGCTTATATTCCAACAAACGTTATCTCAATCACTGATGGACAAATCTTCCTTCAGTCTGACCTCTTCTTCTCTGGTGTTCGTCCAGCGATTAACGCAGGTTTATCTGTATCTCGTGTTGGGGGATCAGCGCAAATTAAAGCGATGAAGAGTGTTGCAGGTACATTACGTCTGGACCTGGCTTCATACCGTGAACTTGAAGCATTTGCTCAATTCGGATCTGATCTTGATAAAGCAACACAAGCTAAATTAAACCGTGGTGCTCGTACAGTTGAAGTTCTGAAACAAGGTCTTAACAAACCTCTAAAGGTTGAAAAACAAGTTATGATTCTATATGCATTAACAAAAGGATTCTTAGATGATATCCCTGTAGAAGATATCAATCGTTTTGAAGATGAGTTCCATGCATACACAGAACAAAATCATAAAGCTGTCTTAGAAGAAATCCGTACAACTGGTAAACTTCCAAAAGATGAAGCAATAATAGCAGCGATTGAAGGATTCAAAAAGACATTTGCTCCTTCTGAATAATAATAGATAAGGTATGACCTCACTTATTTTGGGGTCTACCCTTGTTAGTTGATTTTTAAAAAAAGGTGGTGAGAACCTTTGGCATCATTACGCGACATAAAATCAAGAATCACTTCTACTAAGAAGACGAGTCAGATCACAAAAGCGATGGAGATGGTTTCAGCTGCAAAGCTAAACCGTGCCGAGAACAATGCAAAGGCTTTTGGACCTTATATGGAAAAAATCCAAGAGGTTGTAGCAAGCATCGCAAACGGTAGTACAGACGTAAGTCATCCAATGCTTGAGACGAGACCTGTAAAACGAACTGGATACTTAGTTATCACGTCAGATCGTGGATTAGCAGGTGCGTTCAACAGCAGTGTCCTTCGTGCTGTATACCAATCAATCCAAAAGCGTCATAAGTCTAACGATGAATTTGTAATCATTGCAATTGGTAAAATGGGCCGTGATTTCTTTAAAAAGCGTGGGATGAACGTGATTTCAGAAATTACCGGTATCGGTGATGAAACATCTTTTGCTAGCATTAAGGACATTGCCAGCGGGGCAGTGAACATGTTTGCAGATGGTTCATACGATGAATTGTACATGTATTACAACCACTTTGTTAGTCCGATTCAACAGGATGTGACGGAGAAAAAACTTCTTCCGCTTTCTGGTATCTCTTCAAGCAAAGGCTTAACGTCTTATGAATTTGAACCGAATCAGGAAGAAATCCTTGAAGTGCTGTTACCACAATATGCTGAAAGTCTCATCTACGGAGCTCTACTCGATAGTAAAGCTTCTGAGCATGCAGCTCGTATGACAGCGATGAAAAATGCTACTGATAATGCAAAAGAACTTATCAATGGCCTTACTTTAACATACAACCGTGCTCGTCAAGCTGCGATCACTCAGGAAATTACAGAGATCGTTGGTGGAGCGGCAGCATTGGAATAGGATAGTTTACAAATAGCTTTCAACATAGTGTTGATGTCTAGCTTCAGCGCCTAACTCCTCGAGTCATAAGCTGATTAGGAAATGAAGGTAAAGAACACCTTCTTTTCCTACTCGTCTTAATTGCCCGAGGTTAAGCAAGGCGCTTACGCATTTCGAGATAGGAGGGAAAACGATGAATAAAGGACGCATTACTCAAATTTTGGGTCCGGTTGTTGACGTAAAGTTCGAGAGCGGTCAACTACCTGACATTTATAATGCCCTTACAATTAAAACAGAAGCGAATGAAAATGAAGTCGCGATCGACCTTACTTTAGAAGTTGCCCTGCATTTAGGTGATGATACAGTTCGTACAGTTGCGATGTCTACAACTGATGGACTTGTTCGTGGAGTAGAGGTTACAGATACAGGTGCACCTATTTCGGTTCCTGTTGGTGATGTAACATTAGGTCGTGTATTTAACGTATTAGGTGAAAACATTGACTTAGATCAACCGATTGCAGCAGATGCTCGTCGTGATCCTATTCATAGAGCAGCTCCTAAATTTGATCAACTTTCAACAGAGGTTGAAATTCTTGAAACTGGAATTAAAGTAGTAGACTTGCTTGCTCCTTATATCAAGGGTGGTAAAATCGGTCTATTCGGTGGTGCCGGTGTAGGTAAAACGGTATTAATCCAGGAATTAATCAATAACATCGCACAAGAGCACGGCGGTATCTCAGTATTCGCAGGTGTAGGTGAGCGTACTCGTGAAGGAAATGACCTTTACCACGAGATGACTGACTCTGGTGTTATTAAGAAAACTGCGATGGTATTCGGTCAGATGAATGAGCCGCCTGGTGCGCGTATGCGTGTTGCACTAACTGGTCTTACAATGGCTGAATTTTTCCGTGATGATCAAGGACAAGACGTTCTATTCTTCATGGATAACATCTTCCGTTTCACTCAAGCAGGTTCAGAGGTTTCCGCCCTACTTGGACGTATGCCATCTGCCGTTGGTTACCAACCAACTCTTGCAACTGAAATGGGTCAATTACAAGAGCGTATCACATCTACTAACGTAGGTTCTGTTACATCTATCCAAGCAATTTACGTTCCAGCCGATGACTATACGGATCCGGCTCCTGCAACGACTTTCGCTCACTTAGATGCAACTACTAACTTAGAGCGTAAATTATCTGAGATGGGTATTTACCCTGCGGTGGATCCTCTTGCTTCAACTTCACGTGCATTGTCACCTGAAATCGTTGGAGATGAGCACTACGCTGTAGCTCGTCAAGTACAACAAACTTTACAACGTTATAAAGAGCTTCAAGATATCATTGCAATCTTAGGTATGGATGAGCTTTCTGAAGAAGATAAATTAACAGTTGCACGTGCTCGTCGTGTTCAATTCTTCTTATCTCAAAACTTCCACGTTGCTGAACAGTTTACTGGCCAACCTGGTTCTTATGTTCCTGTTAAAGAAACAGTTCGTGGATTCAAAGAGATTCTAGAAGGTAAGTATGACCACCTTCCAGAGGATGCGTTCCGTCTAGTTGGACGTATTGAAGAAGTTATTGAAAGTGCAAAACAAATGGGTGTAGAAGCCTAATCTTGGGACCTAGGAGGGTATGAGTATGAAGACAGTATTAGTTAATGTCGTTACTCCCGATGGCCCAGTTTACGATGCAGACGTAGAGATGGTGAGTGTAAAAGCTCAAAGTGGTGAACTCGGTATTTTACCGGGACATATTCCAATGGTTGCTCCACTACAAATTGGAGCAGTTCGCCTAAAGAAAGGGAGCAGCACTGAATTAGTTGCAGTAACTGGCGGTTTTATCGAAGTCCGACCTGATAAGGTAACAATTTTAGCTCAAGCGGCTGAAACTGCGGAATCAATTGATGTAAGCCGTGCACAAGCAGCTAAAAAACGTGCTGAAGAGCGTCTTAATCAAAAAACAGAAGATATCGATTTCAAACGAGCTGAATTAGCACTAAAACGTGCTATCAACCGTTTAGATGTAACGAGATAACAAAAAAAGGATGGTGCCTGAGCACCATCCTTTTTATTTATATACAACGTTTTTCCATCCGCTCATACCGTCTTACTAATTCTTGCTTCCCGGCATCTTTATTGATTAAATAAAACTGATGAAATAAGTTCTGAAAGTATTGATTATAACGGCCGTAACGGATTCCCATAACATATTTATCATCACCATAAGCATAAGCCTCTACAAGCCATTCTGCTTTGTTAGGATGCTGTTTAACTAATATATCACACACATAAATACCCATACTTGTCTCAAACTCTTCAATCGTCACCTGTAAATCAAAGAAACTATTATTCTGAAATAAAGAAAAATACAAATTTTCCAATGCAATAAGACTGTTCTTTGAATAATCAAGGGTGACTTGGCATTCATTTGCAATTTCCATTAACAGGTGAAGATGTTCTTGTCGAAATTCGTAATAAAATGCTTGCGCTGCGTAAATATTATCAAAAGAAGGTAATTGTTTTGCATATTCCAATGTTGCATCATATTCATGATCAAAATTAAGTTGCATCTAACTCCCCCTTTTTCATAAGTTGTTCTCGTAAAGATTGTTGCTCATGAATACTATTTTGACTCTATAGTGGAATGGAGCGCAATGAAACGAACTCATTCTCACCTATAACACCTTGAAAGTATACCATACAATTCACAGATAAAAATCTGTAACAATTATTTCATAAATGAGGAATATAGTGGGTATCTTCCCGTAGTAAAATAGATATTGTGTGTCCTTTGTAAAAACATAGGCACCATTCATTAAATTTTTGTTAAAAACAAAAATCAATCATGTAACAGGATTTTCCCTATATAATAGTCAAGGGTATATACCGAAGAAAATAAGTCTAAAAGACACGGAAATATTTTCATTCTCAAATAGGAAAATATGAGGTTGTTTTTTGGCTTAAATCAGGTAAGATTGAGATTGCTGTGTGTCTTTAAAATAAGCGTTATTCTCAAGGATTATGAGAATAAGTGGAGGGGTGAAGTATGCCCGATTATGGACAACTGGCCTTAATCAGTATGATCGTGCACCTAGCCTTCATCATTGTAACGTGGTGGGCCTTGCAAGCACTAAATATTGATAAATGGATAAAAGCGGGCAAAGTGATTCAAGCAAGAGTACTTCTCATATTGTTAACTATCGCTATTGGATCTATTGTAAGTAATTTTTTCCTGGATTATTTATTATGGTCTCAACAACTTCCAACACTATTCTAGCAAGGGGTTTACCACTTTTTGAAATAGGGAATGTATGGTTACATATGCGTAAATGTACAGGTATGTTTGGGATAACAAAGAATGATTTCCATCTTGTCTAATATTGACGAGTTTTTCCACGTATGGACACGGATAATCCGGTAACAATGTTACTAAGGAGAGGAAGTGACCGTATATGAGAAATAAAGGGATAGGAATTATGGTTCTAACGTTATCAATTATCTTCAGTTTGGTAGCCAATCATATAGTAGCGCTTGAGAATCAATCAAAGTTAGCAACAATTGCAGAACGAATGGAAAACGAAAATGTAGAGATTTCAAAATGGTCTTTATATTCAAAAAAGTTTGTCGAAAATAAATCTATACAAGAATTGAAACAAATGACGAAGCAATATCGTCAATATACTTGGACGTATAAACATGAAGATAATGTGTTTAAAGCGATCGGTGTTTATGAAAATAAAGAAAAAAATATAACGGAAAAACTCCAGTTTCTCGCCACCCTCACAAATGATTTAGAACAATCGTATATCCTTTATGAGGTCATAGGTGTAGGTACTAATCGCAATTGGAATGATATGGATAAATACTTTACTCAAAGATCATTCGACATTTTCCAAGAAAATCCTACAATATATGCTTGTATCGAAGGCATGGTAGGTGATAAGATGGAAGAAGTTTTGAATGAGACAATGGTTGAATTGCTAACAGCATTCAACGCAAAACCGATTGAAGAGCTCACGGAACAAGATTTTCTTTCGGTATCAGCTAAGACCTCACTTTGGGAAGATTATATTCCAACAAAAGAAGATAAGATGAACATTCAAATTGCATTAAGATCTGACGGAATGGGCGATAAAACTACGGTCGTTATAGGAACACCAATCATTACGTCTGAATATTAATATAGAGAAATTGGGACGCGGAGGGGAATAATTTGGAAAAAATCATCGTCCGCGGCGGTCGTAGGTTAAACGGCACTGTAAAAGTTGAAGGAGCAAAAAATGCCGTTCTACCAGTTATCGCTGCATCTTTATTAGCAAGTGAAGAAAAAAGTATAATCAGTGATGTACCTACGCTCTCCGATGTGTATACAATTAATGAAGTTCTTCGCCATCTAGGCGCGGATGTACATTTTGAAAATAATCAAGTGATTGTAGATGCATCAAAAGAGCTAAAAACAGAAGCACCATTTGAATATGTAAGAAAAATGCGCGCATCTGTTTTAGTTATGGGAGCATTATTAGCTCGTAATGGTCATGCACGTGTTGCATTACCAGGTGGCTGTGCAATTGGCTCACGTCCAATTGACCAACACTTAAAAGGTTTTGAAGCAATGGGCGCTTCTATTAAAGTTGGTAACGGCTTTATTGAAGCAGAAGTTAATGGAAGACTAAAGGGAGCAAAAGTATATTTAGACTTCCCAAGCGTTGGCGCAACAGAAAACATTATTATGGCAGCAGCTCTTGCTGACGGAACAACTGTCCTTGAAAATGTAGCGAAAGAACCTGAGATTGTTGATCTCGCTAATTATATCAATGCCATGGGTGGGAAAATCCGTGGAGCTGGTACAGGAACAATCCGTATTGAAGGTGTGGAAAAATTAACAGGTGCACACCATACAATCATTCCTGACCGCATTGAAGCAGGTACATTTATGGTCGCTGCAGCGATAACTGGTGGAAATGTCCTTGTCAAAGGAGCCGTTCCTGAGCATTTAACATCATTAGTAGCAAAAATGGAAGAAATGGGCGTGAAAATCGTCGAAGAAAAAGAAGGTTTACGTGTCATCGGACCGGAAAAACTGAAGTCTGTCGACATCAAAACTATGCCACATCCAGGATTCCCAACAGACATGCAATCACAAATGATGGCATTGCTATTATGTGCAAACGGAACAAGTATGATCACAGAAACAGTTTTTGAAAACCGCTTCATGCATGTTGAAGAATTCCGTCGCATGAATGGAGATATTAAAATCGAAGGACGTTCTGTTATCATCAACGGACCTGTCAAGCTGCAAGGTGCTGAAGTAGCAGCAACAGACTTACGTGCAGGCGCAGCACTTATCCTGGCAGGACTATGTGCAGAAGGCCACACACGTGTTACTGAACTTAAGCATTTAGATCGTGGTTATGTAGCATTCCACGAAAAACTTGCAGGCATCGGCGCAGACATCGAACGTGTGAAAGAAGAAATTACAACATTTACATCTGATCAGCAGCAAGCTGCCGTATCAGATTAATATGCCTTTATAAAAGAAGCAGAAGTCTAAAACGGCGTTCTGCTTCTTTTATTTTTTAACGACTTTACTATAGTGCCTATAATTGAGGGAGTTTATACATAGAAAAGGTGTTTTTTTAAATACAGCACTGGAATTGGGTAAGCTTTGATTCGACCAGTTTTTCAATTGATTCCGCTTACATCTAAAAAGATTCAACCTACCCTTGTCCATCCCCACTAAAATAGTACATTGTCCACATTATTTTCAGTCATAATTGCTTGTCCACGGCCATAAGATGAATTATAGACATACTACTCATCCTAAACCAATTGGAGGCCGAACATGAAACCAGTTAAACCAATTCTCTTCGCATTTGGAGGATTATTTATCATTATACTCCTCATTCCGACACTACTCGTTACACCATTTATGGAGCAATCAAAGGGAAAATTGGGGGAAGAATTAACCGTCGCAAAATCGGAGGTACCAGTGCTTGCGGAGTCGCCATTAGATGTACCTGTATACCGTAGCCAAACGAAGCTAATCGAATCCATTCCTCTGGAGGAGTACGTAATAGGTGTTGTTGCATCTGAAATGCCTGCGGAGTTTGAAACAGAAGCATTAAAGGCACAGGCACTAGCAGCGAGAACTTATATTACAAAACAGCTTATGAATGGACCAATAAGTACGCCTGATGGTGCAGTTGTAACAGACACTCAAATGCATCAGGTCTATAAAAATCCGGAAGAGTTAAAAGCCATTTGGGGAGACGAATATGAATCTAAGCTGCAAAAAATCACAGCAGCTGTTGCAGCGACTCAAGGAAAAATCCTTACATATCAAGACCAGCCAATTGATGCATCGTTTTTCTCAACAAGCAATGGCTATACAGAAAACTCTGAGGCTTATTGGACAGAAGCCATTCCTTATTTAAAAAGTGTAAAAAGCTCATGGGACAAAAATTCTCCTAAATTTTATGATAAAAAAGTGATTACGATTAAGGACTTTGAAAGCACATTAGGAGTAAAACTCGATACATCAAGTGGAACAGTTGGAAAAATAACCGAACTAACACCAGGAAAACGCGTCGCTAAGGTTGAAATAGATGGAAAGCAGTTTACTGGAAGGCAAATAAGAGAAGAACTAGGTCTAAAATCAAGTGATTTCACATGGGAAATCAAAGGTGACTCCGTTGTGATTGAAACAAAAGGGTTTGGCCATGGAGTCGGAATGAGCCAATACGGGGCAAACTTTATGGCGGAAGATGGCAAAACATATGAAGAAATCATTGCTCATTATTATAATGGAACAAAAGTATCGGAGGCAGAACCATTCTTATCTAAATATACAGCCAAAAATTAAAGGAGCCCTCGGGCTCCTTTTCGGTTTCGTTGATATATTCTTGAGTTCTCGCCGAATTCTCTGATATATTCTACTTTTCGCTGATAAACCCCCAAATACCTGCCGATAAATCAATTCGAAAAAAACTTCCGTTTCGCCATCCAATAAGAAACGGCCACACCGATCGTATCTTTTATAAAATCAATCACAGTCGCAGAGCGTGCCGGAACAAAAGATTGATGAATTTCATCTGTTAGCCCGTAAGCAATCGAAATAACAGCCGCAATGATACTTGCTTTTTCTGTCCATTTGCCATGTGCCATAAAAGCAAAGGCTATAAACCAATAAAGAATCGCAAATTCAATAAGATGCAGGGATTCCTTCAATAAAGCATCAAACGAAAGCTGCGTATCCACAATCGCATCTGCCGGAAAGCTTGATAATGTCCATATAAAGGCCATATATAGAATAGGCAACAGCGTAAATACAATTTTTTTCACTATAAATACTCCTATCTCAACCTTCTAAAAAATTTTTTTAAATGCATACATATTATTATAAACATTGCGCAAACTAATTTTAAAAAAATTTTTTACAGGATGTGTATATAATTCAGATAATTTGTTCAGACTGATTTCTGAGGTGATGATAGAATGAGAGAGGAAGAAAAGAAACGTACTTCTCAAACTAAAGTTCAACAATTTTTCAGAAAACGTTGGGTATTTCCGGCAATTTACCTAATGAGTGCAGCAGTTATCCTTACAGCAGTATTATGGTACCAAAACATCAGCAACAATGTTGCAGAAGATTTGCAAAATAATCAAGACGAAATCGCATTAGATGAGCAAGAAGCAGTTGAAGTAAATGCAACAAAAGAAAACTTCACAATGCCTGCAGTAGATGCTGAAGCAGTAAACGTTGTGAAAAAGTTTTATGACCCGAATGCAACAACAGAAGAGCAAGAAGCAGCACTTGTATTCTATAACAATACGTATAGAATGAACAAAGGAATCGACATCGCAAGAGAAGATCAAAAGCAATTCGATGTTGTAGCGTCACTTAGTGGTACTGTAACAAAAGCTGAAAAAGATCCAATCTTAGGATTTGTTGTAGAAATTGAGCACGAAAACGAAGTCGTAACAGTGTACCAATCATTAGCAGAAGCTAGTGTACAAGCTGGTGACAAAGTTGAGCAAAACGAAGTAATCGGTAAATCTGGTGAAAATCTTTTCAATGAAGAAGATGGCAACCATGTTCACTTTGAAATCCGCCAAGCGGGTACAGCTGTAAATCCAGAAAGCTTCATGGGTAAGCCGGTAACATCCATTGAAGAAGCTGCTGAAGAAGAAGCAACAGAAGAAGAAGTAAGTGAAGAAGCACCAGCTCCAGCAGGTGAAACTGAAGAAGCTCCAGCTGAAGAAGAAAAACCAGCTGAAGAAGCTCCAGCAAAAGACACTGAAACACCAAAAGAAGACACTGACAAATCAGAAAAAGCCCCTGAATCAGACAAAGACGCTGACAAAGGCGCAGAATAAGCCGGGACACAGGGACAGGTTCCTTGTCCCTCCAACGATACGAGGTTGAACTCAAATGACTCAGAGATCAACCTCGATTTTTTATGTAATCAGTAGGTATGACCTTCACCATTTGGATTTGACGGTAACCATGTTTTTCTAACGAACCAAAACAAGCCAAACCCCAATCCTCCACCACATGTATTTAACAGCAGATCATCCACATCAAAAGCTCCTACCCGAAACAGAAATTGAGAGCCTTCAACAGACAACGACAAGACAAAAGTCCAAAGAACTGCCTTGTAAATTGAGTCGACCATCTTCCATAAAGTCGGCAGGAAAAAGCCAAACGGAAGAAATGCTAATATATTTCCGATAAACGGGTCAGTTAGTGAAAAGCTGTCAAAGCTGCGAAAATAGGCACCAATTGTCCAAAAAGGAACAAGGTTATAAGCAATCTCTCCCTCAACAGACTGCCTGTATGCAGAGAAAAACAATAAATACAAAAGCAATGAAAAATAACTTAGAAAACAAATATAGAGTAGTAATTTTTTTATCATAATAGGATAAAGATACCAAAATTCACGGCAAATGGCGATGGACCGCAAAAAAAGTTGTCGAAGAAAAAATATCCTTAATTTTCAATTTTTTATTGACCAGCTATATCTTTTCCATACATAATAAGACATGTTAAAGCTGTCAGGAGGTGTATTCAGTATATCATAATATGATAACGCTTACAATTATATGAAGGAGGAGAGTCAAATATGATGACATTATTCTTGATGCTTGCTTTAACTCTTTTTAGTCTTATCTTTTGCTTAAGAAAGAAAAAACCTCAGTTTTTACTCATCCCGGTAGTGACACTGCTTATTTACTTCGTTGTCCAGATTGCATTAGTACCTGCACCATTTTTAGAAACAATAAAATTCATCTTCAGTCTGTCTTAAGGTTCCGAGTGATCATTCATTTTCAGGAGGTGCTTTATGAAAAAAATTGATAAAAAAGTAGCGGATGCCTATTTTAGAGAACGAACAAGAAACATTGTCATTTACTTAATCATTGGGGCATTATCATCGTTCGGTATCGTCTTATTTGCGGAGTTTTTCAGCGGCTTTACGATAAATGGCTTTCCTTTTCACTATTTCATGGGGGCACAGGGGGCTGTTGTGGTCTTTATTCTTTTATTATTTATTAACGCGAAAGTCAGTGATTCAATTGATAAAAAATATGGCATTGATGAATCAAAAAATGAGCAGCTTAGCGCCGGAAAAACATTGGATCATTAAAAAAATATAAAATTCATATTACAGTGATTAAAAGGGGATCAGATAAAACATTCACTAGCTGATGAGTACATAGGGGAGTGCTCAAGTTAATAAGGGGGATTTTTATTGGACGCTCAATTTCTTGTTTCACTTGCTATTATATTACTTACTTTTGCCTTGTATATTGGAATTGCGGTTTACAATACAGCGAAGCAAACGTCTGACTTTTATGTAGCTGGACGAGGGGTACCACCGATTTTCAATGGAATGGCCATCGGAGCGGATTGGATGAGTGCAGCTTCATTCATTGGAATGGCTGGTACGATTATGCTGCTTGGATATGATGGACTTGCTTATATTATGGGATGGACAGGTGGGTATCTTCTATTAACTTTCTTGCTCGCACCACAGCTTCGTAAGTATGGTCGTTACACTGTCCCCGAATTCATCGGAGATCGCTATAACAGTCACACGGCCCGTGTCATTGCGGCTGTATGTACGATCATTATCAGCTTTACCTACTCAATTGGGCAATTATCTGGGTCGGGAGTGGTGATCGGCCGCCTTTTTGAGATTGATGCAAAGCTTGGAACAATGATTGGCGTGGTCCTCATTGCCTTTTACGCAGCCTTTGGTGGAATGAAGGGGATAACGTGGACACAGGTTGCCCAATACATTATTCTCATCATCGCTTATTTAATTCCGGTTATTTTCATGTCACTGCAAATTACCGGAAATCCAGCTCCATGGCTTTCGTATGGAAAAATTGTCGAGGAAATGGGAGAGCTTGATCGTCAACTCGGGATCTCTGAATATTTTGCTCCATTTACAAACGGAACGAAATGGCAATTCCTTGCGCTTATGTTTACGTTAATGGCAGGAACAGCGGGTCTTCCACACGTAATCGTCCGCTTTTACACGGTGTCAACAATGAAAGCGGCAAGATGGTCTGGGGCTTGGGCGATTCTGTTTATCGGACTTTTATATTTATCTGCACCAGCATATGCTGCGTTTTCACGTTTCATTTTAATGACACAGGTTGCAGGACAAAAGCTTTCTGAACTTCCTGCATGGACTGAATCATGGGTAAACACAGGAAAACTGCAAATTGCCGATGGAAACGGTGATGGTATCTTACAATGGAGTGAATTGATGATTTCCAATGATATTGTCGTAATGGCAACACCTGAAATTGCCAATCTTGGAATGTTCGTCATCGGCCTTGTTGCCGCAGGGGCAATGGCAGCAGCTCTATCAACAGCCGGCGGCTTAATGATCGCCATATCTTCATCTTTTGCACATGATATTTACTATCGAGTGATGAAGCCAAATGCTTCGGAAAAGAACCGCTTAGCAGTAGCTCGCTGGTCAATTGTCATTGCGACTGTATTAGCGGGGTTAATCGCACTAAATCCACCGGGAGCAATTACACAAATCGTTGCATGGGCCTTTGCGCTGGCATCAGGGACATTCTTCCCGGCACTACTCATCGGAGTATGGTGGAAGCGTTCAAACACTCAAGGCGTCATCTCTGGCATGCTAGTCGGTTTAGCGGTAACACTCATCTACATCTTTGCCTCTAAATACGGCGGTTTCACCATCGCCGGCATTATCGACACAGGCGCAGGTGTATTCGGAGCAGTCGCAGCCATCTTAACGAATATAATCGTCTCACTCTCAACAAAAGCACCATCCATCGAAACACAAGAAGAAGTCCTAAACCTACGCTACCCAGAACAAATGACATACAAAGACGGAGAAGTGTGGATGGACAAATAATGGGACAGGGGGACAGGTACCTTGTCCCTTTTGTCATGGCGGGACAAGGAACCTGTCCCTCCGTCCCGCCGCTAAGACCATTGTCATGCTTAAGAGGTGAAAAAAGGTAAGTCAAAAATCATATAGAAAAGCAGATTCCTAATTCAATAGATTCGTTTTTCTTTACAAATGGATATATTCATTTGTTTATCTGGAGGAATATGGTATTTGTAGTATGTATGAAAAATAACTACATAATCCATAAGGAGTGAATAGCATGTCAGGTATTATCCGTGTAACCCCGGCTGAACTGATCAGTATGGCCAATCGTTATTCAAGTGAAAGCAGCCAAGTTGGAGAACAAATCTCCCGCTTAGACACAATGATTCGTGAACTTGAAGGTATGTGGGAAGGTGAATCAAGCAGAGCATTCAGCGAACAATACCAATCTTTAAGACCATCATTCATCCAAATGCAACAACTACTTGAAGACATTTCAACTCAACTTAACAGCACATCCAAAGCACTCGAAGACGCCGACCAACAAATCGCCGGCCAAATCAGAGGATAAGAGGGACAAGGGGACAGGTACCTTGTCCCTTTTGTCATGGCGGGACAAGGTACCTGTCCCC
>NZ_JAIVLH010000007.1 GCF_020524345.1 Metabacillus niabensis
GGACTGGAGTTCAGACGTGTGCTCTTCCGATCTCACCCCCCACCCAACTAGGAAAAATCACCTACACAACCATCCCGGAAAAATCCACCATTCTCACCATTCTTACAGTTTTTAACTATGTTATAGTTGAAAAGATTGGGAAATTTTGAATGTAATTGGGTTTGATTGATCCCGGTTTAGGGTATATAAAAGTGTTTTAACAATTTGAACTGAACCATACATAGATAAGTCAGTAAAAGTAAAGAGGGAGATTACGTTGTCTTTATTTTATTATTATGGGCTTTTAAGGAAGAAACAAGAACAGCTACAACGACTGCAAGACTGCCAAAGCCAGCTGCAAGGCATTAAGCAGGAGTATTTGAATTATAACCAATCGGTTACCACCCCTGAGCTAACATCTACTACGTGGCAAGGATCTCTTGCCGACAAATTTGAGGATATTCGAACGGAAGGAATTCTTGGTTCCTACCAGAATCTTGAATCTACTCAACTCTCCAATACTTTTTCAACCATTAACAGCAAAATGAGTAGTTTAAAAAGCGAAATCCTATCACTAAAGCAAACCATTCATTCTCTTGAATTAGAGATGCTGGAAGATGAATAACAACCAAAATAAAAAGTAAGGTAGAGATCATAATGGGAGAAATCAAACTTCAATATCATGATATAGAGCGTGTAGTAAAGGGGATGACGGGAGCTTCAACCTCTCTGGATCCCTCATTGCCAAAGGATGTTGCGAAAAATAATCAACTGGATGTCACCAAGAAAATAGAAGCGATTAATAAGTCACTAGAACAGATCATGACCAATTATCAACAGCTTTTAGCACAAAATGAAGCAATGGTCACATCCTCTGTTGAGGCGATGAAATCAACGGACGAATCGTTAAAAACATCCATGCTGCTACAAGGTGTTGCGGAGGTAGAGAAATGAAAGTATTAGATGTATCTGACTTACATGCATCACTTGATGATACAATTCAAGCAGTTACTGAAAAAATAGAAGGATTGGAAGCCATCGAGAAATCGATTGCTGAGCTGATTAATTTGGAGGGTGCGTTTACAGGAAAAGGGGCAACAGCGATTAAAAGTTACTACCAATCTTGTCATCAGCCCTTTTTATTCAAGCTGAAACAAATGCTAACTTCCTATAAAACAAAGCTAACAAGCTGCAAAAGCCAAATGGACGGATTTGAACCGGATCAGACAGGATATATCAACAAGGAATTTTTACAAGGTGAGCTAACAAATAAGCTGACAGCTGTTCAAAACTACACAAATGATGTAACAGCGGATGCGAACCAATACATCTCGAATGTGTCAGATATTGTGTCAGTCGATCTGTTGGACGATGGTGAAGTCAATCAGCAGGTGGAACAAGCAAAAAAATCAATCACTGACACACTAACAGATTTAGAAGACTTCGATGGAGAAAGCACATCTTCATTAGAAGAATTATCTGCTGACTTAGCAATATTAACAGCATACTTAGAAGAAATGGGCACAAAAGCAGCTGTGAACCCTCGTAGTCTCGAACACTTCCATCCATTACAGGCACTTTTGAATCCGACACATGCCCTGTTAATGGGAAGCATTCGTTCAACACCAATGCATCTCATGACAAACGGTTCACTCGCAGCAAATCGTTCGACACAATCTATTTATGCCTACAATTCTTATTCAATGACACCATATCAATGGTTAGGGTTAAATTTCACCCCGACAACAAGCAAAACATCTGAGAAAGAAGTGGAAAAAACATCTCCATACCTAGTGGGAGACACAGTTGAAAAAGGTGATTTTACTTTTGAAGCCGGTGCAGGAAAAGTAGAGAATGATTGGTCAGGATATGGTGACGGAGATGGTCAGCTAGGCGGAAGTAGTAAGTTGAGCGGCATTCACACAGGTGTAAAACATGATACAGGTGTGATGGATTCTAGCTTTGATCTGCAAATTGGAGCTGCAGAGGCACAAGCAAGTGTTGGAGGAGAAAGTGTTCTTCCTTTAGTCAAAGCGGGTGGGACTGTCTATGCGGCGGAAATCAAGACACAGCTTGATGAAGAAATTGACTATGTCGGTCGTACAGGCTTACAAGCCAAAGGAGAGGTCCTAAAGGCGAATGCCTACGCCGGAGTTGACAATGCCTCAGTCGGTATCGCCGCTAAGGCATCAGTAGCTGAGGGAGAGGTTTCAGGAATATTACCACTTCCTTTTATTGACTACAACATTAAGGGTACAATTGGCGGTTCAGCATTTGGTGTCGGAGGCGAAGCAAAAATCGGAAAAGAAACAATGCTTGATCTGCGATTTATACTTGGAGTTAAACTAGGATTCAGTGTCGAAAAAGCAGAATAGTCTTTCTTAACGAAAGGAGCAACGTGAAAATGAGAAATGAAATAAATTCGATTAACATCGACAAAGGAACAGAGTTACTACCAATTGGGACGGTTGTGTTAATAGAAGCAATTGTTCAACCAATTATGATATATGGAAGAATGCAACAGCAGGCAGATCAAGAGGAAAAAGTATGGGAGTATGTCGCATGTCCATACCCGCAAGGACATATTTCAGATGAAACAAATGTGTTTTTTAATCATGAACAAATTAAACAAGTTATTTTCAAGGGTTTCGAATCTGAAGGTGAAAAACTCATGAAGGAAAAACTACTTTCATTAAAACAAGGGACACATCATGAAGGCGATCATTAATTGGTTTATTGCCCCATATAAAACAGTACGGTCAGAATTACAGCTTTTTTCAGATCTGAAAAATCAAGACACAACCTCAAAAGAAGAAAAGATGAGAATTTTCCAGCTGCAATTGTTTAACATTCTCTTACTTGCGGTGTACACATTGTTTTTCGGTGCCTTTTTTGTGTATATCGGCCTTCTTTTTGTAGTGGGTTGGTATGCTCTGTCAGGCATCATCGTTGGTCTGATTATGATGAGTTTAATCAAAGTAACACAAGAGAAAAGATATTTGAAACGTCGTGATGCTTTTATTAAAAATGACCCGACAATCATCAAATCTTAAGCAGTAGAAAGGATAGGTTCAGGTGAAAAAACTCAGTTTCATCCTCGCGATGATGTTCATGCTCGTAGCCTGTAGCAATGACACTTCTTCAGAAAAACAACCTGATGCAGAAAAGTCTACAGAAAATGAGCTATCATACGAAGAAAAACAAAAAGAAATTGTTGATTTTATCAACGAAGACATGAACGAAATAGCCAGCTATGAAACAAAAGCGAATGAAGCATTGGCAACCGTATCAGGTGAAAATTTCAAAAACGATGAAGAGCTACATAGCGTTTTAACAAGTGAAGTTATTCCTGAATTCGAAAAAGCCATTGAAACAGCAGAATCACTGGAAGTAAATGTAGAAGAGCTTGAACCAATTAAAGACAAATTGGAAGAAGCATTAGGCATTTATTATGACGCTCTGTTGCTCGAAAAAGAAGCATTAGAAAAAACAGATCAGGAATTAATTGAGCAGTCAAATGCAAAAGGTGAAGAATATATGAATGCTCTTAACGAATATCATGAAGAAATGGAAAAGCTGGCAACAGAATTCGAGATTGACTATGAGAGAACTAAATAAAACATGCTAAAAGCTCAGATCTTTTGATTTTGAGCTTTTTCACGTTGTTATGGTAAAATTCACATAAAAAAAGCGGGGGGATAAACGTGGAATTACTATCAATACTTTCTTTTTTAGGGGCAGCAATCGTTCTGACTCTCATGCCGGGACCAGATAACTTGTTTACTTTGGCACAAGCAATAGCAAAAGGAAAAAATGCAGGGATCTTCACGACGCTTGGACTTTGCACAGGATTAGTCGTTCATATTGCTGCTGCGACCATCGGTATATCAGCTGTTATTTATCAATCAGCCCTGGCCTTCACTGTCGTAAAATATGCAGGAGCAGCATATCTGTTGTTCTTGGCATATAAGTCCTTTAGAGAAAAGAGCTCGAGCTTTAATCTAAACAATGAGGACTCTTTAGACTACAAAGCGTTATACAAAAAAGGTGTCATCATGAATCTTTTAAACCCAAAGGTCTCTTTATTTTTCCTGGCATTTTTCCCGCAATTTATTCAATATGAAAATGGAAATGTATCCATGCAAATGCTGATCTACGGCATTCTATTTTTAACCCAAGCTTTAATCATCTTCACGTTAATAAGTTTATTTGCTGGAAAAGTCGGTTACTTTCTACGTAAAGATGCATCATTTTCAAAAAAGATTAATTTAATTCAAGGTGCCCTGTTTACACTTATAGGGTTGAAAATCGCATTTAGCCAAAAATAAAAAGGAGTGGACTGACTACTCTTTTTTATTTTACATATATTACCTTCTGTTGAAAAATATTTTAATACTTCATCATATCGTCCATCTTCCAAAATATAATAAAAGGTATGCCTTCAACTCATCACTCCACCTGTCGACAAATTTCTCGGGAAATAAATCTCACAATGAACTGAAAATAAAGTACTGAAAAAAATAAAAAAACCCCGATTTCCTTGTTCAAACCTCATTAAAATGAAAAAAATTAAAGAAAACCCTTGTCCCTCCTGACTTTTCTAGCATATATCTTAATCCAAGCTAATAAAATGTTACAAACCTATCAAAGAGAGTGTTTGAGGTGAGGGATCGTGAGTGTAATTTTTAATCGCTGTAAAAGAGGCAACATACGATCATCTAAGAGAAATTCAGCCAAAGTGTCTTGGTATGCGAGTCTCATTTCACACTTCTCACATCCATATTAGGGAGGTCGAGTGGTGTGCACGATTACATCAAAGAACGCACAATCAAGATTGGGAAGTATATCGTGGAGACAAAGAAAACAGTTCGCGTTATTGCGAAGGAGTTTGGTGTTTCCAAAAGTACCGTTCATAAGGATTTAACGGAAAGGTTACCTGAAATTAACCCTGATCTTGCGAATGAAGTAAAGGAAATACTTGATTACCATAAATCAATCAGACATTTGCGTGGTGGAGAAGCAACAAAGCTAAAGTACAAGAAGGACGAGATTTTAGAAGAAGAACCAGTGAAATAAAGATATTCTATCAACTTTAAGTAAATCGACAATTCCCTACATACTTACCTGAAATTTTTTTACAAAATCATACTATTTTTGCGAATTTGTGATAAAATAGGTAATTAGGTCAGTATTTCGGATATGAAGATTTGCAAGGAGGATATAGATAGAATGTTTGCGAGGGATATTGGTATAGATCTTGGTACGGCTAACGTACTTATTCATGTGAAAGGGAAGGGAATTGTGTTAAACGAGCCTTCCGTTGTTGCCCTGGACAAAAATACTGGTAAGGTACTTGCCGTTGGTGAAGAAGCAAGACGTATGGTAGGACGTACTCCTGGGAATATTGTCGCGATTCGCCCATTAAAAGACGGTGTTATTGCAGACTTTGAAGTAACAGAGGCAATGTTAAAACACTTTATAAATAAGTTGAATGTAAAAGGATTACTTTCAAAACCGCGCATGCTGATTTGCTGCCCAACGAATATTACATCAGTTGAGCAAAAAGCAATTAAAGAAGCTGCTGAAAAAAGCGGCGGAAAAAATGTATTCCTTGAGGAAGAGCCAAAGGTAGCAGCGATTGGTGCCGGCATGGACATCTTCCAACCTTACGGAAACATGGTTGTTGATATTGGCGGTGGAACTACAGATGTCGCTGTGCTATCAATGGGCGATATTGTCACCGCCTCTTCCATTAAAATGGCTGGGGACAAGTTTGACGCGGAAATTTTAAATTACATCAAAAAAGAGTACAAGCTCTTAATTGGTGAGCGTACTGCAGAAGACATTAAAGTCAATGTAGCAACGGTATTCCCAGGCGCACGTAATGAAGAAATTAGTATTCGTGGTCGTGACATGGTAACAGGATTACCTCGCACAATTACAGTTAACTCCACAGAAGTTGAATTAGCACTTCGTGAACCAATTTCTGCCATTGTACAAGCTGCTAAAAGTGTCCTAGAAAGAACTCCTCCAGAACTTTCAGCAGACATCATTGACCGCGGCGTCATCTTAACAGGCGGCGGAGCTCTACTCAACGGCTTAGACCAACTTTTAGCCGAAGAACTAAAAGTACCAGTACTAGTAGCCGAAGCACCAATGGACTGCGTCGCAATCGGAACAGGAATCATGCTGGACAACATGGACAAACTACCACGCAAAAAATTTGGTTAATACTTGGTAAGAACCTGCCTGGGGCAGGTTCTTTTTTTGGTGGTCCGGGGGGACAGGTTCCTTGTCCCGAGTTGTGCAGGGTGAAGAATAATATAGAGTGTGGGTACGAGGGTGGTTGTCGAATTCTGACCGAAATCGTCTAATCGAAGGTACAAGTAGAATAATCGAAGATAAAACTCCAAAATCGAAGGTAAACACTCAATAATCGAAGATACGAGTGGAACGATCCAACTTTGTATAGCATAATTTAGAGTGTAGGGTATACAGTCGACGTCGAATCATGACAAAATTTGTCTAATCGTAAATAAAATCAAATAATCGAAAATAAACTTGTGAAAAACGTAAATAAATATTCAAAAAACATAAATATAATCCCAAAATTGAAAAAAAGTGGGTCAAGGAACCTGTCCCCCCGACCCCCTCACTCTCTTTATTTCAAGTCCATCCAACTACCTACATGATGTACGGCAATTCCTTTAAAACTTGAATACTCCTTATAGGCATCAGAAACAAGTGCAAGTTCTTGGGCCATCACGGTTTGTCCTTCTTCATAAAACGTTAGGAAGCCGTCGCTGCTGCCTAAGTTCATCGTTTCAACTGCAATCGTAACATCCTTATTAAGTGATGCTGCGAGGTTCATTTCATATTTAGTCAATTCAATTATTCCGTTAGGACCAACAGCCTTATCCCGATACGCCATAATCGTGACTTCACTTGTATTGTTGATCACCCATTCAGCGAGATTGCCTTTTCCATATTTGTTTTTCACATTCATGTCATCAAACCAGAAGGGAATATCAGCAGCAAATGGAATGCCAAGTGAATTCGCAGTATTAGCTGCAGTTAAAATCACATTTTGGTATTTAAGCACAGCTCCATTGTAATTTGTTGTCCACTGTGAAGTGAGGTATGGCTCAACGTCAAGGTGAATGCCGGAAAACGTTTCATCCTCAGCTGCACCCGTTTGATATGTCGTCACCCAGTTCAAAAAATTAAGAAAAGGTTTTGAAGAAGGCCCCCACTCAGGTGCCCCGTCAAGCGCATAAACCTTTATTCCACGAATTGTAGCTTCTTTAATAAATTGCTTATATTGGTCAACTTTAATTGATCGGTTAATTTGTAAATACACATGGGAAACTTGTTTTTCCTCTAAAAATTGTAACGTTGCTGCTCGATTTGTCACGATTTGATTCGTATCCCAGAGCCAAGTCGAGTACTCTGTATTCGCGCTGGCATTTGCCTTGTTGTTCACACCTGCAACTCCTGCCACAAACAAAATAAAAGCAAACATCAAAATACGTTTTTTCATCTCATTCTGCTCCTTTTTTTAGCCCATGGCTCAAAAAGGAGCCTGGCAACTTGGCGACCGTGCAATGTAAACATTGGGTAGGCCCATAGCTTTGCGTCCTTGCCTTTCGACAAGTTTGCCTTTATCAGATTTCCTTTATTATATAGACAAGCATCTTAAAAGGAAATAAAAATATTTTTTCCTAAAAACTAACAAAGGAAATATGAAAAAATGTGATGAGAAAACAGTCGTTCTCCTTTATAATGGAAATTAGGGAATTCTGTCGAAAAGAATTCAATTGAACGGAAAAACACATTTAAGGTGGGGGAACTCTTGCTAAGAGGTTTATATACAGCAACTGCCGGTATGCTAACACAGCAGCGCCGAACTGAAATGTTATCGAATAATATGGCAAATGCCAATACAGCAGGATATAAAGCAGATCAATCAACAATCCGCGCTTTTCCGGAAATGCTATTGCAACGAATGGAAAATAAAACACTTCCAACTGGTAATGGAATGAATGTACCAGCAATGCAAACAATCGGCTCTCTAAATTCGGGAGTTTATTTACAGGAAATAAAAAGCAGAGATATTCAAGGTGAGCTAAAGGAAACAGGGTTGGTCACAGATGTTGCGTTAGTAGAAGAAAATGTTCCGTTAAATGCAGAAACCAATGTAAAAGGTTCGTTATTCTTCGCTGTTCAAAATCAAGCTGGTGAAGAACGTTATACTCGTAATGGACACTTTACACTTGATGAAAACGGTCTTTTACTTTCTGACGGTAATCCAGTACTTTCAACAACAGGACAACCAATCTCCATTCAATCCGGAGAATTCAGCGTAACTGAAGCTGGTGACGTACTGGTAAACGGACAACCTGTCGCTCAAATCGACGTTCGCTTCGCAGCAGACGTACGTAATCTTGTCAAAGAAGGAAACGGCATTTACCGCACATCTGACGGACAAGTACTTCCAACAGCAATTGACAATGGTGACATTCAATACAATTTAAAACAAAAATATTTAGAAAACTCAACCGTTGATATCGGACGAACATATACAGATATGATGACAGCTTACCGTTCATTTGAAGCAAATCAAAAGGTGTTGCAAGCATATGATAAAAGTATGGAAAAGGCCGCAAATGAAATTGGCCGTCTATCATAAGATTAGAAAACATAAACTCTTTTACTTAGTTTAGGTGTCTAGCTCCAGCGCCTAGCCCCTCGAGGCCATAAGTTAATTTATTCCAAACTTTCTTATGCATGTCGGGGCTGACCAAGGCGCTTGCGCTTTTCTAATAACAGGGGGAAATAACAGATGTTACGCTCAATGATTACAGCGACTAATACAATGGGCCAGCTCCAAAAGCAGCTTGATCAAATTGGCCACAACCTAGCAAATGTTGATACACAAAGCTATAAAAGAACGGAAACATCCTTTTCAGAATTAGTACGTCAGCAATTTAACAATCAAGGAAATGCGCTAGAAGAAAGAGAAGAAGAACGATTCGGCACTGAGCTTGGGATTAGACAGGGAACAGGTGCTAAACTGAATAAAAGCGTTGTGTTTACACAAGGCAGCATCAAACAAACAGGCAGATCACTTGATATTGCTTTTACCTCACCAGATCAGTTTTTACAAATTGATGTAAATGGGCAAATTAATTATACACGAGATGGTGCTCTCTATTTATCACCAGCAACAGACGGCAGCAATCAACTTTTACTATCAACAGCATCGGGTAACCTTGTTTTGGATGAAAATCAAAATCCAATCAGGTTAAATGATTCTTTTAAAGAGCTTGTGATATCAAAAGATGGTACGATCACAGCAGTACCGAGAAATGAAAATGAGCAACCACAGGAATTTCAGTTGGGTGTTGTTCAAGTAGATCGTTCGCAAATGCTGAGTCAGTTAGGAAATAATCTGTACGGATTAAAAGATCTCGGTGACATGCAAATCGAAGACGTATTAACCTACTTAGATGGTGCTGGTGTCTCCTTACAGCAAGGTGCACTGGAAATGTCCAATGTTGATTTAACAAAGGAAATGACCGATTTAATGATCTCACAGCGCTCATACCAAATGAACGCAAAGTCCATCACACTTGGCGACCAAATGCTGGGATTAATTAACGGCGTAAGATAGGAGTTTAGTCTATTGGTAGCAAAAGAAACGACAAAAGCGGTCAGTCGAGAAGAAATAAAAAAAGCTAAGAAAAAACAAGAAGAAAAAAGCAATAAACAAGAAGCCTCAAAAGTAAAGTTACGCATCCGACTTATCCCAATTTGGCTGCGAGTCATCCTCGTGATCCTATTTATGGCCATTAGCTTAATCGTTGGACTAATCGTCGGATACGGAGTAATCGGCAATGGAAATCCAGAGGATGCCCTTGATAAATCGACATGGCAGCATATTATTGACTTAGTTGAAAAAGAGTAATATTCCATATATACTTTGCTAAAGGAAGGTGAAAACCTTCCTTTTGTCGTACATAGTAAAGAAGCGCGAAAATAAGTTTAAAGGAGATTCCTACATATGTTAGATAGTAACGAAATCAAAGACATTATCCCACACCGTTATCCATTTTTATTAGTAGATCGCATCTTAGAAGTAGAAGAAGGATTAAAAGCAATCGGCATTAAAAACGTTTCTGCCAACGAAGAATTTTTCAATGGGCACTTCCCGGACTACCCAGTTATGCCAGGGGTACTAATCGTTGAAGCATTAGCGCAAGTTGGCGCAGTTGCTATCTTGAAAAAAGAAGAAAACCGCGGAAGACTAGCATTCTTCGCAGGAATCGATAACTGCCGTTTCAAAAGACAAGTAAAACCAGGTGACCAACTACGCCTTGAGGTTGAAATCATCCGCCTAAGAGGCTCACTTGGAAAAGGAAAAGCCATCGCAACCGTTGACGGCGAAGTCGCATGTGAAACAGAAATCATGTTTGCACTAGGTGAAAAGAAAGAAGCATAAGATCTTTAAGATTGTCCTTCATGGGTTTCCATGAAGGGCTTTTTAGGTTTTTAGAAGATGTGAGGACAAAATAAGCTGTGAAGAGGGGAGAAAAGTCTTTCATAGCACTAATGAAGGACAAAATCAAACAGCAAAAGAGAAGAAAAGTCCTTCATCTCCTTGATGAAAGACAAAACCAAACAGCAAAAGAGAAGAAAAGTCCTTCATCCCCTTGATGAAAGACAAAACCAAACAGCAAAGGAGAAAAAAGTCCTTCATCTCCTTGATGAAAGACAAAACCACCCCACAAACCCTTAAAAAATGTCCTCCGTCCACAACCTACCTAGGCCATTCGCCCCTTTTTCCCTCAAAAAGGTTTCAGGTTAAGAAAACCTGTCTAAATAATGCATATCAACAGAAAAAATCGAAAAAATAAGAATGAAAACAAAGGTGTCGGGAAAAATAATCAAAGACCGGGTTAAAAATTAGGTCAAGATGAAAGGGGCATTTATCATGAAAAAAAATTGGCTATTAACTTTATCAGGTTCTCTTCTTGCAGCAATGCTTGTGACAGGTTGTGCGGCTGATGACGAAGATCCAGCACCACCAGAGGATACAACTGAAAACGATACAGTAGAAGAGAATGTGGAAGAAGGCCTTAATGAAGGCGGAGATGCAGTAGAAGAAGGCGTGAACGAGGGCGAGAACATGCTTGAGGAAGGCGCTGAAGAAGGCGAAAACATGCTGGAAGAGGGCGCTGAAGAAACGGATCAAATGATGGAAGAAGGAAATGTTGACGATAACAACAAGGACAAAAACGAGTAATCGTTAATCATGTCTTTCTGCAGAAAGGCTACCCCAACAAGCTTCTTACTCGGGTTAGCCTTTTTGTTTGTCCTCTTTTTACGCATGAAAAAAGGTCCCACAAAAAATGCAGACCCTTACAACTTTGTTGAATATCCCCGTTGTTGAACGGTTTCCTTAAAAGCATCCATTAAAGCATTACCGGACAATCCCTGATCTATTAATGACTCCAAGAGTTCTTCAGGTCGATACTGAGGTCTTGATGTTAATAATCGGCCGTCAAAAAGAACGGAGACAGATTCATCGAGCACCGTAATCGTGTTAACGCTTGCTGAGATCTTCGCGGGTGCATTGCTTACTTTTGAGATCGTCACAAACATTTTAAATGTACGATCAGCTTCTTTTTGTTCCTCAAAAAAAGATAAGTATTCCTTTGAAATCAGCGCCTCAATTAACCATGAATTTTCGCCATCTTCTTTGTTAATGACAAGACCGTCAAGTAAAGGAATGTTTTTTGCTTCAGCTGTTTGTTCATCAATTTTTAATCCGACAAGCTTGAACGTTTTCATCATAATCATCCCCGCTACCTTATTTTATATAATCAGAAATCATAAGATTATGTACTTAGTGTTAGTGTCTAGCTCCAACGCCTAGCCCCTAGGGTAATCAAGGTGCTTGCGCTTTTCTCTAGTATACCACAAGACCACTAAGAATCCGGAATAGGGGGATGGGATTATTCGGAAATCCTTGATGAATTCTCAACTACACGAATAATTGTATCTTCAATAAGCTTACGATGCTTTGTTTTTACGTGTAAAAGCTGTTGTAAGCTTTGGGGCATTTTTGGATTTTTAATTAAATAGTCAACGACTTGAGAGACAGAGCCATCAGCTTGATACTTCCCGTAAACTTCATATAAATAATCATTTGTTTGTTCATCTCGTCCAATCAAATGATCAATGCTTACATGAAAGGCATCGCTTAATGCTAATAAATAGGACAAATCCGGTTCCTGCTCACCTGTTTCAAGTCTTGTGATGACAGGTCTGGAAACATTAATTTTTTCCGCTAATTGCTCCTGTGACCATCCGTTTTGCTCTCGATAAAATTTAAGATTCATTTGGAATTTTTCTAACTCTCTCATTGAACCAACAATTCCCTTCTCCAAGCTTACTGTTATCGTAAAGGAGAAAAGAAAGAGGGAATGTTCGAATCTAAGACAATGTAGTAAATGTTCATATTACGGACATATATAGATATTTAGACCTATTTTGAGGGAAGTCAAAAAATATGAAGAAAGATGGAGACAAGCCACACTTTTTCCGTGAATATCGTCATTTTTCGCAATATATCAATACAAATTGAATGTTGCAATCAGTTAATATGGAATATACTTACAGTGGGACCTACAGATAAAAAAGAGAAATGAGGGTAAAAGATGAAAAAATATAGGCTGAAGTCAATCTATCTAAAACAAAATGCCAACAAACCACTACAAGTAAAGGAAAGTGATACACAGGACCTAGTCATTCTCCGAGTAGGGGATCGTGAAGTAGGAACAAATAACTATCATCATTTCCGGGTACCTGTTCATGCGACAGTCGATATTCGGTATGAAGCCACTGACCAAAAAAGCATCCTTAGATTAATCTTTCAGCAAGATCAACGTAATCTGTCTATTCAGTATTTTACACGGGATAAAGATGAACAGCACTACATAGACACACCTCTTAATGATGAACTCATTCAATCAATAGCCTTTCAACGCATTCTTCAGAGTATAAACTTCTCAGGAAAAAATCATTTTTCATACCTTGTTAACCCTATTCAACGATTGAAGGATCAACCTTTTTAAACATACCAAAATATTAACTTAATAACCTAAAGTGAAAAGAGAAGTGTTGTGTGCACTTCTCTTTTTCAGTCTTTACTAGACGTTATAACCCATTTGCATCAACATATTAACCCTATTATTGTAAGGCAAGCTCATACAAAGCATAAATAAAAAATAAAAAAACACTTGAAATTCAGAATGCGTTTTCATATGATAATAACAAAGGTAACTACTTTTAATAAAAGGTCACTATGAATATAACTACTTATTACGGAGGGAAATAAAATGAAATATTTTTTAGACAGTGCCAAAATTGAGGAAATTAAATATGCATATGAAAATTGGGGTATTGATGGCGTTACAACAAACCCGCGTCATATTATGACGAGCGGAAAGTCATTCTTAACTGTTTTAGATGAAGTAGGAAGTGAATTTAAAGGGGTAGAAAATTTTCCAATTTCAGCTGAGATCAATCCGCATTTGGATGATGCAAAAGAAATGGTTCAGGAAGGCAAAAAAATTGCTGCTCTTTCATCAAACTTTATTATTAAAATACCTTGTACAGAGCCAGGGCTAATCGCTGCTAGAGAACTAGAAAAAGAGGGAGTTCGTACGAATATTACGCTTGTATTTTCTCCTTCTCAGGCTTTACAGCCAGCAAGAATTGGAGCAAAATTTGTTTCGCCATTTGTAGGTTGGAAGGAAAATAGCGGGGAAGATACAAATCAATATATTAAAGATATTGTTGATATCTATAAAGGATATAACTATGAAACAGAAATCATTGTTGCGGCACTACGCAACGGAAAACAAATTGTAGATGCGGCGAAAGCGGGAGCACACATTGTAACATGTGGATTTGATGTATACAAAAACAGCTTTTATCATGCATTTACGGATTACGGTTTGGATGTATTCCGTAAGGCTTGGGACAACACTGTACAAGAAGAAATTGTTTTAAAATAAAAAGGCTATTAAGATCCCTCAAAGATACCTATCTTTATTCTTTGAGGGGCCTTAAACCCACAAGTTGCATGGAGGTAAATTCCATTGAATAAATTTGAAAACCTAAAAAAACGAAATCAGCATATCCCTTTTTATCATGTGAATGACCCTGCTTTTACTTCATATGGAAAAATAATAGACAATTACAAGTTTGAAGAATTAAATCCTTACATGGAAATGACAGGAATTCCTAAAGAAGGAAATGTTTATGTCCCATCTGTTGCAGAAATGGAAGAGACAGCAGTTAAAGAACAAATTCAGAGTCAATTTTATGGTCAACTACCGATACAAATCGGTTATTGTAATGGTGTTAATTCAACTCTAAATGGTCTAGAATATCATAAGGGCAGTGAGATTAATTACGCTTTGACAGATATTGTCCTTTTACTAGGACAATTACAATCTGTGAAAAATAATCAGTATGATTCAAGTGAAATTGAAGCCTTTTTTATTCCAAAAGGAACAGCAGTAGAGCTCTACGGGACAACGCTTCACTTTGCACCATGTAAAATAAGTGATAAAGGATTTAAAGTTGTTGTGATTTTACCTGATGGAACGAATCAGCCGTTGAATAAGGAGACTCACAAAAGGACAGAGGAAGATTCGTTATTATTTATGAAGAATAAATGGTTGTTGGCACACCCGGATCGAGAAGTACTGATTAATCGTGGTGCATATCCAGGAATAAAGGGAGAAAACATACAAATTTATTACTAAGACAGATTATGATAAAAAAATAAGGGAGTATATAAATGATGGAGATGTCAAATATTTGGTTCACGCTTTTATCGTGCATTTTCTTTATGGGCTTAGTAGGTTGGATCTCATATTTAAAAACAAAGGGTGATGTAAGCGATTCCACCGGTTACTTTTTGGCTGGCCGCGGCTTAACAGGTACCTTTATTGCCGGATCTTTATTGTTAACGAATTTATCGGCAGAACAGTTAATTGGTCTTAATGGGCAGGCGTATCGAGCGAACTTATCGAATATGGCATGGGAAGTAACAGCTGGATTCGCTGTTGTCATAATGGCACTCTATTTACTTCCGAAGTACTTAGGTGGTGCTTTTACAACGTTGCCCGGGTTTTTAAGTTCACGTTATGATGAAGGGGTTCGTCGTCTTTCTGTGTTATTGTTTATGCTTGGTTATATTTTAGTAACAGTGCCATCTGTTTTATATTCCGGTGCTTTAGCGATATTACAGCTTTTTGATGTACCAGCTATGTTCAATATTTCATATGAGGAGTCCATTTGGTTAATCGTTTGGGTCGTTGGAATTATCGGAGCCGTTTATGCTATTTTCGGTGGATTGAAAGCGGTTGCCGTGTCCGATACGATTAATGGGATTGGATTATTAATTATCGGTGTTCTTGTTCCGGTTTTAGGATTTATTACTCTTGGAGACGGAAGCTTTGCAGAAGGTGTGAAAACAGTTGTTAAGGCTAACCCGGAGAAACTAAATGCAATTGGTTCTAGTACGGATTCGGTACCTTTTGGAACGATTTTTACTGGAATGATTTTAGCGAATCTATTCTATTGGGGAACAAACCAATATGTTATTCAGCGGACGCTAGGGGCAGCTAGTTTAGCAGAGGGGCAAAAAGGTGTCCTTTACTCAGGGTTTTTTAAGTTGGCTATTCCGTTTTTTATGATGGTTCCAGGTTTAATTGCTTACCAACTTTATGGTGAAGGAATGAACCCGGTTGATTTAGCTTACCCTGCACTAGTAGCAGATGTATTACCATTGTATATGTCAGGATTCTTTTTAGCTGTCTTGCTTGGAGCGGTTTTAAGCTCGTTCAACTCATTATTAAATTCAGCTGCTACCATGTTTGCATTAGATATTTACAAACCTTTAAAAGAAAGTGCAACAGATCAGGAATTAATTCGTGTTAGTAAAATTTTTGGAACGATCATTGCGTTAGTATCTTTTTTCATCTCTCCATTGCTTATGAATGCACCTGACGGATTATGGGATTTAATTCGCCGCTTTACAGGATTTTTCAACATCCCGATTATTACAATTGTTCTAGTAGGCTTGCTTTCTAAGCGTATTCCGGCACTTGCTGCAAAGGTCGTGATCGTATTCCACGTAATCACGTATTATATGCTTGTTTGGGGATTAGACCAATTATTTGGGTTCCAGGTATCGATTAACTTTATCTATGTTTATGCAATCTTATTCTGCGTTGAAGTTGCGATTATGATGGTCATTGGAAAAATGAAGCCGATGAAAGTTCCGTATATCTTTAAGTCAAATGCTCAAGTTAGTCTTGTTCCTTGGAAATATTCGCTACTTGTTACCGTTGTGTTATTAACGTTAATCGTCATGACATATGTCGTGTTCTCACCTATAGGGCTGGCTTATGGTGATGAAATCGTTTCTCCACTATTTTGGCCGGTTATGATATTGGTAACAGCCGTTGCCGTTGTTTTAGGTATTTTTTCAGTGAAAAGTTGGATGAAAAAATACTCCAGCTATCTAACGAATCAACAACCAGAAAGTGAAAATAAAGATAAAAAACTTGCGTAATAGAAGTTGAGTCTGTCCAGGTTGTCAGACTCTCTTCTATGAAACTAGGTTGAAAGAAGGCGAGAGGATTGAAGATGATCGACATTCATTCAAAAACAGGAATGGAATTAGAAGTACGTGAAGACGGTTTTGAATTAGTGTGGAATGGTGAAACATTAGTAAAGCATTCATCCACAAAACCTTTTGTTTATGTAGGATATGGAGAAGAAAAAATGGATATGTATCGCGGGAATTTTGATATCCGTGATTATGTCATTGAGAGGACAGCCCTCCGATATGCAAAAACACTTGTAAATGAGGATGGAACAGCTTTCCTATCTCTTAGTAGATTTAAAGGAGAAGATCCGACAGTAACATTCTCATTAAAAGTGGAAGGTAGTCAAGCGGTATTAAGCGTGGTCGAAACCCAAGAACGTGTTAACCGGTTTTGGATTCGTGTTGAAGCGGATCAACATGAAAAAGTATATGGGTGTGGTGAACAGCTGTCTCATTTTAATATGAGAGGAAAAAACTTTCCACTTTGGACATCAGAACCAGGTGTTGGCAGAAACAAGAATACCTATGTTACATGGCAAGCTGATGTGAAGGATAAAGCCGGCGGAGATTATTACAACACAAATTTCCCGCAGCCAACCTATGTTTCAAGCAATAAGTATTATTGTCATGTTGACACAACAGCATATGCTGATTTCGATTTTCGCCAAGCTGAATTTCATGAATTACAAGTTTGGGAAGTACCAAAGGAAATTATCTTTGAAGGATCATCCTCCTTTCTTAGCTTAGTAGAAAAGATCACAGCGCGCTTTGGACGTCAGCCGGAATTACCAGAATGGACCTATGAAGGAATTTGGCTAGGAATTCAAGGCGGAACAGATGTTGTAGAAGCAAAACTGGAGAAGGCTCTTGCTAAGGGAGTGAAGGTTGGAGGAGTTTGGTGTCAGGATTGGCAAGGTAAGCGGATCACCTCCTTCGGTAAACGATTAATGTGGAACTGGAAATGGAATCCGGAGGAATACCCTAATCTTGATAAGAAAATTCATGAGTGGAAAGAAAAAGGGATCCGATTCTTAGGCTATATTAATCCTTATGTAGCAATTGAGGGTGATCTTTATCAAAACGCAAATGAAAAGGGGTATTTAGCATTAAATCAACAAGGTGAAACATACCTTGTAGACTTTGGGGAGTTTTATTGCGGAGTTGTGGACTTTACAAATCCTGAAGCCTTTGAATGGTATAAAAACGTTATAAAAGAAAATATGATTGATTTCGGTATTGACGGTTGGATGGCCGACTTTGGCGAGTATTTACCAACAGATGTTGTGCTTCATAATGGAGTGGATGCCAAAATCATGCATAATGCTTGGCCTGCTCTGTGGGCAAAAGTTAATTATGAGGCAGTTAAAGAAGCAAACAAATTAGGTGAAGCTGTGTACTTTATGCGCGCAGGCTATACAGGGATACAAAAATATTGCACACTTCTTTGGGGCGGAGACCAAAGTGTAGACTTTTCAATAGATGATGGCTTAGCATCAGTCATACCTGCTGCATTGTCTTCCGGGATGATCGGCTGTGGCTTACATCATAGTGATATCGGCGGTTATACCAGCTTACACGGCAATAAGCGTTCAAAGCAATTACTGATGAGATGGGCTGAGATGGGCGCCTTCACACCAGTCATGAGAACACATGAAGGAAATCGTCCGGATGATTGCTTCCAATATGATGATGATGACGAGTCTCTAGAACATTTAGCAAGAATGACTCAAATTTATGTGGCATTATCACTCTATACAAGATCACTTGTGAAGGAAAACGCAGAACGCGGGATTCCTGTACAACGCCCGCTATTTATGCACTATGAACAAGATGAAGAAGCCTACCATATTCAATATCAATATTTATATGGCAGGGACTTACTTGTTGCTCCAGTCCATCAAGAAAATCAAAATGAGTGGAATGTCTATTTACCGGAAGATGAATGGGTTCACCTCTGGACCGGGCAGGAATATAAAGGCGGAGATGTGACAGTAGCAGCTCCAATCGGAAAACCACCCGTATTTTATCGTAAACATTCCGAGTGGATTGAAACATTTCGAAAGATAGCTAATATGTAAGAGACGAGAAGGTTGTTGAGGATATTCAACAGCCTTTTTGGTATAGCATTCCTTCAAATTTTTGTAACACTCACACATAAAATTAAGGTAGGTATGTATGATATAATAGTCATGATGATTCGTTAATACCTAACCTAAATGAGAATAGATGAAGTCCGAAAAGTGACAGCGGAAAGGAATGTTAGCAGTGGAATTGGAAACCAAAGTAGATCCCAATAAAAATATCGCTCTATACCTTCAAGTTAAGGATATTTTAATTAAGCGCATACAAGAAAAAATATGGGCGCCTAATTCATTGATTCCCACAGAACAAGAATTAATGGAAGAGTTTAATGTGAGCCGAACAACATTACGTCAGGCGATAACAATTCTTGTACAGGAAGGTTTATTAGAAAAAAAACAAGGAAAAGGAACGATTGTAAAATCACAGCAATTAACCGGAAACGGACGATTAAAGGGGTTTGCTGAGGAAGCAATTGAGAAAGGCTTGACCCCAAAATCAAAATTACTCCGAATCGAATGTAAAAAGGATCTGTATCATGAAAAATCACTGTTAGATATCCCTGAAAATGAGGAAGTTTTAGTCATTGAACGGATACGTTTTGCTGATTCAGAACCAATTGCTATAGAACGGACATGCTGGCCTTCACATATTGGGAAGTTATTTGAAAATCAGGATTTAGATCGTGCGAAATTCTATGAAATCTTAGAGGAAAATGGAATTATCTTAAAGCGAGCTAAGGAGAAGATCTCAGCAATTAATGCCACATTATATGAAGCAGACTTATTAGGGATTCGAGGCGGTGAAGCACTGTTAGAAACCGAAAAAATCAGCTATGGTCTAGATGATCGAGCCATTGAATTCTCTAAAGTGAAGTTTCGCAGTGATAAATACCACTATAATATTGAACTTACTAGATAAAAAGGCAGACAGTGAGCAAGTCATTGTCTGTTTTTTCTTGAAAGATTAAAGAAATAAGAAAAAACACTTGAAATATTGTAGACGTTTACATATTATAGAACTAAAGATACCTACTTTTATACGAAAGGTAACTATGAATAGTTTGAAGGAAATTGGAGTTACCATTTGGGAAAATAAAGAATTGTAGTTTTAAAGATAGTGATCTATTTAAATTTATAACGATCAATTGATGTCGTGAAGCTTGAAAAGAAAAGGAGAATAGTTGATGTCACATGCAGTTGTTTTATATCTTCCTATTGGGAGAAAGACATTCGATTTACAAGCAGCAGAGACGTATCGCAAGCAAAGTATGAAATGGTTGGAAGAAAGTGGCCACAAAATTGTGGCGCCAAGTGAAATTCTTACTTCAGTAGAAGAGCTTGAACAATTTTTGCAAACAAACGCTTCCTCTGAATTTGATATGATCCTTTATCAAAGTGTTACATTTGCAGATGGAGAGTTCATGGTAAAAACGCTTGAGTATGTTAGGGAACCTGTGATTGTCTGGTCTGTTCGGGAACCAAGTGTAGGTGGACGGTTACGATTAAATTCGTTAACAGGCGGCAATAGCACAAGCAATGTTCTACGCAACCATCGCCATCCATTTACGTTTGCTTTTGGAAATCCGGATGAGGAAAAGTTACAAACAGAATTGAATCAAAAATTTGATGTGATGCGTGTTTTGAAATCGTTGAATCAATTAAAAATGGGTGTTGTTGGCGACTACCCACCAGGATTCTTTTTCTCAGATGCAAATGAAGATGAGTTAAAGGACGCTCTAGGTGTAACTCTTCATAAAATGGATCTGCAGGAAGCATTTAAGAAATGTGTGGAGCTTCCTGAGGAGGAATGGATTGGGGAAATCGACCGTGCAGAACAACAGGTTATCGGCTTAAATCGTGAGGATGAAACCGTTAAAAAGTTCGCTCAGTTCTCAACATACGTAAAAAAACAAATTGAGAAAGAAAACATAAAGTCAATCGCAATGAGATGTTGGCCAGACTTTTTTAATGATTTAGGTGCAGCACCGTGTTCCGTTCTATCACAGTTGACGGAAGATGGAATGGTCTCTTCATGTGAGTCTGATATTCACGGATCGATCTCTATGTATATTTTACAAGAATTAACTAGAGGAGGAGCACCGTATTTAGGGGATTTAGTCCATGTAAATGAGGAGAAAAACTCCGTTGTTTTTTGGCATTGCGGGGCTGGTGCCTATTCACTTGCACATCCATCTACAGGCGCAACAGCCGGCGTACATCCTAATCGAAAAATTGGATTTGCAATGGACTTTGGGTTAAAAGCTGGAGAAGTGACGATTTTCCGAGTCAGCCATACACCTGATGGATACCGACTGCTCGTCATGAAAGGGGAGGCACTCGATGTTGAACAACCTTTTACTGGAACTTCAGTCGAGGTAGCTTTAGCAACAGATGTTACGAATACCCTTTATGATCTCATGAACTCAGGGTATGAGCCACATTTTGCGTTAGTATATGGCGATGTAACAAAACAACTAATTGAGCTTGGTCGTTTGCTTCAGTTAAACACAGATGTATTTATCTAAAACTTCCCTTTTATCTTTCATACTTGAAGGGAGTTTTTCCAGTGGAAAGTAGAAGTAAACCTGTGAAAAGCATTTCACTTTATATTCGAGTGAAAGACACAATTATTCAACAGATTCAAGAAAAGAAATGGAAACCAAATGCTATGATCCCAACGGAAACTGAACTGATGAAAGAGTTTGATGTCAGCCGAACAACGATACGGCAGGCGATTTCCATTCTCGTACAAGAGGGCATCTTAGAAAGACAGCAGGGAAAAGGAACCATCGTAAAACCGCAATTATTTGTCGGAAGCTTATCAAAGCTAAAAGGTTTTGCAGAGGAAGCAAGAGAAAAGGGAGTGGTGCCAAGCTCAAAATTGCTGTTAGTCACAATGAGTAGAGATTTTCCTTATGAAAAGTCGGTCCTTCAGGTGCCGATGGATGAGGAGATCTTAGTCATTGAACGCCTGCGCTTTGCAAACCAGGCACCAATAGCGATTGAGCGCTCTTTTTGGCCCAAGAAAATCGGAGAATTATTAGTATGCCAGGATTTAAACGACTCAACCTTTTATGAAATATTAGAGGCAAACCATATTTTCTTAAAACATGCAAAAGAAAAAGTTTCAGCAGTAAATGCAACATTAGTTGAGGCGGACTTACTTGGGATACGAGGAGGTCAGGCCATGCTGAAAATGGAAAGACTCAGCTTCGGTAATGAAGATCAACCAATTGAATTTACCACAACAAAGTTCAGCAGTGAAAAATACACATATCATATTGACCTTATGAGATAGAAGAAGGAGTGGGACTAGTGACAACAATCACAACAGAACAATATGGATTATATATTAATGGACAATGGGAAAAAACAATGGACGTTATGGACGTGTTAAATAAATACAATCAAGAGGTAACAGCAACCATATCCGTAGCTGAAAAAAAACATGTCGATGCAGCTGTACAAGGTGCAAAGGAAGCACTAAAGACACCATTTTCACCATATGAACGCTATGAAGTGCTAATGAAAGCTGCTGAACTATTGGTTGAACGTCGTGACCAATTTGCTCAAGTGCTTGCATTAGAAGTAGGGAAACCAATTCGCGAATCTCGAGGTGAAATCGAGCGTGCCGCCCAAACGTTAGTGATTTCAGCTGAAGAAGCGAAACGAATCCATGGAGAAGGTGTTCCTGTAGAGTCTGCACCTGGTTCTGAAAATAGAATGGCTTTTACAGTACGAGTTCCAGTTGGTGTTGTTGCAGCGATTACACCATTTAATGTACCGGTCAATTTAGTTTGTCATAAAATAGGGCCAGCTATTGCTGCCGGAAATAGTGTTGTCTTAAAGCCGGCGGAGGTAACACCGATTTGTGCACTTATGTTAGCAGAATTAATGGAGGAAGCTGGTCTGCCAAAAGGTCGTTTGCAGCTGTTAACAGGAGACGGTGCGCAAATCGGTGAATGGTTACTAGAAAACAAGGATGTGAACATGTTTACCTTTACAGGAAGCCCCCGTGTTGGGGAATATATCCGCTCAAAGGCTGGATTACGTAAAGTGGCACTAGAATTAGGAAACAATTCAGCAACCGTTGTTCACCATGATGCAAATGTAGAGCAAGCAGCATCACTCATTGCCCAAAAAAGCTTTAACAATGCCGGGCAGGTTTGTATTTCTGTTCAGCGGGTTTATGTTCATGAAGAAGCGTTTGAAAGCTTTTTACAAGTTTTAAAGGAAAAAACAGAAACACTGGTTGTTGGCGATCCTACGGATGAATCAACAGACATTGGACCGATGATCCGACTTCGTGAAGCGGAGCGTGTAGAAAACTGGGTAAACGAAGCGGTTGAGCAGGGGGCTGTGATGGCATTAGGCGGAAAGCGTGATGGTGCCTTATACGAGCCAACGATTCTAACAAATGTGAATGATGATATGAAAGTATGTCGACAAGAAGTATTTGGTCCGGTTGTTTCTATTGCAACGTATAAAGAGATAGATGAAGTGATCGCGAAAGTAAATGATTCAGATTACGGCTTACAAGCAGGTCTTTTCACAAATGATTTACAGTTTGCGATGAAGGCGGCACGGGAAATTGAAGTGGGCGGTCTTATTATAAATGATGCTTCTGCCTATCGTGTCGACCACATGCCATATGGCGGAGTGAAAAACAGCGGCAATGGCAAGGAAGGTCCAAAATATGCGATTGAAGAAATGACAGAGGAACGTATTATTGTTTTAAACTTATAGAATGAGAAATAACTATATTCATAGGAATGAAGGTGAATGAGTGGATTTCTTCCTAATCCTTATTCCGATCTTCAGTATTTTTGCACTCGGTTTTATAGGACAGAAAAAAATCGGTTTCGAAACAAAAACGATCTCAACGATGGCTTTATATTTAATGTCACCTGTTTTAGTGTTTCGAACCTTTTATACAACAACATTTAATATGACCTATGTCTATATGACCTTATATACATTTGCTCTTTGCTTTTCCTTAATTTTAGTCGTCTATCTCATCGCTTTTATACGAAAATACTCTGTTAAGGAAAAGTGCGGGATGATCTTGGCATCCTCTTTTATGAATAATGGTAACTACGGGACACCTGTTGTTCTCCTACTATTTGGGGCAGCAGGTCTCGATTATGCCATTGTTTTAATGGTCATTCAACAGCTTGTGATGTGCACGGTTGGTGTTTACTATGCAGCAAAAGGAAGTGCAGAAGGTGACGGAGTTCGCTCAGCTATTCGGGCAGTGAAACGTATGCCAATGGTTTATGGAGCAATGTTGGGCTATCTCCTTCAAATCCTTCATATTCCTTTAGGAAATTCCATGACACAGGCCATTGACATGGTGGCAAATGCTGCGATTCCAACAGTGATGATTGTACTAGGCATGCAACTTGCAAAAATTTCAATCAAAAGCTTTGAGAAAGAAAAGGTGTCTCTGTCACTTGTAACAAAACTTGCAATATCACCAGTCATTGCTTATTTGATTACATTGTTCCTGCCGGTAGATGAAACGATCAAGCAAATTATGATTATCATGGCAGCTATGCCGACAGCCGCAAATACAACCATGTATGCTCTGCAATTTAACACAGAACCAGAATTTGTATCAAGCGCAACACTTGTTAGTACAATGCTTAGTTTGGCAACATTACCAGTAACGTTTTTCATTGTTTTATGATGGGTCAGGGGGACAGGTTCCTTGTCCCAGTTTTCAGGTAACTATGTCACGATAAGAGTAAAAAGGAGCGGAAATTCTCATACCATTTCCGTTCCTTTTTTCTTTGAAAAAATCACTTAATCCCAGGCCTTTCAATTGTTAATTGTCTAAGGAAAGCTACTAAGTTGGAGCGGATTTAAGTGTGGATCACTACTGCCCGTTAAGAGTGGGATAAAATTCTTACTGAAGTGATTTAATTTTAATGATAAATAGATGACTTCAACAAGCAGGCAGGTTAATCTAGTGGCACATCTTTTTGTATGAGGCTATATATTGAAATAAGGAAGGAATTTAGATTAGGTATCTTGAAGTTTTAAGTATGCTGTAGCATGTAGAATAGGAGACTGAATATTTAACTTTATTCCAAATCATTGTCAATGAACGATCCTGGCAGTTTAATGATTAACTTTTATAGTGAGGTGGTGGCAATTTGAAGGCAGATGCCGTTTTTGAAGGTGGCGGGGCTAGGGGAATGGCTTTTATTGGAGCGATTCAAGCAATGGAAGAGGAAAAAGTAGAATGGGAACGATTGGCTGGAACATCAGCGGGAGCATTAATTGCTTCTCTTTTGGCAAGCGGTTACACAAGCTATGAAATTAGAGATCGTCTAAGTGTACTCGATTTTTCAAAGCTCCGCGGTAAGACAACTTTGCATCGAATTCCCGTTTTCGGCATTCTTTTAGAATTTATGATTCATCTTGGACTTTATAAAAACGATTATTTGGAATCGTGGGTGGATTCACTTCTTCTAGAAAAAGGCATTAAGACATTTGCGGATCTGCCAGATGGGAAGTTGAAGATTATTGCTTCTGATATTTCGAATGGGCAAATGCTTATTTTGCCAGATGATTTGAATCGCTACAGGATGACTCCTGCTGATTTAAATATTTCAACTGCGGTTATGATGAGTGCATCTTTGCCATTTTTCTACCGTCCGGTTATATGGAAAACAAAAGACCGTAAAAAATCCTACATTTTAGATGGCGGTTTACTAAGTAACTTTCCAATATGGTTATTTGATACTGAAAATCCTCGGTTTCCAACGTTCGGCTTCCGTTTTGTAAAAGATGAAGTGAACATAGATCCAGTTATACCTACGCCAATCCACCTTATTAAAAATATTTATAAAACGATGCTTCAAGCCCATGATTTGCGACATTTAAACGAAGAAACGCTTGAACGCACAATTCAAATTCCGACTAGAGACATCAACACAACTGATTATGAACTGACTGAGGATGAAATCGATTTTCTCTATAAATCAGGCTATACTTCAACAAAAGAATTTTTATCTAAGTGGGATTTTGAACAGTATAAGGTCAAAAGAATGCAAAGAATAAATAAATAAAGAAAAACGCAATTCTATATAAGATTGCGTTTTTTTGAATGCAGCTATGACAAAAATGTAGAACAATATGCCCCAAACACCTAAACTAATGGAACTGGTAACACGTATATGATCTGAGGTGAACCCTTAATAGGGGAAAAACACCTGGACAACCTGTAACGATATTCATCCAGGATTCTATTTACAAAAAATATGTTTCCCAATTTTTTTTATTTGTGGTCTGCCCCATATCCAGCTACTTGTTGCTGTATCAGGATTAAAATAATAATTCGCATTTTCTGTAGGATCCCAGCCATTAATAGCATCAAGAACAGCCTTTTTTGATGTTTCATTAGGAGTCAGCCAAATTTGTCCGTCAGCTACCGCAGTAAAAGCCAATGGTTCAAAGATAACACCTGATACTGTATTAGGAAATGTTGGGCTCTCCACTCGGTTTAAAATAACAGCTGCGACGGCAACTTGTCCAATATAAGGTTCACCACGTGCTTCTCCATGAACAGCATTAGCCATGAGTTGAATATCATTTTGAGAAAAACCAGCTGGAACATTAATAGCTGTTGCTTTTTTAGCTGGTTCAGCTCCCTTCGTGTACTCATATTTTGTTACACTAACAAGCTTTTGCCTCGTTTTTAAACCTGCTAGCCCATCGACAGGGAGTCCGAATTCAGATTGAAAATTACGAAGCGCCCAATATGTTCCCCAGCCAAAAGCACCATCAATTTCCCCTTTGTAAAAGCCAATATACTTTAAACGAGATTGCAACTCAATGACATCATCCCCAGTTGACCCTCTTTGAATAACTTGATTTGTAAATGCATCAGTGCTGCTTTCCTGGAGTGTTAAAATCGTTCCACATAAAAGAATGATTAAAAGAATAAATAGATATTTCTTCTTTATCATATTTCTCATCATTTTCCTCCTGATCATTAACATACTGTTATTTTTTGTTGCGAGTAAACTTTTATTCAATGAAAAGATCAAGTAGCTACAATAAAATGAAAAGTGAGTACTCTCATATCTTGAAAATTCCCTGCAATGAGTATCTACAACTGTTTAAAAAAAATGTCCAAACATCTGAAGTTTTAAAAGGAAACGCTATTTTTGCTTCTATGAAAATCGAGTTTCATGAGCTATCAGTTAAATAAAATAATATTTTACTCATTTTTCCAATTGTGATTCATCGTTTACAATACGGGTGTACATGAAAGGAAAGGAGGTTTGAGGTGATTAATCAAATCATTCTGGTCGGTCGTCTGACGAAGGATCCGGAAATTCGGTATACAGCGGAAGGTGCCCCGGTCGCCAACATTACTCTCGCCGTAAGCCGAAATTTTAAAAATGCAGCTGGAGAAATTGAAACAGATTTCGTCAATTGCACGGTTTGGCGACGAACAGCTGAGAATACGGCAAATTATTGCCGAAAAGGATCAGTCGTAGGTGTGACAGGCCGTATCCAAACGCGCAGCTATGAAAATGCTGAACGAAATCGTGTGTATGTAACAGAAGTAGTGGCAGATTCAGTCCGCTTTATGAGCGGTAAGCCGCGTGAATTAGTTGAGCAGGAAAGTTAATATGTCTCCGACTTCTCTTCATGAGAGAAAATCAATGGTATCCCCTTATGTCCCCAAACTGGAAGGCTGATCACGAGTGGAAATTTGTGATCAGCCAATTTTTTCTGACAGAGGTGGTATAATAGGTGCAAAAGGAGGTGAATAAAGTGGAAAAAGTTTTGCAATTTATGGTCAGTATCGAAAAAAAATTAGACCATATATCTAAAGATGTTCATGATGTAAAGGATAAAGTTGTTCGTTTAGAAGGAAGAATGGAACATTTAGAAACACGAATGGATAACCTAGAGACAAAAGTAGACAACATGACCACAGAATTCAGAAGTCACTTTGTAAAAATCGAGACTGAACTTGAACAACAACGTGGTGCTTTTAAAGTATACGAATTGAATGTCAATGATTTAAAATCAGGTGTCAACCATTTGAGCTCACATATAGGAATCCATGATACAAGAATCAAGGTTATGGAAGAAAGACTCAAGATTTAAGCGAAAAAAAACGACAGCCGAAACTGTCGCTCTTACTTAGAAACCTTCTTCTCGATTAACTTCACTAACTTCTCCCACTGAGGGGCTTTTTTTTCTGCCGTTTTCTTACTCTTTTGTTTTGTTGCCACAATCTAAAACTCCCTTTCTAACTCATGGACAAGGTAAAGAGCTCTTCAAGCTCATCAGATGAAAGCTCTGTGATCCAGTTTTCACTTTGGATGATTTCGTCGTTTAATGATTGCTTTTTCTCGAGCATATCATCGATTTTTTCTTCAATTGTTCCAGTTGTGATGAGTTTATGAACATGAACAAAACGATCCTGGCCGATACGGTAGGCTCTGTCTGTTGCTTGATTTTCAACAGCGGGATTCCACCAGCGGTCATAGTGGATAACATGGTTTGCTGCTGTTAAATTTAATCCGGTTCCACCAGCTTTTAAGGATAAGATCAAGAACGGAAACTCCTTGCGCTGAAAGGATTCCACCATGCGGTCACGCTCTGCTTTCATCACGCTTCCGTTTAAGAAAAGTACCTTTTCACCGAATTCCTTCTCAAGCAGCTTCTTCATCATTTCACCCATTCCGATATATTGAGTGAAAATCAAACAACTTTCCTGCTGCTCACGAATTGAAGTTGTTAATTCTAATAATTTTTCTATTTTATGTGAACGAGTTACCAATTCTTTCGGTTGCTGTTCTTTCAAATAAAGGGCAGGGTGATTACAAATTTGCTTCAGTTTTCCTAACATTTTCAAAATCAATGCCTTACGCTGCATGCCTGCCAAAGAATTCACCTGTTCAAACGTATCTTTGACAAGTTGTTCATATAATGACGCCTGTTCAATAGATAACGGAATATACTCTTTCTGCTCCTGCTTTTCAGGTAGATTTAAGGCAACCTGTTCATCCCGTTTTGTTCTTCTTAATAAAAACGGCTTAATATAACGTTGGAGCTGTTCAATTTGCTCCATATTCCGGTCCTTTTCAATTGGCAACACATAACGCTTATGAAAGCTATGCAGGCTTCCTAAATAACCGTGGTTGAGGAAATCATAAATCGACCAAAGTTCTGTTAAGCGGTTTTCCATCGGTGTACCGGTTAAGGCAATATGATGTTGTCCGCGCAGCTTACGAATCGCTTTCGATTGTTTTGTATGGGCGTTTTTAATATTTTGCGCCTCATCAAGGCAAATCGTGCTCCACTGAATCGAGGAGATTTCCTCATAGTCAGCATGTGACAAGCCGTAGGAGGTGATGACAACATCATAATTCTCAATGGACGCCGCAAATTTCTCTTCCTTCGGTCGATTCGGACCATAGTGAAGCTTCACACGCAGATGTGGTGCGAACTTCTCAAATTCCTTCTGCCAGTTTCCAAGCACAGATGTTGGAGCCACAATCAGTGCAGGCTGCTCAGGCTTTTCTACTTCTTTTACATAAGAAAAATAAGCAATCATTTGAATCGTTTTTCCTAACCCCATATCATCGGCCAGGCAGGCGCCGAACGATACACTTCGTAAAAACAACAACCAGTCAACACCGTTCTGCTGATAAGGACGAAGGGTGCCGAGAAAATCAGCCGGTACCTCATGTGTCGGCAGCTCATTTGTATCAGTAAGCTTACGAAGCATGCCCTTCATTTGCTGGTTCAGCTCGATTTGAATATTCGCAAACGCACGCGTATCCATAATCTCATCTGTATCTTCATCAAGATCCCTAGCATTCAGCTCCTGATGGAGAATATCAGATAAATGCAGGCCTTCTTTATCCGCTTGCTTCAAAATGGCCTGAACTTGCTTAATAAAAGCAGGATCAAGCTTGATCCACTGTCCTTTAAAATTCACTAAGCGACGCTGCTCGGAAACAAGCTTAAGAAATTCTTCTTCACTCATTTCCACTCCGTTTGTCGCAAAACGCCAGTTGAAATCGATCAATGAATTCATGCCAACAAATGACTGACCACGTGGAGTGGAAGAAACCTTTGCCTTCAACATAAGCTGTGAATCTTTGACAACCTGCCACCATGATGGAAGCAAAATCTCAACGCCCATATTAATCAATGTTTCACTCGCATCTGTTAAAAACAACCATGCTTCATCCTCAGTTACATATGTTGTACCCGTTTCAAAGCTTAACCATGGCACAATCTCGGCAAAGCGCTCCTGCTCTCGTTCAATCTTATCCAGATGTGGATGCCACTTTTTAGGCAGATCACTTTTGCCTTGATAGTGTACCAGTTCATCAAGATTTGCCTTGCTTCGTAACATAATTTCCATTTGCCACTCGTCTGTGTCAGTTTCCGGCTCATTCAGGCGCAGTCCAACAGTGAAAGGAGTTTCATCTTTATGCCAGCCGATCTTTTCAAGAAAGTCCGTTTCATCGATAAAATGACCTTGAAACGTCGTGAGTACCGGGTATGAATGCAGAATGTCCTCCCAAGCCTCATGCAAAAGCCGATCTTGTGCAATCATGTCCGTGATCGCATGAGAAAACCATTCAAGAGCAAATCCCTCCAGCTCGTTCCCGGCATCCTTAAATCTCAGCACACCATTTTTCCACCCTTCAAAATCAGGCAGGTACTCTCCGTTTGAAATGAGCTCATAAATGTCATGGGCAATATCGGCTAACCTTTGCACATCATCTGAAAGCTCAATATTCGCAAGCGAATTATACGTTTCTTTTCCAATGAGTTCGACCATCATCCAAGGTGACAGCTGAACAGCAGGAATGCCGATATAACTAATATCTTCTAATTTTGTGCCAAAGAAGGACGACTCATGCCAGGTGAAAAGATAGCGGGCAAATTCTTCTATTTCCAAATGATGTTCATCGTGTGCAGATGTGCAATACACATAAAAATCATTGTTTTCAATTTGCTCTGCATGCAACACAATTTCAATGGTATTAATCATGAATGAGCTTTCCTTTCTTTAACTCTTCTTTAAAAGCACGTAATCGTTTATGCTCTTCTGCCAGCTGTAAAATATAGTTTTCCCAAACTTCTTCACGCTTCAGCTTCTTGTACTGAGCTTTAATTCTCTTCAAATAGCGCACAGCCATTTTGTAATTCTCCCGTGTTTTCATCCGAATTTCATGTTGAACAGACTGAACATAAAGAGGCAGCAGCACACCTGGTTCGCTTTTTTCAATTTCCTTTAAGACATATGTATCCATTTCATCGAGCGAAAACCCTAACAGTGTTTGCAGCTCAATCCATGTTTTGTACTGCTCTTTATCTAAAAGTAAATCGTGATACTCGGCATAGCTTAACGGCAGCATCATTTTACATGCGCGCTCATACAGCACATCATCATTCGTTGCACGTGCGTACTGGGAGATAAATCTCAATAAATAGCGGATCGTTTGCCGTTTTTCATCAAATGGTAAAGGACTATTAATATATTCGTTGGTACCATGCAATAAATAAGAAATCCAATTTGACAGCCGCTTCCAATTTTTCTTTTTGAAAATATCCTCAACCCAAGGAAATATATATGGGAGGGCAGATGGTGTAAGCTTTGTGCGCATGACATCAAAAATTTCCTCATCACGTGATTGAAGGAAGTTCATATGCATAAGTGCCATTTCGAACTCAATCGCAAAGGACGGATCCTGCTTCTTTTCTTCCTCAAGATGCTCCTCCAGCCATTCGCGCTCGATTGAAATGAATTTATCACGTCGAAGCAGCTCAATCCATAATAGCTTGTAGAGATTTGTCCGCTCATATTGATACTCCTTACTCGTAAACAGCAGCTCACGGAAACGTTCCACACTATCAACTAAATAAGGATCAAGAGCAAACGGCAGAGCATAGCGCTTCATTTCAGAAATCGCCACCTCAACATTATCTATGAGCTGATCAAGATAAGGATAAATAATATGCTGTAACATATAGTCGGTTGGCTTCGTCTCATTAATGAGCTGCAAAATTTTCAAAAACACCGTAACAGATGCCTGAACAATAAAAAATTGCTTCATCTCAGGAGACTTAGGCGCCTTCTTTTTTAAAGCTGAATAATAATGATGAAAAAGACTTTGAAACAGCTGATTAGGAGAAGAAACCTGCTCATACCAGCGCTCAAACTCCCGATCAAAAAAAGCAATCCAGCTGCCAAGAGTATCTTCATAATCTTTTTCAGGCTTTAAAAGCGAACTTGCCTTCTTTACATGCTTTAACACATCGTCAATCGGCTTTTCTTCCTTCCATAGGTCAACAAACGTGCCGACTCGGTCAACACTTGCATATACATATAGAAACGTTGCAAGCTGATGTCGACAAATCGAATCTGAAGGACAAGTGCATGTACTCATTGAAAAATCATCTAAATCAAGCTCAACCTGAACACTTGTGACATCCTGTACTTTGGCAGACACAGAATGACTTGTTGTGCTCACATTATAAATACTGCCTTGACGATACAAAATGAGTCCCTTTTTCACAACATTTCGATTCTCTTCTTCCTGATGTGAAAGCAACTGTTTAATCTGTTCAGCGGCACCAAGTACAAGTTCTTTACTAAGTTCCCGACCAAGCATAATGAATGGACTCCTTTCAATGAAAAGCAAAAATATATATAAAGTAAGAATAATTCAAATCATGAAATAAACCCTAATTCTTCTATTATACCTCATTTCAAATCGTACAAAAAGGTTTAGGACGAGATTCTATCGGGGGACATAAAAAGGGAGATGGTTCCGAAGGATGTATTGTGACTAAAATGTGACTAATTCTGATAAATTGGGATTTAAATGTCAATTTTCTGCACAAAAAAAGCTTGTCTATATATAAGCTTCCAAGTATAATAGTCCCATATTGTCTGAAATTGTAAAAAAAAGAAAGGAAACTTTTTGAATATGAAAGATAATCAGCTGAAACAAGAAGAGCTGTTACAAATTCTCCTAAGTGCCTATGATAAAGGCGAAGCAAGAACAGACATCACAACAAATGAAATGATCGAAGACATAATCTCTCAAATAAAAAAAGTATATGCATCATAAGACATCATAAGAAAAGCGAGCGCCTCGAGTGCTCGTTTTTAAGTCCTATAAAATAAATAGAACAAACAACACTGCTGAAAGGAGACTTAAAATGAAAGGTTTTAATAATCCTAATCCATTTGCTGATATGCCAAAATCTGTGAAAAAGACATTAAGATACATCATTCAAGATGTAGACTCACTTGAGAAACTGGCACAAATCGAAACATTAATGAACGGCTTTATTCAGGATAGGAAAATTGTCCTTGAAAAACAACAATACAAAGATCAAAACTCCTAATTAGCTTTCCTCCAATCTTATGATACCCAAACTTCCTCACTTCAGCTGAAAAAATAGAGAATGCTTACTATAAATAAAGAGGTCAACATCGTGCCATTCATAAAGGTATTCCATTTTGTTGAAAATAGTATGTGATATTGTAATATTTATTTTTGTACTAACCTGAATGCAGGTAGTTACAAATTCTCCTAAGTGCCTATGATATAGTCGAAGCAAAAACAGACATCGCACAAATAATTTCTCGAAAAATATATGCATCATAAGAAAGCGAGTGCCTCGAGTGCTCGTATTTTTTTGTGCAATAACGTTATTTTGAAAAAGTAAATTAGATAGAATGATAAGGAGTGGAATGATTGTTTTAAACGTATTTTTAACAAAAATATATATTTATGGGATAAATTTGAAATTATAACAAAATAGAAATTTTTCAGTTGTGTCGAAAACTATCGAATTTTACCATATATTAATTAGAAAGTACCTGATAAAATAAAGGAAAATAGTCATGTTTTATCGGTTACAAGCAGAAATCAGGTAAATTGTGATCGCTATATCTTCGGGATATTAGTGAGATAGTACTATATTGATGTTGTTGACCTTCAGAACATAATTGAGGCGAGGATAAATGAACATTTTAATTACAGGAGGATATGGATTTATTGGTTCCTTTGTGGCAGAGAGGTTTTACAAGGAGAATCACTCCATCTTCATTATTGATAATCTATCGGTTGGGAGAAAAGAACATATTTCCTTTCGGCATAAAGCATTAATTGCTGATATAAAGGACACGCAGTGTGAAGCATTTTTTAAATCGCACAGTATCGATGTAGTCATTCATTGTGCAGCACAGACACATGTGAGTAGGTCGATTATAGATCCAGTTGAAGATTCTTCGACAAATATTTTAGGATTAATCAATATGTTGAATCTCTCTCATAAATACAATGTGAAGAAGTTTGTTTTTTGTTCTTCCGCGGCGATTTACGGAAATAACCAACAGTTACCTCTAACGGAAGTAGAAGCAGGTAACCCTATTTCACCATATGGGCTAAATAAATGGACCGGTGAGCTTTACTGCCAAAAGTGGGAGGAAATGTACAGGATTTCAACTCTTATTTATCGTTTTTCAAATGTATATGGTCCACGGCAGCATGTTAGTGAGGAAAGTAGTGTGATTACCTCCTTTACAAATCTAATTCTTGAAAAGAGACCTGTTACCATTTATGGCGATGGAGAACAAACAAGGGATTTTATCTATGTAGGGGATGTTGCTGAAGCTATTTATCGAGGAGTAATTAGTCAGCTATCGGGAGTATATAACTTATCAACCGGAACCGATGTGGCCATTAATCAGTTAGTCGATGAAATGAGTATGATTCATCCAGTGTCAGATATAAAGCAGGTTGATAGCCGACAGGGGGATATCAAACGATCGGTCTTAGATAATACCAAACTCAAACGAGACCTTGATTGGGTTCCAAAGTACAGTCTTGATGAAGGATTGAAGAAAGTTTTTGATTATTATAAAGATAAAGAAGAAGGACCAATACCAACGGTCGTAAAGCCAAAAAAGGAAAAAAAGGCGAAAAGAATACCGTTTCTCTCATTCTTAGAAAATATATCTTTGTTTGTCATCTTTTTTGGAATGTCATTTTTGCTCACGCCGATAGTTGATGTAGTTGATATATGGCTTATTTATATTTTACTAGCGGCCATATTATTTGAAAAAACACAAGTGGTTGTTTCTGCCTTTCTGGCAATAGGTGTACAAGCATACTTAATGGCATCTCAAGGACGGATTTGGACCTCGTTATTTGTGGACAACACCTTACTGGCAACCTTCACAATCTACTTGTTAGTGGGATTAATCGTAAGTTATAAGGTAGAAAGAGGGAGAATTGAGCTTCAATTTACAAAGGATGAGCTAACATCTTCACAGTCGAAATATTCGTTTTTAACCTCTATATATGAAGATACATTACAAGTAAAGGATGAAATGAAGGAACAAATTTTGCGGATGGAAGATGGAATTGGAACAATCTATGACTCTGTAAAAGAGCTGGATAATTTGGAGCCGGAAGCATTACTCAACGGAGCCATCCATGTTCTAGAGCGGACATTGAAAGCTCGTCATTTTGCTATTTACCTAGTTCATTCAAGTGGCTATATGAGACTTGCGGTAAAGTCATCAGATAGCTTGTACCAGCCGACTGCCTCGATTAAACAAGAGCAAGGCACAATAATCGATAAAGCCATCTCAAATAAAAAAATCTATTACAATACGAACCTTACAGAAAATGAACCAATCTTTGCGGCACCAATTATTCAGCATCAAGAAGCAATAGCGGTCATTCTTTGTCACGATGTTCCGTTTAACAGATTAACTTTATCCTACAAAAATATGGTTGATGTGGTGACGCGACTGATCAGTACTTCACTTGCGCGTGCTTATGAATATATAAATGAAATTAATACGGAGCGATTTATCGAAGGAACAAATGTATTAAGACCACACTATTTCCAGCGGATCTTAGAAAATAAACATAAGATTTTTCAAGAGCTCAATATTCCAACAGTGAAACTTGAGGTTTTAACACTTGATCATTCAATAGAGAACTTACAATTCATCGGCTCTTTATTAAGAATAAACGACCACTTAGGATTTGATGAAAAAGGTCAATTATTTATACTTCTCTCAAATGCAACCATTGAAGAAGCGAAATTTGCAATGGAACGTCTTCAAAAGAACGGAATAATGGTCGCCCTTGATGAGAAGGAGGAAGCTCTCCATGTTAGTTAGCATGTTTATTGCTTACTATGTAGTAGCTGCTATCTATGTCATCATCCACCTTTTTCTAAGAAGAAAAGGCACAGTTTTGCGTTTATTAATTTTACTATCATGTCCATTTATAGGCCTCTTTCTTATTTATGCTATGCAAAAGAAGGTATATTCAAAAGATGAGCTGCCTGACTGGTTGCTTCGTCGTGAGCAATATGATGATATGGTGCTAAAAACTCCTGATATAGAAGAGGAAACGAATATTATCCCGTTCAATGATGCCCTCATCCTTAATGATAATAAAACAAAAAGGAAAATGCTGATTGACTTACTGAAGGGTGAGTTTTTACAGCGTGTTGATGCTCTTGAACTTGCCCTTCAAAGTGATGATTCTGAAACATCTCATTACGCAGCTACTGCAGTACAGCAGGCGAAAAGTGATTTATTGAAAAATATGCGCAGAATAGAGGGAATGCTGGCCAGTAAGAATGATTTAGCGTTACTGGAATCCTATCGCGATCTTATTAAGGATTATACTAAAATTGAGTTTTTAGATGAACGAACACGTAGAAGATATACTCATAAATACATTCAAACGATTGATCGATTACTTGAACATGCACCTTCAAGCGATGCTGCAAACTACTTGGAAAAAATTGAAGCAGCCCTTTATCTTGCTGAATATCACTTGGCATTAGAGACCGCTGAACAATTTCTTACTTTATTTCCTGGAGAAGAAGAGGCTTATTTTGCGTTAATGAATGTTCATTATAAGATGAAAAACAAGACCGAGTTTCAGAGAATGATTGATCAGCTTCGCTCAACTGATATTAAGCTATCTCCCAATAAGCTAAATCTACTCCGTTTCTGGTTACAAGGTGAAGAATATGAAAAATAATTTTAAAATCGAAAAAAGTGTTTATATCATGATGGGTTTGGTTTCCTTGATTGGTTTGTTTTTTCTGCTGATCAGGTCTGACTTTCTTTTGGGTTTTCAAAACTTTAATGACGTTCAGAATGTGCCAGTAGTAAAACAAGAGAAAGAAAAGATAAATGAACACTATATGCAACCCTCTTTTTTAATTCTTGAAGGAGAGGATCAGCCTGAACTTGCGGAAACAGTTGCTAGTCAGTTTAAGCAGCAGGGGAAAGTTGTTGACAGGAGGTCGATCAATCAAAACTTTCCATCAACAAGTGAATATGAAGGAGTAATAGTAACAACTGAACAACTTGATGATCTCCCAGATATTCAGCCATTGCTGACTTATGTAGAAACGGGAGGCAGCATTTTTTTTGCGACAAGACCTTCACCGAGTGTTGGTTTATCTTCTATTTATCAGCAGCTGGGGATTGTTGAGATTGGCACATTTATTGAGACAAGTGGTATTGAATTGACACAACCCTTTTTAAAGGCTCCCCACAATAAGATATTCGAATCTGAAGATATTCGTAATTCCTCTCTTTCAGTCAGACTTGGAAAGGGAGCATCTTTGTATGCAAAATCAACTGATGGAACGCCGTTGTTATGGGAGACAACATATGGTGAAGGAAGCTTTGTCTTTTTTAACGGAACGATATTAGCCAATCCTTCGCAAAATGGCCTTTTGACTAAAGGGATTCAGCTAGCGGTGCCCTCTTATATTTTCCCTGTAATTAATGCAAAGGTAACAGCGTTAGAAGGATTTCCTTCCCCGGTTCAAGAGGGGAAGGTTAAGGATTCAACTATGACGAATGAAAACTATTTACGACATGTGATTTGGGCTGAGCTACAGCGGATTGAGGCGAAATATGACCTGAATTATACAACCTCATTCGTCATGACCTCAGGAGAAGATAGTGTACAATCAACTTCTTTAGATCTTGCTAAAACACAGGAAAATGCAGTCATTTATGGGCGGGAGCTCCTTCGTATGGGTGGAGATTTCGGCTTGAGAGGCTATAACCAGCTACCGACAAGCGGGATGAATAAAACAGACGTACAGTCAATGTTTGAATCGACTTACTCATTAATGGAACGGGCTTTGCCTGGTTATCAAATACGATCCTATATTCCTGCGAGTCAAGAGAATGCTTTATCCAATTTAAAAACAGTTAAGGAGGTTTTCCCTGATCTTCAAGCTGTTTTAGCGATGGTTGAGCAGCCTTTTATAGATGAGGAAGGGATTGCTGTTTTACCTCAGCAGATCATAGATTTCCCGATGGATGATTATGCGGAATGGATCGCTTTTAACGGACTGTTTTCAACTGGATTTATCTCACAATCTTTAGAACCACAGGCGTTACTGCATCAAATGAATGCTGAAACTGCGTTACAGGATCTGGTATCCTATCAGCAGCAATTAAAAGCAGATGCCCCGTGGCTAAGAAGGAAAACATTGTCTGATACTTGGAGCAGTGTTCAAAATTATGAGGAAATGATTGTGTATGAAGAACGGACAAAAGAGGGGGTTAACTTTCAGGTGAATAAGCTCCGGGCACCAGCTTATTTTTTCTTCGCATCTGACCGTCCTGTGAGCTCTTATGAAAATTGCAAGGTCACATCAATTGGGCCAAATCTTTATTTAATTGAAGCAAATGAATTAACGTTTCATATAGGATGGGAAGGGTAGTCTATGAAAATTTGTTTAATTACAGAAGGATCTTATCCATATGTAACAGGGGGAGTCTCAAGTTGGATTCAATCACTCATGACACAGATGCCGCAACACGAGTTTTTGATCATCTCTATCTCTGCAAAAAAGGAAAATACGTTAGTAAGGCGTTATAGCTCTCCTTCCAACCTATTAGCCATATATGATATTTACCTCGATACACTCATTACCGAGGATATCGTGCAGGGGAAGCGATACCTTATTTCAGATGAGGAAAAGCAAGCTTTTTTCTCGTTAATTGGTGGAAAAGACATCAATTGGCCGGTCTTATTTGATTTGCTTGTTAGCGATCGAATTGATAGCATCATCAATTTCCTGGCCAGCAAGGACTTCTTTGATATTGTTTATCAGCTGTGTAAAGAAAGGTTTATGCATGTTCCGTTTACAGACATGTTTTGGGCGCTTCGCTCAATGGTACTGCCTTTGTTTATTTGTTTGAATCAAAAGCTGCCTATAGCTGACCTTTATCATAGTGTTTCAACAGGTTATGCAGGTGTGTTGGGTGCATTAGCAAAGCATCAATACAATAAGCCATACATCCTGACAGAGCATGGTATTTATACACGTGAGCGTGAAGAGGAAATTATTAAGGCAGATTGGATTAAAGGCTATTTTAAAGATATATGGATAGATTACTTCTACAATTTATCAAATTGTGCCTACGAGTATGCAAATGAAGTAACATCTCTTTTTGAAAAAAACCGCGAAATTCAGATGGAGCTGGGCTGTCAACAGTCAAAAACATCTGTGATTTCCAATGGTATTGATTTGACACGTTTTGATGTGGCAAGTCGAAGGAAAAAAGAAGGACTTCATGTCGGAGCCGTTGTAAGGATTGTGCCAATAAAAGATATTAAAACGATGCTGCAAAGCTTTGCTATTGTTCAGGAGACGTTGCCGAATGCGTATTTTTATATCATAGGTCCAACTGATGAAGATGCAGATTATTACGAGGAATGTATAGATCTCCTTGAAAGCTTGGAATTGAAAAATGTTGTATTTACCGGGGAAGTGAATGTGAAGGAGTATTTGGCATTTTTGGATCTCCTTGTGTTATCAAGTATAAGTGAAGGGCAGCCTCTAGTCATACTCGAAGGTCTGGCAATGGGAATCCCGTATGTCACAACAGACGTCGGAAGTTGCTCGGAATTATTATATGGACCAAATGACTCATTTGGACATGCCGGCAGTATTGTTCCTGTTATGCATTTTCACCTTTTAGCACAAGAAATTATTGCATTACTCATGGATCAAGATAAACGATGGGAATATGGTCAAAATGGCATGAAAAGAGTAAGAGAATATTATTCCCTTCCCCTTATGATAGAGAGATATAATGCTTGCTATGAAAGGTGGGGAAGCTAAATGGCGGGAATTGGATTTCAGCTTAAAGCCTTATATGATCAATCGAATTTTTTTAATCAGATTCGTGCCTATGGTTATTCAGCCGTTACAGCAGTAGGCCCTATGCTGTTAACCGTAATATTAATTACTTGCTCAAGAGAGTGGCTGTTGTTTTTACAGACCTCTGCAAGAGAAGTTCACCTGTTTATGGCTGCTATCGAATATGCATTTGTGTTCTCACAGCTCATCACAGGCGGATTTGTCTTCGTGATCTCTCGGTATGTTGCTGATCAAACGTTTATTGAGAAGGAAGAGAATGTATTATCCTCGATGTATGGGGCAATCGGAATTGTTGTGTTCTTAGGGTTTATGAGTACAGTTTTCTTTTATTGGACATCACCTTTGCCTTTTTCCTTTAAACTCGTCACATACCTCTTTTTTACAGAGCTAAGCATTATTTGGGTTCTATCTATGTATGTTTCGGCGCTTAAGGATTATAAAAAGATCGTGAAAAGCTATATAGTTGGTGTGCTGATCTCAGCAGTTTTAATTTGGGTCTTTACTTATGTATTTCACATCTTAACAGCAACTGCTGTTTTTATTGGACTTGTGATTGGATTTTTCTATATTTTAGCGAAGTTATTACATGATATAGCCAAATACTTTCAGATTAATAATAAGCAATATTTTCAGTTTCTGATTTATTTCGAAAAGCATCCCTATTTGTTCATCATAGGAATCCTTTATTATGTCGGTCTATATGGTCATAATCTGGCAGTTTGGTTAGGAGAAAGGAAAATAGTAGTAGAAGACACATATGTGATGGCACCTTATTATGATACACCAGTGTTTTATGCATATTTGAGCATCTTGCCAGCACTCATTTTGTTTATGGTGACATTAGAGACTACTTTCTATGAAACGTATAAAAAATATTATGGGCGCATTCTTAATGGCTTTCCAATTCAGGACATTGAAAATGCGAAACAGGAGATGTATAGAGTTCTAAAGCATGAAATCCTTTTTATGTCACAGGTACAACTCCTTGTTTGCTTTGCCTTCCTATTTTTAGGAGTGCGTTTTCTTCCATTTTTAGGAATGACACAGGATCAAATTGATATCTTTATGATTGTCGTTTTAGGAACATGGTTTTTAGGATTACTAATTACATTCTTTTTGATTCTCCTATACTTTGATGAACAGAAAGCGGCTTGCATGCTGATCGGAAGCTATACGGTGCTTAGCTTTACCTTAACATTTATTAGCATGAAGCTGTTTGGTCAATATGGAGCCGGAATGTTTCTTGCTGCCTTGATCAGTTTAATCTACGGCTGTCGAATTCTCATGTCAAGATTAAATGATATTGATTATACAACCTTTTGCTCTCAGCCTATTATTTATAAGGAAACTGTGACAAAAATAGAAAAGCTATTAAAAAAATTGGGTGTTCATGAGGAAGAGGAGATTTCCAAATGAAAAAAATTCCATACGTAAAAACAACTCTCATTTTATTGGCTGTCTTCTTTATTTTGATACTCTTGAAAAATCTGTCTATCTCAACCGGGAACGTACAAGTCGTTGAGCCAACAGAGGAGATTCAGGTAGAGAGAAATGCAGGAGATGAACCTCTTGTAGAGGATAAGCGAGTATATGAAGGACATGATGGAAATCAAGTGAAGCATGTGTATGTAACGGTTTTTGATCAAAAGGCTGTGCCTGATAATGATCTAACGTTTTACGAATTAAATGAATCCTATAAGGAATATAGCAACTTAGATGATGGTCCAAAACTTCAGATTTTATTTCAGACAGGAACGGCAGAGGGGCCAGAGAAAAATGGGTTTCTTAAAACAGATCAGTCGGCAAATGCAACCATTGAACTGAGGGGGAGATCTAGTCGACTTGAAGCACAAAAATCGTATAAGGTCCGATTGAATGACAACGGTGGTTTATGGTTCGGGCAATCTGTACTCAATCTCAATAAACATGCAGATGATAAAACAAGAGTAAGAAATAAGCTTGCCTTCGATTATTTTGAAGAAATCCCTGATCTTATAAGCTTAAGAACAGATTTCGTTCAACTGCATGTTAAGGATCTCACAGACCCTAAAAACGATGGCACATTTGAGGATTACGGCTTATATACACACATCGAGCAGTTAAATGAGGAAGCATTAGCTGCAAGAGGACTTAACCCAGATGGACATTTATACAAAGCGGAAAACTTTGAATTTTATCGTTATCCAGACAAACTTAAGCTTTCAAATGATCCGGACTATGATAAAAAAATATTTGAATCGGTCTTGAAAATAAACGGCAGCGAAAATCATGAAGAGCTGCTAACGATGCTGGATGATGTTAATGACTTTTCAAAACCCTTTGATGAGGTATTTACGAAATACTTCCAAGAAGATAATTACCTAACATGGCTAGCTACAAATATCCTGTTCGGTAACTATGACACAATGTCAACAAACTATTATCTTTATAGCCCGCTTAACTCGGAAAAATGGTATTTCATTCCTTGGGATTTTGATAAAGCATTAGGGCGGGATGCTGAAAGAACCGATGCCTTTCCAGATTGGCAAAATGGTATTCAACGGTACTGGGGAACTGTCATTCATAAACGTTATCTAAGAGATCCGAAAAATATTGAAAAATTAAATGCAAAAATAGAGGAGCTTTCTGACATCATTAATGAGGAAGCAACAAAGGAAAAGATCGATTCCTATTACCCGATTGTTAAACCGTTTGCTGTAAGAAATCCGGATCTTCGCTTTTTAAGCATAGAAGCATCCGAATTTGATCACTATTATAACAACCTTGAGACCGTAACAACGAGGTATAAAAAGTTATACGAAGAATCTCTTGAATACCCAATGCCAATCTTTTTGAATCATGAACGAAAGGGAAATCAGGATATTTTCAAATGGGAAACTTCACATGATTTACAGGAGGAAAAGCTGACCTATCATTTTCAATTAGGCACAGATCCAACCTTTCAATCATCGATAATATCGATCAAAGATGCAAAAAAATTCACTTATGAAACCGATAAATTATCACCAGGACGATATTATTGGCGAGTCCTTGTAAAGGATGAAAAAGGCTATACTCAGATTCCATTTGATTATTATAAAGACCCTTCTAAAATTGTCCACTGGGGTGTACAGGAAATCATCGTTCCAAAAGGGGCAAAAAAATGAAAAAATTCCGTCATGAATTAAAATACTATATATCTGAAAAAGATTATTTTGCACTGCGTCATCGAATTGGACTTGTGTTAAAGCAGGATCAAAACTCGATAAATGAAAAAGGATATTTGATCAGAAGCCTTTACTTTGATAATGTCCATGATCATGATTTAATTCATAAAAACAATGGAATTCTTCGCCGGAAAAAATTCCGAATCCGAATTTATAACCACTCAGATCAAGTGATCAAGCTTGAAAAGAAAAGCAGACAGGGTGAATACATTTTAAAGACATCAGCCAGCATCACAAAGGATGAATATGAAAAGCTGTTAGAGTGGGATTATCAGTTTTTAAAAGAAAAGGGGAAAGAAAATCCCCTCTATAAAGAGTTTTACCATTACCTGAATAGTGATTATATGAGGCCGCGTGTGATTGTTGACTATGTCCGGGAAGCTTATATTGGTCACATTAGCAATGTGCGGATCACCTTTGATAAAGAACTAAGTGTTGTAACAAATTCACTTAATTTATTTGATCCTAACAACAGTTCACAGGAAGTGATTGAACATCCAAAAATGATTTTGGAAGTAAAATACGATGAATTTTTACCTGAATATATTCGCGTATTGCTTCAGCTTGACGCACATAATAGGTCAGCCATTTCAAAGTATGTATTATGCCGAATGAAATCAATTGAATATCACGGTCTATAAAGAGGAGAACTCAATGGGAAACGAAGTAACAAATTTTAACGATATTATAAAAAATAGTTTTCTTAATCAGTCGATGTTTGGAAGTTTATCTGCAATTGATATTTTACTAGGTTTATTAACAGCCTTTATGGCAGGAGCTTTCATTTATGGGGTGTATCGATACACGTACAAGGGAGTACTCTACAGTCCCAGTTTCAATATGACCCTGCTTGTCATGACAATGATTACAGCTTTAGTCATTATGACAATCAGCACGAATGTTGTTCTTTCTTTAGGGATGGTCGGTGCTCTAAGTATTGTGCGTTTTCGGACTGCTATTAAAGATCCACTGGATGTGGTATTTATGTTCTGGGCGATCGCAGCAGGAATATCGAGCGGTGCAGGACTATATTTCTTAACCCTTATTGGTGCCATTATTATCGGTGCGGTCATTGTCATCCTATCGCGGAAAAAGCATACAGACACCATGTACTTGCTTGTCATCCATTTTACAGAGCAAGCAAATGATGAAGTAAAACGGGAGCTGCAAAAATTAGATTACACCTTGAAATCAAAGGTTGTACGAAAACAACTCACAGAATTAACGGCTGAAATCCGTTTAAAAATTGATAACACAGCATTTATGAATCGATTGGGTGATTTAGAAGGTGTACAGGACGTATCCTTAGTACAATATAATGGAGACTATGCGGTATAGATTAAATAGAGAAGGCGCGTAAGATAAGTATTTTACGTGCCTTTTTATATTATAAGATATGAAAGTTGATGTACTCTCCGAATCAATGGATGTGCATATGCAGTCTTTACGACAGGATGCGTTGTTTCAATTTATAATTGTGGATAGGGGAGGAGAGAAGGAAGAAATTTGGCGGAAATTGTCTAATAGTAAATATGTTGCTAAAAATCGTAAATAAATTTCTATAATCGAAAATAAGTTATCAAAATCGAAAATATCAAATCAAAAATCGTAAATAAATCTTCCTTTTTAAGCGGGACATTATGATAAATAGAAAACAAGACTGTGAAAATTCACGAAGTTTCACTACTATTCTTCATTCCTGATAAGTATCTCCCACTCGCATAAAAGCCGGGAAACGGTGCTTCTTACTTAACGCAAGACTTTCTTCATCTGTCACAACAGTCCACACCTGGATACGTCCCCATCGTTGCTCCTTTTTAAAATAAGTTAACCAGTTTTTTGCCCACTCACTTTCCGTTATATCTTTTGCTTCAAATCCTTCCCACAGCATCCCGTCTATATAGGTATGAGAGGCTGTTTTAATGGTATCGAAGCCACGGTTTTGAATAATGAGCATATTTGGATAGTCTGACTTTATGTCCTTCAGCAACTGGACATACCCTTCCCTCATATACGTTTGGATGTCGATATCATCATGAAAATAGTAGTCAAGATCGTCTACAGTATCAAAGAAGATGCCATCAAGTCCTTTGTCTGCAATATAATGGTTGATCTTCCACATTAATGCCTCGCGATAATGGGATTCCCGAAGGTCCATCACATAGGTGTCCCATTCTTTTATATAAATTTTTTTCCCGTTTAATGTTGCATAATCTGAAGCCGCGATATGCTCCTTTAATTCAATATTCCAATTTTCCAATTGCATAAGACTGACATAACCAAAAACTTTTACATCTGATGCCTTTAAGAGGTTGACCTGCTCAGTTGTAAATGCAGTTGGTTCAATAATAACAGCATCATAATCAGCGAGCTTGTCTAGTTTTTCTTGATCAGGTTTTCCGTAAAAAATACTAAATGATTTCATGTTATAGATTGGACCATACCAAAGCATATTAAATATTCCTTTCCCAATGAAGAATAAAAGAATGAGGATGATGAATGACAATAAGAGGTTTCTTTTTTTCATAACCTTCTCCTAATTTATATAGATGATAAGTAGTATTACACATTATTAGGTCGTTGGATAGAAGGAGTTTTTACCCTAATCTATAAATTTAGTTATACCATAAATATCGGTGATCATCTAAAATAGTAAGAAAACGCTTACTACTAAAGGTGGGTCCACAACATGCGCTACATCAAATTATCCCTATACATCATGACCTTTTTCCTATTCCTTCTAACAGGCACGCTCACACTCTATTATGGAAAAGAAACCTTCCACTTCGAACCGGAAGAATCTACTGACGCGCAAACCACAAAAACCGAACAAAAGCTTCACTTCGTCCTCATTCCCGAAGAACTCGATAATGACTATTGGCGCCTTGTCGAGCAAGGAGCAAGAGATGCGGCGAAGTTTCATAATGTTTACCTCGAATATCTTGGACCAAAGCAGGCCAACAATGATGAACACCTGAAAACAATTGATATGGCCATCGCGGGACTTGTGGATGGAGTGATCACACAGGGTGTAGCAGATCCTGAATTTAACACGCTCATCACAAAAGCAAAGGAAAAGCTCATCCCGATTGTGACGATCGATACCGATGCGCCTGAAAGTGATCGGGCCGCCTATGTGGGCACAGATAACTACTATTCTGGCTTTCTAGCAGGAAAAGCACTGCTCAACGATACAAAGGGTGAGCAAAAGGTGGCCATCATCACAGGCCGTCATGAAGCACCACATCAAAAACTCCGTGTGCAAGGATTCAAGGACGCAGTCGCAACGGAAGAACGCATTGAAATTGTCGCGGTGGAAGAATCCAACATCACCGAAATCGGAGCAGTCGAGGCTGCCCATCAACTTTTACAGCAGCACCCAAAGCTTACTGCTTTTTACGGAACAAGTGCCCTCGATGGCATCGGCATTGCGAAGGTTGTCAAAAATCAAAAAGCAGAGGAAGATCTGTACATTATCGGTTTCGATATCTTACCTGAAACCCTGCAATACATAGAAGAAGGGACAATTGAAGCAACGGTTGTGCAATTTCCGTATCAAATGGGCTATGAAGCCGTGGAAAAGCTGATTCTTCTGAACAATGGAGAAAAGCTTGAGCCACTTCAACATACCGATACAAAGGTGATTCACAAGGAAGATCTACCGATTTCACCAGCTGCAATGAACGGAGGAATGCAGCCATGACAAGCATCCGAACCAAGCTGTTAGTTTATTTTCTAGCGTTTGTGTTTCTATTTAATATTGTGTCCTATTCGATCTATTTAAGCAGCTCCCAAATCGTGTCCGAGTACCATGGCAGCTTTGAGCGGTTTCTGCTTTTTAATGAAATCACCCAGCAGTCCACACAAATATATGAAAAAATCAACGCATATGTCGTGGAAAAGGATGAAGCGTATTTAAACGAATATCAAGATGTTAAAAAGCGTCTTCTGGAAAACAACGTCAGACTCGAGGAAGATGCGATCACAGGGATGAATAAAGAAGAACTTGAAAAATACCGGCGGATGATAAAAAACCTTCTGTTTGAAAGTGATGTCACGATCGCAGCAGTCGGCTATGACAATGTTGATCAATACACAACACATGCAAAGGAAGTCCGAAATATTTCTTCCTATATATTAGAATCAACACTGCAGCTTCTGAATCTTGAGCTAGCGGAATATCAGATGTTTTATCAGGAGATGGAAAATCGCAACCACGCATTCAAGTGGTTTTCAATCAATCTATTCGCCTCCACGCTCATTTTTGCGCTCATCGCAGCCGTTTGGTTTTCAAGAGGGCTAACAAATCCACTTAGAAGCCTATCAAAAGCGGCAAAAGAAGTGTCAGAAGGTAACTTTGATGGTCCGCCAATTAAGGTGAAAACAAATGACGAAGTAAAAGTACTAAGTGATTCTTTTCAACAAATGCGTGGCAACATCAAGCAATTAATCGAAGAGATAAAAGAAAAATCAGAACTGGATCAACTCTTAAAAGAGCTTGAACTAAAGCATTTGCAAAACCAAATCAATCCGCATTTTCTATTTAATACATTAAACACAATTTCACGAATGGCCTATCTCGAGGATGCAGCTGTCACGTCAAGACTGATTGAATCCGTATCAACCTTGCTACGATCAAGCCTTGGAGACATTAATAAAACCGTCACATTAAGAGAAGAAGTGCACGTTGTCAAAGAGTATTTTTACATCCAAAAAACAAGATTTGCAGAACGAATTACATTTCAAACAAGTATCGATGATTCATGCTTAGATGTGAAAATTCCTGTTCTTACCCTCCAGCCATTAGTGGAAAATGCCTTTATACACGGTGTCGAAGGGTTGGAAGAAGGCGGCATCATCAGTCTCAATATCTATCAAAATACCAATCAAGTAATGATCGAAGTCACCGACAATGGCAAAGGAATGGATGAAGAAACAAAGCAGAAAATTTTCTCAAGAGAACAAATAGACCTGCATGAAGAGCACAGCGGTCATTCAACCGGAATTGGACTTCGAAATGTGATTAAACGACTAGAACTCGTTTACAAACAGCCGAACATATTAACAATCACATCACATAAAAACAAAGGAACAACGATCAAAATTCAGCTTCCAATGCAAGAGGAGGAACAACAATGAAGGTAATCATTGTAGATGATGAAATCATTGAACGTAAAGCGATGAGAAAATTGATTTCAGACAGCTTCACCCATATAGAAGTCGTCGCAGAAGCGGCAAACGGAAGAATCGCCATCGAAGAAGCAAAAAAGCATCAGCCGGACATCATGTTCATGGATATCCATATGCCTGGCATCGACGGCCTTGAAGCGATCCGACACATCTCAGCCGAGCTTCCGCAAACCAAATTCATCATGGTATCAGCCTATGATTCTTTTGAATACGCCAAACAAGCGATGAAGCAAGGAGTCAAAGAATACATCCTAAAACCTAGCAATAAGCAGGAAACACTCGAATCTTTGCTAAGACTGGAAAAAGAAATTACGAAGGAGAGAATGCAGGTCGAACAAACAGAAAAACTCGCCAAACAGCAAATTCTAACTGCCATCTTGCAAAATGAAGTCACCGCGGACATCAAAGCTATGTACCAAAAGTTATTCCGCGATGCACAAACAGCTTACTTTTTCGTCATAACAGGCAGTGATCATAAAACAATATCAGATTTATTGGCAGAGAAAACTTATCTCGCAAAAGAACAGGGAGACAAGCTCATTGTCATGCTTCTATCAGACAAAAAATCCCTGCACCATGTAAAAGCCGATGCACTCACGCTTGCGAGATACCTATGTCAATCCCAGCCAGAAGCAACAATCGGGATCGGCCTACCAAACTCTGAATTAACGAAGCTCTCGATCTCTTATCAACAGGCACTCCTTGCTTCAACACAGTTAACAGCGGAAGGAAGGGTATCATACGGCTTTCCGTTATTACAGGAACATGAAGATAACACTGTCCGAAAGCTAGAAAAGGCGATACTTGAGGCAATTACAAATGGACGAATTGAACAGGCAACAGATTATTTCACCCTGTATTACGAGCATCTCACAAAACAAGAAAAAACAGTACGAAATTTAAGAGAATGGGCACTCCAAGTAAAGCATGCATTAGAAGATAAGGGAGTGAGCCTTCGTGAAACAAATGTGCTGGAAGCAGAAACGAAGACTGATTTTCTCGAACTCATCCGCTATTTTACCGAAAAAATAATTCTCCAAGGCGAAGGAAATGATCCAATCTCAAAGGCAAAAACCTATATCCATGATCACTACAGAGAATCCTTCAGCCTTGAAGATGTTGCTGACTACGTCGAACTAACACCGACCTATTTCACAAAGTTATTCAAAGATCAAACACAGCAAACCTTCATTGACTATGTCACAGACTACCGGATCGAAAAATCAAAGGAGCTGCTGCGCCAAACAAATCTCAGCTTAAAGGAAATTGCCTATGAAGTTGGCTACAAAGATCCTAACTACTACAGCCGAGTCTTTAAAAAGTGGACAAATATATCACCAAAACAATTTAGATCGACCTTAAAATAATACAGAAATAAATAAAATAGTGCAGAAGATGGATGAGTGAAACGCTTCCATCCTCCTTTATACTAATGTTAGTAAGCGATTACAACAACAGAAACAAGGGGGATGTAGCAAATGAAAAAGACGTTCTTACTATCTTTATTTTTAGTCTTCTCATTGATTGTTTCAGCGTGTAGCTCTGGCGGCTCATCAGATGAAGCATCATCAGAAGGTGGCAGCAGTGAAGGTGGCGGTGACACATCCGCACCATTAGATATTTTCAGCTGGTGGACTGGCGCTGGTGAAGAAGATGGCTTAAAAGCACTTCTCGCACTATTTGAAGAAAAACACCCGGATATTCCGATCGAAAACGCAGCGGTAGCAGGTGGAGCAGGAACAAATGCAAAAGCTGTGCTGGCAAGCCGTATGCAAGGGGACGATCCTCCGGCAACATTCCAGGTTCATGGTGGGGCTGAGCTAAACGAAGGCTGGGTAGCAGCTGGAAAAATGGAACCACTTAATGACTTTTACCAAGAAGAAGGCTTAAGCGATAAATTCCCACAAGATTTAATTGACATGGTAAGTAAAGATGGCAACATCTACTCTGTACCGGTGAACATCCACCGCGGAAATGTTCTTTGGTACAACAAAAAATTACTCGATGAAAATGGCTTACAAGCACCAACAACATTTGATGAGTTTTTTGAAGTAGCAGATGCATTAAAAGCAAAAGGCATCACACCGTTAGCACTTGGTGACAAAGAGCCTTGGACTGCAACACATCTTTATGAAACGGTTCTACTAGGGGTATTAGGAACAGAGGACTATGGCAAGCTTTGGACTGGTGAACTATCATTTGACGATCCAAAGGTAACCAAAGCAGCAGAAATCTTTAAAAAGATGCTTTCCTATGTAAACGAAGACCATGCATCACGCAACTGGCAGGATGCCACACAATTAGTAGCAAACGGTGAAGCGGCAATGAATGTGATGGGTGACTGGGCAAAAGGATATCTTGTCAATGACTTAAAACAAGCTGTGAACGAAGACTTTGGCTATGTGCCAACACCAGGTACAGACGGTCAATTCATGGTTATTACCGATACATTTGGTTTACCAACAGGTGTTGAAAATCCGGAAGGTGTGAAACAATTCTTAAGTGTATTAGCATCTGTTGAAGGGCAGGACGCATTCAACCCGCTAAAAGGATCCATCCCGGCACGTATTGATGCAGACGTGGAAAAATATGACCAATACGGAAAAGACACAATCGAAGACTTCAAAGAAGCAACACTTGCACCAAGCTTAGCACACGGCTCAGCTGCATCTGAAGGCTTCTTAACAAAAGTAAATCAAAACGTGAACATCTTCGTTACACAACAAGATGTAGGTCAATTCACAGATTCCTTAGTTGCTGCAGCTGCAGAACTCAAGTAATGATCAAGGGGATGAGCATTGTCTCTTCCCCTTTTTTAAAACGATTAGAAAATGGATACTTTTTCTCAAACTTTGGTGCTATGTAATGAGTATTAGAGCTGGGCGATTTCCGCTCCAGGATGCTCGCTTTCCGTGGGGCGTGCGGTGAGCCTCCTCGCCGCTCTGCGTCTGTGGGGTCTCACCTGCAACGCTACTCCCACAGGAGTCTCGCACCTTCCGCTCCAATCACCCTAAATAGTTATAGCTTGAAGACTGTTTTCGTATGAATTCTTGCTATTAAATACTATTTATAAAACACAATAGTGGAATGGAGCGGAAGACACTTGACTCCTGCGGGAGATAGAGGAAAGGCTAAGACCCCGCAAGCGAAGCTGAGGAGGCTTAGCTTCCTCCCCGGCGAATCTTGTGTCTGCAGCGTAATGGAACGGTCTTGTTCTTACGTAACCTGTCTTAAATACTATAGCTCCAATTTTTAGTAAAGTATCCCTCTAAAAGAGGTCATTCAGGAAACGTCCACCATAATAGGGGAACGATTCCTGAATGACCTCTCATAAAGGAGGAGAAACGCAGATGGAAACAGTCAAACCAACACATGCAGCAGAACGGATGGTCACATCCCTGCCAAAAAAGAAAAAACTATCAAGTGATCATCTCATGGCAATCGGCTTTATCCTGCCATCATTCATTCTTATCTTAATTTTTGTATATGGCTTTATCGGCTGGACCGGATATGTCTCATTCAGTAACTGGAACTCACTCGTCCCAGACTTTTCATTCGCAGGCTTAAAAAACTATATCTACCTGTTCCAAGACTTCCGCTTCCAAGCTGACCTGCGGAACACAATCTTTTTCACGGTTCTATTCATCGGCTTTGTCATCATAAGCGGAATGGGACTTGCCATACTACTAGATCAAAAAATCAAAGGAGAACCGATCTTCCGAAACCTGTTCTTTTTCCCGATGGCATTATCATTCGTTGTCACAGGTGTTGTGTGGCAATGGCTTCTAAACCCATCAACAGGTGTGAACTTGTTTTTAAATAAACTAGGTCTAAATCCAAAATGGTACACAGACACAAATATTCTCGCAGGCTTTCAATGGGGAAAAATTGAATTTGGAATTCCGGCAGCACTTCTGGCCGTCGTTATCGCAGCCGTTTGGCAAATGACAGGATTCTCACTCGCGATGTATTTAGCGGGGTTACGCGGTATTCCTGATGAAGTCAGAGAAGCGGCACGTATGGACGGTGCATCAGAATTCTTAATCTATCGAAAAATCATTCTACCATTATTGCGTCCAATCACCGTGAGTGTCATCATCATCATGGCTCACATCTCACTGAAAATCTTTGACTTAATCTATGCCATGACAGGTCCCGGCGCAAACTTCGTCACAGACGTACCAGGTGTGTACATGTTTGAAACCACATTCCGTGGCAACTACTACGCAAACGGGGCGGCGATTGCGATCATCATGCTTGTCTCAGTGGCGATCTTCATCGTGCCATACCTAATCCACAGCAGAAAGGCGGAAGCATAACATGGTGCTACAACGAATCAGCAAACCGATAATCTATCTTATCCTAATCGCCATGAGCCTCTTCTTCCTCATGCCGGTCTACGTCATGTTGATTACAAGCTTAAAACCGTTTGACCAAGTTACACTTGCAACGATGTGGGAGCTGCCGAAGACATTGGACTTCAGTGGTTATTCAGAAGCATTTGAAAAGCTGGCACCAAACTTATTGAATTCATTCTACCTTGTGATCCCGGCCACACTTCTATCAGCATTACTAGGTGCCATGAACGGCTATGTATTAGCCAAATGGAAATTCAAAGGTGCAGATATCTTATTTACAATCATCCTGTTCGGAATGTTTATTCCATACCAAAGTATTTTAATTCCGTTAATTCAATTTCTAAGAGAAATCGGTCTTTACAACACAATCCCGGGCCTTGTCTTCGTTCACGTTGTGTACGGCTTACCGATCACAACACTCATGTTCCGTAACTTCTACGCGAATATCCCGGATGAAATGATCGAGTCAGCACAGATTGACGGTGCAGGCTTCATCGGAATCTTTCGCCATATTATGATTCCACTTTCGATTACAAGCTTTGTTGTTGTAGCGATCTGGCAGTTTACGAACATTTGGAATGAATTTTTGTTCGCCGTCACGATCACAACATCTGATCAACAGCCGATTATGGTGGCGCTGCAGAACTTATCTGGAAGTCAAATTGTGCATTGGAATGTGCAGATGGCTGGGGCACTATTAGCGGCATTGCCTACATTATTAGTTTATATTCTATTAGGGAAGTATTTTGTAAAAGGGTTGTTGGCTGGATCTGTGAAAGGGTAAGAGTGTAGGCAGTCTCCGAGAAGGAGACTGCCTGTTGCTATAGAAGAAAATCGCTATTTAAAATCCTTAATTCAAACTAAACACACCATAGACCCAAATATTCCCTTTATCAGAGACATACTCTTGTGGGTTTATTGGATTTCCATCTTTATCATAAATATAAATAGAAGCCACCCCATTTGCAGCAGATACTCCTACTCGATATCCACTAGCGATCATTGTTTCATCTGGAGTGACAATAAAGGAGTGAATCTTCTCTGTGCAGCTTTTATAATAAATTAGAACTCTCGTTTGTTCAGTGACGACTTTCTCAACATTCAGAGGAGCATGTCGATCATCCTCAACAACTTTCCACCCATCACCATAATTTTTGATCGACGCTGCAATCTCATACCTGGAGGAATGACCTCCATATGTAAATCCTACTAATACTAGGATAACTAGTATCACTAGAATAATTCTTTCAAGTTTCATCAACAAGACCTCCATCATTCTCGTACTCTATATAACTAGATTAGACAAAAGGACAAAAAAAGTCTGTCAGTATATGGAAGAGAAAAGTAGGTCCTTCTGTCGATTCAGTTCAAGAGGCTTTTTTCACATAACATCTATCATATCATTTCTTAGTGGGAACAGTCCTCCTTTCAACTCTTTTCTTCCCCTCTATTATCAGTTAAACTGCAATAGTGTTAGACATAGCGGTGTGAAATGCCGGATGAAGAGCAATGTGCTATCATTTTAATTAATCCGGGATAGAACTCATGGAGTAAATGGCGACTTATTCTGATGGAGTTTCAAAGTAATAGGGAGAACACGGTAAAAGTGGAGCCGGTCCCTGTATAGTATAGGAGCAAAACAATGAACTTTATTTATTTCAATCAACATGTACTAGATAATTTATTTTATATACTAGTTAGTCTACTTATCTTTTTTGTTTTATACGAAAATATGAATGTGCTCAGATTATATAAAAAAACGCTTCTTACCGCATGTGCTAGTGTGCCAATTATTTTGTGTATGAAGTTTCCGATTTATATTGATGATTATTGTATTCATGATTTAAGGCAAATCCCTTTTCTTCTTGGGATTCTTTATGGGGGGTGGCCTGTTGGTGCAGCTCTTCTGTTCATTTTATTAATGGCCAGATTTGCTATATATGGCTTTAACCTAATCACGCTAGTTATTTATCTTTTCCTTTTTATTACAGCAGCCCTCTTTTCAAAAAAATTCAATAAGTTTAATAGAAAGTATAAATTAGGAAGTGCTGCGCTTTTTTCTATTTTACTTGGGGGTATGTCAACTGCGATCGCTCTATTGATGTCAGACTCTTTTAGAGTCACGGAGGCATATGTTTTTTATTTTATGTTGATTCCTCCCTTTATTATGTTTTTTGCTGTCTATATTATCGAGGTATTAAGAGATGCTATTCATTTAAAGACAAAAATTATCAAGCTGGAAAAGATGGAGGTGGTTAGTCAGCTTGCAGCGAGCATATCACATGAAGTGAGAAATCCATTAACCGTTGTAAAAGGATTTATCCACTTGTTAAAAGACCCCAACCTATCTCAGGGAGTAAGGAATGGATATTTTCAGCATGTCACTAGTGAGCTTGATCGTGCCGAGACGATTATTAGTGATTATTTAGCCTTTGCAAAGCCGGCAATAGAAAAAGTTGAGGACATCTTTGTCGATCGCGAAATAAGAAGTATCATTGAGATGATCAAGCCATTAGCGAGCATGAGCTCAGTTGAGATATCAGAATCAATTGAACCAGCGACAATTCGTGGAAATTCTCAGTACTTTAAGCAATGCTTTTTAAACTTGATGAAAAATGGAGTAGAGGCAATGCCTAACGGTGGAGAGCTTAACATTCTCATGCAGGCTGACAAGGGAAAAATGCTGATTAAAATAAGTGATAACGGTGTAGGAATGACCAAGGAGCAAATCAACCGTTTTGGTGAACCATATTACAGTAGTAAAGAAAAAGGAACTGGACTCGGTTCAATGGTCGCTATTCGAACCATCCAAATGATGAATGGTACTCTTGATATAAAAAGTGATCAAAATGAAGGGACGACGATTACCGTCACATTCCCCTCTGTGAATAGAGATCGTCCCTTGCAATTAGATAAATGAGCATGAGGATAATGACAAGAAAGTGGTGAAAGCATGGATATTTCCAGAAATGATCCATGTCCGTGCGGCAGTGGAAAAAAACACAAAAAATGTTGTATGAACGATACAGTTATCTCCCTCCACTCCATTCGTGACAGAGAATTAACAGAGCTTCAAGGTGAGTTACTCACATATGCATTGACTCAGCATGAAGAACTATTAGCAGTAAGTTATGAAGAATTTATTCAGGAAATTGACCTTGATGAAGATGAGGAAGAATTGGTTTTATTCCTCTTTACTACCTGGTCCCTCTTTAGCATTTTAGACGATACCGATCAAACAATTGTTGAGCAGTTTATAAATAAAAAAAAGAAAGAAAATAAACTTCGTGCCTCAACCCTTGAGCAGTTAGAAAAATGGATAGGTGCTACTGCATCCTTTACTATCGTCACTAAGATCATGGAAGATCTGCATATCGAAGTAGAGGACATCTTCACAGAAGAAAAGAAAATCGTCAAGCTTCAGGAAGAAGACCCAGGGATACAAGAAGGTGTCGGGTTAGTAGGATTTTTACTTCCATATGGATCCTATGATTCCTATTACACAATGTATCTCGACTTTCCAGAGAATGAAGCAGTAATCTTAAAAAATGAATTTCAAGCAATGTATGATGCAAGTGATGTAAAAGATTCCTCCATATTGATGAGAGTGAACTTTCCTAGCATCATGGTAAGCATGTTGACAGAAGGATTTGATGAGAGGCTTGATGTAGATCAATTAGATTGGGAGAACCCCATCTATCATGCGGTTGCACAGGTTTATAAGCAACATATCGAACATTTCGATCTTCCAGAGCAAATTCAAGATCTGGGTGTAACTCTATGGTATATCTTCTGTAAAAAAGAACAACCAACAATTCGAAAATTTAAAAACTATGCGGCAGCACTTCATTATTATATCGATCATAAGCTGCCAATTCTCAACTTCCTTACACAAGCAGATGTTGCAGAAATGTATGAAGTAAGTAAGGGCTCACTAGCAAAAGCTTATAAGCATCTTGAAAAGGGATTAGAAGATGAGCTGGATAAACTATATGACTTTATGGAACAAATGGAAGATGAGGACGAGGAGAATATTTTCTTCGACGATTATGAAATAGACGAAGATGATGATGAATTTGACTTCGAGGATCTCTTCTCATTTAATGAAGAACCTAAGAATCAAAAATAAAAAATACGCTTTCATTATCGCTCCAACTTGGTAAACTATAACTATGGTAAAAGTTTAGGAGAGTGAAAACATGTACACAATCGGCATTGACTTAGGAGGGACAAACCTGCGCATCGGCTTGTTCAACGAAAAAGGAGAAATCATCAACGAACAAAGCCGTCCAACAGAAGCGGAAAAAGGCCCGGAATACACCATCAACAACATGGCAGAAGCCATCAATGATCTTAAAACGCAATACGACATCAAAGCAGTGGGGATCGGCTCACCCGGCCCATTATTCCCGAACACAGGTATCATCATTGAGCCGCCAAATCTCCCAGGCTGGGTAAACGTCCCAATCGTGGACATATTGGAGGAGAAAATAGGACTGACAGTCAAGTTAGAAAACGACGCCAACGCAGCAGCTCTTGCTGAAGCTACACTTGGAGCGGGCAAGGGCGCAAGCAGTGTCTTCTTTGTCACCGTCAGCACAGGAATCGGAGGAGGCTATGTTTTAGGCGGCCAGCTTGTCTCAGGTGCGCAGGGAAACTGTGGGGAAATCGGCAACATGATCGTGAATCCAAGTCCTGATGCTTACCATGGTCCGGGGTTAAACAAAGGCGCACTGGAAGGATTGGCATCCGGAACCGCGATCGGTCGAATCGGAAAAGAACGACTAAACATCACAAACGGTGCACAAGGTGTATTTCACCTTGCAGAGCAAGGGAACCAGCAAGCACAGGAAATTGTTGACGAAGCCATCAACTATCTTGCGATTGGCCTGGCAAACATTATTCATACGGTAAACCCGGAAGTAATTGTCATTGGTGGAGGAGTCATGAAATCGAAAGACTTGATTTTAAAGCCATTGATTGAAAAAACAAGAGAGTATATGTACCCAAGCTTAAAGGAGTCACTAGTCATCAAGCCAGCTGAATTAGATCAGAAAGCAGGTCTTATAGGAGCTGGACTGTTACCGCAAAGATAACTTTTACGGCCAAGCAAAAAAACGCCTCATTATGTCCAAACATAATGAGGCGTTCTATTTATATTAAAACAAAAGCTTAAGCAGTAAAATCAACCCGGCCCATAATGGAATACTTAACATCGTGCCCCACATAACTCCATTCAACACATTTCCTTGACTCTCCATTATCAACCACTCCTTATGTAAAAAATATCTTAAATCTTAACTAAATATTATCTGAAAACGCTTACAAAGTCTATACCTATTAAAAGAACAGGTGAAAAGTCATGAAAACTCTCTTTTGAAATGAAAAACTGGTTAGAATCAACTGCTTCTGTAAAACATAAAAGAAGATGAAGGGAGGATAAACATGGTCTCAAATTTACCAGGCAGGATTAATGTCATTTTTCAACATGATGAGAAAAAAGTACATCAATTAATCGATCTCACTCAACTAACAGCATTACTTGGCTCCGACCTTATACATATCGATGAAATGCTAGAACCAAAACGGATAGACAAAAAAGTGTGGGTGCGAAATATAAATGGGGTAACTCTACTAATAAAGCTAAAGTAACAGCAAAACAAACAAAAACCCTACAACTGCACTCCAGAGATAGCAAATCTCTTAAGTCCAATTGTAGGGTGTTCTATGTAAATCCTACCCAATTCTTCTCTTTTTCTTCCCACAGCGAACACAGCAATCGGAATAATAACTGTACTTGTGGTGCCTACTAAACAGACATATCAACTTTTTCATCATCTTCACTAAGATCGTCTCCCTGATTTAGGCAGCTCAGCCGTCATAGTTACAAAACCTTAGACCTGAAACTTTGCGTCCCTTTCTTTCAAAAGTTTTGCCTTTGTCTAGTAAAGTATAGTCAAATTATACCAGGAATCGATCTCAATAGTGAATAAATACATTTTGACATGATTCTACAAGAAAATCCCACCAAATTTGGTGGGATTTTCATCTATCTTTTAGTGTAATAACATTGTTAGTAAAGCTGTGAAAAGAACTGTTCCAATAGGTATTGATACATATAAGATTATCTTATTTCTCTGTTTTATTCTTGCAGCTTCTTCCGGTGTCATCCAAGCATGATTCGACATCAATCTATTTCCCCTTTTTTCTAATAATGGTAGCTGGCTGGCATGGTTAATACGTTAGCCCCTATAGCTTTGCGTCATCACCTTTCAGTGATTTTGCCCTTAATATTAATATCGAAGCAAATTTGATTGAAATAAATAGGTAAATAGACCTAAAAATAAGGTGTTTTCTTTTCATCTTTGTAACAGAAATTCTTATACGATTTCTTATCGATAGAATAGATAATATATAAGACCAAAAACATCCACATACTAGACCAACACTCTTCCATGCCCAATAAACAAGGTAAGATAAAGAAGAAAGATAGAAAATGTCCAATCTTCTGACTCAAGTAGGTAGGATCATTCACATTAACTAAATCATGATAAAAGAAACTCAAACCATCAGGAACTGGATTAAAACGAAACACAATCTCGTAATTCAATAAAAGCAAACTCAAACTTTCCTTACAAGTGAAAACAAAGTGACAAAAAAGATAGATTCTTAGTATTAAAGATTTTAAAAACAATTACCTCAACTATAGGCTGGACAAACAAATTGAACTTCATACAATTAAAAATATCTTATAAAAGTTACTCACCGAATAACGTTATGAAGATAAGCCTTATAATCGATCTCCAAGCCTTCATATATAACTGCCCTTCTCTTTAATCCCGAAACACTTTAACTCGTAATAATCGAACAGGTATATGAAGTTCATACACCTGGACTAATGGCATAAGTATAACTTCCTGATTTAATCTTATCTAACTTGATTATACTGTTATAATGAACAATGAAACATAGAAATTACTTATAAAGAACGTCGGCGGATAGTTGTTTCGGTAAATTAAGATTGTGAATGCTAAAAGATTTTATTCTCTAATACAAATATAATGGGTTGAAATATCTATAAATATCCTAGTATATCCAAATGGAGGACCTATAATAAATTATATAAAATAGCCAATAATACAGAGAAACTTCTTTAATTTAAATTAAAATCACAACGGAGGGAATAAAAATGCATACTAGACAAGATGAGTGGGTTTAACTAGAAACCGAGAACTGTAGTGGAAAGTATTGAATTCTCTACTCCAATTAACTCTTTACTTGTTGAAAAACCAGTTCGATTAACAGTAAACGACTTAACTAGAAAAATAGATATCATTTCAGAACTAAATAAGTTAGTCAACCTAAAAGAAAGCACTTACATAATTTTGGTACAAATTTCCCGAAATAAGTTGTGAAAATACTGTATTAAACATGCTAGAATAAGAAAGTGCCAAAAAAATGTAAGAAATCCGCCTTTTTTGTCACGAAATGTATCTATAAGGTAGATATCAACGAAATTATTCATTATAATAATCAAGGCTTAACGAAATAATAGATTACAATTATCGGAGGTTTATCATGGAAGAAACAATCAGCTTGAAAGAGCTGTTTCTCACATTAAAGAAACGTCTCTCACTCATCATCATCATCACAGCGATCGCAACCGCAACAAGCGGCATTGTTAGTTATTTTCTCCTAACACCTATTTACGAATCATCAACTCAGATTTTAGTTAACCAGACCAAAAGCGAAGAACAACTCTACAACTACAATGAAGTCCAAACAAATCTACAATTAATTAACACATATAATGTAGTCATTAAGAGCCCGACTATTTTAGATAAAGTCATTGAAAAAGAAAACTTAGACACAACTGCAAGTGATTTAAACGAATTGGTGACTGTTTCAAATGAACAGAATTCACAAGTAGTGAATATTGCAGTACAAAACGAAGACCCAAAAAAAGCAGCAGATATTGCAAACTCAATTGCGTCGACATTCCAAGAGCAAATTTCTAAGATCATGAATGTTGATAACGTAAGTATCCTAACACAGGCACAACTTGGTGAAAATCCGTCACCTGTTAAACCACAGCCAGTATTAAATATGGCAATTGCTTTAGTAGTTGGTTTAATGGCTGGGGTAGGATTAGCTTTCTTGCTAGAGTACCTAGATAATACGATTAAAACAGAGCAAGACATTGAAAATCAATTAGGGTTACCTGTGTTAGGTGCAATTACAACAATTAATATGGACGACGAAATGAAGGAACAACCAACTTCAGCAACATTAAGAACGCGAGGTGAGTCTGTTGGCTCGTAAAGATCGAAAACAATTATTTCAATTACAAAATAGAAGCTTAATTTCAATGACGACTCCAAAGTCACCGATTGCAGAACAGTTCCGTACGATTCGAACAAACATTCAGTTTTCTAATGTAGACGAAGAATTGCAAACGATGATTGTTACTTCATCTGGTCCAGCCGAAGGGAAATCGACAACAACTGCAAACTTAGCAGTAGTTTTTGCTCAACAAGGGAAAAGAGTTCTTTTAATTGATGCAGATTTACGTAAACCTACTGTCCATTATACATTCAGAACTGAAAATCATATTGGATTATCTAATGTGTTAACAAGGCAATCATCGTTAGAAGAAGCGGTGACACTAACAGCACAGGATAAGTTATGGGTGTTGGCCAGTGGTCCAATTCCACCTAATCCATCTGAATTGTTAGGATCAAAAGGTATGAAGAATTTATTAGAGCAAGCCAAGGATCAGTATGATGTGATTATTCTTGATACTCCACCAGTATTAGCTGTAACAGATGCACAGGTCTTAGCGAACCTGACTGATGGCGTTGTTCTAGTGGTTAGCAGTGGAAAAACAGAAATAGATGCAGCAAAGAAATCAAAAGAATTATTAGAGAGTGCAAAAGCAAAAATTCTGGGTGTTGTGTTGAATAACAAAAAGGTTCAAGACAGTCAGTATTACTACTACGGGGGTAAATAGTCAAATTCCGACAAAATCTCCCCCTTTTTCTTTTTAATTTCCTGTGCTACGATAATTCTCGTTCGATTTATAGGGATATAGCATTATAAAAATACAATTAATTTACATTTTTTGAGTGTTTTATTTAATGCTTGGATCAAAAAAATAAATATTTAGATTAAATGTTATTTGTAAATCTTACTATTTTTGGTTGTTTTTACATTGGTGATGTCTCCTAGCCGTTATCAATGGAGGCACTCGGTCATGCTGTGAGTGAGAGGAACTATTGCCTTAGACGTTTTTCGCCAATGTGATGATGTGAGGGTGGGTTAGATGCCCTCACTTTATACAAAAAATATAAAACGAAATAGCAATAACGTTATTGCTATTTCGTTTTATATTTTAAATAAATAACTTCTTAAAGAGATAGGTGAATATACATGAAAATTGCTGTAGTAGGAACAGGCTATGTAGGTTTAGTAACTGGTACATGCTTATCTGAAATTGGACATACTGTAACGTGTATTGACATTGATCAGACAAAGGTTGAAAAAATGCGTGCAGGTCAGTCTCCAATATATGAACCAGGTTTAGAAGAAATAATGACAAAGAATATTAATGAAAACCGCTTATTTTTTTCTACTCAACATGAAGATGGCTTTGATAATGCAGATGTCATCTATATTGCAGTAGGGACACCAGAAAAAGAAGATGGTTCAGCAAACCTATCATTTGTTGAGCAAGTGGCAAAAGATATAGCTACTAATGTTAAAAAAGACACAATCGTTGTGACAAAGAGTACAGTCCCAGTAGGAACAAACCATTGGATAAAAAAAATAATAATAGATAACTTACTTAATAATGTAAAAGTTGAAGTTGTATCAAACCCTGAGTTTCTACGTGAAGGATCAGCAATCTATGATTCATTTAACGGTGATCGTATCGTTGTTGGTGCGGATAATGAAGAGGCTGCTAATGTTATAGAAGAAATAAATAAACCTTTTGGAATACCTGTATTCAAGACAGATATTCGAAGTGCAGAGATGATTAAATATGCAGCAAATGCTTTTCTTGCTACTAAAATCAGCTTTATCAATGAAATTTCAAATATTTGTGAGAAACTTGGTGCAAATGTTGAAGACGTCGCTTATGGTATGGGACAAGATAATCGAATTGGAACACAATTTTTGAATGCTGGCATTGGATATGGTGGATCTTGTTTCCCAAAAGATACAAAAGCGCTTGTTCAAATTGCAGGAAATGTAGAATATGATTTTGATTTATTAAAGGGTGTCATTAGGGTAAACCAAAAACAACAGGAAATGTTAATTAATAAATTAGATGAACGATTTGATAGCTTAAAAGATAAAAAAGTAGCAGTGCTAGGATTGGCATTTAAGCCTAATACAGATGACATGAGGGAAGCTGCTTCGATCGTCATTATAAAGCACCTTATTGATAAAGGAGCAACAGTAACTGCTTATGACCCGGTTGCAATGGGAAATGCAAAAAGAGTATTAGATTCTAAGGTGAATTATGAATCCAATATTATTGATGCTATAAAAGATTCTGATGTTGTTTTAATACTTACTGAATGGAATGAAATTAAAGAATTAGATTTACAGACTTTTGTAGAACATATGAAGCTTCCAGTTATTTTTGATGGTAGAAATTGTTATGATCCAAGAATTGTTGAAAAATATCAAGTAGAGTACCATTCAATGGGGAGACCAACTGTGAATAATAAACAACTAGCTAACATTCATTAATATAAGGGGGACTTGGAATGAAAAAGGTAAGAAAAGCGATTATCCCAGCGGCTGGATTAGGAACAAGATTTTTACCTGCAACAAAGGCTATGCCAAAAGAGATGTTACCCATTGTGGATAAGCCTACGATTCAATATATTATTGAAGAAGCAATCGAATCAGGTATTGAAGACATCATAATCGTTACAGGAAAAGGGAAACGAGCTATTGAGGATCACTTTGATCACAACTTTGAACTAGAGCAAAATTTGATTGAAAAAGAGAAATATGATCTCTTAGATAAAGTTAAACAATCTTCAAAGATTAACCTCCATTATATACGTCAAAAAGAGCCAATGGGTTTGGGTCATGCCGTCTGGTGTGCTAGAAAGTTTATTGGTGATGAGCCATTTGCAGTATTATTAGGGGATGACATTGTTGAAGCCGAAATACCTTGTGTAAAACAGCTTGTTAATGAATATGAGAAAACGGGTTCATCTGTTATTGGAGTTCAAACTGTAGATGCTGATCAAACTCACCGTTATGGGATCATTGATCCATTGAAGAAAAACGGGAATCTATATAAAGTTAATCGATTTGTGGAAAAACCAAAGAAGGGGACAGCACCTTCTAATTTAGCTATTATGGGTAGATATATTTTAACTCCTCAAATATTTGATCAACTAGAAAGACATGAAACAGGTGCGGGTGGAGAAATACAATTAACAGATGCAATTCAATGCTTAAATGAAGAACAATCGGTCTATGCTTACGATTTTGAAGGAATCCGTTATGATGTGGGTGAGAAGTTTGGCTTTATTCAGACTACGATTGAGTTTGCCTTAAAGAATGAAGACTTAAAAGGTCAACTTCTAGAATTGATGGAAAATATCTTAAAGAAAAATAAAATAAGTTTATAGGTTAGGAGAGAGTTAAAATGTCTAACCTTGCAAATCAAAGTTCAGTGGATACAGCTACAAATGAATTAGAAATTAAAGTCGGAAAACGAAGAGTTTTTTATATTTTTTCAAAAAGAGTATTAGATGTTGTTGCTTCTATGTTCGGTATAATTCTCTTAAGTATCATACTTTTTATAATTGCTATTTTGATAAAGATTGAAGACCCAAAGGGACCGGTTATCTTTACTCAAAGAAGAGTAGGTAAAGATGGGAAAGAGTTTCACATGTATAAATTCCGTTCAATGATAGTAGATGCTGAAGCAAAACTTGAAGATTTATTAAAGTATAATGAAGTAAATGGTGCAATGTTTAAAATGAAGGATGACCCAAGGGTTACAAAAGTCGGAAAGTTCATACGTAAAACAAGTATTGATGAATTACCACAACTTTTCAATGTGTTAAAAGGAGATATGAGTTTAGTCGGTCCAAGACCACCTTTACCACGAGAAGTGAAAGAATATACAAGTTATCAAAAACAAAGGTTACTTGTTACACCTGGTTGTACGGGTATATGGCAAGCAAGTGCTAGAAATAGTGTTGGATTTGAAGAGATGGTTGAAATGGATTTGTATTATATTCGTAATTGTAATTTTTGGTTAGATATAAAAATCATAATAAAAACTGTAATTGTTTTATTTGGTTCTAAAAATGCATTTTAGTGGAAATGTATATACTTAGGTACTTAAAAAATATGAAGTGAGTGATTATAAATTAATATGAAAAATATATTTATAATTGGGAGTAAGGGAATACCTTCTCAATATGGAGGATTTGAAACATTTGTAGAAAAATTAACAGAATATAAAGAAAATCAAAATATTAAATACCATATTTCTTGTTTATCAGAAAAGAGTAATGAGGAATATGAGCATAACGGTGCACGTTGTTTCAATGTGAAAACACCTAATGTCGGACCTGCGAAAGCAGTTATCTATGATCTTATGTCTATGAAACGAGTTTATGATTATATTAAAGATAATAAACTTCAGAATTCAACTGTTTATATTTTAGCGTGTAGAGTAGGGCCTTTTATGAAATATTATAAAAAAAGATTTGAACAAATGCATGTTCCGGTTTATGTGAATCCTGATGGCCATGAATGGAAAAGAGCGAAATGGAATTTTTTAATTCGCAAGTATTGGAAATTCTCAGAGAGACTCATGATAAAAAATACAGATGCAGCAATTTGTGATTCAGTTGAAATAGAAAGGTATATAAATGAAGAGTATACTCTATATAATCCTAAAACAACTTTTATTGCGTATGGAGCTACAATAAATAAACCCGACAATCTTTGTGAAAATAAATATCATCAATGGTTAACAAAATGGAATTTAAAAGGAAATGACTACTATCTTATTGTTGGTCGTTTTGTTGCTGAAAATAATTATGAACTTATAATTAAAGAATTTATGAAATCAAAAACTAAAAAGTCCTTAATAATTGTTACCAATGTTGAAAGAAATAAATTTTATAACGAATTGAGGAAAAGAACGAGGTTTGATTCTGATAGAAGAATTAAGTTTGTTGGAACAATATATGAACAAGATTTGTTATATCAAGTTAGAAAAAACGCCTTTGGATATTTTCATGGACATGAGGTTGGTGGTACAAATCCATCCTTATTAGAAGCAATGGCCACAACCTCATTAAATATATTATTAGATGTAAAGTTTAATAAAGAAGTTGGAAAAGATACTGCTCTTTACTTTAATAAAACAATAGGAGATTTAGAAAAGATTATTGGTTTAGCTGACTTATTATCTGATGTTGAAGTGGAAAATATGGGTAAAAAAGCGAAACAGAGAATTCATGATGCATATTCTTGGCGATTAATTGTGAATCAGTATGAGAATCTCTTTACAAATGGTATAAATAAGAAAACAATTAACTAATATTAAAGAATAATCCATTAAAAGAGGGGATTTTATGAAGAAGAATTTATTATTTTTACATTCCAGTTCAGAATTATATGGCTCGGATAGGTCCCTATTAAATATAGTTAAAAATATTAATGGAAATAATTATGGAATTACTATTATTTTACCCGAAGAGGGTCCATTAGTTAATGAATTAAAAAAAATTAAAAGCGTTGATGTACAAATTAAAGATATTGCGACTTTAAGGCGAAAAGATTTATCTGTGATGGGACTAATAAAATACACGTGTAAATTTGTAGGTTCTTTAATCTTTTTAATTAAAGTTATATTAAAGAAAAAAATACACGTAGTATATACAAATACTTCCGTGGTTTTCCCAGGTGGAATTGCTGCTAAACTCATGGGGAGAAAAAGTATTTGGCATATTAGAGAAATTATTAACAATAATATTGAAAGAAAAACAGTGTCAAGTATTGTCAAGGTATTTGCAGATATCATTATCGCTAATAGTAAAGCAACAGCACTAGCGATCAGTACTAGTAGTAAAAAAATAAGAGTTGTTTATAATGCAATCGAAAGCACAAATAATCGAATTATCAATAAAGCTGAAAATCAGGGTGACATAGTAATAGGAATGGCAGGTAGAATTAATAGATGGAAAGGACAAAAACTCTTTGTTGATATGGCTGAGAAAGTACTTATAAAAAATGAAACAGCTAGATTTGTTATTGCGGGTGATGTCTATAAGGGAGAAAGTCATATTAAAGACGATCTAAAAGAGTATATAAAAAATAAAGGTTTAGAATCAAAAGTTACTTTATTGGGACAAGTAGAAGATATGAATGACTTTTATAATAATATAGATATTTTTGTACTGCCTTCTATTCAACCTGAACCATTTGGCTTGGTAGTGTTAGAAGCTATGGAAAGAGAAATCCCTGTAGTAGCAACAAACCATGGTGGTCCAACTGAAATAATTGAAAATAAGATTGATGGTTTCTTGGTAAACCATATTGATGCTTCAGAAATGAGCGAGAGAGTACTAGAACTTGTTTCTAATAAAGAGTTAAGGAAAAGTATTGGTCAAAAGGGAAAAGAGAAAAGAAGCAGTATCTTTAATATTGATAATTATGTGAAAAATATTACATGTATTATAGATAATATATAGGAGAAATATTAATGAGAATAACATTTGTAATATTACATTATCTAACTGAACAGGATACTATTGAATGTATTAATTCAATAGTAAACAATGTGAGATATCAGCATTATAATATTCTAGTAGTAGATAATGGTTCACCAAATGGTTCAGGAGAGAGCTTAAAGATAAGGTATCGGGATAATAATAAAGTTAAGGTAATAATTTCTGATTTCAATCTAGGTTTTGCTAAAGGTAACAATATTGGTTTTTATAAGGCAAAATATGAAAATAAGTCTGATTTTATTGTTCTAATGAACAATGATACTGTTGTAGAACAGCAGGACTTTTTAGAACAAGTTGTTAGTTTATTTAAAGTTAATAAATATGCTGTTTTAGGTCCAAATATAATTTCAACTGTTGACAAAAAACATCAAAACCCTCAGCCCATAAGGATAAGATCAATAAAGGATGCATTATATCAATTTATAAGGCACTTTGTGTTATTATCATTAAACTATTTAAAGTTGGAGTCATTAATAAAAAAAATCTTAGGGAACTACAAGAAGGTAAACATACATGTTACAAGACATGACCAGGAACTTATGAATGTTCAGTTGCACGGAAGTTGTTTAATTTTTTCACCATTGTATATTCAGAAGTTTGATGGACTTTATGATAAAACCTTTATGTATTTTGAAGAAGATATACTGTTTCATTTGTGTAGAAAACATAGATTGAAAACTATGTATAGTCCTGACTTGACGTTATTTCATAAAGAGGATTCGGCAACAAATGAATATTTGAAAAATAGCTCTCAAAAGAATAGATTTATCTATAGGCATACTTTAAAATCTATTATTCAATTAATAAAAATAATAAAGTAATTTGTATAAAGTGAAATCTACTATTGTTAAGGGAATAATATGACTTGTTATTAATTAGTAAAATTTAAACAATTTAGTTGATGAAGAGAAATTCTTCTTTAAGGTATTACAATTTGTAGATGTAGTAATGACGAGGGATGAACATTGAATAACAAAACAGTTTCATTAATGAAAAATTTTTCATACTCACTAATATCCAATTTAGTATCGATGTTCATATCAACAATAGTAATTTTGATAGTGCCAAAATTCATCGGGATCGAAGAATATGGTTATTGGCAATTATATTTGTTTTATTCTTCTTATGTAGGATTTTTGCATCTAGGTTGGAATGACGGTGTATACCTTAGATATGGTGGGAAAGAGTATAAGGACCTAGATAAGAATTTATTCTTTTCTCAATTTTGGATGTTGGTTATTCTTCAGGTTATAGTAGGAATAACTATTTTAGTTATTGCAACATTATTTGCGGCGGATCTAGATAAACTATTCATATTTAAAATGATCGCTATATGTACAATTATAGTTAATGTAAGGTACATGTTGATTTATATATTGCAAGGAACAAATCGAATAAAAGAATATGCAAAAATAACGATGATTGAAAAAGTTCTTTATTGTTGCCTAATTCTATTACTTCTATTTTTATTAGGTATTAGGCAATATAATCTTTTAGTTTTGGCTGACATAATAGGAAAGACTGCTTCTTTGTTATTTACAATATATTACTGTAGAGATATTGTTTTTAGAAGAATGAGCGAGTTTTACTTTGGCATAGGAGAAATGTGGAAGAATATAAGTGTTGGGATAAAATTGATGTTTGCTAATATTGCTAGCATTTTAATTCTAGGGATTGTTCGGTTTGGAATTGAACGTACTTGGGATGTATCAACTTTTGGGAAAATATCATTGATTATAAGTATTTCTAATCTTATAATGATATTCATTAATGCGGTCGGAATAGTAATGTTTCCTATGCTACGAAGGATCAACGAGCAGGAATTACCAAGGATTTATACAATATTGAGGGCGTTTCTAATGTCCATTCTTCTAGGGATTTTAATAATATTCTATCCTTTAAAAATTACTCTATCAATTTGGTTACCACAATATGTTGAAAGTTTCTTATATATGGCATTAATCTTTCCTATGTGTCTATACGAGGGAAAAATGTCTTTATTGATAAATACTTATTTAAAATCACTACGTAAAGAAAGAGTAATATTAAATGTAAACATAATAACAGTTGTATTAAGTATTATACTTACGATTGTTTGCACATCAGTATTTAAGAGTCTTACTTTATCTATTCTCTCAATAGTTCTTCTATTAGCATTTAGATGCGTACTTGCAGAAGTATTTTTATCAAAAATACTTAATATAGCTGTAAAAAAGGACATATTGCTTGAAATAATTATTACATTTTTATTTATTATAATATCTTGGTATGTTAACTCAATGAGTGCTGCTTTAATCTACCTGGTTGTTTATGGATTATACCTCTTAATAAAGAAAAAGGAAATTGTATCATCATTTAAACAAATCAAGCAATTTGTATCAAGATAGACCTAGGATTTGAAGTATGTTAGCAAAGTTGATACAAGTATTCATGAAGAACGTTCATTTTAGCTTTACCAGGTTTTGCTGACTCGTAAACTACCTCATTACAATTCAAACAGTGATAACGTTTCACCTTAATTTACCATATACTTGTTTTTGAGAAATATCAGTATACCTTACTTCTTTTGACCTTCAACCGTGAACAACAGATAAGAGAAGACAGGATAAAGAACAATGTTCTTCATCTGATTTCTTTTGAACAACAATTAAATAATTTGATGTTAATACTTCCTGTTTAGCAACTTCAATTTCTGGCAAATTTAGTGATAAGGAAAGCACTTTGGATCCTCCTAATGTGTAGTTTGGTCGCTAACATTATTGTTGGGATTTTCAAAAGTGTTTTCTTATTTTTGGTCTATACATATTTCCTAGTCTGTTTTTACACGAATTTAATCCATTACAGCTTCTGCTTTCATTAGCTAAAAGAAATCAACTATCAATGTTAATTAATAGGATTCACTTACCAATTCTAAAAAGGCTTGATTTCAAGAAAGAATAATTTGTTTGAGTATCAATTTTACTAGTATTTGTTTGTAAACAGATAATTAAAGGAAGGAGCTTTAAATATGAAAGGAATTATTTTAGCAGGAGGTTCGGGTACACGCCTATTTCCACTTACTATGGTTACGAGTAAACAATTATTACCTATTTATGATAAACCAATGATTTACTATCCTCTTTCCACATTAATGTTGGCAGGAATTAGAGAAATTTTAATAATATCAACTCCAGAAGATATAAAAAGATTTGAAAATTTACTCGGAGATGGTTCACAGTTTGGTATTTCCCTTCAATATAAAGTACAACCTAGACCAGATGGTTTAGCCCAAGCTTTTATATTGGGTGAGGAATTCATCGGTAATGATACTGTTGCTATGGTTTTAGGAGATAATATTTATTATGGTAGTGGGATGAGAAAAATATTACAAAGAGCTGCTAGTAAGGAACATGGAGCAACTGTATTTGGTTATCATGTCCAAGACCCAGAACGTTTTGGAGTAGTAGAGTTTGATAAAAATGGGAAAGTGCTAAGTGTAGAAGAAAAACCTAAGGTACCGAAGTCTAATTATGCAATTACTGGATTATATTTTTATGATAACCGAGTAGTTGATATTGCAAAGAATGTAAAACCTTCAGCTCGTGGAGAATTAGAAATAACATCTATTAATGAAGCGTATTTAAAGCTTGGTGAGTTAGAAGTTGAATTATTAGGCAGAGGCTTTACTTGGCTTGATACTGGTACACACCAAAGTTTAGTGGAAGCAACAAATTTTGTTAAAACTGTAGAAGATCACCAAGGTATAAAAATCGCCGCTCTTGAGGAAATAGCATATATAAATGGATGGATTGCTAAAGAGCATTTATGGGAATGTGGTGAAAAGTTAAGTAAAACAGGATATGGACAGTATTTAATGAAAGTAGCAAATGGTGATATAAAATATTAATATTGAAAGTGTGGAAGAGATGAAGATTACAAAAACTCATTTAGATGGCGTTGTTATTATTGAACCAGCAGTTTTTGGCGATCATCGTGGCTGGTTTATGGAAACATATAGTCATACAAAGTTTGAAGAAGCTGGAATTACCTTAAAGTTTGTTCAAGATAACCAATCCTTTTCAGCAACTAAAGGAACTCTTCGAGGGCTACATTATCAATTAAACCCTAAAGCACAAGCAAAACTTGTTCGTTGTACAAAAGGTTCAATCTTTGATGTGGCTGTAGATATACGCCAAGGAAGCCCTTCATATGGTCAATGGTTTGGAATTGAATTAACAGCTGAAAATAAAAAGCAACTCTTAATTCCTCAAGGATTTGCACATGGTTTTATGACTTTAACAGATGACGTAGAGGTTCAATATAAAGTGGACGAGCTATATGCACCTGAATGTGATCGAGGAATTATTTGGAATGATCCTTCAATCGGAATTGAATGGCCAATGAATATCAAACCAGTTTTATCAGATAAAGATAAGAATGCACCTCAATTAAAAGATGCCGATAATAACTTTATCTTTGGAGAAGAATAGGATGAAAATACTAGTTACTGGATTCACAGGTCAATTAGGGTATGATGTTTATCATCGTGGTGAAAATGAAAATTTTGAGATGATCGGTGTAGGATCTAAAGATTTAGATATTACAAATGAAGAAGCTGTTTATCAGTTTGTAAAAAAGGTTGAACCAGATGCAATTATTCATTGTGCAGCTTATACAGCAGTAGATAAAGCTGAGGATGATAAAGAAACATGTTGGAATGTAAACGTCGAGGGTACGAGGTATCTTGTGAATGCAGCAAAAGAAGTCAATGCAAAGTTCATGTTTATTAGTACAGATTATGTATTTGACGGAGAAGGAGAAAAACCTTTTTTAGAAACAGATAAAGCAAATCCAATTGGTTATTATGGTGTGACAAAGTATGAAGCTGAAAAAATAGTTCAATCCACAATTGAGCAATTTTTTATCGTAAGAATATCATGGGTATTTGGTTCTAATGGAAACAATTTTATTAAGACGATGCTTCGATTATCGGAAACGCGAGAAGAGTTAAACGTTGTTGGTGATCAGTATGGTTCCCCAACCTATACATTTGATTTAGCATGTTTATTAATTGATATGATACTTACTAACAAGTACGGAATCTACCATGCTTCTAATGAGGGATTCTGTAGCTGGGCTGATTTTGCTAAAGAGATATTTAAACAAGCAGGTAAAAAAGTAAAGGTAAACGCAATCTCAACTGATGAATATCCTACACGGGCGGTAAGGCCAAAAAATTCTCGTATGTCAAAGGATAAATTATCTGTAAATGGTTTTAAGCCTTTACCTAAATGGGAAGATGCACTACAACATTATATTAAAGAATTATATCAAGAGGTGTAATTATGTCTAAACAAAAAGTTGTTGTAACAGGTGGAGCAGGATTCATCGGAGGAAACTTCGTTCAATATATGGTGAATAAATACCAGCAATATGATATTTTTAACTTAGATTTACTAACATATGCTGGAGACCTTACAAAACACAAAGATATCCAAAACAAAGATAATTATTACTTTGTAAAAGCAGACATTGCAGATCGTGAAGCAATCTTTAATCTCTTTGAGCAAGAAAAGTTTGATTACGTTGTTCACTTTGCTGCAGAAAGTCATGTAGACCGTTCAATCACAGATCCAGAAGTGTTTGTTCGTACGAATGTCCTTGGTACCCAAGTATTATTGGACGCTAGCAAAAACATTAATGTAAAAAAGTTCGTACATGTATCAACTGATGAAGTGTATGGAGAGCTGGACTTTGATCCTACTACTTTCTTTACTGAAGAAACTCCATTACAACCGAATAGCCCATACAGTGCAAGTAAAGCATCTTCAGACTTTTTAGTTCGTGCATATCATGAAACATTTGGATTACCTGTTAATATTACACGTTGCTCCAATAACTATGGACCTTATCATTTCCCTGAGAAGTTGATCCCATTAACCATTTCGCGTGTGTTAAATGAGCAAAAAGTACCTGTGTATGGTGATGGAAAAAATATTCGTGATTGGTTACATGTATTAGATCACTGTTCGGCCATTGATTTAGTATTACACGAAGGTGTGAATGGAGAAGTGTATAATGTTGGTGGACACAATGAACGGACAAATCTAGAAGTCGTTAAAACCATCATTAAAACTTTAGGAAAATCAGAAGACTTAATTGAATTTGTAAAAGATCGATTAGGTCATGATATGCGATATGCGATTGATCCTACTAAGCTAGAGAAGTTAGGTTGGAAACCAACGTATAACTTTGAAACTGGGATTGCTCAAACGATTCAATGGTATCTGGATAACCAAGAGTGGTGGGAGCAGATTCTAAGTGGAGAATATCAAAGTTATTTTGAAAAACAGTATTCTATTTAATTGAAATTAATGTTAATAAAAAGCAACGGTTAAATATTTTCGTTGCTTTTCATTTTAATATTTATCCATACTTCATAGATGAAATCGATAAAAGTTGCTAATAAATTATTGGGAAAAATAGTTATACATTGTTTGAGTTGGTTTTCAATTAGTTTTTCCTTAAAATTTCTAATAAGAATGTATGCAACCAAGTACTAAGAAAGTTCAGTCACTTATTATTTTAACTTTGTTTGGAACAATCAAAAATTATACATCGATGCCCTTCCTTGTAGTTTTTCTTTTCCTTGATGTGTTCTTTGAACTTTATATTAAAAAAATCATCAATATAAATCAAAAGCTCTAACAAAACTTTTGGTTAAAGAAACCCTTACAACGAGACAAAGGTTTACTTGGTTTGTTAATGTGGCTCCAATAAAACATGGAATTATTAATATACGCCCTGGATATCGAATTTTGGAGGGGATAAGCACTAAATGTAAAACGTAGAGGTTTGTACAAGATTTGGATGTGGAAAAAAATTGTTGTTATCTACATTGACGATGTAAACAACAATAAATTTAAAAGATAATGCTAGATAAAATTGGTATTAACAGATGTTTTAATAGATTGATGAATGCACAACTTATAGCTAACAATGCAACAGGACGAATGCATGGATTAGCATAACTAAAATTGGGAAAAAAATGAATCCCCTCTGATAAAAACTTTATTGTATAATTAACCCAGTAACTCATTATATTTTTATTAGGGAGTTGTCTAATCAATTGAAAGAAATGAATTTAAGGGATTTAAATATTAATGTAATATTGATAGGAATAGTTGCAGGTATAATGTGGAGATTTCCTATTACTAGTACAGTAATATATTTATATATGGCGGGTTTGCTTTTATTATTATTATTAAAGTTATTTAGAGACTCTGATTTAAGAATTTCTAGAAAGAACTCATTAATATTAATTATCTCAATACTATTTATATTGACTATATATTTAGTTTCATTTGATGAAATAGCATTTGTAACTAAACGTTATCTTATACTAGTAATATTAATATTTTACTTGTTTTTTTCCCTATTGCGATATGGTGTAGGATATATGGAGAATTTTTACAAGCAGCTAACAGTATTTTTAAATATATTATCTGTTGCAAACCTCTACCAGGTCATTTTTCGTAAACCTCTTTTGTTAAATTATATGGATTTGGCAGAAGTCGGGTATAATTACCACTTTGGTTCTGCAGCTTATCGTACTATGTCTGTATTCCATCATCCTATAATTTGTGGCTTATTTTTTATAATTGCATTTTTGTGCAATATGTATTTAATTAAGTCACCAATTAAGTATGTTTTACAAGTGCTCTTGCTGTTAAATATATATACAACTTCATCTAGAAGCGCGTGGTTAGCCCTTGCTTTAATAATAATGGTATATATATTATTAAATAATAAAAGGTTTATTTTTTCGATCTTAAGACCTCGAGTTAATTATCTAAAAGCAATTAATATATGTATTATCACTAGTTTTGTGTTTTTATTTTTAATTCTAAATTTTGATGAAATCGCAAAAACAATAATTGATAGATTTGGAGACTCATTAACTAAAAATTCAACTGATGGATCTAATCTACAAAGAACATTAACAATTGCTATGATTTTTGATCATATGTTTGACAATGGAGGATCAATTTTGTTATTTGGTCATGGTGCGGGAACAGTAGGGGATTTTATGTTAAGAAATCCAGTTCTTATAAAGGATTTTGGTACTACGGATAATCAATATCTTTCTTGGTTTTTTGAATTTGGGCTAGTAGGAATAACTTCTTATTTATCATTAGTGCTATTTATAATAATAAAATATTTTAAAAATAAAAATAGACATTGGACAAAAGATTTATCATTTTTATGTTTTGTTGTAATTAGTTTTGAATTGGTCTTTTTTGATGCTATAGGGTGGCCGGTAGTATTTGTGATGCTAGGGTTCTTAATCGGAGCTTTGACAATTGAGTATGATGAAAATGAAAATTCAAAAACAGAAATGAAGATTCAGTATTAGAGATTAAACATATATATTTGAAGGGATAACCATAGATACAATCCTAAATCTGTCAAAAGTTGTAGAGTAAGAGAAACAAGCGTTAATGGCAGCAAAAAAGCATTTGCATGAAATAGAGTACCTAGCTAGCTGCAATAATTTTCATAAATTGATTCTTTTGTTAATTAAAAAACTTTAACATTTTATAATACACCACGAATGTTATATTAATATTCCATTAACGAATTTAGAAGTGGTTAAAACACTAGGTAAATCCGAAGACTTAATAGAATTTGTTAAAGATCGCTTAGGACATGATAAACGATACGCGATTGATCCTACTAAGCTAGAGAAGTTAGGTTGGAAACCAACGTATAACTTTGAAACCGGAATTGCTCAAACCATTCAATGGTACTTGGATAACCAAGAGTGGTGGGAGCAGATTTTAAGTGGTGAATATCAGAATTACTTTGAGAAGCAGTATTCTTTATAATAGTAATGGATAATAGATTGTATGATTAGACGAAGAAACCAAGGAGAAAACTTCCCCTTGGTTTCTTCGTTTAACGATCATAAGCATTAACATAAAGCTCCTTAAGAGCCTGACGAGCAGCATCTCTCTCAACTTTGTCTATCCCTCTTCCCAAAAACTCCCCACGATCATTACAAATCGATGCGTACACATAATAATGATCAGAAAACTGTATAACGCCCAACTCAACCTCTTCATGAAACATACTAGCAAAGTGTATAACCCTGCTCGAAAGAATATCCTTTACATCCATCTCTCTATCTCCTTTACCATGTCTAATTTCCTATACACTTCTATCATACAGGATGAAATTGTAAATTTAGTTAATGGCATTTAAAGGTTTTATTAAGATGGGACGGAGGGACAGGTTCCTTGACCCACCTATTGTCTTCAGCAATTTTCACGGAGAAAGAGCAGTTTAAAACGTAAAAAGTCCCGGCAATCAAGAGATAACCGGGACCTTTTAGTTGAATTTATTTTTTCTTTCCACAATCTATACACGTTTCAGTGTAATAATCGTATTTATGGTATCTACGAAAAAAACAAAGGATTGATTTCAATTTTTTCATGTGTGATTGCTCCTAAGATGTTTAAAAGATACTTACAATCATACAGGAATAGTGTTATTGACCTGTTACAAACAAATTAAGTAGTATGACAAAGCTATTAAATTTTAGCAATTATCCCTTGGATAATAATTACTAATGTAGGTTGTTTATTGCAAAATAAAAGTGCAGAGCTTTGCAATGGAAAATTGCAGAGTCCTGCACTAATTTTATGTGCATAAAAAAAGACTTGCCAGTCACCCCAAGTCCCACTACATTAATTGTGTCGAGCAATTTTGTAGTGGAGGTAGAAAGGATGCTAGCAATGTCTGATATTAATTGTATCAAACACCTAAGAAACAAAAAAGGACAATCTATAACAAAAATAAAGGAAGTTTTAGGAATTAATTGGAGAACAGCTAAGAAGTACGCTGATGAAGATCAATTACCTGAATCAAAGATTAAGCATTCCAAAGGAATGATGCATACTGAAAAATGGGGAGAAATTGTTTCAGATTGGCTCTTTGAAGATAGTAAGTTAAAGAAAAAATTAAGAATAACAAATAAACAGATATTTAAAGAGTTACAGGGACATGGTTTTAAAGGATCATATAGAACAGTTTGTTATTTTATTTCTGATTGGGAGAACAGTCATAACGAGCAGCTTGATAAAGGGCATGATCGTTTAGAACACCCTCCTAGTGAAGCTCAAGTAGACTTTGGAGTAATGGAAGTTGTTAAAGATGGAGAATATCTGGATACTCATGTTCTAGTTATGTCTTTTCCATATAGTAACACAGCTTTCGCTGTACCATTACCATCCGAAAATCAGGAGTGTTTTCTTCAGGGCTTAAAACATTTATTTACACAAATAAAAGGTGTACCTAGAAATATTAGGATTGATAATTTAACCCCTGCTGTCAAGAAAGTTAGGTCAAAAACCGAGGAAGCAAAGTTAACGGACACGTTTATCCAATTTCAAAACCACTATGGGTTTGATGTGCAAGTTTGTAACCCTCGTAGTGGCCATGAAAAAGGAAGTGTAGAAAATAAAGTAGGTTATATTAGATACAACTTCTTTGCAACATCACCAGTCATGAATAGTTATGAAGATTTAACGGAAACACTTCGTGTTCAGTTGGAAAATGATAGGAAAAGACTTCATTATGAGAAAGAAGTAATGATCGAAGATCTTTGGAATAAGGAGAAGAATCATTTACTAGAGTTGCCAACTGAGGACTATCCAGTATTTAAAGAGGTTGAAGCCAAGGTAAATAAATTCAATGAAGCAAAGTTAGATAATACACTAATACATATTCCAAGAGCAGCAAACTTTCCTTTTATATATTTTGTTTTGGCTTGGGATAAATTTAAAGCTGTTTCTCCTGACGGAGAACTTCTCATAGAAGACTATAGGCCGTATATGAACAAGAAGCGAGCTATTCCTTGGGTAACAGTTTTCAAGGACTGGATTCGAAAACCAAGAGTAGTCCCTTATTCAAGGTATCAAAAATACTTACCAGGCAGAGTCAATGATTATTTAATGGTCGATGACTTGGTTATTCGTAAAGAAAGATTAGTAGAAATGCTTAATTTACTGATGACACATGATATGAAAAGAGTAAATGAGGAATTTTACGATTTAATTTCCGAAAAGAGTGAGAATCCCTTCGGGCTTGACTGGTCTGAGTATGATTCCTTGGCTCCTATGGAAAGGGGGAGTCAGTCATGAGTGATTCTATTCGTTCTATGTGTAAATCTCTTCGGCTGGCTTATGTATCAGAAATATACGAGACAATTCCCTTTGAATCACCAAGCCAATATATAGAAGCATTGTTTAAGGAAGAGTTTCGATTACGTGAGAAAGCTAAGGTACAACGCCTTATTAGAAATGCGAAGTTCTTAGACTCAAAGTGTTTGAGTAATTACGAGTGGAACGAAAGAATTCGATTTCCTACTCATATTGATAAAGATGGATTAATGAGAATTGATTTTATTAAACAAAAGCAAAATGTCGTATTAATTGGATCACCAGGTACTGGAAAGTCACATCTAGCAACGGGATTAGGGAGAAAAGCTTGTGAAATGGGTTATGAAGTGAGGTTTTATCGTGTTTCCCTTCTAATTGAGCAATTGGAGCAGGCGTTGAAACAGGATAAATTGCCTTCCTTTAGAAAAAAGTTTGAGAAGGTAGATTTGATTATTTTAGATGAAATGGGCTATCTACCTTTTAGTAAGGAAGGTTCTGAGCTATTATTTCAACTTATTGCAGATTGGTATGAACAGAAGAGTTTAATAATTACTTCAAATCTTGAATTTAGTCAATGGAATAGAATTTTTATTGATTCTAGGCTTACAGCAGCTTTAGTGGATCGTCTAATACACCATGCGCATGTACTAACTTTTAATGGTGGAAGCTATAGATTATCGAATGCTTTGTCGAAGGCAAAGTAGGAAATTTTAGGGTGGCAAAACTCTGCAAAAAATCTTGCGCTACTCTGCACTTTTTTCTTGCAAAATACATAGGTATTGAATACTAGTCTATGGTGTAGGGTAGGAATTAAATTTGGAGCAGAGAAAAATGAAGAGTAGGAGTTTTTATGGAACAATCAAAAATAAAATGACTTAAGAGTATAAATGCAGGATTTATTATTGGGAGTTGTGTATTACTTGCATCCGGTTTACTAACTGGGTTGGTTTTATTAGGCGGAAATCCGGATAAAACGACGGAAGATTGGATAGTTGTTAGCCTTGTTATTTTTGTCTTTAACATTATACCTGCAATCGGACTCCATATTTTTCGAACAAAATATTGGGTAAAGAAGTACCCTGAATGGCAACGTAAACCATAAGTTTAGGACTAATAACGGTAAACGAATAACACTCCTTTTCTGCTTTCTTTTTATCCTATATCAATAGGACTACTTGCCTTCAAAGATTTCAATAATAAGCTAATATTAATTCCAATACAAATAATGATCACATCCCTTGCAATGTATATCGCGTATAAAATAACAAATAAGCACTGGTCCAAGGGGACAGGTTCCTTGGACCACCCCAATTGATAGACAGATGTAACAATTGGAGGTGCTTTTATGAAATGTTATTCATTGGAAATAAAACTAGCAGCGGTTAAACCTAAATTAATCATCTATTAAGCTAAATAGAATGATTGCCATACATAAAACCTTAAACACTCTGAACAAAGAATTTTCGATGCTATCGTTCCATCAACAAATCTTCTTATCTCAAAAATTATCATGCCGATAACAACTCATCCTTATCCCGAGCCTTTTTCTTAACAAACAAATTAACAAGCAATGTAATCACAAACGCACACACCAAACTTCCCACCATTGCAATGATAAAACCAATCATATTATCCGAAAGGAACGGTGCCATAACAGATGGAACATAAGCTGTTCCGCGTACATCAAAAAGACCAACAAGCAAGCCTCCTATACCGGATGAGACAATAGCTCCAGCAAAGATCAGTTTGTTGGAGAACATAAAGGGATAGGCTGCCTCGACGAACGTACCAAATCCTACATTAATCAAAAATCCTGGAGTAGCGACAGCGGCTTCACCTTTATCTCGAGGTGCAACAATATTGGCTAACGTGATGCCTGCTGAAACCATAACCAAACCGACCATATCGACCGCACCTAAAAAACTGTTCCCCGAAGTTTCCATTTCCAATAAGACAATTGGCAGAATAGCAGCGTGATAGATTCCACCGATGATGGCCGGCCAAATAAGTAAACCCGCAATCAATCCTGCAACAATCGGATTCATGGCCACAAGTGTATCTAATAACGATCGAATCCCTTCACCAAGCTGAAGAGCGATCGGAGCGAAAAGAAAATAGACGATTAATCCTGAAATTAATCCGGCAACCCCACCAGCCGCAATATTAACAGTCGTAGCTGGAAACTTCCATTCCACACATTTCCTGAAAATATATTGAACTAAAAGCCCTGCACCAATCCCACCGATAATGCCACCAATAATTCCTCCGTTTGTGGACAATACGCCCGCCACAATCCCGGCAACGATGGAAACATCATCAAGATCAGCCACTTGCTTTGCGGCAATAACGGCAAGAATAATTGGAAGAGCATTGATCATTAAATCAAAAACATCGCCAAGCATCGATAAAGCAGGGATCTTACTTAAAGCGAGAACTAATGCCATCGCAATAAAACCTGGTAGTGAAGCAAGCATCATCCCGCGAATATTGATTCTTCTCCATGGTGACGTTTCTTGTGATTTATCGGAAGCCGTTACTTTCCCGATAATCGGGCGATAAGAAATTCCCCAGTGCTTACTTAATGATGTAACAAAGGTCACCGCACGAGTACGATTGGTCGTTCCAGTTGTACCCGATGTGGAAATAACATTAATCCCTTTTGAACTAATTGTTGCCATGGAAGTACCGCCAGTCCCAGTTGCCGGGAGTTTCATTTTTGCTGCAGATTCGACTGCTTTCTGATTAGCCCCATTTGGATCAGCGCTCATAAAGATGAGTCCATCAATCTCTCCGTTTTTTATCTTTTCTGAAATTTCCTGATCTGTTTTTACAGCTTCCTTATTAACCTCTTTTAATGTTCCATCCAGTTTTATATATGGCTTACTCGAATCTTCATCCCAGCCATATAGGGCAGCTTCTGTTGTTTCTTTCACTGAATCCATTGAACCCTTAGCTGCGATAAACTGAAGAGAGCCGCACTCCATCCCTGCCGCCTCTAGCTGCAACAAAAGTTCACCAAGAAGCTTCTCCGGATCCTTCCCACCAAGTGAATAAAGATTCCCTCCACTGCTACCAAGGATAGCAACCTTCTTTTTCATTATGAATAACCCCCAATTATAATTAGTATATTTATATTATAGTTTAGTATTTTAGTTAATTAAAGTGGTAATGAGGTGAAATGTATAAGGTGTTGGTGGACCGTGGGGAAAGGCAATTGTTCCATAAAGGGATATACATAGTGAGAAGCAAAGGAATTTTGTCTATGGTTAATTTAAGAGAAGGTTGTAACTTGAATCGACTACACTGAACTAGACAGAAAAATTAAGGTCAAGTAGACTACAGATATTATACTCGAGGAGAATCTACGATGACTAAAAGAGAACGTCGAACATTTACTGCAGAATTTAAACAACAGATCGTGCACAGCTTTATAACAGCGGCAAACCAAGAAAAGAAATTATCCGTGAATATGATCTTACTCCTTCTTCTTTAGATAAATGGGTAAGTCAAAGTCAAACCTCCGGTTCTTTTAAGGAAAAAGACAATTTAACGGCCGAACAAAAGGAACTAGCTGAACTTAGAAAACGGAATAAGCAACTAGAGATGGAAAATGACATTTTAAAGCAAGCCGCGCTGATACTAGACGAAAGTAAATGTGATAAAGAATAATCAACACAAATACTCGATATCAGCAATGTGCAAAGTCCTTCAAATCCCTAGAAGTACCTATTATTATGAAGCAGAAGAGCGTCAGGCAGAGGATGACATCACATCCGATATTATAGAGATTTTCCACTCAAGTTATCAAAACTCTGGAACTCGTAAAATAAAAAAGGAATTGATGAAGCTCGGCAAGATCGTTTCTAGACGTCGGATCGGACGAATTATGAACGAGCAGGGTCTGGTATCTACTTTTACACTTGCGCAATTCAAACCACATTCCAGTGGAACAAATGAATCAGAACAAAAAAATGAACTTGATCGTAAATTTAAACAAGAAGAAGCATTATCAGTTGTGGTAAGTGATTTAACATATGTCAGAGTCAATAAAAAATGGCAGTACATATGTGTATTTGTTGATCTCTTTAACCGTGAAATCATCGGCTATAGTGTCGATCGTAATAAAAATGCCCTGTTGGTATACCGTGCTTTAGCTTCAATAAAAACGGATTTACGTACTATTAAGCTTTTTCATACAGATCGAGGAAGTGAGTTCAAAAACAAACTGATTGATGATGCGTTAGCAACATTCAATATCGATCGATCTTTAAGTATGAAAGGATGTCCTTATGATAATGCAGCAGAAGCAACGTTTAAAATCATTAAGACTGAGTTTATCAAAGAGCGTCACTTTGATAGTCTTGAAGATTTAGAAAAGGAATTGCATACCTATATACATTGGTTTAATAACAAAAGAATTCATGGAACACTAGGCTATCTAAGCCCAATAGAATTCAAACTTGAACACCTTAAAAAAGTTGTCTAGTTTACTGTTGACTATCCAACTGAATAGGTCAAGAATGAATGGTTATCTTACTTCTGCCTTACAGGAAAGGAGATGATAATCTTGGAGGCATTTAAGAATTATTACGGGGATTTTTATGTAAATGAAGTGAATATTACCTTCGAAAAACATATTAAAAACAAAAAAACACCCCGCACGGTAGTAGGCGCATAGGGGTTTTCCTAAAACGTTATTAAATTAGACAACCATCACCCCGACGGTAGAGGTTACAGATTTCATAATAACCGGGAATATTCTTGTAACACTACCTGAAACGTATCACATCTTATCTAGAAATAGAGTATAACTTTTTATCATTTTTATCAAAAATTGATATTTCAACTACTTTATCTGGATCAAAATCAGTTTGTATTAAATAAGTATTTGTAAAAGTTTCATCGTCCTCTTTATTAACATCAAAAGATTTCGTCTCATTTCCCATTTTTATTGTAAAGTATTTAACATGTTCAGCATGTTTATTAAATTTTATTCCCATGTAATTATTATGTTGACCCTTCAGTGGTATATAAATCAAATCACTGCTATTTGCTGCTTCTGCTTTCTTTTGAACATCAGGTGAAAATTCTAAAACTCCGATATCACCCGTATTTTCTACCTGATACAACGAAAAGATATAACTTTGCTGTGGATGTATTTCTATACTTTCAAATCCTTGTTCATTCACATATCTTTCATATTTCTGGTTTAATTCTCCCTCAGTCGCAGCATTTTTATCATTACTTGCTAAAACTAAAGCTGTTGTTATACTTCCCAAAATAAGAATTATTAAAAATGAAAATAATATTTTTTTCATTTTCTTCTCCTTTCATGTTGTAAATTATTTCCTTTTATTATATATTTTTCTAGTACTTGGAATATTATATAATTTTTGGGAGGGATTTAAAAGATGAAAAAGTTCTATTTTCTCGTAGTAACAACATTAGTACTCTGTTTCTCGTTCCTCGCTTTACCAACTTCTTCAAAAGCTACAGCCAATATAGGTAATGAAGAATGTTTAGCTCAAGATGAAATTACCTTGAAGAATGTTGAAATAGTAGATGAGGATTATATAATCAATACAGATATACATAATCCAGAAACTATACTTCCTGCTAAAGTAATTGGGACTCAAATTGATAAATATGGAAATCTTGTTACTAAAACAGAAGACTTAGATGAATTCATTATTGAAGCTGATGGAGACATTATAGCTGAAGGTCAGGTTATAGCGACTGGAGATCCAACAAATATGGTAGCTGCTAGTAGCGTTTGCGGAACATACACAAAGATTAATACAATTTCTAATGTTAAAGTGTCTAGTAATATATTTATGAACTATCATCCTAGTTTTCGGAATTGGGATAAAGTCAATGGATATTTCTTTGGACAAACTTCTGTTAGTTATTCAATATCAGTAAGTGCGTATAACACATCTATTGGTGTTTCTGTAGCACCTCCAGGTAATGGTACCTTTATAAAGGCAGATGCAAACAAATGGTCAAGACCAGCAATATACGGGGATATTTATAAAAAAACCTATACGGTATCTACATATACTTGTACAGGAAAATTAAAAAGTACAAGTGCCAAGAAAATAAGTTACTCAGCAAAAAATACTTATATAAAAGCCAAATATAAATAATTAAATAGGTAAATGTCACAGTGACCATCTAAGTTTTTTTCTAAGGTCAACAGATAATGAGATTGATAGTTTATAGTTAAATAGATTCCAAGGTAAGTTTTGTAAATAACTATATAGAGATAAAGAGAATGTTACATGGAATAAGTCTTAACAGATAAGATCTAATTGGAATGAAAATCTGATTAGATCTTTTTTGACCAAGGGGACAGCTATAAGTGCGTCCCACTTGATCAGACCAATGACAAGAACAACCGATGAGTCACTAATCTCCTTTCAATTTATTATTTCATTTTTCTAGAATCACATCTGAAAAGTATATCCTCATCTTCGCAATAGCTCCCTTACGCCACCCTTTCACAGCAGCAACCGAAACCCCTTCATCTTCAGCAATTTCACTTGGAGTATTCCCATATAAACAGTAAGCTTTCACCCATTTACATTGATTCTCAGACAATATGGAAGAGACAGTATCAAACAGGGATTCCCAAAGAATAGTTGAAAAATCACCATAAGTTGTTTCATCTTCAATCCATATGTCTTCACTCTGACTTTCTCTTTCTTCCTTCTTTTTATCCTCTGTAAGGGCACTTTTCATTCGTCCAATCATATACGAATAAGCATATGACTTAAATTCCCCTTTTTCCTTATTAAATCGCAGGGACGCTTCCCATAAAGCAATACATCCAACCTGATAAAACTCGTGTTTGTTTTTGTAAATACCCAACTTTCTCATAGCATGATAAATCATCGGCTCAAATTGCTGATGCAATTCTTCAAATCTCGCATCCTCGTACATGAACGAATCCTTCTAAGAATGCATTCTTATGTATTCCGCGGTAATTTGAGAATAGCAAGGTATTGAGTTTGGAGACATTTTCAATATAAATGGAATGGGAGGTGTTTTTGAGTGAATATCGGGCGTTTTCCTTAGGGATATGGGTCATATGTGGGGAATTGAGGTGGAAAATAAGCGAAATGGTGCTTTTTGGAGAAAAGGGGATGGAGGAGGATTACAGCTTTTAACCTAGTATGGCTTTCAAATAAGGTAAAATCCTTGAAGTTAATATAAAAGTGAAATATACAAAACCTTTACATAATTTTAAAGAAAAACGATACCAATAGGTAAAATTTACCGTTATAATATAAGTGGAAATTTATGAAAGAGGAACTAAGGACTAGATTGTAAGTCCAACTTTAGTCAGTAGCTCTCATCTCAATCACTTTGACACCTCGAATAAAAAAGAGCAATCGAAGTCATATCTTCAATAACCACCACGATCTTACTCGCTGAACAAGCAGCCATTAGAGATAGAAACCTTCCCAATTACAGTGCAAATCTATATACATGTAGCAATTGAAGCAGATAGACAGTATTTAAAGATACTTCACATAAAAATGATCATAGTAGTGTTTTGGTAATAAGATAGATAAGTCATTGAAGGAGGTGGTGTATATGTAGGAGGGCAAAAAAACCCTAAGCACATCAACTTTGACGGGTATAGTGCTTAAGGAATTCTCTAGTTGGATTAATACCAACTATATTGGTATTATATCTAACTCCTTTTAAAATAGATAGTCTCTAACTCTTTCAAAAGGAGGAAAACAATCATGGAATATAAACTTCATGTTTATAATCAGGAAATCATTACAGAATCAACGATGGCTTTACTACCTCATTACACAAATACAGGTCATCTTCATTGTACATTGCTGGAAACATTCGGAGAAACTAGAATCGAACAAAATACATATTTTGTTTTAAATGAAAGCTGCGTGTATTATGGAGGAAGTTTCGATGGAAGTCTAAAGTCAGCACGATCAATCTTAAAGGGACAAAAAAACCTTCCCATCATGGTGAGCATACCACTGAAATACTGCATGATCCCACTAGGATCACCCATGAAAAAGGACACAGCATGGGTAGCCTACCAGCATATTAAAGATATTGAATCAAAAGGACCAAGCTCCACCATTAATTTTCTTAACCAAGTAAAACTTGAAGTAAACATCAGCAAAAGCGTCCTGGAGCGCAGAAGAGAAAAAGCAGGACACCTAATCACTACATACCAATTCCGCCAAAAAACATCCAAAAACATAAAACGACTAAACATGATCGCAGAAGACCGGGAAGAATATTAGGGACAAGGGGACAGGTTCCCTGTCCCTCTCGGTCGAGTCCTGGTCAAAATGATGAACTGTTATTTTGAAACCGATTGCAATCAACCATTATATTCTCTTAATCCACTAATCAAATCCGAATGTCCCCACCATTTATCCTAATCTCATCCTAATCAAACACGAAAAACAGGACAAACGAATCATATTCATATACAGTAAAGCAAATAGTATTGACAATATCACTGTTCAGGATTTATATTGAAAGCGGTTGCAATATTATCGCATAACATATTTAACTCTTTCCCCTCTATGAAATACTTTTTCGCAACCATCCCTACATACCTCCAGATCACAGCATCCTATGAATTCATATTTAAAAAGGTTTTATTGCATGTCCGATTCAAAATCCGCTCTACTGTTTCATGTTTCAATCCAAGCTCGTAAAAAAACTAAAGGAGGAACCAATTTGTCCAACATGCGAAAAATAGTTTGTCTTCTTTTAACACTAGCCATTATCCTAGGAACCCATTTTTCTCTAACACCAGCTTCCGCAGCAGAAAGCGAAGACGATTTTACAGACGAAGAACTCAAAAATAATGACTATATCCTATATTTCGTCAATGCAGGTGATAAAACACCTGACACTGTTGAAGGTACAGACAAAATGGGGCTTTATTCAAGTAAAACAGAACAACCCTACGGTGTAGATGCAGAGACAGGAAAGAAGTGGGGATTAGTAACCCAAACAACCTCAACTTCGGTGATTGATGGAAACGAAACAGATAAAAAGACGACATTACGTTATTACAACGGTCCTCAAACACGTGATAAAGCCATTGAATACAAGTTTGAGTTACCAGATGGTGAGTATGATATTTTAGTAGGATTTAAAAACCCATGGAGTGAGAGAAGCGTCAATATCATCAGCGAGGGGCAAAATCTGTCTCAAGGTGACTATGAGATTGGCAGTTATAATACTGAAAAAGAATTCACCTATCAGCAACTCGCAGTAACAGATGGTGAATTAAACCTTAAAATCCAAGGGCCAGCTTCAGCTGCATTAACGAACTATAATGATCCATTAGTGAACTATATTATGATAAAAAAGTATGTGGTGATTCCAGTGTCTGACTTAGAAGCCAAAATTGCTGAGGCAAAAATAGAAGCGGAAAAGACGGATGTTTACTATCCGAAAGGAATTGAAGAGTTAAACACTGCCATTACGAAAGCTGAAGCACTGATTCAAGAAATAAATGAAAATGGATTAGATGTAGCAACAAAAGCAGTCCAAGAAAAGATCCGAACGGCTATTAAACAAATAAATGACGGGATCGATGGACTGATGATTAACACGCCAAATGAATCATTTAAACCAGGGCAGCCTTGGTTAGATACGAATGGTAATATCATTCAAGCCCATGGCGGCGGCATGATGTATGATGAGAAAACCGAAACATACTATTGGTATGGAGAAGATAAAACAAATGGCTATCTTCCTGCAACAGGTGTGCATGCCTATTCATCAAAGGATTTATATAATTGGAAAGATGAAGGCGTTGTCATGCGTGCAGTTGAAAACCGTGCAGATTTAGATACAGATCCATACTTTAAAGAGTTATATAAAAATAGATCCGCTGAAGAAAAAGATGTTATTTTCAGTGATATTAATACAGCTCGAGGTGTTTTAGAACGACCAAAGGTGATTTATAACGAGAAAACAGATAAGTATGTGCTATGGCTGCATGTAGATGGACCTTACCAGGGTTCTGATTCTAACTATGCAAAAGCAAAAGCCGGTGTGGCGATCAGTGATTCACCAACAGGACCTTTTGAATTTTTAGAAAGCAATCGCTTAAACAAAGTGCCGGAAGGATTCCCATACAAGGTCCAAAACACAGGAATGGCTCGCGATATGAACTTATTTGTGGATGATGATGGTACGGCCTATATCATTTATTCGAGTGAAGAAAATTATTCCCTGTATATTTCAAAACTAAATGAAGAGTACACAGCAATTGCCGGAGAAGAATATGGAAAAGACTTTATCCGTGCCATTTACGATGGACACCGTGAAGCCCCGGCTATGTTCAAATATGAAGGAAAATACTATTTAATCACATCCGGTGCAACAGGATGGGACCCAAACCCGGCCAGATATCATGTTGCAGACTCTGTTCTAGGAGAATGGAAGCCAATGGGTGATCCGTCAGTTGGAGATGGAGCTTCAACAACATTTGGGTCACAAAGTACGTACGTCATCCCAGTCGATCGTGAGAATGGTAAATATATTTATATGGGCGACCGCTGGAACAAAAATGATTTAACCAACTCAAGGTATATCTGGCTTCCAATTGAATTTGGAGATGAAGATGAAATCATCTTACAATGGTATGATGAGTGGAATTTGGATACGCTAAATCGAATGGGCAGAGTCACCATTAACACCGAATTACCTGAAAAAGTATCACTAAATGAAGTTCCGAGTTTACCAGAGGAGATTAATGTAACGTATTCAGGCAAACAAATGGATACACCGGTGACATGGGAGATCAACCCGGACGATTTCTCTAAGCCTGGTACAGTAGTGGTCGAGGGTACGCTTCCTGAAGTCGCAAACAAAGTGATTCGGGCAGAAGTTGTGGTAATACCTGACAATGTGAAATACTTTGTTCATGCCGGAGGAGCTAAAACAAAGGATTACGTAACATGGTCATCCTATATGCAGGACACACTTGTGAATAAAGAAACGATCGACCAAATGTACGAACCAGACAAAGGTCAAACATGGGGCTATGTAGGCGATATCTCAAAACCTGCCGGTGGTGAAGGTGATGATCTCTTCTCAGCTCTACGATACCTTGTTGGCGGAAACGGTCCAGATCTTACCTATAAGTTCCAACTTGAAAACGGGAAATATACGGTATACACAGGCCTTTACGATCGCTGGTATTCATCAACAAAAGGCTCGAGGAAAGCAAACATCCTCATAAACAACGAAGTCAGAACAGAGAACTATACATTCACAGATTCCTATGATGTTCTCGGTTATGATGTCGAAATTTCTGATGGACTACTGGATGTAACAGTTCGCAATACAAACGCACCAGACCCGCAAATTAGTTGGATTATGATCGTAGAAGAGGAACCAAAAGATACAACAGCACCAACTGGAGAGTTTTCAATCAATGAAGGTGCAGAATATACAAACAATCGAAACGTCAGCCTTAGTCTTAACGCAGAAGATGACGCAAGTGGAGTAACCCAATTCAGAATCTCAACAGATTCAGAGAACTGGACTGAATGGGAAAACTATACATCATTGAAAAGTGTTGAATTACCTAGTGGTGATGGTGAGAAAACGGTATTCGTTCAATTCAAAGACGGCTCAGGAAACATAAGCGAAACCTATCAACACAAGATTACACTAGATACAACAGCCCCTGTGATCGAGTTTTCCGCTAATGAAGAATACACAGTCGATGCCACTATCTCAATCACATGTGCGGCGACTGATGAATTATCAGGAGTTGAAGAAGCTGATTGTCAAAATGTTGAAGGACCTGCTTACGAATTCAAAATAGGCGAAAATAAAATATCCGCCTCAGCCACAGACAAAGCCGGAAATAAAGCCGAAGCAGAATATACCTTCGCAGTAACAGTAGACTTTGACAGCCTAAGCCGACTAACCGAAACCTTTGTTACCAATGAAGGAATCGCTAACTCCCTAACAACAAAACTATTATCTGCAAAACAATCAGCAGATAAAGGAAACCAAAACGCCGTGGAAGGAAAACTAAAAGCGTACACAAATCAACTATCTGCACAGAGTGACAAAGCAATAACAAAAGAGAATGCTGAACTACTAACTCAGTTGGTTGAGGAGTTGAAATAGGGTCAGGGGTGGACCAGGGGGACAGGTTCCTTGTCCCACTCGCTCAAAGATATTATCAAAAGGATCAATCGAAATTTGTCGAAGGTTGATAGATTTTTGAATAGATAGATTATGATAAGATTAGGTTGCAACTGAATATTGTGAGGGTGGTTGGTTGTCGCTCTTCTTTCTGTTTTTGGAGGAAAGGAGGTGATAATGATGGAAACATTTCTTGAATTTCTACGAGAAGTTCTGAAGGGAATTGTGCGGGAAATTAGTGCATATTTCTTTCGGAAAAACCTTTTAGAAAACAACAAGAAAACCACCCCGCGTGTGGTGACCCCTAAAAGTTAGAGTTTTATATTAAGCGGCTAATTGGCTGGTATGGATACGGAATTGAACCGGACTCATGCCTGCCAATTTTTGCTTTATGCGCTTGTTATTATAATAG
>NZ_JAIVLH010000008.1 GCF_020524345.1 Metabacillus niabensis
TAAACTGAATTTGAGTCATAATTAATTCCTCCACAAGGTTTTTCGTCGCTGATAACCATTGTGACCAAAAGGAATTAATTTGACTCTTTTTGTATTTACACAATTATATGGACTTAATCTTGCTTTGAACTTTTATGTCTTTCATATACCCCTTGAAGGACATTTCTCCTTTTGTTTTGAACTTTTATGTCTTTCATATACCCCTTGAAGGACATTTCTCCTTTTGTTTTGAACTTTTATGTCTTCCATATACCCCTTGAAGGACATTTCTCCTCTTAATCCAGCCTACATTGTCTTTCATAAAAAACACACCTCCCCCAAAGCACGGAACAACATAAAAAGCAGCCCATAAATGGACTGCCGGCCGGCCAATATACACCTTATAAAGATTCTATTAATACGTCTTTATCCGGTTTCCCAACTGAAAAACCATATTTTTCTAAGGCTTCACATGCTTCAGCCGTTTCGCAGACAAACTCCACCGATTGATTGATTTCCTTTGGAGAAATTCCATATTGGTTCCCTTTTTCCATCAGCAGTTCGACTGCTTCACTAGAAGTAAACACAATTGTTGTAAGAGTTGCGTCTTCTAATGACCGGTTTATAATGGTTTCATATCTTTCATCAATGATGGTCTCATATACGGATGCAAAATGAGCACTATTTAAGCAAGAACTTTTCTTTTTTTGTTCTTCGGATCCAACCGTCAGCAGGCTGCCTTGATGAGACATTTTATCTACATGCTCCGCGTATAATCCTTTTTCTTCAAGGGTAGTGATCGCTGAATGATTTTGACAATAGAGCTCTGCCTGTATTTTACGTATATCCACTTTATTCTTTTTAAGTTGAGCAAAAAAGGCTTCTACACTTTCTTTTGATAAAAATAAAATCTGTTCATAAACTGAAAGTTGGTCCAATACAGCAGAGTCAATTGCCTTTTCTTTGACGATCCAACGCGGAAACTCAATGACATCTGCTCCTTGTTTCATCCATTTATTTGCACGATTTTCTTCCTCGGCTTTCCCGCGAACATAGAGAACTTGTTTTCCAAATAACGGGCGATTTTCAAACCATTTTACTTTATCCCTTGTTGACACAATATCGCCCACTAATGTAATGGCCGGATTTTCTATCTTTGCTTCGCGAACCTTTTCTACAATGGTAGAAAGCGTTCCGACTACACTTTGCTGACGGCTCCAAGTTCCCCAGCGAATGATAATAACAGGTGTATCAGGAGACTTACCGAATTGAATAAGGTTTTCACAAATATGCTCTAAATTTGAAACGCCCATATAGAATGCGATCGTCTGAACACCTCTTGCTAACCCTTCCCAATCAATATCCGGTTTGCCGTTTTTAGATTTATCATGGGCTGTAACGACAGCAAATGATCCTGCATAGTCACGATGTGTTACCGGAATACCGGCATATAACGGGGCAGCTATACCTGATGTTATACCTGGTACAATTTCAAATGGAATTTGGTGTAATGCGAGCTCCTCCGCTTCTTCACCAACTCTTCCGAAAACACTAGGGTCACCGCCTTTAAGTCTTACAACAGTATGACCGGCAATTGCCTTTCGAACCAATGTTGCATTAATTTCATTCTGTCTCATGAAATGGCGTGTTGGCAGCTTTCCACAATAGATCAGTTCACAATTTGGCGGAGCATCATCAAGTAGGGAAAAATTCACGAGTCGATCATAAAGGATAACATCTGCCTTTTTAATAGCTTCCCTTCCTTTTACGGTAATTAATTCACGATCACCGGGCCCCGCTCCAACCAGATATACTTTTCCTACACTCATTCTCTAAGTCCTCCCTTAACGTTATTCACGATTTAAGTAAGGGAAGATTGTTCTCTTACTTTATTTATAATTTTAAACTAACAGAAAAACCTCTCCGTCATCAATAACTGTTTCATATGTTTTGACACATCCAAAATCTGGTTCTTGTACTTTTCCATCCTCAAGGCAGATTTTCCAGTCATGCATTGGGCAAAATACATGGTCTCCACTAACGATCCCTTCGCTTAGCACTCCACCTTTGTGAGGACATTTATTTTCAACAGCTTTTATATTACCGTTTGAAAGTTTGAAAACTGCAACTTCTTTATCCTTTTCTAGTATAACCGTTTTTCCTACTCGTTCGGGTAAATCAATTAATGCTCCAACATATACCTTTGCTTTTGTTAATTCCTTCATGTCTCTGTTCCTCCTTGACGGAATATTCCGATAGTTACAACCAAAATTGGGTTAGCTCTTTTAACATAGCCTTTAGGTTAATAGAAAATTAAACTTAAGACATCTCCACCGTCTCAAATAGTTCTTTTGTTGTTTTCTTATCTTCAATAATCTCTTTCCAAGGATCTTTATAAACAGATAAGGTTTCATCCATGCGGGCATTTAGTTCGATGCGTTTTTGTTTATCGTCCAATACAGATTGGACATGCGCTAAGCCGACGCGTTCGATCCATGCAGATGTACGTTCTAAGTAGGTAGCTGTTTCACGGTAGTATTGCAGATAAGCACCTGTGATTTCCATTGCTTCGTCATCTGTTTTAACTTTGTATAGCAAATCTCCGCCACGTACGTGTGTACCACCATTACCGCCGACGTAAATCTCCCAGCCACCATCAATTCCGATAAAGCCAATATCCTTAAAGCCGGATTCTGCACAGCTTCTCGGACAAGCGGAGACAGCCATTTTGACTTTATGAGGTGTTTGCAGACCTTCAAATTTCTTTTCAAGACGAATACCCAAGCCCATTGAATCCTGTGTACCGAAGCGACAGAAAGTTTCACCAACACATGTTTTTACCGTACGTAATGATTTTCCGTAAGCATAACCCGAATTCATATCTAAATCCTGCCATACTCTCGGTAGATCATCCTTTTTCACCCCAAATAAGTCAATGCGCTGCCCACCGGTTACTTTTACTAATGGAATTTCATACTTTTCTACAACATCAGCAATTCGACGCAATTCACTGGCATTCGTTACACCACCATACATTCTTGGAACAACTGAGTAAGTTCCATCCTTTTGAATATTGGCATGCATTCTTTCATTAACAAAGCGCGACTCTCTTTCATCTTCATATCCAATTGGGTTAACCATTGCTAAATAGTAGTTAAGTGCCGGACGACATTTTGAACATCCTTCTGATTCCCAGCCGAGCACATTCATAACTTCCTTGATATGCTTTAAGCCTTTAGCACGTATTTCTTCGACGACTTCATCACGGGATAATGTTGTACAGCCGCAGATTGCTTCTTTTTGAGAGGATGCATCAAAATCAGAACCAAGTGTAAATTGAAGAACATCGGCAACTAATGGCTTACACCCTCCACAGGAACGGGAAGCACTTGTGCAACCCTTAATGGCATCAACTGTTGTACAACCCTGTTCTTTGATCGCTTGAACGATCGTTCCTTTAGATACCCCGTTACATCCACAAATTATTTCATCATCAGGCATTGATGCAACTAAGCTTTCACCTGATTCTTCTCCAATCGGCTGAAGAATGGTGATTTTTTCTGTATCTGAAATGTCTGCTTCCTTCTTAATCATGGAGAATAAGCGGCTACCTTCTTTACTATCACCGAATAATACAGCCCCAACAATTTTGTTACCTCTTAAGACAATCTTTTTGTAGATTCCATCTTGCTCATCAAAGATCTTCAGAGACTTTTTGTCGTCTCCTTCCATAAAATCACCGGCTGAAAATACCTCGACTCCAGATACCTTTAATTGAGTTGATAAAACAGAGCCTTTATACCCATCAGTTGCCTCTCCACAAATATGCTTAGCTAATACCATTCCTTGTTCATATAGAGGTGCTACCAGACCGTATGGAATTCCGTTATGTTCCGCACATTCCCCAACAGCGTACACATTTGGGATATTCGTTTGTAAAAAGTCATTTACAATAATCCCTCTGTTTACATCAAGGCCGCTTTCAACTGCCAGTGAAATATTCGGCTTAATTCCTACTGCCATTACGACTAAATCTGCCTCAAGGTGACTTCCATCCTTAAATTTTAATCCCTCTACACGTTCTTCTCCGTATATCTCGGCAGTACTTGCTTCTAACAAAAACTTCATTCCTTGTTTTTCCAGTTCATTTTGAAGAAGCTTACCAGCTGTTTCATCTAACTGACGCTCCATTAAAGTTGGGGCAATATGGATAACCGAAACATCCATTCCTAAGTTTAGAAGGCCGCGTGCCGCTTCTAATCCAAGTAATCCACCACCAATAACCGCTGCTTTTTTATACTTTTTTGAAGCTTCAAGCATGATATCTGTATCTTTTATATCACGAAAAGCCGTAACGCCTTCCTTATCTGCACCGGGCAGAGGCAGGATGAATGGAACAGAACCTGTTGCAATGATTACTTCATCATAAGGTACGATTCTTCCCTTATCCGAACGAACAACTTTCATATCTGCATCAATTTTTGTTACAGTCTCGCCTGTAAACAGGGTAATATTGTTTTCCTCATACCAGTCCCAATCATTCAGGGTGATGTCTTTTACCTCTGTATCACCTTGCAGAACTTTTGATAAAAGAATTCTATTATAATTTGGATGTGGTTCCGTCCCAAAAATGGTAATATCGAAAGCATCCTTTGAGATTTTTAAAATTTCTTCAACAGCTCTTACTCCGGCCATACCGTTTCCTATTAATACAAGCTTCTTTTTATTCAAGAAAATTGCCTCCCCTTGGAAAGTTTCTTTCACTATATCACGGTTAAATGAAATATTTTATATACATGTTAGGTTTTCTTACATAGTTTATTAGGAATATTCACATAACTCAGAAAAGCGTAGGCGCCTTGATCAACCTAAGGTAAATACGTTAATTTAGAATAGAAGGCGGCTCTTTGCCTTAAATTCTAAATTGGCTTATGACCTCGAGGCAGTCAGAACGCGACGTCCCGTCACAAAGATTGCACTTGCACGTCCTGTGCGATCTGAGGCTAGGCGCTGGAGCGAGACACCAACACTAATTATTAATTCCATCAGCTAAAAAAAGGGAAATCAGCTATACAACCGACTTCCCTAAAAAACTATCTATATTTGTCTAATATTCACCGTACTGACTTTAAACCCAGGCATTTTACAGGTTGGATCCAGGTCCTCTCCTACAAGCATGTTTACGTTTTGATCTTCTGCCCAGTGGAAAGGTACGAATACAGTATCTTGTCTAATTTTTTCAGATATTTTACTTCTTACGGTAATTTTCCCCCGCTTCGAGGCAACAGCGACAAGGCTATTTGGTTCAATTTCGTATTTCTTAGCTGTTTCCGGGTGAATTTCTAGGTAAGATTCAAAATTTCTGGCTGCAAGTGCTGAGCTTTTACGTGTTTGCACTCCCGTTAAATAATGTGACATGATCCTGCCGGTTGTTAGGTATAACGGATAATCATCACAAGGCTTTTCTTTTGGTATTTCTGAATTATTCGACACTGGAATCAAATTTGCTTTTCCATTCGGTGTTGCAAATGAATGTTCAAAAAGTCGTTCTGTTCCTTGATGATTTACCTCCGGACACGGCCAAAGAATACCCTGTTCTTTTCTAATGCGATCATAGGTAATGCCGTAGTAATCGGCGATGCCACCCCTACTTGCTTCCCTTAATTCATTAAAAATATCTTCTGCCTTTTGAAAAGAAAAGTATTTTTCTTTTCCTAATACTTTTGCAATCTCACATATAATTTGCCAATCATTCTTCGCCTCACCAGGACAGGGGCGGCTCGCTTCGCGCAGTGTGACTCGCCCTTCCACATTTGTCATTGTCCCTTCATCTTCTAAATACGAAGATGCCGGTAATATTAAATCAGCAAACTTGGCTGTTTCAGATACAAATAGATCGACTGCTACTAAAAACTTTAGTTTCTTAAGAGCTTCTTTCACAAAGGTTGCATTTGGATTGGAAACAACAGGATTTGAACAGACAAGAAACATGCCTGTGATATCTCCATCATTTATTTTTTGAAACATTTCATAAGCAGAGACACCTTTTCTCGGTAGCTCTTCTTTGTCAATTCCCCATACTTTTGCAACATGTGCCCGATGCTCTTCATTTTCAATTAATCGATATCCCGGCAATTGATCAGCTTTCTGCCCATGCTCCCTTGCTCCTTGTCCATTTCCTTGTCCTGTTATGGCTCCGTAGCCTGAATAAGGTTTTCCAATTTTCCCTGTTGCAATAACAAAATTTAGAAAATTCCTTACGGCAACCGTTCCGTCTATTTGCTGCTCGACTCCCCTGGCTGTGAAAAGCATTCCAGATTCTTCAGACGCAAATTTTGTTGCAGCTGTTCTTATTTGCTCGACTGGAACACCTGTGAGGTTTGAAATCTCATCTAATGACAATGATTGAACATAGCTTCTTACTTCTTCAAAACCAGTTGCACGTTCACTTACAAAATCTTCATCAACTAAATTTTCGTCAATAATAACTTTTAAAAAGCCGTTTGCCAATGCTGCATCCATACCAGGCTTCACCTTCAAATGCAGATCAGCCAATTGCGTTGTAGGAGTTTCCCTTGGATCGATCGCAATGATGTATGCTCCATTTTCCTTTGCTTTTTCAAAGTAAGGCATGATTGTTGGTTGACACTCTGCAATATTTGTTCCCGCTAATATGATGACCCTTGTGGAAGGGATTTCCTTTAACGAGTTTGTCAGCCCGCGATCCAAACCAAACGTCTGATTTGCCGCAGTTGCTGCCGCAGACATACATAAGCGGCCATTGTAATCAATGTAGGGCGTTTTTAAGCCCACTCTGGCGAACTTTCCAAGTATATATGCTTCTTCATTAGTAATTGATGCACTTCCATAGATTGATAATGCTTCATGCCCATCGACTGCTTGGATTTCTTCTACTTGTTTCTTGATATATTGCAGGGCTTCTTCCCATGAAATCCGAACAAACTCTCCATCTACTTTCAACATCGGATGTAGAACACGATCTTGATGGAATGGATGCTGATGAGCATTCATTCCTTTAATACATAAACGTCCTTGTGATGTCGGGTTGTCTTTTCCTATTGTTTTATAGGTTTTCCTTGAGACAACAGATTGTTCGATTAACTGCATTTTGCATTGCATACTGCAAAACGGACATTGTGTATCATAGACTTTTTCAGATTGAACCTCTTGTTGCTTCGTCCGGAAATACTTTAATAACAGATCAGTCAAGGTAGATCACCTCTTATTCTATTAATCTTTTTTATCATGACTTTTCAACAAATGAATGCAGCTCTGCTTCCAACCGCTGAACGAGTTGTTCACATAATGTATCCTCAAATAAAACTTCACGAATATGAATCATCCCTACCCGCTCAACCCAATCTCCCAGTTGTTCTAAATAGTTGGCTGTTTCTCTGTAATATTGAATGAGCCCGCAAATCATTTGCTTTGCCATCAACTCATGAGCAGCTACTGTGAAAAGCTCTCCCTGCTTTAAAGGAGTTAAACTTCCTCCCACGTAAATTTCCCAACCTAGCCCGTCACCAATTACACATATATCCTTCGTTCTCATATCAACTTCTTTATGCTTGCAGCCCGACACACTGATGACCAGCTTGTGTGGTGTTAACAAAAATTCAAGCTCTTTTTCCAAGTCAATTGACAGCTCAAGAGAACGGTCATCTGTATGACACTGACATTCTTGTTCACTAAAATATGTGTTCATAAGGCGTACAGTATTTGTTGCCACAGAACTTAGTCTAAGTTCAGAGCAAACAGCATGAATGCTTTCCTCTTTAATTCCTTTTAATTGGATCCGTTGTTCTGGTGTAATTCCGATATCTGCTATTTTGTATTTATCCATCATATTTGCCAATTTTTTCAACCCATCAGATGTTACTTTTCCTCCTAAAAGCTGTGGTGTGACGGAATACGTACCATCACTCATCCTTTTTACTTTTACATCTTCAAATGGGTTTACAGCTTGGCTGATTCCCTCACGTTCAGGATAAATCATCGATAAATAATAGCTGATGGCGGGAACACAGCTTGAGCATCCTTCCATCGAGCGCCAATCAAGCTCAATAAAAACTTCTTGAAGTGATGATAGATTTTGTTGTTGAATTTGTAAGACAACCTCATCTTCTGTAAGAGCCGTACATGAGCAAAGTGACTTATGCTCGATAAATTCATCACATTCATCACTATGAATATAATCAACCAGGTCTGTTAAAAGTAACTTACAACCACCACAGGAGCTTGATGCTTTTGTGCATTGTTTCACTTCTTTAACCGTTGTTAATCCCTGTTGTTGGACAGCTTCCATAATGGCTCCTTTTGTTACACCATTACAGTTACAGATGATTTCAGATCGTTTCATTGATTTAACTGTAGATGCTCCATTGTCTGTTGAGAGGAGAAGGCTGCGTTTGTCCTCATCATTTACATGCTTTCTTTTGACAATCATGTCTAGCACTTTCGATTGCTGACCTGTTTCTCCATACAATATTGCACCAACAATAATATCTCCTTGAAGCACTATTTTTTTATAGATGTCTTCCACTTCATTTAAGATTGTTAAGGTTTTGGTTGACTCATTCTCTTCAAAATCACCGACAGAAAAAAGGTCAACCCCCGGCACTTTTAAACTTGTCGATAATACAGAGCCTTTATATCCCTCAACCGGTTTATTACAAATAAACTTAGCCAAAACTTTCCCTTGTTCATAAAGAGGTTTTACAAGACCGTATACAACACCATTATGTTCAACACATTCCCCAACTGCATATATATCAGGAATACTTGTTTCCATAAAATCATTGACGACAATCCCTCTATTTGTAATGAGACCCGATTCCTTTGCTAAGCTGCTATTAGGAACAACACCAACCGACATGACGACGAGGTCTGCTTCTACCTTTGTACCATCTGTAAATTCAACTTCCTCGACCTGATGTGTTCCACTAATTTCCTTTGTCACTTTTCCTAAAAGGAATCCGATACCTTGTTGTTCTAACTCCTTTTGAAGCATACTTGATGCTTTGGCATCCAGTTGACGTTGCATGAGATAATCTGTATTGTGCACAACCTTTACATCTAATCCAAGATTTAACAATCCTCTGGCCGCTTCTAGTCCTAATACTCCGCCTCCGATGACAATTGCTTTTTTGAATCTCTTAGCACCTTCAAGAATTGCTTCACAATCTTCAATTGTCCGGAATGTGACAACTCCGGGTTTTTCAACTCCAGGAAGAGGTAGAACAAACGGTGAGGAACCTGTTGCAAAAATTAATTTATCAAACGAAATGATCCTTTTTTTATCTGTTGTAATTCTTTTGAGCTTCGTATCTATTTTGGTTACTGTTTCACCCGAGTATAATGTGATTTGGTATTTTTGGTACCACTCGATACTGTTAATTGTTATTTCCGGAAATGTAGTCTCCCCCTGTAACACAGACGATAAGAGAATTCGATTATAGTTGACGTGAGGTTCACTTCCAATAATTGTTATATCAAATAGATATTTATTTTGTTTTAATATTTCCTCCACACATCGGACTCCTGCCATTCCATTCCCGATTACTACCAATCTTTGCTTCATGTTAACCCTCCTTACGAAAAGCACAAGCGTCTTGATCAGCTCCGAGAAGCATAAAACGAATTGGAATAGAAGGCGTTTTTTGCCTTCAATTCCAATTTGGCTTATGACTCGAGGCAGTTACTTACACGACGACATCCTTATCGAAGTAACTGCACTCGCACGTCCTGTACTCGGAGCTAGGCGCTGGAGCTAGACACCTTCACAAATGGTTAGACTTTTTAATAAATCCATTATTTCATATATTAGTTCACAGAAAATTATTCTTGTCAGATAACCTAACACAAATTCTCAGTTTCTTCTTATTGTACATTTTTTCATTTCCTTTACTTTTCATTTGTTCATATTTTCACGTTATATTTTCTTACAAGTATCTTTTCTACTGCTTTTTTGACCTCTATAATAAGCGACATACAACAAGACAGAAAATTAAAACAACTTTAACCAGGAACGGAAAATGAAAGGAGATTCACAATGAAAATATCTGATTTAAAAACCAGCGGTCATCCAAAAACACTTTTTTCCTCTTTCTTGTATTTTGATGTAAGCTTTATGATCTGGGTAATGCTTGGAGCTCTAGGAGTGTTTATTACACAGGACTTCGGCTTATCACCCTCACAAAAAGGGTTAATTGTTGCCACCCCAATTCTTGCAGGCTCATTTTTCCGAATCGTGCTAGGGATTTTAACCGATCGATTTGGTCCTAAACGAACAGCTATTCTGGGAATGACGATTACTTCGATCCCGCTTCTTTGGGGGTTATTTGCAGGAACAACCCTGCCAGAACTTTATATGATAGGAATTTTATTAGGGGTAGCAGGTGCAAGCTTCGCTGTCGCACTTCCAATGGCTAGTAGATGGTATCCTCCACATCTTCAAGGTTTGGCAATGGGAATTGCAGGAGCAGGAAACAGTGGTACACTTCTTGCGACATTATTCGGCCCACGTTTAGCTGAACAATTTGGTTGGCATATAACAATGGGATTAGCCCTTATTCCATTATTTATTACGTTTATCATCTTTATCATTTTAGCGAAAGATGCACCATCACAACCTGCACCACAGCCGCTTGCGAATTATTTTAAAGTGTTCGCACATAGAGACACTTGGTTTTTCTGTATTTTATATAGTGTAACTTTCGGTGGATTTGTCGGGTTATCTAGCTTTTTAAGTATGTTCTTTGTTGATGAATACAATTTATCATCTGTTCAAGCCGGGGATTTCGTAACTTTATGTGTAGCAGCAGGAAGCTTCTTCCGGCCGGTTGGAGGGTTTATCTCAGATAAAGTCGGTGGTGTAAAGGTACTCTCTTTCTTATTTATCGGTGTTGCAGTATGTATGTTAGGGGTTAGTCAATTACCTCCACTATTTGCTATCACAGCTCTACTATTCATTGGAATGATGTGTTTGGGAATGGGAAATGGCGCTGTATTCCAACTTGTGCCACAACGTTTTCAAAAGGAAATCGGAATGATCACAGGAATTGTTGGAGCAGCCGGCGGAATCGGTGGTTTCTTCTTACCCAATATCTTAGGTACAATGAAAGAAATGACAGGTTCATACGCTTCTGGTTTCATCACATTTTCAATCATTGCATTGGTTGCATTTTCAATTCTTCTTTTGGTAAGTCATTCATGGAAGAAGGCTTGGAAGATGAAGGAAGATACAGTGAAAATCTAACTTCTTTTTACATTACTCCAGTCACATTGTGGCTGGAGTTTTTTCCCTTCCTCTTTACAAAATGAATATTTCTGGTATTCTAGTATAGGTGGATATTTACCTAAGTAAATATTTTAACCATTACTTACCTAGGTAAATAAATTGAGGTGATAACTTTGATCGAAACAAATAAGCTTTTCCATATGCTCTATCAACAAACAAGACATATGACCAAGGAAGTAAATGAATACTTACACAAACATGGACTATATAGCTCACAATGGTCCATTCTTTATTGTTTAAAGATAAACGGTCCAATGACACAAAGTGATATTTGGCGTTATTTAAATGTTGAAGCACCAACTATTACAAGAACACTAGTTAAATTAGAAGAAAGCGGATGGGTAAAACGGACACCCGGAAGTGACAAGAGGGAAAGACTTGTTTCTCTTACGGAAAAGGCACTCAATCTTCTCCCTGAGGTTGAGAAAGATGTAAAGAACTTCGAACAAACTATGGTTGCCAACTTAAAAGATGATGAACAAGAGCTTTTATATACTCTCTTGAAAAAACTTGGCAAATCAAATGAACGTTAGGTGGAATGAAACATATGAATCAAACTGAAAAACAACCAATATGGACAAAAGGATTTATCAGCATTTTTCTCAGTAACTTCTTTATATTTCTGGCATTTTACGGATTACTCACTTCATTACCGATATACGTTGTAAATGATTTAGGCCGTTCAAGTGTTGATGGAGGACTAATTGTCACGATTTTCTTATTATCTGCTATTTTTGTTCGTCCTTTTTCCGGTAAACTTCTCCAGGATTTCGGCAAAAAACGTATGTTAATGATTAGTATGATTCTCTTTACAGTTTGCTCTTTTATGTATTTATGGATCGACAATTACGCATTGCTTCTTATCTTACGTTTTGTTCATGGCATTTGGTTCAGCATTGCCACAACTGCTACCGGGGCTATAGCTGCTGACATGGTACCTGTAAAAAGACGTGGTGAAGGACTTGGTTATTTTGTCATGTCAACGAACTTCGCTGTTGTTTGCGGACCTTTTCTTGCTCTTACTCTTTTACAATTTGCATCGTTTACAACTCTTTTCTTAATTCTCGCATTTTTAATCACAGCCGGTGTTTTGTTTACAGCTTTTAGTAAAGTAAAAGAAGTAAGGGGAGCAGCTCCGGTCGAAAAGAAACGTCTTCAGGTACAGGATTTATTAGATGGAAAAGCACTGCCGATTGCCTTGGTAGGAAGCTTAGTTGCTTTTGCATATTCAAGTGTTTTATCGTTTATTTCAATGTATGCCAATGAATTAGATCTATTAGATGCAGCGAGCTACTTCTTTGTAGTCTTTGCTATTGTGATGATTGCGTCCAGACCTTTTAGTGGTCGTTTATTTGATACAAAAGGACCAAATATCGTCATCTATCCGGCAATCGCGTTTTTTATAGTCGGACTTCTGTTATTAAGTATTTCTCAGAATACTTTTATGTTCCTTTTAGCCGGTGCCTTCATCGGATTAGGATACGGAACCATTGTCCCTTGCTTCCAAACTCTTGCGGTACAATCAACCGAACATCATAGAAGTGCACATGCAACCGCCACATTCTTTACCCTTTTCGATTCGGGTATTGCTGCCGGATCATTTGTGCTTGGTATCGTTGCTGCTCAATTAGGCTATCAAACTCTTTATTTATTAGCCGGTTTGTTTTTAATCTCGGTTGTGTTTATGTACAAATATGTGCAAAATCGGAAGAAGGTTTCTACTTCAGCAATGGAATTGAAGGAATCGAGCTTATAAGATAGTTAAAAAACTGCTTATCTCAGTTGGTAAGCAGTTTTTTTGTGGCAATAACTGATACATAGCTTCAGAATCTATCAACCTTTTCCGAAAGTTTTTCAACTTTCTCAAAAATCTATCATTCGACAAATTTCACAAAAAAGAAGGATAAAGCACATGTTTCGAATGCTTTAACCTCAACTTGCTTATTATGATTAGTACACCCCGCGAATATTCGGGTGGATCTCTTCTGCATAGAAATCTGTTAATCTCTTCAGCTCTGCTTCACGAAAAGAAGGTACTTCAGTCGCCTGTAAGTTATCCTCAACTTGTTTTACTGTTTTGAACCCTGGGATAACCGTTGTAATTTCCTCATGATCTAAAATCCAACGAAGGGCCGCTCGTGCCATATTTCCACGATCTTCAGCGATCCAGTTAAGCTTTTGACTTAGCTCCACTCCTTTTGAGAACTCGACACCTGCAAATGTTTCACCCACATTAAATGCCTCACCATCTTTGTTAAAGTTCCGGTGATCATCAGCTTCAAATGTAGCATTTGTTGTGAACTTGCCTGTTAGCAGCCCGCTCGCTAAAGGAACACGCGCCAATAAGCCGACACCTTTTGCTTTTGCCTGTGGAAGCAATTCAGGAATTGCCTTTTGGCGGAAAATATTGAAAATAATTTGAAGCGCTTTTACATTAGATTGATCTAAGCAGAATAGACCTTCTTCCACTGTTTCAACACTTACCCCATAGTGACGAATTTTCCCCTGCTGTTGCAGCTTGTCAAGCACTTCAAAAACTTGTCCATTTTTTAGTATGTCCATCGGTGGGCAATGAATTTGATATAGATCAATTGTGTCGCGTTGAAGTCTTTTCAAACTTGCTTCACAGTACTCTGTCACTGCTTTTTCAGAATATGTTTCAGGATCGAAAATATCTCCTGCACGGCAAAACTTTGTCGCGATATGGATTTTATCCTCTTTTCCTTTTGTTGCCTTTGCCAAAAGCGCTTCACTATGGCCATCTCCATATACATCCGCTGTATCAAAGAAATTAACACCGGCATCCATTGCACGTTCAAGACCTTTTAGCGCTTCGTCATCATCTGATTTTCCCCATGAGCCTCCAATTGCCCATGTTCCAAAGCTGAGCTCGCTTATGTTTAGGTCTGTATCACCAAGTTGACGATATTTCATTTTGCTCCACCATCCCTATTAAGAAATCGTTTTCTATACAATTTAGACAAACTTTATTATAGTACAAATAAAGCGCTAACAAAATTTATTTGCTTTTAGTAAAGAAAAAGAGTGTGAACATATTGTTGCTCACACTCTGCCTTTCACTCTCCCGCCACCAATGCATCCAACGCAACAAGAGCTTCCTGCTCAATTGCCTTTGCAACTACTTCAGTATGGGGATTATATTCATTACTCAAATCCGCATCTGCAAATCCATCAATAGCTAAGATTGCCCCCGTTTTCACCCCACGAATAGCTCCGATTGTAAATAATGCTGAATTTTCCATTTCTACTGCTAATACACCGGCTTGTTTGTAAAGCTCATGTGGAAAAGGAACAACCCCTGAGTAAAACACATCCAATGTTAATGTGATTCCTTCATGAGCCTTTTGCTGCCTTGCTGATGCAGCCTCCACTAATTTATCCACGATCTGATGATTTGCAATAGCAGGGAAGCCCTCAGGCACAAGCTGGCGTGTTAAGCCATCCATTCTGACTGCTGCTGTGCTGATCACTAGATGTCCCGGCTGAATGTCTTTTTGGTAAGATCCGGCTGTTCCAACACGAATGAGAACCTCCGCCCCGCCTTTTATTAATTCTTCAAAACAAACTGCCGCTCCCGGTGAACCAACGCCATGACTCACAACCGCCACTTCAACACCATTCCAGCTGCCTTTATAACTGTGATATTCACGATTTTTTGCAAGAGGCTGTCCATTATCTAGTAAGCCAGCCATTTGCTCCGCACGGCCAGGATCACCACAAACGATGATTCTTTTCGGTAATTCCTCAGGATTTATTTTTAAGTTAGGAAGCATATCAGTCATAATCTTTTCTCTCCCATTCATCCTCCGGAATCGATAAATCTTCACCGGAAAATCTCTCCTCTTTGAACGGGTCTCCGTTTATATGAAAGCCATTTTGTTCCCAGAATCCGGGTTGATTTTCATCGATAAATTCAATTCCTCTAATCCATTTCACACTTTTCCAGAAATACAGATGTGGAACAACGAGGCGCAACGGCCAACCATGTTTATCAGTTAACGGCTCATTTTCAAACGAATGGGCAAGCAAGACGTCATCCCGGTCAAGATCTGATAAAGCTACGTTTGCTGTATAATCTTGATCTGCATGCAGCATGACATATTTCCCTTTTGCTTCAAGACCTAACTCCTTCATGAAATCTTGAAATTTCACACCTGTAAATGTGTTATCAAAACGGGACCATCTCGTCACACAGTGGATGTCACTTGTAACCGATGATTGTTTCATCTTCATGATGTCGTCATACGAAAGAGTCACTTCTTTATTAACCGCTCCAAAGATTCGAAGTGTCCATTTAGCCATGTTATAGGTGGGGACATCTCCCTCGTGCAGTATTGGAAAACGCTCGGTTAGCACCTGACCAGGTGGGAGCCGCTTTGCTAGTTTTGGGTCAACTGCTGGTACTTTCATTCGTTTAATTCGATCTGCTTTTTTCATGTTTCCCTTCCTTTCTATCTATCTTCCGCTCTGTTGGTTACCTTGTTGTGATCCCATTCCACGATCTCTTAATAAGAACATAGCAATGATTGTGATGGCATACGGAAGCATTTGTGTGAATTGGGTTGGTAAAGAAAATCCTTGAAGTCTTATGCTCATCGCATCCATGAATCCGAATAATAAACTGGAACCAATAATCCCAATTGGGTGTGATTGACCTAGCATCGTCGCTACAAGTGCGATAAATCCGCGTCCTGCTGTCATACCTTCAGTAAACATCGTCACTTGCCCCAGTGAAAGCTGTGCACCTGCAAGTCCGCATAAAATACCGGACAAGGCGATAGCCATATATTGAAGCGAGCCTACTTTTAGCCCTAAACTCCTCGCCGCTACAGGGTTCATTCCAACAGATAATACCCGAAAACCCGTTACCGTTCTATATAAGAAAATATATAACAAGATGGCCATTAAAAATGATAAATAGACAAGTGGAGAATGTCCTGAAAATAAGGAACCGATGACTGGAATATCCTCAATAACCGGGATATCCCATTTCGGAAGTCCCTGCATGTTTTTATCATAATAAGCACCTTTCACATCGAATATTGTCCGAAGAGCAAAGGTGGTTAAACCAAGGGCTAAGAAGTTTATGGCTACACCGACAACGATATCATTTGCTTTCAGATTGATCGTCATAAATGCAAAAAGCATTGAAAACAACAATGACATGAATGCTGCAAATACGACAGCCAGAAATACACTACCTGTAACATGATTTCCTACGATAGCCGAGAAGGCGCCGATTAAGATTAACCCTTCCAGCCCAACATTGAATAATCCTACACGTGCACATAATGCTCCACCTAATGCAGCAAGGAGAATGGGTGTTACCATGCGAATGGTCGAGCTTAATAGTGTTAAATCAAATAGTTCCATTTGAACCACCCGCTTTCGATTTTCGTTTCCACCACTTCAACGTGATTTTTGCAGATATAAATAAGATTAGAACCGATTGAATAATACTGGAAACCTCAAGAGGAACCTGTGTATTTCGCTCCAGTCCCATTGCCCCTGTTTCAAGAGCAGCCAAAAAGATCGAGGTAACCGCTGTACCAATAGGATGAGAGTTTGCCAGAAGTGTTGCCATTAAACCCGTCCACGCTAATCCAGGTCCTGTTAGTGCACCATCAACAAAACGGTACTGTGTTCCCAATACCTCTACTGTACCGGCAAGCCCTGATAATGCTCCACTAATAAACATACTCGTCAGCATCACCTTGATTTTGTTCACACCACCATATGAAGCGAAAAACGGGTTAAATCCAAGCATTTTCACTTCATATCCTGCTGAAGTTGTCCGAAAAATGAGATACATAATAAGAGCAGCTGCAACCGCAATAACAAAGCCCCAATGAACACTCATTCCTTGAAACAACTTCGGCAGCCAAACACTTTGATCAAGCATAGCAGTTTGTGCAAGTGCCGCTGAACCTGTTTTATCTTGGAACGGGTCTGAAACTAAGTAGCTTGCAAATAACACAGCTATATAGTTTAAAAGCAAGGTAGAAATTAATAGTTGAACTTTAAATTTAGCTTCAAGCCAGCCTGCAAACAATGACCATAGTCCGCCAGCAATAATTCCAACGAGTAAAACAAGAATCATTTTTCCGATTCCACTGCCAGGGAAGTAGATACCTGCAAGGGCGGCACTTACAGCGCCCAGTACCATTTGTCCCTCAGCCCCAAGATTAAATACCCCTGCACGGAATGCCAGGGCAACACCTAATCCAATCAACATAATCGGAGTTGCTCTTGCCAAGGTTGATGTAAGGAAATAAAAGTTACCGAAAGCACCGTTCCACATCTCTTTATATGAAGCAAGTACAGGCTCACCAGCAATGCAAATGGCAATGGCTCCTGTTATCAACCCGATAAGAATGGCAATGAACGGCTGAAGTAACGGGCGAAGAAATGGTATGAGACTAGTTTTTACTTTCATGATGATTTCCTCCTGCCATTAAAACACTGATTGCTTCTTCTGTTGCGTTCTGACGATCCATTTCCCCGGCAATTTCTCCTTCATACATGACGAGAATGCGATCAGATAATGCCATGATTTCACTTAATTCTGAAGAGACGAGCAGAACAGCTTCTCCTTTATTACGCTTTTCAATAAGTGCTTCATGAATATACTCCATCGCACCAATATCCACACCACGAGTTGGTTCTGCTGCAATTAAAATTGGCGTTTCCTGACCAAGCTCTCTTGCAACGATAAGCTTTTGTAGATTACCGCCTGATAAATTTCCTGCCTTTTCCTCAAGCGAGCCTGCTTTGATTTCAAACTTCTCAATCCAGCTGTTAACCAGCTTTCGGAATGGAGCCTTTCTTAAAAAGGAATAAGATCGATATTGAGGTTTTTTGTGATATCCCATCAGACCTGTCTCTTCAACAGTCGCTTGTTTTGCTGCTCCCCATAAATAACGGTCCTCCGGAATATGGGACAACCCTGCATCGCGAATTGAAAGAACCGATTGATTTGTCATATCCTTTCCGTCTAAAAGAATGGATCCCTTTTTCACTGATCGCAATCCGGATATAACTTGGAGAAGCTCTGATTGACCATTTCCTGAAACACCGGCAATTCCAACAATTTCTCCGCGATTCACAGTCAAAGATATATCATCTAATAAAGGCTTGTTGTCTTTTTCCTGTACCGTGACATTTTTTATTTCAAGAATGGCTTCCCTATTCATTTGTACACGTTCAGTTAAATCATGGAGCTCACGCCCTACCATTAACTTTGCCAGCTCATCAACAGATGTTTGTTCTTTTGTTACATTCCCTGTGACTTTTCCGTTGCGAAGAACGGTTATAGAATCAGCAACTTCCATTACTTCACGAAGCTTATGTGTGATAAGGATAATGCTTTTTCCTTGATCAGCCAGCTGGCGAATTGTTTTCAGCAGACCTTTAACTTCAATAGGAGTTAGCACAGCAGAGGGCTCATCTAAAATAATGATATCAGCACCCTGATAAAGAACTTTTAAGATTTCAATCCGCTGCTGCTCTCCAATCGAGCAATTAGCTGTTTTCGCGTTCGGCCTAACTGGAATCTGATATGTTTCTACTAATTCTTGAACCAGCTCGGTTGCTTTTTTTCGATTAAAAAATCCTGCCTTCTTTGGTTCATGACCAATCACAATATTTTCAGCTGCAGTAAAATCAGGAAACAACATAAAATGCTGATGCACCATACCAATTCGATTTTTGATTGCATCTTTCGGATTAGCAAAAGTCACATGCTTGCCATCTATAAAAATTTCACCTGAGGTTGGCTGCTCCATTCCGTACAGCATTCTCATTAAAGTTGTTTTTCCAGCTCCATTTTCACCAACCACTGCATGGACCTCCCCAGCTTTAAGTGAAAGTGAAATGGAATCATTTGCAATAAAACTTCCGTACATCTTTGTCATATTTTTCATTTCTAACCGCTTCGTCATTTTTCAGCCTCCCTCCGATAAGCATTGGGAAACCGACTGCAAAAGTTTGTAGTCGGTTTCGGATGGTTAATTCTATTTAGTTCTCTAAAGGATTTTTAACTTCCAGCTTCCCACTGATAATATCTTCTTTTATTGCTGTTACTTGATCAATGACTTCTTGTCCGACAAAATCACTTAATGGTGTTTCACTCTCATGAGTAACATATGTTAACCCAACACCTTCTTCTTTTAAGCCGTAAGCAACAACACCCGGCTCATACGTACCTTCAGAAAAAGCCTTGATTGTTTCGTAAGCTACTGCATCTGTTCCTTTTAACTGAGAAAGAACGATGTGCTCCGGGTCCAGTTCTGTACGGTCAATATCTTGCCCAGCAGTATAGAACCCTTTTTCTTCTGCAGCTTCAAATACACCAAGGTCGCCAACAGCTGCCGCACCAGCGATAAAATCTGCACCTTTTGATGCTTGTAATAAAGCAAGCTCTTTTGCTTTAGCAGGGTCATCAAAGCTTCCTACAAAGTTCACAATATATTCCGCATCAGGATTTGTTGCTTTTAGGCCCTCTTCAAAGGCAACTGTCCATTTCTTCAATAGCGGAATATCCATAGCTGCTACCATACCAACTGTATTTGTTTTTGTTGACAGACCAGCTGCTGCACCTAAAAGGTATGCCGCTTCATGTTCTCTAAAATTTACGCTACGTACATTTGGTAAATCAACCGTTGTATCAATAATCGCAAATTGTTGATCAGGATTTTCTCCTGCCACTTTCTTTAACGCATCCTCTGATTCAAAAGAAGACGTAATAATTAAGTCATAGCCTTCTGCAACAGCTACACGTAAGTTTTCTTCAATTGCAGAATGGTCTGTTGATTCAATAGTTTTAAGCTCAAAACCAAATTCCTCAGCAGCTTCCTTAGCGCCATCGTCCATTTGCTGAAAGAAAGGGTTCACCCCAATTTTTTCCGGTAGAACAAGGGCAATTTTCTTTGCTTTTTCTTCTTTTTGATCGCCTGCTGAATTTGATGATTCATTTGCTCCACAACCAGCAAGCAGGAATGTGAATAATGCAATAAACATAAATAACTTTTTCACGTAAGACCCACCTCTATTTTCGTGTTTTTTTCATCTACTGACAAATATACACTAACTTATCAGTTAAATAAACACTAAATACAAACATTTTTATATTTTTCATTTAAAATGTTCGTATTTTACACAAAAATACCCTTCCTTTTAGGAGGAAGAGCATTTATCTAAATTTGTCGAAAAATTAAATTATTTCTTATTTTAAAGAAAAATGAAAATAATGCAAGATCTTTTTCTGAAATAATAATATTATTCACACTTTTATATATGGGCTGCAACGGAAAAACAATAAAGCATAATCAAAGTTATTTCTTTAACTTTAAGATATAATTGTATTGAATTGAACTTTTTTAGGGAGATGGTAAGCATGGCAAGAATCAATGAGTTGGTTTCAGGCTGGATGAGTCACCGCAAAGTACTACATGAATTACTTGATACATTTGAAGATCAACATCTTAGCTATAAGCCATGGGAAGAAGCTATGTCACTTTCACGGCTTGTCTTACATATTTCAGGTGCAATGGAAATGTTTGCTGATACTGTGATAAATGGAGAGTTCACTCCTCCAACAGGAACATCAAAAATCGAAACTATAAGCGAACTAAAAACATTCGTAGAAAATCAAACAAATCAGACAAAATCTAAGTTGGAATCTTTAACTGAAGATCAACTGGCTGCAATTGTTGAATTTGCCGGTATGAAGATGCCTGGCTTAGTCCTGCTTGAAAGCGGAAAAGATCACGAAATTCACCATAAAGGTCAACTATTCACATATGCCCGCTTACTTGGAGTTGAATCTTTGCCGTTCTTTGTTAGCCGGTCTTAAACAATAAAATGCCTGACATCATTTAAGGATGTCAGGCATTTATTAGTTTGTGTTCTCTTCCAGTCCTTTATAATAATTGACCAAAGCAATGATGGCACTTCCCATACGTTCTTCCTCCGGAACAACCATTCTTGTAATTCCAACTTCTCTTAATGCCTGTGCTGTTACTTTTCCGACGGAAACAGCCATTACATTTGTTGAAAATGCATCTAAGAGTTCCTTTTCCAGTCCATGTTCTTTTGCATAGGACATTAAAAATCTTGCCTGCGGCGTACTTGTGAAATTCACTGCATCTATTTTTCCAGCTAGTATTTCGCGAACGAGCTGTTCCATCACTTCTGGCTTTGGCGGGATGTGCTTATAAGGAAGGATTTCCCGATATTCTGCTTGCTGTTCTTCAAGAAAGTCTATTAAAAGGGGTGCTGGATCACCATGAAGCTGCAGAGCCACCCGACAGCCTTTTAAAGAGTGTCCACGTAGTTCTCTCACCAAACCGGCCGTACTTCCGTCATCATCTCTTACATCTGGTGTTACCCCCAGCTTTTTAAGAACATTAACAGTCTTATAGCCTCTTGCCGCAATTTTTGCATTTGATAATGCTTGGAGGAATTGTTCACCTAATTCCATGTTGGCAGCTGTTTGATAAAGCTTGTCTGTTCCAAGCCCTGTTGTAAAGATGAGCCAATCAAAGTTACCTTCTATGAGGGCATGAATTTCTTTTTCTACATTTGTATCGTCTAAAAAAACGGTTCCCTGTGCCGGACGAATTAATGCTTGCCCACCTAAATTTTCTACTAATTTACTTAACTCTTCAGATTTACGCTGACCTGCAAGGGCGATTGTTTTGCCATTTAGTCGCTTCATAACGTACCTCCGCTTATATTTTATTGCTCATATTGTATCACTTTTTTGAAAAGTTCGTTATTTAAATTGGCAGCAGTTTAATATGCGGGATTCTAAACCGGAGGATTTTCACTTTTGAGAGCTTTTTTAAGCTTAATTTTGAAAAAAACTACTAATTTTGCAAAGTCCACTTTTCCACTATAAACAAAAGAAGTTCGAAAAAATTCGAACCCCTCTCAATGATTAAAAGATAATTGTTTTATTTTCATGAACAAGAATTCGATCCTCTAAGTGCCATTTAACAGCTCTTGCCAGTACACTTCGTTCAACAGATCGTCCGATTTTCTTTAAACTGTCAACATTGTCACGGTGATCGACACGGCTAATATCTTGTTCAATAATCGGGCCTTCGTCCAGGTCATTTGTTACGTAATGGGATGTGGCACCTATTAATTTTACACCACGTCCATATGCACGTTCATATGGTCTTGCGCCGATAAACGCAGGTAAGAATGAGTGATGAATATTGATAATTTTATTTGGATTTGCTGACACAAACTTTGGCGTTAAAATTTGCATATAACGAGCTAAAATAATCAAATCAATATTGTGTTCTTTTAAAAGCTCTAACTGCTTTTCTTCCACTTGCTCACGAATATCCTTATTTGCCGGGATATAATAGAATGGAATGTTCAAAGGCTCTACAACTTCCCTTGCTTCCTCATGATTGCTTATAACCATGGCAATGTCTGCCATTAAGTCGCCGCTTTGCCATTCCCAAATTAGCTCTAATAAACAGTGTAGCTCTTTTGAGACGAAAATGGCCACCTTTTTCATATTGTACACATGAGTCAGTTTCCATTCCATCGAAAATTCTTTCGCGATGTCACCAAATTGATTTTCCATCTCAGACGCTTTTTCCTTCAGGTTTGGACATTCAAACTCAATCCGAATAAAAAATGTACCACCTTCCGGATTTGTCGAATACTGACTTGATTCAATAATATTCGCATTATGTGAGAATAAGAACTTAGAAATGGCAGATACAATACCAGGTTGGTCCGGACAGCTAACTAATAAACGTCCGCGATTCTGATTGTTATCCTGAAATTGTTGTATTGAATTTTTTATAAATGCATTCATTTTTTAAAATACCTCACTATTCATAATTAAAACATTATACATTAGACTTACCAATTATTTAAGATCAAATTTATCTTCATGGTCTGATAGTTTGTTTATTTCCTCTATTTTTCACCTTACGAATGATTTGATTCATCACTTCTGATAAAACCAACCCGATGGCAATTGAGCCTGAAATCATAAAGGCTTTAGCTGCAAGTGCTATTGCTTCATTATAATGATTTTCTACAACCTGCCGCATCGCATCATAGGCTAAACCACCCGGAACCAATGGAATGATTCCTGAAACATTAAAAATGATAACAGGTGTCTTATGCCTCTTCGCGTAAAATTGACTAATAATGGCAATGAAAAATGAAGCAATCAACGTAGAAACCACGCTATCATCCGAATATTCATACAGGCCGATATAAATCATCCAACCAATCATACCGACAAGCCCGGCCCGCAATAGAGCTTTTACAGGAGCATTAAAAATAATCCCAAATGCAGCTGATGCGACAAAGCTTGTGAACACCTGTTCAATCAAACAAAAACCCCCTTAAACATACGGAAGCGGCCCATTTGAGACTTCTTAATAAAACGAAAAGACAACCGCAACACCTGCTCCTATCGCAAATGCCGTTAAAAATGCCTCTGCACCTTTTGATATACCTGACACTAAATGGCCTGCCATTAAATCTCTAACAGCATTTGTGATTAATAGGCCCGGTACTAATGGCATCACGGAACCAATAATAATTTTATCAAGTTCTGTTCCTATATTAAGGACTACAAAAAAGACTGATAATAGGCCGATTAGTAATGAAGCCAGAAATTCTGCGAAAAATTTTATTTCAACAAGTTGATGAATATAGATCAAGCTTGAAAATCCAATACCTCCAGCCACAACAGCCGGTAAGAAGTCCGACCAAGTTCCTTGAAACATAATAAGAAAGCATCCGCTCGCAATAGATGCAGCGGCAATTTGTACCCAAATCGGATAAGCATGTGCATCAAGCTCAATTACTTTTAGCTGATCATATGCTTCTTCTACAGAGAGTTCTCCATTACTAATTTGCCTTGAGACTCCATTAACCTTTGCAACTTTTTGTAAATCTGTTGAACGATCCACAATTCTAACTAGCTGTGTCGGTGTTTTACTGCTTACAGAAAAAATAATTCCTGTTGGTGTGACATAGCTATGGGAATCTGCAATTCCAAAAGCTGCGGCAATTCTCATCATTGTATCTTCCACCCGATAGGTTTCTGCACCACTCCTGAGCATAATCTTACCCGCCAGCAAACACACCTCGATCACATCAAAGGTTTGGTTTTGGTTATTAGTCACCAGCTCCACCATCCCATTGTAAAATATCTAGTTAGAGTTTAATGAAGAATTCATTATTAAGCAAATCATTCAACATAAACAACTTGTTTATCGTCCTCACCAAATCCTTAACTATGAATAACGTAGGATAAATACCTATTTTTTAAGGTGGTGACTGGACCCATGCAAATACCTATGATTCTATCCGGTCCAATCCTTCGTCGAGTAGACAATAATCAAGTGACAATTTGGTTGGCAACTAGTGAACATGCCTCAATTACAGCAGAGATATTGAGCATTCACAAATCAGAAAAAGGCTTAAAATATGAGTCTTTGCCAGTCCAAACACAAACAAAAACGATACACTTAGGAAAAAAATTGTTTGTCCATTTAATTAATATAAGTCCAACTAAAAAAAATTTTCCTGTCGAAGAACTACTGGGCTATAACCTTTATCTAGAAAAAGACGCTCAAATGTATGACCTCGATAGCTTTCACTTATTAACCGCAAACCATCCAGATTCACTTGTTTATGAAGGATTAGACTATCCAACCTTTTATATTAGCACAAAAAAAGAGTCTCCTGTTCTATATGGTTCCTGTCGCAAAGCACACGGAAAAGGACAAGATGCCTTACCAAATGCTGATCAAACCCTTCAGCAACATCGATTTGATCTTAATTTACGGCCCAGCTCTCTTTTTATGCTTGGAGATCAAATATATGCAGATGATATTGCAGACCCACTTGTCCCATATCTTCACTCAATCGTACACGAAATAATGGGTAAAAATGAAGATCTTACTTTTGTTGAACCTAAACTTCAGCAATATATACATCACTTATACAAAATTCAAGGCAGACAAGAGATTATTGAAACATTATGTAACTTTACATCCTCACATGCACACAACCATCTGATTTCCTTCGGTGAGTATGCAGCGATGTACCTGCTAAGCTGGAGCCCCGTTCTTTGGAATTTATTTCATCATGAGCAGAATGGATACCTTGCAAATCATGATAAAGAACAGCTTCAGGAAAGATACGATGAACAACTGGAAGAACTTCACAATTTTTGCCGAAGCACATCAAAAGTAAGAAGAGTGCTGGCCAACATCCCATCCTATATGATTTTTGATGATCACGATATAACAGACGATTGGAACATCTCAACCGAATGGAACAAAAATGTATACGGAACGTCTCTTGGTAAACATATCATTTGCAATGGTTTAACAGCGTTTTGGGCATTTCAAGGTTGGGGAAATCAACCAGATACATTTCATGATGATTTTATCGAAACCATACAACAATATGTGAAAACATATCCGATTGGATCCCACCCCTATCAAAAGTGGCAGGATACACTATTATCTTTTGACTCATGGCATTTTATCGCACCGACAACACCTCTCACTCTTTGCTTAGATACTCGTACACTTCGAGAATATGATTATTCGCCAACAAAAGTTAAACTGCTGCATCTCATAAACGAGACTGTGAAGACACCCATATTAATTGGACAAAAGGGATGGACATTACTAGATCAATTGCTTAAAGATTCCAAATGGAAGAAAGGGGATATCCTTCGCATCGCATCACCTACACCTTTATACGGAGTTGATGTAATAGAGTCTTTTTTAAGAAAACAAGTGTATCCTTTTCAATACTTTGGAGCATCCGTTCAGTATCAATTAGATTTTGAGGCGTGGAAATACAATTTAACAGGTTTCTATTCTTTCCTTCACTTTTTATCAAAACATCAATTGAGAAAATGCATCATTTTATCAGGTGATGTTCATTATGCTTCAGCTGTAAAGGCAAATGTCATCCTGAATGGTGAAGAGCTTTCCATTTACCAAGTAACAAGCAGTCCGATGAAAAATATAAGTTTTGATTGGTTAACAGGCAGCATGATAAAACTGATTGTGCGACTTCACACTTTACGCAGAAATGAACCGATTCCGAAAAGGTTTGGCAAAAAAGATGGAGCATGGACTGAGTTAGAAAACTCAAATCACGATAACACCGTCACATACTGGGAAGAGGAAATGAGCTATCAGTCACTAGAACACGGAACTATTGTCGAAACACAAAATAACCTTGGGCTTCTTCAAGATAAAAAGACATCCCTACAAAATACTTTACTACTAAATACAGAGGGGCAACTCCATTTTGACCCATTTAGTGAATCATAGATCTTTCGGAAACATGTCAAAAACACCATGTAATATATATTGACACGATATGTTACACGTTTTAAAATGTATGCTAATCTATAAGAAAATATAAATGTCTGGATGACACCCGCAAAGAGAAAGTATCTTTTTCTTGCGGTTTTTTATTACAGTCATTTAAATAGGATCATTTTGGGAACCATACTACCAGCAAAGGAAAGGAGCTTTTTCCTAATGAATCAATCTTTAACTAGAAAACTAGCTGCATCAGCAAAAAAGGTAAAAGCTGATATCGTGATAAAGAACGGAAAAATCATTGACGTATTTAATGGTGACATTCTCGAAGAGGACATTGCGATTCAAGATGGAATCATCATCGGGATTGGACAATATGAGGGTGAAAAAATCATTGATGCAAATGGAAAATATATTTCTCCCGGATTTATCGACGGACATGTACACATTGAATCCGCCATGGTCACTCCACAGCAATTTTCACAGGTTGTCGTTCCGCACGGTGTTACTACAGTCATTGCCGACCCGCATGAAATTGCAAATGTAAGTGGTAAGGCAGGCATTCAATTTATGATTGATTCCGCTAAAAACCTTCCTCTAAACATATTCTTTATGCTGCCATCCTGTGTTCCTGCAACACCATTTGAAAACGCAGGAGCTACATTATCAGCCAATGATTTAAGGGGATTTTATCAGGAAGACCATGTACTTGGTCTTGCAGAAGTAATGGATTTTCCATCTGTCTTTCACCAAGAACAAATGATGATGGAAAAGCTCTCTGACGCTCATCAACTTGGGAAAAAAATTGATGGTCACGCCGCTGGAATTACTGGAGATGCTTTAAATATATATGCAGCTGCAGGTATTAAAACAGATCATGAATGTGTCACTCCCGAAGAAGCACATGAAAGGTTAAAAAGAGGGATGTATGTGATGCTGAGAGAAGGTTCAGCAGCCAGAGATGTAAAAGCTCTTTTGCCCGTTATCACAGAACGAAATGCGAGACGCTGCCTATTTGTTACAGATGATAAACACTTAGATGACTTGATCGCAGAAGGAAGCATTGACTATAACATTTTCCTATCTATTGAAAATGGAATAGATCCGGTCACTGCCTACCAAATGGCGACACTTCATGCAGCAGAGTGTTTTGGATTAACAACAAAAGGAGCTATTGCTCCCGGATATGATGCGGATCTTGTCTTTTTAGATGATCTTCAAACCGTTAAAGTGAACCAAGTATTCATTAAAGGAGAACTCATTGCAGAAGAAGGTCATTGTGTACATTCTTCTTATAAAAAAGATATGATACCTTCCTCCTTATTAGATACGATCCATATTAACGAAATAGGCCTTGAAGATATCCAAATACCTTGTCCAAAAGACGCATCAGCCAATATGATTGAAATCATCCCGAATAAAATTATCACAAAGCATGTAGTGGAAAAAGTTGATAAAGAGCATGGCCATTTTCAACCCTCGATCACAAAGGATCAGCTTAAAATGGCTGTGATTGAACGACATTCCTCTACAGGAAATATCGGGTTAGGTATTGTCAAAGGGTTCGGCTTAACGTCTGGAGCCATTGCTTCAACTGTTGCACATGACTCTCATAACATCATCGCAATCGGAACAAATGATCAAGATTTTCTAAGGGCAATAGACGTTTTAAAAGCAATGGGAGGCGGCTTAGTTGTGGTGAACGATGATGAGGTGATTGCATCATTGCCACTTGAAATTTCAGGTTTAATGACGACTGCTCCTTTTATACAAATTCATGAAAGTTTGAAGGAAATAGATAAAGCTTTGGTTGAAATTGGGTTTTCCGGGAATTTTAATCCATTTTTGACCATGTCGTTTTTGGCGTTACCTGTTATTCCGGAACTTAAATTAACAGATTTAGGATTGTTTCAGGTGAAGGATTTTAAGCATATTGAGGTTATTCAGTAGGGCTTTTAATTTGCAAACCTCGTTGCATTGTAATAAGTATTGCTGTTGGTTGATTGAAGCTCCAGGATGCTCGCTTTCCGTGGGGCGTGCGGTGAGCTTCCTCGTAAGCTGCGCGCCTGTGGATCTCACCTGCCCCGCTACTCCCACAGGAGTCTCGCACCTTCCGCTTCAATCAACCTAATTAGTATTCCGTTTTTAAAACTATAAAATAAACTTTTATATAAACAATTCCTATATATAAAGCAACTCACCGCAAAGGTTTACCACAATTTTCACCTCTTATGTAAAGCATCTTCCCACATCTCTAATTTCGGATGATCGATTCCAAGAATTGTGAAGTAACTGTATGCCAGAAGGTCGATGTCAATGAAGGCTGAGGATTCTACTTTATTTAAATAATCGTGTATTTCGGGTTCGGCTAATGGTGATAGCTGATGGACTAATGCCTCGAAAATTGTTCCCTTTAAATTTTCTTCTACCTGATGATAAGCTTTTCTCAGTTCATTTACGGCATGTTCTGATTTTATATTTTCAATAATTGAAGTGGCAAAGATATTGGTTTCCTCATCACTTAGGTATACCTTAACAGCTTCAACTACTTCATCTGTTTGGAATGTGATAAGTGCTTCTGATATTTCTTCCAGCAGCATATCATCTTCTCTTGTTAAAAGAGAGGCGAGTTGAACTGTGGCTTCCTTCATCTCCATTAGCCCCATCATATAGACGGCCAGATATCCGTCATATTGAAACCATTCTTCATTTCTATTCGCTTCAAACATCATCTTTACTTGATCCTTCGATATGTAATTCCTTTTCACCAGTGTAGATGCAATTTTTTTCGCTAAAAGATATGTATTCATATCAAAGTTTCTTTCACTTTCAAGTCTGGTCAGGATATTTATGTACTCCCTCCACACTTCATCTTCGGATCCTTCTACAAGCACTCTATAAAGATCCCAGTCTTGTTCTTGAATTAAACCTGCTAATAAATGCTGGTTTCTCAAGATGATATCAGGGGTAAAGTCCAGTAATAATTGGGCAAAAAAATGACGAATACTATCATGTACCTGGCCTAGTCCCTTTTCTACTATATTCGATGTCTCTTCATCCTCGGAGTCCATCTTTACATATAAGAGAAGCGATGCTTTTTCAGGATTATCTATAGCTTCTTGGAGCAATATCCTCGTCCATTCGCGTTTTTTATTCGGATAGTCGTGAAGAGTCTGGGCAATAAACTCTTGTAGAAACCGATCATTTGTTGTGATATATTGGTCAATTATTCTTTCATAAGTCATTTTTCGTATTCCTTTCTGCACAATCAAAAACTCCTTTCAGTTTTACCATGTTATGTATCAGTAATTCAATGAAACAATGAATAAAATGTTTATTAAAAATGAAACCGATTTATTTTTGTTGACAACATGTATATACAAGTTTATGATAATACCATATTTGTATATACAGATTTCAACAGTTAGTTCCTAAATGAAAACGCTATATAACAAATAAAAGGATACTAAACGGGAGGGAAAACCATGAGTGTCGATCAAAAACAAGTAAGTCAAATTATTGATGCCATTGGTGGAAAAGATAATATTTCCGCAGCCACACATTGTGTAACACGTTTACGCTTTGCTTTGGTTGATGAAGGAAAAGTAAATAAAGAAGCACTTGAAGACATTTCATTAGTAAAAGGGTCCTTTTCAACAAATGGACAGTTTCAGGTTGTCATCGGTCAAGGAACTGTAGATAAGGTTTATAAAGAGCTTGTTCAGCAAACAGGAGTAGGAGAGGCATCAAAGGACGATGTTAAGAAAGCTTCTGAGAAGAATTTAAATCCACTTCAACGTGCCATAAAAACATTAGCTGACATCTTTATTCCAATTCTCCCGGCCATCGTAACTGCCGGTTTATTAATGGGAATTAATAATATCTTAACAGGACCAGGTATTTTCTTTGACGAACAATCACTAGTGGATGTTTATCCACAATGGGCAGACCTGGCTAATATTATTAACTTAATTGCTAATACAGCCTTTACCTTTTTACCAGGACTCATCGGTTGGTCAGCTGTTAATCGTTTCGGCGGAAGTCCTTTGCTCGGAATTGTGCTCGGTTTAATGTTGGTACATCCAGATTTATTAAATGCTTGGGGATATGGTTCTGCTGAAGAAATCCCTACTTGGAACCTGTTCGGATTAGAAGTGGAAAAAATCGGTTATCAAGGCCAGGTTTTACCGATTTTGGTTGCCTCATTCTTACTAGCTAAATTGGAAGTCTTTTTAAGAAAACATGTTCCTGATGGGATTCAGCTATTAGTTGTTCCTCCATTAACACTTTTAATTACAGGTTTTGCTTCATTCATTGTGATCGGACCTGTGACATTCGCAATAGGAAATGTGTTAACAGATGGAGTTATTGCGATCTTTGAAAACTTTGCTGCACTTGGCGGTCTTATCTATGGCGGATTATATGCTTTATTAGTTGTAACAGGTATGCATCATACATTCCTAGCTGTTGATATTCAATTAGCAAATGCAGGAGGAACATTCCTCTGGCCAATGCTTGCTCTTTCAAATATTGCACAAGGCTCTGCTGCATTTGCAATGATGCTTATTTTAAAAGAAGAGAAACAAAAGGGCTTAGCGTTAACATCAAGTATTTCAGCTTGGCTGGGCGTTACAGAGCCAGCAATGTTCGGTGTCAACTTACGTTACCGCTATCCATTTATCGCAGCGATAATTGGCTCTGCTATCGCAGGTTTGTTTATCTCCATTAATGGAGTGAAGGCATTTTCAATTGGAGTTGGCGGATTACCGGGCTTCTTATCAATTGATTCACAATTCTGGCCTTCATTCTTTATCGGAATGGCCATTGTCCTTGTTGTACCATTTGTTTTAACCTATTTGTTAGCTAAAATTAAAAAGGAAAAATAATGCAGAAAGGGACGGGATATTTGTCCCTTTTCTTTCATTTCAATATAGTAGTAAAAATTCACAACGGTGGTGTTTATATTGAGTAACCCTTGGTGGAAAAAATCAGTCGTATATCAAATTTATCCAAAAAGCTTTTGCGATACATCAGGAAATGGTGTAGGAGATATTCAAGGAATTATTAGCAAGTTATCCTATTTAAAAAACCTCGGTGTTGATGTGATATGGTTAACACCTATCTATGCTTCACCTCAAAAAGATAATGGCTATGATATTAGCGATTATTATGCAATACATGAAGAATACGGAACAATGAATGACTTTGATGAACTACTGGAAAAATCCCATCAGCTTGGCATAAAAGTGATTATGGATATTGTCGTTAACCATACGTCAACAGAACATACCTGGTTTAAAGAAGCGAAAAAATCAAAATCAAACCCATATCGTGATTATTATATTTGGAAAGATCCAAAGAAAGACGGTTCTGAACCAACTAACTGGGTTTCCAAATTTGGTGGTCCTGCCTGGGAATATGACGAAGAAACAGAACAGTACTACCTCCATTTATTTGATGTTACACAGGCTGATCTTAACTGGGAGAACGAAGAGCTGCGAAAAGAAGTGTACAATATGATGAACTTTTGGTTTGAAAAAGGGGTCGATGGCTTCAGACTTGATGTCATTAATTTAATCTCAAAAGACCAAAACTTCCCTGATGATGATGGTTCCATTGCACCTGGTGACGGTAGAAAATTCTATACAGACGGTCCACGTGTACACGAATATATTCATGAAATGAACAAAGAAGTCTTTTCAAAGTATGACAGCATGACAGTCGGTGAAATGTCTTCAACAACCATTGATCACTGCATTCAATATTCAAATCCTGAACGTGAAGAATTAAGCATGACATTTAACTTTCATCACTTAAAGGTTGATTATCCTAATGGGGAGAAATGGGCCATTGGTGACATGGATTTCCTTGCATTGAAAAAAATTCTTTCTACCTGGCAAACAGGCATGAATACTGGTGGAGGGTGGAACGCTTTATTCTGGTGTAACCATGACCAACCAAGAGTAGTGTCCCGCTATGGAAATGATGCCGAATTTCGTAATGAATCAGCCAAGATGCTGGCAACTACGATTCACATGATGCAAGGTACTCCTTATATTTATCAAGGAGAAGAATTTGGGATGACAGATCCTAAGTTTACATCTATTGATGAATATCAGGATGTTGAGTCATTAAATATGTACAAGATATTGAATGAAAAAGGAATGCAAGAAGAAGAGATTCTTAAAATTCTGCAGCATAAATCACGTGATAATTCGAGAACACCTGTCCAATGGAATGATTCAAAGCATGCCGGCTTCACAGCAGGATCTCCTTGGATAAATGTAGCTAATAATTATCAACAAATTAATGCAGAAAAAGCAGTTGCTGATAAAGAATCCATTTTTTATCATTATCAAAAACTCATAACCTTACGTAAAGAATATGATATTATCACAACTGGTCATTACGAGCTTTTAGTAGAAAATGATCCATCTATTTTTGCCTATTTACGAAGTACACCGACGGAGAAGCTTTTAGTGCTAAATAATTTTTATGACAAACCGGCAACGTTTGTCTTGCCTGAACATGTTGAGATAAATGGCTTTAAGCGAGACATCCTGCTATCAAATTACAAAGATACTGGACTATCGTTTGAGAACATCACATTGCGACCTTACGAATCTGTAGTGTACCATTTATCAAAATAGACGTTTTGGCATACTCTGCATCCTCCATCTGTTCATGGTAAGATAGGGATGGTGATGAAAATGAGACAAAATAAATACCTTACTATATATAAAGAACTAACAGATCGCATTAAATCCGGTGAAGTGAAACCCGGTGAGGTTTTACCGTCCGAAAATGAGTTAACCCTTCAATATGATACGAGCAGAGAAACCATTCGCAAGGCTCTTAACCTTTTATCCCAAAACGGATTTATTCAAAAGATCAAAGGGAAAGGTTCAGTTGTCATTGATGTTCAAAAATTGAGTTTTCCCATCTCGGGGCTGGTAAGTTTTAAGGAAGTATCCAAAAATCTACAGATGGAATCGGTTATTACAAGGGTTCATGATTTCGGTCTTATTAAGCCGGATGATTTTTTAAAGCAGCAATTGGATGCCAAGAGTAGTGATGAGGTATGGAAGGTTACCCGTTCACGTGAAATAAATGGAGTTAACATCATTTTGGACAAGGATTACTTTTTAAAGAAATATGTCCCTACCCTTACAAAGGAAATTTGTGAAGGCTCTATTTACGAGTATCTTGAAAATCAACTCAATTTAAATATCAGCTTTGCCAAAAAGGAAATTGTTGTAGAGGATTGTACAGATGAAGACAGAAAACACCTTGACTTAGAAGGCTTTTCTCATATTGTTGTTGTCAAAAACTATGTGTATTTAGAAAACACAAGTTTGTTTCAATACACTGAATCACGGCATCGCCTTGATAAATTCCGCTTTATTGACTTTGCAAGACGCAGCGTGTAACAAGCATTGGGCTTAAGTGCTCAATGCTTGTTTTTGTTCAAAATTAGCAAGAATACTTTTTAGCATGATAGTATAAAGATAACTCTAACACAAGAAAGGAATTCTATATGAAAAAAGAAATCATTGATCGTTTTACACGGTATGTTGTAATTGACACCCAATCTAACGAAGAAAATGAAGCTTGTCCATCTACTCCTGGTCAACTTACTTTAGGTAAGCTTTTAGTCGATGAATTACATTCTATCGGCATGAAGGATGTAACAGTTGATGAAAACGGGTATGTAATGGCTACTCTACCTGCTAATACAGATAAAGATATTCCTACTGTCGGGTTTTTAGCCCATCTTGACACAGCGACTGATTTTACTGGAAAACACGTTAACCCTCAAGTTGTAGAGTCCTATGAAGGCGGAGACATCCCACTAAACCAGGAACTGGGAGTTACCCTTTCGCCGAACCAATTTCCCAATCTGGCAAATTACCAAGGACATACGCTTATGACAACAGATGGAAAAACATTGTTAGGAGCAGATAATAAAGCCGGTATTGCTGAAATCATGACAGCGATGCGCTACCTTATTGCTAACCCTGAGATAAAACATGGGAAAATCCGAGTTGCCTTTACTCCCGACGAAGAAATCGGCAGAGGTCCCCATAAATTTGATGTAGAGGCATTTGGAGCAGACTTTGCCTACACTATCGATGGGGGGCCACTTGGAGAGCTTCAATATGAAAGCTTCAATGCTGCCGCTGCAAAAATTACATTTAACGGAAATAATGTTCATCCAGGCACAGCAAAAGGAAAAATGGTAAACTCAGCGAAAATTGCCATGGCTTTTCAATCCAAGCTACCGGCAATGGAAGCACCTGAATTTACTGAAGGATATGAAGGGTTTTATCATCTCATTTCATTCGCTGGTGATGTCGAACAAACAAAAGTCCATTACATCATTCGCGACCATGATAAACAAATTTTTGAAACAAGAAAACAAACATTCATAGATCTTGTTAATGAATTCAAGCAAGTTTATGGTGAAGACGCAATCGTACTGGAACTGAATGATCAATATTACAATATGAAAGACAAAATAGAACCTGTTAAATACATAGTAGATATCGCATACCAAGCAATGGAAAACCTGGGCATTACGCCTATTGTTGAGCCAATTCGCGGCGGTACTGACGGCTCCCAGCTTTCCTATATGGGGTTGCCTACTCCAAATGTGTTCACAGGGGGAGAAAACTTCCACGGGAAGTTTGAGTTTATTTCAGTTGATAATATGATAAAAGCAACAAATACAATTGTTGAAATCTGTAAGCTACTAGAAAAAAGAGCTTAATTTTGCCGAAATCTTGAGGCTTAAGTAAAAAGAGATATTAAAGACTTTTCTTTTGCATTTATCATAGTTTTGTCCTTCATTATTGCCATGAAGGACTTTTCTTTTCTCATTTAACCCCGTTTTGTCCTTCATCTCTTCTATGAAAAACTTTTCCTTCCTCATTTAACCCCGTTTTGTCCTTCATCTCTTCTATGAAAAACTTTTCCTTCCTCATTTAACTCCGTTTTGTCCTTCATCCCTTCTATGAAAAACTTTTCCTTCCTCATTTAACTCCGTTTTGTCCTTCATCCCTTCTATGAAAAACTTTTCCTTCCTCATTTAACTCCGTTTGTCCTTCATCCCTTCTATGAAAAACTTTTCCTTCCTCATTTAACTCCGTTTTGTCTTATCTCCAAGCACATCAAGAGCCTCCATTCATATACTATGCTATCTGAGGTTCTAGTGAGGTGCTTCTTATGATAATTAGGAAGGCAGATCAAAATGAAACAAACACTCTTCTTTATATGACGATAAATGTCATGTCTGAAAGCACCATGGGGTTGGTTCATAATGATGTGCAAATGGGAATGAATATGTTTGTACCGTTATTAAACAGTGGATCTTATTATCTTATTGCTGTTGACCAAAATCAAATTGCAGGGTGGGTACTAATCGGGCCTGATTTCAGTCCTGTTAATGTTCAGAAAACAGGGTCCATTACTTCCCTTTACGTTTTTCCGTTATACAGAAAGATAGGGCTGGGAAAACAGCTTATGCAATCAGCGATCCAACAATTAAAAGCAGAAGGATTTCAAAAAGTTATGCTGAATGTTTATACTGGTAACCCTGCAAAGCATTTATATGAAAACCTGGGGTTTACTGATACATCTACTGTCATGGAGCTTACCATTACGTAAATAATCTAACTCTTCTCTAGGGTTGGATTATTTTGTTCTCCTTGGAATATACATAAATGTAAACGGAACCATCATTATCACTATCTTAATGTTAATACTTTATTAACCAAATATTAAATTTTGGTAATGTTCTATTTTCGCCTTGAAAATCTTGTAAAATATGATTGTACATCTACTAGGGAGGCCATGAGTATGAGGCGTTTTTCAAAAGAAGAGAATAGTTGGATTTTCTATGATTGGGGCAGCTCTGCCTATTCTATTATTATTTCAACAGCTGTGTTTCCCATTTTTTATAAAAGCGCAGCGACAAATGCGGGGGTTAGCCCGGCAGATTCTACCGCTTATTTAGGATATACGATTGCCATTGCAACCTTTATTTTAGCGATGCTTGGCCCGATTTTAGGGACAATCGCTGATTATCAGGGATATAAAAAACGATTCTTTTCTTTCTTTTTCTTACTAGGGATTGGGTTTACCAGTATTCTTGCCTTTATTCCTGCGGAACAATGGGTACTTTTGTTAATTTGCTATACGCTCGCAACCATTGGTTTTTCAGGAACCAATATTTTTTATGATGCATTTTTAGTAGATGTGACACCTGAATCCAGAATGAATCTTGTGTCTGCCCGCGGATATGGTTTGGGTTATATCGGAAGTACGATTCCATTTATCATAAGCATCGCCATTATCGTTTTATCACAAAATGGGATCCTGCCAATTTCAACTGTTATCGCAAGTAAGATCGCTTTTATAATCACAGCTGTTTGGTGGGGAATTTTTACGTTTCCATTGCTTAAGCATGTTCAACAGCATCACTTTATAAAGCGGGAACGAAATCCAGTTATGAATAGCTTCAAAAGACTTTGGAACACCTTAACTGAAATTCGAAAACATCGGGCACTATTTTTATTTCTTCTCGCTTATTTTTTCTATATTGATGGAGTCGGAACAATTATCACCATGTCCACTGCCTATGGAACTGATTTGGGAATCGGCTCAACAGACCTCCTTATTGTGCTCTTTGTTACACAAGTTGTAGCAGCTCCATTTTCTATTCTGTATGGAAGGCTTTCTGAAAAGTTTACAGGTAAAAAAATGTTGTTTGTTGGAATCTTCATTTACATGATCGTTTGTATTTACGCATATTTTCTTGAGACAACGTTGGATTTCTGGATCCTTGCCATGCTTGTCGCTACGTCACAAGGAGGCATTCAGGCTTTAAGTAGATCTTATTTTGCCAAACTTATTCCAAAAGAAAAAGCAAATGAGTTCTTCGGTTTTTATAATATTTTTGGAAAGTTTGCATCGATTATGGGACCTTTACTTGTAGCAATGACTGCACAATTAACCGGTAATTCCAGCTTGGGTGTTTTCAGTCTTGTTATCCTCTTTATTATCGGCTTTGTAATTCTTACAAAAGTTCCTGAACCTAAAGCATAACATCACATCCTAGAAAACAACTCATGTATCTATCTTGCTAATTATGGAAACCCTTTGCCTATTGATATCATTTAAGGAGGCAATAGGATGGAAGAGACGCTAAAGGATTTGTTGATTGTTCTTGGACGAATCATGACAATCCTTCCTTTACTCTTGTTTACCACCATCTATATGGGAAAGCGAACAATTGGGGAATTACCTATTTTCGATTTTCTAATTATTCTTATCTTAGGAGCGGTTGTTGGTGCTGACATCGCTGACCCTGAGATTAAACATCTTCCAACTGCATTCACCATTGTAATGATTGGACTTCTTCAAAAACTCGTTACTCATTGGAAAATAAAAAACCGGAGATTCGGAAAACTCCTTACATTTGAGCCAACCCTTGTCATTAAAGATGGAAACTTCTTGGTTGATAATATGAAAAAAATAGGATATTCCATTGATAATATTCTTCATATGTTGAGAGAAAAAGATGTTTTTGATCCTGCAGAGGTTGATTTAGCGGTCATTGAGGCAAATGGTGCACTGAGTGTGTTGAAAAAGATCTCCAAGCAAACTGTAACCAAAGAGGATCTTACTATTCAACCAACTGGAAATACTATTTCCTTTCCTGTCATAATAGAAGGAAATGTATATAAAGACTCTTTGAATTATTTAAACCTCGATGAAGATTGGCTTCGACGACAACTATCTCAGCATGGCATTATTGATTATCACCAAATCTTTTACGCATCTGTCAATCAGAACCAGGCGTTACATATTTCTTTAGCAAAAGAACCACAAACTCCTCTTCCGCCTATTAGACATTAAAAGAGCTGGCCATCATTTTATGGCCAGCTCTTCCATTTTATATTCCTGATCTCATATTACCTGTCTTACGTTTGTGAAGGATTTTCTTAACAATTGGGTAGATAATTGGTGCCCATTTTATGAGTTTTTTTACCATTTTCATGAACAATTACCTCCTATTACTTGTACCCTTCCCTCTATTTAAGCAAATGAAACCTCTATCATCCCGCATTTACCATTTCTTTGCCTAATTGCAATTGATGCATTTTATAGTATTTTCCTTTTTTCTCGAGCAATTCCTCATGATTTCCTCTTTCCACTATTTCACCATGATCCAATACGAGAATTTGATCGGCATTTCGAATGGTCGAAAGCCTATGGGCAATCACAAATGTTGTTCTACCTTCTTTTACAACATTTAAGGCCTTCTGAATAATTGCTTCAGTTTCTGTATCGATATTGGCCGTTGCCTCATCCAAAATTAAAATAGCCGGATCATAGGCAAGGGCACGTGCAAATGAGATAAGCTGTCTTTCACCTGCTGATAAAGTACTTCCCTTTTCAAGCACAGGCTCCTCGAATTGCTTAGGAAGCTGTTTAATAAATCTTTCCGCCCCAACATTGCACAGTGCTTCTCTAATTGTTTCCTTCGAAATCTCAGGATTATCTAAGCTCACATTCGTTTCTATTGTTCCCGTGAATAGAAACGGATCTTGTAAAACAATTCCCATATGCTTCCTGAGCTGTTGTCGGGGTATTTCACTTGTGTCCATACCATCAATTGTAATCATCCCTCTATTAATATCATAATAACGAAATAACAGATTGATAATGGAGCTTTTCCCTGAACCTGTATGCCCGACTAATGCTACTGTTTCTCCTTTTTTGGCTGTAAAAGAGATATTCTTTAACACATCATTCTCACCATTGTAAGAAAAAGAAACATCTTTAAACTCGACATTTCCTTCAAAACGTGGAATTTGCTCTACATTGACTTCTTCTCCTTTTTCATCGAGCAATTCAAATACCCGCTCTGCAGCAACCCGCGCCTGCTCAAGCTGGGCAAGTTGATTAACGATATCTGTTACCGGCTGGAATAATCGGTTTAAATAGTCAACAAAAGCATAGAGAACACCAATAGAAATCAATCCTGCAGCTGTGAGTGATTGCCCGCCAAAATACCAAATCAGTACAACAAAGGTAATGTTTCGCAGAACATTTACAAGGTTGTGTGATGTAAGGGCATTTAGACTTAAAAGTTTATTTTGATAAGTAAAGTGCTCCTTATTTAATACTTCAAACTCATTGATTGTTTGCTTTTTTCTTCGAAAGGCACGAATGATTGTCATACCTTGAATCGATTCATTTACCATCCCATTAATATCACTAACTCTAGTACGAATTAAATGATTATATTTTGAAGCAAATTTTCGGTATAGGACAGTCCAAGCTATCAGAATCGGCAATAGAAGTAATGTGATCAAAGCAAGCTTTACATCCAGGAAAAATAAAGCAACAAAAATCCCCGTCATATAAATCCCACTTGTAAAGAAGCTTGCAAGAACTTTAACATATAATTCTCTTATTGCCTCTGTATCGTTTGTTACACGCGCTACTACCTTACCTGCCGGCAGGTTATCAAAATATTGAATCGGCACCCGCTGGATGTGCTCAAAAACGTCCGTTCTCATTTTTTGAATAATACGATTTGCCGCCTTTTGAAGTAATAGTGTTTTTCCATATTGAAAGATGGCTGCGATGAACAACAACCCTACATAAAAGCTAAGCAACATTACAATTGGTCGAATCTCTGGTTGATAAAAGGCCAGAAGCTCTTGACCTGATAGTTTATTCACCTTATAGCTTGCTTCTTGTGATCCATTTTTAATGGTTAACGTATCCCCGGATATTGAGCGTTCTCCATCAAAAGGCAGATGCTCTTCTGTCACATAAAATGAACGACCTACCTGCACAATTTGAAGCTCATTTCTTCCAACTGAACTGCTCTCTGATATATTCTCGTTTTTTTTGAATAATTGTTCTTTATAAACGACCGTTTGATCATCCTTTTCCTGGACTTCAACCCAGGGTTTTTCAATTCCCATCATATGATGATCAATCATTCTCTTTGCGATAAACGGTCCTGTTAGTTCTGCTCCGACAGCAAAGGTTAACATAGCAAGAGCAATCAAAATTGTTCGTTTATAGAGAAGCGCATAGCGGAAGAGTCGTTTCCCTGTTGAATCTTTCTTCATTTAGCTCACCTCTCCATACGAATCAGCTTGTTGGCGGTCATGTTGCGTTTTATACCACTTGCCAAGCTGAATCAGCTGATCATGTGTTCCTTCTTCTACGATTTTTCCTTCATCCATTACAATAATCCAATCTGCATGCTGAACAGCAGATATACGATGAGCAGAAATAAAGGTTGTTTTCCCTTTCCGCTCATGTCGGATATTTTCGATAATTTTAGCTTCCGTTTTTCCATCAACGGCCGACATGGCATCATCCAATAGAAGAATTTCTGGATCCTTTATTAAAGCGCGGGCAATCGAAATTCTTTGCTTTTGCCCACCGGAAAGAGCCACGCCCTTTTCTCCGACTAATGTTTCCAACCCTTTTGGAAGAACAGACAGATCATTTTCAAAAGCTGCTGAGCGAAGTGCTTCCTCGATCTCTTCCTCTGTCACCTGTTCTTTTCCAAACTGTAAATTTTCACGAATTGTTCTGGAAAATAAGATTTGCTCTTGTGGAACATATCCAATCCAGGAATGAAGCGTGTCAAGTAAGATGGATTCAATCCGCTGACCTGAAATCAAAATTTCACCGGTACCTGTTGGATACTCCCGTATCAGCTGCTTAAGCAAGGTTGTTTTACCTGAACCCGTTTTTCCAACAATGCCGATCGTTTGGCCTCTTTTCACCTTTAAGTTGATGTCTCGAAGGTTATCTGTTGATGACGTTGGATATTGAAATGTCACATGTGAAAAAACAATTTCCTCGGGAATATTTAGCTGAATAGGTTCATCCACATCCTTTACATCCTCTTCATAAGTAAGGATTTCATTCACCCGATCTAATGAAGCGTTTCCACGTTGGAGGATGTTAATCAGTTCTCCGACCGCGAACATTGGCCAAATCAGCATTCCGAGGTATATATTAAAGCTTACAAGCTCTCCTAGTGTAATCATCTGATGAAAAACAAGATATGCACCATATCCCAATCCTATACAATAACTTAAACCTACTAATATTTTTATCGTCGGTTCAAAAAGGGCATCAACTTTTGCGACTGCAATGTTTTTCTCATACACATCTTCAGTCATGTTCTTAAAACGCTGTTCATCCGCCTTTTCCTGTACATATGCGCGAATAACCCGAACACCTGCTACAGATTCAAGCACATTGTCATTTAAGTCTCCAAAGGCATCCTGGGCAACCGTAAAGCGCTTGTGAATGAGCTTACCGAAATAGTTGATTGCTATTGCCATTAGCGGCAACGGAATAAGTGCAGCCAGTGTAAGCTGCCAGCTAATCGTAAACCCCATCACAAAGATAATAATGATCATAAAAATCGTTGAATCAACTAACGTGAGAATTCCAAACCCTGCTGTCAATGAAATCGCCTTTAGGTCATTTGTCGCTCTGGCCATTAAATCTCCAGTCCGATTTTTCTCATAAAAGCTTGGAGTCATTGAGAGCAAATGCCTCATGAACCGGTATCTCAGAATCCGTTCAATAAGGTGCGCTCCACCAAACAACTGGTACATCCATACATAGGTAATTCCATAACTAAGAATGATAAGAGCAATGAAGAAAAATAATAGCTCCCATAACCGCTCCCCTGTCATTTGACCAAACTGAATATCATCAATAGCAATTCCAATAATCTTTGGCGGAATTACATCTAATATACTAACAATAATTAATAACGAAACGGCAACTGCATACCGTTTCCAATGTTCTTTAAAAAACCAGCCTAATTTCCCAAATACCGAAAACATTTACAATCCCTCCCCTTAATTTGAATAATGTCAATCCGGTTAGCCACCCTTCATCCAATCTAAATCAATCCGATTAATCAAATGCTTCATCATCTTAATAACTCCCTTCTTCACATGAAATAAATCTATATAAACGAGCTAAAAAGCCCGGATTTGGAAAATAAGACACAAAAAGGCATTATGCGAGTGTGCATAATGCCTGATCAAACAATATAAAACGCACATCACGATGATTGTGACCTGCGTTAGGAATAAACGTTACCAAAAAAGTTTTTAAAAGATTAACGTTGTTGTTGGCGGGTCACTTTACAATATGAAATTTTTAATGGTTTATTCATCATTACATTTTCCATTTTGTAACCCTCCAATTCCGTTAAAAATATGATCTTGCTTCATTGTATTATTTTCCCAATATTTCTGTCAATGCATTTTTTAAAAATATTTACGTGAGGATGACTCCGTAATTTGCACCTATCTAAGTTTTATTCCTCACGCTTTTTATTTATTCATTTTTGCTAAAAAGTCACCCAGAAGATCTTCCATATCTTCTGATTCCTCTTGAGTCTCTTCTATAGTAGAAGCAAGCTCTCTTTCTATTCTGTCAAAATCAAAGTCTACTATATCATCATCATCAAGATTTGGAATCTCTTCTTCTTCAGGTATTGCCGACTCTACGATTTCTACCTGTTCAAGGTCTTGATTTCCATCAATATCCACTTCCTGCAAGTACAATGCTTCATCAATATCCAGCGCATTACTTGTTAATGAAGCCAAAATTGAAGTTGCCCTCACAGGGTCTGATAAGATTTGATAGACGATACTTCCAAGCAATGCTTCCGAGTGTGAATGTTTCAACCAATTCCGCTGATCTTTTGATAAATGCTTGGGCATTGGAAGACTAATCATTTCTCTATCCTTTGCTAAGGAGCTTCCAACTCCTTCTAGTACGAATTCTGCAATTTTACTTGAAAAGTTTCGTTTTTCAGTTTGTTTAAGCTTTTCCAACTGTTTTATAAGATGATCAGGTGTATCAGATGGAAGGCGAAATGTAATAGCTTGTCCCCTTTTTATTGTTGGTGCACCCTTTTTATTCATGTAACCACCTTAATTTGTTTTAGACTGTTTGCTTTTCGTTTTTCTTTTGTGGTTCACTTGTTTTTCTGACAAAGTCAGATATTAATTTATAGTATGCGTTGGCCATCATCCAGATGCTTTCTTTTTCATCCTCAAAGAATTCAATATTGTAGCCATCTAAGCTATTATTTAACATCTTAATATATTCTTTTAAAACAATAGATCCTCCTCCAACGAAATAGCAAATTTCAGTTTGGGAGTTCTTTTGCCAAACATTTCGAAGATGACGGTATTGTTTCTTTGCCAGTTCAAGAAGAATGCGGTCTGTAATGTCATGGACATTTGTACGGCTTCCTTTAACCATAATATGGTGTCTGTCATTTTTCCTTGTAATAATATCCACAACATCACGTCGGCTATCAAGCTCCACTCCGTGCTTTGTTCGAATTTCTTCTCTTATAGCTTCTAATGATTCTGAAACTCCTAAATTAAAACCTTGAGCTTTATCATCATCAACATTTCGATTCTTAATAACCGCAACATCTGTTGATAAACCACCAATATCCTGAATTAAAATCTGCTTATCAATTAAATCACGATTGATGATTTTTAAATCCTTGTCCATCACCAGATTAATATAGGCCGCAAACCCTTCAGGATATACTTTTACTTCATCAAACTTAATATTAACCTTTATACCCTGGTACTTTGGCGTTACTAGAAATTCCACCTGATGAACAGAGCCTAATAATTGTGAACGATAGCCTACATCTTTTCCTTCTTTCACTTCACGAAGTGGTAAACCTGTCCCAAGTGTGTAATTTGCATCAATGACATTATTTGTCTTTTTAAAAATATTGCTGTTTTCTTCACGCACAGCATCCAATGCTAATGAAGTAAAAAGCATGACAAGTGTTTGATCTTCTTCAGATTTGCTGCTGCCTGGATCCAGCTCACTTGGATTATCACTTTTCGTTGCTAAGTTCCCTACACGATAAATTGCATTGTTCTCTTTAAGGGCAGGGGAGTGAACTCTAATATGAATACCATCTAAAGGGTTCTTTTCATTTAATTCTTCTATACCTATGACAGGGCGATCTTCTGTGTCTCTCGCAATGACGTTAGGAATATATAATTCGTAATCTCCTTTTCCAAATAGAGCTTTCACGCAATCATTACCAACATCAACAGCTGTTATTCTTGTTTTACTCATAAAACCATCCCTCTCCTAAAAAATGAATATTAATTCTATTAATTCAAGAGTAAAGGGAGGGGGTAAGAGCGTCAATCATACTTTCGATGTGTTCAATATGAATACAAGTGTACGAATTTGTTTACAAACAAAACAAAATTGTACACATCCTATTAAACCACTATGTATTCACGTTTGTGTACATGCAAACGTATTTGTATACATATAGTATACATTTTGTGTACATGTTTACAATTCTGTAAACATACAAAATTCGTTACTATTCGACCTAAAAAACCCTGTCTTTTGACTTAGTTAGATTCCTTATGAAATGTCTTTTCATAGAAAAAAATGATGGATTTTGGTGAAAGATTTAGGTTATTTTTGGCTTTGTTGCTATGAAAAATCGAAAACATATTAGAAAAACTTGGCTTATCGCCAAGTCCTAATGGCGAAAGCCTTAGTTTTTCTTATACTATCATCAATAAAAACTTACACTTTCTGATAGTATTAAAAATAGAGACGTGCCAAAAAGCAGTCTCCTATTTCATCAGTTTATTTAGAATGAATTTTTCTAACCATGACCAGGGTAAAATTGTTTTTAATAGAATAGAAGATTTAACTCCCTTCCCTATTGGATAGCGTAATGATGTCCCCTCTTTCACTGCAATTGATGCAACGAGTCTGGCTACATCAGAAGGATCACCAAAGGAAGTGGATCCATTTTCAATATACTGCTCCAGTTTCGTCATTACTTTATAGTATGGAGAATCTTTACGTAGCGATTTATCAGTTATCTGTTTTCCACTGGTCCAAATACTTGTTTGATAGGAGCCAGGTTCTATTAAGACAACATCTATCCCAAATGGTTTGAGCTCCAACCTTAGCGATTCACTCCATCCTTCTAGTGCATACTTGGAGGAAACATATGGAGATAGACCGGGGAAACCAACACGTCCACTAATGCTGCTCATGTTTATAATCTTCCCCCTCCCCTGCTTTCTCATCATCGGTAATATGGCTTGTGTCACCCCAATAACTCCAAAAAAGTTTGTCTCAAACTGTTGACGATATTCTTCAAGCGAAACTTCTTCAGCAAATCCTGCTCCGGCAAAACCGGCATTGTTGAAAAGAACATCAATTCGACCTTTCTCTTCTATATAACTTTTGAAATGGATAATTGACTCATTTGATGTGACATCTAATGGTACTACTTGTATGGACTCTTTAACTCCACATCTCTCTGCTTCAGTTATAAGCGCTAATTGTTTCTTTGTATCCCTCATTGTTGCCGTCACATAAAACCCTTTTTTCGCCAGCTCTATAGTCGTTAATAATCCAAAACCGCTGGACGCTCCTGTTACTACAGCATGTTGTTTATCCATGAATACCTCCATTGCCATTATTCTCAAAACTCCTAAAACTCATCTTACACGATAAAAATACCCAATAAAAAAATGCCCCTAAAGAATGGGACATTCATTTTACTTGATCATCTGCTTAACAAGTTCTTTATTCCGTTCTTTAAATAACTCATTATGCGAAGACACCATTCCGACTTTATAGGCGTCTGGCTGAATATATTGCTTTGCTTTATTGACAGCATTTGCTGCATCTTGAAAAGCTCCTGCAATCAGGTTCAGTTTTCCTTCATGCTTCAAAATATCACCCGCTGCATAAATTCCTTTAATCGAAGATTCACTACTGGATGTGCCTTCTACAAAATACTGATCAATTAAGGATACATCCAACTGACTATTTTTAAGTAATGATGCATCTCGTTCATAACCATGATTAATAATAACATCATCTACAGGTAAATAGGTGACTTCTCCTGTTTCTTGATTTGTTAATTCTACCTTTTCAATATCTTCATGATTTTCACGAGCAATTAGCTTTGTAATCGATGTTTGATAAATGCAAGTAGCCGTGCTATTCATCAATTGTGTGATTTGGGCTTCATGTCCGGTTAAGCTTGGCTTTCTATGTACTAAATACACCTTTTTTGCAATTGGTTCCAATTCATTGGCCCAGTCTATTGCTGAGTTCCCTCCACCTGAAATGACAACCGTACGGTCTTTAAATCGTTTTAACGATTTTACTGTGTAATGTAGATTTGAAACCTCAAACTTTTCTGCTCCTTCAATTTCAAGCTTTTGCGGATTTAATATTCCACCACCCACAGCAATGATGACTGTTTTTGATAAATGTTTATATCCTGATGAAGCTAACAATGTAAAAATTCCATTTTCATCACGTGAAATAGATTCGATTTTTTCACCTAAAACGACTGTTGGATCAAATGTTAATGCTTGTTGAACTAATTGTTCAATTAATTTTTCTCCAAGTATAGGTGTTTGCCCACCAATATCCCATATCATTTTTTCAGGATATACATGTATTTTTCCACCGAGCTGTGGTTGAAATTCAATTAATTTTGTTTTCATTTCTCTAAGTCCACTATAAAAAGCTGAGTAAAGTCCTGCTGGCCCTCCCCCAATGATCGTAACATCATATATTTCTTGTGAGTCCATTCCTTTCACTCCTTAGCTTGAGTATTAATGATTATCATTCTCATTTACTATACAACGCTTTCCTAACTTTTACAACATGAAATTATACATTGACAATAGTAAAATGGAATTATAGAATTTAATTATTCAGTAATGATAATCATTTTCATTACACAACAGTTTCTTTTATTACGTATAAACTGCGGTTAGACATAAAAACTAAGTAAACTCAATACATTCTGATATTCAAAAAAACCTATATAAACGGAGGTTACATATATGGTTCGCCTTTACACTAATAAACTAAAAATTGGATATGGTGAACGGTTGATTGTAAAAGATCTTAGTGTAGAGATTCCAGATAAAAAAATTACAACCATCATTGGATCTAATGGTTGTGGAAAATCTACTTTATTAAAAGCTATTACAAGGATCATTCCACATCAATCGGGAAATGTCGTTTTGGACGGAGGAGATATTTCTAAGGAAAATACGAAAATTCTCGCGAAGAAAATGGCAATCCTTCCCCAAACACCTGAAAGTGCCAGTGGGTTAACTGTAGGCGAACTAGTATCTTATGGACGCTTCCCTTATCAAAAAGGCTTTGGTCGTTTAACAAAAAAAGACTATGAGGTAATTGATTGGGCACTAGAAGTAACAGGAACGAAAGACTTTAAATTCAGACCAGTGGATGCCTTATCAGGGGGTCAACGTCAAAGAGTTTGGATTGCAATGGCTCTTGCTCAGGAAACAGATATCATCTTTTTAGATGAGCCTACAACCTACTTAGATATGGCTCACCAACTGGAAGTGCTTGAACTTCTCCAAAAGCTTAACCAAGAACAAGAACGTACTATTGTTATGGTCTTGCATGATTTAAACCAAGCTGCGCGATTTGCTGACTATATTATTGCGTTAAAAGATGGTCAGGTCATAAAAGCCGGTGATTGTAAAGAAGTTATCACACATGATGTATTAAAGAAAGTTTTTCATATCGATGCTGAAGTTGGAACCGATCCACGTACAAACAAGCCGATGTGCATCACATATAATTTACTAAAGGGAGAAGAAAAAAATGAAGAAACTGTTAATTCCATTCACGCTGCTGCTGTTGCTAGTTATTAGTGCATGCGGCAACAATGATTCGACATCTGAAAACGAAGGAAACGGAAGCACCTCTCCTGAAAACAAACAACCGGAAACGATTACATATGAGTCTGAAAATGGACCTGTTGAAGTTCCAGCTAACCCGCAACGTGTTGTGTTACTCTCCGGATTTGCTGGTAATGTTCTTGATCTAGGAGTAAACGTAGTAGGTGCTGAATCATGGGCGATCAACAGTCCAATTCTTGCAGATGAATTAAAAGATGCAGTAGAAGTAACTGATGAAAGCTTAGAAGAAATTATTGAACTAGAGCCGGATTTAATTATTGGACTTTCCACAATTAAAAACGTCGATAAGTTAAGTGAAATTGCCCCGACTGTAACATATACATGGGGTAAAGTTGATTACTTAACACAGCATCTAGAAATTGGTAAGCTTTTAAACAAAGAAGAAGAAGCTAAAGCATGGGTGGAAGATTTCAAATCCCGTGTAGAAGAAACTGGTAAAGAAATTAAAGCAAAAATTGGTGAAGATGCAACAGTATCTGTCATTGAGAGCTATGGAAAAGATTTATATGTATATGGAGATAACTGGGCAAGAGGAACAGAAATTCTTTATCAAGGAATGGGCTTAAAAATGCCTGAAAAAGTAAAAGAAGTTGCATTGGAATCTGGTTACTATACTCTTTCCGCTGAGGTTCTACCTGAATATGCCGGTGATTACGTCATTTTAAGTAAATATTCAGATGCAGATACTTCATTCCAGGAAACTGAAACATATAAAAACATTCCTGCGGTGAAAAATAATCAAGTATTTGAAATGGAAGGAAATGGTGCATCCTTTAGCGATCCAATCACATTAGAACACCAATTAGCCTTCTTTAAAGAATCCTTTTTAGGTGAAAAATAAGGGCCTAGCATTGGATTTTGAGTACAGAGGAATTCTTTTAAAGAATTCCTCTCTATTTTTTGTTAAAGTATGAATAGGATTTTAGAAAATTATGTAAACGTTATCCCTTCGAAAATTTCCAAAGAAAAGATGAGATACATGAAAAAGAACACCCAACTATTCATTCCATTTATATTTAAATATGTTGCTGCAATCCTTGTATTTATCTGTTTGTTTATCATTTCTTTAGTATTTGGAGCTGCCGATATTTCTGTTAAAGATGTGTGGCTTTCGGTAATGTCGAATATAACAAATGAGCAAATTACCATCATTCGGGAGATTCGATTACCTCGTGAAGTTGCTGCTATTTTTGTTGGTGCAGCACTTGCCACTTCTGGTGCGATCATGCAAGGAATGACAAGAAATCCACTTGCAGATCCCGGGTTACTTGGATTAACGGCAGGTGCTAATGCTGCGCTCGCAATCATGGTTTCATTTTTACCATCAGCTAACTACTTTTGGGTGATGGTTTCCTGCTTTATTGGTGCTGGAGTTGGGGCTTTATTAGTATTTGGAATAGGCTCAATGAAAAAAGGCGGCTTTTCCCCTATTCGTATTGTATTAGCCGGCTCTGCTATTTCAGCGTTTCTCTATGCAATTGCAGAAGGAATTGGTCTTTATTCGAAAACGTCCAAAGATGTTTCAATGTGGACAGCAGGAGGTTTGGTTGGTACAACCTGGTCTCAGTTACAAATCATCATACCTGTTATTGTCATAGGAATTATTATTACATTGTTTTTCTCAAAACAGTTAACGATTCTTAGTTTAAGTGAAGAAGTTGCAGTTGGACTTGGTCAAAAGACCTTTCAAATTAAAGTCGTTCTTTTTATTATGATTATCTTACTTGCAGGTGCTTCAGTCGCACTTGTTGGAAATATGGCGTTTATCGGTCTTATGATTCCACACATAGCAAGGGCTATTATTGGAACCGATTATCGTTTTATTATTCCGATGTCAGCAATTATTGGTGCAGCCTTTATGCTTTTAGCTGATACCCTTGGTCGGACGATGAACGCTCCATTTGAAACACCGGTGGTCGCAATTGTTGCCGTCATGGGCATTCCCTTCTTCTTACTTATTGTGAAGAAAGGAGGCAGGGCATTCTCATGATTCAAACATCATTAGTCAAAAAACAGCGGCTTTTTATTACTATTTTTGTTGTACTTATTTTCCTAACAATTATTATTGGGCTGGGACTTGGGACTTCTTCTGTCTCATATAACCGAATTATTCCTACTCTGCTTGGCCAGGGAACATTTAAGGATGAATTCGTTTTATTTTCTATACGCATGCCCCGTATTATTATTACACTACTGGCAGGAATGGCACTTGCATTATCAGGAGCAATCCTGCAAGGTATTACGAGGAATGAATTAGCTGAGCCTGGTATTATCGGAATAAACTCCGGTGCAGGGGCAGCAATTGCGTTGTTTTATTTATTTTTCCCAATTGATTCAGGTTCATTTATCTATATGCTGCCGATCGTTGCCTTTCTTGGAGCTCTCGTGACAGCCATCTTAATTTATATTTTTTCTTATGACCGAAAAGTGGGATTGCAACCAATTAGACTGGTCTTAATCGGGGTAGGTTTTTCACTTGCTCTATCAGGCCTAATGATTGTTCTCATCTCATCTGCAGATCGTGTAAAAGTTGACTTTATTGCCAAATGGTTGGCAGGAAATATATGGGGTACAGACTGGCCGTTTATTCTCGCCCTTCTTCCTTGGTTAATTATCCTTATCCCTTTTACACTTTACAAGGCTAATCGTCTGAACATACTTAGTCTAAGTGAACCAGTGGCAGTGGGTGTAGGTCTTTCTATTGAAAAGGAACGGATTGTTTTATTATTAACAGCTGTTGCGCTCGCAGCCTCTGCTGTATCTGTAACAGGCGGAATTTCCTTTATTGGGCTAATGGCTCCTCATATCGCAAGAGCCCTTGTTGGCCCAAGAAATCAATTATTTATTCCTATTGCAGTATTAGTTGGTGGTTTTCTCTTATTGTTTGCTGATACAGTAGGACGTAATTTAATTGAACCGGATGGGCTACCTGCAGGAATTATGGTGGCACTGATCGGTGCTCCCTATTTTGTGTATTTATTACTTAAGAAATAAAAGACAGGGCAGTCTACCTTCAAACGGTTGACTGCCTATTTTCATTTCTTAGGAAATAACTTATCTTTTAGGAATGGATTTTTCCGCATTAATATATCCTACTCCATATATATTCTGATCTCTTCCCTTCCAAAAATCTGCGCCATTTTTTAATAACTGTTTAATTTTCTGAGGTCGTAAGGACGGATTTTGCTGTTTCATTAAGGCAACGACACCAGCACAAATTGGGGTAGCCATGGATGTTCCTGATAACGTAAAGTATGCTTGCCCAACCCGGTTTAACCTTTGAAACTTATCTAAATAAGAGTTAGGGGATCTTAAGGAGACAATATTAACACCCGGAGCAACAATATCCGGCTTAACGACTCCGTAAATAGTTGGACCTCGACTTGAAAAGCCCGCAATCACATCATCACTTTTTGTGCCGGGGGTGTTTTTATCATCTAATGCTCCAACCGTAATGACTTGATCACTTATTCCAGGACTAGCAATTGTTTGACTTTCAGGTCCTTCATTTCCTGCTGCAGCACATACCACAATACCCTCCTGCCATGCAGCTTCAACCATTTGAACCATAGGATCTTTATTTTCATTACTGTATAGCTGAGCGGTCGCACCTAGGGACATGCTAATGATAGCAATTTTATCTGTAGGATGTTGCTCATTGTATTGAATGCACCACTCCACTCCTTGCATAATCGATTCAAGAGAACCTGAGCCTATACTATTTAATACTTTTATACCAACTAAATCAGCTTCAGGAGCCGTTCCTCTATATTTTTGCGATGAAGCTGCTCCATTTCCTGCTGCTGCACCTGCGCAGTGTGTTCCATGTCCATTATCATCATAAGGATCTGTACGGCCATTAACGAAATCAACGAAGTCAGTAATTCTCCCTTTCAGATCCTCATGTGGATAAATTCCTGTGTCAATAATAGCAATTTTGACTCCTTTTCCGGTTAATACAGTATTATTTCTCACAACATTTCTGGCATTTGCTGATTGCACTGCTACATCAAGTAAAGCGCGAACTTCACTGTTTAAATGAACTCTTTTTATACCATGACAAGTTGTGAGTAATTCCCCTAACGTGTTTGGTGTAAGGTCAACACTACTACATGATACCCGCGGAAAATTGTGTCTGATATTACTATTAGGGCATTTTTGGATCGTTCCATTTAATTCTTCACAGCCTTTATCGTATAGATCCTGTTCAAATTCAATAATAACCGGTACCTTCTTTTTTCTTTTAATTATATCTTCTATAGTCTTGTGAAAAACGATTGGTGTATATTTTAGTGGCTCATAAAGGTTTAAAATCTGTTCTCTTAATGGCTGGTCCATCTTGTCTGCATGAGTATGAACCATTTGAATCATTGAGTAGCCAAACATTCAAGCACCTCCATATCGTTTAGTAGCAATATATGAAGGGATATTTTAATAGGAACGGTTAAAAACATAGTTCTATTTAAAATAATGCCAATTTACTAGATTTCTTATGATTGCTATATGATTTGGTAATCTGTAAAATGAACAACGATACTTTTACTAGAATGGAGAGAAAAGCATGATTCAACGTACAGTTCTATTAAAATTCAGTGACGAAACAACACAAGAACAGCTTCAGGAAGTCATCAAACGTTTTAAAGCATTAGAAGAGGTATTAACCGGGCTTGTAGAAATTCAAGCAGGATTCAACCTCGCTGAAAAAAGCAAGGAGTATCAAGTCATTCTTATGGTTCGATTTGAGGATCAAGCTGCATTGGATGCATATTCTGCAAACGAAGATCATCAAGCAGTTGCAGCATTTATCCGTGAGTCTGGCAGACTTGATAGTATTGGGGTAGATATTGAGATTTAAGCATGTTTGAGGAGGGTGCTATATTGTGCCCTTCTTATTTTTCATCTTTTTTCTATTTGAAGGGCTGTCATCACCTCTTTATGAAAGACGTTTCTTCATTGAATGGAGTCCTCTTTGTCTTTCAGCACCTCGATGAAAGACATTTTTCCTTTCATCGCACCCCTCTTTGTCTTTCAGCACCTCGATGAAAGACATTTTTCCTTTCATCGCATCCCTCTTTGTCTTTCAGCACCTCGATGAAAGACATTTTCACGCTAAAATGCACTCTACTTTGTCCTTCACCCCTCACCAAAAGCAATAATGATAGAAAAAAGGAATTTTTTACTATAAACTTTACCTATCAGATAAATTTATGTCAGTGTGGTGAAAGCAGTGTTTAAAATATTGTTAATTGAGGATGATAGGTCTTTATTTCATGAGGTCAAAGAGCGATTGGCCGGATGGTCATATGATGTGGAAGGAATTCACGATTTTAATAAGGTTATGCAGGAGTTCACTGAACATAAGCCTGACCTTGTCATCATTGATATTCAATTGCCTAAGTTTGATGGATTTCATTGGTGTCGATTGATTCGAAGTGTTTCAAAGGTTCCCATTATCTTTTTATCGTCACGGGATCATCCGACCGATATGGTTATGTCCATGCAGCTGGGGGCAGATGATTTTGTTCAAAAGCCCTTTCACTTCGATGTTCTCATTGCGAAAATTCAAGCTATTTTACGTCGCGTGTATGACTATAGTACAGAACAAACGAATGTGAAAACATGGTGTAATGCTACTGTTGATTTCGAAAAAAACACAGTATTCAATGAGGCTGGAACAATTGAATTAACCAAAAATGAGATGTTTATTTTAAAGCTTCTTATTCAACATAAGAACAATATTGTCAGCCGGGAAAACATCATCAATAGCTTATGGGATGATAAACGATTTGTAAGTGATAATACATTAACCGTTAATGTCAATCGACTTCGAAAACGGTTAGATGAGATAGGATTAGGACAGAATATAGAAACAAAGGTAGGACAAGGATATCGTGCGATTGAACAGGACATCTATGATTAAAGAGTTTTTAATTGAAAGAATTAGTTGGATTCTGTTCATTTTTGTCATGCAGCTTCTCATCCTGTTTGTTGCTTACCTTGATCCAGTACTGACACTTAAACCCATACTTTATATTGTCTTTATTATCACATTACTTTTTATCATTTTTCTTATTTTCCGATACAACAAGGAAACGAAATTTTATAAATTGTTACGAGAACGGGAAAATAACTTTGATTCAACAGATTTACCCAATCCTGAAACGCCCTTTGAGGAGATCATTGCTACAAGCAGCACTGAACAAACAGAAAGATTAAAACAATTAGCTTCTCAAAATAAAATAATTCTTGAGCAGGAAAAAGATGAGCTCCTGTCATGGATTCATGAAGTAAAAACTCCGTTAACAGCTATGCACTTGATTTTTGATAGGATTGAAGATCAAAAACTCAAGTCAGATGTAACATATGAGTGGCTAAGAATTCATTTATTACTGGATCAGCAGCTTCATCAAAAAAGAATAAGTTTTATCGAGAATGACTTACATATAGAAAAAACTGATTTAGAGCAGTTACTTTTTGATGAAATCAAGACTTTACAAACCTGGTGTATACAAAAAAGGATAGGTTTTGATCTTAACTTAAATACAACCGAAGTGTTAACAGATGCAAAGTGGCTTGCCTTTATATTGAGACAGCTTTTAACTAATGCTGTTAAGTATAGTGAAGACTCAGATATTATTGTAAAAAGCCTTACCGAAAACAATCAGGTCATCCTACAAATATCTGACTCCGGCCGGGGTATTGATCCAAAAGATATTTCACGTATATTTGACAAAGGCTTCACTTCTACTACCAATCATTCTGATCAATCTTCTACTGGAATGGGCTTATATTTAGCTAAAAAGGTAGCCCAAACCTTGCATATTCATATAGAGGTAGAGTCGACATTATATGTTGGGACAACCTTTACACTGATCTTTTCAAAGAGAAATGAATTTATAGATGTGATGGGCATGTGACAACATTGTCACATGCTTTTTTATTTTGTTAGCTTAATCGAAGGAAATGGTTTCTCTCCCTTTTTATAATGAAAGTATCATTTTTAAGTTAAGGAGTTTTTACAATGAAAGTATTAGAAGCTACGAAAATTCATAAAAGCTTTGGAAATAAGTTCAATAAACAGGAAGTGTTAAAAGGAATAGATATTAGTATTCAAGAAGGTGAATTTGTCAGCATCATGGGTGCTTCAGGATCTGGAAAAACAACCTTACTTAATGTTCTTTCATCAATTGACCGTGTGAGTGATGGCACAATATTCATACAAGGAAAAGAAATGACAAAAATGAAAGAGAAGCAATTGGCTGAATTTCGGAAGCATCATCTTGGATTTATCTTTCAGGAATATAACCTACTCGACACTTTAACAGTGAAGGAAAATATATTATTGCCATTATCAATTACAAAAACTCCACGAAAAGAAGCAAATGAAAAGTTTGAAGCTTTAGCTACACAACTTGGAATTCATGAACTGCATAACAAATATCCAAATGAAATCTCCGGCGGACAAAAACAACGTACATCTGCTGCAAGGGCATTTGTTCACAACCCTAGTATTATTTTTGCTGATGAGCCTACGGGTGCACTTGATTCAAAATCGGCTTCAGATTTATTGCAAAAGCTAAGTGAGTTAAACCAAAAGCGTAAAGCAACGATCGTTATGGTTACACATGATCCAACTGCAGCAAGCTTTTGTCACAGAGTTATCTTTATTAAAGATGGCCAAATTTACACCCAATTGCATAAAGGTGTCCAGGAAAGACAAGAGTTCTTTAAAGACATTATTAAAACCCAAGGTGTTCTAGGCGGTGTACAATATGAGCACTAATCAACTAATTGTTCGTAACTTAAAGAAAAATATTAAAAATTACTCTCTCTATGCATTTGCCTTAATCTTCACGGTTGCTCTATACTTTTCATTTGTTACTTTACAGTATGATCCTGCCATGGATGCTGCAAAGGGATCTATTAAAGGTGGAGCCGCTATTAAATCGGCTTCGATTCTACTTGTTGCCATTGTCGGTGTTTTTCTCTTATATGCAAATACCATCTTTATTAAAAGACGAAGTAAAGAAATTGGTTTATTTCAATTAATTGGAATGACCAAACAAGAGATTTTTCGAATATTAAGTATGGAAAATATAATTTTATATTTCAGTTCATTAATTGTTGGAATATTTATAGGGTTTTCCTTTTCAAAACTGATTACACTGATCTTATTTAAAGTCACTGCCGTAGAAAGCGTCGCATCACTTCGCTTTTCCACACAGGCTTTTATCCAAACAATTATCGTTTTTAGTGCCATCTACCTTGTCATTATGGCAATGAACTTCCTTTTTATAAAGAAACAGAGCATCCTGTCACTTTTTAAAGTAACGTCTTCATCAGAAGGAAAAGTGAAGAAGATCTCTGTAGTTGAAATTCTAATTGGTATTCTCGGGTTGACTCTTGTTATCTCAGGCTATTATGTCTCCTCGAAATTATTCGATGGAGATTTTACATCAATGAATGCATTGTTTTTAGCAATGGTGTTTATCCTTGGTTCCGTTATTATTGGAACTTACCTATTTTACAAAGGCTCTGTTCGTTTTATTGCCAATGTGATACGTAAGAAAAAACAAGGATATCTGAATATCCATGAAGTGTTGTCTCTTTCTTCTATTATGTTTCGGATGAGGTCAAATGCCATGTTATTAACAATTATCACAACAGTTTCTGCCCTTGCCATCGGATTATTATCACTCAGTTATATCTCTTATTATTCAGCTGAACAGATGGCTATTAACAATGTTCCTGACGATTTTTCCTTTACGATTGAAAAAGATGCAGAATTATTTAAACAAAAATTAACAGAGCAGAATATAGAGCATGAAGAAACATTAATCCCTGTTCTTCAAGCAAATGTTAATGTGGGTAATATCATGAATACGAAGCTTGAGGGATTAAATACTGATCCCAATTCTATGCAGATACCTGTTGTGAGTGATAAATTTATTGAAGGTATTGATGTTTCATCAGATGAAACGGTCTTTACAGGTTATAATGATCTTCTTCAAAGTTTTATGGGATTAAAAAACTCTGGTGAAATTACGTTTGTTGGTAAAAAAGATGAAATTGAACAACAATACTTGGGTCTTGAGAAGGCATATCCAGTTTCCTGGTACTTCACTAGTGGCGGATTACCAACTGCCATCGTTGATGAATCTACGTTCCAGCAAATTGAAAAGGACCTTGTCAAGGATATTCAAAGAGAATCAAGTCAATATATTGGAATCAGTTTAATAAATAAAGATGATATCCAAGCAGCAAACGATTTATTTAATGACCTTGGCTTTGACGAAAGTGAGGATCATGATTCACAGCTTAATTTAAGCAACAGTCAGAAAAATCAAATGGGCCTTATTATGTTTATTGTTGGCTTCTTAGGGTTAACCTTCCTCATCACATCCGGATGTATCCTTTACTTCAAGCAGATGGATGAAAGTGAAGATGAAAGACCAAATTATACAATCTTGCGAAAGCTTGGCTTTACTCAAACCGACCTACTAAAAGGGATTCAGGTAAAACAGGTTTATAATTTTGGAATTCCACTAATCATTGGCCTTCTGCATAGCTACTTTGCTGTACAATCAGGCTGGTTCTTATTCGGAACAGAGGTTTGGACACCAATGTTAATTGTCATGGGGCTATACACAGTCTTGTATTCTATCTTTGCAGTTCTATCAATTATGTATGATAAAAATGTGATTAAGAGTGCTTTATAAACATTATGAAGGGGACATTGTCCTCTTTTTTGATTTTTTGAAAAATAATAGATTTATTACTCACCTACTAGAAAGACATTGATATAATAGATGTGTTAAGCGCTTACTAATCTTTCTGTATAAGGGGTAATCAAATGGAAACGAAAACAAAGCCAAATAAACCGATTGTGGAACATATTTTCACAGCAGATCCATCAGCACATGTATTTGAGGGGAAACTGTATATTTATCCGTCCCATGACCTTGATCATGACGAACCATCGAATGATAATGGGGATCAGTATAAAATGGAGGATTATCATGTTCTTTCAATGGACAATTTTGATTCTCCATGTGTTGATCATGGTGAAGTTCTTCATCTAAAGGATATTCCATGGGCAAAGAAACAGCTTTGGGCACCTGATGCTGCTTATAAAAACGACACCTATTATTTATTTTTTCCGGCACGGGACCAAAATGAAATTTTTAGACTAGGTGTAGCAACAAGCAATAATCCTGCAGGTCCTTTCACACCACAAGAAAACTACATACCTGGCAGCTTTAGTATAGATCCTGCTGTTTTGGTAGATGACGACAACAAAGCTTATGTTTATTTTGGCGGTCTTTGGGGTGGCCAGCTTGAAAAGTGGAAAACAGGTACATTTGATCCAAATGGCAAAGAACCGGCTGCAGAAGAACCAGCACTAGGGCCAATTGTAGCTGAGTTATCAGAAGATATGCTTTCCTTTAAAGGAAAACCCCAAGAGATCTCAATTGTTGATGAAAATGGAGATCCAATTTTAGCGGGTGATGAAGATAGACGATTTTTTGAAGGAGCTTGGGTCCATAAATATAATGGTTATTACTACCTCTCTTACTCAACAGGTACAACTCATTATATTGTGTATGCCATGAGTAAAAACCCACAAGGCCCTTTCGTCTATAAAGGGAAAATTCTTACTCCTGTAATCGGCTGGACAACACACCATTCCATTGTTCAATTTGAGGATAAGTGGTATTTGTTCTATCATGATTCTTCATTATCAGATGGTGTGAACCATAAACGAAGTGTGAAATACTCAGAACTTCATTACAACGAAGATGGCACCATTCAGACGATTGATCCATACAAAGAGTAAATGATATGTAAAAAGAGTAGAGGATTAACACTCTACTCTTTGCCTTGGTTTGTTTATTGTTCAGTTGGCGGTGCGCCTCTTTCAGGCATCTCTATACCAAGCTCTTTCAGCTGTTCTTGAGCTTCTTCCTGCGTTATTGTACCATTTCTTTGTTGTTCCATGATCTCCTGCATCTTTTGTCTTGTCTCCTCATCTAAATCAGAAAACATATCATCACGATTTCCCATATCAGGTCGGGCCTGATCACCACTTCCAGGTGCTCCACTTCCTCCAGGACCATTAGCAGCTGCTTCTGTTACACCGGATTCATTTAACCATGTGACAGTTTCAGAGATCGTAAAGTTTATTACCTTTGTTCCACCTTCAGCCTTTCCATCCGTGTATAGGCCGTTTGCTTCCTCCCCGGTTGATGTTCCTCCAGAATAAAGCGTATATGAAGCATCTTTTGTTAATTCAGGTGAACTAATAAAGACCGTTTGATAGTCTTTAGCTGGTGTGAATCTTACTATATTTTTCCCATCACTATCTTCAAGATGAATCATTGTACCAGCTGACTGCATTTCAGGATAAGTCATTAAGACACCTGTCTGTGAAGAATCTTCAGAATGTGCTTGGCTCATACCTGAGCTTCCTACTGCTACAATAAAACCACCTGTTATGTTAAAGCTACTATCGTAATCCACCGGACCGTTCATATTTTCTGTCGGACCATTGACGATCACAATTCCATCTTTCATGGATATGGAACCATTGGAATCCAGTCCATCACCTTCTGCATTTACAGATATATAACCTCCATTTATTTGTAATGTCCCACTACCTTCAGCTGCAGCTGCAGGCATATCCATACCTGAAGCATCATTTCCTCCAGCAACATTAAATCCATCATCACTTGATGTAAGCTGAATTTCACCGTCTATAATTGTAATGTTTTCCCCTTCAATTCCTTCATAACTTTTTGTGATGTCGATACTGCCACCTGTTGTGGCAACAGATGAATCAGCGTGAACTCCATCATCACCGGTAGAGATCGTAAATTCACCACCTGTTAATGTAACATGTTGATTACTGTGGACTGCATCATCCTCAGAATCAATCGTAAAGCTTCCTCCACCTATTGCAATATCAACAGATGCTTTTAATCCTTTATAGCTTTCAGATTCTGTTTCAGTTGTTGTGGCAGTTGTACTTGTTTCTTGCCCAGGCATTCCAGGCATTCTTTCTTCATGATTACTAATCGTTTGTGGACTTCCTTCTCCGGATTTAATTGTATACGTACCATCTGTTATCCATAATGATGCAATTGATTGAATAGCATCGTTACCAGATGTAATATCAAATGCGCCACCTTCAAGTGCAATGGTTCCTTTTGATGCATCTTCATCATTTGTGGACTTGATTCCATCTCCACCTGCTTCAATCTGTATTGTCCCTTCCTTTACTGCAACAAGATCTCGTCCCATGATTCCATCATCAACTGCATGAATGTCAATTGTTCCACCAGTAATTTTCAACTTATCTTTACTTGCAATTCCATTATTGTAATTTCCGTGAACAATTAACGATCCTGTTCCATTGATTGTAAGATCATCTTTACTGAAAATGGCCGCATTTGGCTCATCTTCAGATGAATCTTCATAAACATACTTCTCTGCATCACTTACGGTATTTTCTGTACCTTCCACAAGTGAAATTGTTGTTTTTTCTGCATTCTTCACATAAATAGCTGAACTAGTTGAGGATTGAATGTTCACTCCATTTAAGATCAGTTTTACGGTATTTTTGTCTTCCGCGTCTACAACAATTTGTCCATTATCCAATTGCCCGCTCAACACGTAAGTACCACCTGTTTTTATCGTTAGCACATTATTATCAAAAAGAACCGCAGCTGATGAATCAAAGTCTGCCTCTGTTCCATTTAATTCAATGTACGTTGGATCCTCGTTTTTCCAATCTGTATAGCTATCATCCTCTTTATAGGAAACAGCCTCACTAACCAGTTTACTTACATCTGTATTCACTACTGCACTAGTACCTGCTGTTTCTGCCTCTGTCTCACTTGTGACAGTTGTCGTGTCATTATTTGTACATGCAAATAACAAGGTTGTACTTAATAAAGTTGCAGCTAATTTATAATAAGTTGATTTTTTCTTCATACCTTCATCTCCTTATCTCTCTAAAAGGATTGGTTCCCTTGTGAGTTACATTATTAAGTACGAACCTTAATAAAACCTTAAAAATATCTTTTCAAAATAATTTTGCATTTCAACTAAATTTGGATCTATAATCAAATCTATTCTTAGTTTTTATAAAATGATTTTCTTTAAGGTTCATATTCTATGCATAAAAAACTATTTAGGTTGATTGGAGCGAAAGGTGCGAGACTCCTGTGGGAGCAGCGCTGCAGGTGGGACCCCGCAGACGCAAAGTGTCGAGGAGGATCACTGCACGCCCCACGGAAAGGGAGCATCCTGTAGCGGAAATCAACCACTCCCTATACTTCTTATAAAGCAATAAATTTTACTAAGGCTATTTTAAAAAGTAATTAATATAATAGAGGTGATCAAAAATGAAATTATTAATCATAGAAGATGACAAATATCTCTCGGAAACAATTAAAGAAACAACAAAAGAAATGTTTGAGGCAGAACAGGCTTTTGATGGAGAAGAAGGACTTTATTTAGCTGAGCAAAATATCTTTGACTGCATCATATTAGACATCATGCTTCCTAATATGAATGGCTATGAAGTCCTTCAAGAACTAAGAAAGAACCAGATTAAAACGCCTGTTATTATGTTAACCGCAAAAGACGGCATCGATGATAAAATTCAAGGCTTTAAGGTAGGCGCTGATGATTACCTTGTGAAACCTTTTCACCGGGAAGAATTACTTTTACGTTTGGAGGCCATTGTCAGAAGAGCTGGCGGAGATTTAAAGGAACATGTCATTTCCTTCAAAGAGTTAAAAATGAACCTAAAAAACAAAACAGCTTATATTGAAGATGAGACTGTAAAACTAAATGGAAAACAGTATGATCTTCTGGAGTATTTAATCAACAACAAAAATACGATCCTCACAAAGGAGCAAATTTTTGATCGAATATGGGGATTTGAATCTGATACATCTACTACTGTTGTTGAGGTTTATTGCAGCAATGTCCGGAAGTCCTTAAAAAAATTCGGCTATGATCGATACATCAAAACATTCCGCGGTCTAGGCTACATGCTAACTGAGAATGGTGAAGGCAATGTTTAAGCAGAAAATTTTCCGTAAAGAACAACTTAAATTTATGGTATTAAACCTTATCGCCTTTACCGTTATTTTTACGATCTTTGGCTTTATTATTTATGGGCAGGTCCAAACAACCCTCTTTACCAAAACAGACGAGGAATTAACAGAATTTAAATCGATGATACTGGAAAATCAAACACTAGGACTGAATTCTCCTAAGCATGAAAACAAGCTTGATCGGGAATTTCCACCTGACGAAAGAAAAAGAAATTTTCCAAACCCTCGAATTATGATGGTGAATTGGAATGAAAATGGAGAAATCATCAACCAAGATCAAATAGGAACATCTTTATATGAAAATTATTTACAAGACTATGAATTGGATACTGAAAATTTAGATGTGATTACAAATATAACACTTAATGAATTATATGATTTCCGATACATTGTTTTCAAAGACCCAAACGAGAATGATGATGTCGAATATGTTCAACTTTTCATCAACACTGATGCAGAGCAAACAATCATCCATAACTTTGGAAATCTCATAATTCTCTGTTCCTCTGTCTTTGTTATTCTATCAATTTCTGCAAGTTTCGTTTTATCAAAGAGAATGATGAAGCCTATTATTCAATCTTGGAACAAGCAAACAGAGTTTGTTGAAAATGCCTCACATGAATTGAGAACACCTTTGACGATTATTCAAAATAAATTAGAGTTATTACTCACAGAACCTCAGGAAAAAATTATGAACAAGTTTGAGAATATTGCCCTGAGTCTGTCAGAAACAAGAAGATTATCCAAACTGACTTCTGACTTGTTAACTCTAGCAAGAGCTGATTCAGCTGAAACACAGCTTGTTAAGCAAGTGATCGATGTAGATTCCTTTGTTAACAATGTTTGTACACCTTATATAGACATTGCAGAATCACAGGACAAGCATCTTTGGTTAAAACTGAATAGCAAAATAAACATAGAAGCAGACGAACAAAGACTTCACCAGCTTTTAGTTATTTTGCTTGATAATGCATTAAAATACACCGCAGAACAAGATAGCATTGGTGTAAAAACCTATGTTGAAGACAATAAAATCGTTCTAGAAGTGACAGATACCGGCATTGGCATTAAAAAACAAAACATGAAATACATCTTTGACCGCTTTTATCGTGAAGATCGTGCCCGTTCCCGTGACACAGGCGGTACCGGTTTAGGGCTGTCCATTGCACACTGGATTGTAACTAAACATAATGGCACGATTACCGTTAATCAAAATCAACATAAAGGAACTACTTTTAAAGTGAAGCTACCTAAAAAGGAGATTACAAAACCGTAATCTTCTTTTTTTTGAATTCTTTTTCACCTTTTAAGGTTTGTTTAAGGTTTATCCCTAATAATGTGAACACAGAAGTTGAGACAAAAAAGGAGAGAAAAAAATGATGAAGGCGATGACCCTTAATGGCTCAAAGGGTAGACGAGAATTAAAGCATGAAATGACACAGAGAGAAGTGTTTCTGCTTAGAAATAAGCTAAAACACTATATGGAAGTAGACCCTCATGCAAAGAGTGACGGGAAGTATTCTATTCGAAGTGTTTACTTCGATAACTTTGAAAATAAAGTATTAAATCAGAAAAAAGAAGGCTATTATGAGCGTGATAAATTTCGGGTAAGATTATACGATTTTAACACCTCATATCTGAATTTAGAGAAAAAGAGCAAACGAAATAACTTAACATACAAACAAAAATGTCGTATAACTTCTGAAGAATATGAACAAATAAGGTTTGGAGATATAGCCTGGATGGAACATGATTCACGACCTCTTATCCAGGAATTATATTATCAAATGAACCTTTCCCAACTAAAACCACTTACAGTCGTTGATTATGAGAGAGAAGTATTTATTTATAAATATGGAAATGTTCGAGTTACTTTTGACTGCTCTATTCGAACAAGCTTTCGAAATAATGATGTGCTGAATCCGAACTTGGCAATGATTGACACCGATCCTGATATTGTGGTGCTCGAAGTAAAGTATGATGAATTTTTACCATTAGTTATTAAGCAACTATTACAAGTCAACAACTTAAGAGCAGGTGCTTATTCTAAATACCAAATTAGTCGAATGTATGGATAAGCACAGGCAATGAGTAATTGAATAAATGGAAAAGAATTTTAGGAGGAAAAAGAATGGAAAATGTATCTTTTAATGATATTTTTAAATCAAGTATTTTAGAAAAAACAAGCAGTTTTTCAATTGTAGATTCCCTTATCGGGTTATTAGTAGCTTTTTTTGTAGGATTGTTTATCTACTTTGTATATAAGAAAACTTTTTCAGGTGTTATTTACTCACACACCTTTAATATATCTCTTATCATCATGTCGATGGCTACAGCTTTAATCATTATGGGGATTTCTTCAAATGTCCTCTTATCACTCGGTATGGTCGGTGCATTATCAATTGTTCGTTTCCGTACACCAATTAAAGATCCAATGGATATTGTCTATATTTTCTGGGCTATCGTTTCAGGTATCTTATGTGGAGCAGGATTTATCCCTCTAGTTGTGATTGGTTCTATCCTAATTGGAGCTGTACTGATCATTTTTATTAACAAAATTAAAATTGAAAATCCTTATTTATTAATTGTGAAATATAGTGACCTACATGTCGAAAATTCAATCGAACATGTTGTATCTGAGAGCTCTAGAAAATATTCAGTAAAATCTAAATCTGTCATGCCTGGCCACGACTATGAAGTCACATACGAAATTCGTGTTAAAGACGAAGATTTAGGATTTATCAATAATATATCTGATATGGATGCAGTAAAATCAGCTGTTATGTTAAGCTATGACGGTAATTTTACAGCTTAAATAATAAACTTAGAGTAATTAATAGTTGCTGACTTATCATGATCATGAAGTCAGATTAAAAGAACGATCTTAACGATTAATTAAATGTTAAGATCGTTCTTTTGCTTTTATATCCAAATCTGTGCTTGAATATCTTCTAGTGTTTTTACAGAGTTTGCAAACTTTGCTTTTTCATCATCTGTTAATTCCAGTTCAACGACCTTTTTAATTCCCTTACGATTTATAACAGACGGAATACCAATGAAAACATCCCTATGACCATTTTCACCTTCCAGGAGAGCACCAACAGGTAAAACAACATTTTCATTTCTTAATATCGCTCTTGTTATTCTTGCTAATCCCATTGCAATACCATAATATGTTGCACCTTTCGATTCGATGATTTTATAAGCAGCATCTCTTACCTGTACAGCAATTTCTCCCTGTCGCTGCTCTGATAACTTTGGTGCTACAGGTGTTCCGGAAATATTTGCTGAACTCCATACCGGCAATTGAGAATCTCCGTGTTCGCCAATAATATATCCATGTACACTAGTTGGAGCTGTATCAAATTCTTCTCCTAATAAATAACGAAATCTTGCTGAGTCCAGAATTGTTCCTGAACCAATTACTCTCTCTTTTGGCAATCCCGAAAACTTCCATGTTGCATATGCAAGGATATCTACCGGGTTTGTTGCAACAAGGAATATGCCGTTAAATCCGGATGACATAATTTGCTTCACGATGGATTCAAAGATGTTTACATTTTTACTTACTAAATCTAATCGTGTTTCACCCGGTTTTTGTGCTGCTCCCGCACATATGACGACAAGTGCAGCATCTTTACACTCCTCGTAAGAACCAAATTTTATATTCATTGCATTAGGTGCATAGACAATCCCATGATCCAGGTCCATCACATCACCTTTTGCCTTATTTTCATTTAAATCGACAAGGACAATTTCATCACTAACCCCTTGGTTCATCAACGCGTAGGCATAGCTTGATCCAACCGCCCCAGTTCCTACTAAAACAACCTTATTGCCAAGTGTCATACTCATTACACATTCCTCCTAGTGTCAATCACCTTTATATTTACATTATTATCCTTACAACTTATAGAATAACCTGTTTTACACATATATCCCAATAATTATGAAACTATTTTCCTGTATATCTCGTATATGTTATGGAGGTGAAGATCATTGTATATCAATATTAATGAGCCGAAAAGAGAGATCTCTCCTAATGCTGTGAAGGTGTGGAGAATGTCTAATACGATCGGTCATACCATTGCACTCGTTATCATCGCCATTCTAATTATTTGCTCTGAACGATTTGACTGGTATGGCTGGGTAAGTATTGTACTATATTGTTTAGGCGGGCTTGCTATTCTATCAAGTATTTATTCTATTTTGATTGAACCTGTCTATCTACAACGAACCTGGCGTTATGAAATTGATCAAGAGTTTATTCAGCTAAAACATGGAAGATGGAACCAGCAACATATATTGATCCCCATGGAAAAGGTAGAATATGTGCGCACAGAACAAGGTCCGATTATGCGTCGACATATGCTTTACAATATTGAGGTTGGTACAACAACTTCAAATCATGTTATCCCAGCCATTCCCTCAGAAGAGGCACATCTATTAAAAGCACAAATTGCTACTTTTGCTAAAATAAAAGATCCAGAGAATGGTGAAGGAGATAAAGAACATGCAACCAACAACTAAACGTTACCATCCTGCGATGATAGCGGTAGACCTTATTTCATTCATAAAAGGTTCCGTAGGAATTGTTCTTATCTTATTTATATTTAAAGCAACATCTACAGCTACGTGGGTTGTATGGGGAAGGTACATATTTATCATTGTTTGTATTTTCACTCTTATTTGGACCATTTTACAGTGGATGTTCTGTCAATATGAGGTTACTCAGAATTCAGTCATTGAACGTAAAGGGGTATTTATTAAATCACAAAGAACCGTTCCTTTTAGCAGTATCCATAACCATAAATCAAATACAACATTTATCCATCGTTGGTTCGGGCTTACGTCTCTAACCCTAGAAACAGGTACAAGCGGAGAATATGCAAACTTTACTTTTCCTGTTATTACAGCTAAAGAGAAATGTCAAATTCTCCTTCTTTTAGAACAACCACAGGATCAATTTGATGAAGAACAAAAACCAGTTATTGAACGAACTATCCATTTTCAATCGAATAAAAAAGACTTAATAAAGGCTTCATTTACATCGCTTAGCTTTTTGGCCTTCTTCCCTTTATTAAGTGCCCTGTATTTTAATTTGGCAGAGCTTTTTCACATTGAAGATTCAGCCAAAAATGCGTTCGATTATTTACTCATTCATTGGTGGATGCTTATTATTATACTGATAATAGCTATGATTCTATCTGTCTTATTTGGGTTGTTTAAAACCTTTACTAAATACGGTAACTTTGTGGTTAGTGATGATAAGGATAGAATCTATATTGAAAAAGGAATGGGGAATGTTGTTAGTTATTCAATCCTTAAACATCGGGTTCAAGCTGTTGTTGTAGAACAATCCCTCTTAAAACGTTTACTTAGGCTTGTTGAAGTGAAGCTAATTAGTGCAGGAGGATCTGAGGATGGAAATGACCAGGATACAAGTTCTTTATATCCTTTTATGCCTAAAAAACAAGCTTATCAAATCCTGCAAACCATGCTGCCTCAATATGTCATTGAAGAGCGTATGGAAAGATTTCCGATTAAAGTTCTGTGGCTCAAGCTTCTTCATCCTTATTATTTAACAATTTTATCAATCATTGGGTTGGCCATTTTTAAAAGAGAAATGCTATGGATAGTAGCCATTGTATTTGTCCTGTCTGTTACTTCAAGAATCCTTGATTATTGGTTCACAAGCTATATTCGCCATGGAAAAACTGTTCAAATAAGAAAAGGCGGATTTATGAATGAAACATTTGTTACACATCACGAACGAATTCAGCAAATCACGATTAAACACTCTTGGTTACAGCGGAAATTTAATGTTGCTACACTTGTTTTTCTTAATAGAGCCAAACCAATGCATGAAAGTAGACTATATGGCCTTTCCAAAGAAGAGGCTGGCACATTTTACACGTGGTATCATGGCCAATCGAAATAAAGCTAGTAACTCTTCACACATCAAACCCGAAGGATTCAATTCCTTTGGGTTCTCCTATTTCATTTATTCGCAGCCTTCATAGTTGCAGCAATGTTTTTTGCTGTCATTTCCATGTAAACAGCAGCATGTTCAAAGGCGTCTGGAAGTGTGGTAACACCTGGCACAATGCTAAAAAGAGCATCAATACCATGTTCATATACACCATCACAATCTTTCGATAGAGAGCCTGCTACACCAATCACAGGTACACCATACTTTTTAGCTGCCTTTGCAACACCGATAGGAGTTTTTCCATAAATAGTTTGAGAATCAATTCTCCCCTCACCCGTTATAACGAGAGTCGCGTCTTTTACTACTTCATCAAAATTCACTGCATTAAGGACAATTTGAATCCCTCTTTTTAGTTCAGCATTCAAAAAAGCTACTAGACTCGCTCCAAGACCCCCAGCAGCACCTGCCCCTTCTATATTTCGAAAGGATCTTCCAAGAGATGCCTCAACAACATCGGCAAAGTGAGTTAGGTTCTGATCAAGCAATTGGACCATTTCAGGTGTTGCTCCTTTTTGGGGACCAAATATTGCTGATGCACCTCTAGGCCCTGTTAATGGGTTATCAACATCACAGGCTACTTCAATTTTGACTTTCGTTAATCTTTGATCCAGTCCTGTCAAGTCGATAGAGGAGATTTCCGAAAGCACACCACCGCCTGCCTTTATATCGTTTCCATCTGAATCTAGTAATCTCCCACCTAACGCTTGGACCATCCCTGCTCCTCCATCATTTGTGGCGCTTCCACCAACTCCAATAATCATATGCTCTACGCCTAAATCAAGGGCGGATAAGATCAACTCTCCTGTACCTCTTGTCGTCGTTACTAATGGGTTTCGTTGTTCAACAGGAACTAAATGCAAACCGGATGCAGCAGCCATTTCAATAACGGCCGTTTTTCCATCACCCATCAAACCAAAGAAAGCTTTAACCTGATTTCCAAGTGGACCCGTCACAATCCTTTCTTTAATTGAACCTTTTGTTGCATCAACTAAAGATTGAACAGTACCTTCTCCTCCATCCGCCATCGGCACTTTATGATAATCGGCATTTGGAAAAATCATTTTAAAGCCTCGCTCTATTGCAAGAGCTGCCTCCATAGAAGATAAGCTTTCTTTAAAAGAATCGGGGGCAATGACTATTTTCATCTTTTAGATCTCCTTTCTAAAAACGTTTTAAAAAAAATAGTTAACCAAAAAGTTTAAACACTCCGAATATGAGGGTGGAAATGACCGCAAGCGTTAAACCAATCAAAAATTCATATGGCATGAGGTTTAAGCGCTCTTTAATTTCCATGTTGACACTCCCTGCTGTTGCATGAAAGAAACTTCCGTGCGGCAAATGATCAAGCACTGTTGCACCTGCATGAATCATGGCAGCCCCCGCTAATGCTGAAATTCCCAAACCTAAGATAGTACTACTGAAAACACCGCTTGCCACAGCTGTCCCCGCTGTTGTTGAAGCTGTTGCGGCAGACATGAAAATTCCGGATACAGGTGCCAATAAATATGCCGGCAAGCCAGATGAGCTTAATCCATTGATCAAAACATCCTTCAACTCAGAATTAGCGATGATCCCAGCCAATGTTCCAGTTCCTAATAACATAATCGCAACTCCAGACATTTTACTTAATCCTGAAACGGCATAATCATTAAGTTCCCTGGTCTTTTTCATCGCAATTGCACCAATAATACCTCCTATAGGCAGGGCAACCATTGGGTCAATATTAATATCAAATAATGGTCTTAACGCTAGTAAAATAATTGTAATGAGTGGTCCAATCATAGCCGTCACAAATAAAGGTTTTTTTGCCATATCTGAGACTTCAACATCTTGGTCCATGACAACAGAGCCTTTTTTTGCTACCTTTTTTGCTAAATAATACGTTACTGCAAGACCAAAAATAGCCGGTATGATTCCTGCCGACATAATCGATGTCAGCGGTACATTAAAGCCATCAGATGCCGCAATTGCATTTGGGTTTGGTGACATGATATTTCCTGCTTTTCCTCCACCAATCATCGCTAGTAAAATAGCAGTCTTAGAAAGATGTGCCCGCTTAGCAATAGCTAACGCAATTGGTGCAACAGTAATAACAGCTACATCTACAAAAACCCCGACAGTTGTCAAAATCATTGTCGCTACAGCCAACGCTAAGAGCGCTCGTGATTCTCCAAACTTTTTGACAATCTTTTCTGCTATCGCTGAAGCTGCACCAGATTCAATTAAAACACCTGCCAGAATCCCCGCAGCCATTATTCTCAATACTGCCGGAATAATATCTTTTGCACCCGCTATCATTAAATTCACTGTATTTGTAATATCAACGCCACCAATCAACCCTCCGATCAAGGCTCCGGCAACCATTCCATAAGCAGGTGGCACTTTTTTTAGTATTAACACAATCGCAATGGTCAAGGCACTTATTGCTCCTAAAACGCTTACTGAAACATCCATGCAGATTCCTCCCCAATGCTGTTTTTGTATATGTTTATTATGACGTTGTGAAAGAAAGCAAGATCTCACATGGAAAATACCATCAGCAAATGCACAATAAAATATATTATGTATTAATTTTGCTAGATATAACTCTATTAAACCTGATTTTGGCAGGCCTGTTCAACAATTTCCATTACCGGGTTTATGAAATAATCATTACATACTACATGCCTGCCCATTAAATTGTTCCTGTTAAAAATGGTGAAGCCTCTCGGTTACCGCTAGTAACTTAATAAGTAGTCATCTGGAATACTTTTTGAACTATATACATGATGTATTTAAACACTGGTAACTGATCCTGATATTTCTCATAATCTACTGTATAAATACCATCTTCATTGCTCCAAATTCGATTGAAATAGTGATCAACTGACTCTATGAGCTTACTTTCTGTCGGTGCTATGATTTTCATTCCTTCTTCTAGATTATAATCATCGAGATTTCGCGATGTAAAATTGCTTGAACCACCTATGACAACTGACTCCTGTTGACCTTTTATATAAATCAGTTTTGAATGATATTGCTCTTTGTTAGTAGCATACCAACGAATGGTAATATTTTCATAATCAAGATTTTGAAGTTCTGCTGCAATAGGCAGGTTCGGCAAACCGATTTTTTCTTGTCCAAAAGCATTTTGATTTGGATCTAATACAATGTTGATTGTAACTCCTCGTTTTGCAGCATCCTCAATACCTTTAATAATATCTCTATCAGCCAAATAAAACATGCCGATCCAAACCTTATCTTCTTTTTTAGCTTTATTCAACGCATTTACAACATGGGTTTGAACCTTTCTTTCTGTAAGAATTTGAGCATGCAATGATAATCCTTTTTCTAATGAAGAAGGTGTAATTTGCTCATTTAACTCAACCTTTGAAGGAAATGCGTTTAAGTCCCCACCTGAAAATGCAGCTATTGCTTTTTCAGCTCTCACCATATCTTTTAGGATAGCTCCTTTTACTCTAAATCCTATATTGGAATGAAACCCGCTGGCATCATGTGGATTCGCAGATAAAATCAAACCGGCATCTTCGGTGATGACCACTTTTCTATGGTTTGCTTTAATATTCAATAATTTCAAATAAGAACGTGCTGTCACTTCTGGTGCAGACTTTTCCATTGGATTTGGGAGCCAACCGTTTCCATCCTGTCCAAACCACTTAATTGTCGCTCTCCAAAATCCAGAATATAAAAGATTAGGATCCCGTAATCGGTCCAAGTTCGTATAAACAACTTCCACACCAAGATCCTCCAATGGATCGATTTGCTTGGCCTCGTGAGATCCATATGTAGTATTAATTTGATCGGTAATAAAAACTACCTTTAAATCAGGGTACTTCTCTTTTTGTTTTTCAATCGATTTCGTTAATCTTTCACTTAGCTTTGGATACGAACGTTTGCCATCTGTATACCCATTAACTAAGAAAAGATCGAGTATTAGAAAATGCTCCGCCTCCTGAATTGTTTTAAATACCTCGTCAAAAATAGAGTGATCATACACTTCTTCCCCATCCTTTTGATACGTGAGGTCATATAAAAAATCAATATCTTGATCTGATATTGTATGGACCTGACTTTGATAGGAAAGTCCTGATGGAAGGGGCTTCACTCTGTGATAAAACATGGTTGCTGATAAAATTATGATTATAATGGCACTAATTATCCATTTTTTCTTCTTCTTCATTTGATTCCCTCATTTAGTTTTTTCTCTTTATATACCCTTTTTTGAGGGTGGGAAATCCTGTGCTATCTAAAATGTTTCACGTGGAACGAAATTAATGATAATGAACATATGAAATTATGGAACTATACAACCTTAATGTGAAGTTCTTCACATTGATTTATCCTACTAATGTGTTAACCGTTGAAGGAATCATATTCTAGAATTGTTTTGATTTATAACTAGAAAAATTCACATAATCCTTACTATAATAGATTTGAAACAAAATAACAGGAAAGGAAGTGAATGAAGTATGATCTACAAAAATCGAAGAAAATCACTTGAATTACTGGCTCTTGAATATTTAGACAAGCGAATGAGTTTAACAGACAAAAGTAAACTCCATTATTTAAATCTCCTAAAAGGATATGAGGGGGAAACACTATTTGATGAGTATTTAGAAAAGCTAAAATCCGAATGTTATATTCTAAATGATTTACTTCTTAATTTCAACAACACCTTGTTCCAAATCGATTCCCTACTTATTTTTCCTGAGATGATTTATATTTATGAGGTAAAGAACTATCAAGGAAATTTTTGTTACGACTCTGATAGACTTTATAAACAACCCAAATCAGAAGTTAATAATCCACTAACTCAACTAAATAGAACTGAATCACTGTTACGTCAGTTACTTCAGAGTCTGGGATTTCATCTATCTGTAGAAGCCTCAGTTGTCTTCATTCATCCCGAATTCACCTTATATCAAGCACCTCTTAACAAACCGTTTATTTATCCATCTCAACTTAATCAATACTTTAAGAAACTCAATAAATTTACCTCTTTAAAATTAGACCAAAAGCATTTGAAGCTAGCTGATAAGTTGCTATCACTTCATATTAATGACTCTCCTTTTACTCTCTTACCTGCCTATGAATATAACCAATTAAGAAAAGGAATAACATGTATATCTTGTAACTCATTTTCTCTTCTATTAGCGGAAGAACTTGTTTGTGCAAAGAATGTGGGCAGGAAGAAACTGTTGCAACTGCCATTATACGATGTTTGGATGAATTTAGGGTTCTTTTTCCTGATAAGAAAATTACAACAAATGTTATACACGATTGGTGCAAAATAATAGATTCCAAAAAGAGAATTTATAGGGTACTAAGAGGAAACCTACAAATAAGAGGAAATCAACAATGGTCTTTTTATGAGTAACTTACTATAGTATTTTAAAAATTTTGTCCTTCATTAACAGTGAGGGACTTTTCTTTTGAATTTTACTGATTCTTTCTCTTTACTTTACTTTGATAGACTCTTTCCTTTGATTTCGCTCTCCCTATTGTCCTTCATCACTACTATGAAAGACTTTTCACCTTATTTCGCTCTCCCTTTTGTCTTTCATCACTACTATGAAAGACATTCCCCTGCTTTTCGCTCTCCCTTTTGTCTTTCATCACCACTATGAAAGACATTTCCCCTTATTTTGCTCTCTTCTTTGTCTTTCATCACCACTATGAAAGACATTTCCCCTTATTTTGCTCTCTTCTTTGTCTTTCATCACCACTATGAAAGACATTTCCCCTTATTTTGCTCTTCTTTGTCTTTCATCACCACTATGAAAGACATTCCCCTGCTTTTCGCTCTCCCTTTTGTCTTTCATCACTACTATGTAAGACATTCCCCTTATTTTGCTCTCTTCTTTGTCTTTCATCACCACTATGAAAGACATTCCCCTGCTTTTCGCTCTCCCTTTTGTCTTTCATCACCACTATGAAAGACATTTCCCCTTATTTTGCTCTCTTCTGTCTTTCATCACTACTATGAAAGACATTCCCCTGCTTTTCGCTCTCCCTTTTGTCTTTCTTCACTACGAAAGACTTCCCCTGAATATTACTCACTCTTTTATTCCACATAACCACGATGAAAATTTTTTTATCCAAAAAAAACAGCAATCTTATCCATACAAGATTGCTGTTCCTTAAACTTCTGTTCCAAAGATTATTGAATCCCACAGCCCTACAAACTCTCAATTAACTCCATTCTTTCGTGACGAATAGTTTTTACCTCACCTTTTCTCGCCTCAAACTGTTTCGTTAAATTCGATAAAATTTCACTAACCTTTGTGAGTTGGCTTTTTGTTTGTTCTAAAGAGTCGTTAATCTTTCCTTGAACCATCATATCTACGAGGAAGCCATCAAAAAAGAAATCGGCAAATTTAAGCATGCCTGAGATATCAATTTCGAGATGTGCTTCTTCTTGTATGTCTAGTAGTTCTTTTTGAAAATACCGCATACTTGTTTGAGCTTTATGGATGTTGGCTTCAGCTTCATCCAGGTGTTGGTGTTTTACAAAACTAGAGATTGACCCACCGCCGAACATATCAAATGTTCCCCAGTTACTTGCTTTTTCTAAAGAAGTTTTAGCTTCCGAAAGATCATGTTTTACGCGTTTTCCAGCAACTATAGCTTCTTCTAACTCTCGTATATAGGCTGTAAGAATCCCCTCTTGTTCACTCAGTTCAAACATTTTATCTGCATGAGGGGAATGACTTGCTTTAATCATTTTCTCTTTCTCAGAAAGAAGTTGCTTGTATCTAGATTCTATGTTGTCTAACATATGTAATTTAGTTTTCAGATCAAGAATAGCCTTATTTATTTCCGATTTTGTTTTGTTTGCTTCTTCCAGTTTATGCTTAGCAGCAATCAGTTCCTGCTTTTCCCTTGAAAGTTTTTCATCCTTTGTTCCGGATAATAAAGCAAAAAAATATTTCAGAGTCATTTTTTCAAGCTGAGTAACATCTTTTTCTTCTGATTTGTAGACAATTTGCAGCTGGGCAATTCTCTCCTCAACCACTTTATATTCTTTTTGGAAATCCTCTATTTGAGCTTCAAATTTTTGTTTTTTACGTAAATCTCCTTTTATCTCAATTAACTTATTATTTATCTCTGAAAACATCTTATTCCTCCTACTTTTTTCCTTTTGTCTATTTTACGAAATACTTTGGAAAAAGTTTCACCTTCAATTATAGTAGCAATCCTTGTTTAAGTTATTTGATTTTGGGAATTCTAGTGATGTTACAAATCCTTATCGGTCATTTAAATTTCGTTGATAACACGATTTCAAGGATGACAACTGTTTTCTCATTTAGAGTGAGAAATACAAGTGAATTCCAAGGCTTAACTAAGGATATACTCTTCTACTATTTACAATTTGAATTATGATACCTCTTGCAATATAACAAAGAAAACACTTACATTATTTTTTATTAAAAAGATATAATCGTTTCACTTGACTAAAAGCAAATTCTATTTGATAATTTATATAAAATTAGAACAATTATTGAAAGTATTTAATAGTTGTTCAAACACATTTAGGAGGAATATTAACATGTCATTAATTGGTACTGAAGTAAAACCTTTCGCAGCAAAAGCATTCAAAGATGGTGAATTCATCGATGTAACAAACGAAAGCCTAAAAGGTCAATGGAGCGTATTCTGCTTCTATCCAGCAGATTTCACTTTCGTATGCCCAACTGAGCTTGAAGATTTACAAAACGAATATGAAAACTTAAAAGCTCTTGGAGTTGAAGTTTACTCTGTTTCTACTGATACTCACTTCACACATAAAGGTTGGCACGATAGCTCAGAAAAAATCGGTAAAATCAAATATGCAATGATCGGTGATCCATCTCAAGTGGTTTCTCGTAACTTTGAAGTGTTAAATGAAGAAGAAGGTCTTGCTGACCGTGGTACTTTCATCATTGATCCAGATGGCGTTATCCAAACTGTTGAAATTAACGCTGGAGGCATCGGTCGTGATGCAAGCACACTTATTAACAAAGTTAAAGCGGCTCAATATGTTCGCAACAATCCAGGTGAAGTTTGCCCAGCTAAATGGGAAGAAGGTTCTGAAACACTTAAGCCAAGCCTTGACCTTGTTGGAAAACTTTAAGGAGTGTCATAATAAATGGTGCTTGATGCAGAAATTAAAGCTCAATTAGAGCAATACCTTCAATTACTTGAAGGTAATATCGTATTAAAGGTTAGTGCTGGTAATGATAAAATATCAACTGACATGATGGAGCTAGTGAATGAGCTAGCTTCCATGTCCTCAAAAATTACAGTTGAGAAAGCAGAATTAACCAGAACACCTAGCTTTAGTGTAAATCGTGTTGGTGAAGAGACAGGAGTTACATTTGCCGGTATTCCTCTTGGTCACGAATTTACTTCACTAGTTTTAGCTCTCTTGCAAGTTAGTGGTAGACCTCCAAAAATTGATCAAAGTGTAATTGATCAAATTAAGGGTATTAGTGGTGAACATCACTTTGAAACATATGTAAGTTTAAGCTGTCACAACTGTCCTGATGTTGTACAGGCTCTTAATATCATGAGTGTATTAAACCCTAATATCACACATACGATGATTGATGGTGCTGCCTTTAAAGAGGAAGTTGAATACAAAAATGTGATGTCTGTACCTGCTGTTTACTTAAATGCAGAATTTTTAGGTGGCGGCCGTATGACACTGGAAGAAATCCTTGCTAAAATCGGTACTGCACCTGATGCATCAGAGTTTGAGAACAAAGAGCCTTATGATGTTTTAGTTGTTGGTGGCGGTCCTGCTGGTTCAAGTGCAGCTATTTACGCAGCACGTAAAGGGATCCGTACAGGTATCGTTGCTGAACGCTTTGGCGGTCAAGTTCTAGACACAATGAGCATTGAGAACTTCATCAGCGTAAAAAGCACTGAAGGTCCTAAGCTTGTAGCAAGTCTTGAAGAACATGTTAAGGAATACGGCATCGATGTCATGAATTTACAACGTGCTAAAGGAATTGAAAAGAAAGATCTTTTTGAACTTGAGCTTGAGAACGGCGCTGTATTAAAAAGTAAAAGTGTAATAGTTTCTACAGGTGCTCGCTGGCGTAATGTTGGTGTACCTGGTGAACAGGAATTCAAAAACAAAGGTGTTGCTTACTGCCCTCACTGTGATGGTCCTTTATTTGAAGGTAGAGATGTTGCTGTTATTGGTGGCGGAAACTCAGGTATTGAGGCAGCAATTGACCTTGCAGGAATTGTAAACCATGTTACTGTTCTTGAATTCATGCCTGAACTAAAAGCTGATGATGTCCTACAAAAACGTTTATACAGCCTTCCAAATGTAACTGTTCTAAAGAATGTGCAAACGAAAGAAATTACAGGCACAGACAGTGTGAACGGTATTACGTACATTGATCGTGAAACAGGTGAAGAAGGACATGTTGAACTACAAGGTGTCTTTGTTCAAATCGGGCTTGTTCCAAACACTGATTGGTTAGAAGGTATTGTGGAACGTAACCGTATGGGTGAAATCATTGTCGATAAACATGGTGCTACAACTGTACCTGGTTTATTCGCTGCAGGTGATTGTACGGACAGTGCATATAACCAAATTATCATTTCAATGGGATCTGGAGCTACCGCAGCATTAGGTGCTTTTGATTACCTTATTAGAAACTAAGCTCGTTAAAGTGAAAGCCGCTCTTACATCATGCATGTAAAGCGGCTTTATGATTGTTCTTTATTTCTAATACCATCCATCACAAAACGAACTGCATCTTCGATTTCTTCTTCAGTAATAGAATAATCATTTAATAATACTAAGCGGGAAGCTAAAAACCCCGCAATAAATGTTAACACCATTTTTACGATACGGTCTGTTGGTATATCTACAAATTCACCACGGTCTTTAAATATATCCAAAGCTTTATTTACACGTATGATAAAGTTCTCTGATAAAAGGGGCAATAAATTACTTTTTAATTCTTCATTATATAAAATTTCCTTTATAACAACCTTAGCAATCTCTTTATTTTCGAAAAAGAAATTGATTCTGTTTTTTAGAAAGGCTTTAAGGAATTCCTCAAATGTATGAACATTCGAAGACATAATTTCATTAAACACTTCCTCTGCCATGATCGGAAAGGATTCTTTAAAAAAAGGAAGAATCACAGAAAGTAATAAATTATCTTTTGTTCCATAATGTCTAAAAATTGTTCCTTCTGCGACTCCAGCAGCTTTGGCGATTTCACTAGTAGATGTATTGGCATAACCTTTTTCAGCAAAAATAGTAATGGCTGCTTCGACAATTTTCTGTTGTTTTTCCGTTTGCTTCTTCGATAATTTTGCTTGAGCAATTAATGCATCCAACAACTTACTTTCAGACACTTACCACACGCCCCTTCATTACCCACTATTATAGCTTACGGTACTTTTTCAGAGCAAATAAATTCAAGATGATAAAGATTATGGCAAAAGCAGCTAAGGCGTAGAGGTCTCCACGTATACCTGCAAATCCTAAACCCTTATACATAACACCCTTCAAGGCATCTGCTGCATAATACAATGGCATGATCTTTGCGATGGCTTGCAACCAATTGGCCATCCCTTCCAATGGTATAATTCCTGAAAAGAAAATCTGTGGTACTACTGCTACAGGTATAAACTGAACCATTTGAAATTCTGACGATGCGAACGATGATAGAAGAATCCCTAAGGATAATGCAACTAAAGCAAGGAGTAAATTAATTAAAATGACATTCCAAATTGAACCGACAAGAACCATATCTAATACATTTATAGAATAAAAAACAATCACAACCGTTTGAAGAATAGCAAATACTCCAAAGCCGATTAAGTAAGCCGTTATAATTTCCCCTCTCCTAATAGGTGTTGCCATTAATCTTTCTAAAGTACCTGTTGTTCGTTCTTTTAATAATCCGATACCGGAGATTAAAAACACAAAAAAGAAGACAAAAAAGCCGATTAGAATAGGACTAAGCACATCAAAAAATTCTGTGTCGCTATCTCCATATACATATTCAATTTCTAACGGATCTTCTGAAGGCATCTCTAGCTTCATATTACTTTTCATCATCGATTGTGATAATAACTGTTTATTCGTTATCTGTTTTATTTTCATTTGCAAGCCTTGTGCTAAATTAGGGTCACTATTTAATAACGTCAATTTCCATTCATCATCTTCTACTTTTAAATACCCATCTAAATCTTGTTCTGCGATTACTTCTTCTATATTAGACGTTTTTTCGAATTCCTCTACTAAAATATTTGCCTCTTCAAACTGCTCAATTAATTGGTCACTAGCATTCTCTACACCTAATATCGGGTCTATATTTTCTCCATTAAATACTAGGTACATGAGAGTTAAGATAAGTAAAGGGGCTATAAATAAAAGCGCTAAAGTTCGTTTATCTCTAAGCATTTGCTGAAATATTCGTCTAACTAATGCAGTTATTCTCATCATTTTTTCCTCCCTGCGTTTAAGAATACTTCATCAAAATTGCTTGCCTTGTATTGCTCTTTTAGTTTTTGTGGTGTCCCACTAGTGATGATCGCCCCATCTCTAACCATTGCAATGTAATCACATCTTTCCGCTTCATCCATAACATGCGTAGTGACAATAATCGTTTTCCCTTCTTGCTCCTTTAATCGGATGAGCTCCTTCCAAATACTAAATCTCAGCTCAGGATCAATCCCAACGGTTGGTTCATCTAAGATAAGTATTTGAGGATCTTGAATTAATGCGATGGCAAGAGATAATCGCCGTTTCATTCCACCTGAATATGCCAAAACTTTTTTGGAAAGATGTTCTGTGAGGTTAACTAAATTAGCCGTGTAAGTCATTCGCTCCTTTATTTCAGCTTTATTTAACTTATAAAGGGAAGCAAAAAATACGAGGTTTTCTTTACCTGTCAATTCTGCATAGAGTGCATCTGATTGAGCCATATACCCAATTTCTTGCAGCAGCCTCAAATTAGGTACTTTCTCATTAAGAACATGAATAGCCCCACGATCTGGTTTATCCATCCCTACAATCATTTTTACTAAGGTTGTTTTTCCTGCACCTGAAGGACCAATAAAACCGTAGATGGATCCTTCTTTAATACTTAAATCAATATCATTTAGTACGACCTTATTTCCAAAACGTTTACTTACCTTCTGAATTGAGATAGTTTCCTTCATGTTAACCTCCTACAAATAAATGAGTAATTACTCACTTTTTATAACACGATCATTTTTGTCCTGTCAATAATAAAATGAGTGTTTACTCACTTTTTTACATAGCATATTTATAATAATTTCTGGAATGAATTTGTCTTTTAACGATAAAAATCGCTTACCTTTATTGGAAAGCGACTTTTTTGTTTAAAAGTATATTATGCTTGTTATTAGCATACAAGGATAAATAAAATCGGGACAGGTTAGCTGTCCCGATTTTTCATTTTACTTAATTCACTATATTGCTAGTTGTTACTGGGACAAGGTTCCTGTCCCCTCGTTCCAATACTTTTCCAGACAGACCAAGAGTCTGAGCTGTTGAAGTGTGGACTTGGTGGAGAAGTGCCGGATTTTCTAGTAGGGATTTGCCGTAAGATGGAATCATTTGTTTGATTTTTGGTTCCCATTCATTGATATGTTCAGGGAAGCATTTTGTAAGAACTTCAAGCATGACGTGAACGGCAGTTGAGGCACCTGGAGATGCTCCGAGTAGTGCTGCAATTGAGCCGTCTGATGCACTAACAACTTCTGTACCAAATTGCAGTGTTCCTTTGCCTCCTGCTTCAGTATCTTTGATTACCTGTACACGTTGTCCGGCTACAACTAAATCCCAGTCTTCACTTTTGGCATTTGGAATAAATTCGCGTAATTCTTCCATTCGCTGCTCTTTTGATAACATCACTTGCTGAATCAGATACTTTGTTAATGACATGTTTTTTGCACCTGCTGCTAACATGGTTAAAAGATTATCTGGTTTAACAGATGTGATTAAGTCAAACATGGATCCATTTTTCAGGAACTTTGGTGTAAAGCCTGCAAATGGTCCAAATAGTAGCGACTTTTTATTGTCAATAAATCGAGTGTCGAGATGGGGCACAGACATTGGCGGCGCACCAACCTTAGCTTTCCCGTATACCTTTGCATGGTGCTGTGCGACAACATCAGGATTATTACATACCATAAATAGGCCACTCACCGGAAATCCTCCAATATGCTTGCCTTCAGGAATTCCTGTTTTTTGCAGTAAGTGCAGGCTGCCTCCTCCGCCTCCAATAAAGACAAATTTTGCAGTATGATACTCAACAATACCGCTATCCAGATTCTGCACTTTCAGTTCCCATAATCCTTCACTTGTTCGTTTGATATCTTGAACACTATGTTTATAGTTTATATCAACATTTTTTCTCTCTAAGTGGTCAAATAACATGCGTGTTAATGCACCAAAGTTGACATCCGTCCCCGAGTCAATTTTGGTTGCGGCTATAGGTTCATCTGTGGAACGGTCTTGCATAATTAGCGGTATCCATTCCATTAGTTTTTTTGGATCATCGGAAAATTCCATCCCTTGAAAAAGCGGGTTTTTTGATAGCGCTTCAAATCGCCTTTTTAAAAACGATACATTTTGTTCTCCTTGAACTAAACTCATATGTGGCAATGACATGATAAAATCCTCTGGATTTTGAATCAGCTTGCTTTTGACAAGATAAGACCAAAATTGCATTGAAACCTGAAACTGTTCATTAATATTTATTGCTTTACTTATATCTACAGAACCATCCGGCTTTTCAACCGTGTAATTAAGCTCACAAAGTGCTGCATGCCCTGTTCCTGCATTATTCCATTCATTGGAGCTTTCCTCTCCTGCTTTTGAAAGCTTTTCGAATACAGTTATTTCCCAATCCGGTATTAATTCTTTCAAAAGTGTCCCCAAGGTCGCACTCATCATACCGGCACCAATTAAGATTACGTCTGTTTTTTTCTGTATGCTGCCCATTATAACCTTCCTTATCCCCTATATTTGTAAGAAAACCCGGCTTATTGCCAAGCCTTAATCTCGTCTGATACTACCAACTGTAAAATTTACTGCGTTGTGATCGTACATAAGGAGGAGATCCTGCTTAGAAGTTACAGAAAGCAAGGAACACCTTTAGAAAAATCCTTTTCTGTCTTACCTATAATTATACTACTAATTTATCTATTTTTTGATTAAAATTTCTACCATTATCTGATTATTATAAACTATTTAACGCTTCCAAAAAAGGATGAACTCCTTTAAGTAAAAAACAAAACCCAGCTTCCATAAAGTTATTGCATATATTTTCCACATAAGGTATTATATATCTAAATGATATATATCTTCTTGATAGGTGAGAAAATAATGAAAAATTATAACAATACAACATACGCAATTTTAGGAATTTTAACAACAGAATGCAATTCAGGTTATTCCATTAAACAATTTATTGATGAGAGCTTAAATCACTTTTGGAAAGTTAGTTATGGTCAAATTTACCCAACACTGAAATTTATTGTTCAAGAAGGATTAGCTGAAGTTCAATCATCTTCTTCTGCAGGTAAGCCAGACCGAAATGAATACAAACTGACTCCAAAAGGAGTAGAAACATTAAAAAAATGGTTAGAGGAACCAATCGACCAACTACCTGTTGAAAGAAATGAACTTTTATTAAAGCTGTTTTTTGGACACTATCAATCACATGAACAAACGATCTCTCTCCTTCAACATTACAAACAAGGATTACATCACCGGTACCAAACCTATGAATCAATTGAGCAAGCTATTTTACAGCATCAACATCACGATAAAAATTCTATGTATTGGTTATTCACTTTAGATTATGGAAAAAGAATAACGAAAGCTGCAATCGAATGGTGTGAGTGTACTCTTCAAAAGTATGTTTCAATTAAGGAGGATTAAAACTTGGCCAAAAAACTTTTTACTGGACGTTTTACGACTGTAAATGAAGAGGATATTGTTGTCTTTATTATTGGAATGAGGGTAAATAATCGACTCGCAGTACACAAGTGGTTACCAGTCTTTCAAGCAATGCCGGGAATGATTAAGGAGCTTTATACAAACAAAGAAGACCTTGGCTTTTTATCAATGGAAAGCTATTTTGGTTTAAGAACGACCGTCATGATTCAATACTGGCGTTCATTAGATGATCTGCTTGCTTATGCGAAATTTGAAAAACATTTAACTGCATGGAAGAATTTTAATCAAAGGGTTGGAGCGAATCGTGCAGTTGGAATTTACCACGAAACCTATCAGGTAAAAAAGGGGAATTATGAATCTTTCTATGGAAATATGCCCTATTATGGGTTAGGTAAAGCGTTAAAGCATATTCCAGTTGAAACTAAGCATGAATCAGCCCGCAAACGCCTCAAGTTAGAATAGTTGAATTTATAATAAGCACCTTAAATCAGTTTGTTAAGGTGCTTTTATCATTTCTCCCTTTTCACCGTTGAAGACATTCACTTGATTACGTCCTTCGCCTTTTGCTCTGTATAATGCTTTATCAGCATGATTTAAAAGCTGATATAGTGTTTCCTCTCTCTCTACTGATGCTTCGGCTACACCACTGCTTAACGTAACATATATATCGCCCTCATCGCTTCTTAGAGGCTGTGTTTCTACATATCTACGTAACTTATTCGCTATCTCTTCTCCCTCTATAGCTGTACAGCCATTTAAGCCAAGAACAAATTCCTCTCCGCCATAACGAGCAAATAACGCATCCTCGTTTAACTGAGTTTGGCAAGCTTTTACGACATGCTTTAGCAATTGATCTCCAATATGATGTCCATACGTATCGTTCACTTTTTTAAAATAATCAATATCAATCAATATCATTGTAAATGGTATTGATCTCTTCTTTGCATCAGCAAATTCCTGCTCACTTTTTTGAAAAAATGCCCGGCGGTTGTAAATTTGGGTAAGCTCATCATAATAAGCTAATTGCTCTAATTTAACTTGTAATCTTTTAAGCTCTGTTATATCAGTAAAAATAATTAATAAACCCTTTTCATGCTTTGCATACTGTAATGAGGAACGTCTTACCTGATAAATTCGATCAGAAGCTAGGTGTATTTCCTGGGTAAAGGTAGAAGTTCCCTCTATTTTAGTAGGAAATGGGCTTCCTGATAATTGAAGCCAAACCTTTTCAAACTCCATTCCGAGCATGGATGTATGGATAGTAGGAAACATACTTTTACATGATTGGTTAAATTCAATTAATCGATAGAATTCATCCAACACAATCACCCCATCATTGATACTATTGAATATAGTAGTCTTGGCAATAGGTGTAAGAGTAAACAAACGTGAGGTATTAATCGACCACAAATATAAAAGTGAGGATAGCCATAAAACCATTGGTACTGGATCAACTCCTGGAGGTGTTAATCCAATTAAATAGATAAAAGCAGTCAGCATCGGTACTAATTGTCCGAACATTAACGCAGTTAATTGCGGGCGATATATCTTTTCCGTTTCTTTCCAACGGGAAAGAAGCAGCAAAAACGCAACAAACATACAGGAAAATGTAAAAATACCATGCACAACATACCATATTCCTATCTCCTGATGAATAAAAGGGGCACCTAAGATTGGATCAACCTCAAACACTCTATAATGGAGATGATGGAGATCATTTGTAGCTACCATAATAAGGCTAATAACCGGTATAGTAAAAAGGATCATAATCCTACTAGGCGTTGTTTTTATTCCTAAATATTTCATAATAAACAGCAATCCCAGTAGTGGTGAAAACGGCATTCCGATATATAAAATAATTGTCCAAAACTTTACTTGCTCAAGATTTGTTGCTATTAAACTGAATGCAGAAGCAAAGCAATAAATGGTAATTGCAATCATATAGTAAATAAAAACACGAGCAATATTTGAATATTGATGACGTCTTAAAAAAACCGATGAGCATAAATACAAATTCAGTACGCCTGATGTGCAAATAAGTGTAATATAAGCTGTCAGTTGAGAATTCACGATATGATACCTCTTTTGGATAACAATGTTTACACTAAATGTAGCATATGCCTTGTTAAAAATTATTTGTTGTTATATTTTTTTGACCTTTAACTAACTCACCCATAACCCAGTTTGTTCTCGCACCAGTTACACCGGTACTTGGACATCGATTGTTACCTCCAGTTAATTCATCAACAATTGTTTCAAGAAGAGGTTGGTGGACATGTTGAGGTCGCTCAAAACTCCATTCTTTTTTTCCATCAGCGGTAGTTAAAACAACTGGATCATCGCCGAAGGTGGAAAAGGTAATCTTTCCTTTACTGCCAATGATTTCATTCACATCCACATTTTCAAAAGCTGAAAAACACCAACTTCCAATTCCATGGATCCCTGACTCAAACTGATAGGTTCCTGTCACGATGTCTTCTGCTCGATATAAGCCTGCTTGATTAGAAGCAATACCATTTGCTTCCTTTATAGGACCAAGTAAAAAATCTAAAATATCAAGTGTATGGCTGGCTAAATCAAAAAACAATCCCCCTCCGGACAACTCAGGCTGAACCCTCCACGGGAGATTTTCCGGGTTCATCACATCTTCCCTTGCTCTTTGATACTGTGTCGTTGATACAAAACGAATATCTCCAATTATGTTACTTTCCAATACCTCTTTTATTTTAATAAATCGGGGCTGTGCCCTACGGTAGTAAGCAACATATAAAGGTACACGCGCTGCTTTACAGGCAACAATCATGTCATTGCATTCAGCCCAATTGAGTGCCATCGGCTTTTCTACATATACAGGTTTACCTGCCTTTGCAGCTTTCAGGGTATACTCCTTATGAGAACCCGGTGGTGTTGCAATATAAACTGCGTCAACATTCGGATCATTGATTAGTGCGTCAGCATCATCGTACCAGTTGGAAACATGGTGTCTTTTTGCATAGTCCTCTGCCAGTTTCCCAGTTCTTCGCATAACAGCTACCAATTCCGAATTTTTTATTTTTTGGAATGCCGGTCCACTTTTTACTTCCGTTACATTCCCGCATCCAATCATGCCCCAGCGAACTTTTTCTAATTTCATAAAAATGGCCTCCTCTTTACTCAGCACGTATTTTATTCTTATAACGATCTGTCCATATAAGGTCGTCCATAAGTAAAGGTAGCATATGCTTGCCACCCCTTCTACTATATATTTTCCTATAGCAAAAAAAACTTCCCAAACCTACTTAATTGGGAAGTTTCCTTTTATCATTATGCCGATTGAGAAGAACTATTGTAGACATTGGTATCCAAATCTTTTGTTGCCTTACTCGTAATAACACCAGCTGTCATACTTCCGCTAACATTTAGTGCTGTACGTCCCATATCAATTAGCGGCTCAACAGATATAAGAAGACCAGCTAAACCAACTGGTAAATTCAATGCTGAAAGAACAAGCAAAGCAGCAAATGTAGCACCGCCTCCTACTCCAGCAACACCAAATGAGCTAATTGCTACAACGGCAACTAGTGTTAACAGGAATGAAGGGGTTAATGGATCTATTCCTACCGTAGGAGCAATCATAACGGCTAACATGGCCGGGTAAATACCGGCACAACCATTTTGCCCAATTGATAAGCCGAAGGATCCCGCAAAATTAGCTACGCCTTCAGGTACTCCCAAGTCCTTCGTTTGTGCTTTTATATTTAAAGGTAATGCTCCGGCACTTGTTCTTGAAGTGAATGCAAATGCAAGTACTGGAAAAGCCTTCTTCACATAAGTCACAGGATTTAAACCCGCTATTGCTAAAATAAGTAAATGAATAATAAACATAACAATTAAGGCAGCATAAGATGCCAAAACAAATTTACCCAGCTTCCAGATTGCTTGGTAATCACTTGTTGCTGTTACTTTTGTCATTAATGCCAAGACGCCATAAGGAGTTAGCCTTAAAATTAAGGTGACAACGCGCATTATCAATTTATAAAAAGTCTCTACAATATCTGCAAATTTTTCAGCATATACCGGTTCCTTACGTCTTATTCCTAAAAAGGCAATACCGAGAATAGCAGCAAAAATAACGACAGATATAGTTGATGTTGGATTTGCTCCTGTTAAATCCAAGAATGGATTAGTAGGAATTAATGAAACAATTTGTTGAGGTATCGTCATATCTTGAACAGAAACAACTTGCTCCTCTAATTGAGCTGCTCTGCCTAGTTCTGCTTCTCCTTGATCAATTTGTACAGCTTCCAAATTGAAGAGTATGGCTGAAGCAATTCCTACAGCAGCAGCAATAGCTGTTGTACCAACTAATGTTCCCAAGATCCATCCGCTAACTTTTCCAAGATTGTTTTCCATCTTTAATTTTGTAAAAGCAGAAAGAATAGATATGAAAACCAAAGGCATGACAATCATTTTTAAGAAGCTAACATACCCGCTTCCAACTATATTGAACCAATCAATCGATGTTAAAACAGCTTCCGATTCCATCCCATAGGCAAACTGTAGTCCCAAACCAAACAGGACACCTAACCCCAGACCTGTAAATACTCTTTTCGAAAAAGAGAGATGCTTTTTCTGCATAGTATATAAACCAAAAATAAGTAATAACATGATAATAATATTTAAAATAACGAATATATACATTTCTTCACTTCCTTTTTTAATATAACAATAGAGATCTTATCACCATAATTCCTATATGTAAAGTAGGAAATACTGAGATTGGCACATAATAAAGAATTTATTCGAGTTATCCTTCCTTCATTACCCGATTGCCTTTATAAATATTCTTCGGGAAGAGTAAATTTAAAAAACTCAGCCTTATTTATGAGCTATTTGATAATCTGTATGAAGAAACAAGCAAGAAAAATAAATCGAAACCTACGATTGAAAAAGATTGGATCAAAAGCGGCTAGGATTTTATTGATATGTATTATATTATAGTGAAGGAATCTCTGTCATTGATGTAGCAAAATACGTGGGTATTAATCGAACTCATTTTTAAAATGTTTTCACAAAAAAAAAGGGATAAGTCCAACCAACTATATCCAATGAAATGTAATGGAAAAAGCTGCATTAATTTTTAGAAGATCATACAAATAGTATGACAGAAATTGCTTTATCCCTTTACTATTCAGATGTATATTCATTTTCAAGATCATTCAAAAACTACTATGGTATCTCTCCATCTGCTTATCGTGAAGAGAGAGTAAGGATGGAATTGCTTTCTATGCTTACTCTTTAATCTAGCTATAGATACCAGTGTTTCTTTTGTAACTACCTACTAAAAGTCCTTTCATGCTGAAGCAGCCATTCTTTTCTCCATAGCCCGCCTGCATACCCTGTTAATTTTCCATTTGAACCAATAATTCTGTGACATGGAATCACGATACTTAACTTATTTTTGCCATTTGCACTTCCGACAGCTCTGATTGCTTTTTCATTGCCAATCGAAACCGCAATATCTTTATAAGTTCCTGTTTTAGCATAAGGGATTTCTTTTAGTGCGTTCCATACTGTTTTTTGAAAATCTGTTCCCTCATATAAATAGGGGAAGGTAAATTCACACCGCTTACCTTGAAAATACTCATTAAGTTCATTGAAGCAATGCTTTAAACTCTTTGGCGTTTCTACATTATTGAAATTCACTATTTCTTCCCGGTTAGAAAACATGATTGAACAGATAGCTTCTTCTGTTCCAACTATTTCTAGAATACCTATCGGTGACTTATAATCTAATTTATGCAATCTACTCCTCATATAAGGACCTCCATAAATAAAAGGTAGCATACGCTTGCCAACCTCTCCAATTTAATGACAACTCTTCGATTTCCAAAATTGTCGGTTTACGCTCAAGTCCCAATTGAAGCTTTAATGCATTATGAAGACCTACATCTGCCTTCGGAAATGCAGAGGAATGATGTAAGCATTTCATCATCACATAATCTGCTGTCCAAGCTCCAACACCTTTAATTGCCACCAAAGATTCCTTTACCTGCTGATAGTTCTGTTGCTTGAGTAAAGCTTCTTTGGTTACTTGACCACTTGCCATCGATTTAGCAACACCAATAATATATTCTGCCTTCCTCGAAGTAAACTGAAGCTTTCTTAAATCCTCTATATTTAGATTAGCTATTGTTTCACACTCTGGAAATGACCAGAATGTCGTTCCTTCGAAAGTAACGCATTCTCCATAGTGTTCAACAAAACGTCTCTTTAATATATAAGCAAAGGTTAAATTGATTTGTTGTCCTATAATAGCCCAAGTCAAAGCCTCAAATAAATCTGGAATACATATAATCCGTAAACCATGATACTTACTAGAAATTTTCTGTAAGACCTTATCTTTATCAGCAATTTCGTAAAAATTCTCCAACTCTGTATTCAAATCAAACCATTCCCATATATAGGCTGCAGCTTTTTCACGGACACTTAGAGTTGGGCTACTAATTGGGAATTCTATTCGAATTGAATGTGAGGTTTTCCCTATTTTTAATAGAACCAATTCTCCATCTATTTTTATCAGTTTATATACATAGCCATCTCTTATTTGATGTAATACTTCATGTACAGACCTTCCTAAAAACACTAAACACTCTTTAAAATTGAATTTCAAAGGTGGGTAAATTTCAATAAATGAACCTTGATCACTCCAACTCATTGCTGCTTCTCTTTTCTTATCAGGATTCGATATTCACTTGGAGAACAATTTTTCAACCGACGAAATACTTTATAAAAATTTGAGGGACTTTGAAATCCAACCTCATAGCAAATCTCAAGATTTGTTCGATTTGTATTTTTTAAAAGATATGTCGCTTTATCAACTCGTATCTTTTCTAAATAGGTACGAGGAGTTTCTAAAGTTTCCTTTTTAAATAGCCGCTCAAGATAAAAGGTACTTACACCTACATGTTTCGCAACATCCTGTAATTCAAGCTTGTGGTTATATTGATTTACTAAGAAAGCAATGACCTTTCTGACGAGTTCAATATTCGGTGAATGTTCAGACTCTGGCTGACATCTTTTGCAAGCACGATAGCCAGCCTTTTCAACTTCCTTGATATCATAAAAGAATTCCACATTTATTTTCTTGGGCTTCTTTGATCTACAGGAAGGACGGCAGTAGATTTTGGTTGTTTTCACTGCCGTAAAAAAGAGCCCATCATACTTACTGTCACAGTCAATAATTTTCTCCCACATTTCTTCAAAAGAAAGCTTTACACTGGCTACCACTTACTCTCCATCCTTCCTCGTTTAGTTTCTCTTAAAGTATCCTATACTCTTGTTCTTATCTCCCATAGTTTAACACGTAATTCTTTAAACTTATGACGGGTATTATTTAATAAAAAAATAGAACACATCACAAGAATTCCATCGTTGTTGGACCCATTTTAACAGGTAAGCTATTTTCATTTCGTCCTCATTCTTGCTCTTATGGTCCATATTAGAAAAACACGATATACTACCACACAAATAGCGAAAGTCGATGTCTTTTTTATACTTTAATCCCTTGTAAAATTAAAGTATAAAAAAGAGAAATCAAAAGAGCACCTTTCATCGAAAGGGGCCCTTTTGATCATTATCAGCTTATAGCAGATGAAGGAACTTTACTTTTCCTTCCTTTTTGTTCTGTATGAATACATCATAAATATTAATATAAACCATAACGGTGTCAGCAACAATGCAGAACGTGTTTCATTTGCAAACAACATAATAATAAGAATCATAGCAAACAACGTTAGAACGACATAATTAACAAACGGCGTAAACGGTGCTTTAAACGTTGACTCAGCATGTAATTGCGGACATGTTTTTTTATACTTTAGATGACAAACAATAATTACACCCCAAACCCAAATAAAACAAATAGCACTTATCGTTGATACAATTCCAAAGGCTTGTGCTGGAATAAGTTTGCTCAAAAGTGCTCCCACTGATACGACAAGTGTGGATATGAACAATGCGTTACCAGGAACATGGTTTTTATTTAGTTTTGCTAAGTTAGATGGCGCCTGTTCACTCCTGCTTAAATTATATAGAATCCTGCTTGTCGAAAACATCCCGCTGTTGCAGGCAGAAGCAGCTGACGTTAACACAACAAAATTAATAATACCGGCAGCAATTGGAATTCCAATTAAGCTAAATGTTTTTACAAATGGACTTTCCTCCGCATTCAATTCGGTCCATGGGTTAATGCATAATAGAACAATAATGGAGCCAATGTAGAAAAATAGTATTCTTAAAGGAATCTTATTAATAGCCGATGGAATATTTTTTCTTGGATTGGCTGTTTCCGCTGCTGATACACCCACTAACTCTACACCAACAAAAGCAAATAAAACCATTTGAAAGGAAAGTAAGAAACCTGAAATACCATTTGGAAAGATCCCACCGTGTTCCCATAGATTTCTGATTGTAACCGTCCCTGCATCGGTCTTAAAACCTATCACAAGTAAAATAATCCCAACACCAATTAATAAAAGAATTGTAATGACCTTTATTAAAGCAAACCAAAACTCTAATTCTCCAAAAAGCTTAACCGTTAATAGATTGAAACCTAATAAAATAATCAAACAGATAATGGCAGGAACCCATTGTGGTATATCAAACCAATACTGCACATATACACCAACAGCAATAATATCTGCCATTGCGATCATAATCCAACAAAACCAATATGTCCAACCAGTCACGAACGCTATTCTAGGTCCAAGATAGTCTTGGGCAATATCTGTAAACGATTGATAACCAGCTTTAGATAACAAAAGTTCTCCCAGTGCTCTCATAATAAAAAATACAGCAATACCCACCGTTAAATAAGCAAAGATAATAGATGGACCTGCCAGTTGGATTGCTTTACCGGATCCTAAGAATAATCCGGTACCAATAGTGCCTCCAATGGCAATTAATTGAACATGTCGGTTGGCTAAATCTCTCTTTAATTCTTGTTGTGCCAAATCTACTCCTCCTTAAAATTTGCCACAATCTCTTGTGTGACACAATGAGCAGCATAAACATAATCCATCAAAAAAAGAGATTGGATATCATCCAAATCTCCTGGTCATAAGAATATTAAATAGTATTTGTTGTACTAGTAACATGATTAGTTTAACAAATAGGTATTTTATACTCTTCTGTCCTTTTGCCTGAGATTATGAATCCTTCGGCGCTGCGGAATGCCGCAGTCTCTCCAGAAGCTGCTCCTGCTATAGTTTCATCCATAGCGATCATAGCTCAATTATAGTTTTAACATAAAATTATTTTCAAATAATTTATAATTGTAATCTTCTTCATATGCCTTGTCAATAAAAAATAAAAATAGAGGCTCAAAAAGCCTCCATTTTCCATCTAAATGAAACAAGTTACTATAGCTGTTCACCATTTGTTTCAATCACTTTTTTAGATTAAACAGGACTGTATTATGAAATTCTTGCTCCATTCCTAACGAATTCATCTGGTTTTAAAAGAACTACATCTCCTTCTTCCGGAACCCCTCCTAGTACCAGTACCTCAGATTTAAATCCTGCAATTCGCATTGGTGGGAAATTAACTACTCCTACCACTTGCCGTCCGCAAAGTTGTTCAGGATTATATCTATGTGTAATTTGAGCGGAAGATTGCTTTATTCCAATCTCCTCTCCAAAATCAATTTCCAGTTTTATTGCAGGTTTTTTTGCTTCAGGAAAAGGTTTTGCACTTATGATTGTACCAACACGAATATCCAGTTTTAAAAAGTCTTCAAGATTTGCCATAATGCTTTAACCACCTTTTACAATTTTATTTCCTTCTTAAGCTACTCTGTGTTTTTTGCTGCTACCAGAACTCTTGGAAGATTCAATTATTATTCTGTTCTCTAGGCATCAAGATGAAGGCTCTTAATTATCACCGTATAAAAAAGGATAAAAAGAATATATAAACTTATCATAGAAAATTGCCTTGAAATTTTCTTTACCAAGTTTAATAACCTTTTTATCCTGAATGAAGGATTCTATATTTTTGTGGAGATATGCCTTCAGCATTTACAAACCATCTTGAAAAAGAGGAAGAATTCTCAAAACCTAACTCCTCACTAATCTTTGACATCGACCATCCTGTAGAATTTAATAAATGTTTAGCCTCTTTCAGACGAAGTTCAGATATATATACTTTTAAGCTTTTTCCAGTCTTTTTCTTAAACCATGCCGAATAATATATTGGATGGTAATGCTCTATTTTTGCTAAAGTTTCTAATTTTATTGTCTCCTTATAATGCTTATGAATATATTCAATTGAAGCAGGCCTAGAGATATGAAGTTTGCTAGTGACATATCGGGTTAGATCTACTAAAGAGGAGATATCTTGCTGGCATTTTGCTTCTTCCAATAGTAAATAGCGGATTGAAGCCCACTGTTTATCTACCTGTAAATACATACTGCTTGTATCATCTGGTAAATATTGTATCGGAATGTCTAGGATTAAAAATTCATTCCTATCTACCGATCGAAAGTTATGACCAAATCTCGGGGGAAGATATAAACAGTAATCCGGGTTGAGATTTATCTCTTGCCACTCAGTCTGTATGTCTAAGGAGCCTTGTAATGGAAAAAGAAATTGACCAAACTCATGTTGATGAGATTTATATTCCCTAGAATAAGACCTTTTTTCACACGTTATTTGGTTAACACTTTCCATTTACCTGCCTCCTTAAGCTTTGTTTAGTATCTATTATAATTTTAAACAAAGCTGTAATAAAGAATAAAAAGGGAGTAGCGTGGAGTAGTTATTTTATCAGAATTTTTGATTGCCTACTCTCTACTTTCTTTCCCTATTTTTACGGGGTTCTCATCATATGAGACCCAATCACTATAGCTCCCAGCATATAATTTTACATTTTTATAACCGCCTAATTTTAAAGCGATGTAATTAGGAGTAGCGGTCACGCCTGAACCACAATAAACGATTATAGGTTCCTCCTGATTTAATTCAGAAAATCTCCTTTTCTGTTCTTCAGTATTTTTATAAGCACCTTTTTCCAACCCTTCTGACCAAAATTTATGAATAGCACCCGGGATATGACCCGCTAGTCGATCAATTGGTTCTACTTCCCCTAAATAGCGTTGTTCCTCTCTTGAATCAATTAATACTGGAGACTTTTTCTGTTGCTGAACAACTTCCTTTACATCCTCATAAGTAGCCAACATCTCCTTTTGAATATGTACATCAAAAGTAGTTAATTCAGACTCTGGTATATCCTTTGTCGTTGTATATCCGGCTTCTACCCAGCCTTTAAAGCCTTCATTTAACACATACACATCTTCATGTCCTATAAAGGTAAGCAACCACCAAAAACGTGATGCATATTGCCCCTCCCCACCATCATAGGCAACAACTGCTTTTGTGTGATCAATGCCCGCTTTCTCGATATCGAGTTTAAACTGATCGATATCAGGAAGCGGATGCCTTCCACCATGCTTTGCAACAGGAGCAGATAACTGTTTTTCTAAATCAAAATAAACCGCTCCAGGGATATGGTTCTCTTGATAAAGCTTTTCTCCTTTCAACGGATTTCCCAACTCAAACCGGCAATCCACAATTTTAACCTGCCCGTTATGTAATTGGTCATTAAGCCATTCCTTATTAACTACAAACTTCATCGTAATCGACCCCCATCAATTCAGTCTACTAACTGATAATTCTCTTGATATGGAAAAAATCCTTTACCGAACTCAGAAAAAGATTACATTAAGAAAAACAAGCGCCTTGGTCAGCCCCGACAAGCATAAGACGATTTATAGGATGGAAGGCGTTCTTTGCCTTCAATTCTAATTTGGCTTATGACCTCGAGGGCTAGGGACTGGAGCAAGACACTCAAAATAAGTACAAGGTTTTATCCCTTTTCTACCTGTTAATAAAAAAAGTCCTGGCAATAGTGCCAGGATTCTTGTCTATGACTATTTACGCGCCCAAGCACTAAGAGCTCTTATATCTTCCGGCTTCGTCCTACAGCAACCTCCTATTATCTTTGCACCTGCTTCATACCAGCGCTGAGTGCTAGTAGCAAATTGTTTAGTAGGTGCTATTTCCTTCCATTGTTTACTCGTAGCATCATATTCTTCTCCTGAATTTGGATAAACTATGATTGGTTTGGAGGTTTGATCTTTAATTTCCCTAATTAGTGATTCAATTAGTTTTGGCGATGAACAATTAATACCAATCGCTGCTACTTGATTCTCCTGTTCTATCCATTTCGCACAATCTGCAATTTTGTCTCCGTTACTAATATGAACTTCGTCTTTAGCACTAAAACTGATCCAAGCGTAAACTTCCGGGAATTCCCTTAATACCCTAATTATTGCTTTTGCCTCTATAAAACATGGAATGGTTTCACATGCTAGAATATCAGCACCAGCCTCTACTAATATTTTTATTCGTTCTCTATGAAAAACAACTAATTCGTCTTCACTTAATAGATAATCGCCACTATATTCGGAGCCATCAGCAAGAAAAGCACCGTACGGACCTACAGAAGCAGCCACTAATGGCTTAGGGCGATTATACTGATTTTTACTCTCTGTCCAAAACTCATCACGTGCCTCGGTGGCAATTTGAACAGATTTTTTAATTAGATCGACTGCCTCTTCCTCAGTCAATCCTCTTTCCTTATATCCTCCAATTGTGGCTTGATAGCTAGCTGTTATGGCACAATCCGCACCCGCATTGAAATAATCTGTATGAACCTTCTTAATGAGATGTGGATTTTCCATCAATATTTTTGCTGACCATAAACGGTCATTTAGATTACACCCATGATTCTCGAGCTCTGTAGCCATTGCTCCATCGATAATCATAATTGGAAAGTTACTCAGGATCTTTTCTATTGGATTCATCTCATATCCCTCTTCCTAAAGCAAAGAAATTAAAAAAACTTTGCTTGTCGCCAAGCCCTTATGGTGAAAGCCTTAGTTTTTCTTATACTATCATCCATAAAATTTATATACTTTCTGATAGTACTAGAAAATCTTACTCTTGTTTCTTTAATACTTTACTTAAAAATTTCTTTGTTCTTTCAACACTTGGATTGGTGAAAATTTGTTCTGCTGTTCCTTCTTCAAGAATCATTCCATTCTCCATAAAGATAATTCGGTCGGAAATTTCACGCGCAAAATTCAGCTCGTGGGTAACAATCAACATTGTATTTCCTTCCTTTGCCACATCTTTAATAACTGTTAAAACTTCATCAACTAACTCTGGATCTAGAGATGAAGTCGGTTCATCAAATAATAAAACCTCTGGATTAAGGGCCAGTGCTCGAGCAATACCAACCCGTTGTTGCTGCCCACCGGAAAGCTGAGCAGGATAATGATGTAACCTATCTTGAAGACCCACTTTTTCAAGGATATCTGTGCTTACCTTCTTTGCTTCCGCGGGATTCACACGCTTAACACTTGTTAAGCCAATCATTACATTTTGTAACACGGTTAAATTTTTAAATAGGTTATACTGTTGAAAGACCATTCCTGTTGATGTTCTTAAAGATTGAACATCTGTCTTACCTGCTGATTCAACGTCTATTCTTTTCCCGTTAATTTCAACGATTCCACTAGTAGGATGTTCCAAGAAATTGAGACAACGCAGTAATGTTGATTTCCCCGAACCACTTGGTCCAAGAATAGAGACAACCTCCCCTTTATTAACGGAAAAATCAATCCCTTTTAACACATGCTGTTGACCAAAATATTTATGAATATTCTCTACTTTAATCATGAGATAACCCCTCTTTCATATCTCCGGGCACGCTTCTCTACTAAAGTAAGTAATCTCTCTACGATGATACATAGAATCCAATAAATAATCGACACCGCTATATAGACTTCAAAAAAGGCCAGTCCGCGAGAGCCCATAATTTTGGCTTGTCCCATAATATCAATAACACCAATAATAAAGACAAGAGAAGTGTCCTTAATTGTACTAATAAACATGTTTCCCAGATTAGGTATGGCTACTGCTAAAGCCTGCGGAAAAATAATTTTCAGCATCATTTGTGTTGGACTCATCCCTATCGCTTTTGCCGCCTCAAACTGACCTCGATCAACAGATTCTATCGCTGACCTTATTGTTTCAGATAAATAAGCACCTAAATTAATAGAAAAGGCTAATAATGCATATATTTCCGGTGGAATAATGTTTACATCGACATTTTGAAGCCAGCCATATTCAGTTTGAAGAAAGTAAATGACTTTTGGTATTCCATAAAAAACAAGATAGATTTGCACCAACAAAGGTGTGCCTCTAATAAAAGATACGTAAAAAGAAGAGATTGTCTTTAATACCGGCACCCGATATATTTTTATAAGTGCTGTAGCTAGTCCAAGAAATAAGCTTAGAATCATTGAGCCTACCGCAATGCCAATTGTAATAGGTAATCTTGCAACAATTGCAGGAAAGCTTTCTATTAAAAAACCAATATCTAATAAATTTTCCATTTTGTATTCCCTTCTCCAACCTTATTCAGGAATATATTCTCCACCAGTCCATTTTTTCGATAGTTCAGCTAACGTTCCATCTTCCTTAAGTTGTTTAAGAACCGGATCAACTAGTGCTTTTAATTCCTCACCTTGCTTCTCATCTTTAAATACAATGCCCATGTCATCTTGAACTAGGGGCTGACCTACAACTTCTACATCAAGATCATATTTTTCTAAGACTGTATGAATCATAATTGGATCATTTACATAGGCATCAATACGTCCATTTTGTACATCCTGCAAAATCTCTGAAGGAGTGCCACTTTCGCTATACTTCAAAATAATATCATTTTCAGCTTTCTTATTATGTTCTTCTAGCAAAAGAGTATAAGAATCTCCAGCTAACGCTCCGACCTTTTTCCCCTCTAAATCTTCTATTGTATTAATATCTGTTCGACCTGATTTTACGACAATCACTGTTTCTGCTGCAAAATATGATTCATCCGTAAATAAATATTTCTCTTCACGTTCTGGTGTTTTGGCGACTTGGTCTGCAACTGCTTGGATTTTATTTGATTCTAATGAAAGAAACATACTATCCCAAGGTGTTGCAACAAATTCAAACGAATAACCATCTAACTTTTTATCAATTTCTTTCACAACGTCAATATCATATCCTGTCAGTTCATTGTTCTCATCAGCAAAAGCAAAAGGTGGATAATCATTCTGTGTTCCAACTAGAATAATGTGATCGCCTGTTTCATTTGCTGTTTCTTTTGAAGAACACCCATTTAATATTCCGGCTAAGCCTACTAGTGCAATCATTGATAAAAGTATACGAGTTCTCTTCTTCATTTTTCTGACTCCCCTTTTTAATAGATTAGATGAAAAAAAAATCCTCTTTCAATCAGAAAGAGGATTTTTATCTAAACCTTATCTCTCAGAACGAAACACTCTGCAGGAATTAGCACCTTTCATAAAATGATGGTTGCTGGACGTCATAGGGCCTGTCCCTCAGTCTCTCGTGATAAGTAATTAAATTTTTAGTATATTATGATATTATTTAATATTATAATGCTTGTCAACAAATTTTCTATTAATTCTTATATTCTTAACTTAAAAATAATCCCTTTCTACAGGTAAAAAGTAGGGGAAAAATAAAGACAGATTGGAGATTACACATCTTGGAAAATGAACTCATTGACGTTGCAATTATTGGTGCTGGCACAATGGGAATGGCTGCTGGTGCCTTCTTAGCTCAGCAGGAAGTAAAGACTGTTTTAATTGATGCCTTTGATCCTCCTCATAATCGTGGAAGTCACCACGGAGATACCCGCATGATTCGGCATGCATATGGTGAAGGTAGACAGTATGTAAGTTTAGTAAAACGCGCTCAGCAATTATGGGAAGACTTAGAAGAACAAACAAATTATAAGATTTTTGAGAAAACAGGAGTTATAGGACTCGGACCAAAGGATTCCACCTTTCTTCAGGAAACAATCGCAGCTGCAACCAAATATGAACTGCCATTAGAGGTACTGAATAGCCGTGAGGTGAAAGAAAGATGGCCAGGATTTTCCGTACCAGACCACTTTATCGGATGCTTTGAAGCAGAATCAGGGTTACTCTTTAGTGAGAATGCCATCAAAGCCTATAAAGACATTGCGATTAAAAATGGTGCACAGCTAGTGACAAATACTCCTGTTCAGCAAATTGAATCAGCTGGCACATCCGGTATCAAAATCACAACGAAAAACGAAGTGTTTTGGGCCAAAAAAGTCATTGTAACAGTTGGTGCTTGGGCTTCCAACCTGTTACCAGATCTAAAACTTCCCATTCAGCCAACCCGTAAAGCTTTTGGCTGGTTTGAAACACCAACTACTCTATATGATGCTGCTAACTTCCCATCTTTTTATATAGAGGATAAAGAAAATATGTGTTATGGATTTCCAAACGTAAATGGGACAGGCCTTAAAATTGGAAGATCGGATGGTGGACAAGGAATTGATCCGAACAATCACACTCAAAATTTTGGACAATATGAATCAGATGAAGAAGATCTTCGTTTTTTCCTTAAAACCTATATGCCTGAAGCAAACGGACCGTTAAAACAAGGAAAAACATGCTTATATACGATATCAAGTGACAATGACTTTATCATTGATCATCACCCTGAAAATGAAAATATCATTATTGCCTGCGGCTTTTCAGGACATGGATTTAAATTTTCAAGTGTGATGGGAGAAGTCTTGAGCGAATTGGCTGTAAACGGGCAAAGTAAGTTTGATCTTTCTATCTTTTCCTTAAAAAGATTTGGTTTGTAATAAAGTTATTTACCATTTAAAAAGCCAAAGATAACGAGGTTGTTTACATCATTCGATATCTTTGGCTCACAATTTTATTCGTATTTTTAATTATTTTTTATACATTTTAAACTCTAAGAAAAGTTCGTTATAATAGGCAAGCATTCTTTTCCCGAGGTTTTCATACACTTCCAGTTTATCAGTTAATTGTGGATCCGGGTAAAATCGTTTATCACCTGATATCTCTTCCGGTAATAGGTCAAAGGCTTTTGCATTAGGTGTTGAATACCCAACATATTCTGCATTTTGAGCTGCATTCTCAGGATCTAACATGAAATTCATAAATAAATGAGCGCCTTCTATATTTTGGGCAGTCTTTGGTATGACCATATTATCAAACCAAAGATTCGACCCTTCTTTAGGTACGACATAATTCAGATTTTCATTTTCACCCATCATTTCAGCTGCATCACCTGACCAAACAATCCCAATTGCTGCCTCCTCATTTGCGATAAGCATTTTAATTTCATCTCCGACAATTGCTTTTATATTAGGAGTAAGGCTTTGCAATTTTTGTTTTGCTTCCTGAAGATGTTCTTTATTTTTATCATTTAGGGAATAGTTCAGGCTATTTAAACTCATCCCCATGATTTCCCTTGCACCATCAACTAAAAGGATTTTGTTACGCAGGCTCTCATCCCATAAATTGTTCCAACTTGTTATTTCTTTCCCTTCTAACATAGAAGAGTTATAAATTATCCCTACTGTTCCCCAAAAATACGGAATAGAATATTCATTATTTTGATCAAAGTCCAAATTCATAAAACGTGGATCGATATACGATAAATTTGGAAGTTTTGAATGGTCAATTGGAATGAGCAAGTTTTCCTCTTTCATTTTTTCGATGGCATATTCTGACGGTATGGCAAGGTCAAAGGTCGTTCCACCTTGAGAGATTTTCGTCATCATCGCCTCATTTGAATCAAATGTTTGATAAATGACTTTTAACCCTGTTTCCTGTTCAAACTTGTCAATAAGTTCAGGATCAATATAGTCTCCCCAGTTATAGATTGTAAGAGTATTCTCTCCTGAGTACCCTTCAGATGTATTTAGATAATTGGTCCAATACAAGAGGATAAAGGAAACAACAAAAACCAGAGCAAACATACGAACGAGCTGTTTCATTTCCCTCCCCCTATTCCATTGGTTTTAAGAGTACGTTGATTAATATAGTAATAGCCAATGACTAGAATGATTGTAAATAAAAAGATTAACGTCGTTAAGGCATTGATTGTTAAAGATATTCCTTGACGTGCCAGCGAATAAATTTCAACTGATAATGTTGAAAAACCATTTCCTGTCACGAAAAATGTAACGGCAAAGTCATCTAGTGAAAACGTCAGAGCCATAAAGAAACCTGCCAATATTCCAGGTGAAATATATGGAAGGATAACCTTTGTTAACACATTCCAGTTACTCGCTCCAAGATCAAGAGCGGCATCCACTAAAGATGAACTCATTTCTTCGATCTTAGGTAATACCATTAAAACAACAATCGGCACACAAAAAGCAATATGTGACAAAAGAACAGAAGTAAAACCCAGTTTAATACCAACAATTGTAAATAATATTAAAAAGGATGCCCCAATAATGACGTCAGGACTAACTAACAGAACATTATTTAATGTTAAAAATGTATTTTTTAGTCGATTCTTTCTTACATATGCGATACCCAGTGCCCCAAATACTCCGATAATCGTTGAAATGGCTGCTGATAGCAGAGCGATGAGTAGTGTATTTAAAACAATAATGAATAAACGTGTATCAGCAAAAACCTCTTTATACCAATCAAGAGTAAAGCCTTCAAACTGGTGCATCGTTCCACCGCTATTAAAGGAATAATACATCAAATAAAAAATCGGAGAGTATAAAATGATAAAAACGATGATCAAATAAAGATTTGCTACTTTTCCATTTCGTTGCATCTTATAACATCCCTCTCTTCCGATTTCCAGTTAACATCATAATAATAGCCATCGCAATAATTAAGAATACAGCAATTGTTGCTCCCATTCCCCAATCTTGAATCACAAGGAAATTTTGCTCAATTGCTGTTCCAAGCGTAATCACTCGGTTCCCGGCGATAAGTCGGGTGATCATAAATAATGATAATGCCGGAATAAAGACAGCCTGACAGCCTATTTTCACACCATTCAACGTTAAAGGAAAAATAACACGACGAAATACAGTCAAAGGAGTTGCCCCTAAATCACTTGCAGCAGCAATTAATGAAGGGTTGAGCTTATCAACTGCATTAAATATAGGCAAAATCATAAACGGAATAAAAATATACACGGAAACAAAGACAAAACTAAAATCGGTAAATAAAAGCTGTTTTGCCGACATTCCAAAAAAGACAAACAAGTCATTAACCGGTCCATATGTTCCAAAAATACCTAGGAATGCATAGGTTTTTAATAACAAGTTGATCCATGTAGGTAAAATGATGAGAAGAAGCCATAATTGCTTATGTTTTGTTCTTGTCAGCAATAAAGCCGTCGGATATCCAATTAAAAGAGAAAACGCTGTGATTAAAAAGGCATACCAAAACGAACTGATCGTCATTTTAAGATAAACAGGCGAAAAGAACTTTTGATAGTTTTCTAAACTAAATTGCCCCTCGATATTAAAAAAAGAATAATATAAAATAAGAATAATAGGAGCAATAACAAAAACAACAATCCACAACATATACGGGATGAAATAAAGAGTACGAGTTTGTCTATTCATCGCTAACCTCAGAATAGGACTCTAGTCGCTTGTCGAATTCATCCTCTGTTTCACCTAATCTCATCACATGGATCGCTTCCTTTTCAAAATAAAGACCGATCTCAGAACCAACGATTGCCTTTTCCGTTGAATGAACAAGCCACTCATTGTCTTCTTTGTCATAGCAGCAAATTTCATAATGAACACCTCTAAAAAGCTGGGAATCCACTCTTACTTGAAGCTTCCCTTCTTCAATTGTGCTTATTTTTAAATCTTCCGGCCGAATGACAATTTCAACTCTTTCATTTGCATCAAAGCCTTGGTCCACACACTCAAATTGTTTTCCCATAAACTCCACTAAAAAGTCCTCTATCATGTTCCCTGAAACAATATTTGATTCTCCAATAAAATCTGCAACAAAACGATTAATAGGTTCATCATAAATATCAATGGGGGTTCCACTTTGTTCAATTTTTCCCTCATTAATGACAAAAATCTCATCAGACATAGCCAGTGCTTCTTCCTGGTCATGTGTGACAAATATAAAGGTAATCCCAAGACGCTGCTGTAATTCTCTTAACTCATACTGCATCTCGGTTCTTAGCTTAAGATCAAGCGCTGATAACGGTTCATCTAAAAGAATAATGTCCGGCTCATTAACAATCGCTCTAGCAATCGCAACCCGCTGTCTTTGTCCACCAGACATTTCATTAATTTCTCGTGCCTCGTAACCAGCCAGGTTCACAAATCTGAGAGCTTCTTTCACCTTTTGCTCAATAACAGCATTCTTAAGCTTTTTAATACGCAGGCCAAAGGCAACATTTTCAAACACGTTTAAATGAGGAAACAATGCGTAGTCTTGAAAAACAGTGTTAACTTGACGCTTATTAGCCGGGACAGAGTTAATGACTTTTCCATTAAAATAAATGGTCCCTGTCGACGGTTGTGTAAATCCTGCAATTAACCGTAACACCGTCGTCTTACCGCAACCTGACGGACCTAGTAATGTATAAAACTTTCCACGCTCCAGTTCGAAGCTGATATTATTTAATACAGGGTTGTTATCATACTGCTTTGTTACATTTTCAAAGCGAATAACAGCATCGTTCACCATATCGTTATTCCTCCTGCAAGATGAGTATAGCCCAACTATTTCGACATTTTTCTACTTTTTTACGAAAAGCAATTATACCTCATTTTTTAGAAATAAAAAATGATGTGTGTTACATCCAGTTACAGAAAAAGTAACCTATTTTATCTCCAGTTTAAAACCATAAAGACCCCGAGGTTTTGACGGTTTCTTAATACAACGAAAGGCTCAATTTTACTTCTTTAGCTACATCTGTATAAACACTAATAGTATAAATGCCCTTTTTCCCTTTAAATCTTATTACTCCATTTTTTGCTGAAGATATTGTATCTTCCCAAATTTTCTCATCTGAATGTTCAACATATATAGTATATTCCCCTTCTTCAACTGAAGCTTCAAAAGGAATAGATATATTTCCGTTAACAGTTTCATTGATTTCAAAGGTTTCAACTTCATGATCACCCTTTAATGAATCAATAGATACATTTACGTCCCCATTGGTTGTTGTTTTGTTCATATTTATCACTACATTATCTCCAAAAAAGAAGGTAACGACCAAGGTAATAACGGTGAATAGCCCTATCATTCCTCCCAGAACGATCCCAAGAATTATAAAGACCCGTTTATTCAAACCTTTAAATGATGTATGTGTATGTATACGAGTGTTCAATTTATAAACTAGCCTAAAAATAAGGGGGAAGGTGATTGCTGGAAACAGGATATACACCCATCCTCCAAATGAGAGAGCTTGAATACTAAATAAAAGCATTGCAAAAAAGTAAAACCCGACACCAAACCAGTAGGTAAACCTATAAAACTTACTTTCTATGTATGGCTTACCAAACATAAAATATATTATATGTTTCAAGACTAAATCTCCCTCTATTTTTGAAATTAATTCTTTGTAAAATAAAATTCATTCCCTTATGAAATAATAGCCACATATGAAGGCAATGTCTATGTCTACTTCATCTATCTAGCATAGTTACTTATATCTAGACGAAAAAAAACCCTTTTGTCCTTCAACAGACAAAAGGGGATAATTATTTTCATGCTTATTCAGTTAATCCACTCGGATTTTGGTAAAGTAACTGTACGTCTGTTGCCGGGATGGCTACTCCATCATACACACGCACTTCATCCATCAATCCTTTGAAAGGAGTATCCCAATAGTTAACACCTAAGCCAAATTCAGCATCAAGAGAAGTAAATACATTCGGGAAATTGTCCCCTGTGTATTTAGCCACACCATTGATATAAAATACAGCATGCCCTTCCTGGACCGTTAAAGTGAGATGTGACCACTGACCTTCAGGTATGGTGGTGTCCGTTACAGCATCATACCATTGATCACCGTTGTGTGACCAAACCATTGTATTACCCCATCCGGTTTTTGGTACGATACTGATCCAATGATTCGATGTTTCTGCCCCAAAGAATGAGGTTGTAAATTCAGTGATTTGTTCAGGCTTTAACCACATTGATACAGAGTAAGTATCACCTGTAATTAAGCCATCAGCTAATCTCAGTCCCGATTCCCCATCGAATTGAGCAGCTTGTCCCACTTTACCTTCAGCAAATGTAATATTTCCGCCTGTATTATTAAGTCGATTGCCCGTCACAGTTGCGTCCGCTTTTTTACCAGAGCTGTCTTTCAGACCTTCATTAAAATCATAGAAAGCCGACAAGCCACCTTCTTCCTTTGCCTTAACTGTCACGGTTACCGTTAGTGTTTCGGTCGCATCTCCTAATGTAATCGTCCCTGTTAAGTTAACCTCAGCATCTTCAGAGCCAGGAGCCGGCCGTGTTACCACTCCTTCATTAGACACTGCCTCCGAATTAGAAGATTCCCATGTAATTTGGGCTCCTCTTGTTCCTACTGTTGGAAGTGTTACATTACTAACCACAGTTGATGGGAAAGTAGTCATTAACTCTTGTTTCATTGCCTGTACTAATTCCTCATCAGAAGATGCGTCCACATGACTTCCCCAAATGACAATCCCTTCATCTGACATCGCGCTAAACGTCATAACCCACTTTTGAGAAGTAGGATCATATTGGCGGATAAATACACCATCATACGTACCTTCATTATCAATCGTTAATTCCACTTTATACTTTCCATAAAGTTTCCATGTTCCTGTTATTGCACCAGAAATGGTATGATCTTCGTTCAATTTTACCCATGATGACTCTGTTAAGTCACCAGTAATTTCCTTGCCATGGTTAATATATTTATAGTCACCCGTTACATCCGCTTCGGAAATCTTCTCAATTGTTTCTCCAGCATAGCGGTATGGGGTTGGCACCGGCCATTGATCTTTGTTCTTAAATGTTTGGTGTACACGAACTTCGTGCATTTCCCCTTGTTGTGGAAAACGAGTATGAGTAACGATGAATTCCTTGTCTAGTTCATCGTCAATTAGATAAGAGTTATGACCTGGTGAAAGGTAGCCTGTACCAATTCCTGTTCCTTCTTCACCAAGGTCTCTTTTAAATAGAAAGTTCCCTATCATTTTATTACCGATATCTTTATGATCATCATTACCCGGGAAGTTTCCAACTCCTATATCAAATGATTCTGGGAAAACAGCAGCATTTCCTTTTGAATCAACATATGGACCATCAGGATTCTTGGATCTAAACTGCCTCATCTGATATCCGCCATCAGAAGCTAAACCGCCATACGTGATGTATAGATAATAATAACGTGTTTCCTTATCATATACAGCATACGTTCCTTCAGCTGATCTTCCGTAGCCAGAAGCAATTTTTGTACCAAAATATCTGTCGATCATTCTTCCATCTTCTGTTTTTCCATCTTTTCCAGGATACTTTGGCAGCCCTGTTTTCTTATCTAATTCTAAAATAAAGGTTCCGCCTGACCAAGAACCGTAAGTCATATATAACTTATTATTTTTACCCTCAAGGATATTAGCATCTATTGCATTGGTGTAAAGCTTATTATTATATGCACCACTTTCCGTAAACCAATCAGGATTTACTTCATCGATCACACCATCTTTAATAAGATCTGCGATATTCGTATTTTCCCAATGCTTATTTACATTACTGTTTCGATCATATGCTTCATTGTAGGTAAATCCTGAATACATAATGGTATCTACATATTGAAATGGTCCTTCAATATTCTTCGAAACCGCTATACCGATGGCAGAACGGATATAAGTAGAAGACACACTATAATAAATCATATAGGCACCCTTTGTACCATCTTCGTTTACATAATGTTTATTCCAAAACACATCCGGAGCCCAAACTGCAAAGCCGCCCCTGCTGTCGGAGTCATTTTCTCCAGCCCATTTAAATGACTCTGCCAGGTTTGCTGACAAATCTCCATATACTTTATTATTTGGAGTAGCATACCCATTCGTAAATTTATCCCAATTGATTAAGTCCGTTGACTTAGCCCCATCAATGTGTGAACCATACACATAGTAAGTCCCTGTTTTAGGGTCTTTAATGATTGATGGGTCATGAACAGACGCATTTCTAAATTCAGGTGGTTCAGAATTACTTGTTTGCTTTTCACCTAGGGCGCTGCTTGGTATTAACAACAACAGTATTAGAAAAATAGATATGACGCTTTTAAAATAACCTTTCATTTTGTTCCTTCTCCTCCTTTGTTAAAATACATGAAAGCGCATCCATATTTTCGGACTCCTATTCCTCCCTACATTAATAAAAACAGTAAAACTATATCGGGATTAAACATTCCTAATATTTATGAATGTAAGGGGTGTTCCTATTCTTACTTAAAAATAGCGAAAAAGGGATGTCTTTAAATGTAAAAATTCAAGTGGTGAAACCTAATAATTGTACGTACCATTGATTAATATTAATTTTCTTTTTTACTTATAAAACCTCCAAACCTTTAAAAGTCATACTTACAACTATGGAGCGTTTACATATGTAGGTTAGTAAGTTTCTATCTAATTAAACAGTACTATAAATCTATAATTATATCAATATCCTATTATACCTAGTCTGAAAATAACAGATACATGATCGTACAAGTTATAACAAAGTTTGTCGAAGTACTACGAACCAGTTGTTATCTATCAGAGAATTAAAAATCAAGGGGACGGTATAGGTTTTTATCATTCCCTCTAACCACCTTCTTTCTTTTTTGAATCCAGTACTTTTTTCCCTACCCCCAAAAATTCAAAATAACTACCTAAGCTTTTGTTGATAGTCATTTTTTGTCGAAAGAAATTATCCTAAAGGATATGACCTTTTCAATAACTTTCATACAATCCAGTGGTTTTTGAAAGATTTCACTTCATCGTACAAAATCAAGTTAAAAGTTAATTATCATTTTCGACACTACACCTATGGGGGGAGTCTAATGAATCAAGTTTTTAGGTGGATTGTCAGATCATTTTTTGCACCTGTCACTGGAAGTGCAGGAGCAATTGCTAGTACACTTGGTTTTTTTCTGGCATTTTTACCTTTAGATAGTTTAAGAATTCCATTATTAATTGCTTTTTCACTTTTGTTACGTCTTAATATTATCGCCTTATTCCTTGGAACTTTGATGACGATTTTCATTCCTAATATTCGTCAATTACCATTAATGGATTTAAATATAGTAGAAGATTACTGGTTTTTCTCCTTCCTAAAAACGAAAATACAATCTTCACAGCTCATAGCATCAGGGGTATTCGGAGGATTGATTGGTCTTGTCTGCTATTTTTTCTTCCATTGGTTCTACAATTTAGGACTTAAAGAAAGCGATCGAAACGAAGAACCTATCTTTCTTGATCCCGCCAAAAGACGCTGGTCCATTATTAAAAGGATGAGTACAGGCTTTATCCTTCTTATTGTTTTAGTATCAACTATTTTTATTGAAAGCCTTAATACTAACCCTGTATTTCCTGAACTTCAATTGAATAATAGTACTGAAAAGAGCGAAATTGAGCCGATTAATACAAGTTTCACGGAAGAAGAGCTTACTTCACAGGTTCAGCAAACAAATCTTTCTCCTCTTAAAAGTAATCTGGGTCAATTGAATCAAAAGCAAATGGAAAGTAATCAAGAAGTTTATGGCTTTTACGTCAATTGGGATGAAAACAGTAAAACCTCTTTCAAAGAAAATATAGATTCGATTACAACATTAGTGCCGGAGTGGATGCAGCTTTCTTCTAGTCTTACCCTTAACACCAGCATAGACCACTCTATTGTTTCAGAAGCAAAAGCTCATAATATAAAGATTCTCCCGGTAGTAAATAATTTTATTCATAATAAATGGGATGGTGATACACTGCACCGTTTATTTACTACTCCAGGTGCCGAAGATCTTTTTATTAAAAATATGTTGGAATATGTAAGAACAAATGACTTTGACGGGATTAATATAGACTTCGAAGCAATCAATCCAAATGACAAAGATCATTTCACTCATTTTATGGAGAAAGTTTATAAAGCATTTCATCAACATGAACTTTTGGTGACATTAGATGTTCCGCCACAGAATAATAGTTATGACTATGCTTCTTTAGCAGCTAACGCTGATCGAATGATTATCATGCTATATGATCAACACCACTCCTTGAGTAAGCCTGGGCCTGTGGCTTCATCTGATTGGGTAAAAGAGAGCTTAAGTCAACTCAATATTCCTTCAGAAAAGCTGATAGCGGGTTTAGGAAGCTATGGATATGACTGGGAGGAAAACTCTAAACAGCCTGCAGAGGCGATAGCGTTCAAGGATATCATGAAAATGGGGGTTGGAACCAACCTACAAATCCATTGGAATAAACAAATAGGCAACCCTTATTTACGATACAAATTAAACGGAAAAAATCATACTGTTTGGTTTTTAGATGGTGCTACATTTTATAATCAAATGAAGGTTGCGATAGATAGCGGGTCAACAGGAATAGCTGTTTGGCGTCTCGGTTCTGAGGATCCTTCCATCTGGAATTACATTAATAAACCAACTGAAATTCATCATCCATCCAATGCTCTTAAAGATTTGGCCAGCCCTGAATCTATTCACTATACAGGTGCTGGAGAGATTTTAAAAGTCGTTTCTGAACCAGAAAAAGGTCATAGAACTATTCAATTAAATTCAAATGGGATGATAGAAAACGCAGCCTATGATAAATTACCAAAGCCCTTTGAAGTGGCTCGTTATGGTAAATCCCAAAAGAAAGAGGTCGTCCTCTCCTTTGATGATGGTCCCGACCAAACCTATACATCACAAATATTGGACATTTTGAATAAGAATCAGATTAAAGGAACCTTCTTTATTGTTGGAAAAAATGCTTTGATGCATCGGGAACTTGTTAAAAGGATGCACAATGAAGGCCATGAAATAGGCAACCATACCTTTACCCATCCTGATCTTGCATCTATCTCACCATTTCAAACAAAAATGGAGCTAAATGCAAATCAGCGTTTATTTCAAGAAATCACCGGTCATTCAATGACCCTTTTTCGTCCACCGTATGTAGCCACTGCGGAACCGAGCACAAAGAGCGAACTGATACCTACATTGCGAGCACAGAATATGGGATATACCATGGTCGGCCAATTCATTGACTCTAACGATTGGAAAAAAATCTCTAGTCAAGAAATTGTAAACCGGGTATTGGATCAGTTGCCACAAGGAAATGTCATTTTGCTGCACGATGGTGGCGGTGACCGTTCTAATACTGTAGAGGCCTTACCTATTATCATTAAGGAGCTTAAAGATCGAGGCTACACATTTACCACCGTTGGTGATCTAATAGAAAAAAGTGATAGTCAGATTAGCCCCCCTGTTGATCAGAGCAGTCCTTATTCGGTCTATGATAAAGCTGTATTCATGATCATAAAAGGGTGGCACTCAGGGTTAAGTGTTCTTTTCTACTCAGCTATCATTTTAGGAATCTTGCGGCTAGTTATTTTCGTTTTCCTTTCCAGAAAACAGATCAAACAGTTTAAAGAGATTGAGATTGATCCTAGCTATACACCCTTTGTCAGTATCGTTATTGCTGCCTATAACGAGGAAAAAGTTATAAGCAAAACAATTCATTCTATATTATCCAGCGATTACCCTGCTTTTGAGATAATTGTCATCGACGATGGGTCAAAGGATGATACTGCAAGTGTTGTTCAAGAAATATATGCAAACAATCCTCTCGTTAGATTAATTAAAAAAAGAAATGGTGGAAAATCTTCTGCTGTTAATCTTGGCTTTAAAGAAGCAAGAGGGGAAATTGTCGTTGCTCTTGACGCTGATACACTCATTGCCGAGAATGCCATCTCATTGCTAGTGAACCATTTTAAAAATGAACATGTTGCTGCTGTTTCAGGTAACGTGAAGGTCGGTAATAAGAGGAACCTTCTAACAAACTGGCAGCATATTGAATATGTGACAGGCTTTAATCTAGAGAGAAGAGCCTTTGCAGCCCTCAATTGCATTACAGTTGTACCAGGTGCAATTGGTGCATGGAGAAAGACGGCGGTAGAAGAAGCTGGATACTTTAAAGAGGATACACTGGCAGAGGATACTGATATCACTCTTACGCTTTTACGTTCTGGAAAAAAGGTTGAATTTGAAGAAAAAGCTTATGCCTATACAGAAGTCCCAGAGGATATTAAAAGTCTAGTAAAACAGCGTTATCGTTGGGTGTATGGAACGTTACAATGCTTATGGAAACATCGTGAAGCTTTATTTAATAAAAACCATAACTCATTAGGGTATATCGCCCTTCCAAATATGTGGCTTTTCCAATATATCTATCAAACCATATCTCCTATTGCTGACATATTATTCATTTTGGCTCTTTTTAACACACACCCTGAAAAAGCAGCCATTGGATTTACTCTTTTTTACTTGTTTGATTTATTTACTTCCCTATATGCGTTTCGATTGGAGAAGGAAAGCCCTAAACCATTAGTTTCATTGTTTTTGCAACGAATCTTGTATAAACAGCTTATGACTTATGTGGTAATAAAGTCTATCTTCTCGGCAATAAAGGGAGTAACTGTTGGTTGGAATAAACTAAAACGAAAAGGGAATGTAACTCAAGAAGCCTCAATTGAAAAGATTGGTTAAATAGTATATTATGATTTTTTTTAGGGCCTTTCTTATTTTAGGAAAGGCCTCTTTTAATTGATTTATCCCAAATTAACAGGCCGTTATAGCCGCATATTCTCGCTTCAAAATAGAACGAGGATCACCATAACTTTTGGTGACCCTTTTTAAAAGAATGACTATTTCTTTTCATTGTTTTCTTTTTCATCAAAATGATTTGCAGCTTTATCTTTTGCAGATTGAGAAACTTCTTGTCCACGGTTGGTTGTCGTTGTTAGTTCGCTACTTGGATTAGTTTTCTTTGGCGGGGGTGTAGTCTTTGTTGCTTTTTTGCTTGTTTTCGGCTTTGTTTCTACAGCAGCGGCTGTTGGTTTACTTGTTGTTTTATTTTCCTTTGATGTAGTTGTTGGTGTTGGTGTTGGCTTTACACTTGTCTCAGGTGTCGCTTCTGCAGTAGTTGCTGTTGGTCTACTCGTTATACCAGTTTCCCTCTGCGTAGTTTTTGATGATTTTACACTTGTCTTAGGATTCGTAGTTACAGCAGGTGTTGTGATTATTGGCTCATTCGTACTGGCTAGATTTGTTGTCGTACTCTTCTTCAATACTTTTGTATTCTGTTGACTAGCTGCTTGATTCATATTACTCATGTTTTTATTTTTTATAGCCGTATTATTAGGGCTGTCATGAGAAATCTTGGTTTGAACGTTTTGCACGTCCATTGTTGGCGTTTGATCTTTCACCGTTTTTTCAGCTTGGCTGATTATACCCTCTTTTTCCCTGTCTTCGAATATCCTAAAGGCATTTTCTTTCATTAATAGTTCAGAAGATTGATCGACTAACAAGCTGTTGGTGACAGAAAACGTAACAGCACCTGCTAATATCATGGCAAGGGCACCCTTAGTTAGTGTCATATAATTCCCCTCGTATTTTAATATGATTGCATGATAAAAAATACGATCGACAACATGTATTATGGGGGTGAATAAATAGAATATTCTAGTTTTTTTCATTCCTAGACTACATCGCTAACCATATTTATACCTTCACTTTTGTAATATTACTATCAGCTAAGGATGTGGAACAAAGACCACCGTAAGATGTCTCTTAAGTCCATATAGTTAAAGGAACGCTAGCTATAATATAATGAATTATATTGAAGGAAAGCGTATCGTAACTGTTGTTCCACGCCCCTTAGAAGTTTGGAAGTCAATTGTTCCATTATATTTTTCTACAATATTAAAGCAAATCATCATTCCTAATCCTGTTCCTTTACTTTTTAAAGAATAAAAAGGTGTTCCAAGAGATGCAACCTCTTCTTCCGACATTCCTATACCATGATCAGTAACCTTAATTACAACAAAACCTTTTTCACTTCTAGCTGTTACAAGGACTAAATCACCCATTTTAGAGGCCTCAATGGCGTTTTTAATAATATTGATTAATAGTTGTTTAAACTCTATGGTGTTAATAGCAATATGACAATCACCCATTATGTTTAATTCGATTCGATTATTATGTAAAAGTCCATATGAATGTAGTAAATCCGTAACACTCTGAAGAACCAGCTTTATATCCACTGTTTCAAGTACATTTTCTTTTTCCGGTTTTGCAACAGATAAAAATTGAGAAATGACCTGTTCTGCCGTTTCTAACTCATCAATCATCAAAGCAAGATGCCCTTTTCTCTCGGCGGAAAATGAAGTGTCTTGTTCAAATAACTGTAAAAATCCCTTCACAACGGTTAAAGGATTTCTAATTTCATGGGCAACAGCAGCTGAAAGTTGACCTGTTATCTTCAAACGACCAGACTGTTGTATTTGTTCATAATACAATTGTTGTTGTTTTATTCGCCTATTCGTTAAGTAAAAAATAAAATAGACAATAAGTTGGCTCGCAATAAAGTTAATCAAATTTCCTATTATATCCTCTTCTATGTATGGATACCGGTTTCCTTGATCAAAAATGATAATATAGCAAAATACTAATATGATTGATACAAAATTTAATAATAATGAAAAATAAAAAAGCTTTAAATCAAAAAATAAGATTGGAATTGCCGGAATAAAACAAAGTAAAATAAAGTTGGACCACGTCTCTGGATATAAAAAGAAAAGTGTATAAAAATAAACACCTGCAACGACAGTAATCATGATTCGAAGGGCATCTGTCCCATGTTTAGGATAAAGTAATAAACAAACTGACAGAACAAACACCCATATAATATGAAAGATATAACCAAAATCAGACTCTCCCATACGCGGATTATTAATCATCAAGCCCATTATCATCATAGCTATTACAATTAATACAACTATATAGTACATTTTTTTGTTTAATTTATTATGAAACTCCTTCATACATCCCCCTTTGTTCCATTGATATATACACACTAAAATATACCATTATTTTGATAGACAGGAGCAATTTATCGCTCTTATTTATGAAAACATTTTCGCAACATATCTAAATGAGATTTAAACTGATAGAGATTATGGACAGTATAGGATTAATCTCATGTTTAAACGCTCTAAAACTTCTTCAGGCATTTCCTTGACTTTGATATCCTCACCTAAGAAAAGCAGCCAATTGATCATTTCAGTCAATTCTTCCTGATTATTAACATTGATAAAAGTCTTTAGTAAAGCTGTGGTTTGGTAAGGATTTGTATAGGAAATTGAGACTTTTAAAGGATGATATTTTTTGAATTGGGAAATCGCCTTTGGACCAAGTTCAACCACAAGATTTATTACTTCTTCCTGCCTATTTAATTTTTCCAAAATAGTTTTCTTGCGTACTCTTTTTTTCACAGGATATGGTTTAACATTGATGAGATTGTCTACGTGGAAAATTTGTCTCTTTTCTTCTTTTAAGTCAAAACCTTCAATCAGCCAAATATTTTTTTCACGATAAAGGTGCAGGAGATAGATTGGATACGATATGTTTCCCTTCTCTTCTTTGATGGTAATCAATAAATAGCTATCCAAAAGAAGTGCTTGGATAAGTTTTTCTAAAATTGGATGGGGAAGATCTGACAGTTCAAGCAGGTCTGGATTATTCGGGTTTGTCCCTTCAAAAAGCAAGATTTGATTTAATAATACTAGATCATCCTGCTGATTTTCAGAGATGAGACCAAGTAATTTTTCCGCTAAAGACTGACGGCTCTTTAGATAAGGGAGTTGTTGATTTCTTGTAGCCATAAAGGCAATAAAAAGAGCTTTAATCTCATTATCAGTAAAGCGGACGGTGGGCAGTACAGAATTGTTCATGACAGAGTAGCCCCCATCCCTTCCTACTTCAGCGACAAGCGGCATCCCCATTGCTTCAATTTCTTTTATATCTCTAATAGCAGTGGAACGGGAGATACTAAATTCTTGCATAATTTCAGAAATTGTAAAGTGGGATCGGTTGTTGATATATCGCATGATAATATTAATTCGTTCAACTTTTTTCATCGGATCCTCCTAAACAGTATCATTTTTTGACATGATTAAGGACTATTATAAACTCATCAAGTGAAAAGACAAATCATTTGAAAAAACTTATAAAAAAAGGAAGGTTTTGAAAATGACAAATTATACGCTGGAAGAGAAAGCAAGCTTCACTGTATTAGGTATTGGAATTGAGTTGGAAAGCGATTATACAGATTACGCAGGCATAACCAAGGAAAAGGCAGACTTTTGGCATGAAGTCAAACAAGATGGAAGACTTGACACGTTAAAGTCTATAGCCAAAAATAACTACATTTTTGCTGTGAACGAAGCGGTAAATAATAAGATGATGCATTATGCCGGCGTCATGACAGAGCAATCTCTACCAGAAGCAACAAGAGTTATTCAATTTCCTAAAGGGGAATACCTCATTGTACAAGGGGAAGGAAAAACAGCTGATGAATTGAGTAATACACTCACTGGCATCGCCTTTGGGCAAGTCTTGCCTGAAGCAAAGGATTTTGCTTATGTTGGCGGGCCGAATGCAACAGTTGAGATGGGACAGCGAAACGGTTTAGTATTTGGTGAAATGTGGATTCCTGTTGTTAGGAAATAACTGGTGAGAAAAAATTGTCCCGAATTGTAGATTTTAACATGTGTCTATAGCGCTTGATGGAGCGTAAAATTATTGCATTTCAAAACAAAGACTATCATCTATGCCAATATTTTAGACATTCAAATTACGAAACAGGACATCTCCTTCATACTAGAGAGTGCTGTTTCTTTTTTATGTCATTTACCTCTGAACAGTTCCTCTCTGTATATCAAAATGAATGATTCTACTTACTTTTTTCTGCCCTCTAAAAAATATTTTTATCTAATTTATGTATTTGTACCCATTCCCTTCTAAATATTTTATTGACAACTTCTTTAAGAGGATATACATTAATGATATTGATAATTATTATCAATTAATCTTTTATTAAGGAAGGAAATATAAAATGATTGCAAAACAAAAATTTTCATTATTCTTAACATTACTAATTTTTATAGTTTTACTCGCACTAGCTGGTTGTTCAGGTGGTGAGCAAACAAATGCAAAATCTGAACCTACTTCAACTGAAGAATCTACTAAGGAAACAGCGGAATCAGAAGAAACAACAGAGTATCCAATCGTGATTAAACATGCACTTGGTGAAACAACAATTGAAGAAAAGCCTGAACGTGTTGCTACGATTCAATGGTCAAACCATGATGTGGCTCTTGCTCTTGGTGTTGTGCCTGTAGGTTTCTCAGCTGCAAACTACGGTGTTCAAGATGATAGCGGAATGTTACCTTGGACTGCAGATCAATTAAAAGAACTTGGTGCCGAAACACCAACTATTTTCCAAGATACTGACGGTTTAGATTTTGAAGCAATTGCTGACTCTAATCCAGATGTCATTCTTGCAGCATATTCAGGTATTACTCAAGAAGAATATGATACATTAAGTGAAATTGCTCCCGTTGTCGCCTATCAAACCAGCCCTTGGGTAGCTTCATGGCGTGAACAAGTTACATACAATGCAATGGGTATGGGTATGGAAGAAGAAGGTAAACAACTGATTGCCGATACAGAGAAACTAATTGAAGAAAAAGTAAATGAACATGCTGAAATTAAAGGTAAAAAGGCCGCATTCGTAAGTATTAGTGCCGATGATTTATCTAAATTCTATATCTACTCACCAGGAGACCCACGTGGTGCATTCCTTAATGAGTTAGGGATGGAATACCCTGAAAGTATTACAAGTCAAATCACTGATCCAAATAGTTTCTTTATAGAAGTAAGTGCTGAAAATGCAGATATGCTTAACGATGCTGACATTCTGGTATCATACGGCGATGAAAATACACTTGCAGCTCTTCAAGCTGATCCAATCCTTGGGAAAATCCCAGCGGTAGAGAGAGGTTCTGTCGTCATTATTGGAGATAACACTCCACTTGCAGCAGCTGGAACTCCTAGCCCACTTGCAATTGAATACTCAATTGACGAGTACTTAACATTACTCTCAGAAGCTTCAAGCAAAGTTCAATAAAATGAGTAATATATCCGTTTCAGAAAATAAGCAGTTACATTTACCGAAAAATTTCATAACAGTTCTTATACTTTCGATTGTCTTACTCGGTATTTGTGTATTGGCTTCTCTTGCTTTTGGATCTCGAACAGTTGGATGGAATGAGTTAATGGACGGCTTATTCCATCCTGAAATACAGACTCACGGAGCAAATGTTGTTCGCCAAAGAATGGCTAGAACTGTATTTAGTATTATGTGTGGTGCTGCATTGGGAGTTTCTGGATCTCTGATGCAATCAGTCACTCGTAATCCTATTGCAGACCCTAGTATATTAGGGGTTAACACAGGTGCAGCACTATTTGTCGTTTGTGGGATTTCATTTTTTAATATAGGTACTGCTAGTCAATACATTTGGCTTGCATTAGCAGGAGCGATCATAACTGCCATTTTTGTATTCGGAATTGGTTCGATGGGGAGTGGCGGTGCCACGCCCCTTAAACTTGTTTTAGCGGGTGCTGCTACTAGTGCTGCGTTATCATCCCTTGTCATGGCCATTATGATTCCCCGCTCAAACGTTATGGATCAATTTAGATTTTGGCAGGTTGGTAGTGTCGGATCAGGAAATTGGAGCTCTATCTCTCTTTTTATTCCTTTTCTTATTATCGGAATACTAATCGCCATCTTCACAGCTCCAGCACTAAATGCATTAGCATTAGGTGATGAAGCAGCTAAAGGATTAGGTGTACGCACAGGAACACTTAGACTTGTTGCTGCCTTTGGTGGAGTATTATTGTGTGGTGCTGCAACAGCACTTGCAGGTCCTATTGGATTTATAGGATTATTAGCAACACATGTGATTCGGCTCATTATTGGTCCTGATTTGCGATATATTATCCCAATGTCAGCTCTTTCAGGTGCCATTATCTTAACTATATCAGATGTATGCGGTCGAATTTTAGGAAGTCCTGGTGAGCTTGAGGTTGGTGTTGTTACTGCATTTATTGGAGCTCCTATTTTAATTTTAATAACTATGAAAGCGAAAATGCGTACGTTATGATGAATGAATCTATAAATCTTATTATAATAGGTAGAAAAAAGAGACATCGTCGTTATATCCTCGTGACTTCCTTACTTGCAATCATCGCATTTGCTCTATGCTGCACAATGCTTATGCTTGGAAACACGATTTATCCTGTTTCAGATGTCATAAACGTCCTGCTTGGTGAAAAAGTAAAAGGTGCCTCATTTGCAGTGGGAACAATTCGTTTCCCAAGAATGGTTGCAGGTGTTTTTGCCGGATTTGCTTTCGGTGTTGCCGGACATGTATTTCAAACGATGCTTCGTAATCCCCTTGCAAATCCAAATGTTATCGGAATAACAACTGGTTCAAGTGCTGCGGCTGTTTTTTGTATCATCGTTCTTCATGCAAGTAATACCTTTGTTTCTATTGCTTCTATTATTGGAGGACTTACTACAGTAATCGTTATTTTTCTATTATCAAAGGGTACTTCATTTTCAATTGGCAGGTTAATTTTAATAGGAATTGGTATTCAAGCCATGCTGAATGCAGTTGTATCTTACTTATTATTGATTGGTCAACAACAGGATATCCCTACTGCTATGAGATGGCTAAGTGGTAGTCTTAATGGAGCTAAAATGGAGGAACTCTCCCCTCTTATGATAACAGTTCTTATCTTTGCACCAATTATTATCGCGTTCGGGAAAAAATTAGATATGTTAGAACTTGGGGAACAAGCAGCAACATCACTTGGAGTCGATACGAATAAGACACGATTTGTACTTATTTTCAGTTCGGTTCTTATTATTGCGTTAGCTACCGCTACAACAGGACCTATCGCATTTATCGCGTTCCTTTCCGGACCTATTGCAAAAAGACTAGTTGGTGTTGGTTTCTCCAGTATTATACCAGCAGGTCTAGTTGGTATCATTTTAGTTTTAGCATCAGATCTTGTAGGACAATTCGCATTCGTTGCCAGATATCCTGTAGGCGTCATCACAGGTATTCTTGGAGCACCATACTTGATTTACTTGCTAATCCGAATGAATCGAAAGGGAGATTTATAATGAAACCGATACATGCTTTTCAAGCTGAAGGAATAACCGCTGGGTATGATAATAAAAAGATCTTGCATGATGTAAGTATTTCAATTCCAAGCAACAAAATAAGCATTATTATTGGAGCCAACGGTTGTGGTAAGTCTACCCTGCTTAAAACAATGGCTAGGCTGATCAAACCTACTTCCGGGCAAGTTACCTTGGGAGGAAAACCAATTCATAAAATTCCACCAAAACAGTTAGCCCGTATATTAGGACTTTTACCACAATCACCAATTGTTCCTGAGGGAATCACCGTTGCAGATTTAGTTGGACGGGGGAGATTTCCACACCAAACATTTCTAAAAGGATGGACAAAAAAAGATTATGAAGCCGTCGGTGAAGCAATGGAAATCATGAAAATCACTGAATTTGCCGACCGGCATATTGATGAGCTTTCAGGTGGTCAAAGACAGCGCGTATGGATTGCAATGGCTCTGGCACAACAAACAGACATATTATTTCTTGACGAACCGACAACCTATTTAGATATCACCTACCAAGTCGAAATTCTCGACCTGCTAACAGATCTTAATCGAAAATATGGAACAACCATTGTCATGGTTCTTCATGATATCAACCTGTCAGCACGTTATGCAGACCATATCTTTGCTCTTCATAAAGGAAAGCTTGTCGCGGAAGGCGAGCCGGCAGAGGTTATTACAAGTACATTGATTGAAGATATTTTTGGTCTTCATTGTACTGTAGTAGATGACCCTATATCAGGTTCTCCTTCTGTGGTGCCGATTGGGCGGCATCATGTGAATAGGGAATTGATTCCTAGTTAAAGATATGTTTTTGTGTGGTTTCGTTTATAGGGGAATGTTCGTAACCTTTTAAACCGAATAGACTCTTCCTTATGGATTGAAAATCAAAGACCACATTCAATGCTAATGGAGTGGTCTTTCTTTCCATAAAACTTTTTTCCAGAAAGTTAATTTCTATCTATTTACTAAGTTCCTTTCTAGCAGCTCTAATTACAGTTCAACTCTTCCATTCAAAGAATGCTATTTAGTTTCGTCATTACTTTTAATTGCTTGACAAGACTCTCTTTTGATAAGTGTAGCATTTACCTTTTCCACAATCCCTCGTTGCTGTTCTTTCTCAATAGATTCAATAAGAAGTGTTGTTGCTTTTTTAGCGATATCCGAAAATGAAATTTCGACTGTTGTTAGTGGTGGATTTAGATAAGATGAAAAAAATGAGTTATCGAATCCAATGATTGAAATATCTTCTGGAATACGTAACCCTAATTCACTTATTGCTTTATATGCACCAATTACCATCGTATCATTGCTTACAAAAATGGCTGTTGGCGGATTGGGCCCTCTAAGGAGATATTTTACACCTTCGTATCCACTGCTCTCCGTAAAATCACCATGGTAAATAGCATCCTTTGTCATCTCTATTCCGTGTTGCATTAGCGTTGTTTCGAAGCCTGCTAGCCTTTCTTTTGCAGACAATTTATTTAAATTTCCGGTAATAATACCAATAGAAGTATGTCCAAGTTCCAATAAGTACGATACCGCCTTAACGCTACCTTCATAGTTATCCGCATTAATATAGATCGCATTGTGATTTGTGTTATAAACTTCACTCGTATCTATCATAGCAATGAAATGTTTTTGTTCTATCAGATTAAATATAAGATCGTTTTCTGCTTCCTGCGTCCCTACAAAAATGGCTCCATCAATTATCTTTTGATAAAAAATACTTTGGACTTTTTTTAAATCTTCTTTTGAATATGCAATAGAGATAAGGACATAATAATCCATTTTATTTGCTTGGTCACTAACTGCACTAACAATTGGAGAAAAAAACGGGTTATCATGTATTAAAGTATCATCCGTTGATTTAATATGATGAGGTTCCTCATTATCTTTTATATCTAATAAAATGATTGCAATCATTTTATTTTTTACGCCAGCTAACTTTTGTGCTGAAGCATTGGGAGCATAATTGTATTCTTCAATGGCTTTCCAAACCTTTTCTCTTGTGGATTGTGGTATATCTGGATAATTATTAATAACTCTTGATATTGTACTTCTAGATAATCCTAAAAGTTTAGCTAAGTCCTCACTGCGCATAAAGTCTCCACCTAATCACTGATATTTATCATATTATATCAGAAAATATAGTTGGTGATTTATTCCATGTTCATTTATTTTTCATATAAAAAGAGGCTTCCATAAGGTCAAGTACCCTTTTGGACAACCTCCGCTCCGTGTTTTAGAGTAACAATTTTTTCACTACCAATAGACTATTCATTTTTAAACCAGAATTCTCTTAAATTAGCTGCTCCATTCGTAGACACAATGAATATATCCTGTGTTCCCTTTGCAGTTACATCTAATGATGGGGTACCACTCCATTGATAGTTAGACCAATCACCAGTTGGACCATAGTTAACAGATCCGATTCTTTGTCCATTAGGACTACCTAGTCTAATATCAAAACTACCACTTTCCGGTGAAGCATAGCTAACAGCAAATGCATTATACCCTGTGGATAAATCAACGCTATCAAATTTAATCCAGTTACCAGAATGAAACGTCCCTACGCCACAATTCCAAGATGTTACCCCACTTGAACCTGTAAAATCACACGCTTTCAATTGAAAGTCAGGAGCAATTGAAGGAGCAGAACCTCCACTATTTGGTGTATATCGCACCCATTCATAGGAGGCATTAGCATCCTCTCCTCCATATGCCCCTGCCCATTCATCAATGTTGTACGTATTCCACATATTCATCATGATTTTACTCGGATTACTCGGAAGGTTATCTGTTGCTGTAGCTACCAACTCACCATTGACATACCATCTAATATAGTCCTCCTGCCAATCAAATGCATACGTATTAAAACTAGCTGAAGCATCAAATCCTAAATCGTGAAGTATCTCATTCCCTCCTACACCGTTTGTGTAATAATTGAATTGAACCTTCGAAGTGTCGTTTCCTAGAAATTCAATATCAATCTCATCCCAAGGAGCTCCATTATATGAAGGCCCTGTATATGTGAAGAAAGAAGAAATTACCCCCGATACATTTGCTGGTTTCATAGATACTTCGTACAAACCATATCCATAGAAATTACTGGTCACATACTCTGCACATTCATAGTTATACGGTGCTGCGTATGAATTATTTGTACGAAGAGACAATTCCATTATACCACCATTAAAATTTACCCTATTTTCACTCCAATGACACCCAAAAAAAGGATCTCCATTCCTCCATCCATTAGAAATCTGCCAGTTTTGCCCATCATGACTTTGGAATGAATGATAAACTTCGTCCTCTGATATTGGGTTTTGCGCATAAGTCACCACCATAAAAGACATCATTATTAGCGTCAGCATTGTAATTCTAATAGTTTTAATAATTTTAATTGTAACCACTCCTAAATTTAGTTTGAATTACAGAATAATTTACTATACTTTAGACTGACTTTGATGCTAGCAATGTTGTTTACTCTATTACTTTTCTTCTTAACGACAATAAGCTAAGAGAACATATTAATAAATTGTTATATAAGGGGTGGATGTAGTAATAATCTATTAGCGTCTTTGTCGTCAGATTCTTTAATGTATTCAACGCTTTCTCTACACCATCTTATTTAACTGGCACTTAAGTGTCTGGAGGATTTCCATCTTATCTTCTACCTTTTTTAGCCAATACATTGTCAATAAACACACCTTGTACTTCTGGTGATGTTAATCCACCATCATCTTCCCCTAAAGCAAAGCCAATATAGCAACCGCAGGGACAGAAGGTACTTTCTTTCCATATGTGTAAGTATAAAATTCCAAAGTTATTGATGATATTTGATTAAGAGATCCTTTCCAATTGTTATTTCCATCTGTCTTAAATTCTACTTTAATGGATTAACAGGTTTTAAATCAGTTTCTTAAAATATAAGTTTGTTAAATAATCACTCTTAACTAACGCGCGTTAGTAAAAGAGTTAAAAAAAAACATTATTCACAGTAATATATTTTCAAAGTTGTTTGCTAGAAGAAACCGAAAACGTTTTCAATAACGATGTTAAACTATAAGTCAGAAAATTTCAATCACTTTCCCTAAAAAATTTGTTGCCTTTTTCATATTTGAAATCCACTAATCAAATTAATTGTCTTTTATACAAGAACTGGGCATTATGAAATTGATTAATGTTACACAAAATAATATTGACAGCAACAATAAACTTTTATAACCTAAAAAAGAAAGCGGTTTCCAAAAACTTAGGATAAATAAAGAGATAACTAGAATAGCATTTTAAGCAATTTCACTTTGAATTATTATCTATTTACCTTTTTCAAGTAGTATAAGAATATTTTATACATTTAATAGAAACCGGTTTCCTTATTAATCTAAAGGCGGTGATTAATTTTAACAACTTTTAGTACTAAAATTCTAAAAATTTGGAGGTTAATGATGAATCTTAGAAAATTAGTTATTTTTTCAATTGCAGTTATTCTATTTAGTTCTAGCTTTCCCTTTAAAAGTAATGTTTCAGCTGCTGAAAACCCATCAACTGATACAAGCTCAGCAATAAAAGATTGGGAATTGATTTGGTCTGACGAATTTAATGGCAATGATATTAATATGGAAAACTGGAGCTATGATGTTCCTACAAATGGGAGATATAACGGTGAAATACAATCGTATACAGAAAATAATGCCTTTGTTAAAGAAGGATCTCTTATTCTTGAGGCTAGGGAAGAAGATATTACAGAGGCAGATGGGAAAACATATAACTACTCTTCAGCTAAACTAATTTCCAAAGGTAAACAAAAATGGACGTATGGCAAAGTCGAAGTAAAAGCAAAAATGCCTTCAGGACAAGGAATTTGGCCTGCAATTTGGATGATGCCAGAGGATGAGCCTTTTTATGGTACATGGCCAGTTAGTGGAGAAATTGACATTATGGAATTATTAGGACATGAGCCTGATACAATCCATGGAACGATCCATTTCGGTAAACCACATCAACAACGACAAGGACATTATTATTTACCTGAAGGTCAATCATTTGCTGATGATTACCATATTTACAGCATAGAATGGGAACCTGGTGAAATTAGATGGTATGTGGATGGTCATTTATATCACACTGCAAATGACTGGTTCAATAAAAGTGATTCTAATGCAGATGACTATACGTACCCAGCACCATTTGATCAAGATTTCTTCTTAATTATGAACATTTCAGTAGGTGGGGGTTGGCCAGGTAATCCTGATGAAACAACAGTATTCCCTCAACAAATGGCAGTTGATTATGTAAAAGTCTATCAAAAAGATGAGTACCCTGAACGTGAAAAACCTATAAGTGAGGATAACGATGATGTTAGAGCTCCTCTTGAAGATGGTAACTACGTTTACAATGGTGGTTTTGACATAAGTGATCCTGAGGTAGGCGGTATTGAGGGTGTTGAATATTCTGATTATTGGACATTTTCTAAAGATGGTGGCGCCACTGCCAATCTTGTACCAACTGATGGTGTAATGGATGTAAAAATTCAATCAGGCGGTAATGTTGAGCATGGAGTTCAATTGCTTCAAGCTCCAATTCATCTTATAAAAGGAGCTAAGTATAAAGCTTCCTTTAGAGCAAAAGCAGAGAATGAAAGACCAGTAAAGGTTAAAATAGGCGCAGATGGAGATCGAAGTTGGAAAGATTATGCTGGCCAAGATCCTTTCACTTTAACAACATCTTGGCAAGATTATTCATTTGAATTTACTATGAATGATGAAACAGATGTTAAAGCTCGATACGAATTCAATATGGGTCTAAATGACGGTGATATTTCACTTGATGATGTAAGATTAGAAAAAATTCAAGATGCACCTCCTGTTGACCCGTCAAAAATTGTAAGAGACCCACTTCCAACAGGAAATTATATTTATAACGGTACTTTTGACCAAGGTACTGAGAGAATGGGTTTTTGGGAATTTAGAACAGACGAATCCGCAGATGCAACGAGATATATCGGAAGTGCAGTAAATGAAAGAAGATTTGAAGCATTGATCACTAATGGTGGTAACAATAAAAATTCAGTACAATTAGCTCAAAATGGTTTTAGCCTAGAGAATGGAAAACCATATCAATTAACCTTTGAAGCAAGTACAGAAGCAGAAAGAGAAATTCAGGTAGCGATCACGAACTCAAAGTCTGAAATAATACATGAAGAAATAATAAACTTAACATCAGAAACAGAAGAATATACCTTAGATTTCATAAATGATGCTGAAACGGACAATCAATCAGAACTCCAATTTAATATCGGTGGTAATTCAAACGATGTGTACATTGATAATGTATTCATGAAAAGACTACCATTGGAGCAAGTAGAAGGTAATCTTGTTAAAAATGGAATCTTTGATGGTTTAGCTAATTGGAGAGCAGAGGCATATAATCCTGGTAAAGCAACTTTTGCAGTAAATGAAGATGGACAAGCTAAAGCTGCTATTACTGATATAGGTACTGCTGATTGGAACATTCAGTTATTCCAACATGGAATTAATATTGAACAGGATGCTACTTATGAGGTATCTTTTGATGCAAAATCTACAGTGGATCGACCATTACGTGTCCAGCTTCAACATAATGGTGAAGAAGACAACAATTGGACAGGGTACTTTGATCAAGTAGTAGATTTAACAGATACATTACAGACATTTACCTACACATTTAAAATGACTGAACCAACAGATCCATCAGCCAAATATGGTTTTGCTTTAGGAAAAGATGCTGATGGATTAACACCAGCAGAAATACAGGATGTATTTATTGACAATGTCGTTATTAAAAAAGTAGAAGACAATAGCAATCCTGAAAATCCTCCAGGTACTGATGAGCCAGATACTGATGAACCGGGTACTGATGAACCGGGCACTGATGAGCCGGGTACTGATGAACCAGGTACTGATGAGCCAGGTACTGATGAGCCAGGTACTGATGAGCCAGGTACTGATGAGCCGGGTACTGATGAGCCAGGTACTGATGAGCCAGGTACTGATGAGCCAGGTACTGATGAGCCGGGTACTGATGAGCCGGGTACTGATGAGCCAGGTACTGATGAGCCGGGTACTGATGAGCCGGGTACTAACGAGCCAAATACTAAAGACCCAGAAGTAAAGCAGGGTGAAAATTCTGGAGACAAACAAAGATTACCTGACACTGCAACTAACATATTTAACCTACTAGCTTTAGGACTATTAGTAGTCATGTTTGGTTCAGTTTTAGTTATTATAGCTCGTAGAAAAAAATCATTTTAAAGTAAATAGCACTAATTCCTTTAAGGAATAGTGCTGTTTTTTATTTAACATAGAAAAACACGGTTGTACCCTTACACAATCAACAAAATGGCACATCTCTTTTCCTTTAATTGTTATAAATAACTATTAAACTTTAGTTCTTTGTTTCAAACATCCGAAGTCGATCAAGGATCATTTCTAGTCTTGCTCGGTTATACCTCTGTACAATAATAAAAGGAATGTTGAAAAACAATGCATATAAGATCATTACCCAACCCGCCCAGACTGGATTCCAAAAGAAAAAGAGCGGAGCAGGGAGAATTGATAGCCAATGAGCTAGTTCGGCTCTCTTCGTCTCGGCAGCAAATCTTTGAAGAGTGTCATTGTCGAACCCATGTAGAGACTTTTTTTCATATCCAAACTTAAAAAGGCGTGCACCATCTGGAACGGCTCCTTTCCACTTTTTCACACAAAAAAGACGATGCCATACATGACCTGAGTTTTCCCAAGCGGCAATCTTAAAAAGTGAGGAACTTCGTTGAAAATATCGTAATGGCACCAAAAAACAGAAAACAGAAACGAGTAGATGAAAAAAGGCCCAGGCTACCACGTCGATAATAATGGTCCACATAATTGAAAATGAAAAGATTGGCATATCGATTCCCCTGTCTAGACTTTAATGTTCCTTCCCTTCCATGTTACCGTACGCACTATTTTTGTCAGGTACAAAGAGTAGACAAAAACTCCTGTAAAGAATAGTAATAAGATAGGATATAAAGGAAAAACCCATATATAAAAATCACCTGTTTTTCTGGCAAGAAAGGCTGTTTGCCACGTATATAATAGATAGAAAAGAAGACTAATAACGATCACAGGCAGATTTGGTTGAAGAAAGGATATGATGAGCCCTCCTATCACAGCAAAACCACCACAGATCCAAAGATTGATGAAAAGCATGACAATTCTGTGAGTTGATTTCGAGGCAGTAGCAAAGTTCTTCGCCCAACCTTCTATCAACTGCTTCCATCCTTCAGGATACATCCGGAATGAAATAATGCCTTTACCACCATAGCAAAATATTGGAAACTGATTTTCCCTGAAGACTTCCGCAAGGGCAAAATCATCCATAATTGCGGTTTTCGCTTTTTCATGTCCCCCTGTATGAAAATAGTTCTCTCTGTCACATAAAATACAAGGACCAAAGGCGCCAGCTGCCGGAAGTTTCTCTCTCCAAGGGGTGAAAATATTCATGCCGATCATGACAATCATGTTAAATACAGCTGAGAAATTTTCATAAACTTGTTTGATCTTGTGATACGGTTGGACAGAAAAAATCCCTTCAGCACCATGGTCTAAATAAGATAATAGCAGTGTTTCGAGACTAGTTTCATGAACGAATTGAGTATCCGCATCTAAAAATAACAACCATTTCCCTTTCGCTTGCTTGGCTCCAGTCCAGCAAGCATGAGATTTGCCTGAGCCCATGTGTATAATCTTTTCATTTTGTAGGACAGTTGCTCCATATCGTTTTGCCACCGAAACGGTACGATCTGTTGAGCCATCATCAACAACGAATAGTTCAAATCGTTGAAAACTTTGTCGCTTTATAGATTGTAATAAGGCTTCTATCCTTCCTTCCTCATTTCGTGCAGGTATGATAATTGATAGTAAAGGAAGAGGGTTATGGGTAATTTTTTTTATAGGAAGTAATGGTGAAGACCAAAACATGAGCGCCCCGCTTATCACACCGATCATCGCAAGTAGCCAAATGCTAATCCATACTATAAACATTTCTCTTCCCCCCTCCTATAAAACAACCATTGTATGAATAGGCGCTTTTTGCTGCCTGCCACGAGCTTTTTTAAGGCAACTTCAAGTTCCATATGTCTGATCTCTTTCAACAATTTTATCTCGAACTTGCTGTCCACTTAACGTCACCATAGGCATTCCTCCGCCAGGGTTGACTGTTCCACCGACGAAATATAAATTTTCATAACGTTTACTTTGCTTACTATGTTTAAAGCCTTTATTTTTCTTCCGATCGGATACAGTGCCATATATTGAACCCCGATCAGAGTTATACGTACGTTGGATGTCTTCCGGTGTCCAAATATCTTTCGTAACAATATTTTCCCGCAATTGTTCAAGCCCCATCTTTTCCAATTTCATCAACACTTTTTCAGTAAATGCCTGATAATCTTCTGGGGTAAATGGGTTATCTTTTATATAAGGAATATGCGGCAGAATTTTTAAATTTTCATAGCCGGTCTTAGCCTGGGATGGGTCTGTTTTATTGACATTAACAAGGTAAATGACAGGATCATCAGGCAATTCATGACTGTGAAAGATTTTATCCATTTGCTGCTTGAGGTTTTCTGAAAAGAAAAAATTATGATGGCTCAGCTGTGGGTAGCTTTTTTTCACTCCTACATGGATAACCAACCCAGAACTCGCTGGTTCAAACTTCTTTTTAAGTTTACGAATTAAGGATTCTTTTTCTTGAAGTAATTTTGTGTAAACCGGAATTACTTCCATATTGGCAATATAGTAATCTGCTGTCAGCAATTCTCCACTCTCCAGCATTGCTCCGGTAATTTTGCCTTTTTCTTTTTGTAATTGAATGATAGCCTGATTCGTATACAATTGAACCCCTATTTCCTCAGCCAATCGTACAAGGCCACGTGCAAGCAAATGCATGCCTCCCGGTACATACCACACTCCCTGAGCATGTTGCATATATATCATCATATTTAAAACAGCTGGTGCGTCATAAGGAGAGGATCCTACATATTTAATGAAATATGAGAACATGTCACGAAATTGCGGATTACTAATTCTTTTATCAATCGCTTCATACATCGATGATCCCAAATCAAATGCCTTGATGGATTTAAAAATACCATGATAGCCCATCACTTCTTTTGTACTGTCAAAGCCTTTTTGAAAATATCCTTCTTCTGTAATGTCATATAGTTTTTTAGAATAATTAAGTAATTGTTTGTATTCGTCAATATCACTTTGTGTCAAATTAGCATTTTTCTCAAGCATGTCTTGAAGACTCTCATACAAATCAATCACATTGCCATTTGGAAAAAAGGAACGCCACTGATGCTCCAGTCGTAAAATCGGAACATAGTCCTCCATCCTTTTCCCGCTTGCAGCAAATAATTTTTCAAAAATATGGGGCATTGTTAAAATTGATGGTCCGAGATCAAAGCCAAAGCCATCTTGCTCAAGCCGATTCAATTTTCCTCCTAAATGGTTATTCTTTTCATATAGAGAAACCGCATATCCACTTTGAGCAAGAGAGATTGCTGCGGATAAACCACCCAATCCTCCGCCAATAACCAGCACTTTCTTCCTTTCATCCATCTTTCTCCACCCTTTCTCCGTCCTCAATCAATCTTAATGGCTGATTGCCTTCCTAATAGCATTCATTTTTTCCTCGGCTACATAGTTCCTCCATGATAAACAATCATAATGATGAGCCCGTACAGAGTTTAGAATTTCTCTATAGACTTGCGCAGAAAGAGAAACAGGCAGCTGACTATCTTCATCAAAGTAAGTGATGTTTTCAAAGAAACCTTCATAAAGTTCCTCTGCCCGTAAGGCTAGTTTTTCCCAGAGTTGAATGAAATTCGTATTAATCATTCTGTTTTGCAAATCAGAGCGTGAATATTGATACCTGACTAGTTCTTCTTCTGGTAAGTAGATTCGTTGCTTTTCGTGGTAATCTTCTCCGACATCTCTTAAAATGTTCGTAATTTGCATAGCAATTCCCAAGTTCACCGCAGGGCCACTTAAGTCACGGGGAGTATTGGAGGCAATAATCGGAAGAAGCATTCGCCCCACCGATCCGGCAACATAATAGCTGTATTGCTCCAAGTCCTGTATCGTTTTCGGGGTTGAAAAGTGTACATCCATCAACTGCCCATTTAGTTGATCATAAAAAGGCTGAGTAGACATTGGATAATCCTCAAACACTGAGCGTAAAGCTCTCCATAAGGGCACATCCGGTTCTGCACGATTTTGAAATAAATCCAGTTCTTTCTTTAATTGCTCTAATGCTCGCAACTTTTCTGCTTTTGTTCTGTTTTCATCGACACAATCATCCGCAATTCTGCAAAAGGCATAGATCGCAAAGACAGCATTTGACTTCTCCTTGGGGAGCTTTGAAAAGGCATAATAAAAACTTTTCGATTGTTTTCGAATAATTTCTTCACAATAAATAAAATCAGCTTGCTTTTGCCTCCAATTCATGTTGCTCTCCTCCTTCAAAACGTTAGTGGTAATCAATTTCATCCTTGGTCATCCAATAACAATTCCTGAACGGCAATTTTGGCAGATAGCAACACAATCGGTACACCTGCTCCTGGATGGGTACTGCTCCCCGCAAAATATAAATGTTCACAATGGGTCGATTTGCTTTGTGGTCGCATATGATTACTTTGTGATAAAGTTGGCTGTAATCCAAAACAGGCACCATTGTATGCATGAAACTTAGATTCAAAGTCTTTTGGAGTCATATACGTTTCCGTGACAATCTCGTTTTCTATCTGTTCAAAGCCCTTAATTTTCTTAAGTGACTGCAAAATGTATTGGCGATAATATTGAATCGTTTCATTATTCCATTCATATTTAGCCGTTGATAAATCAGAGACAGGCATCAGAATATATAAACCATCTTTTCCTTCCGGTGCGAGCGAAGGATCCTTTTTAGAAGCAATATACACATAGAATGACCCATTTTCCAATTGGTTTCCTTCGAAAATATCCGTTAAGTTTTGTTCCAGATTCTCATTAAAAATGAAATTATGAACATGCTCGATTTCTTCATATTTCCGGTCCATGCCCAAATACATTAAAAAGCAAGAACAAGAGTATTTCATACTATCAATCTTTTTATCTGTATATTTCCCTTTTGCTTTTACATCTTTAATAAGATGTTTCATAGCAAATGGAAAATCAGCATTACAGACAACATAATCAGCGTTGATTGTCTGATTTCCAAGGCGAATGCCAGTTGCTCTTCCATGCTCGATACATATTTCATCTACAGGACTGTTGTAATGAATCTTCCCCCCTAACTCTAGAAAGAGCTTTTCCATCGCCGTTGCCATCGTGTACATGCCTCCTTTGATAAACCAAACACCATAGAGGAATTCAATCATCGGGATCATCGTATATAATGAAGGACCATTATAGGGGGAAATCCCTATGTACAAGGTTTGGAAACTGATCATTTGCTTTAGACGTTCATTCTTTATGTATTTGCCAATGAACTGATCTGCACTGTCCAATGTTTTCAACTTCAGTGCTTGCTTAAGGGTGGACAGATTGTAAAAGTCTTTTGGCTGACGAAATGGTCGTTGAATAAAATGATTTTTAGCTACTAAAAATCGCCTATAAATTTCTTGAAGATATTGAAAGAAACCTTCTGCATCTTCTTCACTTATAGTTTCAATTGTCTTCGTAAGTGATGTTAGATCCGAGGAAATATCGTATGGGTGGTCGGGATCATCGCCAAAATATACTCGATACATTGGATCGAGCCTTTGCATTGGGATGTAATCATCCGGATTGCGTCCACAAAGTTCAAAGATTTCTCGATATAGTTCTGGCATCATCACAATGCTTGGTCCCAAATCGAATTGATAGCCATCCAATTCAATCCGATGCATTTTACCGCCTGGCATCGATTCTTTTTCATATAACTCCACTTCATACCCTGCATGTTGAAGACGAATTGCACTAGCCAAACCGGCAACGCCTGCCCCAATCACGACTATCTTCTTTTTCATCACTCAATCCTCACATTTCCTATTTTTTTATGATAATAGGTGCTTTTTAGTCATACTTGAAAGTAAACTATTTTCTCAAAAGTTATCATTCTTTCTTTTAAAACATTATATACATTTGTACAAGTTTTGTACAACTTTGAGTGTTTTATTCGACAAAAAAACAATAATAATGGCAATATTAGAGCCTTTTTGTATAATGTCATGATGAAAAGGTTATACAAAACAGTTATACAAAATGGATAAGGATTGAATAAAATGGATGCAAAGTTTATACTTTTGAAGATTTATTTACATTGAAGGCACTTAAAGCTTATAGGGCTGAGGGGATATCGATGAAAAAATCGGTCCAATTGTTAGCAAGCCAAAATTCAAATTAGGGACTCATGTCATCAACCAAATCCAGTTGAAATAAGTCCTTTCGTAGAAGATTTAATTGATAGCGGCGCTGTATATGACGAAGAGTCGCTTATTTTTTATTAAAAAAGCGCATCATATGCATGTTTTAGACTTGTTTTTACAAAATACAATTCAGTCTTTTTTACAGGGAATAGGTTTTTTATGGGATTCAGAAGATTGGGATGAAAGTCAGGAAACAGTTGCTAGTTTGGTAGTTAGAGATTTTTTAGCACAACTCAAGACTAATTTTGTCGTCGTATCAAATGGCGAGGTACAGATTAGCAGCACCGACTGCAAGAGGTGGGACCAACGCTTTATTTGTAGTAATCGGGACCTCAATATGTACGCCAAGAGTTTTGAAAAACGAGACGTCACACTCTTGATTGTATTGTTATGCCTTGGAGTTGTAGGCAAAAGCATCGGGTCAAAATTGAACTTACCCTAATAAAAAAAGCCCAACTAAATAAAATTAGTTAGACTGTTTTCTTATAAGCTTAAAAAACTCATTTACTTGTGGTACGGTTCACCGTGGTGTATCTAAATGAGGTTTATTTGAAAAAAATATGTGACAATTAATGTTTCCCTAAGCATTAAAACAAGTGAATAATAGTTCCGGTTGCTAACGAAATCCATGGCAGAAACCTTCACTTGTACTGCTATATTAAAAATAAAAAACCATTAGAGAGTTTCCCAAATGGTCAGAATATGTTTATTTATTATTATCTAACAACCTTTAATTCATTTAAGGTAATATCTTTTACAATCTTGGACAATATGTTGTTATTTATATCTTCCTCAATTATTATTTCCTTTAAAGAATATGTGTTTTCGAATAAGTAACTGTATGAGCCTTTTAATTCATTTAAGTAGATATCTGTATAAATTATATTTTTCTTTACAAAGTCATTTATTACTCTTTTATGTTGTGCATATCTCTCTTCAATCTCAAATAATCTTTCAAAACCCTCAAGTTTTTCCCTTGCTGACTCATTAAAAGGTTTTAGTTTAATATCATAATTTGTACTTCTTCCTACAACTTGACTGTAAAAATCACTATAACCCGTATATGTTTCAGGTAGTGGTACATTAAATTCCCTTTCAAAATATCCTATCTCGTCTAAGCTATCAAGATATGGATGTATAATTTGATCTAAAGAGATATCTTCATCTCCTTTTAAACTACTATTACATGTATAACAAGCAGGGATCAAATTATAGATTGAAACTCCTAATAATGGATGTATACTACGAGGTAAAAAATGATCTAAACTTGGTCTTATTTTCACTTGTCTTTCCACTGAATTTTCTGGTCTATAAACAGTATGCGTAAACTGAGCATTACAGTAAACACATACACTATTATTTAACGCCTCTATCAGTTGGTAAGGTCCCCATTTATCCCCTGGTTCTGAGGATGAAAAAGTCTCGTATTTAAAAATCCTATATAAGAATTTATTTAATTTTTCTTTTATCTCACCGATAGTTACAGTTTTTTTATTCTTTAATTCTAAAGAATGAACTAAATTATAGAATTCCTCTTCTAATATTATTAGTTTTTTTGGATTCCCTATAATTATTGAATTGAAATTCTTTAACAAATATTTTACCATCTCTCTTCTAGCATTTTTACTAATATCTATTTTTATAATTTTAGTTCCCATCTTAATTTTCTGAGGATAGTCCAAGTCCTGATACTTTATTAATCTACCATAGGGCCTTGAATTCAAATATTTCTGATTCTTCTTCTTACCAATACAATATTTTAAGTGCTTTAATTTTACTTCTCTTTTCAATTCCAACTTTCTCATAATTCACTTTCCAATAACTTAATCCTTTCTTTTAATATTTTTATTTCTTTTTCTTTATTTAATTTATTCTCATATGGTGTAATATATCTTTTTAACAACTGTATAGATTTTTCCTTTACAATTGGTTCACCAATTAGATTGAATAATTTTATGTAGCTCTCTTGTTTTTCATATGCCACATCCGGTTTAAGCATAATATCCTTTATTGCTTGATTAATTTTATATTTAGAATATTCTCCAGTTAAGCCACCTTTTAAGAAAAATGCATTAGCATATAAATCCTGAATATTTGCAGCAAATGTTTTTCCTATTCCCAATGCATCATTTAGATTTATTATTTTAGATTTATCTATTAATTCAATTGAATAATGAGGTAAATCTGAAATAATTAAAGGAGAATGTGATGTTAAAACAATTTGTATTTTTCTCTCACTAAAGATATGGTTCAGTGCTTTAATTAGTATGAAAATATACTTTTTCTGCCATTGAGGATGAAAGTATAGTTCTCCTTCATCAATAAAAATTAGTAAATGCGAATGTTTATATACTTCTCTATTCACTTTGTAAAACCTACTAAGAAACCCTAGAAATGAATATTCTCCACTGCTAAGGTTTCTCCAAGAAACTTCAAAAACTTTTTCTTCATGATATTTTTTAAAATACTCATAAAGAATAGAACATTTTGAACTAACAGAAATTTTGTTATTAAGTAAATTTTTTTGATAATTTGCTTCACCAAGTAATTGCTCTATAATATAAAGATGATCCTTAATTTCATGTAATTTACTTTTAAAAACATCTATTAGGTCATTTAAATAATCAATTTCAAAAATTTTGAAAGATTCTTTTATTTCTTTATCATAATTATCTATTTCTCTATATTCATTTTCTATTAAGTCGATATACATTTCATCATAGTCAATAAAAGCGTCATCCTCTATCTGTAGAAATCCATCATAAATTTTAGTTTTACTATTAAGTCTTAATAGGTTTATATACTCTGATTCTATTTCATCAATAAAATCAATGAATTTATTAATTGGACCTCTACTATTAATCCACTTTTTAAAATTACTTTTTATTACATTAATATTTAAATCCAAGTTTAACATTGTAGTTTTAATCTTATCAAACTCTTCGTCTGTTAAATTAGACATATTTTCAAACTGGTCTATAATTAGATAATTCATTTCAGTCACAATGTATTCCCAAGAATAATTGGTTAAATTATATTTTTCTTTTAAACTTAAAATATCCTTTTTTATAATAATTGATAATGCTTCTTTATCCCCAGAAAATTCATTTATATGCTTCAACAATATAATTTTTATATTTTCTTTCAATGCATTTATTTCATCATCTGTCTCAGCTTCTTGATTGATATTTAAATTTATCCATACTTTTTCAAACTCATATTCATTCCAAATTATTCTTCCTAGATTATTATCTGCGTTAGTATTCAGAATATATATTAAATCTTCAATCCATTTAATTAATTTCAAATAATAGTTATATGATATTATATCTAATATTTCGTACTGCTTATCTTCAAGCAAACTAATTTTTATATCAAATTCTCTAAACTTATTTATTATTGTATCTAAGTCTGTAATTACATTAGCTTCATTGATATTCAGGTGAATTTCACCTGGAACTTTTATGTAATTATCTAACTCCAATACTTTTCTATATAGTATAGTAAATAAGATATTATGTTCATTTTGTTCTTTTCGATATGCATTTAGTGAAAAGGAGCTATTTGCTAATTGCTCTTCAACTATTGCATTAGTTGAAATGTTTTGTGTTATCTTATTTGACCTATAAATATTATTGCCATCAAAAACATTGGAATAGAAAATAATATTTAATTTATTTGAAATAAAACTTATTGATTTTCTCCATGCTTTAAATGTGCAATTTATCTTACTTTGAATATTCGAAGCAAAATAAAAGTTATCCTCTTCTCGAAATACAACAAGGTAATTATATTCCTTGTTAATATGATTATTTAATATACCTAATATAGTTTTTAAAACTGTTGTTTTACCTGCTCCATTTTCTCCTATTAAGGCATTAATATTTGTGATATTATCACCAAATAAATCTTTAATAAAACTATCATTAATTGACTTTTTTATTGTATTACTAGAAAATATGTATGAAAATTTATTACTTAAATTTAATGATTGTTTGAACTTCCCATTAGATATATAAATATACTCTACAATCATTTATTCTTTTCTCCCTATAAGTTCTTATTTTTCTAGATGAATTATATCATACCAAATATTGTATTTTAAAATATATCCTGTATCTTAGCAGCAATATAGGGTTTAATATCATATTTAAGAAAAAACCTCATTTATCCGAATACCAAGAAAGAACTTGTATTGACTTTCTGCAGAATCAACATTACCGTGTGCTAATTATGTTACCTAGGCTAATGACCTTATATCCTATTCCTATAGGACATACCTTACATATTAAAAACAGTACCTATCTTATAGGAATATACTGCTTTTGTTCCATAAAAACCTCATTTAGATTCACCGTAGGAATCTAAATGAGGTTTTGTTATTTCAGATTTTTTTATTTCCCTTTCCCCCCTCTTGGATATGGATTGACATATGTTCCATTTTTCTTAAAATATCCACTAACATCATGTTCTCTCGGCGATGCTCTTTTCAATGAATCACTTTTTAAAGGTTCTGATTGTGCTAATTTGCTATTTGTATTTACTCTCGGAGTTTCAGTTAAATCTTTGGACTCTATTTGAACATTATTTGATTGGTTATGTTTATAATTAAATAATCTTTCAGTCCCTTTATTTATAGCTGTTTCCACAACTAAATGTACAACACCCTCTATAATTTCACTCTTATTTTCACTAATATGTCTTATTGCATTATTAGATTTTTTCGTAAGCCAATTTTTAGACTTTACAAACCAAGATTTTTTTGAACCATGACCCTTACCTTCTATTACATTATCATTGCATTGTTTATCTTTCACTTCGGACTCAACTTTAAACTTTTCAATTGCTCCTTGATTAAAATCCATCCAGCTTCTTTCGTTCCGCTTATAATCTTGTAAATTCTGTTTAGCACTATTTATCCGTTCAATTAGATTACCAGTTTCATTTTTTGCAACATAAGAAAGATAGTCATGGCTGAATTTAATTTGTTCTTCTCTTGCATAACTAGATGTTATGATCCTTTTCTTAGGATATTTTCCTTCTAACTTAACTAGTCTTTCTCTTTGTTTTTGAGTTAGCCTTTCCTTATTTTTTAATATATTATGGTAGTCGAAAAATGGAATGCTTCCTTCATGTTTCCAAACTTTTTCTAATTGATCAAGAACATAGTTTGGGCTCCCCGTTTTAATATCTGCTCCAGCCACACACTTAAAACCTTTGCCGACTTTTATAATATGCAAGAGGTCTGCTTTTGAAGTAGTATCAGGGTTTACAAAGGTAAAGACTACGCTATCATTATTTCTCCCTGAATTATATTCAAAACATGTAATCCATTCCGCTAAATGTCCATTCCACTGGTTAAAATTCCCTTTACTATTTGTTGTAAGATAACAAAATGTATCTAAAGGGGAGTAAGATTTATTTACAAGTTCAGTTAATTTTCCTTCGCTTTTTTTATTAGGTTGAGAATATTGATTAATTGCCTTTTTTACAATTTCCTTAAATTCCTCAGGTATAGTATAGGAAGATGTGAAAAGGTCTTTAATTTCATTAAAATTTAAAGAGGATATTAAAGTGGCTTCCATATTGTCACCTCTATTAATGTCTATATTATCCAACTATATATCTGATAATCACTTTAATAAAGAGAAAGTAGGGAATCTCTTATCTGTTTTGTAAATCTTAATTTAACATCAAAGCAAACTAAAAAAGGAGAGAAAACCATTATCGGACGATTTCCCTTCTCCTAGTTGTTAAGTCTCAACAATATGGTAATTCGAATGAATTTTAGTTATTTCAATGTTCCTTCTTAAAGTTCCTTATAATTTTTATAGATTAGTTCAACTTATTCTCTTAAATTAAACCTTTTCTCTTTAACTCTTCAATCATCTTTGATTCTTCAGCGGTTGGAATTGGAGATTGTTCTTCTTGAACTGGAAAGTTCGTTTGATTTAACCCCCAATCATTTAGTAGGATTAACAACTCGTCAGAAATACGAATATCTCTTTCACGAATTTCATTTAGCCCCCAATTATTATGCTGGTTAGAAAGGTCAAGTAATAACTGCACTTTTGATTTCTCATAACTATCTTGTTTCTTTTTAAAGTATCCATTACTTGCAATAATGTTCAGTTTTTTCTCAAAAGGAACCTTATTACCTATATGTTCCACTAACTCTTTTACTTCTGCATCAGAATTGTTTGGAAAATAACTTGATTGCCATTTTTGAGGAAGTATATGCTCTATTTCCCATTTTTCAGGAAGCAGTTCATCTTGGCTTTGATAAGCAAGAATCTTCAATATCATACGAACAGTATTACGGTGAGCCGTCTTAACCTTCCCTTTTAATTCCTGTTCATCTACTGTAGCAAAATCAAATACTGGCATAGACGATTTAATAATTTCAGAGTTTAATTTCAAGATTCCGCGCTTTACAGCATTAATAGTTGGCGTAACTATATACCGTGCTGCCAAAACTGCTAGTAGTTTCTTGAGAAATTTCAAGAATAGTTCTTCAAAATCCTGTGAACCATGATATTTTAGATAGTAAATGACTACTGGATATTTCCAAAATTCATTTGGATACGATGATAACCCATCAAGTACTTTTTTAACTTCAATATTTTTCGACCAGTCTTCATCTTCGATTTCTACACGATTATTAACTACAAGCCATAAGTTAAGCACCGTATTTAGATTATTCATTACGTCGCTCTTATATAATTGCTCAAAATTATTCCTTGAATAGTATTTTCTTATCCCTGGTGTCGTTGTATTTCTATCGTTTTCTAACGCTCTCAAATAAAACATATAATAATAAAACAATTTTTGAATACTTTCATTCGCATTTGTAGCATCATCATCAAGTTGTTGCCACTGTTCGATAAAAACTACTTTCCCTTCAGCATCCAAGTGATTATAGATCTTTGCTTTAAAAATATCTGCATCGGATAAAGCTAGTCCTCTATCGTTCAGAGTTGAGAATATTGTTAACGCAGTATCTTGTGAATCTGCGGTAATTGGTAACAAAATCGCTTTATTTAAAACATTTCGGATGAACCAGAAAAACAACTCTGGCTCATTCGTAGCATATTTCTCTATTAGTGCTGTAAATAATTTGTAGTTTAACGAATAGTTATCTTTCGCACCTTCTTCAATAGTGCCACTGATTAGAATTTGGGCAAAAATTTCGTTTCCTTCATCCCTCATCACCCTAGATTCTATAAGCGTTTTTTCATAATCAACCTCAGCAGTTAATTCATCCTGTTCCCACAATGCTGATTCAATTTGTCCTTTAAAATTTTTCACTTCTTTTGTTTCTGTCATCGAATTAAGTTTTGAGTAAAGTGCACGTAGCAATAAAAACAAAGAAGTGATGCGCTGTTGACCATCTATAATTTCCTGTTCATCGTTCTCATTTTCATAAGATACAATCGTCCCCAGAAAGTAGGTGCTTTCATTATTGTTTTCGGTATATTCTACTAAATCATCAAAGAGCGTTTGAATTTGTTCATCAGACCACGCATATGGCCGTTGGTACTCAGGGATGATGAATCTATTAACTTTGCCTGTTTCTAATAATTGTTTGACACTCTGTTTATTCACTTCAATTGTTGTAGCCATTGTCTATTCTCCGTTCTGTATCTTTTAGATATTCTTTGAATAGTTTATTCTTTTCTCTCCTGTTTAAAAGAAAAATCATTATATATGTATAATCTTATTCCTAATTTTATTAAGTAATTCTAAGTTCCTTTGTTTCCAATTAGCATATAATTTTTAAGTTCAAACTCAATTACATCAATAACACTTATATCTTTAGGTTTATTTCTTGTATTGTACTTTTATCCTTCATCATTACAATATCTACATAATTCTTGTAGATATGACTACATTACTGACGTCAAACACTTAGCTAAAAATGATTTTGAGGGAACACTTTTTCAAACGAAGGGGTAGCAACTTTAGCATTTCTATCTTATTTATATAAAAAGTTTCACGTGAAACCAAAATTAAAATTCAAAAAAGGGATTGAAGGTAATTTATTATATCTTCTGTAAGAATATAAGGATTTCTCTAAACAAAACTCCTAGAAACATTTTTGACATTTTTCCATCTTTTCAAATTTATCAATGGCTAACATTGGTTCCTCAGTATAATAATATGAGCCATTTTTTCTATTACTAGTGATAACCTTCTGATTAAAATACCTTTCTTTTACTTCATAACAGGAAGTATGATGAATACAGTTTTTAGGTAGATTTTTATCTGTAATCGCAATATAACCATGCCCTTTGCTTTTTACTTCTCTAAAATGTTCTAAACTCAATAATTCCTGCAAAATACCCCTTCCCCCTTAAAAGTAATTATTTATATTCAAATTTTTATTTAAATTTAGTTTATAACACCTTTAATTTACCTTTTTATGACCACAAGTGACTTTTTATTCTTCAAAAAAGTCCAAATCTAGTTTTTTCGTAATATATACTTCTTCATTTGATACTCCTATGTTGTATTTGAACATAAGATCCGTCAACTCTTGTCCATCAATTAATATTACTCGTTTTTCTATAGAGTCAACATAATTTCTTGCTTCCTTAGAAAATTTAGTTGTTGTAATAAAAATCCCCTTAGAGGCCTTTTTACCTACTAAACTTCCTACAAACTTTTGAATCTCTGGGCGAGAGATTGTAGAATCTAATTTCCATCTTTTTGCTTGTAAGTAAATCATATCGAGACCAAGTACATCTTCTTTTATTATCCCGTCAATTCCTTCATCACCTGATTTACCAACTGCTTTACCAGCATCCTTTACAGAACCCCCATATCCCATGGCCACTAGCAATTCAACTATTAGACGTTCAAAAAATGTAGTGGAACATTCCAATATCTTTCCTAGTAGCAGGTCTTGTAGGTCATTTTTTAAAATATTATAATTATGCCCTATAATTTCCAAAGGTGTTTGTTCACCAACAACTAAATCCCTTTTTGGATTATCTTTTTCATCCGGATTTTTGTTTATAAACTCATTAAAGCCTTGATATTTACCTAAAATTTTTTTATCAATCTTAGTGATAGACGGATTGGATAAAATTATCAATCCCTCATCTGTAATCTTAAATACTGCTCTTCTTACAACTTTAATTAATCCTGCCTTTGATAAATAAGTTCTAGCCCATCCGATACGATTATGCAATAGTGTTTGCTTGCCACTTGGCAACAACTCTTCAATATCTTCCTCTGTTAACTTAAAGTGAATAGCTAATAAAGTGTACATATCTTGCAGCCTATACTCATTTCCGTCTTCTAATTGTTTTAGAAATGGATACATAAACTCTTGGTAACCTGGTACAGTCACTTCATCATCTCCTAAATACTTCCTACCACTAATATAACAAAATTTGGATGGAAATAATGAATAATTTGATTTCATTTTATTGTAGATGTCGATAAATATTTAGTTGAACCAAAAAAAAGAATTATACCATCACAGCATTATATGTTGTAAAATTATGGTATGTCAAAGTCTTGAAAGAGAGGTTATATTTAAGTGACTGTAGCTGAACTCGGGAAAAAATTAAAAGAAATGTATAATTCTGCACCTGATAAAGAACAAGTAACATTCATACATCTTTTTGGAATTAAATATGGAGAAGAGATATTACGTAATCATTATAGTATTGCTGAAATTGTTAGTATCTCTGGAATTAAAGACTCATATAAGACAGAAGTGAGAAAAGGTATAAACCTTTCAAAATATGTTAATACCACTATTTAACAAAGCAGGAGCTATCATTTCCTGCTTTGTTATGAAACTTATAAAATCTATCCTTTATTGCTATTTACTTGTGTGATGCGGAAAAGAAAAATCCAACTTTCTTTACTCTTTTAAAAAGTAATGTAATTGTATATCCTCTAACTGAAAAATCCCTATTCTCAAACAAGTAATAGTCTTTAATTGAACTTCTTCTACATATTCAAGTCCTAATGTATTTTGCAATAGCAAGTCTAATTCTTTAGAGTTTTCAACTATTTTTATTGCTTGATGATTATCAAGTAGAAATTCTTCTAACCTTTCACCATTACTCAGATATTCATAAAGACTATAAAACTCACTATTTAGGTATTCTAAAAATTCACTTGAAATTTCATCTACAAGGTTATTAAAATCTATTAAACACTGTATTTTTTTCATATCAAAAGCTCCTATTTGATCTTTGTGTTAATTCCGTTGCCAAAGAAACTACAATCCCAACGACTGCTCCCAACAAAAAGTATTGCATCTAACACCCTCCTTTATTTCTCTTGATTAGTGTTCTCCTTAATAAATACAAAGATGGATACTCCAAATACCACGCCTGCTTTGAATAGATCAATTGGAGTCATGCACTCACCTCCTTTACCGTAAAATCACACACGAAAATAGAGACGACAACTCTTTTAAAGCTAACCTCTCCTACTTGATGAAATATTCAATTGCGCTATATATACACTTCTTAGTACGTCACACAAAGCTAATGGGCTTAACAAGTTTACCATCTTTCAAAAGCCCAATTCCTATATCCCTTAGCCCTTGTTCATCCTGCAATAAGTAAACAACATTCGATGCACCGCCATCATAGAAGAATACCCAACATATTAGTTCTCCTCTAAATTCATTCGGTACACTAGCCTTAACCTCTTCATTCCTGATATCGTCCACTGATAAGACTCTAGCCTCAGCTTTCCAATCCTTCCACGCCAAGTGTGGATGATTTTCCTCTAAGTAGTTCCTAAATACCTTAATAACACTCATAAGTTTTTACTCCTTTTTATAGGTCGATTAAAATAGAAAAAGGAGAAGATAAATCATCTTCAGTAGACGATTTATCTTCTCCTTTTTTTGTGAAGTGTCGAACCACTTCATTATTAAGTTCTATTTGAATAGTATCTATTTGTCGACCCTCACTAATTCTTATTTCTCTAACAAGCAAATGTATTAAACGTTTCTTTTGCTCGGTTGTTATTGTTTTCTTATAATTGAATACAAAATTAGACATCACCTCCTTGACCAACTCATAGTTAACATTAATATGATTCTGTCCTGAAAGTTGAAGTTCTAAAGGAGACAATCGCTCTTCCGTTAGCTTTTTCTCTTCATTTAGTTTCTCAATCCTTTCGACTAAATCAGCCTTTTCTATAACACCATCTTCATATAGTCCAAGAACTTTATCTTTTTTAGATTGTATTTCACTTAACGATTTTTTTAATACTTTATATTCTTTTTGCAAGGGAGAAGTTTTTTCGTTTAACCCACCGTTAATTCTAGCAACTACATCTTTAATTAATTTGTCACTGGTTGCTAGTCCACCAATTTTGTTTAATACATAGTCATCAGCATATTCAGTTCTTATTCCATTAGAACGACAAACTGCAGTACCTTTGTTCTTCCATGCACCACAAACATAATACTCTAGAACACGCTTACTACCATCTTTATTATGATTTGTTGTCCTACTCAAGACCATACCTGCTCCACATACTGGACATTTCAACACACCTGTAAGAGGGTAATCTCCGCTGTGAACACGATTAGGTGTTTTACTCCTACTCTTTAATATCGTTTGTGCCTTTTCCCATGTTTCTTCTAATATGATTGGCTCATGCTGTCCTTTTTCAATTACAGGATTGGGATTGATATTGTTTCTTCTTTTTTCACTCCAATCTTGTCTTACGTTATATCTAATGAAACCTACATAAATAGGGTTTGTAAGAATAGTTCTAATGGCATTAATAGAAAATGAGTTTCCCTTTTTACTGCGATGTCCTTCTTTGTTAACCTTATTTGCTATTGCCTTATAGCCATGTCCATCTGTATATAAATCAAATATTCTTTTTACTGTTTGAGCTTCTTTTTCATTTACAACAAGCCTCGATGATTTTCGTTTCTTATTATCACTTGGAACCTCAATAGAGTCGTAACCTAGAACTTGGCCACCATTCCAGGAACCTTCTTTAGCCCGAGCTATCATACCCATTTTAACGTTCTCAGCTATGTTGCCCCGTTCAAACTCTGAAATAGCTGCCATCATATGAAACTGCAATTTTCCTGCTGACGTCTCTGTTTGATAGTTTTCAGAGTAAGACATGAATGAAATATTTTTCTGCTCTAGTAGATTTACAATTCTTAATAAGTCTAATATGTTCCTAGCTAGACGATTCATCTTCCAAACAAGAACTATGTCAAATTCGTTTTGTTTAGCATCATTCAATAATTGTTGAAGTGCTGGTCTTCCCTTAATAGACTTTCCACTAATACCTCTATCTACATATTCCTTATGAGCGATATATCCATGCTTTTCACACCAGATGTTTAATAGTCGTATTTGCTCATCTACACTATATCCATCCTCTGCTTGTTCTGTTGTAGAAACACGAGCATATAATGCTACTTTCTTTAGTCCCTTATGGACCCTATTTGAGATATCACTAGGATAATTGATTTCTAGGGCATTTATTGTCATTATTTCTCTCCCTTTCTTCCTTCTTTTCATTTTTTTCTTTATCTTTAATCATGTATTTCGTCACCATTTCAGCTAATATATCAAGAATAATATTATATTCATATTCATTTGATACAGATTGATTTAACATATCTAAAGACTCCTTTTAAATAAATCATTATAATAATATATTTTTATATTTCTTTTATACTCTCCCTATTCTCCCTTTACTCCCTTTAGTTTTTATAAAAAAATATTTAAATTACATTAGAGAATATAATTATTATTCAGAGTTTTTAGTAGGGTGAGTAGGGAGAGAATCATAAAATTCAAACTATATCTTCAAAGATATTCCCTTCATAGGTAATACAATAAGTATAATCACCTTTCTCAGCATACCCTGCTTGACCTAGTGTTTCCTCACGTTGTTTCATTTCACTTTTAGAGAATACGGATTTTCTCTTCTGATTCTTATTTTTCTCATGTAAAACGACTCCCATTTTTTTCAGCTCATTTATCAAGATTTTGGTGTCAGAATACCCTAGTTCCTTTACAATTTTGTCAAACATGACTGTTAGTATAAAACAACGGGTTTCATTTGAACTTGTTTCAATTTTTCCCCATATTTCCTGGTGACCAATCACTTCTTGAGTACCATGTTTAAAGTGTCTTTTATATCGGATAAGATATTGCTTTAATTGACTATGAAATTTAGGTGCCATTTCTCTTTCAGTCATAGATTTAAGCTCTTGTTCAATCAACATCTCTAGAATTTTCTCTTCAGATAGCTCAATATTAAATGTCATTTTGATAAGTTCAATAGGGGTTATCATTAATGAGAACTTGGTAGCAATACGGTCCCGAAACTTTGAGTTTGGTAACAATTTTTGAATATACTCTTTATTACTTTCTACCATGTTAGCAATTTCCTCTGGACCTAGTTCCAACATTTTTTCAGCTATTTTAGGGGCTACATGACCATAATTTTTATATAATTCGTTCTTAAGAGTATCCGAATGTTCAGCATCTCTTGTCCAATTATCAATTGAAAATTCAAACAGTCTTACACGTAAACCTTCATTATTGTTTGCTTTGCCAAGAATAGAGCTTTCACCAGTTGATACTATAGTTGTGCTCCAAGTTTGAGTCTCTTTCAATTCAGAATCTTTATCCAGCCTGGATTTGTCACTGTTATGGGACATTTCATATATAAACGCACTTTGATTTTGTGAATCCATAAGGTTCATTGTTGATTCATCAAAAACAATCAGAGCACCATAGTTATTCACTATAGTTTTAGCCATAGCATTTTTAGTCCCATGATACGATTGTAATAAGCCTTCTTTTGGAATTGGACTTCCCACTAGGGACACACCCATCATTGCTGCTGTAGTTTTCCCTATAGTCGATGTGCCGACTATGTGAACTAGTAAACTATCAAAGTTTCCTTTTCTTGTACGATTTAACATACCAATAATTAGTGCAGATATTGAGATACATAGCATTAATTCAAGAGGAGTATGGCCTCTTACCTCTTTTAATATTAATCCAAGGAAATCGTAACTATCTCCGTTTGGCTTAAGATTAAAATCTCCCGAATATGTTGAATCAATAGATGGAGTAGAAGGGCTAGTAATTATTTTGTAGTGTTTATATACAAGTTGACCATTTACTATGTCCCAACCTATTCCACTATGGACATTAGTTGGCTTTAAAGTTTTTTCTTGTTTGCTGAGAAATGAAGAAACTTCTCCAGCCTGAAAATCCTCTAATACATCTAATCCTTTAGATGCTTGTTTTTTTAGCTCTCTTTTAGTCAATTCACCTCTGCTAATGGTTATAGATTCCCATTTGTCATATGCCCAAAATATTAGTTCAATTTGAATTTCCTTAGTTTCAATATTTCTTTTTATCGCTTTTATCTTTACTGCTTTAGAAACATATACATATTTTTCTTTTTTATCGCTCCAAACAGTTAAATCATTGCCCGTTATCTTGTAGGGGTGTACTTCAATATCATGGCTAGATTGTATTTTTACTAACTGTCTCTTTTTTTCAGCATCTAATTTAGACATAGGCTGATTTTCTACTTTTCCTTGATGATTAACCGGTCTCCTTACCTTTTTTAACATTAAAATTCCTCCTAGATTGAATAAAGACTAGGGTGACTAGGTTTGCCTCCTATAGTCTTTATTCTTCTGATCTTTATTGATAAAGCTCACACTTTGCTATATTTGCGTACCCTTTTCCATTAGCTAAATAATTGTGGTAAATGTATGCTTTAATTTTATTTCCCACGAGATGATTAAGATCTAGGTCATCCCATGTCGGGTCGATGAATATATCTTCAATAAACTTTGCAAAGTTAACCATCCCCGTATCTCGATAAAAGATCTTTTTAAGAGGTTTATTTTCTTCATCGATAAAGTCTACCTCAATTCTTTCTCTAACGTTGCTGTTGATTTGATTGTTTGAAATGATTTTGCAATTCGTTATGGTTAACAAAGTTTCTCCCTCCTGTATGTTAGGACATTGAATATCATTTGGAAGGAAATTCTGTAAATTAAATTTTTGCTCAGGTTGGTAGGGACGATGTACTCCTTTAGTAAGAGCCATTATGTTCTCCCCATGGCCGAACTTACACTAGCTTTTTCTGTTCTTCTATTTAGTAAAGTCTTTAAAAATTGTTCCTTCCTATAGTATCCTTCTAAATACAACACTTCTTCTATATCTCTATCTCCTCCAGAGGGGAAGAGCTTCTTTAATTTACAAAGCTTTAGTGTTTCGAGTTGTCTTTCCAGGTTTTTCACTACTAGTTTTTGTTCTTCTATTCCTAGTTCGTTAATAAGGAATTCGTCAGGTATGAACCAAATAGCTGTTACCTCATCTCTATTTGCATAAATATGGCATGGTGGATATTCTAAACAAAGAAAATCACTTGCTATATAATTTTTGAAGGTTGTCCAATCCTCTTCATCCTTAGCTCTTTCACTTAATAGTGGTAGATAAGCGAAGTGTGCAAATATAAATTCGAATTCATGCTCTTTATTAAGTGCTTCATACCTTTCAATAAATTCTAACTCCAACTTCATACTTTTTCTTAAATCCACCATTGTATCAATCCCAATCAAACGTTTACCCATTTTTTACTCCTCCTATTTTTGTTAATGATGTATCTGTAGCTAACTATAAAAGTATTAGCAAAAATAAAATACGGTTGAATCGGGATAAAAAAAATCCGATTCAACCGTTGATTTAGAGTGTATTTTTTTCAATAGTATCCATCTCTACAGAAAATTCCCCTGTAAGCTGCTTTTTTATTTTTAATAAATCAGCTTCATTTTCTTCACTATCCATTACATTTTCCCAATATTTATCAGTATAGTACTTACTAACGTCATAGTTATACTCAATATCCTCTCTCAATTTGCTTATCTTTTTGATTGATTCAATAATCGCTATTTCTTGTGGCATAATGCCTTCAACCTTTTCTAAAGCATATATAACTTTAGCTATTGTATCTATTAGCTTAGTGGCAGAACTTCTTCTGTTTTCCTCCAAAAGCTCTGGATAAGCACATTTAGCTAACACTTGACCGATAACTGAGTCTATTTCCCCTTCTAAAACATCTGACTTTTTTATATTCGACTCAACTTCTTGTATTTGTAATAGCCTTTCTGTAAAGTTAAAGTCACTTCCAAACAAAGTCTTCTGCAAATCTTTATCTATATCTTTACTCCACTTGTAATGTTTTAATACTCCTAAGCATTTGTATGCCTCCAATAGCCATTGCCGATTAGCATTAGTAACTTTATCTGACAGAGGTTTATCTGATCCTATATAAGTCAAAATAGTATTATTCATTGAGCTGTACCTCTTACGGGTTATGGAGCGTAACATTATTGTGAGTAGTGTAAATTCTTCTATACTCCAAACTTCTTCTGAATGTAATGGTAGCTTTTGATCATTAAACCTTTTTATATTTTCAAATCTGTTCATATAGTCCTTTGCTTCAACAGAAAGACCTTCGTTTGATGTAATTATGTTAATTACCGTTGAGAGCAATGTTAAGCATTGATTCAACCTGCTTTCCATTAAATCAATAGCATCACTATTTTCACCGATATCTTTCAAAGTACAACTAAATAGAATATTTGTTGAGTATTTCTTCTCCATTCCCTCATCTCCTTACAAAAAAATAGGTAAGGTGGTTTTCCACCGCACCTATCAACTAATTATATTATAATTGATTTAGCATTCATAAATTAATAATCGCTTGGGAACAGCATGGTTTGGTTATTAGGTTCATCAATAATCCAAATAGTAGCATCCTTAATGTTCAATTTGCCTTTTCCTATTATAAATTCTTCCTTCATTGCTGGCTGCTCTTGAAAATTAATTATTCTTATATTATTACCGTTATTAACAAGTTCAAAAATCTGCAAGTAATCCATTTTATCTTTTCTCTTAACTGCAATTGAGTCCAACAGCTCCCACAGTAGGACTTGTAATTCTATATTTACTTCTTCATTAATCGCTCTTGTTACATAGCGAGGTTTAAGTTGTAAAGTCATTTTCATTTTCCCCTTCAGTTAGTAATTGTTCATACACTCGTTCCCCATCTTTTAAACAAACTAAAAAGAGTGGATTATTGGTCTTTGCTTGTAAGGCAATTCCAATAATCCACTCTGATTCTTCATTGTATATATATGTGTGCAATGAAACTGGATTAGGTAATATTTTCAACATATCCTCTGAAATTAGGTCTTCTTCTAGCTCATCATGATAAAGATGTACTGTTTCTTCTCCTACTGCATTTAATTCAACTGATATTCCGAATTTCTTTTCCATAAAGTCTATTAATTGCTCTATACCAAACATGGCGTGACTCCTTTCAAATAATTACTATTAGTTCACATTATGGCCTTTTCGTAAGGTACTAATTTCCACTGATGCTTTACAGCCGGATACAGAGGGTGAAAACCTTTTCGACCAAAATTCGCTTCTATTTGAAGGATGTTTACCTTTTTGTCTAACAACATTGCTAAAATCATTTTTAAGCGTTCAATAGCCTTCTTGTTTGACTCTACACCTTTTCCGACTGCAATAATAACATCATCTACTCTTGGGATAGCTTCTTGAATACATTTCAAGTTTTCAATAACAGAATTTTTCGTTTCTTCTCCTTCAAGAGATGGAAATAGATTAACGATATCTACAACACCGTATTCCAATTTAGAAAGGTTATTTATGACGTACATTGTTGTTTGGTCTTGCATAATTTCATCTGCCTGACCTGCAACTTTCATAATAACAAGAGCCTTTTTCCGGTTCTTGTCCCACTCTTTCCTTATAAGATACTTGTTTTTCATTTCGTTATCATAAATGACTTCTGTTTTTATCGTGCTTTTTGTAGTTTTCACTTTTTTCTCCTTTCAGATATGTCCCGTTTCTTTAAGAGATACATATTTTTCAGCACAAACAATAAGATGGTCTAATATATCTATCCCAATAATTTTCCCCGCTTCGACCAACCTTTTAGTGACTTCTATATCCTCTCTACTTGGAGTGGGATCATTACTGGGATGATTATGTCCAACAATTATTGAGGCAGCATTACTTAAAATAGCTGACTTCATAACCTCCCTAGGATGAACTATACTTGAATTTAAGCTACCAATATGACAGACATTTATTGAAGTTGGCTGATTTTTTGTATCAAGTGAAACAACAATGAAGTATTCCCGGTCTGCATCGGATAAAAATTGTTTCAATAGTTTGTATCCATCCTCTGGAGATCGTATTGCTCTCTCTTTATATAGCAAACTAGATTCCTTTACAAGTTTAAGACTTACAATGTTAACACGTTTTGCTGGACTTTTTTGATTACAAGTTTTCATAAAGCTCCTCCTAATTATCTTCAATCTCTTTGATTGAATTTATTTTATTAACTACTTATATAATATATATCTAAAATATCGTTTATTTCGCTATGTATAGTAAGGAATTTAATTGAGTGATTCATTAGTAACTTTTCCTATGAACCTCATAAAATCCTCATCATTAAATGCAGCGAAAGTCTTTATGAAATATTCCATTTCAACCATTGCTGAAAATGATTTAACCGTCAGTAATTTTTCTATGTGATAGTTTAAATCATCGTATAATTTAAGTTGATATATTTGAAGATTAAATGAATCAAACTTACTACTTAAAACCAACATTGCTAACTCAGGTTCTAACGGATGTATCAACAATCCTTCGAAATTGAATTGTTCCAGTAATTCATTTGCAATTATTACTCTTATATTTTCGACACTCATTAAATATCCCTCCTATTATCCTAAACATAAACTAACACAAACATGGTAAAAAATTACTATATTTTACGAAAAAATGGTTTATAATTAACAATGTATACAAAAATTTACAAAACTTAGTGATTATAATCTTCTAATACATGTGACCGCTTGAAAGAGATGATACAGTTTTTACTTGATAAAATTGAGACACTTTTTCCAATTTGAAGTTGCATTTTCTACAGTAGTCTCTTGGCTTGCCGTTTCTAGTAATTAGTTAATGTAAGTTTTAGCACTATAATTATGAATTGTTACTCTTAAGTTAATATATATAAGCTAATATTTATGCATATCTGTAAATTTATGCTTGCTGCACTACCGGAGCAGCATTCCTGTAATAAGTGAACCTTGCTTATAGTAGAAAAGGAGCAGGTTAATACAATAAGGCAGGAATTTTAAAGTTATTGCAAAACCATCTCGCTTTTTAGGCACTTCTCTGTAGTAAACAAACACACTTTGCCGCATCACTACGAACAAAATAACTACGGAAATAAAGTTAATCTTGGAATATACTATTATAAGTAGGTCAATAGGTTAACAACGTCAATCTATCTTAAAATTCAGAGATTTTTAGAATGAACAATATGAAACTGTCATAGGAGAATCCTAAAATGAAAACGAAAATGAACTATATAATCTTACTTTTAACGACCATAATCATGGTTGGTTGTACCAACCATGAAGATACAACCACTAAAGATGTAGAAACTATCAATACGGTTGTGGATGAACCAGTATCAGAGAAATCAGAAGCAGGAGAAACATCAACCCAATCAAATGATGAACGGTTCGCAGGATACAAACTCATGGAAGTAGATGGAGGTGATTTGTCTGGAAATCGTGAACCGAACATCGTCGTTGACATTGGTTACGGAGATCGTGAATATTGGGCATTTACTAATGAATACGGACAATTAGTACGTGTCATTGCTGACGAAATCATTCTACAAGATGACAGTAACGAACCTGTATTATCTTCTGGCCGATACTATTCGGATGAGGCAAAGGTTCCTGGCGTTGAAAGGGACGATTTAGATGAAGGACATATCATTGCTGATTCTCTCGGAGGAGTATCGAATGCTTATAATATTACCCCACAAGATAGTACGCTCAACCGACATGGTGACCAAGCCTATTTAGAAGATTCGATCCGCAAGGCAGATGGGACCACTAATTTTGAAGCGATTATCACCTATCCGGATACGGAAACGCAGATTCCTTCCAGTTATCAGTATACCTATACAATAAACGGAAATGTCATTACGGATTCATTTTACAATGTGAACCCGGATGAAGTAAACGAATCACTTGGACTAACCGGAAATAAGGACTCCGAGTCCGAACCAGCAAGTTCTTCCACAAATGAAGGGGATCTTTCTAGTGTTGATACAAACGGTAATGGACAGGTGACAATCGCAGAAGCAAAAGCAGCAGGTTTCAGTATGCCAATAACTAGTGATCATTGGTTGTACAAATATATGAGAGATAATGATAACGACGGTATGGTAGGCGAGTAAGCCACTAGAACCCTTAGGTATTATGATTAAATGTACATAAAGTAACGGATCTAGCTGCCATGGGGCAGCTTCTTCTATTTCATGAAAGTGGCAGGTTTGTTTAATAAGACTTTTTTGAAGGAGTCCATCAAATGGATAAGGAAACCGTATGTTCTTAGATGATATAATTGTATAGTTAATTACTGTCTACAAAATGACAAAAATAAGAAGGGGTGCAGAATGAGTAAGAATCAAGAATACCAAGATAACATAGAGCAAAGATGCTTGGATTTAGTAAAAAACAAAATAAATAAAAAAGATTGTTTTGGTATGTCAAATCAACAGTATATTGAATTACAAAAATGGTTAAAAGATGCTAAGCCTAATCAGAATAGTAATGAATTTCCAGATTTTATATTTGAAGATGGCTTTATAGAACATTTTGCAGTTACTTCATCATCAGAGGGAAGAAAAGGGGCAAAACAGAAGAAAGAATCTTTGTTCTTAAAAAGGAAGAGTGAAACTACTTTTTTAAGTAATCTTGATAGTAGCGGAGTGGATACGCTAGTAAGCAAATCATTTTCTCGCCCATTTGAACAACACACACATCTTAATATTGTAAATTCAATAAAGAAAAATTGGCTAAAACATATAAAAAGTTATGAGAAAAAAATGTCTCCATCTAAACATGGTATTTTTCTACTTGATTATATAGATTTTAATATTCACACTGCAATTAGCAGAGAAAATGAGCCAGCAGAAATTTTTAAGTCATATAGAATAAGTGCAGACAAGAATTTATTAGAGTGGATACATACATTTAAATTAAAAATTGAATATCTAATCTTGAGTAACCCTTTCTCTATTGAAGTAATAAGAATAGACCAAATACTCAATATTATAGAGAGCATTCCCAGAGTTACATATGCACCTATTATAGGAATGGAATCTCATAAATATATAGGCTATAAAAGGAAGAAAAGAGATACTTAGTAATATAAGGCAGTATTTGTGTACTTAAGGCAAGTGGAGAATTCTATTAAGTAAATTCCATTTTGTGGAGTTAAATCAATATAATTTTAGCTTCAGATATGTCGTGCTTTTCTTATATTAATATATCTCATTTAACTTCAAAAATGAGGTTTGTGAAACAATGTACTCAAACTATAAGGGCTTTAGTAAAGCAAAGGAAGAATAAAAAAAGAGCTAAATATGCAAATTTTTATACATTACTAGTATTTTTCAGCTCTTTTTATGATAAAACATACTTCCATAAAATAGCTTTTATTAATCAAAAGAACACATTGTTTTTAATCTAATTTCCAATTAGCTGCGTCAATTAAATGAGCAAAAACTGTTTCATTTTGCATGACGGTCACAACATAGTTGGAACCATTAGAAAAATGAATTTCTGATAGGGAAATTCAAAAATTTTACAACTTAACTCTCAATAGAGGTGATATATTGTGGCAAGTATACAAAAGAGGGGTAAAACATATCAGTACACTGTTAGTTACATGGAAAATGGTAAAGCAAAACAAATTAGAAAAGGTGGATTTCGCACAAAAAAAGAAGCAAAAATAGCCGCTGCTGCTATAGAAGTACATTTAAGTAAAGGGGTGATTCCACATTTAAAACCTGTTCCTTTTGATGAATATTTTGATAAATGGGTAAAACTATATAAATCTCATTTAAGCCAAACAACCCAACAACATTACATGTATACGTCTAAGGCAATTAAGATTCATTTCGGAAGTAAATCATTGCAAGAGATAAAAAGACACGATTATCAATTTTTTTTAAATGAGTACGGTTCTAACAAGGCAAAGGAAACCGTTGAAAAATTAAATGCACATATCCGTGCCTGTGTAAAAGATGCAATTGAAGAACAAATTATACAATATGATTTTACAAGAAAGGCAGTACTGACTTGGAGCACACCTGCTAAAAAATCCACTGATAAATATTTAAATTACAAAGAAAGTGAAATTTTATTAAAAGAAATATGGAAGGAAATTAATAATAGTTTGTGCTATTCCTTGTTACTGTTAGCATTAACATCAGGAATGCGTTTTGCAGAGATAGTAGGGTTAACCAGAAGTGATTTCGACTTTGTAAATCAAACTATTTCAATTAATAAAACCTGGGGATACATGAAGCGAAACCCTGAAGGATTTGGATTAACTAAAAATGAATATTCCAATAGAACGATTAAAATGGACACAAAAACAATGTCTCATTTTGAAAATTTATTTGATTCCACATTACCCAATTTACATCAATTAGTTTTTTATAGTCCTAAATCAAAATACAAGGTAATAAGTAATACTACTGCTAATAAACAATTAAAAAAAACATTAGCACAACTAGGTTTAGAACCAATTACTGTTCATGGATTAAGGCATACCCATGTGAGTACACTACTTTATAAGAAGGTATCCATTTATTATGTGAGTGAACGTTTAGGTCATAGCAATATAGAGACAACATTAAATGAATACTCACATCTCGTTAAGGAATTAAGGGAAGAAGATGAGAAAAAAACTATAGATATATTTAATAATATCTAAAAACTAGGCTTGAAATAGGCATTCTTCTTACTCTCACATTCCTTTGATTTACTCTTTCTCTATTTTTCTAACTTTATTTAGACTTCTCATTCCAGAATCATAAGGTTGACTGTAGTAAATCTCACCACATTTTACACATTGGACATCACAAATGCGATTATATATTAATTGTTGGGGTTTTTCTAAAGATTTGGATGGTTCTTCAATTCTGATTACATCTAGAATTCCTCCGCACTTACAAACCATCTTTCCACTCCGTTCTTTGTTAATCAATTTTGAGCACAAATTTATTTACTTTAGATATTCTTTTATTGATACATTCTCAATTTTGGAAGTTTGGCATAATAAATTCCAATAAAAATCATCAGTGATGTTACTTTTACTGTACAGATATAGTATATCCGCCTTAACTAATTCTTTAGTTATCATAATCATGAGATTATCATAGCTATTGATTTGATCTACAATTAATGCAGCAAGTTCCCAATCTTCCTTCTCAAACTCTTCTTTCATCCTATTCAATACTTCTTTTGTGTTTAAATTTTCCTGTTCTTGATAATAAACTAAGGCTAACTTCAAAACGATCACCAAATTCTAAAATATATTTACTTCAGTTTATGTAGCTTACCAATTGCTATAAAGAAATAAAGAAAAAAGGGCCGTTTCTTTAGCCCTTACCAACCTTCATATTTGATGAAATGATACTTTTAAGTTCTTCTATCAAATAAGGGGGGGTCCTTTTGTGTAGCATTGCATGACAATTAGGGCATACAGGTACCAGATCTTTCTCAAGGTTTATTTTATAATCTGGACTTAATTCCGATACTGGTGTTATATGGTGAACATGAATAAAACCTTTACCTAAAGATCCATACATTTGTATGAAATCAAAATCACATACTTTACAAATACACCCATGGATTTTTATGCAAGCCTGCCTATTAAATTGACTTCTTTCATACCGATTCATTTCTATACGGGTTACTGCACCCTCAGGAAGCCCCACTGTACTTTCATCAATTGACACTTCTTCTAAAGGAAGAAGTGTCAAAACTAGTCCAAGTATCGCATCTGATATATCTAAAATAACATTTTTAAATTCTGTAATATCTAACTCATCAACAATAATTGGTGCTTTAGAAAGTCTTAAATAAAGTTGTGTCCAACTTCCACTCCATTTATTTATATCTACTGGATTAACTTCTTCACCATTTACTTCCATGGATAATTCATGTAAACATCTTTGAGCAAGAAGTTTGAAAATGTTCTTTTTATATGTTTCAGAAGTACCCATTATTTTAAGGAGACCAGCAGAAAAATTATCTGGAATAAATTCCGCTGATAGATTTCTCCATTCTAACGTTACTTTGATTATGAATCCAACTCCATATTCAATATCTGTTGGCCTAAACTCAATTCTGTCAGAAAAAGAAGAACCCTTCAAATTAACTCCATATTTTTCTGCAAGTTCTTCTGTTAATTTATTAACATCAATTTGTTTCATTATCATCTAACTCCGGCTCAGGGAGATCTTCAACAAGTCTTCTTAGTATTCTTGAGACTTCGTACCTAAGCTCTTCTAAATGATATTTCGTATTTTCACTAATTGTACCTAATTCAGCCTCACTTAGAGCCCAGAGCAATGAATCCATTCCTTGAATAGTTACACCCGAGCTTAAATTAGGGATATATACTTTATGATAATATGCATGATTAGTGTTAATTTTAACCGCATGATGAGTACCAATTAAAGCAGGTTTCCACAATAGACCATCTTCAATTGAATCCACAGGCGACACATGTAACTCATTATCTTTAACTGGTTCAAGAATCGGTAACTTAATTCGAACTTTCCCCTTTTTATTCGTTACTTCTACATCATTATTCGCTTTATCCTTAACTTCTAAATCAGATATTTTTAATTCATTCTCACGATTACCAATACCTTTATTAGATGTATCATGGGCTCCCTTTGAAGCTTTCTTCACATTTTTCTTTTGACCTTTACGATATCTTTCATCAGCAGCTCTTCTTGGTGCAGGTAGAAACTGCTCTTTTAACCAGTTATACAATTCGCTATTTAAAGCTATTCTTGACTTTTTTATATCTACATTGAATGCTTCATCTAATAGATACTCAAATGAGAATTCTACCCTTAATAAAGTGCCATGGGGTTCATTTGTATACATTCCCAACCAATTACCGAAATGAATCAAGCGATTCTCCCTATAAACAAAGAATCCCTGAAGGTCATTAGATAGCTTTGCTTTTTTCTTTGCCTCTTCAGTAGAAAATTCCTCTTTCCTCGGTAAAACATAAGCTTTTACACTAAAGGATGTTTTTGTTCCATCCTCAAATTCAACTGGTTGTATCTGTTTAGCGACTAATTCAGTGTTAGGTTCATCAGTGCAAAATGGATCCCATGGTTCAATTAATTGATCGTTGATTTTGATCGTTACATTAGGTGCTTCTTCATAGTTAGAATCTAAAAAACGTTGATAGACCATAGCAACGTGTTCTCTTAAGCTAAAAACTATCTTATCTAAAGCTCTACGTGCATGAGTTCCAGATGGATCTTGATAATCTTTAAGTAATCTATCAACCTTTTCCCAAGTAACAATTGTCCCTGAACCGTTATTAGAAACATTCTCAAGCATTTGTATCTCTTGCTCACTTGGATTAAGAAAAAGTAATTCCCAATCATCTGCGTCAGCTACATGATCTAAGTCCCAACGCGCTTTGAATATCTGTGATTGACCATTATCTCTAGTTGTGACAGATAAAGAACGACAAAAAGCAGTAGAAGCTGTTTTTAAACCCAATCCAAATTTTCCTAAACTTTTCTGATTTTCTCTCTGTGGAGAACCGTATGTCATGGCTGAAACTAATCCCGATTCATTCATGCCAATACCATTGTCAGCTATGAATATTGTAATATCCCCCATAAAATCCATGTCAATAGAGATTTCAACATTTGTAGCATTTGCCGCAATTGAGTTATCTATAATATCTGCCATAGCAGTATTAAACTCATATCCTGTATCTCTAAGACCCTCTATAGTTCTTATTGCATGTGGCGGAACAACTTTCTTGTCTAATACTTTCATATTTTAACCACCTTCCAGGAACTTCCAAGTTTTAGGATATTTACCGATTCTACCTGTTCTGCTCTCTCAAGTTTTATTAATCTACTACCGTCTTCTTCACGTGTTAAAATTATTTTATCTCCTGCTTTAAGATTGTTTTGTCTTATAAAAGCAGTCATACCAGTTAATCTAAACTCATTTCTTGTTCCATTAAAAAATTTATTATTATAATAAATAAACATAAAATCCCATGCTTCATTACTATTATCAAGAAATCTGAGTTTCGCTCTTGGATTTTTTGTCTCATTACCTAGTTGAGGAAAGAAAGAGAGAATATCACCCGTTTTAGGAATAAGCATTCCCGCTTGATGCCCTCCCGTTTCCCCAGTATCATTTGCACTTAGTACTTTACTTATTGACATTGGAATCTCATGCTGCTTATAACTCAACGCTCTTTCCTCCTCAAGTCATAGGTGATTTTAGTAAAGCATCAATAATATCAGTGTTGTCACTTCTTTGACCATCCGTTCCTATTACTGCTGCTTCTGAAATTTCCCTTTTTCTTTCTAGTCTATTATTTATCGCATCTTCTACAGTATCTGCGTAGAATAGTCTATATACAGTTACCGGTCTAGTTTGTCCCCTGCGATGTGCACGTGCTGACGCCTGGTCTTCTATAGCTGGATTCCATTCTAAATTATAATGAATTACATGATTAGCAGCAGTTATGTTTAAACCAGCACCTGCTGCCCTAGGGTTAAGTATAAGAATAGCAGATCCATTTATTCCACTAAACTTATCAATTTTTGGTTGTCTTTCAGATACATCAACTCTGCCATCAATATAATCACAATGGATACCAAATCTATTAGTTAAATCACTTACAAAAATATCTGACATTTCGGTATAAGAGGTGAAAATTATTACTTTTTCTTGGTTCGATATAATCTCCTCCAAGATTTCAACAAGTCTAATATACTTACCAAAAAGAGTTGGCTCTCTTTCCTCTGAGGGAACTTGTAAAAAAGGATGAGTGCAGTACATTCTTAATTTTATTAAGGAAACTAGAGATGCCTGTTTCCCATATTCCTCTATAATTTGCATTCTCAAATTATCATATAAATTTGCCTCTCCTTCAGAGAGTTTAAGAACTTGAGGAATATCAATCCTCTTAGGTAAGTCTCCTGCAACATCCTTAACTCGCCTTCTAAGAAGTATCGGAGAAACTAATGGCTCTAGTTGCTCTGCACTATCTATCTCATCTGGAAACGTTTCTTCAAATTGCTTTAACTCTCCTAAATAACCTGGAAAAACAAAATCTGTAATTGACCATAAATCTGTTAACTTATTTTCTACAGGTGTACCCGTTACAGCAATAGTTGCTTTCCTATCAATTTGCTTTATAGCTATAGCTCTTTTTGCCTTAGGATTTTTGATTGCTTGGGCTTCATCCGCTACTACTATGTTCCAATTCAACATTTGAAACAATGAGAGGTCTCTTAGAACAGTTTCATATGAAGTAACAACGACATCAAACTTAGTAAACTCAGTATAGAAACCTGTACGATGATTCCCCTGATGAACTTTTACTTTAAGACTAGGTGCAAACTTTTGGACTTCTCTTCTCCAGTTTTCTAGAAGGGATACTGGCGCAACCACTAGAGATGGATTAGTTGCATCCTTTGACTCAGATGCTAGCACAGCAATAATTTGGGCTGTTTTACCAAGTCCCATTTCATCAGCAAGAATACATCCTGCATTTTCATTTACTATCATTTTCAACCAACGATATCCTTGATTTTGATATGGGTATAAATTCCCAACAAAAGATGGGATCTCTATATTCATGCTTGAAATAAATTGACTTTTATCAAGAGATACTTCTTGGAGATTATCGATAACAACTGGATTTTCTTGTTTTTTTATAGATAAATATTGTTGTAAGGAAATCCGACCTAAATCTTTCACATCAGACTTTTTTAATACTTCCTTTATTTCATCCATTGTTCCTCTTACAAAAGGATACCAAGTGTTGTTGATGATTATATGGTCTATACCAGAGTCTATTAAACCGACTATTTGTTTGTATTCACCCTTAAAATCAACAACTATATTAGCTGTAATAAATATATTTTCATTATCTGTATAAGGCTTTAATTGTAGTTTTAGTTCTAAGGGGTATTTAGAGAAGCTTAGTGACTCTATGTCAATGGAAGGTTTTAAGACTTGAATATTTCTAATCTGGCTTTTATTTTTAAATTCAGATAGGAATATTTCCTCAGCAGTTGGAATTATAGTATTATTATCACTATCATTTAGCACTAGAGAATCCTTCTGTTCCACTACCCATTTACCTTGCACACCAGCTCACCCCTTTTGGGAATTGACTTCATCATCCATATTTTAGTATATTACATTATTAGACTTTAGTCACCCTTAATAGTTACTTTCTATTATTATAAATGCTAAAATAGTTAATATAAAAGAGATTTTTAACAAGTGGGAGTATTTACAAATAGAGTATTTATGTTATAATAATTTATTTGAGTTAAAAAATATTACTATATTGAATGTACACCTTTCTATAAGGAGGCACATCATGTTTAAATTTATAGATTTATTTGCAGGAATAGGTGGAATTCGTATCGCATTTGAGAAACAAGGGGCTGAATGTGTTTTTTCATCAGAGTGGGATGCAAAGGCACAAGAAACATACTATGCAAATTTTGGTGAACAGCCGCTTGGAGATATAACAAAGGTCCCTTCAGAAGAGATCCCAGACCATGATATTTTATTAGCAGGATTCCCCTGCCAACCCTTTAGTTTAGCTGGTGTCTCTAAAAAGAATGCCCTTGGTAGGCAGCATGGATTTGCTGATGAAGCTCAAGGAACATTATTTTTTGAGATTGCAAGAATAATTAGAGATAAAAAGCCAAAAGCGTTCTTGTTAGAAAATGTGAAGAATTTACGATCTCATGATGAATACAGAACCTTTCGAACAATAATGAGGGTACTGCAAAAAGAGCTAGGCTATAAGGTCTATGATTCAATTATTGATGCAAAACCCGTTGTACCCCAACACCGAGAAAGAATTTATATAGTTGGTTTTAGGGAGCAACTAGATTTTAAATTTCCTAAATTCCCTTCTAAAGGGCCAGCAATTTCGTCTATACTTGAAAATAATGTGGATGATAAATATACACTAACTGATAATTTATGGAAATACTTACAGGACTATGCAGCTAAACATAAGAAAGCTGGTAATGGCTTTGGATATGGATTAGTTGATTTAAATGGTTCTGCGAGAACACTTTCAGCTAGATATTATAAAGATGGAGCAGAAATCCTAATCCCTCAACCTGGTAAAAATCCGAGACGATTGACTCCAAAGGAATGTTCGAGGCTACAAGGGTTTCCTGAAGATTTTAAAATAGTTGTATCTGATACTGCTGCCTATAAGCAATTTGGGAATACTGTCGCTGTACCTGTGGTTGAAAAAATAGCTGAACAAATGGTTAAATCGTTGAATGAAAATAAAATTGTCGAAGGGTATGATCGAAGTAAATATCATTACAGAGACCTTAGAGATGAAGTAATAGCAAGAGCTTCTAAATATGGTGAATTCTTTTGTAAGTATATTTCTGCCAATGATACGGGTAAAACAGGTGGTCATCAAAGTGGTTTCTATGTGCCTAAACATGCACATCAAATTCTCTTTGATTCTCCTGGAATTAAAGGCGAGAATAAAGAACGAGAGGTTAGGCTTTACTGGGAACAACTTGATTATCATACAGATACCATGTTTAAGTGGTACGGAAAAGGATCTAGAAGTGAATACCGTATGACTAGATTTGGTAAGAAATTCCCATTCTTTAAGGATGAGCATATCGGTGATTTATTAATCATAATCAAAGTAACAAAAGATGAGTACTTGGGATATGTATTATCTGGCAATGATGCTGAAGCATTCCTTGGGACATTCTCAATATCACCAGTTGAAAATGCATCAACTCATGTTCAAATGTTAACTGAAAAAAGTATTGATGAGCATACAATGGAATTAGTTAATAAATACACAATGAAATATACAAAGTTCCCTAGACCTAGAAATATTGCTGCTATATCTCGAGAAATATACTATAAGGCCCATAAAGATAAGAAACCTGTTTTAGAAAATTTCGATGCTGCAATTTTAGAGTGGATTAATATTGAATATCAATTCTTCGAATCTTTAGAAAACTATTTATATAAGGAAGAAGTAAATAAATCTTTTAATGACCTTAATGAACTTCTAAGGTTTGCAAACACGGTTACGGAAAGTAGAAGAAGAAGAATTATTAATTCTTTTGAGTTCCATCTAGAATTTATATTCGAGATTCTTGAACTCTCATATAAGTCTTCAAGAAAAAATAATTATGAAAGAGATATTGAATTTTCATTTTCTGATTCAGAGGGACAACCATTAATTTTCCTAAATGCTCAAACAACGTGTAAAGAAAATTGGAAGAGTGCTATAAACCTTGTTTCTAATTTGGAAGATAACAACTATATAATTACATTAGAAAAAGGGTTAAGTGAACATACCCTTGAGCAAATTTACAGTAATAAGCTAAAACTTGTTGTCCCTGAAAAATATCGTGTATTTTATCCTAAACAATATAGAGAGAAAATCTTAAACATTTCAAGTTTTTGCTCATATGTAATGGATATAAGAAGTAAAATGGAACAAACAAATTAAAAATTAGATTTATATTATTACCTTGATAAAGCCTTCCCTAAAGATTTAGGGAAGGCTTTTTATTTTATATTTGGAGGGAACAACAAATGATCAAAAAAAATTACAAAGCAACTCATTCAATTAATCGAGAAATTCAGAAAGACCTACAAAATTATCTATATAAGCTTATAGAAGCAAGAATTCGGAAAGGAGAAACCATAGACTATTTGCAAGTTTTTAATTTGTATATTTTAAACAAAAATGGTACCGAAGTACAACAGATAATTCATGAGCAAGAAAAACCAAAATACCTAAAAGTACATTACAAAAATGATATAATACATTTAAAACACGGTATAACAATTTGGGTAATTGATGATGGTCCCTTCTTTACTATGATGTTTCCGAAAGACTATTAATACTAATTGTTAGCCCCATACAAAAAAGACAATTTCTAATTGTCTTTTTTTGAAACCTCAATTCTTTCTCACCTTTTTTATATGAAAAGTCTAATTACTCTTATATTTTATTGTATCCAATTGCTAGATTAAAATATTTATCATAAAATATACTTATTGTACAATTAACTATAATTTTCCATTCAGCCAAGTAGAAAGGTAGTGTTTAAAATTGAGTTACTCTGACTTGCTTGAAAACCTTAGCTTTCAAAATGATCCTTTTGCAAAGGTTAACGCAGATGAGGAAGAAAGGTTAGAGGAGTATTTTATTGAACCACCCTTTTTTAAAGCGGTTTATGGTATCCCTACTGACCCTAAGTCTTATGTTGTTTTTGCCCCAAGAGGTGGTGGGAAAACAGCATTAAAAAGGAAAATTGAGTTCGCCAGCCAACAAAGTAATGATTATTTGTGTGTAACTTACAATAATTTTGAAGTAGCTGGTAAGACACTCTCAGATATTACCCTAGATTATCACCTAAGGAATATCATTAAGCTACTTTTAATAGGACTTATTCCCAATGTAGAAAAAATAGGTTCGCATAAAATTTCCAAGGAAGATAAACAAATTCTCTTCTTTATGGTCAAACACTACTTTTCAGATATTGATTCGTTTCAATTAAGAGATGCTGTTGAATCCGTTAAAAGCCATGGTCAAAGAGCTAAGGAATGGTGGAATAGATTGACCACACCAGTAGGATTGATAACGAGTGCAATTCTAACAACTTTTGGTTTGTCAGCAATAGAAATTTCTCAAATTCAAGATAGAGAAATCAATCTTGGGACTCCTTCTGACCAAATGAAAACTGTCCAAAGGATAGCAGAAAATTTAGGTTTCTCTAGTATCTATGTCCTCATCGATAAAGTGGATGAAAATGAACTAACAGGGGCAGCTCATTTATCCTATGCATTTATTGAACCCTTGCTTAAAAATCTAGCTATTTTTGAATTAAAGGGGTTCGCATTTAAATTGTTCCTTTGGGATAAGATCGTCGGTATAATTCACCAAATGAAAGAAGATGAAAGAATTCGATTAGATAGAATTCAAAATCGCAGGTTACAGTGGACACCTAAACAACTTATTGAAATGGTATCAAAGAGACTTTTAGCGTTTAGTGAGCAAAAGGTTTCTTCTTTAAATCAAATATTTCAACCCGTGGAAGGCATTGACTGGGATCAGATTGTTGTTACTTTCGGAATAGGTTCCCCACGTAACATTATTCGTCTATGTAAGGAAATATTTGAGCAGCAAAGTGAAATTAATTCGGAATCGGATGTAATTTCACTTGGTGCTATTAATCGTGGTTTTAAAGCATTTTGTGAAAATTATACTATAGGTATTCTCCCTGAGAATATCATTCAAGAATTATTAAAAACCAAAAGAGTTGACTTTCCTACTAATTATATTTCAAATGATGTCTTTAAATTTTCTCAACAAGCTGCAATATCTAAGATTAAAACATGGCTCGATAGTGGTGTCATAGAAAAAATTGGAGAAACACAAGTCAGAGCTGGAAATCGTCCAAGTAATCATTATGGTGTTACAAATATAATTACCGCAAAGCATATTTATTCTGATTTATCTGTTTCAGAATTTATTAGGGATAAGGTACGTTATTGCAAATCTTGTGGTACTGTACTTATTCGTGAATGGAATTTGAGAGAAAATTATCGCTGCCATGAATGCCAAGAAATGAACTAGAATAAATTAATCTTATAAGAGATAAATTAAAATATCCTAGAGATACCCCTGCTGAAAAAGAAGGAGGTATCTCTAAACATAAAAAACCTCATTTACTTATGGTACGGTTCCCCCCGATTAATCCGAAACGCCCGGTAAACCTGTTCCAGCAAAATCAACCGCATCAACTGATGGGGAAACGTCATCTTCGAGAAAGAAAGACTATCATTTGATCTCTTCATAACAGCTGAACTTAACCCTAGTGATCCACCTATAACAAACGCAACCTTGCTTTTTCCATATGTAGCAAGCTGATCAAGATCCTTTGCCAGCTGCTCAGATGATTTCATCTTTCCTTCAATAGCTAATGCAATAACATGTGTGTCATCACTAATCTTGCTTAGTATTCTTTCTCCCTCTTTTTCCTTTACTTGCTCCATTTCGATTTCACTTAGATTTTCCGGAGCTTTTTCATCTGGTAATTCAATGATTTCCATCTTTGCGTAAGAGGTTAAACGCTTTAAGTATTCGTCGATCCCTTGTTTTAAATATTTCTCTTTTAGCTTTCCAATTGTAATGATTGAAATGTTCATTTTCGTTTCCCCACTCTAAATTTGTTTATCCACAGAACTTATCCACAATTTTCGAAATTTATCCACAATATTGATTGTAACTATTCTCCAACTACATATATAGCTGGTCTTTCGCATATTTGGCATCTTGTGGATAACTTTCCATCACCGTCAATTTTTTCTATTTCTGGTGCAGTTTCCTTTTCATCCACATACATATCTATAGCTAATTCAATATGTTCTTCACAACAATACATTTTCTTATATCCTCCTTATCCACAAGTGGATAGTTTATTATTTAGTTTACCCTTAATAGTTGTCCACAACCTGAAAAAAAGAGAGCTAATTTTTAGCTCCCCATCATTTTCTCTTCTGCTAACTTCATCTTGCCAGACATCTTTTCACCGTTTCGATAGTAGATCACTTCAACAGAGTCACCAACATCTTGATCATAGAGGACTTTTCGTAATTCAATAATATCCTTTACTTTTTCTCCTGCAAATTCTGTGATCACATCAAATTCCTGTAACCCGGCTTGAGCTGCTGGTGATACTGGAACAACACTCATCACGATGACACCATCTGTAACATCTTCAGCTAGCTTTAATGTCTGCTCTTTATGGTAACTGGAAACCTCATTTAGCGATCTCATACCAATTCCTATAAATGGACGTCTTACCTCGCTATATTTTTCAAGATCCTCGATAATTGGGATGGCATGATTTGCCGGGATCGATAGGCCGATACCTTCAACTGCTGATTGAGCTATTTTCATGGAATTAATTCCAATCACTTTTCCATCTAAGTTGATAAGAGCTCCACCGCTATTACCAGGATTAATGGCCGCATCTGTTTGTAGTACTTCTGCATTCCAATCTACCTGACCGTCTCCATTTTCATCAATAGGAATTGCTCTCTCTGTTCCTGAAATAATTCCTTGTGTTACGGAACCGGAAAACTGCAATCCAAGTGGATTTCCAATGGCAATAACAGGTTCACCGGGCTTAACTGCATCTGAATCACCAAACTCAGCTACTTTCTTAATCTTTTCACTATCCACTCTTAAAACTGCTAAATCTGTTAAAGCATCACTACCTAAAATTTCAGCAGGGACTCTTGTTCCATCACTAAGACTGATTTCAACTTGTGAAGCTCCTTCAATAACATGGTGATTTGTGACAACAAAGGCGTTTTTCCCTTCTTTTTTATAAATAACACCTGAGCCGGTACCAGCTTCACCTGTTTCATTCCAGAAACCGGCTTCCTGGAGATTGACAACACCTACAACTGCATCTGATACATTATCTACAATGTCTGTAATAGCTGAATTCACATTGACTGATACATTTTTGGTTAATCCAGTTTGATTATCAGTTCCATTTTCTTGTTCTGTTGCCTCTTCACCCAGTTCCATATCATACGGAACAATTCTGGACAGGGTAGGTATAGCAAAATACATGAGCAATGCTCCTAATATTGCTCCGACGAATCCTGCTAAAAACCAGCCCCCACGGTTTCCCTTTTGCCTTTTAGCATTATAATTCTCATAATCTTGATCATAATAGCCCATTATGCTCACCATTCCTTTCAAACACATTTTGAATAGTGTTTACCTAATCAACATTATTCTCTTGCTGTATGAAAATTAACCAAGATGATTGCGATTTAATAAAATTTAAATTGCTACAAGCGTAGTTGGGGTAGATGGGTCTGTATCATATAAGTCAAACTGTTCACCAGTGATAAAGCCTTTACCAGCTAATGTTTGCTCAACAGACATTCTCGCTAAATCCTTCATATTGTTATCTTTACTTAAATGAGCTAAATAAATTCGTTTTGTTGAATCACCGATTACATCCATCATAGCTATTGCTGCGTCTTCATTTGAAACATGTCCCACATCACTTAAAATGCGTCGTTTAATGCTCCAAGGGTAGTGTCCCATTTGAAGCATTGAAACATCATGATTGCTCTCAAAAACAAAGGCATCTGCATTGCGGATCGTGCCCTTCATTTTATCACTCACATAGCCTGTGTCTGTGATTAATGCAAGCTTCTTCCCCTCATGATGAAAGACGAAAAACATTGGCTCTGCTGCATCATGTGAAACACCAAATGATTCAATATCCAATGAACCAAATGATTTTACTGACCCTGTTTGAAAAACAAACTTTTGATCTGTTGAAATTTCTCCAATTAATCCATTCATCGCTTGCCATGTTTTTTCATTTGCATAAATCGGAAGCTTGTGTTTTCTGGCTAGCACACCTAATCCCTTAATATGATCACTATGTTCATGTGTAACCAGAATACCTGAAAGATTTTTTATATCTCGACCTATTTGCTCAAATAAGTTTGTCATTTGTTTTCCGCTTAATCCTGCATCAACTAGAAATGCCTGACCATTTGCTTCAACATAAATCGCATTCCCCGTACTACCGCTTGCTAGGACACTAAACTGCAAGCTCATATTCGTCACTCCTCTATTCCCTATTCCGTTAACTGTAAAGGTTTCCCTTCTAAAGCATTCACATAGTAATCTTCTCTATCTTCATCTTCTTTTTCGACTATAAGATGCCAGGTCGGCGCTAATATTTGTTGGTTAGAAAGAGGGCTGTGGGTATAGTATCCATACTCTATCTTTACTACTTGACTATTTGGAGGTAAATAATTTTTATTATATAGCGCCTCAATTGCCTTTAAAGCAGTGATAGCTGCTTCTTTCTCTTCTACTTCTTTTATTTGTTCTAACATAGATTGCTCATAGCTAATAATTTCATTATCTTCATTAAGATGCAAAACAACCATTCCGATATGATCATCTTCTGATTGAAAAATAGTTCGATTATTATAACTCTGAATACATATTATAGAATTCATTTCTTCATCTGTATACCAATAATGATACAGCTCACCAGAAATAATATTATCTTTCAGGAATTGTGTGATTTTACTCTCTGTGTTTACATCCGGCAATGGAAAAGGCTTATCCAATAACATAGTCAGTGTTCGAAATGATTGATCTTCTTCAAAATTTACATTAGGAAGTTCAATTGTTTGACCTTTCAGTTTTGCTACTTCTTCTATTGTAAAATCCTTACTTTTTGCTGTAATATAAAAGCTATTTTTAATATCATCGGGTAAGTCATCAGGGTATTCAATTCCCTCTGCATCCAGCCTTTCCTCAATCGTTGCTTCCTGAATAATCGTATAATCAGATTTATCTTGGAGCTCAAAGAATTCCATTGCTAAATAGATATCTAAGATTAGAAAGGCAAGGATAAAAATGGTCTTTGTTTTACTCCAATCCACTTTTATCACCCCTTTGCTGGCCGTCTATTTTTAGAACTCTTCCATCTTTCAATTCAACACACCAATATGGAGTAATTTTCACAAACCGTTGATCAGTATCTCCTCCTAGTTCATACATGATATACATATCTTTAACTTCCTTTATATCAATGGATGAGTCCTGGGATAGTGTATTAACCAATTCATGCCCCGACATTAGTGTTACTGTGTAATTATTTGTTGGTATGTTTTTCATAAGTTGATATGATGGACGTTTATAAATAGATATTTCATTTTGACTCCATTGTTGAGAGATAATCGTTGGTCCGAAAAATTCCTCATCTGATTCAAATACAGGAATGGATTGGATAGACATAATATATTTAATTTCTTGATTCAGCTCATTTATCTTATATAAAATATAATCATCTGTCCAACCACCATGATCATTTAGATAATCAATACTTTGGCTGACAAGAGCACTGCTTTCAAGAAAGCTCGTATCTCTCAGTGTAGGATTCACGAATTCGACCTTATGTTCGCTTGAATAAAGATTTAGCTCCCTCCAGCTATCTGTATAGCGATTTCTTAATGAATTGACATCTTGTTTTACATTTTGAGGATTACTAAATAATGCATTTTTAAAAGCAGATCCATCAATTTCATCTGTAACATATTCAAAGCTATCGACATTCACTTCATTCTCAGGTAATAAAATCTCAACATTGCCTTCTCCACCATAAGCAAAGAATGGAGATAATTCATTTCTTTGCTTATAAATGTCTGCGACAAACTCATTAGCATCTGTAAGATTAACAGAAGTTTCAACAATTTTTTGCGTATTACTTGACACAAAATATACCTTTTGAACTTCCTTTTCCTGTGGAACATTTAAATAGATTCGATCAAATGAAAGATCCAATGTTGATTCTGTCTCCCACTTAAACATTGCTGCAAATGTTTCAAAGGGAATCACATCAAGAAATCGAAGTTCTATTTTAGCTTCATCATTCCCATGTACCCAACTTGTAAAGTCTTCCTTTGTAAAGGTACGGGAAATCCGGTCACTACTTAAACTATAATCCCATTTTTGCATTTCCGACCAGAGGTTATTTATATATTGATTATCAAACGTACTGTAATGTTGCTGAGATGTATGCAGAAATAGCTTATTTGGTTTTATGGCCTGGTATAGCTCTCGTTCCTGATTACTAAGAGGAACACTTTCAACAAAACTATTATTTTGAAGTTCTTCAAAAGGCGGCTGTGAATTCCATAAATTCCATGTGAAAAATAAACTAATTCCAACTAGTATCGTTAATAGCACACTTTTTATTGACTCTTTATTCATTCCCACTCATCCTCTTGTTCCGGATTGTATGGCAGAGTAAAGAACACAGTTGTTCCTGAACCTTCCTTACTTTGTGCCCATATATCTCCTCCATGTGCTTGAACCATTTCCTTTGCAATCGCTAAACCTAAGCCTGTTCCTCCAAGCTTACGAGTACGAGCTTTATCAACACGGTAGAAACGATCAAAGATTTTATTTACACTATCCTTTGGAATCCCTACACCTTCATCTCTCACACGGATTTGGATTTCTGATGGAAGTATATCAATGGTGAAGGTTACCTTTCCGCCTTCTGGTGAGTACTTCAATGCATTAGAAATGATATTATCTAGCACTTGAGTAATTTTATCTGTATCTATCTCAACATAAAGAGGTTCTTTTGGGATATTCCGAATAAATGTTACATGTTGAGATATAGTCATCTCAAATCGATCAATAATTTTCTGGAAGAAATCCGTAAAGTTAATCCAGTCTTTTGTTAATTGATAATCTGTTCGATCAAGCTTTGATAACTGTAATAAATCATTGACTAGGCGAATCATTCGCTCGGTCTCTGTTTGGGTCACATGTAAAAACTGTGGTGCAATCTCTTGATCCTTCCATGCTCCATCTGCCAATGCTTCTAAATAACTTCTCATGGTTGTAAGAGGAGTACGCAACTCGTGAGATACATTAGCAACAAATTCTCTTCTTTCCTGATCAATCTTCTCTTGTTCTGTAATATCATACAAAACGGCAATTAAACCATCTGTTTTACCCATTTCTTTTTGAATAACAGAAAAGCTGACTCGTAAAATAAACGGGCGTTCAACTGTTCCTGTATCCAATACCAGTGATTCTTGCTCCTCAATTAAGCTCTCGAATGTATACTCATCACTGATTCCCAGTAACTCTGTAATCGTAGCTTGCTGTACCGTTCCACGTGAAACATTTAGCATTTCTAGTGCAGGATTATTAATTAGAATGACTCGACCCTCACGATTTGTTGCGATAACACCATCAGTCATATGAGCTATTACAGACGCTAGTTTCTTTCGTTCCCCTTCTGTTGTTGCTTGTGCATCTTCCAGTTTTTCTGTTAAATAGTTAAAGGTAATCGCAAGTTGACCAATCTCATCTTCACCATATACTTTTACTTTTCGCGAGAAATTACCATTGGCTAACTCGATTGCCTGCTTTCTCATATCAGACATTGGTCTAGTAATCGTTCTTGCCAAAAATATACCCAGTGCTGCAGTAATTGCTAATGAAATCACAGTACCTGTCGCTAGTATTTTGTTTATAATACTCATTTGTTTAAAGACTTCTTCCATTGAGGCCATAACATAAACTGCGCCAATTGTTTGGTTGTTATGGTTCACAGGAACTGTAATAATCCTAACACGGCTGTTTGTCTCGTTATGAAAGCCTAGTCCCGTATAATCAAGTCCTACTAATGCACGACGAACAGACTCTAATGTTGTTTTCTTCCCTACAATATCCTGATTACTACTAGATGTGGCAACAACCGTTTTGTTTATATCAATAACACGAACCTCTATGATCTCCTCAGTAAGGAAGTCCCGAAATATTGACATAATTTCACTGTTAACGGTCTTCCCATCTGTGTACTCTTTAGGATCTCGGGACATTTCCTGTTCGATATTATAAACCAACAGGCTAACTCGTTTTGTTAAGGAAGTCTCGAAGTTGGTTTTTAAGGATGTTTCCAATTCTTTCACAAAGTAAACACCAATAATTTGCATGGCTAACATGATTAGGAGTACGTAAACAGTAACAAACTTAAAATGAATAGATTGAAAAAACCTTACTCTCTTCATATCTTTAATCCTGTTCTGATTGCTTTAAGTAATAGCCTACTCCACGTCTAGTTACGATCCAGGTCGGATGGCTCGGATTATCTTCGATTTTTTCCCTTAAGCGTCGAACAGTGACATCGACTGTTCTTACATCACCAAAATAATCATAGCCCCATACTGTTTGTAATAGATGCTCACGTGTCATAACCTGTCCAATATGTTGTGCGAGATAATGAAGCAACTCAAACTCACGATGTGTTAATTCAATTGTTTCTCCTCTTTTTGATACAACATAAGCGTCAGGATGTATAACAAGTGATCCAATTGAAATTTCGTTTGAAGCACCTTTTGCTTCATTTGAATCATTCGCTTGCTGTCTACGTAAGTTTGCTTTTACCCTAGCCAATAATTCCCGTGTACTAAATGGCTTTGTTACATAATCATCAGCACCTAATTCCAGACCGAGTACTTTATCAATCTCTGAGTCCTTTGCGGTTAACATAATGATTGGCATTTCATGTTTTTTTCTCACTTCTCGACAGACTTCCATTCCATCTTTGTTTGGTAGCATAATGTCCAGTAAGATAAGATCAGGATTTATTTCTTCAACCATTTCTATTGCCTGGTTTCCATCATATGCACAGTAAACCGCATACCCTTCTTTTTTAAGGTTAAATTGTAAAATATCTGCAATCGGTTTTTCATCATCTACAACTAATATCTTCTTTTCCATATTCTCGCCCCTTTAATTTATATATTCCATATATTTATCTTACGTTTGATTTCGAAGTATTAAGGATATGTGATCATCACATCTATTTAAATGTACCATGTTCAAAGAATAGAATCATCTTTTTCAAAGATTCCCTTCTATATTTTAGTTTATTATAGGTTTACCTGTGGTATAAAAATAATAATAACTTAAATAGAAAAAAGGGACTGACCTAAATAGTAAGTGTGTCAGACCCTTTCTATCATTTTATTATAAATAGTCTTGAGGATTTTTGAGGTTTCCATCTTCATAAACTTCAAAGTGAAGGTGAATTCCAGTCGAATTTCCTGTTGACCCCATCACACCCAGCTTCTGTCCTTGTGATACAACTTGTCCTACACTGACAGAGATCGAGCTCAAATGTGCATAAACAGTTCTCATTCCGTTGTTATGATCAATGACAACTTTATTCCCATAACCGCCATTATATCCTGCTGATATAACCGTTCCGTTATCCGCTGCTTTTATTGTACGATCACTAGGTCTTGCTATGTCAATTCCCTTATGTAGCTTGCCCCATCGCTGTCCAAGTCCACTGGAAATATAACCACCTACTGCCGGCCATGCCAGATCACCGGTGCCTCTTGAAGGAATGACCTTCGTACCTTTTATAATAATTTCGTTTAATGATTCCTTTAGTACTTTTTCAGATAATATCTCTTGCTTAATCTCAGAACCGTTTTGTTTTGTCATACTATAATGAATCAAGCTTTCTCCATCTACACCTTCTTGAGAAACTTTCTCTTCTCCCTTAGGCATGGAGTCGTCTTCTTTTATTTCAGTTTTATAGGCAATCGTTTCCTTCTCAGAAACTTCCTCTTTCACTTGCACCATTACAAATGGCTGTAACTCAGTTACATTTAAAAATTCACCTGGTTTGATAACCGAGTCTTCTTTAAGTTCTGGATTAAGTTCTAATAGCTCTTCAAGAGAAAGATCATGTTTAGATGCAATTTCTCCAAGAACATCATTCTCCTGCACCTCATATTTCTTGTCAATAGGGGTTCCTTTTTCTAGGAGATTTAATCCTTGCTCAGAAGTCATAATCTTATTAGGTAATACTTTTTTGGTTTCCATTGTAACATCTTCTGTAAATGAAACCTCGGTAATGCGGGATTGCCCTTCTTCAAGTGCAGGTAATGGTTGATTTACTTGACGAGAAGCTAATTCATCTAAAGCTTCCTTTGGAACAAATTTCTGTTTATATTCTTCTAACACCTTCTCAGCATTAGAATGGTCTTGAAAAGCTGCGACTTCTTGACCATTGATGCTCAAGACAGTCCCTTCCACTACAACATCAAGCTCTTTTTCCAAATTTCCCACAACTTCTGCATTATTAAAAACAGGTCGGAACATTTTTTCAGGAATGATCTCAATATCTTCGACTGTTAGTTGAAAATCTTTATATTTATCTATTACTTTATTAATTTTTGATGTACTAAGCTCTTCTATAACATCTTGATTATCAACTGTCCCCATATACTTACCCTCATGATAGATATGGTAAACAGACACTAAAGAATCTTCAGCTTGAGCATGAACCCCAAAGAGTAAGGTCGTCACTAAAACCATACCCATAGTAAGCTTTTTAAAAGGTGAACGCTTTTCGACTGGTTTTCCTTCATTCAGCGCTCTAAAAGAACGTTTAAACAATGGTATTTCCTCCTAAATCTATTAAGTAGAGCACGTTTAAACGCCTACTACTCCGAATTTACTCTTAAATACCGACAAAATTCACGTCATTTTACCCTTTACTAATTTAACACAGAATCTTTAATCGTACGGTTATTTCATCAAATTGTAATACTACTGTATTATTGGATACAATTTTTGGTTATATTGTCGTATCATGGCATACTAAATTTTTTCCAAAAGAAAAGACATGAATCTTTAGATTCATGTCTTTTGAGTGGCTCGGGACGGAATCGAACCGCCGACACATGGATTTTCAGTCCATTGCTCTACCAACTGAGCTACCGAGCCATACTAAGTATACGGCTTCCACTAAGCTTCTAATCTCTTCGTCAGCTCCATTGCTTACATCCTCACGTATGGTCATACGCTCCGGTGCTCGCTCAGTCGCTTCCTCGACCTTCTCGCTTATTGAAACCCTCTTACTCTTAAATTAATATCCACTAGTAAAGTTCAAAACATACTATGTAAATGGCGGTCCGGACGGGACTCGAACCCGCGACCTCCTGCGTGACAGGCAGGCATTCTAACCAACTGAACTACCGGACCAATTTCTATATATATATGTTACATGTAAATAATGGTGACCCATACGGGATTCGAACCCGTGTTACCGCCGTGAAAGGGCGGTGTCTTAACCGCTTGACCAATGGGCCACTGTTTTCTTAAAAAACAATGGTGAGCCATGAAGGACTCGAACCTTCGACCCTCTGATTAAAAGTCAGATGCTCTACCAACTGAGCTAATGGCTCATTTTATAATGAGAAGTACAATCTAGTTTTTCTGCTTGTTTCAGACACCCAAATCTCAGAAAGCTTATTCAAGGAGCATCTCGATTTGTATGCTGGAGTAACGCTTCGCAGTTTATTCGATCGTGCTCTACCAACTGAGCTAAGGCTCATTTTCATAAATGAGAAGTACACTTGCTAAAACATTCTGTCTTAACAGGACGAGATCTATCATATCATCATATAAACTACTTTACAATATGTTTTTGTAAAAAAATTATTTTTTTATAAAAATAAAAGAGGAGGGATAAATATCCCTCCATTATCCTTAACTATACACGCTGCGAATAACGTTTGTTTGTGAACGATCTGGTCCGACAGAAAAGATAGATAATGGAATTCCTGTAAGTTGAGAGATACGTTCAATATAATGTCTTGCATTTGCAGGTAATTCACTTAGGTTACGTACACCTGTAATATCCTCTGTCCAGCCTGGCAATTCCTCATATACTGGTTCACATTCGGCTAAGACTTTTAAGCTTGCAGGATACTCGTTGATTGTCTCACCTTTATATTTATAGGCAACACAGATTTTTAATGTTTCAATACCTGTTAACACATCAATAGAGTTTAGTGAAAGATCTGTTAATCCACTCACACGTCTTGCATGACGCACAACAACACTATCAAACCAGCCTACACGACGTGGACGTCCAGTTGTTGTTCCATATTCACGACCAACTTCACGGATTTGATGACCAATCTCATCATTAAGCTCTGTAGGGAATGGGCCATCTCCTACACGGGTAGTATATGCTTTTGACACACCTACAACATGATTAATTTTTGTTGGTCCAACACCAGAACCGATTGTTACTCCCCCGGCAACCGGATTTGATGATGTAACAAATGGATATGTACCTTGGTCAATGTCCAGCATAACTCCTTGTGCACCTTCAAATAGAACACGACGTCCTTCATCTAAAGCATCGTTTAGAACTACTGAAGTATCTACTACATATTTCTTAAACTGTTGACCATATTCATAATATTCATCCAGGATTTCCTCAACTGTAAAACCTTCAACTTCATAGAATTTTTCTAACAGGCGGTTTTTTTCTTGAAGAGCTCTGGAAAGTTTTTCTTCAAATACATCACGCTCTAATAAATCAGAAATACGAATTCCAACACGAGCCGCTTTATCCATATAAGCCGGACCGATTCCTTTTTTCGTTGTTCCAATTTTATTAGCACCTTTGCGCTCTTCCTCTACTTCATCTAATTTTAGGTGATATGGCAGGATAACATGAGCACGATTGCTAATGCGTAAATTATCTGTTGTAACTCCACGTTCATGTAAATAAGCAAGTTCTTTTACAAGTGCCTTTGGATCAACAACCATTCCGTTTCCAATTACGCAAATTTTATCTTTATAAAAAATCCCTGATGGAATCAAATGAAGCTTGTATGTTTCTCCATCAAATTTAATCGTATGACCTGCATTGTTACCACCTTGGTAACGAGCAATAACCTCTGCATTTTCAGAAAGGAAATCTGTAATCTTTCCTTTACCTTCATCTCCCCATTGAGTTCCAACAACTACTACTGAAGACATTCCGTGCACCTCCGTAATTTCGCACTATTCAAACATGTATATTTTAACAATCACAGAATTGAAAGTCAATGTAAATACGAACAATATTAAAAAGAATCACTGTATTTGTTCGTAAATTCAATACATATGTAGAAAGAATCTTTCTACTCTGTTTTTTTAATTGTTTTTTAAACCCAGGTCTAGTGTTTCCAATTAAATATAAATACATTAGGAAAACTTGAGTTATTATCAAATTCTATAAGAAAAGCGCGACGTCATGTCGTATTGACTGCACTTGCACTTTCTGTGCGATCTAAGACTAGGCGCTAGAGCTAGACACCTGCCCTAATTCAAAAACTTATGCTTTCTTATCTGTATACAAAAAAGGAGATCGCTCTATGCAATCTCCTTTTACGCTGGAACACCTTCATCATCAAATCGCCGTTCCAAATTAACGAATTTATTATATTCTTTCACAAAAGCTAGCGAAACTGTTCCAACTGGACCGTTACGCTGCTTAGCGATAATAATCTCGATAATATTCTTGTTTTCAGATTCTTTGTCATAATAATCATCACGGTATAAGAACGCAACAATATCGGCATCCTGCTCAATACTCCCCGATTCACGAATATCTGACATCATCGGGCGTTTATCTTGACGTTGCTCAACACCACGTGATAACTGCGATAATGCAATGACAGGTACTTTTAATTCACGTGCCAGTTCCTTTAGTGTACGGGAAATTTCAGATACCTCTTGTTGACGGTTATCTGAACGGCCAGATCCTTGGATCAACTGAAGGTAATCAATTAATACCATCCCAAGTCCACTTTCTTGCTTAAGGCGACGGCACTTTGCACGAATTTCACTTACACGAATACCAGGAGTATCATCAATATAAATCCCTGAGTCTGATAAGCTCCCCATCGCCATCGTTAGCTTACCCCAGTCTTCAGGAGTTAAAGATCCTGTTCTAAGTCTTTGTGCATCAATATTTCCTTCTGCACATAGCATCCTCATCACAAGCTGGTCTGCTCCCATCTCTAGACTGAAAATAGCTACATTTTCATCTGTTTTTGTTGCAACGTTTTGGGCAATATTCAGTGCAAATGCAGTTTTACCAACAGACGGACGAGCCGCAACAATAATTAAATCGTTTCGTTGGAATCCAGCTGTCATTTTATCTAATTCGATAAATCCTGTTGGAATACCTGTTACATCGCCTACTCGGTCATGGAGAGTTTCAATATTATCATATGTTTGTACTAATACATCTTTAATATTTTGGAAGGCACCAGCATTTTTTCGCTGTGCAACTTCCATAATTGTCTTTTCCGCTTCATTGAGTAGGACCTCAACCTCATCTTCTCTGCTATATCCATCCTGTGCAATGGTTGTAGCAGTGCGGATCAGTCTTCTTAAGATTGATTTTTCCTCTACAATTTTTCCATAGTACTCAATATTTGCGGCAGTTGGTGCTGAATTTGCCAGATCACTAAGGTAGGAAACTCCGCCTACTTCTTCTAGTAGATTTGCATCAGCTAATTCTGATGTTACAGTCACGATATCAACCGGCTCACCTTTGTCTGAAAGCTCAAGCATGGCATTATATATTTTCTGATGGGCAGCACGATAAAAATCATCAGGTATTAATAGCTCTGATGCTAAAGTAAGTGAGGCTGGTACAAGAAATATGGCTCCTAAAACAGCCTGCTCTGCCTCTATATTTTGTGGTGGAATACGATCACCAAGTAACTCGTTAATGATGATCACCGTCCTTTAAGTTTATAGTAATCTATTATTAAGGATAAAAAAAAAGTGGCTCCGCTTCAAGACAAATTTCACTCTTTCCACCAAACCACAACCATTTCCAACATTTACTTACTGTTCTTTTACATGGACTTTGATCGTTGCACTTACTTCAGGATGAAGCTTAGCAGGGACATTTGTATACCCAAGTGCACGAATACCATCTGGTAAATCTAATTTTCGTTTATCAAGTTTAATACTATGGGTTTTCTTCAACTCATCAGCAATTTGCTTGCTTGTTACAGAACCGAATAAACGACCGCCTTCACCTGATTTCGCTTGTATTTCAACTGTTAATTTTTCAAGATCAACCTTTAGTTGCTGCATTTGTTCCAGTTCTTCTATCGCTTCCTGCTCTACTTTTTTCTTTTGTGCATTTAATGAACTAATATTTGCGTTTGTTGCTTCTACTGCAAGGCCCTGCTTGATTAAGAAATTATGTGCATAGCCGTCAGCAACATTTTTTACTTCTCCTTTTTTTCCTTTACCCTTAACATCTTTTAAAAAGATTACCTTCATGATTTTGTTCCTCCTTCTAGATAGTCTTCTAATGTTAATTTTAATCTATTTTCTGCTTCTTGTAACGTCGTTTGCTGCATTTGAGTTGCTGCATTTGTTAAATGACCACCGCCATCAAGAGCTTCCATAATGATTTGTACATTCACATCTCCCAATGATCTGGCACTAATACTAATAATTTCCTCATTACGTTTCGCAATAACAAATGAGGCCTCAATACCATTCATTGTTAGTAACGTATCTGCAGCTTGTGCGATCGTTACTTGCTCATAAAAATCATCATCCTCCGCAACTGTTATAGCAATTCCTTCTTTAAAAATAGAGGCATTCTGAATGAGCTTTGCACGCTTTACATAACTTGTAATGTCTTCTTTTAAGAATTTCTGTACTAATACTGTGTCAGCACCTTTTGCTCTTAGGTAAGAGGCTGCGTCAAATGTGCGAGATCCGGTGCGAAGTGTAAAGCTTTTAGTATCTACAATAATACCCGCCAATAAAGCTGTCGCTTCAATCATATTTACTTTTAAATGCTTCGGCTGATATTCCAATAGTTCTGTTACTAACTCTGCTGTAGAAGAAGCGTACGGCTCCATATAGACAAGTATCGGATCCTTTATAAACTCTTCTCCCCGTCGATGGTGATCGATGACAATGACATGCTCACTTCTTGATAATACTCTTTCATCAATAACTAATGATGGTTTATGAGTATCTACCACAATTAGAAGTGTATCATCTGTCATGATTTCCAGTGCCTGCTCCGGAGTAATAAATCTTGACCATAGTTCCGGATGTAATTTTACCTCAGCAAATAATTGTTCTACACCTGAATCAAGTGCATCCGGGTCTAAAATAATAAAGCCTTCTTTTTCATTTACTTGTGAAACCTTCAATATTCCAATAGCTGAACCAATTGCATCCATATCAGGGTATTTATGGCCCATAATCATGACTTTATCACTTTCAATCACAATTTCCTTTAAAGCATGGGAAATCACTCGTGCACGAACTCTGGTCCGCTTCTCCATTGGATTTGTTTTCCCGCCAAAGAACTTCACCTTTCCATTTTGCTGCTTGATGGCTACCTGATCTCCTCCACGCCCCAATGCAAGGTCTAGACTTGATTGGGCTAAATCTCCAAGTTCTTGCAAAGAAGATACACCAGAGCCTACTCCAATACTCAATGTTAGTGAAACATTATGGATCGTTGTTTTCTCACGTACTTCGTCTAATATTGAGAACTTTGTTTTTATTAATTTTGTTAAAATATCCTCGTTTAATACTCCGATAAATCTTTCGGAAGAGGTTCTTTTAAGAAAGACACCATAATCCTTTGCCCATTTATTTAAAAGTGATGTTACCTCACTATTTATAGCACTTCTTGTTTGATCATCCATCCCTTGAGTAACCTCATCATAGTTATCCAGGAAAATAAATGCTAAGGCTGTTCGTTCATCTTCATATTGCTTTTCAATCTCGATTTGCTCAGTAACATCAAAGAAATAAATTAAACGCTCTTCTCTTTTTATGATCACCCTAAATTCCCTGTCATACAATGCGATTGTATCTGACTCAACTTCTTGTTTTATTAACGGGACTAAAGAATCGGCAAGATCAAAGAGTGACCTTCCAACAAGAGTATCCTCATCAAAACAAGACGTCATAAAGGGGTTCGACCATTCAATTTGAAATTGATCATTAAAAAGCATAATTCCAATTGGCATTTCCATTAATGCTTCTTCGCCAACTTTTTTCAACCGATATGAAAGCGTTGTTATGTACTCTTCCATCTCAGCTTTAAAATCTGAAAGAGCCCTTTTAATAAAATATAGGACGGTGAAAAGAATAACCAATAAAATAGATCCAAGGATCCAATTATAAAAACATAAAAAAAGTACGGCTATCACTGTTACGCCAATCAATGCATAAATAGGATAACGGATTAATGGTTTTTCATAAAAACTTGGCATGCTGTTTTCATCAACTCCTCGCAACAGTGAATACAAACCTATTTTTTTGATAATTTATTACGGAGAGGAAAGCCTAAATCAATTATACCTAAGATTCTTATAAGATAAAGAAGTATTGGAATAAGAAATGAGCCGATCAAAATTGAAATTGGCACAGCCTTTGACCATCCCTTTATATAAGAATAATAAAAGGTAAATGAGAATCCTTGCATAAGAACAAAAAATTGCAAGATAAAATATAGGTTGATTACAGCAGTAAATAGAAAGGTTTCTGTATCTTGATACACCATTAACAAAATGGAAACAATTAAATAATACCATACAATACTTTGCGGTAGTTTCCAATCGCGAAAAGGTTTTAATGGAGCAAGATCAAACCTCAATCTCTTTAATATTGGCATAGCAAGCAAATGAGTAATAACAGCTGAAATCATTCCAATTGTCACAAACATTGTAGGAACTAAATGAACCATTAGTTCTAATCCTTCTTCTAATTGAGCAAACTGTGCACTCATTTGGTCTTCAGCCGTAAATGAACCCAAAATATTTTTTGATTGTTGAATGGATTGTTCAAGGAGACTAATTGAATCCTGGATAAAATCAATATTCATCAATAGCTTGGCACCGATATAGGCAACAATTATGCTAAATGTATAAGCTAAGCTTCCCCCAACCAGTACCCCAAGTGTTTGCTTACGCTTATAGAAATAGCCCATTATTACACCACTTAAACCAAAAGTAACAGCTGTTATTACGCTAAATATAGAGCCAAACAAAATCGAAAGAATACTTCCTGCAAAAATAAGCAGAAACGTAAGTCGAATACCATGCCTGAGTGTAAAAATGATAAAAGGCAATGGCAAAACAAACAGAACAATCGTCCCAATAATAGGGACGTATCTTGCAATAAGCATAAGAACTAAATAAAGTGCTAATAATACAGCTCCTTCTGTTAAAACATGAGCCTTTTTCACGATGACACCTCTTTAAAATCATATAAGAAAAGCGCAAGCGCCTTGATCAACTATCTGAATAAACTTTTACTATGTATCATGTCTTTACTAAATCTTACCCTAAAATTTCTTTAAAAATGCGGTGTTTAATGACGAAAAAAGCACAGATAGGAATAAATCCATCTCTGTGCTTTTCATTCATTATTCACCAGCAACATATGGTAATAAAGCCATTTGACGAGCACGTTTGATTGCTACAGTCAATTTGCGTTGGTATTTAGCGCTAGTACCTGTTACACGACGAGGTAAGATTTTACCACGCTCAGATACGAACTTTTTAAGTAAATCTACATCTTTATAATCGATGTGTGTGATTCCGTTAGATGTGAAGAAACACACTTTACGACGTTTTGCACGTCCACCTTTACGTCCGCCTGCCATGATCAATTTCCTCCCTTCTATTTTAAATGTTTATCTATTAAAACGGTAAGTCATCGTCAGATATATCAATAGGTTTTCCATCATTTGCAAATGGATCGTCATCAAAGCTTGTACGACCTTGATTACGCTGATTTTGATCTGAACCGAATGGGTTTTGATTGCCAGAATTACCACCTTGGTACCCACCAAAGTTATTATTATTGTTGAAGTTATTGTTGTTATTCCCTCCACCACTTGCTCCTCTAGGCTCAAGGAATTGGACACTTTCTGCAACAACTTCTGTTACATAAACACGTTTTCCAGTTTGATCTTCATAACTACGGGATTGCAAACGACCGTCAACACCTGCTAAGCTTCCTTTTTTAAGGAAATTCGCAACATTTTCAGCCTGCTTTCGCCAAATAACACAGTTAAGAAAATCTGCTTCTCTTTCACCTTGTTGATTTGTAAACGTACGGTTTACTGCTAGTGTGAAGGTAGCAACAGCTACTCCGCTTGGTGTGTAACGCAGATCTGGATCTTTTGTTAGTCTTCCGACTAATACTACTCGATTCAACATCAGAACCATCCTTTTTTGTATATCTTATCTATTACGATTAGTCTTCTTTTTTAATAACGATATGGCGAATGATATCTTCGCTGATTTTCGCTAAACGATCGAATTCTTGAACAGCTGCAGCTTCAGAGTTTACTTGAAGAAGCATATAGTAACCATCACGGAAATCATTGATTTCGTATGCTAGGCGACGTTTGCCCCACTCTTTCGCTTCTGCTACTTCCGCACCATTCTCAGATAAAACGTTGTTGAAACGCTCTACTAAAGCTTTCTTAGCTTCATCTTCAATGTTTGGGCGGATGATGTACATAACTTCGTACTTTCTCATCTCTTACACCTCCTTTTGGTCTAAACGGCCCACAATTGGGCAAGGAGCAATTAAATAAATAAATTACTCACAATTAGGTATTATAACAAAAAGGTCCGAAACACGCAAGTTAGCAAATTAAACATTGAAACGGAAGTGAATAACATCTCCATCTTGAACAATATATTCTTTTCCTTCCAAACGAACCTTTCCTGCTTCACGTGCTGCTCCCATTGTTTTGGCTGCTAGTAAATCCTCATAAGAAACTGTTTCAGCACGAATGAACCCTCTCTCAAAATCAGTATGAATGATACCTGCACACTGAGGAGCTTTCATTCCTTTTTTAAATGTCCAAGCACGAACCTCTTGTTCACCTGCAGTAAAATAAGTAGCTAGTCCAAGAAGCTGATAAGAAGCTTTAATCAATTGGTCTAAACCGGATTCCTCTATACCAAGTTCCTCTAAGAACATTTCTTTTTCTTCGCCCTCAAGCTCAACAATTTCTGATTCGATTTTTGCACACACAACGATTACTTCTGCATTTTCAGCAGCAGCAAATTCACGTACTTGTTTGACATATTCATTGTTTGAAGGATCTGCTACTTCCTCTTCACTAACATTTGCCACATAAAGAATTGGTTTAATTGTTAAAAGATGCAATTGCTTCACATATTTAAGTTGTTCTTCATTAAATTCAACTGCACGTGCAGGCTTTTCACTTTCAAATGCTTCTTTCAGCTTCACCAAAATTTCATGTTCAAATACAGCTGTTTTTTCCTTTTGCTTCGCCAATTTAGCAACTCGATCAATACGCTTATCAACTGTTTCTAGGTCAGCTAAAATCAATTCTAAATTGATTGTTTCAATATCCGAAATTGGATCTACCTTACCTGATACATGTGTAATATTGTCATCTGCAAAGCATCGCACAACATGACAAATCGCATCTACTTGTCGAATATGTGAAAGGAATTTATTTCCTAAGCCTTCACCTTTACTTGCACCTTTAACAATTCCTGCAATATCAGTAAATTCAAATGCAGTTGGAATTGTTTTTTTCGGCTTTACAAGTTCTGTTAGTTTTTGTAAACGTTCATCAGGAACTTCTACAATTCCTACATTTGGATCTATTGTACAGAATGGATAGTTTGCTGATTCTGCTCCAGCTTGTGTAATTGCGTTAAATAATGTAGATTTTCCTACGTTAGGTAGACCTACAATCCCAGCTGTTAATGCCATTTTTCCCACTCCTCTATCATAAAACAAAGAAATTTGTCCGTTTTCAATCAATCTTCAACAATTATAGATAGTAAAGCCGTAAAATACAAGCTTACTGATGAAATAAGATATTTAAAGTAGGCATTGTTTACTTTTGAATTAGGTGTCATTAAAACATTGGTTGATTTCCGTTACAGGTACTCGCTTTCCGTGGGCGGTCTCTGAAGCCTCCTCAGTGCTTTGCACTTGTGGGGTTCCATCAACACGCTCTCCCGCAGGAGTCTCACGCCTTCCATCCCAATCAACGTTCTTTTAAATTTGTCACTTAATAAAAACAACCATTTTCACAAAATGCTAACGAAAAGACCACTAAAAAAAGAGCTTTTAAAAGCTCTTGCCAAAAAGTTATTCTATCTTCTCCAACCCCACTAAACAATCATATAAAGTACTTCCTTGTCCATTATCTGATACACGTTCAGGTGTAAGAAGGTTAACTGAACCACCGAACTTATGCCATAATCCTTCATCAACATTTATTGTTCTAGGATGTGCTTTTTTCATAATTTTGACTGAACCGTTTAATTCTCCACGGCTATTATGAATTCTCACCTTGTCTCCTTCAGCTAACTGCTTTTCATTCGCAATATCCTCTGATACTTCAATTTTTACTGATTGCATAGCTTCTATTAACACATAATGCTGTGAATGATTTGAGCGTAATGGATGAATGGATAATAACTGATAAGGATATTTCTCTGCTAGTGCAGGGTTTGTATGTTCTGATTCAACCGGGAATAGATATTGCGGTTTACCTGCAAATCCTTTTATAGACCCTAACTCTGACGTAAACTCAAATTTCCCGCTCGGTGTTGAAAATTTCATATCATTCCATGGTGTATGATTAACAGGTAATGGCAGTCTTTTTTCCTCTTTAAGCTTTTCAAGCGTAATTCCCTCTGACTCAAGCCCCATCATCGCCATTTTCAGAAACTCATCTCTTGTATAAGAAAATTCCTTACCAAAACCTAATCGCTCAGCCAGCTGTGTCCAAATCCATAAATCAGACTTTGCCTCACCTGGAGGTTCTACCAGTTTTTCTCCATAATTTACATAATGATGATACATAGATGCATAATAAATGTCTTCTTCTTCAAAAACGGTTGTGGCAGGTAAAACATAATCAGCCATTTCAGCTGTATCTGTTAAAAAATGATCAATCACTACAACTGTTTCAACTGACTGAAATGCTTTAATAATTTTAGTTGAGTCAGGAACTTGGGCAATCGGATTTCCACATGTCACAATAATCATTTGGATAGTTGGATCAATTGATTTTAATATTCCATCAGCCTGTTCCATCATTGTAAAAGTTCTGGATTCCGTTTTTTTATCATTTAAAGCAAGAGCATTCATACTAAAGCTCTTCCCAACCTGAATATTGCCGAAATTGGCTCCACCACCTCGAACTCCAACATTCCCGCTTATGGCAACTAATGCATCAATTAAACGGATTGTATTTCCACCATTTGCATAACGCTGCATCCCAAGTCCCAGGAATGTTGAGGTTGGCCCTTTTGCATAGATGGAAGCTAAATAATCAATTTCTGATAAAGTAATCTCTGCCTTTGAACAAATTTCATCGATCGTGAATTGATTTAACAACTCAAGTAAGTCGTTGTATCCTACAGTATAGTTTTCAATAAAATGTGTATCTTCCTTATTTTCCCGGATAAGTACTTTCATAATACCTATTGCTACTAGCCCGTCCATACCTGGTTTAATCGAAATATATTGATCAGAAATTTTTGCTGTTGCATTATAAATGGGATCTATAACAGTAATTGTTGCTCCCTGTTTTTTTGCTTCTTGGAGCTTTTGAAACAAATGCATATTTGTTCTTGATACATTTCTTCCCCAAATAACAATATGTTGGCTATGGAGAATATCATCCGGAGCATGGCTATCCGAGCTACCGAAGTCCCAAGTTTGAGCTTCAATACCAGATCCCCAGCAAATACTACCGACTAAATGAGTTGCTCCTCCAAAGCAATTAAAGAATCTTTTATCAGTATTTTTTAATAGTCCATTATTTGCATAATCATGACTATGCAAAACTGCAGTAGGTCCATATAATTCCTTAATATCGCTCATTTTTTTAGCAATCTCATCAAGAGCCTGCTTCCAGGAAATTTCTTTAAAATTGCCATCTACCTTTTTTAAAGGAACAGTTAATCTCTTAGTTGAATTTGTCTTCGTTTCGAGCATCCGTCCTCTTCCACAAATCTTACCTTGAGTAATTGGATGATCTTTATCCCCTTCAACCTTCACTACTTTTCCGTTCTCCACTGTTACTTCAAAACCACAGCTATCCCAGCAATTTAAAGGACATGATGACTTAAATACTTGTTTCATATTTGCTCATCCCCACTTACAATTCGTTTGCTTCCTCATTTCGAACCAATACTTTTTTTAATTTTCTAGAAAACTCTCTGCGAGGAATGAGTACACTATGATCACAGCCTTGGCATTTAATCCGTACATCCATTCCCATTCTAATAATTTTCCACTCATTTGTTCCACAAGGATGCTGTTTTTTCATTTCAACAATATCATTTAAACCAAATTCTTTATCCAATTTAATGCCTCCTCCTTAACTTACTTCTTCTTTTCTGTTATACATAACGATACGAGGATAAGGAATCTCAATACCTCTTTCATCTAATCTTGTCTTAATATCTTTTCTAAGCATTCTTGAAATATGAAAATGTTTCATTGGTTCAACTTCACATGTTACACGAAGAATCACTTCAGAAGCACCTAGATTTTGAACACCTAATAATTCAGGGGGACTAACAATATCTTCATACTTATCTTGTATTTCCAACAATAATTCCTGAATCACACGTTCCGCTTCGGAAATATCACTTTCATAGGCAATACTAATATCAACAAAAGCAACGCTGTTATGAATAGAGAAATTTGTTACTTCAGTTATGTTACCATTAGGCAAGATATGCACTTCACCTGTCCAACTCTTTATTTTTGTTGTACGTAACCCTATTTCTTCAACCGTTCCCTCAAAGGAAGATACACGAATGAAATCTCCTACTGAAAATTGATCTTCAAAAATAATAAAAAATCCAGTTATAATATCTCGGACTAAATTTTGTGCACCAAAGCCCACTGCTAAACCTAAAATTCCTGCACCGGCTAGTAGAGGCCCTATTTTAATACCTACTGTTTCTAAAATCATGATAATGGCAATAAAGTACACAACATAAGTGAGAATATTTTCAAGTAGCTTTGCTAGCGTATTTTCTCTTCTTGCTGATATTCGAAGTGGTGATTTTCCGCGAAATAAAAAGATCTTACTTATTGCCATTTTTCCAATTCGAATAAAAACAGAAGCAATAATGAATATCAAACAAATTTTCAAAAAACCTTGTCCTAATGTTATCCATAACTCTATATTTGTTATATAATCTACCATTTGATTCCACAAATTTTCTAGTAACTTCAATTAAATCACCCTTTATAGTATTAAACTTAAATAGCCATTTTCATAGCCAATTATACTCCATATCCTACGTAATTTCGTACGAAAAATTGCTAAATTTCGTAATTATATATATTCGTATGTAGAGATAGGAATTATGTCGTAAGCTCTTGTCTTTATTTAATAAAAAGGGGGAAATTATGAAAGTAATTTCAGACATAGTCTATCATGAAAAACCTATTTTACCTATTCACGTGTACGATATCGATTTAAAATCGGATAAAGCAAAATCGTTACAAGCAAATACAAATTGATCAAACCATATAAAGGATATAAAATGGCCACCAGATTTGCAAAACCAAACCGAGTAAATGGAAGCATAATGATAACTAAAATGGCCGCCATAATCCAAAAGGGCATTTTCATTAGGTCCCTTAGACGTGAAGCAAGTCCAAATATACCTGAAACAGCAGTTGTATAGATTGCTAGCCATAGCATAATGGACATAAAGAGGAAAAATGCAAAAGGTGATCCTTTTAAGATAGCAAAAAGAGGTATTTCATATTCTGCCAGATAGTCAGACATTTGCACTAATGTTTCATTATAAACAAAGGAAATGGCTCCTAAAACAACCCCGCTTCCTATGCTCGCAATCTTCGCTTCCTTCAATCCCTTCATTTCTTTTCCAACTGCAGATAATACAGCAATAAGAGGTAAAATATTCAGAGCCGTAAAGGTAAAGGCTGCAGGCCAATTGTATTGTTTATTTAAATCAAGGACCCATGAATGATGATGGGAAATATTAAATGATAATAATGAATAAAAGAGCCCAAAAACAAGCAATGGAATCACAATAGCATTCAGCTTAATAATTCCATTTGCGCTTCCAACAAATAGAAGAATGAGTAATATGGCGAAAACAGCAATTCCAACCCAATAAGGAATTGAAAAGGCTTCAAGTGTGGCCCCTCCTCCAGCAATCATAACAATCGTTGTTGTAAACAAATACAATACGATGAGCACATCGTACACATAAGAAAGCTTTTTACCTATCAACCTTTCTAAAATCGGAAAGAAATGGCTGGATTTTTCTTCATAACTAATTTTCATAATTACGTAGACAGCAATGATAAAAATAACGGTAAAAATGACAATTGCCAGTCCACTTTCAAAGCCAAAAAACTCCCATAATTCCCTTCCCGATGCATAGCCTGCACCAATGATTGTTCCCAAGATTAGAAACATCCATTTAATACCTGATCTCATTTTCTCACCTCATATGGTTGTCCTATTTAAAACGAACATGTATAGAATCGAACATTTCTCCGTATACTGTTACTACTATGACATGGGAGTGAATTCTATGAATCTAAAATCAGGTCTTTTTCAGTCAGGTAAGAATCAAGATCGCATCCATTATGAAGATGAAAGAGCTACATCACTTTTAACAAATATGCTTATAGAGCATTTGCCAAAACTATTCTATAAGCCTATCGTTATTATTTGTATTGGAACAGACCGCTCCACCGGAGATTGTTTAGGTCCTTTAATAGGCACTTCCATAAAAAAAGAGTTGAGTCATTTCCATGTCTATGGAACATTAAAAGATCCGGTTCATGCTGTGAATCTAGAGGAAACAATTCAATATATAAAAGAGAAACACCGCAATCCCTTCATTATCGCAATTGATGCTTGTTTAGGAAGATTTAAAAGTGTGGGATATATGGAAGTTGCAAAAGGCTCGATAAAGCCTGGTGCTGGTGTAAATAAAGAATTACCTGAAGTTGGTGATATGCATATTACCGGTATCGTGAACATTAGCGGATATATGGAATTCCTTGTTTTACAGAATACACGTTTACATTTAGTCATGAGCATGGCCGATATTATCTCTATAGGAATTATAGAAGCTGAGAAGGTCTATCTAGAGAAGCGTATTACAGTCAGAAGAAATTGGATGGCGAATCAAGATACTGCAATTAACTAACTCTTTTTCTGATAAATGAAATTCAACTTAATGTCTATATGAAAAAACACTGCAAAAGTATGCAGTGTTTGGATCCTATCTTATGAAAAGTTATATTGTACGAGAACGATACTAGTAATAATAACAATACTTGGTAACAAGTTTGCCACTCTTATTTGCTTTAGTCCTAATATATTAATGCCTATTGCTATAATAAGCACCCCACCTGTAGCTGTTAGTTCTGAAATTAGACGATCTAATAGAGAGTCTGACAAAAATTGATGAATTACATTTGCAAATAAGGCTATTCCGCCTTGATAAAGGAAGACTGGAATAGCTGAAAATAAAACTCCTATCCCAAGGGTACTTGCTAACACCATACTTGTAAAACCATCGATCATTGATTTTGTCAGGAGTACAGAATGATCCTGTCGTAATCCACTATCTAGTGCACCTATTATAGCCATCGCCCCCACAACAAAGATTAACGTTGCCGTTACAAACCCTTGGGCGATATTTCCTGTAGGGGATTTGCCAATCTTCTTTTCCAGCATATTTCCTAAACCGTGAAGATGGTTTTCTAGTTTCAACCATTCGCCTATAACTGTTCCTATAACTAAACTTACGATAATAAAGAAGAAGTCGTCACTCTTCATAGCCATATCTATTCCTAAAACAACTACAGAGAGTCCAATAGCTGTCATGACTGTTTGCTTCATTTGTCAGGTATTTTTCTAAGTAAAAGACCAATTATTGTTCCAAGGATAATTCCTAAAGCGTTTATAAAACTTCCAAATAAAACCAACCAGATTACCTTCCATTCTATATGTTTATTATAGTTTTCTGCAGTTTGACGATAAAAATATATTTTCATCATGATTATTAAACATGAAAAAAAGACTGACTATTTTAGTCAGCACTTGTCAATAATTATATCAATATACTATTATTGCCGATCCAGCAACTCTAGAATACGATTTAAATCTTCCTGAGAAAAGAACTCTATTTCAATCTTTCCCTTTTTCTTTTGCTTACTTATTGTAACAGATGTCCCAAAATACTCCTGTAGAAATGTTTCTCTTTCTTTAATGAATACATCTTTTTCCGGTTTTTTCTTCTTTGTTTCACGTGGAACACTATTATTTAGCTGTTGGATGATCTGCTCTAATTGACGAACATTTAATTGCTCTTTCATTACCTTTTCCACAAGTGCATTCAATTTCTCTTTATTTTTCAATCCCAATAATGTACGGCCATGCCCCATAGAGAGTTTTCCTTCAGCAATTAATTGCTGAATCTTTTGTGGTAATGTAAGAAGTCTAACATGGTTAGCGATATGGGGACGGCTTTTCCCTAATCTTTTCGCTAATGCCTCTTGCGTTACATTTAATTGTTCCATTAGCTTTTGATATGCCTGAGCCTCTTCAATTGGTGAGAGATCTTCACGTTGTAGATTTTCTAATAAAGCTAATTCCATCATTTGTTGTTCTGTAAGATTACGGACAACAGCTGGAATAACAGTTAATTTCGCTTCTTTCGCAGCACGATATCTACGTTCTCCAACAACTATTTCAAATCCTTTTATACTTTTGCGAACAATGATAGGTTGTAGAACACCATGTTGCAGGATGGATTCCTTGAGTTCATTAATGGCATCCTGTTCAAAAACTTTACGTGGTTGATATGGATTTGGACGTATTTCTTTAATTTTTATTTCCTGAACAGATTCTTCCTGCCCCACTTCAACATTTGTAAATAAAGCATTAATTCCTTTACCTAAGCCTCTAGCCATTCACAACCACTTCCTTTGCCAAATCTAAATAAACTTCTGCTCCTCTAGATCTTGGATCATAAATGATAATAGGTTGACCATGACTTGGTGCTTCACTTAAGCGAATGTTTCTTGGAATTATGGTTTTATAAACCTTATCTTGAAAATATTTTTTTACTTCATCAATAACTTGAATTCCTAAATTTGTTCGGGCATCAAGCATTGTTAATAAAACTCCTTCAATTGTTAAGTCTGTATTCAAATGCTTCTGAACAAGACGAACTGTATTTAACAGCTGACTCAACCCTTCTAATGCATAATATTCACATTGAACAGGTATTAAGACTGCATCAGAAGCAGTTAGTGCATTTATTGTTAACAGTCCCAATGAAGGAGGACAGTCTATAACCATATAGTCATAGTTATCTTTTACAGCTTCAAGTGCCCGCTTAAGTCTAACTTCTCTTGAGATCGTTGGAACTAATTCAATTTCTGCTCCAGCTAATTGAATTGTTGCAGGAATAATATCAAGATTTTCGACAGCTGTTGGCTTAATGACATCCTTTGCTGCTACGTCATCTACTAAAATATCATAAATGCAATGTTCGACATCGGCTTTTTCAATACCAATTCCACTTGTTGCATTTCCTTGTGGGTCAACATCGACAAGAAGTACCCTTTTTCCGATGTATGCTAAGCAAGCTCCCAAATTAACCGATGTTGTTGTTTTCCCAACTCCACCTTTTTGGTTTGCAACCGCAATGATTTTTCCCACGATGTCACCTACTTTCATAAACATAAGATCTGTTGTCTTTTAACAAACACCTAATACATTGAGTAGGAAATTAGAAAAGCGAAAGGTGCCTAGATAAGCCCCGAAGGAGCCAGACACCAAAACTAGGTAATCAATTTATACTTTTAATCGTACAAAAAGAACCTTTTCACCATTTTTTATTTTATCATGAAAAATGAAGGAAAGGATTGAATTTTTTCTTATTTATTTAAATTAGTATTTTCCCTTAAAGGAAATCTATTTTTAACTAGATCAAAAGTCTCTTAAAGACAGCCAAAGAAAAAAGGCCTGACAGTAGTCAGTACCTAACAAAATGCATGCTAAATAAATGATTGATTTAACATAAAATTGCAAGTGCTTTAAGAAGTGATGAGATTATTTTGGAATCTTAATTGTGAATTGGATATACTCATCAAATTCTTCTTCTTCAGTGTTTAGTTTCACACCGCTATCTGCTACCATCGTTAGGGATTGACGAATTGTATTCATAGCAATTCTTGTGTCTCTGCTAAAAGCCTTACGTCTTGGTTTAGGCTTCACATTATTTTTTTCAAGCAGCTTTACTACTCTATCTTCAGTTTGTTTTACATTAAGCTGTTTTTGAATAATTTCCTCTAACAATGTATTTTGTAATTCAGGATTTTTCAACGGAATAAGTGCACGGGCATGACGCTCTGTAATTAATTTCTTAAGTAATGCGTCTTGCACTTCTTCCGGCAATTTTAATAATCGTAGCTTATTCGCTATTGTTGACTGTCCTTTCCCCAGTCTTTGAGCCAAGGCTTCCTGAGTAAGGTTATGTAATTCCAGTAACTTCGCGTAAGCTACAGCTTCTTCAATGGAAGATAATTCTTCTCTTTGTAAATTCTCTATTAAAGCAACACTTGCTGTTTCTGTATCATTGAAATCCTTTACAATTGCAGGAATAACATCCCAACCTAATGTTTGTACAGCACGCCAACGTCTTTCTCCTGCTATTAATTCAAACTGACCGTCAACTTCACGTACGACGATAGGTTGAATAATTCCATGTGTACGAATTGTTAAAGCTAACTCTTCAATCTTTTCATCTGAAAAAACGGTACGTGGCTGGAAGCGGTTAGGTACAATATCTTTAATTTGAATCTTTTTAACCTCTTCCTTTATTTCTTCCGCTGTATTTTCCTGTTCAACTTCCTCAACAACGATTTGTTCTATATCTTCTTTTTCTCCCAAACCGAAAAAACGAGAAAATGGATGCTTCATGACCTACACCACCTTTAAAAACTACCATTTTTAATATTCTATCTTTCTATCACTATTTCCTTCAAAATACTCAAAAGATTGAGTAAATGTTTCATGTGAAACATCTACTCAATTGGAAGCTTATTAGGCGTTCCAGGCTTTCTTGGATATTTTTTTGGAGTTGTTTTTTCTTTTTGAATAATAATAATGGTTCTTTCACTTTCTTCCATTGGTAACTCAAATGAATGAATCTGTTTTACGTTACCACCTAAAACTCCTAACGCTTTTTTTCCTGCTTCGAGTTCCTCTTGAGCAGCCGCACCTTTCATTGCAATAAAATACCCGTCTTTTTTCACTAAAGGTATACATAGTTCGCTTAATACAGATAATCTAGCTACGGCTCTTGCTGTTACGATATCATACGATTCCCTATATTGCTTATTTTGACCAAATGTTTCAGCTCGATCATGGAACAACTGAATGTTTTGTAAACCTAATTCATTTGCCAAGTGTGATAAAAAAGTAATTCTTTTTTGTAAAGAATCTACAATTGATACGTTCAAGTGAGGAAAACAAATATTAATTGGAATACTTGGAAATCCTGCACCGGCACCTACATCACATATAGAAAGAGGGTTTGAAAAATCAAAATGAAATGCAGCTGAAATTGAGTCATAAAAATGCTTTAAGTAAACGTCCTTTTCTTCAGTGATGGACGTCAAATTCATTTTTTCATTCCATTCTACTAAAAGTTTAAAATATATATCAAATTGATCCATCTGATGCTGAGAAAGATGAATTCCTTTCTCAGCTAAACTTGATTGAAATAGTGCCCTATCCATGCTCAAAACCTTTCTATTATTGATTAGAGACTCTGGCTATTCTTCCTTGCTCGAGATAAACCAATAAAATGGAAATATCAGCAGGGTTTACACCGGCTATACGTGACGCCTGAGCAACTGATAGAGGTCTAACTTCTTTAAGCTTTTGGCGTGCTTCAGAGGCTAGTCCATTAATATCATCATAATCGATATCTTCCGGAACCTTTTTATTTTCCATTTTCTTTAATTTTTCCACTTGCTGTAAGGATTTTTCAATATAACCTTCATATTTGACCTGAATTTCAACTTGTTCAGATACATCTGAATCCACAACTTGTTCTGATGGAACAAGTTGTGCGATATGCCCGTAGGTCATTTCAGGACGTTTAAGCAAATCCGCTGCTTTAATACCATCCTTTAGTTCACTTCCACCAACAGAAAGGATGAGGTTTTGCGTTTCTTGATTCGGCTTAATAATAGTCGAAGATAAGCGTTCTTTTTCTTCTTCTATTGCTAGCTTTTTCAAATTAAACTTTTCGTAACGTTCATCTGAAATAAGCCCAATTTTATGGCCAATATCCGTTAAACGTAAATCTGCATTATCATGACGTAACAATAATCGATATTCTGCTCTTGATGTAAGCAAACGATATGGCTCATTTGTACCTTTTGTCACTAAGTCATCAATTAGCACACCAATATAAGCATCCGAACGACTTAAAATAACTTCTTCTTTTCCAAGGGCTTTCTGTGCAGCATTAATCCCTGCCATTAATCCTTGACCAGCCGCTTCTTCATATCCTGATGTTCCATTTATTTGGCCAGCTGTATATAAAGAAGAAATTGCTTTGGTTTCAAGTGTAGGCCATAATTGTGTCGGCACAATGGCATCATATTCAATGGCATACCCTGCCCTCATCATTTGAACTTTTTCTAGTCCTGGGATGGTTTTAAGAATTTGTTGCTGCACATCTTCCGGTAAACTTGTTGAAAGTCCCTGCACATAGACCTCTTGAGTATTTCTGCCTTCAGGTTCTAAAAAGATTTGGTGCCGGGGTTTGTCATTAAATCGAACAACTTTATCTTCAATTGATGGGCAGTATCTCGGCCCAGTCCCTTTAATCATTCCAGAATACATTGGAGATCGGTGAAGATTATCATCAATTATTTTATGAGTTTCCCCACTAGTATACGTTAACCAGCATGGAAGCTGATCTGTAATGTATTTTGTTGTTTCATATGAGAAAGCTCGCGGAACTTCATCTCCCGGTTGTATTTCTGTTTTGCTGTAATCAATGGAATGACTATTGACACGCGGAGGTGTACCGGTTTTAAATCGGACTAAATCAAAACCTAATTCTTGTAGGTGTTCTGATAACTTTATAGAAGGTTGTTGATTATTTGGACCACTTGAATATTTTAATTCACCGAGTATAATTTCCCCTCTTAAAAATGTTCCTGTCGTTAAAACTACAGCTTTCGCAAAGTATTCCGCACCTGTTTGGGTAACGATACCTTTACAAACACCATCTTCAACGATAAGTCGATCAACCATTCCTTGAAGCAATGTTAGATTTGGTTCATTTTCCATTGTTTTCTTCATTTCATGTTGATAAGCAAATTTATCCGCTTGGGCACGCAGTGCTCTTACAGCTGGTCCTTTTCCTGTATTTAACATTCTCATTTGAATGTGTGTTTTATCAATATTTTTACCCATTTCTCCGCCTAAAGCATCTATTTCGCGGACAACAATTCCTTTTGCAGGTCCACCAACAGATGGATTACAAGGCATAAATGCGACCATATCTAAGTTAATGGTAATAGCGAGTGTTTTAGCACCCATTCGTGCTGAAGCAAGTGCTGATTCACAACCGGCATGTCCAGCCCCAACAACGATAACATCATAATTCCCTGCATGATAGGTCATTTTGTAACCTCCTTTTAGAACATTTCTATTTTCCTAAACAAAATTGAGAGAATAACTGATCAATTAAGCTCTCATGAACAGCGTCACCAATGATTTCCCCAAGTTGTTCCCAACATCTGGTCAAATCAATTTGTACAATATCAATCGGTACTCCTGCATCTATTCCAACTAAAGCATCCTCAATTGATGTTTTTGCAGCAGTTAATAATGCAATATGTCTGGAGTTTGATACATATGTTAAATCACCGCTTTGAACATTTCCTTTGAAAAACAATGCACTTATTGCTTCCTCAAGTTCATCGATTCCTTGCTCTTCAAGTAACGACGTTGTCACAACCGGTCTTCCATTAGCTAATTCTTTTACTTTATCAAGATCAATTCGTTTTTCTAAATCCGTTTTATTGACAATGACAATAACGTCCATACCTTTAACTGCTTCGAATAGCTGAATATCTTCTTCAGAAAGCTTTTCATGAAAGTTTAATACTAAAAGAATCAAATCAGCTTCTTTTAATACTTTCCTTGACCGCTCTACACCAATTCTTTCTACTATATCCTCAGTCTCACGGATACCCGCTGTATCAACCAGACGGAGTGGGACACCTCTGACATTTACATACTCTTCTATAACATCCCTTGTTGTACCGGGAATATCAGTTACAATTGCCTTGTTTTCTTGAACAAGACTATTTAATAAAGATGATTTCCCTACATTTGGTCTACCAATTATAACGGTTGAAAGACCTTCTCTTAAAATCTTTCCCTGCTGGGATGTCTGTAAAAGCTTACTTATTTCATCTTTTACGAATGATGCCTTTTCTATGAGCATTTGATGTGTCATTTCTTCTACATCGTCGTATTCAGGGTAGTCTATATTGACTTCAACATGTGCTAATGTTTCTAGTATTTCCTGTCTTAACCTTTGAACGAGCTTAGACAATTTCCCTTCCATTTGTCCTATTGCCACATTCATAGCCCTGTCTGTTTTTGCACGAATTAAATCCATTACAGCTTCTGCTTGGGATAAGTCAATTCTGCCGTTAAGAAAGGCCCTTTTTGTAAATTCTCCGGGTTCTGCAAGTCTCGCCCCGTTTTGTATGATTAATTGCAGCACTCGATTAACTGTCACAATACCTCCATGGCAGTTTATCTCGACTACATCTTCTCTTGTAAATGTTTTAGGCCCTCTCATTAAAGAAACCATTACTTCCTCAACAACAGCATTTGTTGCTGGATCAATTATATGTCCGTAATGGATCGTATGGGAGTCAACCATTGTTAACCTTTTATTTGAAGGAGCTTTAAATAGCTTATCTGCAATTTGAATCGCATCTTCACCACTTAATCTGACAATTGCAATGGCTCCCTCTCCTAAAGGTGTTGATATCGCTGCGATTGTATCTAACTCCATCGCTACGATCACCTCTCTCTTTTATTTATCTATACAAATTCCTTTTATCAACTCGACCAAATTTTAAAGATAGCATATTTCGTTTTCATAAGAAAGAAAAATTACTTTGTTTTATCCACATCATTTTATCCACTATCTTATATACCTCTACTTATTTTAACTTATCCACATGTTAATAACAATATTTCCTGCACATAGTAAATTGATCCTAAGTAAAAAAACCAACTAAAAAGCAGAAATGATCACTTTTAATTTAAATGAGCAAATAAACTGGGGTGTTTATATGAGGAATGTTCTACCATTAATTGTTTTCTTAATATAATGATAATTATTAGAAGAAAAAAGAGGATGACTGTGTCATCCTCTTTTTTTAGGTGATATAACTAAATGTCTGTTTGGCTCTTCGCCAACTGAGTATGTTTTAATTTCTTTAAATTCAGCAAGTGCAGCGTGAATTACTTTTCTTTCATATGAAGGCATCGGCTCTAATGATACATTTTTCGAGGTGCGAATTGCCTGCTTAGCAAGCCTTCCCGCAAGCTGTTTTAATGTATCTTTTCTTTTTTTTCGATAATTTTCAGCATCCAATATAATCTGCAGATAATGATTGGAGTTGCGGTTAGCAACTAATTGAGTAAGATATTGCAAAGAATTTAATGTCTGCCCTCTTTTTCCAATCAAAACTGACATTTTATCTCCAGATAGTTGAATTTTTATTACTTTTCCAGATTGTTTTACATGGACATCCGAATTAATTCCCATTTTTTGTATAACATCAGCTAAAAATTCTTGTACAGCTTTAGTTGGGTTGTGAATGAGTGTGACTTTAACACTAGCAGGTTTTTTTCCAAAAACTCCGAAAAAGCCCTTTTTTCCTTCATCAAGAATTGTGATCTCAACTTCGTCTCGTTTTGCTTGCAATTGCTTTAATGCTTCCTCTACTGCTTCATTGACAGTTTGTCCATTAGCAGTTACTTCCATCACTTTTTATTTCCTCCATCTTTTGCGGCCTTTAATTCAGGACCTTTTACAAAATATGTTTGAACAATCATGAAGAGATTTCCGACTACCCAATATAAAGATAGAGCAGCAGGGAAACTTATTGCGAAAACAACGATCATAATCGGCATAAGCCATAACATCATAGCCATTTGTGGGTTTTGATTAGCATTCCCGGCCATCATCATTTTTTGTTGGATAAATGTTGTGACACCCGCAACTAACGGTAGGATGAAGAAAGGATCTCTTTCACCTAAGTCAAACCATAAGAAATTGTGCTGTGCGATTTCCTCAGTTCTCATAATTGCATGATAGAACCCGATTAAAATCGGCATTTGAATAATTAAAGGAAAACAACCTGCAAGTGGATTAACACCATGCTGCTGGAATAACGCCATTGTTTCCTGTTGAAGTTTTTGTTGAGTTTGTTGATCTTTTGAACTATATTTTTCTCTCAATTTTTGCATTTCCGGTTGAATAGCTTGCATTGCTTTAGAACTTTTCATTTGTTTGATCATCAACGGCAGAATAGCCAATCGAATAATGAGTGTCACAATAACAATTGAAATACCATAATTATCACCAGTTATCTCTGCAAAATATGTAATAAGTTGTGATAAAGGATAAACAATGTAAGAATTCCAGAACCCTTCACTTTCAGATGTAATCGGAACATTTACTTCCGTACAACCAGTTAATAGAGCCAGGATGCCTACTAATCCTGCAATTAAAAATATGCGCCTCTTCAAACCTTTTTCCTCCTAATCAATAATTGATACCCTTTTTGTACGTTAAAAGATAGAAAAAGTTCCACATAGGTATTATCTTAACACTTTTAATCATAGAATGGTTTTGTCTGATGAAGTTTTCATTAATATAATTTCTACAATTTTCATCATCTATTTTTTTTGATATATTTTGGCTTTTCTAAATAAGTGGTTCAAGCTGCCCTTCACTTCATGATAATTCATGTCTGCAGCTGGTTTCCTAGCAATAACGATAAATTCTTTTCCACTTGCAATTCGATGTTTCTCTTCTGAAAAAACCTGTCGAATTAAACGCTTAACTTTATTGCGTGTAACAGCATTTCCTATCTTCTTACTTACTGATAGTCCAATCCGAAATTCCTTTTCTTCCGGTTTTTGCAATATATAAAGAACAAATTGTCTATTGGCAACTGACTTACCTTTTTTAAAGACAACTTGAAAATCTTTATTTTTCTTAATTCTGTACTTCCTTTTCATTTTCCTTCACTCCGGTTTGTTCTGCTATTATGTCAACAACAGAATGATCACCATCATTATATCTGAATTACTCTTGATTTAAACTTACTTACTATTGTGTCTTCTACCTCTTTTAAACCAGATCACCCTATTTAAATCAAATCTAATATGTAAAACACTCTGTTAACCTTGTCCGCAAATTACGCTCCAATTAACATAGTGCCTTTTATTAACTAACCATTACTTTATCTTAAAAAAAGAGACCACTGACTTTTCAGTGGCCTATGCTGATAATACTTTTCTTCCTCTGCGACGACGGCGAGCAAGAACTTTACGTCCATTAGCTGTGCTCATACGGCTACGGAAACCATGAACTTTACTACGTTTACGTTTATTTGGTTGATAAGTACGTTTCATATATTGACACCTCCCTGAGGAATAACAGTTAAAGACAGTCTTACTAATTATAGTTACCTACCACATAAATTGTCAACCACCAACTGCTAATTTCATTTTAGTTAACCATTTTTAACGTATTTAATATTACGCTAAAAAAATATTTCGTTTTATGTATGAAATCCTCTTCCCCTTCTACAGGATAGCCTGTGGATATTTTTTCGACACGATTCTTCACTATCCACATCTGTTATCGACAAGTTTTTCACATATTTTATCATTGTGGACAATTTATTTTAACAAATGATTAATTATGTGGATAAGTTTGTAAAAACCGTTGCATATCTAGTTTTATTCTGATATTATATTTGTGTTTTCACTCTTAATAAACTATTGATGTTTTCAACATATCCACAGACTGTGGATAACATGTGGAAAGTTTATAAACAGGTTGTGTAAATTGTTGTCCACAAGTCGTGGGTTTTGTCGAAAAGACGTTTTTTTACTATATTATATATTTATTCACATACGTCAACTTTTGCATGTTTATACACGCATATTCGCAACTTGTACAATTGTTATACAAAAGAGCGTTTTGGCAAAGGAGGGACACTACGTAAATGGAGAATATTTCTGAGCTATGGGATAAGGCTTTGGCAGAGATCGAAAAAAAAATAAGTAAGCCCAGCTTTGAAACTTGGCTAAAATCAACAAAAGCTCATGGAATTCAGGGGGACACTTTAACAATTACTGCTCCAAATGAATTTGCCAGGGACTGGTTGGAATCCAGATACTTGCATTTAATTGCGGATTCAATCTATCAATTAACTGGTGAAGAATTTGCAATAAAATTTATTATTCCCCAAAATCAAACAGATGATGACTTTGTTCCTAATTCACCCATTAAACAAATAAATAAACAGGATGAGGAACATACTGAATTACCGCAGAACATGTTAAACCCTAAATATACATTTGATACGTTTGTAATAGGATCCGGCAACCGCTTTGCTCATGCAGCATCTTTGGCAGTAGCCGAGGCGCCTGCTAAAGCTTACAATCCTTTGTTTATCTACGGAGGAGTTGGACTTGGGAAAACTCACTTAATGCACGCTATCGGCCATTATGTAATCGATCATAAACCATCTGCAAAGGTTGTTTATTTATCATCCGAGAAGTTTACAAATGAATTTATTAATTCTATTAGAGATAATAAGACTGTCGAATTTAGAAATAAATATAGAAGTGTTGATGTTTTACTAATTGATGATATTCAATTTTTAGCAGGAAAAGAACAAACTCAAGAGGAATTTTTCCATACTTTTAATACACTTCATGAAGAAAGCAAACAAATTGTTATTTCAAGTGATCGTCCACCGAAGGAGATCCCGACTTTAGAGGATCGCCTTCGTTCTCGCTTTGAGTGGGGGTTAATTACAGATATTACTCCGCCGGATTTAGAAACGAGGATTGCTATCCTTAGGAAAAAGGCCAAGGCAGAAGGGCTTGATATACCTAATGAAGTGATGCTTTATATCGCAAATCAAATCGACTCAAATATTCGGGAATTAGAGGGTGCGCTAATTCGTGTTGTTGCCTATTCTTCCCTTATAAATAAAGATATAAATGCAGATTTAGCTGCTGAAGCATTAAAAGACATCATCCCCAACTCCAAACCTAGAATGATTTCAATTAGTGATATTCAACGGATAGTGGGACAAGAGTTTCAAGTTAAATTAGAAGATTTTAAAGCGAAGAAGAGAACGAAATCAGTCGCCTTTCCTAGACAAATTGCTATGTATTTATCTAGAGAATTAACTGATTCTTCACTCCCGAAAATTGGAGAGGAATTTGGAGGACGTGACCATACAACTGTTATTCATGCTCATGAAAAAATTTCTAAGATGCTTCAATCTGATGAGTTACTGCAACAACAGTTAAAAGAAATTACAGGTTTATTAAAAGGTTCTTAATTTTAATAGATGAATAATGTGAATAACCCGTACAGATATATACACAGTCTGTCCACATGTGGATAGGCTGTGTTTCTCTTCTTTTGAGATAGTTATCCACATTTCCACAGCACCTACTAGTACTTCTATTATATTTTTAATAAAAAATAATATAACTAAACATAAAAAAATTTCACAAATCCTATTTGCATTGCTAGAATTTAAATTGGCTTAGGAACAGGAGGAATTAAATCATGAAGTTTATAATTCAACGAGATAAATTAGTTCAAGGTGTACAAGATGTAATGAAAGCTGTGTCATCCAGAACAACAATCCCTATTCTGACAGGAATTAAGATTGTTGCTCATACTGAGGGTGTTACCTTAACTGGTAGTGATTCTGATATCTCTATTGAATCTTTTATACCAGCTGAAGAAGATGGTAAAGAATTTGTAGAAATTGTCCAAGCCGGTAGTGTTGTATTAACAGCAAAGTTTTTTAGTGAAATCGTAAAGAAACTTCCAATGGAAATCGTTGAAATTGAAGTAGGTAATCATCATTCAACGATCATTCGATCCGGTAAAGCGGAGTTTAGTCTTAATGGCTTAGATGCTGAAGAATACCCTCTTCTTCCACAGATTGAGGAAGATAATATCTTTAAAATTCCAACGGACTTACTAAAAGCAATGATTCGTCAAACTGTATTTGCTGTTTCAACTTCTGAAACAAGACCTATTTTAACAGGTGTTAATTGGAAACTTGAGAATGGTGAACTGATTTGTATAGCTACAGATAGTCATCGTTTAGCATTAAGAAAAGCTAAGATTAATTCTGAAAATCAAAGTTATTATAATGCTGTTATTCCCGGGAAAAGTCTTAGTGAATTAAGTAAAATCCTTGATGATACTAGTGAGCCGATTGAAATTGTTATTACTGAAAATCAAGTCTTATTTAAAGCAAAAAACTTATTGTTTTTCTCAAGATTGTTAGACGGTAATTATCCAGATACATCCCGATTAATTCCCTCAGATAGCAAAACAAACCTAACGTTGAATTCAAAGGAATTCTTACAAGCAATTGATCGTGCTTCACTACTCGCTAAGGAAGCACGAAATAATGTTGTTAAACTGTCAACTTTAACAGATGGAATGATTGAAGTTTCATCTAACTCTCCTGAAATTGGGAAAGTAAGTGAGGAAATTCAAGCAGAAGAAGTTGTTGGAGAGGAACTGAAAATTTCATTCAGTGCAAAATATGTAATGGACGCATTAAAGGCACTCGAAGGAACTGAGATAAATGTTAATTTTACTGGAGCTATGAGACCGTTTGTGATTCGGACCAAAGATGATGATTCTATGCTCCAGCTCATTTTACCAGTAAGAACATACTGATTTTTTTTGAAGGATGGACTGATTTTAATGTCAGTCCTTTTCTTTTAGCTGTAAAAAAATAGATGTATGGTCAAAATTACCTATATGCTGTGAAGGTTAGAGTTTAATGTCTTTCTGGAGTGGACACTAAAAAGAGATGCTGAGAGTAGTTGTACTTATGATCAAATTTTTAGTAAAATAAAAAGGTTAGAGACTACTGATGAGAAAGGTGGTTACTATGGCTAAACCTGTCAAAATTGATTCGGAGTTTATTACACTAGGTCAGTTTCTGAAATTGGCAGATGTCATTCAGTCTGGAGGAATGGCAAAATGGTTTTTATCAGAATATGAGATCTTTGTAAATAATGAGCCTGAAAATCGTCGTGGTAAGAAACTGAGAGATGGCGATGTTCTTTATATACCTGATTTCGGCACGTATATTGTGAAAAATTAAAGTTGGTGTACAAAATTTGTTTATAAAAGAGCTGAAATTAAAAAATTATCGTAATTATGACGACTTAACTGTGCAATTTGAAAATAAAGTTAATGTGATCCTTGGGGAAAATGCCCAAGGAAAAACAAATGTAATGGAATCGATCTATGTTCTGGCCATGGCTAAATCACACCGAACTTCGAATGATAAGGAATTAATAGGTTGGGATAAAGAGTATGCTAAAATAGAGGGTAGCATTGAAAAATATAATCGCTCAACAGCTCTTCAGTTGGTTATTTCCAAAAAAGGAAAAAAAGCAAAATTAAATCATATAGAACAAGAGAAATTAAGTCAGTATGTCGGGGGCATGAACGTTATCATGTTTGCTCCTGAGGATTTAAATTTGGTAAAAGGAAGTCCGCAAGTTAGACGGCGATTTATTGATATGGAAATTGGTCAAGTTTCTGCTGTTTATCTTCATGACTTAAGTCGCTATCAGAAAATTATGCAGCAGCGAAATCATTACTTGAAAATGTTACAGCTAAGAAAGCAAAAAGATCAAACAATGCTTGATGTTTTAACAGAACAACTATGTGAAGCGGCTGCCAAAATTATTAACAAACGTCTACAGTTTGTATCTGAGCTCCAAAAATGGGCTGAGCCGGTTCATTCTGGTATTAGTAGAGGATTGGAAACACTTAAAATTAAATATAAGCCTTCGGTAGATGTATCAGAAGATTATGATTTGACAAAAATGATAGAAGCATATGAACAAAAATTTGTTAAAATAAGAGAGAAAGAAATAGAACGTGGGGCTACGCTTGCAGGACCCCATCGTGATGATATGCTCTTTTACGTGAATGATCATGATGTGCAAACATATGGGTCACAAGGTCAGCAAAGAACAACTGCTCTATCCCTGAAATTGGCTGAGATTGATTTGATTCATAACGAAATAGGAGAATATCCGATTCTTTTGCTGGATGATGTTTTATCTGAATTGGATGATTTTAGACAATCACATTTATTAAATACCATCCAGGGTAAAGTGCAAACATTTGTTACAACAACAAGTGTAGAAGGAATCGACCATCAAACATTAAGAGAAGCTGCTACTTTCCATGTGAAAGCAGGAGAGCTTTCTGACAAAAAATGAGGTGATTCATATGTATATTCATCTGGGAGACAACCATGTTGTTCCTTCAAAAGAAGTCGTTATGATACTGGATCGACAATCTTCACAAGATTCATCAATTGTGGATGAGTTTTTTAAGAAACAGAGGGATAAGATCGTTCAACTGGCAAGTAATGATGCAAAATCTATTATTATAACGCTTGATAAAATTTATTTTTCACCTTTATCATCAAGCACATTAAAAAAACGAGCACAAGTTGCTTTTGATATAGATTGATTAAGGCTTTTATAGACTTAAATATAAAGCTACCTGTCATCAATTTTTTTTATTGGTAACAGAATACTCTTTTTAAGAGGCTATTAATTATCAAGCTTCAAAATCAGTTATGTAAGCTTTAGGAAAAGTGTAGGTGATCAGTGTGACGACAGATAACAATCAAGTCCAACAACAATCATATGATGAAAATCAGATTCAAGTATTAGAAGGTCTGGAAGCTGTTCGAAAACGCCCTGGAATGTATATTGGATCTACTAGCGGCAAGGGTCTTCATCATTTAGTTTGGGAAATTGTTGATAATAGTATAGATGAGGCATTGGCGGGTTTCTGTACTGAAATCAATGTGCTCATAGAAGAAGACAACAGTATTACTGTTAAAGATAATGGTCGAGGAATTCCGGTTGGGATCCATGAAAAAATGGGACGTCCAGCTGTTGAAGTTATTATGACAGTTCTCCATGCCGGAGGTAAATTTGGTGGCGGAGGATATAAAGTTTCCGGTGGTCTTCACGGTGTTGGTGCCTCTGTAGTAAATGCCCTTTCAACAGTACTTGATGTAACAGTACATCGTGAAGGGAAAGTGCACTTTCAACAGTTTCATAAAGGAGTACCTGCAGCTGATTTAGAGGTTATTGGTGAAACTGAGGTAACCGGAACGATTACTCACTTTAAGCCGGATCCTGAGATATTTAAAGAAACAACAGAATATGATTATGAAACGTTAGCCAATCGTATTCGAGAGCTTGCATTTCTTAACCGCGGCTTAAAAATAACAATTGAGGATAAACGTGAGAATAAGCGTTCAAATGAATACTACTATGAAGGTGGTATAAAATCTTATGTTGAACACTTAAACCGTACTCGTGAGGTTATCCATGATGAACCGGTCTACATTGAAGGTGAGAAAGACGGGATCACAACAGAAGTAGCTATTCAGTATAATGATAGCTATACTAGTAATATTTATTCTTTCGCTAATAATATTCATACCTATGAAGGTGGAACACATGAAGCTGGATTTAAATCAGCATTAACTCGTGTTATTAATGATTACGCTAGAAAGAATAAGATTTTTAAAGAAAATGATGATAATTTATCAGGAGAAGATGTTCGGGAAGGTATTACAGCTATTATCTCGATTAAACATCCTGACCCTCAGTTTGAGGGACAAACGAAAACGAAATTGGGGAATTCTGAGGTTCGTACGGTAACAGATTCTGTTTTCTCTGAAGCGTTTGATAAATTCATGTTAGAGAATCCATCAGTAGCAAGAAAGATTGTTGAAAAAGGTCTTATGGCAGCCAGAGCACGTTTAGCAGCTAAAAAAGCCCGTGAATTAACCAGACGTAAAAGTGCTTTGGAAATTTCAAATCTACCAGGTAAACTAGCCGATTGTTCTTCAAAGGATCCGTCAATCAGTGAATTATATATCGTTGAGGGTGATTCTGCGGGCGGCTCTGCGAAGCAGGGACGTGATCGGCATTTCCAGGCAATCCTGCCATTAAGAGGGAAAATTATCAATGTTGAGAAGGCTAGATTGGACAAAATTTTGTCCAATAACGAAATAAGAGCCATTATTACAGCATTAGGCACAGGTATTGGTGAAGATTTTGATATCACTAAAGCCCGTTATCATAAAGTTGTGATTATGACAGATGCTGATGTCGATGGGGCGCATATTCGTACATTACTATTAACGTTCTTTTATCGTTACATGCGTCCTATTATTGAACAAGGTTATATTTATATTGCCCAACCGCCACTTTATAAAATCCAGCAAGGTAAGCGAATTGAATATGCCTATAATGATAAACAACTCGATGCTTACTTAGCAGAAATGCCTGAACAACCAAAGCCTGGAATTCAACGTTATAAAGGTCTAGGAGAGATGAATCCAGATCAATTATGGGAAACAACCATGGATCCGGAGACGCGTACTTTACTTCAAGTAACTCTAGAGGATGCAATTGATGCGGATGAAACCTTCGATACGCTTATGGGGGATAAAGTCGAGCCTCGTCGAAACTTTATCGAAGAAAATGCGCAATATGTCAAAAATCTAGATATTTGATAAAATGAATGAAACACCTCATACCGATGAGGTGTTTTTTAGAAGGTTAGAAACTTTTATAAGAGTGACCTTAGTTTAAGTCTTTTAAATTATAGATTATCTATGAATTATCTAGTAAATTCATGTGTATTCTCTCGTTAATATTGCTATAATGAAGAGTAGACTATTAATTAAAATATCCAATTGGGCAGAATTTATAACAGACAATTACTATCAATATTTTGTCGTTTTCTGATGAGTTATTTGGCACTCCCAATTAAGATTACAGAAAGGAAAGGGAGGTTATCTTAATATGGCGGAAAATCAAAGCTCTCATGTTATAGAAAGAAATATTAGTAACGAAATGCGTGAATCGTTTTTAGGATATGCGATGAGTGTTATTGTTTCTCGTGCTTTACCAGATGTGCGTGATGGATTAAAACCTGTTCATCGTCGTATTTTGTATGCAATGAATGATTTAGGAATGACCTCAGACAAACCATTTAAGAAATCAGCACGTATCGTTGGTGAAGTAATCGGTAAATACCATCCACACGGTGATTCAGCTGTTTATGAAACAATGGTTCGTATGGCTCAGGATTTTAACTTTAGATATATGTTAGTTGATGGACATGGTAATTTTGGTTCTGTCGATGGGGATTCAGCGGCTGCAATGCGTTATACAGAAGCCCGTATGTCAAAAATATCCATGGAATTAATCCGTGATATTAATAAAGACACAATTGATTACCAGGATAACTATGATGGCTCTGAAAGGGAACCAGTTGTTCTTCCGGCCAGATTCCCGAACCTACTGGTAAATGGTGCAACGGGAATTGCTGTAGGGATGGCAACAAATATTCCTCCACACCAATTAGGAGAGATCATCGATGGAGTTCTTGCTTTAAGTAAGGATCCTGACTTGACGATTCCTGAAATTATGGAAATTATACCTGGACCTGACTTCCCTACTGCGGGTCAAATCATTGGTCGCAGTGGAATTCGAAAAGCATATGAAACAGGTCGAGGTTCCATTACACTTCGAGCGAAGGTTGAAATTGAAGAAAAACCTTCAGGAAAACAAGTAATTATCGTCAAAGAGATACCTTATCAAGTAAATAAAGCAAAACTTGTTGAAAAGATAGCTGAATTAGTTCGCGATAAGAAAATTGACGGAATTACAGATTTACGTGATGAATCTGACCGTACTGGTATGCGCGTTGTTATCGAAGTACGTAAAGATGCAAATGCCAATGTATTACTTAATAACCTTTATAAACAAACTGCCCTACAAACAAGCTTTGGAATTAATATGCTTTCTCTTGTGGACGGCCATCCAAAGGTTCTTAATATTAAGCAAATGCTCTTCTATTATCTTGAGCATCAAAAAGTAGTTATTAAACGTCGAACTGCTTTTGAATTAAGAAAAGCAGAAGCAAGGGCTCATATACTTGAAGGTCTGCGTATTGCACTTGACCATTTAGATGCGGTTATTACGTTAATCCGTAATTCACAAACAACTGAAATTGCACGTAACGGATTAATGGAGCAATTTTCATTAAGTGAAAAGCAGGCTCAAGCAATTTTAGATATGAGGCTTCAAAGATTAACAGGATTAGAACGTGAGAAGATTGAGGAAGAATATCAATCACTTATTAAGTTAATTGCTGAACTAAAAGCAATCCTCGCTGATGAGGAAAAAGTACTTGCTATTATACGTGAAGAACTTACAGAAATTAAAGACCGTTTTAATGATGTCCGTCGTACAGAAATTGTGTCTGGTGGTCTTGAATCAATCGAGGATGAAGATCTTATTCCAGTTGAGAATATCGTCATTACTTTAACTCATAATGGATACATTAAACGTCTTCCTGTTTCTACCTACAGAAGTCAAAAACGTGGAGGTAGAGGTATCCAGGGAATGGGGACAAATGATGATGATTTTGTCGAACATCTATTAACAACATCCACTCACGATACAATACTATTCTTTACGAATAAAGGGAAAGTTTATAGAGCAAAAGGATATGAAATTCCTGAGTTCAGCAGAACAGCTAAAGGCCTTCCGATTATCAATTTGTTAAGTGTAGAAAAAGGTGAATGGGTAAATGCAATTATACCTGTATCCGAATTTGTTGATGATTGGTTCTTGTTCTTTACAACCAAGGAAGGTATCTCCAAGCGTTCTCCATTATCTCAGTTCGCGAATATCCGTAATAATGGTTTAATCGCTGTAGGTCTCCGTGAACAAGATGAACTAATTTCCGTTAAATTAACGGATGGCTCAAAAGACATTATTATCGGAACCAAAAATGGTATGTTGATTCGATTCCCTGAATCAGATGTGCGTTCAATGGGTCGAACTGCATCAGGAGTTAAAGGAATCACCCTTGATGAGGATGACGAAGTTGTAGGTATGGAGATTCTTGAAGAAAGTGTGGATGTTCTTATTGTGACATGCAATGGTTATGGAAAAAGAACTCCTTCTGAGGAATATCGTACTCAAAGCCGTGGCGGTAAGGGATTAAAAACATGTAATATCACCGATAAAAATGGACCGGTCGTCTCAGTGAAAGCTGCTACTGGGGAAGAGGATATTATGTTAATCACGGCAAGTGGTATTATTATTCGTATGGATGTTGATACAATTTCCAAAATGGGACGTAACACACAAGGGGTAAAATTAATTAAACTGGATGAAAATGTTTCTGTATCAACTGTTGCCTTGGTGCAAAAGGAAGATGAACAAGATCATGAAGAAGCAGATGATTCAGAAGAACAACCTGAAGAATAGAAAACAGGAGCTAGTACACACCATTGTGTTGTATTAGCTCTTTTTTTATCTAAAGAGATTCAATTTTATTGATTATAGATAAGAAAAAATGAGCAAAATTATCATTTTTAGGTATAATGGACTAAGGAGGGGTACCTATTGAAAATCCATATTGATCAATTACAAGAAGGCTGTATTTTAACGGATAATGTCTTATCAGCAACAAATAGACCAATCATTTTTAAAAATGCAATCATTAATAAACATTTAATCGATGTTCTGCAGGCATTTTTAGTGAAGGAAGTACAAGTTGCGAATTTATTAGCAAATGGAAAAGAATTCAAACCAGCATTATTTGAAGAAGAACAAATAATAGATACTTCAAAAGAGAAAGTAACACCTCATAAGACGTTTTACCAACAATATTTAGAGAGTGTGCATGCTTATAAGCAGCTTTTTATAAACTGGCAATCTGGTGGTTTACTTGATATTCAGAAGATAAGACAAGTTATTATTCCCTTAGTTGCAGAAATTGATCTTAATGATGAAGAAGTTTTTAAGTTGTATCACTATTGCCAACAAGAAGATTATGTTTTTCACCATAGTATCTCAGTTGCGTTGATAAGTGCGTTTCTGGCAAAAAAATTAGGTTACCAAAGGGGAGAAATAAACCAAATTGCAATAACTGGATTATTATGTGACTGTGGTATGAGTAAAGTGAATCCAAATATTTTAAAAAAGAATGTAACCTTGACCGAGAGTGAATACAAAGATATTAGACAGCATCCTGTTCATAGTTACAATATGCTTAAAAATATTATGTCTATTAAAGATGGAGTGAAAATGGGAGTTTTACAGCACCATGAAAGAATAGATGGTAGTGGCTATCCTTTAAATGTAATAGGGTCACAGTTACACCCATATAGTAAGATAGTAGCTTTGGCTGATACGTACCAAGCAATGGTGTCTATTAGGCCATACCGTAGTAAACAATCCCCTTTTAAGGTCTTAGAACAAATTATGGAAGATGATTTTGGTAAGTTTGACATTACCATTATTAATGAATTAAAAAAAGGAATTGCAAAGTTCTCTTCAGGGACCAAGGTCAGGTTATCTAATGGTGTTGATGCTGAAATTATCTTTATGGATGATAATAATCCTACTAGACCAATGATAAAATCCTTGAACACGAAGGAAATTATTGTATTAAAAGAGAGAAGAGAACTATTTATCGAAGAAATTATATAAAAAGCTCTGATTTTTTGTTGACTGTAGTAATTGTTACTGCTATAATCTTTTAAGTCAGCTAATCAGAGCTGAATGAGAAATGAAAGATAAAAAAAACAGTTGACTTAATGACGAGTTAAATGTTACATTTAAGAAGTCGCCTTTGGGTGACGAAAGTTCTTTGAAAACTAAACAAAACCAAGCGTGCCAACGTTAATTTCGATTAACAAAAACGTACTATATAGTACAAATTTTTATGAGCTATATCAAACACTTTATTGGAGAGTTTGATCCTGGCTCAGGACGAACGCTGGCGGCGTGCCTAATACATGCAAGTCGAGCGAATCTGAGGGAGCTTGCTCCCAAAGATTAGCGGCGGACGGG